>CANGVA010000006.1 GCA_947457395.1 Bacteroidota bacterium | reverse complement strand
CAGGTCGGAACTTACCCGACAAGGAATTTCGCTACCTTAGGACCGTTATAGTTACGGCCGCCGTTTACTGGGGCTTCGATTCAATGCTTCGCTTGCGCTGACATCCCCTCTTAACCTTCCAGCACCGGGCAGGTGTCAGGCCATATACTTAATCTTTCGATTTTGCATAGCCATGTGTTTTTGATAAACAGTCGCCTGGGCCATTTCACTGCGGCCCCCCGAGAGGGGCACCCTTTATTCCGAAGTTACAGGGTTAATTTGCCGAGTTCCTTAACCGTGGATCACTCGAGCACCTCAGGATTTTCTCCTAGACTACCTGTGTCGGTTTGTGGTACAGGCATTTGCAGCTTAAGCTAGCGGGTTTTCTTGGCAGTTGGATTAGGACCACTATCCGCTTGTCCGAAGACTCGCGGTACTATCACCTTCGACACCCGTTGCGGATTTGCCTACAACAGATATATCTACAAGCTTCAACGAACTATTCCGTCAGTTCGCGGATCTTTCACTCCTGCGTCACCACTTCGCACTGCAAATGGTTCAGGAATATTAACCTGATGTCCATCGGTATTGCTTATTTGCTTAACCTTAGGTCCTGACTAACCCTGATCCGATTAACGTTGATCAGGAAACCTTAGTCTATCGGTGGAAAGGTTTCTCACCTTTCTTATCGTTACTTATGCCTACATTGGCTTTTCTACACGCTCCAGCAAAACTCGCGTTTCACCTTCAGCGCCTGTAGAATGCTCCCCTACCACTTCTTACGAAGTCCACAGCTTCGGTACTAAACTTGATGCCCGTTTATTATCCACGCCCGATCGCTCGACTAGTGAGCTGTTACGCACTCTTTAAATGAATGGCTGCTTCCAAGCAAACATCCTAGCTGTCTTAGCGATTGGACCACGTTAGTTCAACTTAGTTTAGATTTGGAGACCTTAGCCGATGGTCTGGGTTCTTTCCCTCTCGCCCTCGGACCTTAGCACCCAAGGGCTCACTCCCGAGAAACATGTCATCAGTATTCGGAGTTCATCTGAGCTCGGTAGGTTTTGACACCCCCTCACCCAATTGGTAGCTCTACCTCTGTGACACTCTTACTCGAGGCTGTTCCAAAAAACATTTCGGGGAGTACGAGCTATCTCCCAGTTTGATTAGCCTTTCACCCCTACCCACAACTCATCCCGTAGCTTTTCAACGCTAATGAGTTCGGACCTCCATGACGTGTTACCGTCACTTCATCCTGGTCATGGGTAGATCACTCAGGTTTCGCGTCTAGCTCTACTGACTAAGCGCCCTATTCAGACTTGCTTTCGCTTCGGCTGCGGTCCAGAGGACCTTAACCTTGCCAGTAAAGACTAACTCGTAGGCTCATTATGCAAAAGGCACGCCATCACTCCACAAAGGAGCTCTGACCGCTTGTAAGCGTATGGTTTCAGATTCTTTTCACTTCCCTGTTCGGGATTCTTTTCACCTTTCCTTCACAGTACTAGTTCGCTATCGGTCTCTCAGTAGTATTTAGCCTTACCAGATGGTGCTGGCAGATTCACGCAAGGCGTCTCCGACCCCGCGCTACTCAGGATACTGCTAGGTAATATAAACTTACGTTTACGGGGCTATCACCCTATGTTGCTTACTTTTCCAAGTAATTCAACTTCATTTATATATTCCACGTTGCAGTCCTACAACCCCAGCAATGCCGAAACATTACTGGTTTGGGCTGTTCCCTGTTCGCTCGCCACTACTTAGGGAATCACTAAATTGTTTTCTATTCCTCCGCTTACTTAGATGTTTCAGTTCAGCGGGTTGGCTTTAAGTCAGATTAACTGACGGGTTTCCCCATTCGGACATCTACGGATCAAAACTTCTCAGCAGTTCCCCGTAGCTTTTCGCAGCTTGGCACGTCCTTCATCGCCTCTGAGAGCCAAGGCATCCCCCATACGCCCTTAGTAACTTAAGATTATTTAATATCCTAAAATTTGAGGTTACTCTTACTCTTATGTAAAATTGTGTTTTCTTTCAATATGTCAAAGAACTTTACTAGCATAAAAAGATTTATACCAGATGGTGGAGAATAACGGATTCGAACCGTTGACCCCCTGCGTGCAAGGCAGGTGCTCTAGCCAGCTGAGCTAATTCCCCAATAGCAAATGATGTTGTAGTCCCGCCCAGATTTGAACTGGGGACCTCTACATTATCAGTGTAGCGCTCTAACCAACTGAGCTACGAGACTATGTGATTAATCAAGCATACTCGGAAGGTTAGTACCTCCTGATTTAGCTATTGGTTGCACTAAGGCTTTACCAAGTTTAAAGAACAATAAATTGAAGATGAGTGAAATAGCAGACATAGTTTCGAAATCCTAAACTCTAGAAAGGAGGTGGTCCAACCACACCTTCCGGTACGGTTACCTTGTTACGACTTAGCCCCAGTCATCGGTTTTGCCCTAGGCCATTCCTTGCGGTTATGGACTTCAGGCACTCCCAACTCCCATGGCTTGACGGGCGGTGTGTACAAGGCCCGGGAACGTATTCACCGGATCGTTGCTGATATCCGATTACTAGCGAATCCAACTTCATGAGGTCGAGTTGCAGACCTCAATCCGAACTGAGAACGGTTTTTTGAGATTAGCTTCATGTTACCATGTCGCGACTCATTGTACCGCCCATTGTAGCACGTGTGTAGCCCTGGACGTAAGGGCCATGATGACTTGACGTCATCCCCACCTTCCTCACTGTTTACACAGGCAGTCTCTTTAGAGTCCCCAGCATAACCTGATGGCAACTAAAGATAGGGGTTGCGCTCGTTGCGGGACTTAACCCAACACCTCACGGCACGAGCTGACGACAGCCATGCAGCACCTTGTTTTGTGCCCCTTGCGGGGAAGCCACCTTTCGGCAGCGGTCACTCACATTCAAGCCCAGGTAAGGTTCCTCGCGTATCATCGAATTAAACCACATGCTCCTCCGCTTGTGCGGGCCCCCGTCAATTCCTTTGAGTTTCAATCTTGCGATCGTACTTCCCAGGTGGCATACTTAACGCTTTCGCTTGGGTCCTGACTGTATATCGCCAAAACCGAGTATGCAACGTTTAGGGCGTGGACTACCAGGGTATCTAATCCTGTTTGATCCCCACGCTTTCGTGCCTCAGCGTCAGTTATGGTTTAGTAGCCTGCCTTCGCAATTGGAGTTCTGTATCATATCTAAGCATTTCACCGCTACATGATACATTCCAGCTACCTCAACCACACTCGAGACTTTCAGTTTCAATGGCAATTCTACAGTTAAGCTGCAGGCTTTCACCACTGACTTAAAAGTCCGCCTACGCACCCTCTCAACCCAGTAAATCCGGACAACGCTAGGATCCTTCGTATTACCGCGGCTGCTGGCACGAAGTTAGCCGATCCTTATTCTCACGGTACCGTCAACACATTACACGTAATGTGGTTTCTTCCCGTACAAAAGCAGTTTACAACCCATAGGGCAGTCATCCTGCACGCGGCATGGCTGGATCAGGGTTTCCCCCATTGTCCAATATTCCCTACTGCTGCCTCCCGTAGGAGTCTGGTCCGTGTCTCAGTACCAGTGTGGGGGGACATCCTCTCAGACCCCCTACTGATCGTAGCCTTGGTGAGCCATTACCTCACCAACTAGCTAATCAGCCGCATGCCCATCTTAAACCACCGGAGTTTTAGAGGAGTGTAGATGCCTACACGCCTCGTTATGCGGTATTAATCCCTCTTTCGAGGGGCTATTCCCCAGTTTAAGGTAGGTTGCATACGTGTTACGCACCCGTGCGCCACTCTCACAGTCGTATTGCTACAACTGATCCCGTTCAACTTGCATGTATTATGCCTGCCGCTAGCGTTAATCCTGAGCCAGGATCAAACTCTCCGTAGTAAAAGATTATTTGATTGTCTGACTTATGGATTTGAAACTCTTGTAATATGTTATTACAAGGGTCCGCTATTTCATCACTTCAAAGAACATTATATCTGTTGCCTTTCGGCTGATATTTCTAATTTAATTTCCCCTTTATTTCTAAAAGGGGTTGCAAAGGTAAGCGATTTTTATATTTTGTCAAGGTTTTTCTAAAATATTTTTTTTCGCGGATGCCTTTTCTTTTTATCCTCGTGATTAGCAAGGCTAAAAAACAAAAGATTATATTAGAATAATCTTTAGGCAAGATTTAATAGAACATTTTTGATAACAACCGTTTTTGATAACGGGACGGCAAAGGTAAGTGGATATTTGTTATCTGCTAATTTATTTTTAAAAAACTTCATATACGCTTGTAATACAGGGCAAAAAAAAGGAGCTTTTTTTATGCAGCAATTCTATTGGATTTATTACCCGTATGGCTCTATTTTCGCAACTTATTATTTAACACATCATTATATGAGTTACTTTAGCAAACATGCACAGCTATTAAATGACGCTAGGCAAGCCTTAGAGAAAAGAGTTTACTATACCCCATATCCGGAATTACCTAAATTCTATGGAGAAGAGGCTGATACGATAGCCAAGGCTTATTTGAGTTCAATCATGAATACTAATTTCAGAGAGTTATTACAGGAAGCAGATTTAGGATTTGCAGGCGAAGAAATATCTCCTTATCTGCAACTTGGTATAGGTGTAAAATATCCTCAATTATCAGCGGAAAGTTATATTGCTAATGCCAGAAATGCCGGTAAAAAGTGGAGTAGTGTTTCAATTGAAGAGAGAGCTGGGATTCTTATCGAGTCTTTAGAACGAATTAAGAACCGCTTTTTTGATGTTGCTTATGCCACCATGCACACTACCGGACAATCATTTATGATGTCGTTTCAGGCATCAGGACCTCATTCTAACGACAGGGCTTTAGAAGCCATTACTGTTGCCTACAATGAATTAACCAAGCATGTTTTTGCAACTGACTGGGTAAAGCCCATGGGGAAATTTGATTTAAAACTTCATAAAACTTGGAAACCTGTACCTAAGGGAGTTTCACTTGTTATTGGTTGCTCAACTTTTCCGATATGGAATACGGTGCCAGGCGTTTATGCGAGTTTGATGACAGGCAATGCTGTTATTATTAAACCTCATCCACGAGCAGTACTTCCAATAGCAATTGTAGTAGGGGAAATACAGCGATTATTTAAAGAAGACGGCATAGAACCCCTTACGATCCAAATTGCAACTGATACACTTTCAAGGCCCATTACCAAAGAGTTGGCATTACACCCTGATATTAAGCTTATAGATTATACAGGTGGAAGTGAGTTTGGTGATTATATTGAGGGATTAGGTAAAACAACTTTTACCGAGAAGGCAGGAGTAAACTCTGTAATTATAGACTCTACTGCAGATTTTAAAGCAGTGGCGCAGAATATTGCTTTTAGTGCTACCTTGTATACTGGTCAGATGTGCACTGCACCTCAAAATATTTTTATTCCTGCTTCAGGAGTTAAGACGAATGATGGGGTTTTGAGCTTTGACGAAGCTGCAAAGCATATTTGTGATGCAATTGCTGCATTGGTTGATCATCCGAAAGCCGGTGCAGCAACTTTGGGAGCAGTTCAATCAGAATTAACAATAGGCAGAGTTAAGAATGCTCACAACTTGGCAGGTAAAGTATTGCTTGAGAGCAAGACTATTAAGAACGAAGAATTTCCTGATGCAAGAATTGCCACACCCATTGTTGTTGAGCTAGATAAGAGTAATTCAGATGTATATTCTCAAGAATGTTTTGGACCTATTGTTTTTATTATAAAGACATCATCAACGGCTGAATCGATTGATTGCGCTCAGAAACTGGCTACATCTAAGGGGGCTATCACTTGTGGTGCATACAGCACAGAAAAAAGCACGATGGAAATGATAGCTGAGGCAATGAATAGTGTTTTTACTCCTGTTTCATTTAACTTTACCGGAGCTGCATTTATCAACTCACATGCTGCATTCAGCGACTATCACGTTACAGGAGGAAATGCTGCGGGAAATGCAAGTTTCACTAACACTGAATTTGTTTCAAAGAGATTTGTTTGGGTAGGTAACCGATACGCATAAAAGACAGCTATAATCAGCCGGAATAGATGCTCCTATTTCTTTCTAGTATGCCAGATACCCTTTAAACTGTATGGAATGAAATACACCAAAAGTTGTTTGACGGTTTCCAATATTGAAAGTAAAAACAGTTTGATCTGACTCATTTGCATCCCCTGTTGTTTTTAATGTTAACTGGTGTTTACCTTGCGGCATTATTATCCGGGTATAGTTTATTGAATAAGGAAGCAATTGCCAGTTTCTCGTATCAGCCTGTTCAGTTACAGCATTTACAATACTGAGCGCTGCTCCCAAACCCTGATTTTTCCCCCGAACCATTTCTTCTGCAGCTTGCTTTAGAGCCAACCTAATTAATGCTTCGCTCAACTCTTTAACCATTCTATCTTCAAGAGATTTATATGCAATTGCATTTACATTTTCAGCCAACTCAAGAGATGCCTGAATGCTTAAGGAATCATTAAAAAGTATTGCTTTGGTATAAAAAGGTTGCCTTGTAATGTATTTAGGAAATGCCACGCGGATTATTTTAAGCCTAGAAAGGCTGTTGCTTTGCTCTGAGTCGCCTACATAATAAGGGAAATTTAACCCCAAATCATGGTTAACGAAATTAACCCAACCACCACCTGCAGGAGAAATTGAGAAATTGATACTTGCCTCATCTTTAACGGGCCCAAAGCCATTATTCCAAAAGAATATCAAGTTTCCTGAAGAAGGATTCTCAGGCGTATATGTAAGTCGGAAATCTGCCTCATACTTGCTGCGATCTTCGTAAAATCCGCTTAAATGAGCGGTTCTAATCAAATCTTTCTTTAGTTGCAAAGGCACCGGGGTTGAAAGCTGAACCTGGTAATCCTCCTTATATACCTCGTACGCATTTCTATAGGCAATAAATGCATTATTATAATCACGCTGTGCATCGTAAATAATACCAAGCAAGTTATGTGCAAAAGCATCTCGCTTATATTTATTCTTACCTTTCGTGTAATCTGTTATTCTTTGCATTTTGATTAACATACGCTTCGCTTCAACCAATGCTTCATCCAATTTGCCTAACTGGGCATAATTAAGAGCGGTGTAATAATGCAGTAAGATTTGTTCAAAATACTCTCCAGGATAAGGCTCAACTTTAGGATTGGTAATTAAAGAAATAGCTTTAGTAGACAAGCTTTTTTGATAGTCCTCTATATAATAGTCTGCCAATCTAAAGTATTTATTACTCTCTTCAGGCTTATCATTCATCCAGAGTACAGTTCCACGATTAAAATAGTAAAGCAGCACATCTTTCTTTCTCTGGATTCTGTGATCATCCAAAAGGTTCTCAGCTGACTCCAAATCGCCTCTGTATACGGCCTGCATTAGTGCCTCATTCTTATGATAATATGTTGCACATGAGCCAATAACAAGAGAAGAAAGAAGAAAGCAGTAAATTATACTGTTTCTTTTGAGAGATTTCACTTAAGGTAATTTGACAGCTTAGTTTTTTATATACTTTTTAATTTTTTTCTCACCAATCCAAACCTTTTCATTGGTTTCAAGGTTAGTGAGTTCCAAATTAATCTGGTAGGCCACTGTTTTTTGATTTTTATACTGGTCTACTATTGAGGTAATTACACCATTTAGCATAAAATCTGCTCCTTTTTCTTTTCCCCATTTTTTGCGGCTTTCTTCAGAAGCAAATGTTTGCTGATCGTTCCGCTCTTCCCTTACCTGATTTCTTTCATCGGCAGATTGAACTACAGATACTGTTCCTGAGTTAATAAATGCTTTTTCCATATCCTTAATAAAGGTTAATGACTCTATGTGCTCAGAAGATTTGTTTTTTACGCTACCTACAATTACAGTTGGTTTTTTGCCATATTTCTGCTCAAACTCTGAGCGCCATGGGCGAGCAAGCACATCGGTAATCATTTCATTTGCTACTAACTTCGAATCAGTATCATTCCAGCGGCCACTTATATCTGTTTGCTGATTTGGATTGATTCTGGTAACTTTTCTGTTGGCGCATGAGGCAAAGAAGATTAGGGAACCAATGGCTGGCGCAATTAATAATTTACGTATCATAGTTATTTAGATTTAGTGTGTATTATACAAATGGTGTTCCAAAAGTAATGAAACCTGAATGAACTTTTATTAAAACAAAAAAAGCCTCATAAAGAGGCTTTTATAAAGTTTATTTAGATTTACTCTACTATTAGTGTGCCTTGCATGGCCATCCAATGTCCAGGGTAAGTGCATATATAAGTATATGTACCAGGGTCTGGTGCGGTAAACTCCATGGTTACGGTTGCACCTGGCTGACTAACAGCAGAACCAGCAAGTACGTTTGGATTTGCTGAGTTGAAATAATTCTGATCTTTTAGATTTAGCCCTTCCATGGCAACCTCTTTTTCGGTGCCCTGTTTTACAAAAACAATATTATGAAGCATGGCGGCATCATTACCCTTATTAGTTAGATTTACTTTAACCTTAGAACCGGCCTTTACTTTTAATTCCTTTGTATCGTAACTCATCTCTGCCATGGTATTTCCAATGGCGTTTATAGTAAATTCATAGGTTTGAGGAGTTGCCTGTTGTTCTGAACCGGTATTATCTGTTTTTGACTGCTGATTACCACCGCCACAGCTAACTAATGCCAGAGCGATTGCTGAAAAGATAAATAGGTTTTTCATGAATTGAATGTATTATATATTCTTGTTTAACGCGGGAACAACCCTTTAAGTTTTTTCTTAGCTTCTTCTTCGGCTTTATTTTTTGCCTTTTCCGCCTCAGCTTTAGCTTTTGCATCAGCTTCCCTTCTTGCTTTATCAGTTTCTGTTTTTAATCTATCCGCTTCAGCGCGTGCTTTGGCCTCTGCATCACGTCTTGCCTTTTCGGCTTCAGTTTTAAGTTTATCTGCCTCAGCGCGTGCTTTGGCTTCCAACTCTTTCTTCTTTGCTTCAAGTTCTGCTCCAAGCTGATCTTTTAAACTAGCTGCTTCCTGCTTTGCTATATCCTCCAAATTCGTTGATATGGCAGGATTGCTAAAAGTGCCGCCTATTTTAATTCCTACATCAATCAGTCCGCTCATCTTTAAACTGTTACCTATCTGCTTATTTGCTGCAGCCATCATATTTTCCAAAGCAGAATTAATTGCCCCCAAATCTTTGCGGTTTACCGGTGCAGTTGCGGTATAATCTATTGATTGATCAATGCCGGTACTTCCACTTAAAGTCATTTTTTGTCCCGACAAATTGATATCAAAGGGCTGGGTAAATACCCTACCCTCCTGAACTTTGAATTTAATATAGATATTTGATAGTGTTGGCTTTTTAATTTTATCATTTTTAAGGACATCACCTAATTTCTCAAATACTTTTACTCCTTCTATATCTGCGTTTGGTATGGTAAGTATGCCTTCAGCAAACAGTGATTTATAATCCGGGTTCAATTTCTGATCAAGAGCCGTACTTAGATTAAATGAAACGGACATGGTTCCTTTGGTATTTTCGGCTATTGGTGCCATTTGCTTAACAGTATTAAACGTGGCAAATGCTTTCTGAATATCCAAATTACGAATACCAAAATCCATTGAAACATTCGGTTTCTTTGGATTTGTGGTTTCATAAAAACCATTTAACGAGATATCGGATCCCAATGCTTGTAATACAACTTTATTAAATGATAATTTCTGTTCAGCTATTTTAACCTGCCCATTGAAATTTGTGATTTCCATGTTGGTGTATAGCAACTTGTCAATTTTACTGTTTAAAGTAAAATCAATATCTGAAGGGATTTGGGGTGCTGATAATGATGCTGTATCAGGGTTTGTATTTGCTGCGGTTCGTGGGCTATTGCTCATGAACTGATTGGCATCAATTGAGGTAGCATTAAAATTAAGCACACCTTTAATGGTTCCATTGTTAAATAGATAAGGGAAAAAGTTTGTTAATTCACCTGTTAGTTGCATATCAGAGTTTCCAATTGTAGCATCGAATGAATTTAATCTAACCATACCAGGATTAAAATGAATTTCAGATTTGCGAAGGTTAAATTGTTTAGGCAAATCAGGCGCTTTGTAAACTATATTGCTAAAGCTAATTGTGCCTGAAGCGTCAAAGTTTTCATATGCACCTTGTTGGAGCGTTGATACCTTTCCTTGAGCTTTGACATCACTATTTATTATTCCTGCTATTTCAACTCCTTGTTGTAAAGGAACTAATTTACTGATGTTAGCCAGATTAATCTGTCCTTTTAATGAGGCATCTATTTTTGGTTCTTGAACAGGATTGTTTATAAGCATTTTGGCATCGAAGGGGTCACCAGCCATTTCAACATGAAACTTGGATAAGTCTATACTTGTATGGTTTATATTCCCGTCCGGATTAGTTATTGCAAGATTGATTTGAATATTATTGGCTGCTGAAGGAAGGTCGGGATACTTGAACATAGCATTTTCAACCAGTAAGTTAAAAGCAAAAGCCGGGAGCTGATTTTGATTGTAGGTTCCTTTGGCAAAGCCGTTGAAACCTAGTTTACCCGATGTTTGAATACTACCAAAATCCTTGGTATACATACCAGGTACAAGCGAAAGAAAACTTTTAAAATCTGCTTTTGCCGCTGCATATTTAAGGTCGATGACTATATCATTATTTACCATTTGTAGAAAGCCGTCAAATGAAAATAACAACTCATTTAATCCGATTTCATTTTCCTTAAATGTGTACTTGGCATTCTTATTATCAGCTTCAATGGCTGCCTTCAATGTTGTTTTTACCTGATTCAAATACCTAACTCCCGATTGTGAAATAGTTGTTTCATCGATATTGAGTAGCATACTTAGTTGGGCTAAATCCTTTGTAAGGTCGCCCTGAAGCGTATAATTCAAATGGCTTAATTTAGCAGAAGTAGCACCTTTTAAGTCGGTATAATTTACATAAGCATCTAAAATTTCTAAACTTTTTAGTGCAATACTAAATTTTGCAGTAGTGTCTGCATGTGTCACTTCTGCAGAGTCAGCAGTTGGCTTTGCAATATCCCAGTTGGCATTACCAGACTTAAGCACCAGCATATTAAGATATAGTTGATTTAGTGCCACTTTACGAATTTTAATCTGATCGCCAGTAATCACAGACATCAGATCCAGTGAAGCTGAAAATTCTTTTAGGTATGCCAAGGTATCATTCTCAAATTCATTGATACCAACAACGGAAAGTTCTTTCATGCCTAATGTAAAATCTGGGAAATTTGAGAATATGCTAAGTGAAATATCATCACTGAAGTTAATTCTGGCATTAACATTGGCGTTGGCTGTTTTCTTAACCAATTCAATTATTCTACCTTTAAAGAGAATGGGTACAAGCACTGTGCCAAGCAAGAGTAATAGCAAGAGTCCTATTACAGCATAATATACTTTTTTCATTTTTTTTGAGATTGATTTAGAGCTAACAAAAGTAATAAACTAAATAACTTTAGTAGTGAAAAGCTTTTAAATTACAAAGCATTTACAGATTAACGGGGGAAATCATTTGATAGCGTTTAGCCTATTTATGGGTTACAGGTAGTATTATTATAAATTTTGTACCGATTCCCGGAGTACTCTCAACTAAAATTTGACCATCATGTTTTCTTATTGTTGTAAACACAATAGATAAACCCAATCCGGTTCCCTCCCCTACCGGTTTGGTTGTGAAGAAAGGCTCAAATAACTTCTTTTGCGTTTGTTCATCCATTCCAAGGCCATTATCCTCAAAAACAATTGATAATTCCGTTTGCGTTCGCTGAGTTGAAATTTTAATGAGACCGCCAGATTTATCCTGAAACTTCTCTTTAACTGCGTATGCTGCATTTGAGATCATATTCATAAAAACCTGATTGAGTTTGCCTGGAAAACATTCAATCACCCCATTTGAAGAGTAACTCTTCTCAATCGCAATTTTACTTCCTATAATATTATTGCATATAACAATAGTTGAGTCTAAGCCTTCATTTACATCAGATTGTTTAATATCATCCTCATCTACACGAGAAAAAACCCTTAAACCCTTTACAATTTCTGCTGTGCGACTCGAGCCATCACTGATACCTTTCAATAAATAACTAATTTCCTCTAACAGAAATTTATAATCATACTCGTTTTTCAACTTTGCAATAACCAATTTACGTTTTTCACTATCGATTCCATCAACTCCTAAATTCTCTATCTTGGCAGACAACTCTATTAACAGATCAATATCTCTTTTAAGGGGTTTAATACTAGATGTTACAAAATTTATAGGATTATTAATTTCATGGGCGATACCGGCAGTAAGTTGCCCCAGTGAGGCCATCTTTTCCTGTTCAACAAGCTGACTTTGGGTGTCTTTTAAATTCTTTAGCGTATTATTTAGCTCATCATTGGTTTTTTTAAGTTCCGTTGTTCTTGTTAAGACCTTATCTTCAAGTAGAATATTTTGCTCTGCAATTATTCGTTCGTTTTCTAGTGCAATTGATAATGCCTCGGCTTGGGAAAGTTCTTTTTCCTTTCTGTATGTATTGATTTTATCTGCCAATGCGAACGAGAGGAACGTAACAACAATAGCAGAACCAATCTGTAGCCCACTTACCGTAAAGCTATTATAAGGAAATAATCCAAGATCCTTGGCCACAAAAATGATTACCGAAATCAAAAATATACTCCAGGCAATAATGAAAAATCTAGAGCTCCTTGTTTCATACTTAAGATTGATATTAATAGCTGAGAATAATAGAATGAAAGATCCAAGTCCGGCATTTGCATTGATAAGTTGATATGAAAGCTGTAGTTCACCAATAAAACATAGAAACATGGTAATTACATAAATACCTGCGAAGCCTGTAAGCAACAGATTAAAGCGTGGAGAAAAGATTTTAGTCTGCAAGAAATCGCGTACAAAGAAAATGGTAGTTAGACCCGATAATGAGCCTCCAAGTAAAATTGCATGCTGCGCAAGCCAGGTATTATTAGGCCAGAAATACTTAAACGCATAACCATTAAGAATAGCCTGGGTAAGTCCAACGAAAAAGATATACAAAACATAATAGCCATAGCTACTATCTCTGAGGGCAAGAAATAAAAAAATGTTGTAAAGAAACATAACCAACACTATACCGAAATATATACCGTTGAATATGGCTATATTTTGTTTGCGTTCATACAATTCCTCATTGGTTAAAATTTTAGCAGGAAAAATAATTTGTTCACCACTCTCAACCTTGAAGTAATACGTAGCATTGGCTCCCGGTTTTAGATTAAGCGGAAATACAAAAGTCTCACTGGTATTCTTTCTGCTGCTAAATGGCAAGCGTTCGCCTGTTACTATCTTAAATTGCACACTATCATTTTGAAGGTGATAAAACTCAAGCAGGTCGAGAATTGGGTAAGATACCTCGAAAACAAGGCTAGTAAAAGGTGATAGATTGCTTACATTTAGACAAAGCCAGTAGGCATGTTTTGTTACACCTAGACTTGGCACACTACTGTTTATATTTGATTTAAATTGGTTATGTTTTATAACCTCCTGAAGTGACATTTGGTTGGTTGAATCCAGAAAAATTTTAAAATCAGTTATAAATTCAGAACTACTACCTTTTATATCAAAAGCTTTTGAGTGGTTATGAACCAATAAACCAAGAGCGGTTAATAATAGTATAAAAATGCTTCTAAACATCAGACTAAACTAATACATTTTCGCAAAAGCAGCTTTCACAGCCTTAACCCGTAAGTCATAATCAATTTCTACGGTACCACGTTTGGCCTGCTCCAATACGCTTTGAGCAGGGTTCTTTCTCAAATTAAAAATACGACTTGTTTCAAGCTCACTTGCATTTGTTAAATTGGGGGCATCCTTTTGAAGTACAATTGTTGCAAGCAAATCAATTTTTGGGTAGTAAAACGTGCCATCATTACCAACAGATCGTTCAACCTGAAAACCATAGTTACCTGCGATTCTGGCAGTATATGGTGAGCACAAAGCAAACATGCTATTAAGTGAAAGCTGTTCACTAATAGCCAGTGCAGCTCTAATCAAAAAGATACTTCCGATACCCATACCGGCCACTTCAATTGAATTCCATAAGCCACAAACTTCTGCTGTACCATTTGGCTGATATTTTCTTACCAGATCATACACTCTTTCATCCATTGATCCGGCTGCTGATTCGAGTGGCAAAGGATTTAAACCATCTGCAACCTGCAATCTGGCTCCCCCATATACCTTTTCACCATCCATTGATTCAGCCAAAATAACATAGGTAGAAGGTAAGGTTGCCCACTCATCGTTAGAAGATGTTACCTTTTTTACACCAACAGCATCCAACACACGCCTGTGGCCCTCCATGAAACGCTCGCAACGTTCTGGATTCTCAATTGCACGGAAGGCGCGAATTTTTACCATTTACAACAGGCTATAACATTTAAATAAGTCGAATAATAGTAACTAAACAACTTAAATCCTATGCTGTTTTAATAATATCATCAATATCAATATAATAGCGGCCTGAAGGCACCTTATTACCAAGTAGAATTTTTCTTAGAACCTCGCAGGCTGTACCTGCTCCCAAATGGACAGCAGAGGCAAGTTGTGGCCAAGTGATAATTTCTTTGCCAATCTGCAACATTGATTTTTTTAGCGCTTCAGATGTATGTTCATAAGAAACCAATTTCATAAGTGTTTGCAGTCGTTGTTCCTGTGGTTGATTTAGAGCTAAAATTAACTCATCTTCGGGAACAATTCCATGGAATAGTTGTCTTCGAGGCTCCAGATCAAATCTTTCTATATCAATCATGCCACGGTCATTGGTATCCATAATAACAGGTATTTGCATTACACGTGCCTTCAATCTGGACTTTAGTTTAATATCAAGGCTGTCGCATACTTCTATGAGCGCATCCAGTTTTCCATCGTTATCTATTAAGAAACCATCCAAGTTTGAAGAATTAATTCCCTCTGGAACAACTTTTACCTTTATATAGGGATCCATTTCTGCGATACTTCTGGCAGCAAGCATGGCTTTATTATAACCAATCTGATGTACTCCAGCGCGTATGCGATTAAGGTTACTAAGCTCAATAGAATCAAAGTCGGCAATTCTAATCTCGCCTGCTATCCGCTCCATAGCACAGGTTATTGCAACGGCCTGTCCAACTGACATTCCAATTATGCCTATGGTTTTTTTTGAGAGTAGGCCCTGTTCTTCTCGAGTTATTTTAAGCTTATTCCTATTGGTTCGGACCTCAATAAATTCATCTTCCGGTAACAGGTGAACAGCAGTTTTAAGCCAAGGATAATAAACCCAATTACCATATTCATTACTAGGTTTACCCTTGAAGGTAGCAACGACTAAATCTTGCAGTTGCGCTGATGTAAAGTTCTCCGATGGCCGGCTTAGCCTTATCCATTCAGATAGCTGCACCTCAATTGTATCTAGCACGAGAATATTATGAAGCGTAACAAGTTTATTGAATCTTTCAGCATCAACTGAATTGGCAAGGTCTAGTATTTCTGGTTTATAGTGGTTCACTATCATTCCGTTATGCTTGTTTTTAATTATTGAAAAACATTACTTTTGTTCTGTTGTATTTGTTTCTACAAAATTCAATGTAAAGCAAATGTCGGAGAAAATCAAAATATTATATGTAGATGATGAGGAGAACAATCTTTTCTCCTTTAAGGCTACGTTCCGCCTGAGGTACGATGTACTAACGGCTATCAGCGCTGCAGAGGCAATAAGCCTCATGAATCAGCATCCGGATTTGGCAATTATCATAACTGATCAGCGCATGCCTGAAATGACCGGAGTTGAGTTTCTGGAATCTATTATTGATAAATATCCTGAACCTATGAGAATACTATTGACAGGATATTCTGATATGGGCGCAGTTATTGATGCTATCAATAAGGGTAAAATATTTCATTATCTGAGCAAGCCTTGGAATGAAGAAGAATTGGTTAACACCATTAATAATGCCTATAAACTTTATGTGGAACGCATCAATGAAAAGATTTTGAATGAAAAACTTATGCGATCCAATGATCAACTTGAGTTTTTGCTGAGACAAAAATTGCTATCATAAATGAAAAAGACCTGATTATTTCAGGTCTTTTTCATTTGTACGCTTGAAGTCTTCTCTATCTTTCTCCATTTGTTCCAATTTCTTCTGCTGTCTTCTTTTTTCTGCTTCAGCTTTTTGGGCACTGTTGCAGGCAATGCTGATAAATAAGCCTGCTAAAAGAACTAGTCTGATTATTTTCATACTATACTGCTTCTCAAAAATACTGCCAAATCCTATTTTAGCCAAACTTCTGTAGCACCGCCTCCATATTTAATCGAATCAGCAGCTTTAAACTCCTTTACCCATAACTTATTTGCTGATAGCATATTCTTTATCTTATTCTTAAGGAAATGGTTGCCAACACCATGAATAAAAACTATCTTTTGTTTTTTAGAAATAAAAGCACTTTCAAGTGCTTTCTCTGCAGCCTGCATTTGAATAGATAAAATCTCAGATGCGGAAAGTCCTGTTAATTCCTTAATCAGTTTATCGGCATGTAAATCAATTTCGCTATCAGTTGTAACTGTATGAATTATAGTTGATTGGGTTCCGGTTGATGCAGCTGAGAAATCGCGCTCCTTAAGTCTTGTTATATCAGCGGCAGAAAGCGGATCATCAAGCCTGAAACAAATTGCTTGCTTATTAAGGAAGTAGCAACTTTTAAAAGCTGCAAAAAATTCCTTCTGAGAGATTCTAAATTGCTTGTAGATCGGGGGGTTGATGCTTCCTTCATGCATCTGAGGTAAAAAACTAATCTGAAAAAAAAGATGATTCCACTCCTGAAAATCGATAATATTTAGACGAGCCAGTTTAACGGTTTGCTCCAATTCTGCTTCAGACTTCCAGCTCAGGTGATACTTCTTATCTTGATACTGATAGACTACACACTGGATACAGTCTGTTTCTGAATTATGAAGGTAAAAGTCATATTCCGTATCTGTTAGCTTATCAAACGCAATATGTATACCATAGTGTATTTTAACAAAATGTGGCTTCTGCGTAACTCCTTTTGCTTCCTGAGGCTTATTGAATACATCCTCAATTCTTACTATTTCTGAAACCAGCACAGGTATCTCAAAATCATCCTCTATGGTTACTCCGGCTGTATTTCCTTCAAGGCGTGTTACTACGCCCTGCATATTTTCATTCACAAACCTTACTCTGTCTCCAAGTTTTACTCTACTCATTTTTCGGCTACAATCATGATTTCTTTTAAGCGTGCACCAATTACTCTTAGGTAAAGATCTGCAATCTGTTTAACATTATTCTCAGGGCCGGCCTTAATTGTTAATGTTTCAGCGCGCAAGAGATCACCGGTTTTATCAAACAAGTTATAATGTATGGTATATTCTCTTTTGTAATCCTGCTTTAACCATTCAATGGTGTTTTTATTACTGGTGCCTATTTCAAATTGTGTAATAAATAAAATATACTGATGATTATACTTTCTAAAAAGGTATGGAAAAATTTCACGCTCGGTTAGCATGCCCAGCATCACTGCAGAATCACAAATCCAAAAGGTTTGATCTTTTGATTTTCTGGAATACTTTTCCAAAAATGCCTTAACCCTGCTAGTTTCTTCTTTGCCTTTCTCCTCCATATACGCCTTCTTTTGCTTGCTGCTGTATAGGGTATAACGCGTACAGGCGTATATTCTATTCAAATCTTTTTCTCCATCTAAACTATTTGCTCTCAACAAATCAACTACATCAAAAGCAGGCAATAATTGATGATAAATATTTAGATCAAGCTGGTTCCTTAACTCATTCCTTATCTGAGGCTCCCCCATTTTAGAAAATCTGGATAAATCCTGATCGGCATCGCTAAAATACATCATTGGCTGAAATGGAACCAGCAAGATTTTTGATGAAATGCCGGATGTATCTTCCTTGGTGCGTAAGGGCGTATTTGTTTGCGCATACACACGTGTGATGCATAGTAACAGCAAGATAGGCCAAAGTCTTTGCATTTGTTTATATATTAAATATAAACAAAATTAGGTGTTGGTTTACGTTAGTAATCCACAACTATTTGGCAATAAGTTGCCAAATGTCGTTTCCAAAAATCAAAATCATCAGGGAAAGCAAAATAATCATTCCTACTGTTTGGATACGCTCCATGGCTTTATCACTTAGCGGCCTGCCAATAATCATCTCCAGAATGAGCAGTACCACGTGACCTCCATCCAATGCAGGTATTGGGAGGATATTCATAAAAGCAAGACCAAGTGAGATAAGTGCTGTAAAAAGCCAAAATCTGCTCCATATCCATTCTCCACCATAAAATTTAGCAATACCAATAGGGCCCTGAACAGCCTTATTTGCAGGAATATCACCACTCATAATTCTACCCCACCCTTTCACCTGAGCAGAAATCGTTTCAACTGCTTTTTTAACACCAATTGGGAATGATGCAAAGAATGAAGGTTGTATGGTATCATATTGTATTGCTTGCGGATTTGGTGCAATTCCAATTTTACCCTCAGGAGTTATCTCCATGTCTGCAGTAATGGTATCTTCATTTCTTAAGATAACAAAAGTTGCTGACTTACCTGCCAACTCCTTTAATGCAGACTGCAGCAAATCAAAATAAGGTACAGGATTGTTATTCACGAGCAGAATGCGGTCACCCGGCTTCAATCCTGCTTTTTCAGCAGGTAATCCGCTAATTGCTTCTCCAATAGTAAATTCAAATCGAGGTGAGATAAAATCGAGTTTTTCGGACTCTGCATATTCTTTTGCGAATGTTGAAGGTAGAATGATGCTGGTATCATTTCCATTCCGTTCAACTACATAAGTCGTATTTTCACCCAATATTTCGGAAGAGCTGAATGCATTTTCAAAATAAACAATCGTTTTACCATTTACACTTTTTAGCCTATCACCATCTTTAAAACCTACTTTTTCAGCTAAATCAGAGGCTACAACACCATGTGTAAGAGATTTGTTTAACGTATATTTCTCTCCATAATAGTAGGACATCATGGCAAAAATAAAAACACCTGCAATAATATTCATTACCACACCACCAACCATCACAATCATTCGCTGCCAAGCGGGCTTGCTCCTAAACTCCCAGGGCTGAGCGGGTAGTTTCATTGCTTCCTTATCCATGCTTTCATCAATCATACCCGCAATCTTTACATAGCCACCAAGCGGCAACCATCCGATACCCCATTCTGTTTCACCTCGTTTTATGCTGAATATTTTTTTACCCCATGCATCGAAAAACAGGTAGAACTTTTCTACCTTAATACCGAAAGCCCTTGCAGCCCAATAATGACCAAGTTCGTGTAAAATAACCAATAGTGAAATGCCCGCAATAAGCTGGGCAGCCATGATAAGTCCTTGCATTTATTCTGTTTTAAAAGTGATGCGAAAATAGGTAAAAAAACAAACAAGCGGTATTTTCTACAATAATGACTTTGCCACTTCCCTTGCCTCCTTATCTGTTTGAATATAATCTTCTAGAGTTGGGTGTTTAACAAACTGAACCTTGCTCATACATGCCTCATTGATATCGGCAATTTTTAGAAATTTAATTTTATCTTTTAAGAAAGCATCTACTGCTATTTCGTTAGCGGCATTGAGCATACATGCCATATTCCCACCTTTATCCATAGCATCATAAGCAAGAGCTAGGTTTTTAAATGTATGTAAATCCGGTTGCTCAAACGTTAGGTTGCTTACCTCTGAAAAGCTCATGCGCTTAAAGTCAGACGGTATCCTGTAAGGAAAAAAGAACGCATAATGAATTGGCAATTTCATATCCGGTAAGCCCATTTGGGCTTTTATACTACCATCATTAAACTCTACCATGCTATGAATAATACTTTGGGGATGAATAACTGCCTCAATCTGTTTTGGCTTCAGACCAAAAAGCCATTTTGCTTCAATTACCTCCAGCCCTTTGTTCATTAATGTTGCGGAGTCGATGGTGATTTTAGCACCCATGTTCCAGTTTGGATGTTTTAATGCCTGGGCTTTGGTAACTTCTGCAAGTTGCTCACGTGATTTACCCCTGAAAGGACCACCGCTGGCGGTAAGTATAATTTTATCAATACTATCTAGGTCCTCTCCTACCAGACATTGAAAAATGGCCGAGTGTTCAGAATCAACTGGTATCAAACTTACACCATTTTCTTCGCACAATTTTGTTATCAATTCACCAGCCACAACCAGCGTTTCCTTATTTGCAAGTGCTATGCGCTTTCTGTTTTTAATAGCCCTAATTGTTGGGAGCAAACCGCTGTAGCCAACCATTGCTGTTAGTACAGTATCGGCAGAGGTTATATCCATTATCTCTGCAATTGCTTTACTTCCTGCAAAAACTTTTATATCCTCATTAGCCAATGCGTGTTTTACCTGAGCATACTTAGTTTCATCGGCAATTACTATATGATTGGGCTTAAACTCTAAAGCCTGCTCAATAAGAAGGTCTGCGTTGCTGTTACCAGTTAGCAATTCCACCTCCAGTTTATCAGACTGCTCTCTTACTATCTCTAAAGCCTGTGTTCCTATGGAACCTGTGCTGCCTAATATGGCTATCTTATTTTTCATTTATTTTTATCTGCTGAACTTAAATATCACACAACCTTATTAGCGAGCAATCACTCATTTAAATAGTTCACTTTGCAATATAAGCATTTAACTTATCGGCAATAAGTCTATTATTACTTAACCTTGGTACTTTATTTTGCCCACCAAGCTTACCTTCTTCTTTCATGTATTGGATAAAGCTATTTTTAGCCAGCGGGGAAATAACAAGTGGCCTAAGGATGCTACCTGAAATTAAATCCTTATAATAAATATTCTTGCGCTGTAAAGCCATATCCATATCCTGGGCAAAGTCGTTAATATTTGTAGGCGGCTTTTGAAACTCAATAAACCATTCATGATAAGGCATTCCTCCATCCGGTGGAGTTACCTGCGGAGCAACAGTAAATTCAGTGATGCTTGCCTGATGCTTGCTTGCAGCTTCCAGCAGCGCATGTTCTACTTCCTCACCAATAACGTGCTCACCAAATGCAGAGATAAAGTGTTTGATACGGCCTGTAACCAGAATACGGTATGGATTCTTACTTATGAATTTAATGGTATCACCAATGCTATATCCAAACAAGCCAGAATTGGTATTAAGTACCAAAGCATAATTTTTATTTAGCTCAACCTCTTCCAAACTTAATCTAACCGGTTCATTATCAAAATAGGTTTCAGTAGGGATAAATTCATAAAACATACCATTATTGGTAAGCAACAGCAAACCTTCCTCTGTCTGTGAATCCTGATAGGCAATAAAACCTTCGCTTGCAGGATACGTTTCGATGGTATCAATTTTTTTACCAATGCTTTGCTCTATTTTTGTTCGATATGGTTCATAATTCACACCTCCGTAAACAAACAGTTGTAATCCCTTAAAAATTTCGCTTATTGTTTTACCACCTGATTTTTCTGTCAGCTTATCAAAATACATTTGAACCCAGGGGGGAATTCCACTGATGAGGGTCATGTTCTGCTGATAGGTTTCTTCTACAATTTGTGCCACTTTATTTTCCCAGTCTTCTATACAGTTGGTATTGAAAGAGGGCATTTGGTTTGTTCTAAGATATGCAGGCACATGATGATTGACAATACCACTTAATCTGCCCGTAAGTACACCACCCTTCTTATCCAGCACCGGACTGCCCGAAAGAAAGATAAGCTTGCCATCAACAAAAGATGCGTTTTTAGTTTGGGCAATATAACAAAGCAAGGCATTACGCGCTGAGTTGATGTGGTAGGGAATGGCATCTTTGGTTATGGGTATATACTTTACACCGGAAGTAGTGCCACTGGTTTTGGCAAAATAAAGCGGTTTGCCCGGCCATAAAATATTCTCTTCCCCCTCAGTAAGTCTGTCAAAGTATTTACGCAGACCTTCATAATCTCTAACCGGAACATGATTTTTATAATCATGATAATTTTTTATTTGACTAAAGTGATGGTCTTTACCAAACAAGGTGTTTGAGGCATCCGCCAGAAGTTGTTTTAAAATTTGCTGCTGCGTTTCAACTGCACGAGCAGCATCTCGCTTCACTTTAGCGTAAATATATTGTGCAAACGGTATTGCAAGCCATGACTTTATTCCCATAAAAAAGGCGCATTCAATGCGCCTTCGAATTTATTAATTGTTTGACATTAATACGGATTAATCAACTTTTCTTTTGGATATTTTACTTCAAAGCTAAATTTAACCGACTGAGATTTTTCTCCCTCCAAAAATAAAACCCAGGTAAGCTTACCAGTAGTTTCCTCGTATGCTGCTCCACCATTTGAGAGGAGTTTTACTTCAATTTCCTTCTCTGTGGAGAGCGGTATCTGATCCTCTACAACAATTACAATTGGCTCTTTACGGGTATTTCTGATGCTTACCTCCCAGGTGCTAAGTTCCTTTCTTGTTCCTCCGGAAAATGATTTACTACTAAAATCCTTAAGCAAGGTACGTTGAATTTGGATACGTTTATCACGCCCTAGGGAGAGCAGTAATGAATCACTGGAGGTACCATTGATATATGTTTTTCCGGTATATGTTCCGTCAAAATACACATTAGCGTCTCCGCTTATCTGATTTACCAAATCATTCCCAGATACTTTTGCAGTAACAAATGCATCTTTATCCAATTTTGGTACCGCCCCGTAAGCATAAACAGCATGTATATTGTTTACAGTTAAATCTACTTGGTGCGGATTATTATCAGTAGGTATGCTATATGCTGAGGTAACGTTAAACTCAATATTGGCCTCACTTTGCAACTCTATTGCATTTCCCTGTGAATAGAAGAGCATTGGAGCTTCTGATGCCCTTGAGTCTACCCCGGCTAGTGTTTCAACTTCTGATGCTTTGCGCTGAGGCAATGCCATGATTTCTCGCTTTTGATAAACAATGGGCGATTGTGTTCTTAGGTAAAGCGTATTTAACTCCGGCTTAGTGCTGCCTTCATTGGGATTATTTGTACTAAGCTTCAGAATTACATTATTCCAATCTTCACCTGTTGCCTGTGTTATATATGCTTTGCTAACCAATTGTAGTGCACTTTTGGTATCCTTTACACGTATATCATAAAAGGGTTTCCATGCCGCATTGCCTGTTAAATATGTAAGCTCAATTCTAGTGTTATTAACAGCCGAAAGGGTTTTAAGCGTAACTACCACTTCTACAATATTGCTTCTTCCGTTGTTGTATGAATCCCACTGTGCCTGGAGTTTCTGCTGAATTAACTTCAGCCTAATCTCATTATTGGTATGCTTTAGTAACTCTTCTCCAATTTCAATACTGCGTTTTCTAAATAGTGCAAGCGCATCCTCCAAGTCCTCTATTTTTACTCCACTATTTACACCACCAATTTGTTTATTACTAAGGAGAACTTCTTTTTCAAGATAAAGCGCTTCTTTCTTAATTCTTACAGTTTCAAGTTGTTGCTTAATAACTTGAAGTGAATCTTCCAAATCAATAATGAGTTTCGGTTTTTCTTCATCTTTCAGAAAGTTATTGCGTTGCGAAACTGACAGTAAACTAACATTGCTTTCTGTCTTCACTTGAAGACTGTTGAGGTTCACATACGGTGAAATACGGTCGAAAACCAGTTGTGTCACGCCTGCATTTAAACTGATTTTTGCACTACGGGTAATTTGTGCCTGGTTAAGAAAAACCGTAACGTTTGTAATATTTGAATTTACGCGTTGCTCCGGCTCTGAGGCATATAGCATACCGCAAAACCAGCAGGAAGAAAGGAGCACAGATACGGCAATCAGATACTTATTAAAGCGGAATGTTTCCATGTTTTTTTCTTGGCAAGTTGGCTACTTTATTTTCGAGCATTTTAAATGCTTTGATTAATTTCAAACGCGTTTCTTCAGGGAATATTACCTCATCTACAAAACCTCTTTCGGCTGCACGATAAGGGTTGGCAAATAAATCGCCATATTCTTTTTCTTTTTTGGCCAGTTCTGCAGCATGGTCAGCGGCACCGTCAATTTCTTTTTTAAAAATAATTTCGGCAGCACCTTTGGCACCCATCACAGCAATTTCTGCAGTTGGCCATGCAAAATTCATATCGGCACCTATATGTTTGCTGTTCATCACATCATATGCCCCTCCATATGCCTTGCGTGTAATAACAGTAACGCGCGGAACTGTGGCTTCGCAGAAAGCATATAATAGCTTCGCTCCATTGGTGATAATGGCATTCCACTCCTGATCTGTTCCCGGTAAAAATCCCGGTACATCTTCAAATACAAGCAACGGAATATTGAATGAATCGCAAAAACGCACAAACCTTGCTGCCTTTTGCGATGCATGTATATCCAGACATCCTGCTAGTTGTGAAGGTTGATTGCCAACAATTCCAATGCTTCTTCCTGCAAGTCGGGCAAAACCCACCACAATATTCTCTGCAAAGTTTTTGTGCACTTCATAAAAAGAGCCTTCATCTGCAATCTGCTCAATCACTTCACGCATATCATAAGGCTGATTTGGATTTTCAGGTACTAGGTTTTTTAGGCCTTCCCTTAATTCTCTGGCAGGATTGTATGCAACAGCTGGTGGTTGTTCTTCGCAATTTTGGGGCAAATAGCTGAGTAGCTTTTTTAGCTGCTGAATACAATCAATTTCATTGGCAGCAGTAAAGTGGGCCACCCCGCTTTTGCTGGAGTGAACAGAAGCTCCCCCCAGTTCCTCAGAGGTTACTTCCTCATGTGTTACAGTTTTTACTACGTTTGGCCCTGTAACAAACATATATGACGTGTTTTCAACCATCATTATAAAATCTGTGATGGCAGGGCTATAAACAGCTCCTCCTGCGCATGGCCCCATAATGGCTGATATCTGCGGAACCACACCACTGGCCAAAGTATTGCGATAAAAAATATCAGCATAACCGCCTAGTGAAACCACTCCTTCCTGAATACGTGCGCCACCGGAATCATTTAAACCAATTACCGGAGCACCGTTTTTCAAGGCAAGTTCCATGAGTTTACAAATTTTCTCGGCATGGGTTTCACTAAGGGAGCCGCCAAACACAGTAAAATCCTGAGAAAAAACATAAACCAGTCTGCCATTAATGGTTCCATAACCTGTTACAACACCATCTCCTAAAATCTGCTGCTTATCCATTCCAAAATCCTTGCTCCGATGCGTAACTAAGGCCCCAATTTCTTCAAATGAGCCTTCATCAAGCAAAAAATGAATGCGTTCTCTTGCGGTGAGTTTACCTTTTTTATGCTGGGCCTCTATGCGGGCTGCACCTCCGCCTTCTAAAGCTTTTTCACGCATTTGGTTTAATAATTCTCTTTTATTCATTGTAGATGGTGTAGAGTTTTGTGTCGATGTACTGGCCATTTTTTTTATAATATTTTAATAGTGTAGCCTCCAATATGTATCCGCATTTCAAGGCTACCTTTTCACTTGCAATATTATGTATAAAAATCGTTGCAGAAATACGTGCAGGCTTAAATGTATGCAAAGCCCATAATGTAAAGGTGTTAAGACAGCGGGTCATGATGCCTTTACCCTGAAACTGCGGAAGCAGGTAATAACCTACCTTTGCCCTATGCTTGCGGTGCATTTCGTTATATAATTGTAATCCAATACTACCAATCAATGCATGGTTTTTCATCAGGCGTATGGCATAATTCAGATGCAGACCATATTTGTCAAATAATTCTGCATTGTGCGACAAAAATAATTCCGCATTATTTCTGGTATATGGAAAAGGAAGTGTTAGCAGGTTGTCTATAATTTCTGGCCTGTTCAGGCAATCTAGTAATCCGGGTATATCCTCATCGGTGAACGGACTCAAATACAAATCATCTGAAACTATTATTTGCATACCACCAGTTTTTGGGAAAAATGTAAATTATTTGCGGTAGTACATTCAATAATATATATGCCTGAATTGAGGAATTGGATGTCGATAGGCTTGGTCGGATCAGGTTGTTTCCAAACAGCCTCTAATTGTCCCGAAAGATTTTTGATGCTAACAAACTCAAGTGCCAGCCCTTGTAGGCCAATTGTAAAGTTTGAGCTTGCCGGATTTGGAAAAATCTTTAACGTGTTTGCTTTTGCTTCAGCCAAACCAACCTTCCATTTACTCCACTGCAAATTATCAAGCAGTAACAAGGGCTTACCCGAAAAAGGAGTTGTTACATCTGCCCACCATTGCAGCCTGCAGCTATCTGGTAATTGGGTAAGCAAAGGCAGATCAAATTGCCTTCTTTGCCATTGTAAATCAATGGTATCCCTTCCGGCAAAAACAGGGCGTATGGTATCAAAACCTGCTGATACTTCAGCACCATTTTTATAAAATTGGAATTGTAACAGACCAACTTGTTTTGCCAAATAAGGCAAATAAAAATAATCAAAACTTATACTCTGTGGCATTTCAGTAAGTGCAATTATGGCTGATACACTGCCTTTAGGCTGTGGTGCTGAGGAATCATTCTCAAGAGCCATAAAATAATTGCCATCTGTTGCAGTAAAGGGGATTAAACCAACCAATTTGAGGTTGGTTATACCACACCTGCCTCCCAGTATCTGCCAGCCGGTATAACCTAAGCTATCCGGCTCAAATGAAAATATACGTTGGGCTCGGCAACCTAAAAACCATACCCACGCCAGAATAACTAAAACCAGTCGCATGTGGTGCAAGATACAAAAGCCTTTCATATAATCATAAGTGTTATAGCTGAATCGAACGCATACAATATCAACTACTTATAACTTACTTATAACTTATTGTTGCAAAGTTTTATAAAGCCATTTTTGTGTTTTAATTTGCCCCTTTAAAACACAGACGGTGAACTCGGCAAAAGAAGAAGTTAAACAACAGTTTATTGCATATCTGGAAAAAAACCAGCAACGCAAAACACCTGAGCGCTTTCATATTTTGGATGAAATATATTCTAACAAGGAGCACTTTGATGTAGAAACCTTGTTTGTGCATATGAAAAACCGAAACTATCGGGTTAGCCGTGCCACCGTTTATAATACACTTGATTTATTGCTTGATGCAGGATTGGTTGTAAAACACCAGTTTGGAAAAAATTTGGCTCTATATGAAAAAGCATATGGTTTTAGACAGCATGATCACCTGATTTGTAATCATTGTAATAAAATCTTGGAATTTTGCGATCCACGTATTCAGCAAATCCGGAGCACCATGGGAGATTTGCTGCAATTTGAGGTAGAAAACCATTCGCTGCATTTGTTTGGCTCACCCAAGACGGATGATAAAAACAAGTGCCTTACCTGCAAGAAAGAAGTGATTAAAGAAAATATATAAACCGAACTAAATAAATATTTAACATGATAGATGTTGTATTGGGTCTTCAGTGGGGAGACGAAGGAAAAGGAAAAATTGTTGATGTACTAACACCGCAATATGATGTGGTGGCTCGTTTTCAGGGAGGACCAAATGCCGGGCATTCGCTAGAATTTAATGGGCAAAAGCATGTATTGAATACCATACCTTCAGGAATTTTTCATGAGCACTGCATTAATATCATTGGCAATGGTGTGGTAATTGACCCCGTTACACTTAAAAAAGAAATTGAAAAAATTTCGGCAGCTGGAGCCAACCCTAAAAAGAACCTATATATTTCAGAAAAGGCACACCTTATTTTACCCACTCATCGATTGGTGGATGCAGCCAGCGAAGCAAAAAAAGGTGAACACAAAATTGGATCTACTTTACGCGGTATCAGCCCTACGTATCAGGACAAGATAGGTCGCAGTGGCTTACGTATAGGAGATATCATCAGTTCAAATTTTAAATCAAAATATGATACGGTTGTTTCACACCACCGTGAGTTACTTGATAGATTCGGCTTTGCCTATAACCTGGCCGATCATGAACCTGCCTTTTTTGAAGCCATTGAATTCTTAAAACAGTTTCAGATTGTATCAACTGAATACTTTATCAATCACCTTATTTCTAAAGGCAAGAAAGTTTTAGCCGAGGGTGCTCAAGGAACTTTACTTGATATTGATTTTGGTACTTATCCATTTGTTACTTCATCAAATACCATCACAGGTGGAGCATGCTCAGGGTTAGGTGTGGCACCTCAACAAATTAAAAAAGTATTTGGCATTTTTAAAGCTTATTGCACCAGAGTTGGCAGCGGGCCTTTCCCAACTGAACTTGATAATGAAACCGGAGAATTTTTAAGGCAAAAAGGGTTTGAGTTTGGCGCTACAACAGGCAGGCCGCGCAGAACTGGATGGCTTGATTTACCAACGCTGCGCTACTCCATTATGCTCAATGGAGTAACCGATTTAATCTGTACCAAGAGTGATGTATTGAGTGGCTTTGCCGAAGTACCGGTTTGTGATGCTTACGATATTAATGGCACACTCACTACAGAAATACCCTACAGCATTCAGGATGCGGTTATTAACCCAAATTACAAAACCTTTAAAGGTTGGAATGAGGATTTAACCGGCATCAGACATTATGATGATCTGCCTGAAACTTTTCGTCAATACATGGATTATGTGGCAGAGCAGGTAGGTCAGAAATTAAGTGTAATTTCTGTAGGTCCTGATAGGGAGCAAACCATCATGGTGCGTTAACTCGGGCACCAAACTGCTACAGATATTAGGTTATCATCATAGGAGCATTTGCGTTAATTGCCTATCTATTTACTAGCTTACTGATTATCCTCATAAAATTTGTTTTTCCTAACAGCGAATTTTGTATCCGTTATTGTTGCTTGCACCATTAGCACATTATCAAATCAAGTATGGAACAAATTTTTAAAAATAAAGTAGCAATTGTAACCGGTAGTGCATTTGGCATTGGCCGAGCCACGGCAATAGCATTTGCCAAAAGAGGCGCTAAGGTAGTTTTGGCAGATATGGCTGCCGACCAAACTACTGAAAATAGCATTAAAGAATTAGGCGGAGAAGCATTATTTGTTTTGTGTGATGTTACAAGCGAAGAGGACATCAAAAATCTGATATCGAAAACCATTTCTACGTTCGGGAAAGTGGATTTTGCGTTTAACAATGCAGGTATTGAAGGGACCCCTGGCCTGGCTAGTACATGCACCAATGAAAGCTGGGATAAAACAATGAATGTAAATCTAAAAGGTGTGTGGTGGTGCATGAAATACCAATTAACGGAAATGCTGCAACGAGGTGGTGGAGTTATTGTAAACAATGCATCTATTGCTGGCTTAGTGGGTTTTGCAGGTGCACCGGCTTATGTTGCATCCAAACATGCAGTGGTTGGCCTAACCAAAAATGCAGCACTGGATTTTGCAAAACAACAAATTAGAATTAATGCTGTTTGCCCTGGCATTATTCATACTCCCATGATTGATAGATATACGGCAGGTAACCCTGAAGCTATTACACAACTGGCTGCAGGCGAACCCATAGGTAGAATTGGGAAGCCGGAAGAAATTGCAGAAACAGTTATTTTTCTTTGCTCTGACGCTGCTTCATTTATTACAGGTCAGGCCATAGCCGTTGATGGAGGTTGGACTACACAATGAGGTATTAAAATATCATAAAGCAATAGGGATTATCATAGCACATTGATGCTATTGCAAAAAAGTACCTCATTTTAATGACAACGGGCAAACTTTAGGAATCTATGCATGTTAAGAATGATACAATCTATACATTCAAAGAAACAAGTTGATATGCAAGCAGAAATGAGCGCGCCAATTGAAAAAATACGTAAATCCATTGAACCCCTTAGACAGGAAATTATTCATCACAAAGTTTATGATGCAATAAAAGATATTGATGATCTTAAGATTTTTATGCAATACCATGTTTTTGCAGTTTGGGACTTTATGTCCATACTCAAAACGTTGCAAAATAACTTAACCTGCACGGCCGTGCCCTGGTTTCCGAAAGGTGATGCCAATACCCGTTTCCTGATAAACGAAATAGTGGTGGGCGAAGAAGCTGATGTTGATTTGCAAGGAAACCGTAAAAGCCATTTTGAATTATATCTTGATGCAATGAATCAATGCGGAGCCAACACAAACCATATCCTACAGTTTATTCAGGAATTAAAAAACAGTGGTGATTTTGAAAAAGCCTTTGCCAATTCTGACGTGCCTGCTGCGGCACAACAGTTTGTAAATTTTACATTTCAAATAATCAATAGCGGGAAAGAATATCTGCAATCAGCCATTTTTACTTTTGGAAGAGAAGACCTCATCCCATCTATGTTTATATCAATTGTAAATGATTTGAACAACAAATTTCCGGAAAGCATACGCGTGTTTAAATATTACCTTGACAGGCATATTGAAGTTGACGGAGACCACCACAGCCACCTTGCCTTACAAATGACTTCAAACCTGTGTGGCACAAATGAGCAATATTGGGTTGAGGCAGAAAATGCCACCATTGCATCGTTAAAAGCACGCATTGCATTATGGGATGGTGTATACAAGGAAATATTGAGCAGAAAAACTGTGGCTGCAGGTTAACAAAGTCTACTCTTTAAGAGGTAATCTAGTGTTCAATTACCATTGAAGTAGTTACGAACCATTTCCAACAATTGGTTATCTGTTAAATAATCACTGTTTTGCAGATTGATGGTTTTATTTCTAAAAGCGCCTTGCTCCATCAAATAGTTATGCATTTCTTTTTTAGCCTGACCTGCACCAAATAGCAATATCTCATCAAAAGGCAGGAGTTTTTGTTGTACTTTATGAAAATAAGTTCTTCTGATTTCCTGCTCTTGCATGTTTGTACTATACTCATTATTAGATCCTTGATATGGATCTGAACCGAAACGGGCCTGATTGCTTCCTTCTCCCTTATGTCTTACATGTGACTCCTTTCCACTTTCAATCGTTTCAGTAAATTGGGCCACTCCATCTTCACAGCTGATAAGCCGGGCTGAAGTATGGTCGATAAACACCGCCATTTTGATTTCTGTTTTCATGATGCAACTGAATTAATATTCGACAAAATTATCGTATTGTACCGTTCATCAATCTGATTTAGGTCATCTTTAAAAATGAGAAGAATTAGTTAATTACCGAATAAGAAAATGGTCTCATAATTTATTTTAGCTTCTCGTTACTATGATGCCTGTCGGAATCGCGTACTGTTTTTTTTAAGATATTCTTTTTCATTGCCTCTGTTAAATCAATGCCTGTTTGGTTGGCCAGGCAAACCAAAACAAATAATACATCGGCCATTTCATCCCCAAGGTCCACCTCTTTATCTGATTCCTTAAATGATTGTTCTCCATATTTTCTTGCCATGATGCGGGCTACTTCACCTACCTCCTCCATCAGTATGGCTGTATTGGTTAGTTCATCAAAATACCTAACTCCCGTAGTTTTAATCCACTGATCTACAGTTTTTTGAATATCATTTAATGATTCCATTTTATTGAGTGTCTATTTACAGTGTACAAGTGTATGAAAATTAGTGCAATTTGGTGATGCGTATTGCACAACAGGTAAAAATGAAAATATATCTCACTATTTATCAAATATTTATAAAATTAAATACTGAAATAAAAAAGTGTGGCACAGTTTTGCATACTTAACATGCAAATACTTTTTTCATTGATAAAACGTAAAAGCCGGCTAGTTAAAACTAGTCGGCTTTTTTAATTACTTAATCTGTAATAGTTTTACGATTTCTTCGAGGTCAGGTGTAAGAATAATTTCAATCCTTCTATTTTTTCTCCTGGATTCAGGAGTTTTGGCCGGGTCAACAGGATAGAACTCTGCCCTACCTGCTGCAATAAAACGTGTTGGTTTAACTTTGCCATTATGTTGTAGTATTCTTACAACAGAGGTTGCCCTTAAAACACTAATATCCCAATTATCTTTTAGTAGTTTATTCTTTCCCTTGTACTCAACATCATCGGTATGTCCTTCAACTGTTAAAATGGTAGTTGTATCTTGATTTAAGGCTGAGGCTACTTCTAACAGTGCCTGTCGACCTGCTGGGTTTACGTCTATTTGCCCTGATTGAAATAGAAGACGTTCATCAAGGGATATATATACTTTACCTCCAATGGTTTGCACGCTTATTCCCTTATCTTTAAAACCGATCAAGGCTGCAGCCAGCCGCTCTCGAGTAGTATTCATAATAGAATCTTTCCTTTGCAGCAAATCTTCCAGCTCAACAACTTTGGCAGTTGATTGACTTAGACGTGATGTTTGGCCTTGCAGTTCCTTGGTTAAACTCACTTTAACTTTCTCGGTTGTATCCACATAGTACCTGAAAACCGAATCAATCACAACGGAATCACGTTTCAAACGAATCACTTCTTGCCTTAACACATTGGCATCCAATACCAACTGATTGCAATTTTTATTATTGGCAGCAATCTGTTGCTTCATTAGCTGGTATTGCCCATCGGCAAGCACCCACAATGCATACATATCATTGTATTTGCGCTGAGAAACGCAAGAAGAAAATAGTGTTAATGCTAAAATTGGAATAAGGAGCCTGTATTTCATTTCGATGGCAGGTTTAATCCAAATATAAGAGAATGTTTTAAATTAACTCTAAAACTATACTGCAATTTCCTCACCGACAGAGTTAAAGAATCTATATTCACCGAATTGAAACGACTGCACAGGTGTAATTTTAATAAACTTTTTATACTTAAAAAACCACTTAAAACGTGGTGAGTTGAAATAGCCTTTGGTTAGAAAAGCGGCTATGTATGGATGAACATGCAAGCTTATACCGGACATATTCATATTTTGTATCAGATATTTTACCCTATTTTCAATTTCATCAAGAATAACTACACTCGAAGAAATTTCACCGGTACCCTTACAAGTTGGGCATTTTTCATTTGTTACAATGGCCATTTCGGGCCTTACACGCTGTCTGGTGATTTGCACTAAACCAAAAGGGCTCATTGGAAGGATTTTGTGCTTGGCACGATCACTTTTCATTTCCACCTTTAATCTTTCATACACCATTTTGCGATTACCTGCTGTTTTCTGATCTATAAAATCAACCACAATGATGCCACCCATGTCTCTTAATCTTAGTTGGCGTGCTATTTCATCCGCTGCTTCCAGATTAACCTTCAGTGCATTCTCTTCCTGATTAATTTCTTTTCCTGCAATATTTCCGCTGTTTACATCAATTACATGAAGTGCCTCTGTATGATCAATTACAAGATAGCTACCAACTAGGAAGTTTACCTGCCTCCCAAAAGAAGATTTAATTTGCTTATCAATGCCAAAATATTCAAATATACCCTGCTTACTGTTTTGGTAGTGCCTCACAATTTTCTCCAATTCAGGTGCTTTGGCTTTCATGTAGTTCTTTATCTGGTTATACAGATATTGATCGTTTACATGTATACCTGTAAAGTCATCATTAACCAAATCTCTGATAAGAGTTAATGACCTGTCGCTTTCGCCTAAAATGCGCTGGGGTGGTGTTGCATTCTTTAATTGCTCACACATTACCTCCCAACGTTTTAGCAAATCTCTTAGGTCTGATTCAAGATCAGCAGTTTCCTGACCTTCTGCAACCGTTCTAACAATTACCCCGAAATTTTCGGGCCTAATACCCAATACCAGTTTCTTTAATCTTGAACGCTCTTCTGACTTAACAATTTTCTTTGATATTGAAACAGTATCATCAAAAGGGATGAGCACCAAATAGCGGCCTGCAAATGATAGTTGTGAGGTAAGGCGAGGTCCCTTATTTGAAATTGGTTCTTTGGCAACCTGCACCACCACTTGTTGGTTTCTTGCAAGAACCTGCCCTATTTTGCCTGACTTTATGATGTCAATCTCATTATCTCGCTTTTTGGGCCATACAGATGCCTGTTTATTATTAAGGAGCACCCGTGTATGCTTGATAAAGGATTTTACCTGAGGACCCAGATCCAGATAGTGAAGAAATGCATCTTTCTCATGTCCGACATCAACAAACGCAGCATTTAATCCGGGCATGAGTTTATTAACCGTACCGAGATAAACATCACCAACAGCAAAATTGCTGTCAGCTTTTTCATGATGAAGCTCGATCAGTTTTTTGTTGCGAAGCAGTGCAATCTCAACTCCTCCGCCTGGATGCGTATTAACGATTAATTCATGACTCACAATGCAACAGGATTAAATAGAGCAATACCGTTTGGTGCAAAATGCAACCTAACGGTATCACCAATAAAGAATAACGTCAAAATGTATTATTTCTTCTTATGCCTGTTTTTCCTCAAACGTTTCTTGCGCTTGTGGGTGGCTATTTTATGTCTTTTTCTTTTCTTACCGCTTGGCATAGGCGTTAAATGTTTTTAAGTTTTTTAATAATTGTATCTACTTCTTTTTTTGCTTCCTTATCGGTTAGCAGTGTTTTGCACTTTTCGTATGTTCTGATGGCTGTTTGGGTATCTCCTGTTTTGGCATAAATCTCTGCCAAGTAGAAATAGTATTCTGCGTTAAATGGCTGCAAGCGGATGAGTTTCTCAAACCTTTCTCTTGCCTTTTCAAGCTGGTTAGACTGAACTGAAAGCATGCCTAAGGTATAGATAGCCTGTATATTATTCGAGTCCTTTTCTACAACTTCTTTTAACAGACTTACACCTTTCATTACATCCTGATCAACTTCTATATAACAAGCAGCTAGTGCATTTTTTGCATCGAGGTTATTGGTGTTAATTTTAATCACCTCCTCCAATGCATGTTTAGCTTCCTCTGCAGCACGTATTGCGATAAGAGAGTCTGCCTCAGAAGCAGCCAACATGTAAAATTTACTACCTGCAGCAAACCAAGTTCGCTCATCCTGCATTATTTCAGCTAAATCATGCAAATAATGCGCTGCTATGAATGGATAACCTGCCGAATCCCAAAGAACAATTTTTTGCTGAAGTACCAGGGTGTCTTTATTATTATCACCAATGGCTTCTAGCTTATTTTTAAACCCTGAATCCAGCTTTTGCGAAGCTGTATTCAAATAATCAGTAAAGTCAAACCCTTTAGATTCTGTGCTGCTTTTTTCAATAGTGGCCTTGGGCGTTTTATAGCCCATGTAAAACAAAAAACCTGCAATAGCGGCAACAACAAGCAGTAAGAATAACTGATTTTTCCTCATGCCTGATTAAGCAGTAAGTTTAGCTGCTTTGGCTTTTACCGTTTCGCTTTTCTTGATTTTATCTACAAACGTTTTAGCCGGTTTGAAACTTGGAATATAGTGCTCATCAATCACCATTGCGGTGTTTTTAGAAATGTTTCTGGCAATTTTCTTGGCTCTTTTCTTAATCACAAAACTTCCGAATCCACGGAAATATACATTTTTACCTTCTACCATTGAAGTTCTAACTACTTTGAAAAATGATTCAACGGCTTCCTGAACCTGGGCTTTATCAATGCCGGTTTTGGTTGAAATCTCTGCAATTACTTCTGCTTTTGTCATTGTTTTAAAAAAATTTAGTTGTTATGATTTTATTTTCAGTTGTTTAAGTTAATCCTTGCTTTTTTACAAACAGGGTTGCAAATGTATGAATTTCAAAACAAAATGCACATATAAGTGTAAATTTTTCGGTATAATATAACTTGCAGGCATAAAATGAACGCATTAGCACCCCTGTATCAATGGTACAATCAATATAAAAGAGAACTACCCTGGCGCCAAACCAATGATCCTTATTTGATATGGCTTTCAGAGGTTATTTTACAGCAAACTCGCGTTGAGCAAGGATTGCCTTATTATCTGAAATTTAGTGCCGCTTTTAAAAATATTGAACAGCTGGCACGCGCTCCTGAAGAAAAGGTAATGAAAATGTGGCAAGGGTTAGGCTATTATAGCAGGGCCACCAATATGATGCAAACTGCTAAACTAGTGGTTGAAATGCATCAGGGTAAATTTCCGTCTGATTATGCAAGCCTCATTCAGTTAAAAGGCATAGGACCTTATACTGCAGCTGCCATCTCATCCTTTGCTTCAAATGAAGCGCATGCAGTGGTTGATGGCAATGTATACCGTGTATTATCCCGATTATTCAATATAAAAGAGCCCATTAACAGCCATAACGGCAAAAAATTATTTGCCCGAATTGCAAATGAGGTGCTAAATAAAAAGAATCCTGCAACACATAACCAGGCAATGATGGAGTTGGGCGCATTGATTTGCAAACCCCAAAAACCTGATTGCGAAAACTGCCCGCTCAGATTACAATGTATTTCATACCAAGAGGGCAATCATCTGCAGCTGCCGATAAAAAACCCGAAGAAAAAACCGGTTATGAGGTACCTAAATTTTATTGTAGCTGATGCGGTTAATTTTACCATATTACAAAAAAGATCGGGCAAGGGCATTTGGCACAACTTATATGAACCTCCAAGTATTGAAAGCACTTCCATCATTGATAATAAAATACTGATGGCAGAAATAAACAAATTAGCCCTTTTTAAAACAAAAAAGCCAATACGGCTAAACAAGGTTTATGAATGCAAACATCAGCTTACACACCAAACCATATATGCAGTTTTCTGGGTTGTTGCATGCAAAGCCTCTTCTTTGCAGACTAAACCACCTTATGTTAAAGCAGGCTGGAAAGATATAAGCAAGTTTGCCGTACACCGTTTGTTTGATAAGTTTTTGAAATATTATAACTTGCAGCAGCAACTAACCTAATATAGTAAATATGTCGGTAAACAAAGTAATACTACTTGGCAACTTGGGTAAAAACCCTGAGGTTAGATACCTTGATAACAATAAAATTGTTGCCAACTTTACCGTTGCCACCAGTGAAACATACACGAATAGAAATGGTGAACGCCAAACCGACACCGAGTGGCACAATATTGAAGTATGGGACTCGCTGGCACGTATTGCTGAGAAATATCTAAAAAAAGGTAACCAGGTTTATTTGGAAGGAAAACTAAGAACCGAACGCTGGACAGATAAAGAAGGCCAAGAGCGAATTGGCAAGAAAATAAGAGCCACAAGTCTAACCCTGTTGGGTGGCCGAACCCAGTCGGATTCAGCTGATTCCAATGATGAGCAGACACACCAACCGGAAAACGGCCATACCAATCAAACAAATCACCCTCAAGCATCGCATGAGGATGACCTGCCGTTTTAAGCAATAGTTCGGCTAAGTTGTATATATTTGCATTAAACAATTAATAATCATTTTGGATAGTATGCAGGGGGAGCCCCCATCTTATATCACACTGCAAATTTTTTCTATTGTCAATCAAAACCTATCGGCCGGAGAAATTCTAACTGCCTTGATTTGTGGTGGAATTATCGTTGTATTAATTTTGTGCTCTGCCATAATATCCAGCTCTGAAAATGCTTTTTTCTCGCTAAGTATATCAGATAAGGAGGCCCTCTCTGAAGAGAAATCAAGAGCAAGTTCATCAGTTCAGTATCTGCTATCGCACCCTAAAAGTTTACTGGCCACCATACTCATAGCAAATACATTTGTAAACATAGCAATTGTAATGCTCTCTACAATTGTTATTTCAGTTCTATTTAATTTTGGAGATAATCACCTCATTGCATTTTTAATAGAGGTTATTTTGGTAACTTTTATTCTGGTTCTTTTTGGCGAGGTAATGCCTAAAATTTATGCTTCTCAAAACAATGTACGTGTAGCAAAGTTTGTGGCACTTCCGATGTTCACGCTTAACAAGGTACTTTACCCACTTGTATATTTGCTGGTTAAATCAACTTCAATTATAGATAAGAGAATTACCAAAAAAGGGCATGTATTAAGCGTGGATGAACTAACCCATGCTATTGATATTACAGCAGAGGAGGATACCCCGAAAGAAGAAAAGATTATATTAAAATCTATCGTAAATTTTGGGAATACCAGTGTAACACAAATCATGCGTCAGCGCCCCGATATTTCTGCACTGAGTCAAACACTACATTTTAATGAAGTAAAAACAAAAATTACTGAGTGGGGGTACTCCAGGATGCCCGTTTATGATGACAACCTGGATAATATAACCGGTGTACTGTATATTAAAGATTTATTGCCTAAGCTGCAGGAAAGTGATGAATACCAATGGCAGCAATTGGTAAGGAGACCTTATTTTGTTCCGGAAAGTAAAAAGATTGACGATTTGCTTAAAGAGTTTCAAAGCAAACGGGTGCACTTAGCAATTGTAGTAGATGAGTTTGGTGGAACATCAGGCATCGTAAGTATGGAGGATATTCTAGAAGAAATTTTTGGTGAGATTAATGATGAGTTTGATGAGGATGAAACCTACTACTCTCGTATCAATCAAAATACTTATGTATTTGAAGCAAAAATGCTCATAAACGATATGTGTCGATTTATGGAAGTTGATACAGAAGTTTTTGAGGAAGTAAGGAACGAAGCAGACACGGTAGGAGGTATGCTACTTGAAATATCTGGTGAACTGCCTGAACAAGAGCAAATTATTCCGTTTAAACAGTTCCGTTTTCACATAGAATCCGTTGATAAACGAAGAATAAGAAGGGTTAAAGTTGAAATATTGAATGAGGAGGAACAGGCATGAGGAATATGCTGGCTTCATGCATGGTATTACTTTTTTTTGCTGCGTGTGAACCGGCTTACGTGCCGAAACCCAGGGGTTTCCAACGAATCATTTTCCCGGAAAGGAAATATGAGCCATTTACCAACGATTGCCGATTTACCTGTGAAATACCCGTTTATTCAATAGCTAAAAAGGATAACCATCCTATGGCAGATAAATGCTGGTTTAATATTAATTATCTTCCTTTCAATGCTACACTTCATCTAAGCTATGTGCCTATTCAAAGCAAGAAAGCATTGTACAAAGTGGTTGAAGATAGCAGAACACTTGTATATAAGCATACCATTAAAGCTGATGAAATTTATGAAACAATAATTGGCAATGCTTACCTTAATGGAATGCTGTATGAATTAAGCGGTAATACAGCCACTAATTTTCAGTTTTATGTTACAGACAGTAATCAACATTATCTCAGAGGCGCATTATACTTTAATGAAAAAACCAATCTTGATTCCATACAACCTTCGCTCAATTTTTTAAAAACGGACATCCTTCATATGCTGCAAACGCTACGCTGGCGCTGAAATTTGGGTGCCTGCAATAACATACTGCCAAAAATGGCACTACGGGGATAACGAACAAACATAATTAACGTAATAATGGAAGCCTTAAGAAAACACTTTGAAAAGTTTATTACATTAAGCGAGAATGAGTGGCAAGATCTTCAAGTTTGTCTTACAAAGGAAACTATAAAGAAAAAAAATCTGCTTCTTAAAGAAAACGAAAGATGTGATTTTATTGCTTTTATTCATGAGGGTATATTTAGGTTTTATTCGTTTAATGATGATGCAGAAAGAATTACAGCATTTTTCTTTTCTGGTGATTTTGTATCCAATTACCGTAGCTTCCTTACAGGAAAGCCATCCGAACATAATATAGAAGCACTGGCTGATGGTGTAATTTACAAGATCAAATTAGAACAGCTAAAGCAATTGTATGACAAACATCAAACATTTGAACGACTTGGCAGGCTCATTGCTGAAAATCTATATTTAACGGTTGCAGATAGGCTAGACTCTTTTATGTTTCAAACCCCTGCCGACAGATATAATGAACTTGTAAAAAGAAATTCTAAACTGCTTTTAGAAATACCGCAATATATGCTGGCCTCATATTTAGGCATAACGCCCGAAACCTTAAGCCGTATACGAGCACGTAAATAATTTTACACGTCAAATGTATTTATTGACTTTGGTCAAGGAGAATTAGCCGGTCAAGGTTTCACCTTTGTGTCCATAAATATTTTAATTATTGACACAATGAAAAAACACATTATTATTATCGGAATAGTTAGTTTACTAACTACAAATCTATTTGCACAAACAGAGCCAAAGGAAAGTAAATATTCTATCGAAACAGATATTCTTTGGCCGTTTTTTCCGGGTGCATCAAGAACTCAATTGGCTGTCACCTTATGGCAGAATGGACAACTGCGTGGTGATGTATTAGTTGGTGTAAATTTTCTTTTCCCAAACGATAGAGAAACGGAAGGTCGCTTTGCCGACTACAGCTTAGTTACAGGATACAGACAATATTTTTGGAAAGGATTTCATCTTGAATTTTCTCAGTCAACAGGTCTTGGTGTATTACAAAACCATGTAACCACCGGTAAAACATATCGAAGTTTCGATTGGGCAATGACGGGTTATATAGGTTACAAATTCCGGTTTGCTAAAAATAAACTCTATATAATACCTCAGTTTGGTATTGAGGGTGTTGTTTATAAATCTAATCCGTGGCCAATATATGAAGATAAGACATTAACGAAAGAAGTTGGCGAATCACCCTTTATGTTGGGTTCATTGAGGTTTGGCTATACTTTTTAGTACTGACTAAATTAAAAACCAAAGTTATATGTATGCTTTTGAAACCAGAGTATGCTGCAGGTCTCCTAATTTGATATGGCCTCATTCAAAAGTGTGCAAGTATGAATAAAATCAGCTTCAAAATGGTTTGGTATCATTACATTTGTGGCAGAATAAAACATTGAGCATTTCTAATTTCATTCATGCACGTTTTTCGCTTTTTATATCTATTAATTTTAGTTCTTGCAGGTAGCTTAAACGTAGTTGCGCAGCAGCGCTACTCTATTTCTGGTTATGTAAAAGATTCTTCCAACGGTGAATCATTGATAGGGGCAACCATTATGGTTAAAGAGATAAAAACCGGGGCTACAACAAATGAATACGGTTTCTTTGTGCTGAATTTACCTGAGGGTAAATACACGCTGGTAGTTTCGTACATTGGTTTTCGCCCAAAAGAGTTAAAGATAAACTTGAGAGAAAATACCAAAATTAACTTTCCTCTTTCTGATGCTGCACTGGAAACAAAAGAAGTTGTTATTACAAGCGATCGCACCGATCGCAATGTAAAGAGTACAGAGATGAGCAGACTGGAAATTACCGGTGATAAAATTAAAGAACTTCCGGTTATTATGGGTGAGCCCGATGTGCTCAAAGCCATTACCCTTTTGCCCGGCATCAAATCTGGAGGTGAGGCCAGCACAGGTTTTTATGTGCGAGGTGGTGGCCCGGATCAGAATTTGGTTTTAATGGATGAAGGAGTTATTTATAATCCATCTCACTTACTGGGTTTCCTATCTGTATTTAACACCGATGCAATAAGGAATGTAGAAATTATTAAAGGTGGAATGCCTGCGCAGTATGGAGGTAGACTCTCATCTATTTTAAATGTGAGCCTGAAAGAAGGCAATAATCAAAAATATCAGGTAAATGGCGGAGTAGGCCTAATTGCATCCCGCATATCTGTTGAAGGTCCGATAAAGAAAGGCAAGAGCTCTTTTATTGTATCTGGCAGAAGAACTTATATTGATGCAATTGTGCGGCCCTTCCTTGCCGATAGCCTTAGCAGTAACGGCTACTACTTTTACGATTTAAATGCAAAGGCTAATTACGTATTTTCAGATAAAGACCGCATCTTCTTCTCCGGCTATATCGGCAGAGATATTTTTACTTTTACCAGCCCCAGAAATACAGATTTTAAGGTAAGCATCGGCTGGGGTAATGCAATGGCCTCATTACGCTGGAACCACGTGTTCAGTAATAAAATATTTTCAAATCTCAGTGTAGTTTATAATAAGTATGACCTAACCAATAAGTTTGAATTTGGACAAAATGAATTTAAAATTGAGTTTAATGCCAGCAGCGGAATTACAGACTGGAATGTAAAATACGATTTTCAGCACCTTGCCGGCACCAAACACAAGCTCAGATACGGAGCACATTATACCTTTCATACCTTTCAACCCGGCATAGCCAACGGGCAGGCAGGCACCATCAATATAAGCGAAAAAATTGCCAGTCAGTATGCACACGAAGGAGCCATCTACCTGCAAGATGAGTGGCAACTGAACAATAGATTAACTGTTAATGCAGGATTGCGATATGTTGGCTTTAATATGGTAGGACCTTATACACAGTACTCATTTAATGATGAAAACATTCGCACCGGTATAGAAAAAGAATGGAAACCAAATGAAAGCATTGCTTTTTATCATGGGGCAGAACCCAGAATAGCCGCAACCTATTTGCTTAATTCAGAATCATCTATCAAAGCATCCTTCACCCAAACTTATCAATTCTTACATTTAGCCACCACATCAGGTGCGGCCTTTCCGGCTGATTTATGGATTCCAAGTTCTGGCAAGGTTAAACCACAACTGGCCTATCAGGGTGCCATCGGATATTTCCGCAATTTCAAAAACAACGAATACGAAAGTTCTGTTGAAGCGTATTATAAACCCATGTATAATCAAATTGAGTTTAAACCGGGCACAAGACTATTCTTCAATCAAAATCTTGAAAGCTCAGTAATTCCGGGTCAGGGACTTTCATATGGCATCGAATTTTTTCTGAAGAAAAAATTCGGCAAAACTACCGGATGGATTGGCTATACCTGGAGCAGAACAACACGACAGTTTGATGAATTAAATAATGGAGATCCTTTCTTCTATAGATATGACCGAACGCACGATATATCAGTAGTGCTCACACAGGAGTTAAGTAAAAAATGGACCATGAATTTTGTATTTGTTTTTGGCACAGGCAATGCAGTTACGCTCCCAACATCAAGAATGCCTTTCAGAATTGGCTTTAATACCCAAACCGGAGAACCTATTTTTGAATTCATTGATTTGTATGATAAAATAAATGATTACCGATTACCTGCCTATCACCGTGCTGATATTGCATTCACTTACACCCATAAAAAAACCAAGCGGTGGGAGTCTGCATGGAATTTCTCTATCTACAATGTTTATAACCGAGCTAATCCATTCTTCATTTACTTTTTACCTGATATAGAAAGACAAGAGGTAAAAGCATACATGGTATATCTGTTTCCTATTTTGCCTTCAGTAGCATGGAACTTTAAATTTTTATAAGATGAGAAGCGTACTTTATATCATATTAGGAATAATCACAACCATACTTTATAGTTGTGAGAAAGAAATTGATGTGAGTAGACCAGGCTCAAAAGAGCAGTTGGTTGTAGAAGCTAGTATCAACCAGTTGTTATCTAACTTAAATTATGTTTATGTAACCAAAAGTCTGGATTATTTTAAACCTGATCTTACCGTAGGCGGTGTAAAAGATGCAAATGTAATTATAAGAGAAGGGCGCATATCCGGCACAGATACCATTTATGACGGGCCGGCAACTCAATTCTTTAATATTTATGGCATTCCCGGAGCAGACAGCATCATTCTTAATTTCTTTAACAATCCATTAATAGATAATCTTGCAGGGATATACGTGAACCCTGCATTTACCGGCAAAGAAAGTACGCCTTATGCACTGGAGATTAGTTTGCCTGACGGAAGGTTGGTAACAGGGAAAACATTTATACCCAAAGTTATCAGATTAGATACCATTAAATATGAAAACAGAGGAGAGCCTGATGACAGTGGAAGGTATGATGCATTTGTAAATTTTTACTGGCAAGACCCCCCTGAGCGAAATAATTATCGTCTGGCCTTTATCAAAGGGAGCTTTGGTAATTTGCTACTTGGTTGGGGCGCTGCAGAAACTTTCCGCACTTTTGATGATGAATTTTTAAACGACCAATACAGGAGCTATTCATTCTTCAGGCCATTTAAAACAAACGATACCTTAAATCTGTACTTTTCGCAAATTGGCAGAAAAGAATTCTTATTCTGGCAATCATACAGCCGCGCAAATGATAGCGGTAATCCTTTCTCAACTCCTGTGATTTTAAAATCCAATGTAACAGGCGCTATCGGAACCTTTACCGGCTATGCGGTTGATTACAGACAATTAATAATCAAATAATGATTAAAAGTTATACCTGAGCATGGATGACAATTGAGCCCACGAAGGTGAAACAGGTGTATATTGAAAAGAGGCTTTGCCGCTTTTATCAAAGGACACTGTTGCCATATTTACCATCTGCGTTTCTGTTGCGGCAACAAATTCACCTCTCAAACAAAGCATCAAGGCTCGATATGGATGATTTTTAAAATGATATCTAAACTTTAATCCGGTACCGATACGAAATCCGTTAGAAGTTAAATCAGCTAGCGCCACTCCATCATACACTGTAACATTCATAGTGGCAGTTTTCACCTGTTCTGCCGCGGCTAAAACCGGATTTAAAAATATACGACTGTATCCCAATGTAAAAAATGGAGAAATATATTCTCCATTATACTCTACCTCCAAATAAGGCGATACAACCTCCATTGTGTTTTTAATACTAAAAGTATAGGTCGTATCACCATTTATTCTTTTAAAGGGACTTGACTCCCCAAAGTTGGTAAAATCCATATTCACTCCAGCATAAAATTGATACAATGCATCCGGGTCGGCAAAAATACGCGTGAGGTTCATGGCAATATCAAATGTAAATGCTGATGCAGAATTAACTTTTTTGGCAAATGATTGAGTGGGGCTGATATAGGTATAACCTACACCTATATTAAACATGGGAGCAATGGTTGAGATGACATACCAAAACGGATTTTGTAACGCACGCCCTATACTTGCATCCTTAAATGTATAGTAGAGCGTAGAATCTGTTGATACAGATTCTTTAGTTTGAGGAAATGATTTAATAGAAGTGCTGTCCGTTTGCGCACTTAAAACACTGCAATAACATGCAAACGTAATAACTAAAAGACATGTTGAATAATTTTGCATATTAAACTTCATCCCCATTAGTAGATTAGGGAACTGCTTAGTTGTAGACTACAGATACTTATCTTCTATTACCTTACGGTGATGTATTTCATGACCCAACAATGCAAAAAGAAGTGCCCTTACCGTTACCTGATTCCCATTTGCGGTGCCACTCCTATCAAGTACAGATTCAGGTAAACTTTTAAACAACTCAATCGTGGATGCGCGTAAAACAGAAAATTCTCTAGCCATATCATTCATATCTCTGAAAATAGCAGTTGATGTTTCAACATACATGTTTTCATCAAATCCGGGTATGGATGTTTTATCATTTCGGGCTATGGTAAGCGCACGATAACAAAATATTCTTTCCGTGTCAATCAGATGTTGCACTATCTCACGAATTGTCCATTTACCAGATTCATAACGAAATTGTAGCGTCTCCTCATCAAGTGAAGTAAGCAAATCAATTGTTTCGTAATGCTCGGTAAGTAACGCATCCATTATATTATCGTCCTTAATTTTCATGATATAGGTGTCGTAGTAGGCCGGGTAAGTTCCCTGTTCTGGTCGTTTCATAGTGATGGTCCTTTATTTTAAAAATACAGTATTATATAGTTCATTTAGTATGGCTTTGGCATGAGCAATACCTGCAACATGCTGTATACCAATTACGAGATTCTTTGGTGTTTGCTTAAACTTGCATCGCTGCGGGTTTTGCTGCACAAAGTTTAATATTTTTGAGAATACTTCCGACTGATAATAATGTTGCTTTTTCTCGTCCGGGAAATGAGCTGCCATGGCATTATTCTTCAAAACCAGTTTTTCAAGCCCTAGTTTCTTTGCGGTTTCCCTTAGCCTGATAAACTCTATCAGATCTAATACCTGAGATGGCAGCGGGCCGAACCGGTCTTTTATTTGTATAGCAAATTTATCAAGTGCAGCTTCATCATGTGCATTGGATAGCTCATTGTATAAGCTTAAACGTTCACTGATGTTACGCACATAACTATCTGGTATCAGGGCTTCCAAATCTGTCTCTATGGTACAGTCTTTTGATTCTATTTTATGCGTTTGCTCTTCCTTAAATAGTTCGGTAAATTCTTCCTCCTTCAATTCCTGAACAGCCTCATCAAGAATCTTGTTATACATTTCAAAGCCTATTTCTGCAATAAAACCACTTTGCTCCCCTCCCAGTAAATTGCCTGCCCCGCGTATATCCAAATCGCGCATGGCTACATTGAAACCACTACCCAAATCACTAAACTCTTCAATTGACTGAAGCCTTCTTCGTGCATCATTGGTTAAGGTAAGCATAGATGGGACCATTAAATAACAAAATGCTTTTTTGTTGGAACGGCCTACCCTTCCCCGCATTTGATGAATATCGCTGAGACCAAACATATGCGCATTGTTAATAATGATGGTATTGGCATTGGGTATATCCAGACCTGACTCAATAATAGTAGTAGCTACCAACACATCATAATCTGCTTCAATAAATTTAATCATTACATCCTCCAGCTTATCTCCTTCTAATTGTCCGTGTGCCACACCAACTTTAATACCGGGACAAAGCGCTGCTATTCTATCGGCCAACTCATAAATATCCTTAACCCGATGATGAACCACAAAAACCTGTCCGCCTCTTTCCACTTCATTCATTACTACTTCACGCATCAGTTCATCTGAATAGGCATGGAGTTCAGTGGTTACCGGTTGCCTGTTGGCTGGAGGTGTATTAATAATTGACAAGTCTCTTGCGCCCATCAGAGAAAAATGTAACGTGCGAGGAATAGGAGTAGCTGTTAATGTAAGTGTGTCAACATTGGTTTTTATAGCCTTTAATTTTTCCTTTGCTGCTACGCCAAATTTCTGCTCTTCATCAATAATGAGTAATCCTAAATCTTTAAACTTTAGCTCTTTGCTCAATAGTTTATGGGTACCAATTAATATATCAAGTTTTCCCTCCCTGGCCTTTTGAAGTACAGCCTTTTGCTCAGCAGCAGAGCGAAACCTATTGAGGTAATCAATATTACAAGGAAAATCCTTGAGCCGTTCTTTAAAAGTGCGGTAATGCTGATTAGCTAAAATGGTTGTTGGAACCAACACCGCAACCTGTTTACTATCACAAACAGCTTTAAAAGCAGCCCTAATCGCAACTTCTGTTTTTCCAAAACCCACATCACCACAAACCAGTCTATCCATAGGGTGCGGGGTTTCCATGTCTTTCTTTACATCGGAGGTAGCCCTGCTTTGGTCTGGTGTATCTTCGTACATAAAAGATGCTTCAAGCTCTACCTGCAAATAATTATCCGGTGCAAATGCATAACCATCTTGCGCTTTTCGTTTGGCATATAATTTTATTAAATCGCGGGCAATATCCTTTACTTTTTTCTTGGTATTATTCTTTACCTTCTCCCAAACATCACTACCAAGTTTATGAACCCGTGGTTCAGTACCATCCTTACCAATATACTTAGATATTTTATGAAGAGAATTGATACTTACATAAAGCAAATCATTGTCACGATAAACCAACCTCACGGCCTCTTGCAATCTCCCGTTGATTTCAATTTTTTCTAATCCGGCAAATTTTCCTATTCCGTGATCAATATGTGTTACATAATCACCAGGTTTTAGTTCTCTTAACTCCTTTAAAGTTATAATTTTACTTTTGCTGCTGGATGCTCTGGAATGCCCGCGATAAAACCTGTCGAAAACCTGATGTTCAGTGTAGCATGCCAATTTCAAATCCTTATCTACAAAACCTGCCGAAAGTGCATGGTATATTGGCTGAAAAACAACCTCCTTATCTAAGTCTTCAAAAATGGTATACAATCGTTCTACCTGCCTCGCGCTATCGGAAAAAATCAGGTTTACAAATTCACCTTGCTGGTTTTGCTTGAGATTTTGTATGAGTAATTTGAAATTTTTATGAAAAGAAGGCTGCGGTGCCATATTAAAATCGAGCAGCTCGGCAGATGCAAGTGCACAAATGTTTCCATGTACTATTTTGTCAAATTGCTTAATGGCATTTTTGATATCGGCAGAGGTTGCATATATATCCTCAACAGCCAGCAATTTATCTTCACTATCTTTTGGCTGATGCTGCTCAAATATTTGGAGAGCCTTTTCCCTGCCTGCATTTATCTGATCAAAAGAAAATTGATAATCTTTAAACCATAAAACACTATCCTCAGGAAGGTAGTTAAAAAAATGAAGGCGTTGGGTATAATCTAACTCCTTTTGAACGTTAGGGATAATGAAAAACCGATCTACTTTTTTTAACGACAATTGTGAATCAGGGTCAAATGTTCGAATACTTTCTATCTGATCTCCGTTTAATTCAATTCTATAGGGCTTATCGTTACTAAAAGAAAACACATCAATAATACCACCACGTATGCTAAAAAAGCCTGCTTCATACACAAAATCACTTCTCTCGAAATGATGCTCGGTTAAGAAATCAATAAAGAATTCAATATCAAACGGATGACCAACTTTAAGCTCAAAAGTATTGCGGGTTAAATCGCCCTCACTTATTACCAATTCTGCAATTGCTTCTGCGGTTGTTACAATTAACTCACCTGTAGTGGCATGCTGGTTGAGTCTGCTCAATGCTTCTGCTCTTTCTAGTATTAAGCCATTATCAGGTTGGGTAATTTGAAAACTGCGTTTATAGGAAGCGGGTAAAAATAAAATGGTTTTCCCTTCGAGCAAGTTTTCAAGATCGGTAAAAAAATACCTAGCCTCCTCGGTATCGTTAAAAATAAATACCTGTGTTTTATTTGTTTTTTGAAAAAGTGAAGCAGCCAGAACAGACGCTGCAGAGCCCACCAATCCCCTCAGGTGAAGCGCGGAGGGGGTGGGTGATGCGAGCTTTCCTGCAATATGCGCAAATTGCTTACTTGCGCTATATGTATCCAATAAGGCCTGTAAATTCAACTACACCAAACTTAAGTGGGCAAATATACAGGTGTTTTTCTATTCTCTGAAATTAAGGCTCAATGTTTCTATTCTAGCCGCTTACGACTCAGCTGCCTCTTCAAACTTATTATAAATCATAAGGATTAAAAGCCCGAATAATACTGCAACAAATACCAATATATTATTCATAAGGCCCTCTACGGTAAATGAAAGACGAATTAGTATGGTAGAAATGATAAATCCGGAGTTTCTGGCTATGAGGTGAAACTTATCGGTATAAAAAAAAGAAACAAGTAGCAAAAGAACATCAACAATGACAAGAATGGTAAAGAAATGCTCAAAGAATACATTATTTATATTTTTAAATGTGGTACCTGATCTTTCGAAAGTAAACATAACATCAGCTACCCAATTAATAAACGAGTAGATGGCAAGCATTAGCACCACAGGAACAAGCCATGATGCAATGCTGTTCTTTATATGTTTATATCGGGCAGCACCTGTAATATCTGAATCATCTGCTTTTATAGCAGCATACTTATTTCTGCTTTGCTTGTAAAAAAGGAAAATCAAAGCAAACAATAATAATGAGGTAAGGATATCATAAGTAAATTGCAAATCATATGGTATGGAGAACCAGTCAGATGTAATCTTAAGATTAGATAAGTCTTTAAAAAGCCTCCGCATGATGATTAACAGAATGATTTCATACTGCTTCGTAATATAAATGGTTAACGACTGAGGTAAATAATAGATTAATAGATATACCTCATAAATTAATATAAATGAAAATGGCGTATAAATAGCAGATATTGGGCTTTTCATCAACTCGGCACTTTTATTTATTGCTATCAAATCCAGATGTGCCATACAAATAAGAGCCAGATGACAGATAAAACTGAGTATAGCTATGGTTAAAATAGCACGCTCAGCTTTGTTTCGGGTATTTACCGAAAGTGCATTTTCTAGGGAAAAACCTGCTTTTATGTAACTCATACGACAACTTAATTATTCAGTGAGAGAGCAAACTAGACAATACTAGAATGCAAAAAGCTGACTTGGTTGTTGAGTCGAATCCTATTGAAAATCGCAAGTAAATTCGATAACGATGAATTTATTTGCTATGCCCTACAAAAACGTGTTAGCCTTAGTATTAGGTAAAGCTATGAAAATAACTGACAAATACAACGATCAAGATTTACTAACAGCTGGTTTAACGCCTTTTCCCTTTCCACCTACTTGCCGATTGTCCTGATGGTTTTCCTGATTTTTTCATTTCCTTAAAACGCGCCTTGGCCTGTTCCTGCGCTACTTTTATATCCTGCACAGATTGTGTAAGTGGCCATGCATGATCCTTGATTACCGGAATGGTTTTATGGATGAGTTTTTCGATATCCTTGAGATAAGCTTTTTCCTCTGCATCGCAAAAAGAAATAGCAAGGCCACTGGCTCCTGCCCTGCCTGTTCGGCCAATGCGATGCACATAACTTTCAGGTACATTGGGCATATCATAGTTAAACACAAATGCCAACTCATCAATATCTATTCCCCGTGCAGCTATATCAGTAGCTACCAATGCACGTATTTGTTTTTCTTTAAATTGGCTCAACGCACGCTGCCTTGCTCCCTGAGATTTATCACCATGAATAGAATCGGCTTTAATACCTGCCTTATTCAATTCTCTGGCAACCCTATCTGACCCATGTTTGGTTCGCACAAAAATTAAAGCCTGCATAATGTTTAGCTCATCCATTAAATGAATAAGCAGGTGACGCTTATTGGGCTTATCAACAAAGTAAACCTCCTGCTTAACTTTCTCTGCAGTTGATGAAACAGGGGTTACCTCTACTTTTACCGGATTATACAAAAGCGTATCGGATAATTTCTGAATCTCAGGTGGCATAGTTGCAGAAAAAAACAAGGTTTGCTTGCGGGCAGGTAATTTTGCTATAACTTTTTTTACATCATGTATAAAGCCCATATCCAACATACGGTCTGCTTCATCCAGTACAAAAAATTCGATATGCTGCAAGGAAATATACTTTTGATTCATTAGGTCGAGCAAGCGACCGGGTGTTGCCACCAGAATATCTACACCTCTTTTTAATGCATCGGTTTGTGGTGTTTGCCCTACACCTCCAAAAATAACCAGGTGGCGCAAGCCCAGGTTTTTACCATAATCCTGCAGGCTCTCCTCTATTTGAATAGCCAATTCACGGGTGGGTGTTAAAATTAATGCACGTATAGGCCTGGTGCCTTTAAGTGCGCCATACTTTTGGTGCATAAGCTGAAGAACCGGAATGGCAAATGCTGCTGTTTTGCCGGTGCCCGTTTGTGCGCAGCCTAAAATATCCGTGCCCTGCAAAGCTGGCGGTATAGATTGTTGCTGAATAGGAGTTGGAGTAGTGTATCCTTGCCTGCTCAGGGCAGACAAAATGGGTTCGATGATTTGTAGTTCGCTAAATTGCATAAATAATACGCAAGTATAGGCAAAAATAAAGGCTACCCGGTTATGGGTAGCCTTTAACATGTTAATTAGATTAGTATTAGAAGTTATCTGTTAAGATATTGATCAAGTCAATGATAGCCCAAATACCGCAACCACCTAATGTGATAATATAAAGAATATTGTTGATGGCCGGCTTCTTTTTATACCATCTGTGAGCTGCTAATCCACCCAAAAAGAACCAAAGCAAAAGCGCTATCCACTTTTCTTCCAGTGCTTTTTTGAAGAAACCGTTAGATGCTTCTACTTTTGATGTTTCAGCCTTCAAATCAGTGTTAGAAATTTCTTTGTTAACTACTTCATTTTTTGAAACAGTGGTTACATTTTCTGTTTTCTTTTGCTCTTTTGCATTTTCTTTGTACGGGAAAGAAGCCTGTGCAATGTTACCTACAAAGAAAAAGGCAACTAGCAATGCTGAATTACGCAATGTTGTTTTCATAGTTGTTAAAATTAAGTTTTAAATAAATTACGTGTACAATTAACGATATTAGACAGAATGAAGCAATTTATAATTTCCATACTGTTCATATTTTACATTAACAACGTTCATTGTCAAGACGATAAAGTTATTAACTTTTTAGGAACATTAGAACTGCCCGGTAAAGTTATCATTCCGTTAAAAGTTAGCTTTAAACAACTACCCAATGGCGCAATTGAAGGGTATACCATTACAGATATTTATGGCAAGGATAATACCAAAACCCGCATAACGGGCATCCTTGATGGCAAGAAAAATCTGCTATCGTTTAAGGAAACAGAAAATATTTCTACTAAATCCAAATCCGATAAATCTACATTCTGCTTTATTGAAGTTCATAACTTAAAGATTCGTGCTGTAATTGATAAAAAAATAATACAGGGGGTCTTTACAGGTAAATTCCCTGATGGCAAACCATGTACTAATGGTAATATTTATTTGGTATCAGAAGACTTTGTTGATGAAATGGCTAAAGAAGTTCTGCAACCCAAATATATTAGTAAAGAAGATTCATTACAGAAGTTAAAAACATTGTACGCGGATTTAAAATTAAAATCAAATTTAACCATATTAGAAAAAGAGGAGCAACTGAGCATTAAATGGAAAAGTAAGGATCTGATAATTGAATTATGGGATGGCTCAGCAGATGATCAGGACGAGGTGACACTCTATATAAACGATCTTGAAGTATTGGAGAAATTTACTATTTCGTACCAGAAGAAAAAACTGGTTTTGCCTTTTAATGGAGATAGCTGCGTGGTGAAACTTTTGGCTAATAATGATGGGAAAAACCCACCTAATACCGCAAGTATAACGGTTAGGGATGGAGAGAAATCTACCACACTCATGACTAAACTAAAAAAAGGCGAATCGGCATATATTAAATTAATAAAATAAAACGGACAGTATGATGAGACAATATAAGGATAGGTTGCGTAAGTATAAATTTTACTTCCTGGCAATTGGTTTACCTGCTGCATTAATTACCTTACTTATTTTACCAGCCGATTATTTTGATTATGGCCCACCAATGTGCCTTTCTGTTGTGCTTGCCAATGTGGAATGCTACGGTTGCGGCATGACCAGAGCTGTGCAACATTTACTGCATTTTGATTTTGAGGCAGCAGCGCAGTATAATAAACTATCATTTATTGCATTGCCTTTGGTAGTTATAATGTGTGTAAATGAACTAGTGAGCTCCTACAAATCTCTCAAAGCAAATAGCAACGCTAGACAATAATGTATTCACCATGCAGCATCGGAACTAGGTTAACCGTATTTCTCTGCAAGCAAAAAGCTACATCATCTGTTTGCAGGTGCAGCAATTGAAAACGTTTGGCATGAGAAGATTGGCGCACCCAATGTTCCAGATTATCTTGCATGGAGAGAAATAATTGTCTTGCTGCAAGTGCCGCATCACAATCTGTTTCAAAGATGGCTGATAATTCATTCACCACAGCTCCTGCAAACAAAGTATCTTCCAGATTAAATCTGTCTTTCCAACCTGCACAGAGCAATATTACCGATTGATTTATAGTTGATAATTTATCACACAATGCACTCAGGTTCAAAAACGAGCCAATTAAAATGTTTGAGGCATGCAGCTCTTTTGCCATTTTTATTGCCTTGGTTCCATTGGTAGTGGTTAAAGCAATATTCCTGCCTGCAATCAGTGGATTTTGATACTCAAAAGGAGAATTACCTAAATCAAATCCGTCTAACTTTAAGGTGTTCCTTTCAGCTGCGCACAAAAAATCAAACTCCTTAAACACCATACACTCTTCCGGGGTGGCTACCGGCAAAACCTTTCCTACGCCTGTTTGAAATGCTACACAAACAGAGGAGGTAGCTCGCAAGATATCAATAACCACTACGGTTTTACCTTTCACCTCATGCATAGGCAATAGGGCTGGTGTATAAACAACTTCAATATTATTTGCCATAAATAAGTTTTATACCATCCTTGTTTTTAGGATCAGCCCATTCCTGAATCTTCAGTAAAAGACCATTCCTGTCTCTTTCAATTTTCTCGATATTGTGATTGCGCAGAATTACAGTTATCTCATTTTGATAAAGCCAATAACATGTGGTATCAGATAAACCCATCTTAATAGTTTTAAAGCGTTCTTTTCTTTCAGGATCACCTGCAACTTTTAATAATTCGTTCTCACTCATACCTATTTTTGCTCTGCCAATATGTTTCCTTTCTTCCTCTGCTTGCTGGGCAAACAACAATACAGGTGAACAAAACAAAAGCAGGCTATATAAGTATTTGATATACATCAACTAAAAAAGGACAATGAGCCCTTTAGAATTGCTATAAAAAGGGAACTTTTACCACCTTAGCTTTAATGGCCTTGTCCCTAATCTCAATATAAATTTCTGTATCCGGTTTTGAGAAGGCAGCAGCTACATAACCCATACCAATGGCTTTACTTAATGAAGGCGATTGGGTTCCGGAAGTAACCTCTCCTATTGCATTTCCTGCTGCATCTTTGATGATGTGATGCTGACGAGGTATACCGCCCCTTTCCAACATTTCAAAACCTACCAGCTTTTTAATAGCACCATTTTCTTTAAGTGCTTTATGATGATCAGCACTTATGAAATTTTTGGTGAATTTGGTTATCCAGCCTAAACCTGCCTCAATAGGTGAAGTTTCATCATTTATGTCATTGCCGTATAGACAAAAACCTTTCTCCAGCCTCAATGTGTCTCTTGCACCTAGACCACAAGGCATCATATTAAATTCCTTTCCTGCCTCAAACAAAGCATCCCATAATTTTCGTGCATCTTTATTATTTACATACAACTCAAAACCACCTGCACCTGTGTATCCGGTATTGGATATTATCACGTCCGCACAGTCTGCAACAGAGCCTGTTGTAAACGTGTAATATTCCATGGAAGAAAGTTCTGTATCAGTTAATTTTTGTATTACCTTAATAGCATTTGGGCCCTGAACTGCAAGTAAACTCAACTCATCACTTACGTTTTTCATTTCTACACCAAAGGTGTTGTGCTTACTAATCCAATTCCAATCTTTTTCAATATTGGAGGCATTCACCACCAGAAAATACACGTTAGCACTTTTGCGGTACACAAGCAAATCATCAACAATACCACCCTTATCATTTGGCAAGCAGCTATACTGCACTTTCCCATCAGTTAGCTTTGATGCATCATTTGATGTAACCAATTGAATCAGGTCCAATGCCTTTTCGCCAGTTAACAAAAATTCACCCATATGGCTTACATCAAAAACACCCACACTGTTTCTTACAGCCAAATGTTCCTGTATCAGGTTATTATACAAAACAGGCATATTGTATCCTGCAAATTCAATCATCTTCGCTCCAAGCGATACATGTAAATCATTTAGTTCTACGTATTTCATTATTGAGAGTTCTATTTAATTGGTTGTTAAGAGTTCAAATAAAGGTCATTCCTACTAATTCTGCAATGAATTAAATTCTGCGGTCAAACCAGTCTCTTCGTCTGGTCATTCGCAAATCCTGCAGCAAACTTGATTTAACATTGATGGTAAATAAAAAACTTTGCCTGAAGCCAACCGGAATCCAGTTGAGCTTAAACTCCCAGCAATGTAATTGTCTGACAAAATCTATGGATGTAAAAGTGAGTTCCCTATTTTGTAAATCATAACCTGAGCTATACCCGATTTTCCAGTTTTGTGTGAGGTTTAAATCTCCGCTAAAATTTAGCGTTTGCACATAATTAGATGTAGTTTTATCATTCAAATTCCTAAAGCGATCATAGGTAACAGTATAATTCAGATTCAAGTTCCAGGGCACATTAAAATCATAATACTCACCCGGATTATCATTGATATATCTCAACTCCCCTTCGTAGGCTTTTTTACCTGAACTCTTTTGCTTAAAGGTTTCAGGACTAAAACTTGCTGTCAGACCAATATTGGCTCTGCTAATTACACCCAAGCTGCCATTCTCACTTAGGTAAAAACGATTGAGTCGTGTGATAGATTTGAAACCGGAAGCTGATGTGATTTCCTCATTAAGATATGGGTCTAACGTGGCACCGGTGATGAGTTGAATATTATTGAAAAGTCTGGTACGTGCGCTTAAATCAATGGTACTCAGGTTAAGCGAATCGGCAAAAATATTATAAGCTGCACCGGCTCTAATGCTCTCAAAAATTTGCACCTTGGTTTCTTTTCTGGCAGTATCCTTACCTCGCATCACTTTCATTTCAATATTGTTATCCAATGCAAAGCCAATATTTCCCTGCCTACCCACTCCCGGCCCACCAAAAATCCCTTGCTCAAAACGAGAGTACTTTATCTCGCGACCGGCTGTATCGCGTATGCTTTTAAAATAGCCCCAGCTTGCCTCACTAAAATCAGGTGTATAAGTAAAATCAAGTGTTGGTGTAACAACATGCCTGATGGCTTTAATAGAACCTTTTTGAAATTGTTTCATCCCGTAATAGCGTGTATTGATGGCAACCCTTGGTGAATAAGTGAATGCCCTATCGAAACCATTTACGCGTTTGGTAATAACCTGATTGGTTAACGGATCAACCGTTTTTTCTATGGTTTGAAAATACCATACTTCATTAAAACCGGTACCGGCAGATAGTGTATAATATTTAAATAGTTTAAAAGATGTTTGAACAGGAATATCATGTCTGAAACCAAAGCGAGCAGCAGTATCAAGAAAACTGAGCCATTCCGAACTACTGCGCCCCTTGAAGAAAATACTATCCTTGGTATTGATGTCATTTCTGAACGACATGGTGTAATTCATTGTGATATTCTCATACCACTTATCCGCACTTGATTTGCTACGTGGTTTTAACGGTGCAAAACTGGCTACTGTAAAAGTAAAATCAGGGAACGACACACCAACATCCCTGGTTTGCGTATTTTGTGCCATACGAGCGTTGGTAGAAAAATTATAACGTCCGTTCTTAAATGACTTATTAAAAGCAATACTGGAAGTAAGCTGATTGGTGATGATATTGTTTGGGTTATATGAGTTGTTGGTTAAATAAGAATTACCCTCACGGTTCACACTTACAATATTTACGTTTGCATTAAATGATGTATTGGGCCTTGCTTTTGGATCTGAACTGTGCAGCCATGTTAACTGGAAATCTTTTGAACGGTTAAAGTTCAGATCTTCTTCATTACCAAATCTGTTATCGGCAAAATTAAAAAGCAGATTACCCCTGAATTTGTATCGGTTCGCATAATTTATACCTGAACGTAAGGCCCAGCTGGCATTGGTAAAAATATCGCCTGTGAGACGCATATCCATCCGTTCGCCTAAACCAAAATAATAACCACCATCTCTTAGAAAAAAACCACGACCAAAAGAACTTCCGTACTGAGGTACGATGATGCCTGACGACTGACCACGCTTAATAGAAAAAATTCCAAAGGGCAGAACCAGCGGTGTTCTTACATCTTCAATAAGCAAGTTAGCAGGACCTGTAACTACTTTTTTATCCGGTATGACTTTAATTTTAGATGCACCGATATAGTAATGTGGGTGCTCCAGTTCACAAGTAGTGTATTTTGCACTTTGCACACCCATGGTGTTCTCCTCATCCTTAATCACATCAGAGCCATGAATATAACCCTCACCTTCTTTGGTGCGTAATTCACTTAAATAACCTCTTTTGGTTTTGTAATTGTATTTGATGACATCGACCTTATAGTCGGTTTGTGCTTGCTTAAATAATGGTTTACCAATCCAGTTGCCATTGGTATCCTGCCTGCCGCTGGCAATAACCAAGTTTTTGGCTAACTCAATCTTAATAAAATCTGCCTTGAGCTCCATATCTTCAAAATTCACAACGGCATCACCATAAAGATAAATTGTTTTTTCATCGGCATAATAGGGCATAGAATCGCGGCAAGTATATTTAACTTTGGCATTCATTGCCGAAGAAGACTTAACCAACTTAACCGTATCCATTGGATCAAAAATATTTGCCTCCTCCTCTGAAAGAGAATCTATTATTTGTGCAAAGGGAGCAGTAACACTCTTTACCTGCTCTAGTTTTTGTTTTGATTTTTTGGGTTTGGTTTGATTTTTGGGCTTGGTTTGTGCATACGCAACTGAACACATTAACAGAAAACATGGCAAAAGTTTAAAAGCCACTGATTTAAGTATTGTGGAGGTTTGCTTAAAATTGTAATGTATTAATACCAATGACCGCAAAGCTAATTAAAGTTAAAAATATGGTGAAATTTAGCCGCATAGCTTCAATAATAATTTTATCCGCATTGCTATGTGCCTATAAACCATTGGGTTTAATTGGTAACAAAGTTCGTACCGTTATTGTAGATGCAGGTCATGGCGGGCATGATGCGGGGTGTATGTATGGGGGAGCAAAAGAAAAAGAAGTTACCCTGCAAGTGGCTTTAAAGGTAGGCAAAGCCATTGAGGCTGAGCTACCTGATGTAAAAGTAGTGTATACCCGCGACTCTGATAATTTTGTAGAATTATGGGAAAGAGCAGGTATTGCAAACAGGAACAATGCCGATCTTTTTGTGTCTATACATTGCAACGCCAATAAAAAAACAGAGGTATTTGGAACAGAAACTTTTTCCATGGGTTTGCATAAATCGGAAGGAAACCTGGAGGTAGCTAAAAGAGAAAATGAGGTTATTTTGCTGGAAAAAGACTATCAGGAAAAATATGAAGGTTTTGACCCCAACTCACCTGAAGCACATATTTATTTTTCATTTATGCAAAGTGCCTATCTGGAGCAAAGCCTGAAATTGGCCTCACTGGTAGAACAAAACTTTACTGAAATTAACAGAACAAGCAGGGGGGTAAAGCAAGCAGGTTTAATGGTATTATGGAAAAGTAAAATGCCAAGTATCTTAATAGAAACCGGATTTTTAAGCAATAAACAAGAAAGGGCATATCTTACCTCTGAAAGTGGGCAAACAGAATTGGCAGGTGCCATAGCAAAAGCAGTTGCTCATTATAAAAGGCGTGTAGAAGCAACTAAATAGGCTTTCTATATTTGATTTGATAATTGTTTAACCCGTTTTTGCGTTTATTTTTGCCCAAAAGAAATTAATAGTGAAAATTAGCAGAGAAGTACGTGTAGGTATTTTTTCCATTCTTGGAATAAGTATACTTATATTGGGTTATAATTTTTTAAGAGGTTATAGCCCGCTTAAAGGATATAATACTTACTACGCTGTTTATAATAACGTGTCTGGAATTGTAAAGTCTACCCAAGTAACCATTAATGGCCTTAAGGTTGGTCAGGTAGAAGATATTGGTATGCTTCGAGCAGGCGATGCAAGCAAAATTGTTGTAACATTAATTGTTGATCAATCCATCAAATTACCGAATGGGACCAAGGCCCTCATCAGTTCACAGGATCTGCTTGGTACCAAAATGATTGACCTGCAATTATCTGAATCATCAGTTATTCTAGGTAATAAAGACACACTTTCTGGTGAGATAGAAGAATCTTTCTCCAGTTCCGTTTCTAAAATGATGTCGCCACTCAAAGATAAGAGCGAACAAGTGCTGGTAACGCTTGACAAGGTATTACAAAGCATGAATGAGGTATTTGACTCAACCGGTACGCAGAAACTTGCCAGAGGCATTAATGATTTTTCCGGCACACTTAGTCACCTTAATCAGATTTCAGCACGTTTTGACCAGCTTACAACAGAAGAATATGATAAGCTAAAGGATATGTTTGAGCATATTGAACAAATTACCAGAAATCTTAAAAATAATAATGAGGCAATTGGGCGTTCATTGAAAAACATAGCACGCATAACTGATTCTGTTGCGGCTGCCGATTTGGCTAATACCATTAATCATACAAGAAATGTGATGAAAGAATTTGCCACTACTTTAGAAAAAATCAATAAGGGCGAAGGTTCTCTTGGTAAAATGGCTAACGACAAAGCACTATATGATAACCTGACTAAATCATCTGCAGAATTGGCTGCACTGCTTAAAGACATGCAGGAATATCCTGGAAGATATGTATCCTTCTCTGTTTTTGGCGGAAACAAACGGGCAGACAAAGCCGATGAAAAAAGAGATAAAGATAAAGGCCGTTAGAAATCAAATTTACTTAGGTATTCATATACTTTGCCAATAGGCAATCCCATAACATTAAAAAAGCAACCGTTAATTTTTTCAACGGCTGTATATCCAAACCAATCCTGAATACCATAACTTCCTGCCTTATCAAATGGTTTGTACTGTTTGATATAATGATGGATATGCTCATCAGAAATATTGCGGCACCAAACCTCACTGCATTCAACAAATATAAACTGCTGGTTGTTTGATCGCAAACAAACACCGGTATAAACCTCGTGCTTGGCACCTCTTAGCATTTGTAACATTTCAAACGCCTCCTTTTCATCTGCAGGTTTATTAAGTACCCGGTTATTAATCCATACAATGGTGTCGGCCGTGAGTAGTATTTGATGCTCAAGTAATGCATCCGGATAAGCATTGGCTTTTTTCTCTGCCAGATGCAGGGCAATTTCTCCAGCCTTTAATTGATCGGGGAAAGATTCGTCAACCTCGTACGTTTTTATTTCTGCATTTACCTCAATTCCCTTTATAAGCTCATGCCTGCGCGGAGATTTGGAAGCTAAAATCAGTTTTAATTCTTTATTCATCATATGCTGAAATGGTTTTAAAAAAGTCTGCAGCCCTTTGTTCTATCCAATAAGTACCGTTCCATCCTGTTTTAAACCCAACATGTCCGCCATTAGCAGGGTATTCTAAAAAAATATTTGCCTGATTAAGCTCATGGGCCTGAGGGAAACAGGAGGGATGCAGAAACGGATCATTTACTGCATTAAGCAGCAATACCGGAATAGTTATCCGATGTAATACAAATTTACTGCTGCATTGCTCCCAGTAGTCTGCGGCATCTACATAACCATGTAATGGTGCTGTGTAATGATTATCAAAATCGCGAAAGTTATTTACCCCACTCAGGTATGAAGCATCAATCTGCTTAGGGAATAATGCCGCTTTCTGTTTTATTTTACTTTTTAGGCTATATAAAAATCGCTGCATATACACTTTGTTCTCTCTGCTTGCCAAAACCTCAGCAGAAGAAGCCAGATCAACCGGTACAGAAAATGCACAGGCTGCTATTATCTGTGGGGCTATACCCGCACCCTCTTCTGCCAGATATTTTAGCAATGCATTACCACCTAAACTAAAACCACATAAATAAATGCGTGCCTTGGGTTCATTTATTAGGAGTTGTAGGATATACCATCTGACATCGGCCGTAAAGCCTGAATGATAGGATATAGCCTTGCGGTTCATCTCACCGCTGCAAGATCTGAAATTAAGTGCATGAACATGGAATCCCTGCCGGTTAAAACTATCTGCCATTCCCATTATATAACCGGAAGCACTGCTACCTTCCAAGCCATGCATCAATAACAAATGATTTTGACCACTACCGGTAAGCAAATCTGCATCAAAAAAATCGCCATCCGGTGTTTCCATTCGCTTTCTCTTGTATATGAGTCTTACCTTTCTGAATAATGCCGGATAAATGGTTGAAAAGTGTTTGTTGGCAAACAAACCATTAGTGGCAAATGAAGATTGTATTTGTGGCACCATGCAAAGGTATTAAACAAAACACAGCTTAGCGTGGTTATTGTATGCATGCATCAAAACATCCTGGTATACTTTAGAAACGACCTGCGTTTGCATGACCATGAACCGCTGCAAACAGCTGCAGAAAATGGCACGAGAATGATTGGCATGTACAATTTCAATCCGGAACATTTTAAAAAAAATAAATTTGGTTTCAGAAGAATAGGCGCATTCAGGGCTCGGTTTATGATGGAAAGCGTGGAGGAGCTACGAACCAAATTGCGTAAAATTGGTGGTGATCTGATTATTACAATTGGTAACCCTGTTGATACCATACCCGCATTATGCAGGAAATTGCAGATACATCAGGTAGTTGCGCATGATGAACCCGCATACGAAGAACAACAGGAACAAAAAGCGCTGGCAGATAAACTACTAAAAGAAAAAATTGAACTCAAATTATTTTGGGGCAATACACTTTTGCACCCGGATGAACTGCCTTTTACAAAAAATAATATACCTGAATTATTCACGGATTTTAGAAAGGCAGTTGAAAGAAAAGCCGTTTACAGAACATCTTTATCTGAAATAAGGAAATTGAGTGTCATACCGCATAATTTACCGAAATTAACTTGCAACCTTCAAGCGCTGGGTTTTGATAAAGAAGAGCATGTAGACAGGGATTACTTGTTTGCCGGTGGGGAAACTGCCGCACTCAAACGCTTACAGTACTATTTTTGGGAAACAAAGCTGGTAGCAACCTATAAAGAAACCAGAAACGGGCTTCTGGGTAGTGATTTCAGCAGCCACTTTTCACCTTGGCTTGCTTCGGGCTGCTTAAGTCCTGCACGCGTAATGGATGAACTTAAAGTATTTGAATCGACTCAGGTAAAAAATGACTCTACCTACTGGCTGTTGTTTGAATTATTGTGGCGGGATTTTTTTCGATTTTCTATGCGCAAATTTGGTGCTGCTTACTTCAAAAAAGAAGGTATTAAAAATCAATCCATCTCTTGGGTTGAAGATATTGAATTATTTGAAAAATGGAGACTGGGTAAAACCGGCTTCCCATTTATTGATGCCAATATGAGGGAATTGCTTCACACAGGATTTATGAGCAACAGGGGCAGGCAAAATGTGGCAAGTTTTCTATGCAAAAACCTTGGCATAAACTGGTTGTGGGGAGCAGCCTGGTTTGAATCGGTATTAATTGATTATGACGCATGCAGCAATTATGGCAATTGGGCCTATATTGCAGGTGTAGGGAATGATGCCCGCATATTCAGATACTTTAATATTGACAAGCAAGCAGATACATATGATAAATCTGGTATGTATCGCAAATACTGGCTTGATAAAGATGGCTACCTTTCAGCCGCACATAAACCAATAGTGGATTTAGAAGAATCAATGAAGATTGCCGAGAACAGATTTAAGGAATCAATAAAATGAGCTCACTCAAGTGGCACCACCTCTTCTCCTACTTCATTGATAATACCCCTGCGGCCTCCTAATGAAACAATGGCCAACCCATTTTTAAAAGAACCTATAAAGTCATATTTAACAGGAATATACTCTTCTCCCTGTTCATTTATAAATCCATATTTATTAGCTATCTCTACTTTGGCCCTGCCTTTCTCCCAGGGATAAATTGCATCGTATTTACAGGGTACAAATTCCTCGCCTCCGGTATTGATAAAACCTTCCTTACCATCCTTTTCTACTTTAGCAATACCATTTTTAAAAGGATGTATTTTATCATAACCCGTTTTGGGTTTGCCTTTTTTCTGACTGAAACCAAGGGTGGCGAAAGCAAATACAAAAATGATGAGTAAACAATATCTCATTACAAAAAATTTGGCCAAATATATAAGATTCTGTGAAACATGTCGAATATTGGATAAAAGAAATGAATAAATTGTACCATACCAGAAATCTTGTAAATTATATATTTACAGGCTTTTAAGGTTAAATATTGGGAGTAGTAAAATTAATGGTGATGGCCACCAGGGCTGTGAACATGGCCATGATCCAGCTCCTCAGCCGTTGCTTCTCTGATGGTAATTACCTCTACATCAAAGTTTAATTCAACCCCTGCCAACGGATGGTTGCCATCGATGGTTACGGTATCATTGTTAACCTCAGTAACGGTTACTAAAAAACGTTGCTCTTGTGAACCTGCTTCAAACTGCATACCCGGACTTACCATTTGCCCACCAAATGCAGCAATCGGAACCTGCTGTATCAATTCCTGATTCTTGATACCATAACCTTTTTCAGGGCTAACCTTAATTGTAAGTTTCTCACCGGCAGTTTTCCCTTCCAACCCTTCTTCCATGCCGGCTATGAGGTTACCGATTCCCTGAATATAGGTAAGCGGATCCTTACCGCTGCTAGAGTCAAGAACTGTTCCGGCATTATCTGTGAGTGTATAATGAATGGAAACAACTTTGTTTGATTCAATTTTCATAATCAATTGTATTGTGGGTTATCTTTACTATTAGGATTCAAATATGCGCTTTAGTTTTTACTTTACCATATTTGAGTTTGAAACCATACCATACAGACCTTATTATGCTTGCTGTATTGCTATTCTGTACATAAAAAAACAGCCTGCAAACACAGGCTGTTTTTTTAAAAAATTCATATTGTTACCTTTTATTAATAAGTTTAAATAACTCATCAAGTTTAGGTGAAAGCACAATCTCGGTTCTTCTGTTCTTGGCTCTGCCTTCGGCTGTTTCATTGCTAGCTTTTGGCATATACTCCCCTTTACCAACGGCAGTCAAACGTTTAGGACTTACACCATACTCCTCCTGTAATGTACGAACAATATTGGTGGCGCGATGCACACTTAAATCCCAATTATCTTCATAGCGAGCTGTTTTAATCGGTACATTATCTGTATGACCTTCTATATCGACATCAATTTCATTGTTTTTATTTAACACCTCAGAAAGTTTCTTCAAGGCCTGTTTACCTTTGTCTTCTACTTCTGCGCTACCTGATTTAAAAAGTAATTTATCACTTAACGATACGTATACTTTTCCATTTTTCATTTCAACGGAAATCTCATCGGAGTTAAAGCCCAGTAATGCTTTTTTAACCAAATCATTAATTGCATTAGTAATAGAGTCTTTTGCCCTGAGGGTTGCCTCAAGCTCGGCCAATCTGCGTTCGCGCTGTTCAAGCAACTTACGCTGTTTTTCCAATTCATCAGACTTTTGTGTGAGTTCCTCTGACTTAATTTTGAGTGCATTATTCAAGCGCTCAGCTTCACTCAGGCTCTTCTTCATTAATTCATTATACCTGGCATTCAACTCAGCATACTGGCTTTTTAATGCATTATTTTTTTCGTTACAATCATTATATCTGGCTGTAAGTTCTCTAAAAACTGAGTCGAGGTAACGGTAATTGCGCCCCCTTTCTGCCGTATCTTTATTAAAAGCTATAACCAAATCATTCAACGAATCACGCTGATGTATAGCTCGCTTAAGCCTTTTTGAAAGAAAAAAGTTATAGGATTTCTCTTTAAATGTTTTTGGTTCTTCGTAGGGTGTTTTGGGATCCAGCTGGGCCCTGGTTGTTGTTACAACAACTAATAATGAAAACAGCAAAATAATATAGGATTTCATATGTATGAATATTTACGTGGGCAAATAACAAATTAAATGAGGTGATGCGAAGCCTTACTTATTCAGAACAAAGGAGGTATGTATAGCATTTTGCACAGCTACACTACTCGCCTGCTGCTGGCTTATCTACCGCTACCACCACAGGTACTTTTGCCCTATTAAGCACATCAATTACATAAATCATACTTTCTACAGAAATACTTTTATCCATCCGCAGTACGATGGAAGGATTTTGAAGTGAAGAGGCTTTTGAAAGGATGGCACTTTCAAGCTGATCCAGGGTTACCTCTCCTTTATCAATAAAATATTTCAAATCGGCAGAAATGGATACATTGATAATCTGATTGGGGATTGACTGACCTGTTTTGGCTTTGGGTAGCAATAATTTAATAGCATTGGGGCTGGCAAGTGTTGAAATAATCAGAAAAAACAGCATCAGAAAAAACAGGATATCAGACAATGCGCCTGCCTGTACTTCTGCATGTACATATTTCTTTTTTCTGAAATTCATTTTACAACAGGTTTATATAGAATATCCATAAACTCAATAGCCGTTACCTCCATTTTATTTACAACCCTTTCAATTCGGGTATTGAGATAAGTGTAGAAGATATAAGCAACTACACCCACAATAAGACCCGCAGCTGAGGTAATCATTTTTACATAAATACCACTTGAAATAACACCAATGCTGATATTATCGGCAAGCGAGATATCATAGAACGCGCGAATCATTCCAATTACGGTACCCAAGAAACCAAACATGGGTGCAAGTGCAGCAATGGCTGCAAGTAGGTTTACATTCTTCTCCATTTTATACACTTCAACACGTGCCGTATTTTCAATGGCACTTTCAATATCTCTGATGGGAGAACCCAAACGCGAAAGTCCTTTATGAACAATAACAGCAAATGGGGATCCAATACGCTCGCAATAGGTCATGGCCCCTTTGATGTCTTCTTTATGCAATAAATCTTTTACGTTGTTTACCAGATTCACGTCAATTTTACTGGCTTTACTGATAAATAAACTTCTTTCGATCATCAGAAAAACAGAAACCAAAGACAGAAACAGGATGGGAACCATAATCCATCCACCTTTAAGAATAAGGCCCAGCACGGATAATCCTTCCTGCTCTGCTGGCACAACCTGAACGGTAGCTTGCAATAATAAATCGGTCATAAGTACTCTTTTTATAAGCATTTCAAGATTAGAGCAGAATAACACGTATTTTGTTAATAGTTCTGCACATCTGTGGAAAGCAAAAGGGCTGCCCGTTGGGGCAGCCCTTTTAGAAACTGAGGCCCGAAAGCCTTGTTATTCTTTCTTTTTATCAAAGTCTATTACAATTGGTGTGGCTATACCAATAGATGAGTATGTACCAAATACTATACCAACCAACAACGCAAAAGTAAAACCTTTAATTACCTCTCCACCAAAAATAAACAGTACCAATGCTACGAGGAACACGGTTAATGATGTGATAATGGTACGGTTTAATGTATTATTCAATGCATCATTAATTACCTTACCCCTATTATTTTCATGATGATGGGTGCCAAGGAATTCACGAATACGATCAAAGACCACAACCGTGTCATTGATAGAGAAACCAATGATGGTTAATACAGCAGCAATAAACGCCTGATCAACTTCCATGGTAAATGGCAGTATTCCATCAAAAATTGAATAGAAACCAAGCATCATTAACACGTCATGCGTAAGCGCAATAATAGCACCCAATGCATACTGCCATTTGCGGAAACGGATTAAAATATACAATCCTATCCCGAGCAGAGAGATGATGGCAGCCCATATAGACGCGACTTTGATATCATTTGCAATAGTTGGACCTACTTTTGCCGAACTTAAAATTTGCGATTTCCCCAATGAAGATAGACCTTCATTTAGCTTAGTCTCTACCATATCGCTGGCACCTTCCGATGTTTCATTAATCATATAAGTGGTGGTAATCTTAAATTTATTACCAGCGCCAAAGGTTTTTACTTCTGGAGCAGAACCAAACACACCGCTTAATTTTTCGCGTATGTCAGTTGATGTTTGATCATTTTCAAATTGCACCACATAGGTCCAACCCCCTTTAAAGTCAACACCAAGTGTAAATCCTTTGGTGAAAATAGATACAAGACCTGAGATGATAATGACACCTGAAAATAGGTAGAATTTTTTACGATTTTCAACGAATTTGTAATTCAGATTTTGGAACAGATTTTTTGATATCCCTGTTACATAATTTACTACAGCACCTTTTTCTAATCTCCACTCTGTGATAACGCGAGAAAGCAATACAGCAGTAAACATAGATGATAGAATACCTATGATTAAGGTTATGGCAAACCCTTGCACCGGACCTGTTCCGAAAGCGTATAAAACAAAACCGGCAATGAGTGTTGTTAAATTAGCATCAATAATTGATGAATTGGCATGGGCATATCCGTCTGCCACTGCATTTTTAATGCTACGGGCATTTTGTAACTCCTCCTTAATACGTTCATTAATCAGAACATTAGCATCTACAGCCATACCTATGGTTAATACAATACCGGCAATTCCTGGTAATGTTAATGCTGCTCCTAAGGATGCAAGCACACCGATAATAAAGAAAACGTTTGCCAATACAGCAAAATCCGCAATATAACCAGAGTTACCATAATAAATAACCATGAAAATAAGGATTACGATGGTTGCAATAACCATAGACAATAATCCCTGATTAATAGATTCAGCACCCAGAGTTGGCCCTACTACTGCTTCTTCTACAATACGGGTTGGTGCAGGTAGTTTTCCTGATTTAAGAATATTGGCTAAGTCGGCTGCTTCTTCATTAGTGAAGCTACCGGTAATAGATGAGCGGCCATTCGGTATTTCATTTTGCACGGTTGGAGCAGAGTACACCACGTCATCCAAAACTATAGCAATACTTTTGCCAATATTTTGTTTGGTTAAATTTTTCCAGATGCGCGCACCTTCTGCATTCATGTTCATGGCAACCTCTATTTCACCTGTTTGTGAAACGTCTCTTCTTGCATCTGTAATCTTATCACCTTCCAAAGATGGGTTGCCATCCTTGCCTGCTTTCACAGCATGGAGCACTACCGCTTCGTTGTTATTACCAAAACCTTTGTATGCCCAGAAAAACTTAATGGTTGATGGCAATACTGCCTGAACCTCAAAACGGTTAAGCATGGTATTGATTTTTGCAGTGTCTTTAACCATAGCAATACCACAGGCAGAACCTTTTGCTATAAGCATATTGTTCTCATCGGCATATGGACGCAGATAAGCGAATAATGGGTTTTCAGCAGAGAACTCTTCAAATGTTTTCTCCTTGTTTGCGGTATCTTTCTTGGTAGAATCAGGCTTAGCTACAGCAGGTTTTGCCAAACCGGCAAGAGCGCTGCTGGCAGCGGTATCAGACTTAGCTGAGTCTGTTTTAACTCCGCCTTCAGACTTCATTACTTTAGCTAACATATCATTAGCAGAAGAAAGGTGCTTAAATGCCTCTGCATTATCATATGTTTCCCAAAACTCAAGCTTGGCACTTCCCTGTAATAATTTGCGCACACGTGTTGGGTTATCTACACCTGGCAATTCAACCAAAATGCGGCCGCTACCTTCCAGCTTTTGAATGTTTGGTTGTGTTACGCCAAACTTATCAATACGAGCACGTAGAATTTGGAAAGAGCGATCAATAGCTTGATTTGCCTCTTCACGTAGATAAACCAGCACCTCTTCATTAGAGGAGCTAACCTTAATTCGGTCTTTATTGGTCTGGTTAGAGAAAATAGCAGCCAAACGGCCATCAGGAACAGTTTCTTTATAAGCCTCGCCAAATAATGTTACAAAATCGGCCTGACTTGTTTTCATTTTTTCAATGGCAAGGTCAATGGCTTTGTTAAAGGCCGGGTCAGGATTGTTATTGGCTAATGCACGTACCATATCTCCTAGCGATACTTCCAGGGTTACATTCATACCACCCTGCAAATCTAGACCTAAGTTTAGCTCGCGCTCTTTGCACTGCAGGTAGGTATATTCTGCAAATCCTAAGTTGTAAACCGGCTCACGTGCAATGGAATCAAGATATGCTCTTTCTTTCAACACATCACCATTGGCAAACTCTTTTGCCTCTTTTTCAATTCGATAAGTTACCCATGTAAACGAAAGCTGAAATACCGATACAACGGCCATGGCAATCGCGAATAACTTTACTGCTCCTTTACTTTTCATTTGATATTCTAATTATTAACTGATTTGTTAGTGGTTATAAAATTTTGTAAAAATACAAAGCGGGCAAATATAAGGGATGACTCAAGATTTTGCAAAGTTCATCAATTATTAGCCTCTATATTGATTATGAGCTTATTAATAGAATTTCAGTAATTTTTAAGCCATACCTTAAAGTGATCTTCCACCACGCGCAGGCTATTTTGGAAATGGCTGTTATTATTAATAATCATATCGGCTTTTTCTTTGTAAGGAAGCAAAAATTGCCTGTAAGCTGGCATCACATGGTTTTCCCATTGATATAAAACGTAGTCGGCAGAGATATTGCGCTCAGCGGTGTCCCGGCTGATTCTTCTGTTTAGTTTAATCTCATCCTGGGCATCAATAAAAATCTTTAAATCAAATTGATTGAAAATATCTTGCCTGTAAAAAATAAACAGCCCCTCAACAATGATAATAGGTGCCGGTTCAAAGCTCATCCATTCACCTAATTGCTCCTCATGCTGAAAACGATACTCCCTTCTTTTGACCTCCTCACCTCTGCCCAATTTCAGAATATCCGCATAAAATGCATCCAAATCAATACATTCGGGTAGATCAAAATTAATTTGACCATTTTCGTCACGCACATGGTTAATGGCAGGTTTATAATAATTGTCCTGGGAAAGGATGCAAACTTCCTGAGGGCCAAACAACGCACCCAACTCCTTGAGGAAACGCGTTTTACCTGAGGCACTTCCACCTGTAATTCCCACTAAATAAGGCTTATTCATGCTAATCGGATATCTGTTATTAGGTCATGCAATTAGCGTTTTTTCAGGCATAAAGCCAAACCTGTATCATGCAAAATAGCGTAATGAGCATCTATCTCTATAAAATTTGGAAACTTTAAATATATAAATAGTTTCCTATGTCAGATTAGTTTCTATCTTTGCAGCCGCCTATAGAAAATATTCATGGAAAAAGAACAGGAAATAAAAAGCAAAATCCTATTGGAAGCCAAAATACTCTTTATGCGTTATGGCTTCAAGAGTATCACAATGGATGATATTTCCAGAGAACTGGGGGTATCTAAAAAAACATTGTATCAGCATTTTGAAGACAAATATGATTTGGTAGACCGCTGTGTAGACCATCAGATCATAGATATGAACTGCAATTGTGATGAACTGATTGATCAGAGCGAAGACCCGATTAGCGCAATGTTATCTATATCAGACTTTATTGGCAATGTTATACGTACACTTAATCCAAGTGCCATGTTTGACCTCAAAAAATATTTTAAGCCAGCATGGGATAAACTTCAGGTTAACCGGAAAAATCATATTTATAACCTGGTAGTGAAAAACCTTGAAAACGGAAGAAAAAAAGGTTTGTACAGAAAAGATATTGACCTGGATATAACCTGCCGTATTTTCGTTTACCTCATCGGATTTATTACCGATCCCGAGAATTACGATAGGCAAGAAATGGATTTTAAAACCATGCATCTGGAAATGACCAAATATCATTTACGTGCTATTTGTACACCAAAAGGAATGGAATTATTGGAAGAAAAATTAAAACACAGAAAATAAATCTTGTTATAAAATGAAAAAAGTCTTGTTTCTCTTTTCCGTGCTTGGAATCTTTAAACAGATAACGCAGGCACAAAACGAAAATACATTTAGCCTTAAGCAAGCTATTGAGTATGCAAAAAGCAATAATGTGAATGCAAAAAATGCCCGTCTTGATCAAGATGCATCACACAAAAAGATACATGAAATTAGGGCAATGGGCTTACCGCAGATCAGCGCAAGCGGAAGGTTTGTGTATACCCCACAAATACCAACCATTGGTATTAAAAATCCCGGATTCTTTGGCCCCAACCCCACTGTTGAGTTTCCGCAGGGAATTGATTACTCAGTTAATGGTACACTCAGTGCAAGCCAGTTGCTGTTTGACGGTACTTTCCTGATGGGATTAAAAGCAGCTAAAGAGTACGCCATGCTTGCCCGAATAAACAGTGAACGAACCGATAAACAAATAGCAGCAGATGTTACCAAAGCCTATTTCCTTGTAATAATTACAGATGAGAATATAAAGCTCATTGATAAAAATCTTCAAACCCTTGAGAAGATATTGAATGACATGAATGCCCTTTACAAAAACGGGTTGATAGAAAAAACAGATGTAGATAGAATTGAACTAACTTATTCTAATACCAAAGTTCAGGCTGGGAAGTTGCAGGATGCAAAAGAAATAAGCTACTACTTACTTAAACTTCAGATGGGTTATCCGGGTAGCCAAACGATTTCTGTAACCGATAAGATGGAAGATATTTACGCTAACCTCGCAGGTGCCGATGCACTTACAGAAGAAAAGGTGATATACAATAACAGACCCGAGTATAAAATGCTTGAGCAGCAAATAAAAATGCACACGTTAGATAAAAAACGTTACCTGTTTGGTTATGCCCCTTCACTGGTTGCATTTGCGCAGCATCAGCAAAATGCCTTTGCTGTTGATTTTGGGCAGTTAAACAACAGATACTTTCCGGGAACACAAGTTGGTCTAAACATTTCACTTCCCATTTTTGATGGTTTTATGAAGAATGCACAAATTGAACAGGCCAGCATTAATATAAGAAAGTCACAGAACCAGAAATCACAATTTGAAAGTGCTATAGAAACAGAAGTTTTTTCCAGCAGAACAAAGTATATGAGAGCCAAAGAGCAAATACAGGTGCAGAAAAAAAACATGGAACTAGCCGAAGAAATATATAAAAAGGTAAATATAAAGTTTACAAATGGCGTTGGCTCAAGCCTTGAACTCTCACAAGCCGAAACAGATCTGAAAACAGCACAAACAAATTATCTTAATGCAATTTATGATTTACTAGTAGCTAAAACAGACCTAGAAACGGCCTTAGGCAAATAACAATTTAAATAATTATGGAAATATCAAATCAAACTTATATGAAAAATTTAATCATTCTACTGGCAGGCCTTGCCATACTAACTGCAATTGAATCCTGCGGTGGGAGCCCTTCTTCTATTGAAGAAAAGAAAGCCGCGCTTGAAAAATTAAAAGCTGAACAAGCAGGTATTACAGACAAAATTAAAACACTGGAGCTGGAAATTGCAGCACTAGGCGATTCATCTAAAAACGATGATAGCAAATCTAAATTTATTGCTGTTACACCTATAACCGAAACTGCATATGAACATAGCATTGATGTTCAAGGCAGTGTTCAAGGAGATGAAAACGTAACGCTTACAGCAAAAATGGCGGGTAGTATTTATCGACTTAATGTAAAAGCCGGTGATGTGGTAAAGCAGGGACAAATTCTTGCCGAGATTGAACATGAAATTATTGATGCGCAAATTGCAGGGCTCAAAACAAATCTGAAACTAGCTACCGAACTGTATAACAAGCAAAAAAATCTTTGGGAGCAAAAAGTAGGAACAGAAATTCAATACCTGCAAGCTAAAACAAATAAAGAAACGCTGGAGCAACAAATAAACTCATTGATAGAAACTGAGAAGATGTATAAAATCTTATCTCCGATAGAAGGAACAATTGATGAAGTATACATAAAACTTGGTCAAACTGTTGCTCCGGGAATACCGGCAGTAAGAGTAGTAAACTTTGGCAAGTTAAAAGTGGTTGCAGACATCTCTGAGTCATACTCAAGTGCAGTAAAAGCAGGTGACGCAGCCATGTTGTTTTTTCCTGACATTAACAAGCAGGTAACATCTGCAGTGAGTTATGCTGCCAAGGTAATCAACCCCATGACTCGTACATTCAGCATTGAAATTGCATTGCCATCTTCGAATGTATACAGACCTAATATGGTAACCCAAATCAAAATTGTTGATTATAAAAAACCCAATGCTATAGTTGTTCCGGTTAATACCATACAGAAAGTAGATGGCAAAGAAGTAGTTTATGTAGCACAAAAAAACGGACCTAAAACCATTGCACAAAAACGTGAGGTAACCGTTGGATCAATGTATAATGATAAAGCAGAAATACTGAACGGCTTAACTGCAGGAGAATTACTAATTACAACCGGATTTCAGGATTTGACGGAAAACCAAGCTATAAAATTTTAATTGGGGCAATATCTCCACATCTGTTAAAAATATTTTATGAAGGACTTAGAAAAAGAATTTAAACCATCAAGCTGGTCAATTGATAACAAAACTAGTATTTACGTACTTACTATTATCATTACACTAGCCGGATTATTCTCCTATATCGGTTTACCAAAGGAACAATTTCCCGAGGTAAAATTCCCGAGTATTCTCATCACAACCATTTATCCGGGAACTTCGCCCAAGGATATGGAGCAACTGGTTACCAAACCACTGGAAAAGCAGTTAAAAACCATTACCGGAGTAAAAAAGATAAAAAGTAATTCGGTTCAGGATTTTGCCATTGTAAATGTTGAATTCAATACTGATCAGAATGTAGACCTTGCATTGCAGCGTGTAAAAGATGCGGTAGATAAAGCAAAAAAAGATTTACCGGATAACCTACCCGATGATCCACGTGTTACAGATATTGATGTTTCTCAGATTCCCATTATGAATGTTCATATCTCAGGCGACCTGCCATTGGATAAAATGAAAAAATATGCCGATGAACTAAAAGATGAAATAGAGGGCTTAAAAGAAATTACCAGAGCAGATATGGTGGGCGCGCTTGAAAGAGAGATACAAGTAAATGTAGATTTAATGAAGGCAGAAATTGCCAGTATTACTTTTGATGATATCAACCGTGCGATAGCAAGTGAGAATGTTACTATTTCCGGAGGTTCTGTAGATATGGACGGAATTAAACGCTCTATTAATGTAATTGGCCAGTATAAAGATGCCAGAAAACTGGGTGATATCGTAATCAGAGGATCTACAGGCGCAACGGTTTATCTGAAAGATATTGCAGAAATTAAAGATGATTTTAAGGAAAAAGAAAGTTATGCACGCCTGGACCATAAAAACGTGATTACACTAAATATTATTAAACGTGGCGGTGAAAATCTGCTTGAGGCATCAGATAGAATTAGAACCATCTCTGAAAAATATGAATCAACCATATTTCCTCCTGGTCTAAAAATAACCATCACCGGAGACCAGTCAGAAAAAACACGAGTAACTTTACATGATCTGATAAATACAATTATCATTGGATTTATACTTGTTACCATCATACTCATGTTTTTCATGGGTGCAACCAATGCAATCTTTGTAGCCATGTCTGTTCCACTATCATGTGCAGTGGCTTTTCTGGTTTTTCCTGTAATTGGTTTTAAATTAAACTTTATTGTACTGTTTTCATTTCTTCTTGCCCTTGGAATTGTAGTGGATGATGCTATTGTGGTAATTGAAAACACACACCGTATTTTTGGTAACGGCAAAATGCCTATTAAGAAAGCTGCAAAACTTGCTGCAGGCGAAGTATTTCTTCCTGTTTTTTCAGGAACCATGACCACACTTGCGCCATTTATTCCCTTGGCATTCTGGCAGGGTGTTATTGGCAAGTTCATGTTCTTTTTGCCTGTAACACTCATTGTAACCCTGCTAGCCTCCTTGCTGGTTGCTTATATAATTAATCCTGTTTTTGCAGTTGACTTTATGAAAACACATGAGGAAGAAGAAAACGAGCGCAGAAACACAAAAAAATATAAAATAATTACCATCATTTTTGGCGCAGTATCCTTACTCTCTTATCTGGGTGGAAATTTTGGTTTCGGCAATTTTGTAATCACCATGTTTGGTCTTTATTCACTCAATAGATTTGTGCTTCATAAATGGATTAAGCACTTTCAGGATAGAACATGGCCAAAGGTGCAAAACAAGTACAAGCAATTTATTGAGTGGACTCTTTATAAAAAGAACCCCATCTGGATGGCATTAGGAACCATCGTATTGTTTTTCTTAACCATTGCTTTAACAGCAGTGCGTTCTCCTAAAGTGGTCTTCTTCCCTCAGGCCGAGCCAAACTTCGTTTACACTTACATCACTCTGCCCATAGGTACGCATCAGGCATATTCCGATTCTATAACCAAAATTGTTGAAGACAGAGTTTATAAAGTTGTTGGCGAAAATAATCCGATTGTCGAATCAGTAATCTCCAATGTAGCAGTTGGGGCAGGTGATCCGCAACAGTTTGAAACAAACTTTAATGCCAATCCGCATTTAGGAAAAGTTACGGTTGCCTTTGTAGAGTTTGCAAAACGCAATGGAGAATCAACAGCAAAATATCTGGATCTTATACGCAATGAGGTAAAAGGCATCCCCGGTGCTGAAATTATTGTTGAACAAGAACAAGGAGGCCCACCAACAGGTAAACCAATTGCAATAGAAATAACAGGCGATCAAATTGACACCTTGGTAAAAACAGCAGCCGAAATCAAACATTACCTTGATTCGCTTCAGATTCCAGGAGTTGAAGAACTGAAGTCAGATGTACAATCAAACAAACCGGAGGTATTAATAATGGTTGACAGGGAGCGTGCCAACAGAGAAGACATAAGCACTGCTCAGGTTGGAATGGAGTTGCGCAAAGCCATATTCGGCTTAGATAAACCAAGTAAATTTAAAGACGCAAATGATGAATATCCTATTCAGATAAGAGCCAGAAAAGATCAACGTACCAACATGAATGCGATAATGAATATGAAGATTACTTTCAGGGACATGAATATGGGTGGCCAGATCAGACAAATTCCGCTGTCATCTGTTGCAGGCATTCAATACAACAATACTTTTGGTGGTATTAAGCGTGCAGATGAAAAGCCAATGATTACCATTTCATCAAATGTCTTAACAGGTTACAATGCCAATGAAATTGTTGCAAAAATTGATAAGCTAATCAACCGTTATCCACTGCCGCAAGGAGTTACCGTAAAGATGGGTGGAGAGCAGGAAGAGCAAAAAGAAACAGGTGCATTTTTAGGCAAAGCCATGCTGGTAGCATTGGGCTTAATATTTCTTATACTGGTAACACAATTCAATTCCATTTCTAAGCCGATTATTATATTAAGCGAAATCTTATTATCACTCATAGGTGTATTGCTTGGCTTCTCCATTTTTAAAATGGAAATTTCCATTATTATGACCGGTGTTGGTATCGTTGCACTTGCAGGTATTGTAGTTCGTAATGGTATACTTTTGGTTGAATTTACAGAAATACTACTTAATCAGGGCATGCCGCTCAAAGAAGCATTGGTGGAAGCCGGAAGAACACGTATGACTCCCGTTTTATTAACAGCTACTGCAACAATTTTAGGATTGGTACCACTTGCAGTTGGGTTAAATATTGATTTTGTGAAACTGTTCAGTGAAGGGAATCCTCATATATTTTTCGGTGGAGATAGTGTTGCATTCTGGGGTCCACTTTCATGGACCATGATTTTTGGACTGGGATTTGCAACCTTCCTCACCTTAATTTTGGTTCCAGTAATGTTGTTTTTGAATGAGAAAATAAAAGAAAAACTTGGCATTAATTCCACAAGAAAAGAAAAATAAAAATTCATTTTCTTGCAAAGAATTTACAATCCACATACGTCAGTTTAATTAATACGACTTAATTTTGCACCTGTTTTAGTTAGGTCTACAGGACTTAAAATATTGCATCAATGAGTAGAGGTGCAATTGTTTCATAGGCTAGTGGAGCCCCCTTTAATCGGGGGGTTTCATTTTTTATACCTTTTAAGTTTATATTTTTCCGTTCATCAAAAAAAATATCTGCATATGCAACAGATGCTATCTTTGAATTGTCTTTACTCTGAAAGGCGATTAGATAATTGCTGGTGGGTAAGGGTTAATTTTCTTAGGTTGCAAAACCCCCGTTATCGGGGGTTTTGTGTTTAGGTCAGTTATAAATCACTAGTCATCTGTCAGATGAATCTAAATTAGGTAGATACACCTCCTAGATTATTTTCAAGCAGATCATATTGAATTAAAAAGCTTTTATCTTTTCTAACTTTGTATGATACATGCTACTATATATCATTATACCCACTGCAGCAAAAGCAGAAAAGTACAGGATTCCGTTCAGAATACGTTTAGACATTTTCATCTCACAAAATATCAAAAACAGTCTCTTAATAAACAAGAAATTAAGGAATTACTGTATAAACTTAAATTGCCGGCAGAGGCCATTATCAGAAAGAATGAGTTGGTAAAGCAAACTCAATTTACCAACAAACTATTGAGTGAAGCTTATCTGATCGAAGCAAAAGCAGCATATCCGGCATTAATGGAAAGATCGATCGTTGTGTGCAATAATAAAGGCTAGATTGCCCGCAGTGAAAATGTCATCAATGAAATGCTTCGTTTAACCCATTAATTTTACCATATATATAAGAAGAAGGCGCAATTGATTACTTTCATTTACTTTTGAAAAAACAATCATATACATATGTACACCAGAAAATTAATTCTCGTTGCCTTTATGGCAATTATTACCAACTTCAGTTACGGACAAAAGTCAGCTCCACCTAACTGGTTTAATTTAGACCCAAAGGCGGATAAAGCTCCTGGGGTTAGCACAGAAAAAGCTTATAAAGAATTACTTAAAGACAAACCGTCAAAAACTGTTGTAGTAGCAGTAATTGATGGTGGAACTGAAGTTAATCATGAAGATTTGAAAGATGTAATTTGGGTCAATAAAAATGAAATTGCCGGCAATGGCATAGATGACGACAAAAACGGCTATGTTGATGATGTAAACGGCTGGAGTTTTATTGGAGGTAAGGATACTAACGTGGTAGAAGATTCGTACGAAATTACCCGTGTTTATACCATGTACAAAAAGAAATATGCAACAACCGATCCATTAAAAATTGAACAAGATGCAAAGTCGGATTATCAAAAATATCTTTCAGTGAAAAAAGAATATGAGGAGAAATATGCCGAGCAGAAAAGAATGCTTGAAATTTATGAAACCATAAAGAATGTAATTAATAAGGTTATCAAAGAAACCGGAACAGATAAGCCCACAGAAAAACAACTTGCGAATATCAAGTTTGAAAACCCAATGGAAAACCAGTTTCTAAATATGATTAAAGGCTTTGCCAAAAAAGGCACTTCATTAAAACCACTGGCTGATGAACTGGATGGCCCAATAGACTACTTTGCCAAAGGCATTAAGTTTGGTTATAATCAGGAGTTTAACCCTAGGGTTTTGATTGGCGACAACTATGATGATGTGAACGAGAGATTTTACGGGAGTAATTATGTGAGCGGACCTAAAGGAGAGCACGGAACGCATGTTGCCGGAATAATAGCGGCAGTTAGAACGAATGATATTGGCATGAAAGGTGTAGCAGATAATGTAAGAATTATGGTTTTACGTGTGGTTCCCGATGGTGATGAAAGAGACAAGGATGTAGCAAATGCAATCAGGTATGCTACGGATAATGGTGCAAGCATCATTAATATGAGTTTTGGTAAATCTTACTCGCCATATAAAGTAGCAGTTGATGATGCCATAAAATATGCGCAAAGCAAAGATGTGCTCATGATTCATGCTGCAGGAAATGATAGCAAAAACACAGATACATTGCCCAATTTCCCAACAGATAAATTTGAAGATGGTAAAGAGTCGGACAGCTGGATTGAGGTAGGTGCATCAAACTGGAAAAGTGGTAAATACATAGCAGCACCTTTTTCTAACTATGGAGCAACCAACGTTGATGTTTTTGCTCCGGGAGTTGATATTTACTCATGCGTGCCTTTTTCGGCCTATGATACCTACAATGGAACCAGTATGGCCGCACCGGTAACTGCAGGTGTTGCTGCAATTATACGTTCATACTATCCGCAATTTACTGCGGCCGAAGTAAAACAAATTATAATGGCTTCTGCTATTCCTGTTAAAGGTAATGTGATTATACCGGGAGCGAAAGCAGGTAAGAAGAAACTATTCCTGTTTGGGGGAAAACCAAAAACAATACCAATGAAATCTCTTTGCAGAACAGGTGCTATTGTGAATGTGTACAGTGCCGTTAAAATGGCTGAGTCTAGGAGTAAAAAATAAATGCATAACAGCACAATTAGCGCACAATAAAAAATCCGCTGCAACTAACTTCTGCAGCGGATTTTTTATTTACATTAGTTAAGCGAGTTTCGGCTTATGCATATTGCGTTGCTTTTGGAGCAGCAGCTAAAATTTCGGCATCTACGCCTGCTGCAAATTGCTCAAAGTTGGCTACAAACATATTTGCCAATTTATTTGCCTGTGCATCATATGCAGCTTTATCATTCCATGTATTACGAGGGTTTAACAACTCAGCCGGCACATTAGGACAAGATGAAGGCATCATATAACCAAATACAGGATGGGCTTCAAACTGAACCTGATTTAAAGAACCGTTTAACGCTGCCGTAATCATAGCTCTGGTGAATGATAATTTCATACGTGAACCTACACCATAAGGACCTCCTGTCCAGCCGGTATTAACCAGCCAAACGTTAATATTGGGATTCGCTTTAAGCTTTTCCCCAAGCATTTTAGCATACTTGCCCGGGTGTAAAGGTAAAAATGCCTTGCCAAAACAAGCAGAGAATGTGGCCTGTGGTTCTGTTACGCCTGCTTCTGTTCCGGCAACCTTTGCAGTATATCCGCTAATAAAGCTATACATAGCCTGACCAACATTTAATTTTGAAATAGGGGGAAGCACACCAAACGCATCAGCAGTTAAGAAGAAAATATTATCAGGAGCTTTACCTACAGAAGGAACAGCAATATTATCTATCAGATAAATAGGATAAGCTGCACGTGTGTTTTCCGTTACACTAATATTGGTGTAGTCAACCGTGGTGGTATCTTTATAAAAGCGGGTATTTTCTACAAGGGAGCCAAAACGAATGGCATCGTATATCTGTGGTTCTTTTTCTTTTGTTAAATCAACACACTTGGCATAGCAACCACCCTCAAAATTAAATACACTATCAGTAGCCCATCCATGTTCGTCATCACCGATTAATTTGCGCTCAGGGTCTGCTGAAAGTGTTGTTTTACCTGTACCTGATAATCCGAAAAATACAGCAGTATCACCACCTTTGCCAATATTTGCAGAGCAGTGCATAGATAAAACACCTTTCTCTTCAGGTAAAATGTAGTTTAATACGGTAAAGATTCCTTTCTTCATTTCACCGGTATAACCGCTGCCCCCAATGAGTATGATTTTTCGGCTAAAATCAATGATCGAAAAATTATGTTGGCGTGTGCCATCAACTGCCTTATCAGCTTTGAAGCCAGGGGCGTTGAGTATTAGCCATTCTGGTTTAAAATCAACCAATTCTTGAGGCGCTGGCCTAAGAAAAAGGTTATGGCAAAATAAGTTATGATAGGCAGTTTCGTTAATTACGCGGATGTTAAGCTTATATCTGGGATCAGCGCATGCAAAGGCATCTCTTACATAAAGTTTTTTACCTGCGTAGTAATCCAATACCTTATTTAGCAAGGATTCAAATTTGGCCGGATCAAATTTTTGGTTCACATCACCCCACCAAACCGTATGCTCGGTTTTAGCATCGCATACTGAAAATTTATCCTTTGGCGAGCGCCCGGTAAACTCACCTGTGTCTGCCATTAAGGCTCCGGTATCTGTAAGAACACCCTCCCCGTTAATAATGGCATGCTGCACAAGTTCTGCTGCAGTTAAGTTCACATAAGCCTTACCAGCCTTGCTTAAAACCTTTTCTACAATGTCATTGGTTGTCATAGTCAATTAGTTAGTCAGTAGTTTAGAGCGGCAAATTTATGGTTTCCCACCTGTAGAAAAAATTTAAATTTAACCTGCTGATAAACAGATTTTTATTTTCGAATATGGAAAAAATACACAGGTCATTGATATATCTTGTGTTTAATATAGTTTTGACAAAAAAGTTGTCCGCAAATTTGCTACGTCCTCTGATTAATTAACAATGAACCAAACAACCATATTACAGCTGTTGCTAACCTATGCTCAACTCTCAGGAAAAGATCCTGACAAATTTGAGCTTACAGAGAAAAACCCTGAATATAACAACCCCCTGCCACAGCGAGTAGACGAACTTGTAAAAATACTCAATATTCTAACTGACTCCAGTCATTTTGCTTTTAATCTGCATCACATGCCGCTTCAGGCATTTATGGAACAAATGGCCTCGAGTAGTTTACCTCTTATTATTTTTGAAAAAGGAAACAGCTTAAATCCTGTTGTACTGAGCACGCATGTTAAGACTAAAAAATGTGAAAAGCACAGTATCAATGGAACAAAAGAACCTTTTGAATGGAACGAACAAAATCTTGCAAAACTTACAGCAGATAAAGCATATTTAATCAAACAGCAGTATTTAGCAAATACGCCTGAATGGGATAATGTTGCTGAAGGTGAAATTATCTTTATTACCGGCTATCCTATACCAAGTTTGCTCTCTGCAACGCATCGTAAGGGCGCTTACATACATCCGATAAAAAGGATTTTTCGTCTGTTACAGACAGAGAAAAAAGACATCAGCTATATTTACTTCTATGCCATCATGATGGGTATGGTTAGTTTAAGTCTGCCTTTAGGCATTCAAGCAATTATCGGACTCATTTCGGGTGGTCTTTTTATCAACTCGGTAATTGTGCTTATGGTGCTTGTTATCTTAGCAACCATTGTTTCAGGGTGGTTACAGGTGCTGCAGCTTAGTGTTGTGGAAATATTGCAGCAGCGGTTATTTGCAAAAGCCTCTGTTGAATTTACTTTCCGTATACCACGTATTAAAATTGAGGCATTGCATAATCAATATGCTCCTGAATTAATGAATCGTTTTTTTGATATCATGGCTATTCAAAAATCGCTTCCAAAAATTCTGATTGATTTGAGTACAGCAGGTGTACAAATTATTTTCGGTCTGCTTTTATTATCATTATACCATCCACTTTTTATCTTTTTCGGCCTGTTAATTGTGGCACTGATTGTAGTTATTTTTTACAGCACCGGTCCGAAAGCGGTAGAAACAAATCTGAATGCCTCCAAATATAAATACAAAGTTGCCTACTGGCTGGAGGAACTTGCCCGCTCAATGAATACGTTTAAACTGGCAGGCAGCACGCCATTGCCCATGTATAAAACAGATAAACTGCTTGATCAATATTTGAAATACAGACAGGCACATTTTAAAATACTGGTAAAACAGTTTAAAGCCATTATTGCATTTAAAACGTTTATAACAGGTGGCCTTCTGATACTGGGTGGAATTTTGGTTGTTGAAAAGCAAATTAATCTCGGACAGTTTGTTGCAGCAGAAGTTATCATCTTACTGGTACTGGCATCGGTTGAGAAGCTGATTTCCATACTGGAAAGTATTTATGATCTAATAACAGCTGCAGATAAAGTTGGCCATGTAACTGATATTGAATTGGAACACAATCAGGGCATGAACATTGAGCAAACATCGAATAACCAAACCGATTTTAACTTAACGCTACATAATATTACTTATACCTATCCTGATACGTTGCACCCGGCTATCGAGAATATTCACCTTGAAATCAAAACCGGTGAAAAGATTTGCATATGCGGTTATAATGGATCAGGCAAAAGCACACTTGTAAAAATATTATCCGGATTATACTTTGATTACAGTGGGTCATTGATGATAAATGGCATGCCTCTTTATGAAGTAAATCTACATTCATACCGCTCAGCCATTGCCGATAACTTGTCTGATCAGGACATTTTTGAAGGTTCTATAGAACAAAATATTAGTTTAGGAAGAGATGACATCAGCGTTGCCGATATTTTAGATGCAATAAAGAAAGTTCAGCTTCATTCATTTATTTTTTCATTGCCTAATGGTATTAAAACACATTTACAGGCAGGTGGGTATGTGTTATCTAAAAGTAATAAAGAAAAACTTTTACTTGCAAGAAGTATTGCCGGTAAACCAAAACTACTGCTAATTGACGAGTTTTTTTATAATGCAGAAAGGAATGAGAAAGAAAATATACTGCAACAATTATTTGACCCTACCAATTCATGGGGAATAGTAATTATATCCAATGATCGTGAAATTATGAAAAAATGCGACAGACTAATTATGATGGATAAAGGTAAAGTTTTGACAACAGGCACCTATCAAGAATTGAATAATACAGATATTTTTAACAGAATATAACCATGCTGAACCTATCAGAAAAAAAATTAGACAATGAGGCGGGTATAGAGCACTTATATTCTTCAAGATTGCTTAATACACCAGGCAAATTCAATATTATCAGGCGCTGGATGTTGGGTGTACTGTCTTTTCTTATTGCCTGCATGTTTTTACCGTGGCAACAAAATGTTCAGGGATATGGTAAGATTACTCCTTTTATGCCGCAAGACAGGCCACAATCAGTAAATTCAATACTTGCAGGACGAATTGAGAAATGGAATGTAAGGGAGGGCCAACAGGTTAATAAGGGCGATACGCTTCTAATCATCTCTGAGGTAAAAGAAAAATTCTTCGATCCGCAAATACTTGCACGAACCAATACTCAGATTGAGAATAAAATGGATGCCGTCAAGTCAAAGCAAGAAAAAATAAATGCACTTCAAAAACAAGTTGGTGCATTAAAGTCTGGGCTGAATTTTAAGTTGCAACAGGCTAAAAATAAAGTAAAGCAATTCAGATTTAAAGTACAGGCCGAAAAAGCAGATTATGAAGCGGCTAAGCTCAACCAAAAATTATCAGAGGATCAGTTTGCACGTTTAGAAAAACTCTATAATCAGGGATTAGCCTCATTAACTGAGTTACAAAACAGAACCAACAAAAACCAAGAGGCACAAGCCAAATTAATTTCTGCAGAAAATAAATACAATACTGCACTACAAGAACTTATTAATAGCGAAATAGAGTTAAACTCAATTGAAGCAGATTATCTTGATAAGATTTCAAAGGCAGAGTCTAATCTGAGTGAAACAGCAGGAGATTTATTTGAGTCGCAAGCAGATATTGCAAAAATGCGCATAGAATATTCAAATCTGCAGACGCGCAGTGACCTTTATATTATCAGAGCACCTCAAGATGGATTTGTGGTGAAAGCACTTAAGGCAGGCATTGGAGAAACCATTAAAGAAGGCGAAGAAGTAGTATCTATACTTCCGGCTACAGCCAAACTTGCTGTTGAGTTATATGTAAAAGCTGTTGATTTGCCTTTGCTCTATGAAGGTTGCAAAGTTCGAGTGCAATTTGATGGATGGCCTGCACTCGTTTTTTCAGGTTGGCCCAATGCATCTGTAGGAACATTTGGTGGCGTAGTAAAAGTGATTGATAAAGTAAACAGTGCCAATGGTAAGTTTAGGGTTCTGATAACACCTGATCCCGATGATGTTGTCTGGCCTGAATTAATCAGAGCCGGTTCTGGTGTTTATGGCTGGGCCATGCTAAACAACGTAATGCTCGGTTATGAGTTATGGCGTCAGTTTAATGGCTTTCCGCCAGACATGGTTAAAAATATTGAATCTGCAAGTAGCGGTATGACAAAATCTAAAGAGGATAAATAATCAGATGAATAAAGTTAAAAGAGGCCTCTTCCTTATTTTATTATGCATCTTGCAATTCTTATCTAATGCCCAAAACGATACCACACTATTGCCATTTCAGGATTTTTACCGCCAGGTAATAGCTTACCATCCCATAGCAAAGCAAGCAAGGCTGCTCACGGACCAAGCCAAGGCAGAATTGCGTTCAGCAAGGGGTGCATTTGACCCGGTAATTGATGTTAACTATCGGAATAAAACATCAAATGATGTAAACTCCTTTAGTTATTTCATGCCGCAGTTAAAAGTACCAACACTTATAGGTATAGATTTGAAGGCAGGCGCAGAGATGAGCAGTGGATTAAACTTAAATCCTGAATTGGGTAAACTAGACCCCACCTCAAATGCATATAAAGGTTATGAATTATATTACGCAGGTTTGAGTTTACCTATTGGCCAAGGACTCATGTTTGATCCGCGAAGGGCTGCTTTGCGTCAGGCTCAGGTGATGCAAAATTTAGCAGAGGCCGAAAAAATTAAAATCATAAATAAGCTTTTGCTTCAATCTGCCAAGGATTACTGGAACTGGCAACAAGCTTATGAAGTGGTTTTGCTTATGCAACTTAATGTGCAACTCGCGGAAAACCGCCTTAACTTTATAATCAACCGGATTAAACTGGGAGAAGAAAAACCAATTGATTCTGTTGAAGCCATGATTGAATACAAAAGAAGAGAGGTTTTATTGTTGGAGGCAAGACTTGATTTTGCAAATGCAGGATTACTTCTATCAAACTATCTTTGGAATGATGGCAATGAACCCCTTGCACTTAAGCCTGGTGTTGTGCCGTCCAGCTCCGGAAATGAGTTATATAATTTAAGCAGTGATTCATTACAAAGTTTGATTAGCCGTTCTCAGCAAATTCATCCCGAATTACTCAAACTAAACAATAAGATTGCATCATTAGAGGTAGATCGAAAATTGAACAGAGAAATGCTAAAGCCACGTCTCACATTTGATTACTTTCCTTTCCGATCTTACTCAGGTGGTACTAGCGATGGGGTTGAAAATATTTTCATGAACAATTATAAATTTGGTGTAAGCTTTTACTCTTCTATATTCCTAAGGAAAGAAAGAGGTAAATTGCAAGCTACCAATTTTAAGCTTAAACAAACAGATTTTGAGTTTCAGTTAACCAAGAGAGAAATTGTGAATGATGTACTGGCTTCCTATAATGACCTACAAAATCTGGCTAATCTCATCAATATTCAACAAACACTGGTAAATAATGCCAACACCTTGAGAAATGCAGAGGAAATCAGATTTGATAATGGAGAAAGCTCACTTTTCCTTGTTAATCAGCGTGAGCGAAGCTTGATTGAATCACAGGCAAAACTGGTGGAAATAAAAGCAAAATACGCTAAAGCAAAAGTTATGCTGCAGTGGAGCTCCGGAGTGCAAATGTTCGACTAAAAGTATTCTTATAAATACATCAGACTGCAACCTCTCATATCGCTGTTATCTAATCTGCCTAAAACTTCAAAACTACCATCGGGAAATAATCTACCCAAGTCGGCTGTTTGTATAAACGAGCAAGAATAAAAATTTGCAAGATCAATGATATTGATAACCCCTGTTTTTCCTTCAGGTAGCTTACTAAATGGATCATTTATATCTGTTATCATCACCTTCATCCAAGGTGGACAATGAAATCTCCCATCCCTTTTAGCATAAGCCTGGCTAAGTAATTCCGTCATTCCATATTCTGAATGTATATGTTGCACACCAAATGCATTTTTTAACACTGAGTGAACCTCTGCCCTGGTGAGTTCCTCCCTCCTGCCTTTCATTCCCCCTGTTTCCATCACAATTAATTCCGGCATCTCAAGTTTATAAGCAGAAGCAAAATCTAGTAAAGCAAAGGTTACACCTAATAGGATTACCCGTTCGTTCTTAAGCTTTAATAAAGTATCAGATAAACTGTCAAAATCATTTAGATAAAAACCACTCAATGGATGCCCGCTTTGCTCCATGAGTTTTTGTGTCATGTAAATCAGGGATGACCCTTTACGCTCCATATAAGAAGGCAGCAATGCAAGAAAACAATACTCAGACGGGTTGCCATAAAAATGTCTGAATGCATTCATAAAACTTTTTTCATAGATTGCAACGGACGACACATGATGCGCTGATGGCTTTTGTCCGCTGGTTCCAGTGCTTGTGAAGATTATTTCTGTAGGAAATCCCTTGCAAATAACCTGATGTGATTTGAAAAAATCTACCGGTAAAAAAGTTTGCGCTGATGGAGCTTGAGCAAGTTTTATAAAATTGCTGAAAATGATATTTTCTTGACACTGAAAATTATATGCTAGCTGTGCCAATTCATCAAAATTCGTTATTTTCGAATGAAATATGCGGTTAATATCAAAAGGTATTTCAGCCATAGTTATAATCTGTAAGCTAGCATTTATTGCTGCATTACTAGGATTGAATGCGTGCAAAGAAAGTGAAATATACCCGAATATTCCTGAGATTAGCTTTAAGGATTACAGCTTAATGTTGGAGCCTATTACGAAAGATACCCTCATAAAGGTTACCATTGGCTACAAGGATGGTGATGGTGATATTGGTCTCAACCCGGAGGATACATTCCCACCATTCAATTATATTCCTGATACTTTTAACCGCAACATTAACCCTTACTTCGATAATTTTCATGTTGAATATTTAGAAAGAAAAAACGGAACTTGGATACCACTTATAAATCCTGAGAGTAAAGATACACTTAGATTTTCTGCGCGCATTGAAAACATAACACCTGATGGCAAATTCAAGGCGATTAGAGGCACCATGGAGGCAGAATTCTTTCTGCCTTTCTATAATGAAAGAAGTGATACGATATTAATCAATGTATGGGTATATGACAGGGCATTGCATAAGAGCAATATTGTGCAGTCTCCTGTAATAGTGTTGCCTTAGCTAATCAAGGGGCAACTTTAAAAATCATCATCCTCATCCTCGTCATCAAAACTAAATCCTTTATCGTAATCAACGTCCATGTCATCCATGTCCATATCATCCATGTCTTCATCCTCCATCATTTTTTTCTTAGGAGTTTCCTTGGCACCTTTTGATTCCGATTTTGGTGTCTTACCTGAGGCGGGTTGAGAATTAGTTTTCTTTTGCTTAGTCATTTTGGGTAGCGCTGTTTCTTATGTAACAAAGTTAAAATTTTATTCTTATTGTCAAGTCTTGTTTACTTAAATATTGTTTAACCATATTCGGGGGTGAAATAATAAAACGCTTCATTAAAATACAATACCCTAGCTAGTATTAATTAAAAAAAAATTCAGTTGCCACAGCATAGGTCTGACAATGGGCATCTACTATATCTGAGATTTTCGGACTGTATCCACCGCCCATTGCAACTGCCACTGGCACTCCAAGGGTTTTACAATATTGAAAAACCAATTCATCACGCTTCCGGCAGCCTGCCATACTAACCTTTAATTTACCATATCTATCCGTTTCTAAAATATCCACACCTGCCAGGTAAAAAACAAAATCCGGCTGACACTTTGTTTGGATTAGTTCTAAACTTTCGTTCAATTCATCCAAGTATTCCTCATCTGCTATGCTATCAGGCAATGCCACATCCAAATCTGATTGCTCCTTAAAAAACGGATAATTGTGCTTGCCGTGCATACTAAAAGTAAACACATTTGGATTAGTTGCAAATAAAGCTGCTGTGCCGTTTCCCTGATGCACATCCAGATCAATAATTAAAATTTGCTTTGCCAGTTTTTGATTAAGCAGGTAATTTGCTGCCACCGCCATATCATTGAGCAAACAAAATCCTTCACCCTTATCTGAGAAAGCATGGTGTGTGCCTCCGGCTACGTTGAATGATACCCCATACTGCAAAGCAAATTTAGCACAATCAATTGTTCCCTGCGTAATGATGAATTCACGCTCTACCAATTCGGAAGTTAGCGGAAATCCGATGCGCCTGATATGTGAAGCGTCAAGGCTTAAGTTAATAAGGCTATCTAAATAATCTTCTGCATGCGTTAATAGCAATGTATCACGATCTACTTTATCAGGTGCAAAAATTTGCTTTGTATCAATAATTCCCATTCTCTGCAATTGCTCCGGTATGAGTTCATACTTTACCATTGGAAAACGATGCCCCTCCGGAAGCGGGTGCGCATAAACAGGATGATAGGCTATTTTAAGCATTGGCCAAATATTAAGTTTATCCGATTCTTGGAAAAGTGAATTTTTTGCACTTAGTTAGAAAATAATTAATAACCACCAGAGTGAAAATAGCTGTATTGAAAGAAAGCAAATCAGGAGAAAAGCGCGTGGCTATAACTCCTGCCGTTGCCCAGCAATTTATTAAACAAGGATATACATGTTTTGTTGAGCAGGATGCAGGTTACGCATCAAATTTTTCTGATAAAGCTTATGAGCAAATAGGATGTACCATCATATCGGATAAAACATCACTGCTTAAAGATGCAGATATTGTGATGAAGGTAAATGCCACAACCGAGCAGGAATTGATGTCCATGAAAAATGGAAGTGTGTTAATTTGCTTTCTCTATCACCTTCACCATTCTGAACTCATTGGAAAACTTGCACAGCAAGGAATCAGTTCTTTTTCAATGGATGCCATTCCAAGAATATCACGCGCCCAAAGCATGGATGCGCTAAGCTCGCAAAGTAACCTAGCCGGGTACAAAACAGTTATAATAGGCGCCAATGCACTGGGTAAAATTTTTCCGCTGATGATGACCGCAGCAGGAACCATCACTCCTTCCAGGGTTCTAATTTACGGAGCAGGTGTTGCAGGTTTGCAGGCAGTGGCCACTGCCAAAAGATTGGGGGCTATTGTTGAGGTAACCGATGTGCGACCGGAAACAAAAGAACAGGTTGAATCACTTGGAGGTAAATTTATTGAGGTAAAAGGTGCAGAAGCTGCCAAAGTAGAAGGTGGATACGCCAAAGAAGTATCGGCTGATTATTTACAGAAACAAAAAGAAGCCGTTGATAAGAGTTTGTTTCAGGCTGATTTGGTTATTACTACTGCATTGGTAATGGGCAAAAAAGCACCTACCTTAATCACGGCAGAGCAGGTTAGCAAAATGAAGCTAGGTAGCGTGATAGTTGATATGGCCGTTGAACAGGGCGGCAACTGTGAACTTAGCGAATTAGATAAGACAGTTGTTAAGCATGGCGTTACCATTATCGGGCAAAGTAATTTACCATCCACCTTACCTCAGAATGCAAGTGAACTATATGCAAAAAATATCCAGAATCTGATGACCCACCTTGCCACTAAAGATGGCTTTAAATGGGAAATGGAAGAGGAAATAACAAAAGGTACACTTATTACACATCAGGGAAAAATCGTTCATCCTTCACTTTTACAAACAGCATAATTATGGAAACCACACTTCAATTCATTAACAACCATATTCAAATGCTCTACCTCATTATACTCATGGTTTTTGTTGGTATAGAGTTAATCGGACATGTGCCTTCTGTTTTGCACACGCCTCTCATGAGTGGTGCAAATGCTATTCATGGTGTGGTTATTATTGGCTCAATCATAGTAATGGGTCAGGCTGAACATACATCATCACTCATTCTTGGTTTTTTTGCTGTGGTGCTAGGGACACTCAATGTGGTGGGTGGATTTGTGGTAACAGACCGTATGCTTGAGATGTTTAAGAAGAAAAAATAAATAAACAGTTTTGGCTGGCTTAAAAACATAATCATAAAGCCGCTATCCTTAGATTATTTAAAATAAATTTTGAAATATTAAATCATGGGAAATAACATACTTCAGGTAATATACCTTCTTGCTTCGGTATCATTTATAGCAGGATTAAAATTTCTGGGTAATCCGGCAACAGCCAGAAAGGGCAATATATATGCAGCCATAGGAATGACAATAGCCATTTTTGGCACCATATTTTTATACAAAGGACCGGATGGGCAATCATTAAAAAATCTGCCTTTTATTTTTGGCGGACTTTTAGTAGGAACTATCATAGGTTGGGTTGCTGCTAAACGCGTGCAAATGACAGCCATGCCGGAAATGGTGAGTTTATTTAATGGTATGGGCGGAGCATGTGCGATGCTGATATCCATAATTGAGTTCCAGCATATCACAAGCGTAATAGTCAGTCCAACTGATATCAACTTATTTTTAACAGCGAATTCCGGAGGCGAGAAAACAGGCTTGCTGCTTACCATTATCACCGGGTTAATTATTGGTTCTGTTTCCTTTTCAGGCAGTATGATTGCATGGGGTAAACTAAGCGGAAAGGTTAAAGATAAATCGTTCCCTTTGCAGCAATACCTAAGCATTGGCTTATTACTTGTTATTTTATTCTTTGCTTACAATGTAGTTGGCATGAGATCAGAAGAATTTCAAACTGAGTTTTATCTGGTACTGGCATTGGCCTTGATATATGGTGTATTTTTCGTGATGCCTATTGGTGGTGCAGATATGCCTGTTGTAATTTCATTACTTAATTCATTTACAGGTGTGGCAGCAGCCTGCGGTGGTTTCTTATACGATAATAAGGTAATGCTCATTGGTGGCATTCTGGTTGGCTCGGCAGGTACCTTGCTCACTATTGTGATGTGTAATGCTATGAACCGATCACTGCTGAATGTGTTAATTGGTAATTTTGGTGGCGGCAGCACTGCAGCAGCAGGTAGTTCAAGCAGCGTTCAGGGTAGCATTAAGGAGGTTACCAAGTCTGATGCAGCCATATTAATGAAGTATGCAAAGAAAGTAGTAATTGTTCCGGGTTATGGCCTTGCCGTTGCTCAAGCACAGCATGTGGTGCACGAGTTGGAAACCTTACTTGAAGCAGAAGGTGTGGAAGTAAAATATGCTATACATCCGGTAGCTGGACGCATGCCCGGACATATGAATGTATTACTTGCAGAAAGTAATGTGAGTTATGATAAACTCATAGAGATGGAAGAAATCAATCCTGAATTTGCTACTACAGATGTGGTACTGGTAGTTGGCGCCAATGATGTGGTGAACCCTGCAGCCAAAACAGATCCAGCCTCTCCTATTTTTGGCATGCCAATTCTGGAGGTAGAAAATGCAGCAAATGTGATTGTAAATAAACGAAGCATGAAAGCCGGCTATGCCGGTATTGAAAATGAATTATTTTACCGTCCAAAAACAAGCATGCTGTTTGGTGATGCAAAAAAAGCCCTCACTGAGTTGGTGAGTGAGATAAAATCATTGCAGTAAATACCCTAGGCAAACTATGCCTCTTTGATGCTAAAACACCATTAATGGTTGATTCTGACTCATTGAAAACACTATATTAAGTAACTATAACCTGGTTTTAGTTTGATGGTTAATTTTCTTCATCCTACAACTGCTTGTTGGTTCTGAAAATAATTTATGAGATTGAACCGTGTAAAGAACTCAAGAAACGACTAAGCTTTGTGCCCAAAATCAGCTCATCTGGCAAATGAATTAAATACAAATCAGTTATATCACTAATTCCTATAAATCAAAACATTAAGAGCAGTAGCTTGTTGTAAAATGTCATAAAATACATACAATCAAACAAATAATAACTACCGGTGTTGGTACAAACATGAAAAAACTGTCAATCATTATTATAATACTATTCTTCTGCGCAAAGTTATCCGCACAAAACATAGGGAATTATTTTTTCAGCTCATTAAACGGAACTTTTAACTATTTGCCAACTTCAGCAACCGCCCCTGCACTCGCGAGTGGCAGTGCGAATGAAGGTTTATATCCTTCTATCCAATTAGGTTTTGATTTCTTTTACCTTGGAAGACGGATTACCAGCGTTCAGGCTAGCACCAATGGATGGTTGATATTGGGTACCAATACTTCTACTAGTCCGGTTGCTTCTAACAATTTCAACTCCTTTTCATTGCCATCAGACCTGGTGGCTCCGCTATGGGATGATCTGGACATGAGCAGCGGTAGTTTCAGGCATCAAACATCCGGCTCTGCTCCCAATCGCGTTTTTACAGCAGAATGGAGAAATGCAGAATGGAACTGGAACACCAATACCCCTGTCATCACATTTCAGGTTAAATTATTTGAAGGAACAGGTATTATACAATTTGAATATGCTCAGGAACCGGGCAACGTTGCAGGCGCAAGTGCATCTATTGGTATCAGAGGTCAGGACATTAACTCAAATACTGCATTCATATCATTAACAAGTGCAGGCAGCAACCCGACCTCAAGTTCATCCATTTCAACAAACAATATCAATGGCAAACCGGCTACCGGTCAGATTTATCGTTTTTCTAATGCCACGGTTACAGCACCTATAAACTTTGGTTTCAATTCAAGAACCATTACTTCCATGAGTATTACATGGACAGACAATGTGACGAATGAAACAGGCTTTGTAATCTATCGTTCCACTGATAATATAAACTTTATTTTTGAGGGAACGACTTCTGCCAATAGCAGTTTCTACACTGTTTCTAATCTAATCAGCGGAACAACATATTTCTATAGAATTTTTGCCGTTAATGAAGGCCGCCTGAGCACTGCTTTAACAGGTTCTGTATCTACACTTACAGGCACCCTTAGCGGAACACTTAATGTACCCGGAAATTATAACAGTATTTCAGCTGCCCTAAATGCATTGCGCACTCAGGGCATGGCAGGTCCGGTTGTTATTCAGCTAAATCCTACCTACAATAATTCATTAGAAACCTATCCTATAAATGTTACAGGCCTAGGAACAGCTCCCAATCGTACCTTAACTATACGCCCAGCCTCCAATGTAAGCTCTTTGGTTTTATCTTCTCCGGCAAATACAGCTGTATTTACTGTTAACACAACAAGTAATTTTATTATAGATGGCAGACCCGGAGGAACCGGTTCCAGCAGAGCACTAACCTTACTATGTAATAATGGTTCAAACACTATCAGTTATTTCGATGATTGTTCAAATGATACCATCAGGTTCTGTCGTATTGGTTTAAATGATAACGGCTCCGGAGCATTTCCGGCTTCAAGTAATATTGTCTTTACTCCCGTGTTTGGATACTTAACAGGCGCCAACAACAATGCTATAGTAAATAATGAGATATTCGGCATTAACCCGCCTTCAGGTCTTATTACATTCTATGCACCAACTAATGTAATAAGTCAGAATAATACTATTAGTAATAATATCCTGTATGATTTTGCCGGTAACCTACGATTTTTCTTTTTTTCAAATGCAGCAATCTATATCGATGGCGCATATAACAACTTTAATATAAGTAACAACAGTATTTTTCAAACGCAGTCAATCTCTGCAGCTTCAAGCTTTGGCGGGCCGTACACGTTAGGTGGTATTAGAGTTAATGCAGCTAACGCATCATCATTCATCATCAGCAATAATATTATTGGCGGAAGCAACTCAACAGCAACGGGGTCACCATGGGAACTGGGGCCGGTAAGTGATTTTAATGCAATTATTCCAATTGATATTTCTTTACAAAGTACCACTGGTTTTGAAATTACCAACAATATAATACGTAACTTTTTTCTTGGCAGTTCTGCTACATTCGGTGTTTTCCCTGCATTTTGTGGTATCAGATTTAGTAGTACAGCAAAAGCAACCGGAGTAAACATATCGAACAATAGTATTGGCAGGGATACCGGCAATACGAGTATTTCTATTATTAATGAAGGATCTTCTCTCATGCTGGCAACCGGAATTATTATTGACGCCCCTGATACCTCAACTGTTACCTGTAATTCCAACTCAATAGGAAGTATTAATATGACCGGACCGGGCTCCGGCAATGGATTTCAGTTTATTGGCATTTGCATGCAAAGTTCTGGTACAATTAGTAACAACCTGATTGGAAGCCTAACAACAAATAACAGTATCATAGCCGCAAACACAGCCTCTGCTACCCAACAAAGTTTAGTTGGCATATCAACAACACTCTTTCAGCAGTTTGCATTAAGAAACGAATCAATAAGTATAACAGGCAACACCATTAGTGGGTTAAGAAATAATTTTAATGCCTCCACCAATATAGACCGCCTTGTGGGTATTGATGCATTTGAAACCAGAGCAGTTAATATAAGCAACAATATTGTTCAGCGCCTCAACGCTTTTAGCCCTTCTGTTGGGAATAATTTTTATCCGGTTAAAGGTATGCAGATAACAAACGCTGCATTCATCAATCAACAAAATACAGCTATTTCAGGCAATATAATCAGGGATATTAATAATCTAAGTGCATTAGGTTTAGCAAATATTGGTGGCATCATCATTAATAGTACCTCTATAGCTTTATACGATGTTACACGAAATTTTATTCACTCCTTTAATGCCATTTCAAATAATTCCAATACCCAAATTACGGGCATGCTTTTGCAAGACGGTGAGTTCAGGCTAACTAATAATATGGTCCGTCTGGGCATCAATGCTTCAGGCTTGGCTGTTGATGCCCCTGCATTAATTTGCGGTATAGATATCAACACCGGGGACAACACTTCCTTCTGGCATAATTCTATATACATTGGTGGTACGATAATAAATAGCGTTTCAAATTCATATGCCCTCAGACGTAATGGCAACGGCTCTCTGAACTTAACCAATAATATTCTGGTAAATCAGCGCACTTTTACTTCAGGAACCATCAGAAAGAATTTTACAATCGGATTAAGCACAACTAATGCATTCACTGCTAATCACAATTGCTATTTCAGGCTTGGTAACGGAACCGGCCTTGCAGAAGTAGGGAATCTCATTTATGACTCCATCCTTGCATGGCGCAATGCAAGTGGAGGAGACGGTGTGAGTGGAATTGTAAATCCGAATTTTATCAATCCGACAGGCAATATCCAAACAGTTGATTTGCATGTATTCGGCACAACACCAATCGAATCTAACGGCAGCTTGATTGCCGCTGTAACAGTTGATTTTGACGGGCAAATCAGGAATTCGTTAACCCCTGCAGATATTGGTGCAGATGCGGGGTTATTTAGTTCCATACCACTACCGGTAAAATGGAACACGTTTGATTTAGTTAAAAACAATAGTACGGAAGTAGGGATTAGCTTTGGTGTAACATCACAGATTAATAATGACTGGTTTTATGTGGAGCGTTCTACCGATGGAATTACATTTACAAGTATAGCACGAATAAAAGGTGAACTAAACTCTAATGAATTAATGAAATATGGATATACCGATTATATAGGCAACTTACCTATAGGATTTGTTTATTACAGAATTAAACAGGTTGATACAGACGGCAAGTTCAGCATTACTGATGTAAAAAGTATCTTAAATAACGATGAAAATAATCTGACACCAACCTTACCGGTATTAAATGCTTATCCAAATCCTTTCACAGATAAACTCTATATTAATTGCCCTGAAACCAATACTGGTGGTGAACTACAGCTTTATGACAAAGAAGGAAGATTAATTAAATCTGTTAACATCGTTAACCAGGGAGACCCGATTGAAGTAAATACCGAAAGCTTGGAGCAGGGCCTCTATATTATAAAACTAAATGGTCTAAAGGCTATAAAGGTTATTAAAACTTATTAGGACTTTATCTTAGTTTATGTATCATTGTGAGCAAAAAGCACCCCAATGATTCTATCGATTATAGCGGCAGCAGATGAAAAAAACGGAATTGGCAAAAACAACGAATTGCTATGCCATCTACCTGCCGATCTAAAATACTTTAAACAAACAACACTTGGCCATACCATTGTTATGGGCAGGAAAACATATGAAAGTATCGGAAGACCGCTGCCCGGCAGAACCAATATTGTTATAAGCAGACAAACAAGTTTAGCAATTGAAGGATGTTTTGTTTTTCCCCATCTGGATGATGCCATAAACCATGCTGAGGCATCAGGTGAAACCGAGCTGTTTATTACCGGTGGAGGTACTATTTATGAATTAACCCTGCCCATTGCCAATAAAATTTATCTTACCCGGATACACCACCAATTTGATGCAGACACCTTTTTCCCAGCGCTACCAACACATGATTGGGAGTGCACTAAAGATGAAAAACACACAGCTGATGAGAAAAATAAACATGATTATTCCTTTCAGGTTTATCAGCGAAAAATAGCCCTTTAGTTTAATCCTCAGGTTCACTACTCATCATAAAGCCTAATCGTTTTCCGGTTGGCATCCCTGATGAATAACTCATCAGATTTTTTTGCTCCACACTAATATAATTAATTGCATCTAACGGAGGTGCGAGTAAGTCAAAATTCAAACAGAACAGCATCGCCTCTTCTATTATATTCCTAAGCACCTCTTCCGTAATCTGATTTTTTGCAATATCACTGTATAGAAAGGAAAGTGGTCGTTTCCCGTCAATAAAAAAATGTTTTTCCTTATTCACAAAAATACGTCCAATCAGGTAGCCTATATCCTGCTCACGGTTGTATTTAATAGAATCTGCTAAAAAATTATATACCTGAATTAATCCACAGAATTCTCGCATGGGGTCTTCCTTTATATATGGATTTTTTAACACGTAATGCGATTCGTCAAAATCAAAAATATTGGTATGCATCATCACCACCAGTGTATCACCAGAAAATTTCAGATGCGCTTCAAAATCGCCTTTCTCGGTATATTTAATCTCCACTCTCGGTGCATCTTCGGCCAAGCAAGGAAATAAATCATCCGCCACTTCTTTCATTACCTTTTTTAAAGTGGCAAATGTATTGAGGGTAACCTGAAACGCCTGTTGCTTGGTGTTAGATTTCTCACAAAGCAGGTGCTGAATATCTTTAATCTTTGATTCCATAAGATAGTTTATTAAATGATTAGTAAGCCTTGGCAAATAATACACGCTGACTACTTGGTTTGCCTGAGTAGACGCAGGTGCCTTTTTCTTCCATATTGTTTAACGGAATACAACGTATGGTGGCTTTGGTTTCTTCCTTTATTTTCTGTTCTGTTTCACCGGTACCGTCCCAGTGTGCGCTAATAAAACCAGTTTTATTTTCAAGTACATTCTTAAATTCTTCCCAACTATTTACCGCAGTAATATGCTCGTCTCTAAAATCCAATGCACGCTGATAAAGGTTAGATTGAATTTGTGTAAGCAGGTGCTCCATTTTATGCTCCAAATCAATCATGCTCATCACCTGTTTTTCTTTGGTATCACGTCTGGCCACTTCAACTGTTCCATTTTGCAGATCACGCGGGCCAATGGCAATCCTAACAGGCACACCTTTTAATTCATACTCGGCAAACTTAAATCCGGGAGTCATATTATCTCTATCATCCAGTTTCACAGAAATATTTTTTGCTCTTAACAATTGTTGTATGGCACGGGCTTTCTCTATCACTAATACTTTTTCTTCATCCTTGCGATAGATGGGCACAATCACAATTTGAATAGGTGCAAGATTGGGAGGTAAAACCAACCCTTCATCATCACTATGGCTCATAATCAGTGCACCCATCAAACGGGTAGACACACCCCATGAAGTGGCCCAAACATATTCCTGTTTGTTTTCTTTGGTAACGTATTTTACTTCAAAAGCTTTGGCAAAATTTTGCCCCAAAAAATGTGATGTACCCATCTGCAAAGCCTTACCATCCTGCATTAAACCTTCTATGCAATATGTTTCATCGGCACCGGCAAAACGCTCATTTTCTGTTTTAACTCCTTTTATTACCGGCACAGCCAATACGTTTTCTGCAAAATCAGCATATACCTCTAACATTTGTTTGGTTTCTGCTAACGCTTCTTCTTTGGTTGCATGTGCGGTATGTCCTTCCTGCCATAAAAATTCGGCCGTGCGCAAAAACAAACGGGTGCGCATTTCCCATCTAACCACATTGGCCCATTGGTTAATTAAAATAGGCAAATCGCGGTAGGATTGTATCCAGTCTCTATACGTATTCCAGATAATGGCTTCGCTGGTTGGCCTAACCACCAGTTCTTCTTCCAGTTTTGCTTCCGGATCTACCATGAGTTTGCCCGGATTGGCAGGATCTGTTTTTAAACGATAATGTGTAACCACCGCGCATTCTTTGGCAAAACCTTCGGCATTTTTTTCTTCCGCCTCAAACAAACTTTTAGGAACAAATAATGGAAAATAAGCATTCTGATGTCCTGTTTCTTTAAATCTTCTGTCCAGTTCAGCCTGCATTTTTTCCCAAATGGCATATCCATAGGGTTTAATTACCATACAGCCCTTAACCGCTGAATGCTCTGCTAAATCAGCATTTTTAACCAGATTGTTGTACCATGCACTGTAGTCTTCGCTGCGTTTTACCTTCTTAATTTCCATTATTTTTTACGAAATGATAAGTTTGGAATATTATTTGTCAATTGTTTTATGTCTTGCGGACAAAAATAGTTTTTAGTTGTTATTTTGTATCAGTAAAATATTCATGTATGAATAGAATCATTAGCATATTAACGGCACTGCTCCTCATCATTGCCTCTTGCGGAACTGCCAAGCAATTTGGCAATACCGAGGATGACGTTTATTACAGCAGAAAACAACGCGGCAATAAGGCAATCATAATTAAGGATGTAGATGTTGACTCTCTTATACGCAAGCATCCGCCTCAATATGGTGACCCGAGGCCTACAAACAGCATTGACGAGACAGCAAATCCGAATGCAGCCCTTGGTTACCCGGATTATAAAGCAAAACAAGACTCATTGTATAAATTATATCCTCATTTGTCTGGATTTTATGACCCTAATCCACGTCCCCCTTTTGATGAAAGAGAAGCTGCCAGAGAAGCACGTAGAGAAAATCGTAGGTTGCGCAGGCTTTACGGAGCAAATAATGGATTATGGAATAACTGGAATATTGGTTTGGGCTGGAATAACTGGGGAGGTTGGGGACCATCATGGAGCATTGGCTTAAATAATGGTTGGGGTTGGAATAACTGGAACAATGGTTGGGGCTGGAATAACTGGAACAATGGTTGGGGTTGGAATAACTGGAACAATGGTTGGGGTTGGAATAACTGGGGCTGTAACACTTGGTACGATCCATGGTGGGGCGGCTGGGGATGGGACAGGCCCATCATCATCTACCGTGATGGTGAATCAACTGCAAGCACGCCTGCATTGGGCAGACCCAGACCTTCTATGGGTTCAAGCACACCGCCTTCAAATCCGGGTATGAATACCATCAACCCAGCAGGAGCAGATGCCGCCCGCAGCATCGGTCAGCCGCAGGCAACAGGTGCAGCCAGGTTAGAAAACATAAATGGCCGCATTGTATATATTCCTCCGGCCAGCCAGGAGGCTGCTGCACCACCCGCATACAACAGCTACCAACAATCTGTGCAACAGCAACAAGCCACACAAAAAGGCTATGAGCAATACAGGCCTGCACCTCCTGCCAATACGCAAAGAGATAACCAGCAACAGATGGCACCGCGAGACAATCGATATCTGCCGAATAACGGAAACTTATCGGCTCCATCAAACGGCACGTTGCCTCCAACATACAACCCTCCTTCCACACCCAGATACAGTACCCCACCTGCAAACAGCGGAGGCAGAAACATTGGGGGTGGCGGTGGCAGATCTATTGGTGGTGGCGGTGGCGGCATGAGCAGACCTGCAACCCGCCCGAGATAATTAATATTAAAGTGTATATAAACAAACATAGCACATCATGAAAATCATTCCTGTTTTCATGGCAGGCGCCCTGCTTGCCTTTCAAATTCCTGCTGCATCTGCACAAAATGTATCAGACTTGCTTCGGTTTTCACAAAACCAAACCATGGGAACTGCACGTTCACAAGGCATGGGTAATGCATTTGGTGCTGTTGGTGCCGATTATTCTACACTGCAAATTAATCCGGCCGGACTGGGTTTATACAGAAGAAATGAAGCCCACCTTTCTATGGGTATTAATGCCGACATAAGCAACGCCAACTATTTTGGTACTAGCGCAAGCGACAGCCGCACAGGTTTTCATATTCCCAGTATGGGATTTGTGGTTAGCAAAGTATATAACGATATGGGGCAAGACCGCGTGAGCGGTTTGGTAAGCATTAACTTTGCAGCCGGCCTAAACCGTGTAGGTTCTTTTCAGCAAAATTTTACCATCAACGGCATCAACACCAATAGTTCTGTGCTGGACTATCTGGTTGAACAGGCCAACGGAACAGATGTCTCACAATACCGAAACAGCAATGTTAATGACCCACTGAATAATTATCGGAATGATTTAGGTGCTCAGGCATGGACAACTTATTTAATAGACACCATGCCTAACTCTACCAATTCCTACACCTCCAGACTAGCTAATGCAGCCAATTACAACCTGAGACAATCCATACAGGGCAGTATGAGAGGTGCTATTTATGAATACAATGTATCTGCCGGAGCCAATATTAGCAATATAGTATATGTTGGTGCCTCCCTTGTGTTTACAAATATCCGATATGAAAAAACAGAAAGTTTTGATGAGCAGGTTGTGGCTGCCGATCATATTAATTTTTATAAAGGTGCACGCATAACTTCAGATATCAGTGCAGCCGGCTCAGGGGTAAGTGGCAGGTTTGGTGTAATTGTGAAACCGGTTGATTTCTTCAGATTCGGAGTTTCGGCACAAACACCTGCGCGCATTAATATCAGAGATGAATTCAGATATACCACCACCGGATTTTTTACCAATACCACCAATACCTACGATCCGCAGAGCAAGGATTTTGTAGAGTACCAAGTATTAACACCTGCGCGCTATACCGGTAGCATGGCCTTTGTATTCTCTTCCTTTGGACTCATCAGTGCAGATGTAGAAATGGTTGACTATGCCTCTGCACAATTTAAATCTAATAATATTGATTACAGCAATACCAATCAGGCAGCACGCAATAACCTGCAGCAAAGCATGAACTATCGCATTGGTGCAGAATTTAAGTTTGATGATGCAAGCGGTAACCTGGCTGATTCTTATCGCTTACGTGCAGGGTGGGGATTAATAGGAAGCCCTTATAAAATAGCTGTATTTAATGTAAATGAAACAAACTTACAGAGGCAGTTGTACAGCGGTGGATTTGGTATGGTGTTCGACCGTATGTTTGTAGACTTTGCTATATCAGCACTTACCGGAACAGATTATATTCAGCCCTACACACTTCAGGGAAAGGCAGCGCCTGTTGGTGAAAACCGCTTTACCGCTTACAACTTTGCACTTACAACCGGAATCAGATTTTAATGCAAAGGAAATATCAAACTGGTCTTGTACTATCGGGAGGCGGTGCGCGCGGGTTTGCCCATATAGGTGTACTTAAAGCACTAAACGAGCATGGCATTTATCCGGAAGCCATTTCCGCAGTAAGTGCCGGTGCCATTGTGGGAGCGCTTTATGCCGATGGCCATAAGCCTGATGAAATTTATGACCTGTTTGCCTCGCTTGACATTTATAAAATACTTCGTTTTCACAGACCTGCATTTGGTGTGCTCAAAGCACATGGTTTAAAAAAAGTTTTTCAGCAGCATTTAAAACACAAAAATCTGGAGGATCTACCCGTTGCCCTCACGGTTAGTGCCACCAACTTTACCAAAGCACGGACAGAATTTTTCTACGAAGGAAGTATCATTGATGCCGTGCTGGCATCATCAGCCATACCCATGATACTGAAGCCATATACCATTAACGGCAATATGTATGTGGATGGTGGATTGATGAACAACCTGCCTGTTGAACCGCTTGAAAACAAATGTGAGCAATTAATTGGCATCAATGTAAATCCGGTGCATGAGGTTACTAGATTCAAGTCGTTTCGCAATTATACCGACCGGGTGTTGCACCTGGCCATCCGCGCCAACGTAAAAAACAATATTGAAAAATGTGATATCTACATAGAACCGCCCGATTTGATGGATTACCACCTGTTTAAAATATCATCGGCAAAGGCTATTTTTGAAAAAGGATACATGCATACCTGCAGATTGTTAAGAAAAGAAATGTAGGTTTGGTTTTTTTGGCACTACTATTGTAAAGAATCAATTTATAAGTTTAAACCAATATGAAAAACAAGATCACAACGCTGACACTTTCAGCCTTAGCTGCACTAGCAATTATAGGTGCACAGTCATGTAAATCTAAAAAACAAGCACCCAGCCTGCAATCACAAACAGGGGCGGTAGAAATTAGCGTACCTTTTACCGGTAAAGAATATCAAAGCGATAAGGAATACTTCAGATCTAAAGCCTTAGGTAATAGTATGGATTTGAGCACAGCCAAAAAAATAGCTCTGCAAAACGCCAAATCTGAAATGGCCAGTTTGATACAAACCACCGTAAAAAAAGTAACGGAGCAGTACACCAACCAGCGCCAGATTGCAAGCACACAGGAGTTCTCTAACAAATTTGAAGAAATGTCGAGAGAAGTTACCAATCAAATCTTGACAGATGTGCGCATTATTGGTGAAAAACAATTCAGAGAAACCAATGGTACGTATACCTGGTGGGTTGCAGTTGAAGCGAATAAAGAAACCGTACTCAACGGTATTAACAAGAGCATCAGCAATAACCAAAAATTGCAGCAAGACTATGATCGCAAAAAATTTGAGGAAATTTTTAACAGCGAGATGGATAAACTAGCTAAAGAAAGAGGCTACTAATTCTCTCAGCTACCTCTCAAAAACCACAGCTGCACAGCGGCTGTGGTTTTTTTAAATACATATATGAAAAAACTTGCCCTATTATGTTTATGCAGTTTGGTTATGCTGTCGTGCGGAACCTCACGTAAGCATATAAAAACCAAACCCGAGTGGGTTTTTAACCGCCCGGTTAATATGGCCTATTATGTGGGTGTGGGCATTGCTTCCAAAAAAAATAACCCAATCGATTTTCAGCAAATAGCCAAGAAAAATGCATTGAATGATTTGATAGCTGAAATTAAGGTAACCGTAGCTAGTAATTCAGTGTTATCTCAATACCAGAACAACTCTGAGTTTAAGCAACAATTTGAATCAGAGTCTAAAATATCTGCTCTTAATACCATAGAAAATTTTCAGGTAGTAGATAGCTGGGAGGATACAGATAACTTTTGGATTTACTACCGACTTTCAAAAGAGGAATTTGCAGCTGCCAGAAGAAGAAGACTCATGATTGCAAAAGAAAGAGCCGAAGATTTTTTTCAGCGGGCAGAATCTTTTGATATACGCAATAATTATATGCAGGCTTTCAGATCTAAAGTAAAAGCACTGGCAGCCCTGCAAGAGTTCTTAAATGAGGACATACAATCGGTGCATAATGGCAAGCAGGTTTATCTGGTAAATGAAATTCTGAGCAGCATGCAATCTCAATTATATAAAGTAACCTTTCAAAGTCAGGTAAGCAGCCTTAAAGGGAAAGTTGGCAAGCCTGTATCAACTCCTTTTGATGTATTTGCCTATTTAAACAATGCAGGCGCAGAAAAACCTCCGGTACCGTTTATGCCTATGAAACTAAGCAATGACCAGGGCCGAATGGAATATGGTGCACAAACAGAAACCGACCACCAGGGAATGGCCTCATTCTCTATTGCTCGTATTTTGGCAAAAGATCCTGTTCAGCTTGTGCGCATCTCTACCGATTTAAATAAGGCAATCATGGTAGACAGCCTGAGCCAGTCGTTACGAAATATCTTACTCTCACTGGATGTGCCCAGCACCAGTATTCGTGTAAATGTTGAGCCCATTAAAATGTTTATGGAAACCGATGAAAAGAATTTATCGGCAAGCCTTCCGATGAACTATGTGGAACCGGTATTGAAAAAATTACTAATAGATAGTGCAGGGTGTAATTTTGTTAGGAATAAGGAAGATGCAGACTATCTCATTAAGTTAAGTGCCAATACCAAATCTCTTGGTATCATTTGGGGCAATATGCATCAGGCATCATTAAACCTATACCTTTCATTGGTTGATAATGCAAACGATGCCGAAGTTTTTAAAGATGCATTGATAGAAATAAAAGGCTTTCAAACCACACCGGAAAATGCGGGTATTGATGCGTACAAAACTGCCAATGATCAGTTGCTAAGAAGAATATTTCCCAAACTAAAAACAGAACTGCTGCTTAAAGAAAAGTAGTAGTTAGCCAATCATTTCAAAGGTATCTTTAGGTATATCATTCAGTTTCATTACCAAAAATCCGTCTAGTGAATTACTAAACTTTGGATCTATATTAAATGCGATAATTTTGGCATTTTGCTTCAAATATTTTTTTAACAATACAGGCACTTTGGTATGCTTTACTTCAATTTCTGATATCATCTGATCAAGTAGTTTTATATCTATTACTTTGCTGTTTCGCAGTTCTTTCCCCTCTCCCTTGTGCTGATATTTAAAACGCTTGCGTGGTTTTATCATGCGGGCTAATTCCGGATCAAAGTGATGCTGCTGAATAAAATCAACCAACAAATCTTTACTTAATGAAGAAAAACTGTTACTGATACTAACCGGGCCAATCAGGAATTGAAAGCGGTTGTCCTCACGCTTAATAAACTCATTGATGCCCTTCCAGAGCAGCATCAGGCTAAATGGTTTCTTCTGGTACTCCTCCCTCACAAATGAACGTCCTAACTCCAGCGATTCTTTAAGTATGGGTGTAAAAGCGCTGCTTATTTTAAATAGCTCATTCAGGTAAAATCCCTCTTTTTTATAGCGCCTGTATAATACATCGCCCACCCCTATGCGGTAGGCCCCAACTATGAGTTTTGCCTGATTATCCCAAATAAATAAATGTTTATAATGTAAATCATACTCATCTGCATCGCAACTGCGGTTGGTGCCCTCACCCACTTTTCTAAAAGTGATTTCTCGCAAACGGGAGATCTCTCGTAATGTGTGCGGAATAAAACGAGCACCGGAAATATATACCTCAAAATGCTCGTGTGAGCATAACAATGACCTTGATTTGATGGCATCTATTTCCTTTATAATTAGTTCTTGTGGCGTTTCAGCAATAATTGCAACAGGCTTACTTAAAACTGGCAGTATCCGCTTACCAAAAAAATCATGTACATCCAAACCGGAGCCCAATGCATAGGTTTTTGCTCTGAGGTAACGCATCAAATCATTAGGGTCCTTAAATGCATCAATTGTTTTGAAAGCTACCGGCTTTCCAATTCTTATAACAACCTTTTCTTTTCGCTTATTAAACAACTCAGAAGGCAGGCGGGCTGTGCGCAACGCAGGATGAAGCAAGCCAAGTATATTAAACAGCAAACTATTATACCCGCTGAAATAAACCGGCACCACACGCACACCGGATTTAAGAATAAGTTTTCCTACAACAGGATTCCATACCTTATCGCTTATTTTTAGGTTATTTACTTTTAAAGAAGAAACCTCGCCTGCAGGGAAAATAACCACAGGGTGTCCGTTGTGCAATAGCTGCATACACTTCTTTATTCCACGCAAATTCACATCATTTCCCTTCTTTTTATCAAAAGGATCAACCGATACAAAATACTGCTCAAGCGGTTTAATCTGCTGAAGCAGGTAGTTTGCCATTATTTTTATATCTGGCCTGATACGGGCAAGCAGGGCAATCATCATTAAACCATCAATACCGCCATACGGATGATTACTAACTACCACAAACGGCTCATTAGCCGGTATATTTTTAAGTTCGTCATCATTAAACTCAAAAGCCACACCCAGCTCCTTTAAAATAGCTTCTGCAAAATCAACTCCATGCTGCTCAATATTTTTCTCGTATAGTTTATTTACCTTTTTAAGTTTAAGCAATTTCATTAGGGCCGGTGCAAGCGAAGCCATCTTCAACTTCTTTAAGCCTATAGAATGTGAGAAATCCTCTGTTGAAATTAATTCTTTCGCTGCCATATATTGCATTTTTATGATTACGAAAGTGTTAGTCGGATATTACGTAAAACTCACCGCCATGTTAAGGTTATGTGAATTCGTTTATTAAAAAATAGAAGTTTACATTTGAAGCATGTCGGTTAGTATCACAGAAAAAGAGTTGTTGCAAACAGGAAATCTGGAGTTTTTGGCCAAACAGGTTGTAGAAGGGTTTTTAACCGGGCTACACAGGAGTCCTTTTCATGGCTTTTCCGTTGAGTTTGCTGAGCATAGACTTTACAATACAGGTGAATCTACCAGGCATATAGACTGGAAGCTGTTTGGCAGAACAGATAAATTATTTGTGAAACGATATGAAGAGGAAACAAACCTTCGCTGTCAGTTAATTATTGATACTTCAGGATCCATGTTTTTTCCGCAGGAAGGTGTAAACAAATTAAGATTCTCTGTTTATGCCGCTGCTTCGCTGATGCACCTGCTCAAAAAGCAAAGAGATGCCTGTGGCTTAAGTCTGATAAATGACGGTGTTGAATTTCATTCGGGTTGCAAGCTCAGTATGTCTCATCAAAAAATGCTACTTACCAAGCTGGAAGAAACCCTAAGTACAGATAAACGAAATAAACAAAGCAAACTTGCCCATGCGCTGCATCAATTGGCAGAAATTATGCATAAACGATCGCTGGTGGTTATTTTCAGCGATATGTTTCAGAGTGCAGGTGCCGAAGAAGATTTATTTGCTGCCTTACAACATCTCAAATATAATAAACACGAAGTGATTGTATTTGATGTGGAGGATAAAAAACTGGAAACCGATTTTGACTTTAGCAACAGGCCTTACCTGTTTATTGACAGTGAAACCGGTGAAAAATTAAAGCTATTCCCTGCGCAGATAAAAGAAAAATACCTTGAGGCAATGACCCAGTTCAGGCATAAGCTGAAACTAAAATGTGCGCAATTTAAAATTGATTTTATTCAAGCACATGTAGGAAACGACTTTAGTCAGGTACTGCTGCCTTTTTTAATTAAGCGAAGCAGAATGGGTTAACGGTAACCTATTACCGGATTTAAAAAATTATGGGTTTTGTTAAATATCCCTGTTCACATCCCACTGCTCCATATAGTCGCCTACACGTCTGAGGAATGAGCCGCCCAAAGATCCATCTACCACCCGGTGATCATAGCTGAGTGATAAGAACATCATATGGCGTATGGCAATCACATCACCCATTTCTGTTTCAATAACTGCCGGTTTTTTCTTAATAGAACCTGTTGCCATAATGGCTACCTGCGGCTGGTTGATAATAGGTGTTCCCATTACATTGCCAAAGCCACCCACATTGGTTAAAGTAAAGGTGCCTCCGGAAATTTCTTCAGGAGCCAGTTTATTATTTCTTGCACGAGCAGCAAGATCATTTACCATTTTAGTTAATCCAACAAGGTTCATCATGTCGGCATTTTTAATTACCGGCACTATTAAGTTGCCTGAAGGAAGCGCAGCAGCCATGCCTACATTAATGGCTTTTCTTTTAATAATATTGTAACCATCAACCGATACATTAATCATCGGAAAATCTTTGATGGCTCTTACTACGCATTCTATAAACATTGGAGTAAACGTAATTTTCTCTCCTTCGCGCTTCTCGTAAACTTTCTTGGCCTTGTCTCTCCACAGAACCATATTTGTTACATCAGCTTCTACAAACGAAGTAACATGCGGAGAGGTATGCTTGCTCATCACCATATGGTCGGAAATAAGTTTACGCATGCGGTCCATTTCAATAATTTCATCTCCACCAGACAATGAAACCTTGGGTGGCTGCGGTATACTAACCGGTGCACTTACCGATGCTTTATGATCCGTTGCCGTAGATTTAGCAGTAGGCACTGCAACACCTTTATTTTGTACGTGTGCAAGGATATCGCGCTTGGTAACACGGCCTTCGTTTCCTGTTCCTGCAATGGTTTCCAACTCAGCCATGCTGATGTTTTCTTCCTTAGCAATATTTAGTACCAGCGGAGAATAAAAACGAGAACCACCGGTTAGAGCCGGTTTAGCCAGTTGCTCAGCAGCAGTAATTGTTTTTTCTACTTGTACTACCGGTGTTTCAACCTTGGCAGGAGCGGATGGAGCAGTTGAGGTTGCCGGTGTGGCTGCAGCAGAAGCTTCTGTTTCGATAATAGCAATTACTGCACCTACGGCTACAACATCATTTTCTTTGAACAAAAGTTTTTTCAAAACCCCACCTTTCGGGCTGGGTACTTCACTGTCAACCTTATCGGTTGCAATTTCTAAAACGGTTTCATCAGCTGCTATGGTATCACCTTCGTTTTTAACCCAGCGTATAATGGTTGCTTCTGCTATGCTCTCACCCATTTTGGGCATTACCAGTTGAAATTCTGCCATAAGTTCTTATTTTGATATGCATAACCACATATATATAATATGCAGTAGTGGGGCAAATTTAATTTTTTGGGTGACTTATGCCAATATTTAAGTGGCACAGGCAAAATTATTTAAGCGGCTTGTCATCAGCTAATATCATCTGGCGCAGCATAAACAGACCTTGCAAAGCGGTTCGATGAATGGTTCTTTCCCTGCTATCGCCCATATTAAATTGTGAGGCAATGGTTTGTTTCGGACCACTTACTGCAATCCATACTGTTCCAACCGGCTTTTGGTCTGTTCCTCCGGAAGGTCCGGCAATTCCGCTTGTGGCAATTGCATAATCTGTATGTAATTTCATTTTTACCAATTCTGCCATTTGCTTAACACATCCTTCACTCACTGCTCCATCTGTTGCAAGGATGTCTGCTGAAACGCCCAGTTCATTTATTTTTACCTCATTGGCATAACTAATAATGCTGCCATTATAATAAGCTGAACTTCCGGGAACAGAAGTAATCAGGTGAGCAAGATAACCTCCTGTGCAACTTTCGGCAGTTGCCAATGATTGTTTTTTATCCAGCAATTGTTTTCCTACTACCTGCTGAAGCGTATCGGTTTCTTCACCAAAAATAAACTCACCTGCAATTTCATAAAGAGATTGAATCTGTTTGTTCATCTCCTCCTCCACTTCCTGTTGTTTGATCCCATAACCACTAAGCCTTAAACGAACCTGACCAATAGATGGTAAATATGCAAGCTGAATAAAAGGTGGTAGGTTATTTTCCCAATCAGCTATTTTCTTTGCAAGAAAAGATTCGCCTATGGATGCGGTTTGAATGGTGCGATGTAAAATAAATGGTAACGTAAATGATTGCTTAATTAAAGGTAATGCCTCCTCGGTAAAAATAGTTTTCATTTCAAAAGGAACGCCAGGCATGCTAATGTAAACTTTACCCGAATGATTAAACCACATGCCAGGTGCAGTTCCGCTGCGATTAAACAGTACTTTACAATTTTGCGGCACCATAGCCTGTTGTAAATTGCTTTCAATAATAGGCAACTTTCGTAACCTGAATATTTTGGTTACCCAATTCTTTACCGCTTCGTTTTCTACAAGTGTTGTATGAAAGTATTCACAGAAGGTATGTTTAGTAACATCATCTTTTGTTGGACCCAATCCTCCCGTTGTTATGATAATATCTGCAAACTGTGCTGCTTCATTTAATGCATGAATGATATGTGACTGATTATCGCCAACAGATATTCTGTAATTAACCCTGATGCCTGCATTACCAAGCTCCTGGCCTAACCAAGCAGAGTTGGTATCTGTAATTTGTCCTATCAATATTTCATCACCTATGGTAATGATGGCAGCATTTAATTGTTGTGCAATCATGAATGTATTTGCATAATCTGTTTCAAAGGAATTGGTAAAAAAGCATAACAACAAATTTGATTGGATAAAATATGCTGTACAAAAAATTATACTGATTTTATAGGTTTCGATTTATTAAAACCAACTTGATTAAAGTTTGATGATTGATGGGGTAATCAATTACCAAAGTAAAGTCATAAAAAATACATTATATGTGTAAACAACAGTAAAATCAGCTATCTTCAGCGATTCAGATAATTTATTTTTATAATATTTTTTTAGTGCAACTCTGTTTTTTACGTAACAAACTGAATAACAGTAAATTTTTTTTTATTTTTTTTTGTTGATAGATGAATCATGAAGATATCAGTAAAATCAATACTTCACACGTGTTAACCACAGTTATCAACATATTTTTATGCATACTTTTTCGGCTTGATAGTGAGGAAGTATTTGATATTTTTATTCACATGCATAACTTTGTTTTCGTAATCAATCAAATGTTATAAAACATGGCAACTAAAAAATCAACCAAAAAAGCAGCTCCTACTAAGTCAGCTGCTAAGAAAGCTGCTCCTAAGAAAGCTGCTAAGAAAGCCGCTAAGAAAGCTGCTCCTAAAAAAGCTGCTAAGAAAGCTGCTAAGAAAGCTGCTCCTAAAAAAGCTGCTAAGAAAACTGCTAAGAAAGCTGCTAAGAAAAAGTAATCAGCTTTCCGAATCTAACTTAAAAGTCCTGTCTCATCGGCAGGACTTTTTTGTTGAGGTTGTTTGTTTAATATTATTTTATGTACGTCATTTGAATTATGATATCCAGAATAACAACTTTATTCATATTGGTTTTGCTAATAGGAATGTTGGGATGCAAAGCAAAAAAATGCTCAAACTTCAGCGACCCCCAACATCATTATAAAGCTAAATACAACAAGAACGGATTAATCAAGAATAAGAATAGGTAGAAATCACTAATCGGGATTTTACACTTTGAACTACTTATCTCATTATTTTATTGACCATATTCCGGGAAATCATTATCACAATACAGGCTTGCTACTTCCGGATGTATGCAAGCGATGGATTAAACATTTTCATCACCCTCCACTGCCACACCCAAGCGCTGATACACAAACACAACTCTATTCCGGAACTGTGAAACACTATGCTGCTGACAAAAAATTTCATGCTTCTGAATTCTTCACCTCGCACGTTTACATTTTTACCCGGGCAGTTAATGAGGCAGGACTTAGCGAACAGGTACAGCGAAAATGGTTTATTGCGCATATTGCGTTTGAACTGATGCTTGACCGGATGCTGGTTAATTGCTACCCTGAGAAAGTTGATGCATTTTATGAATCTTTATTATTGGTTGAGCCAAGCGAACTAAAACAATTCCTGCTTCACTATGGTATGTCAGATTCTGAAGCATTTTTCCAGTTTTACAGGCATTTTACTGGTGTGCAGTATATTTATTACTATACAAATAATAATAAGTTCATTTACTCGTTAAACAGAATTATGATGAGGGTAGGACTACCGGCAATGGATGAAACTGACGGAAACAAACTCCTTGCCGCTTTGTTGAAACTGGAAAATGATTATTTTGCAGACGCGGAAAAACAGGTGAACAGCCTCAGACAGATTTTTACGTAATGAGAATAGTATTAATTCTTTTGTGGTTTATCGGCATGTTGCCTTTTGCGGCAAATAGCCAGGCACTTAAATACAGCAATGAGTTCTTGTCATTGGGTGTAGGTGCCAGGGCTGCAGGAATGGGTAGTGCTGTAGTTGCCGGAGTAAATGATGCAACTGCTGCATACTGGAATCCTGCGGGATTGCTACATATAAAAGATCAGGCACAATTAGCCGTGATGCATAATGAGCAATTTGCCGGCATTGTTAAACATGATTACGGAACTTTTGCTTATAGGTTAAATGATAAAAGTGTTGCCGCTTTAACCGTTATCAGAGTGGGTGTAGATGATATACCCAATACATTGGACCTTTTTCAAAATGGGCAGATTGATTATTCCCGTATACAAAGTTTTTCTGCGGTAGATTATGCATTCATGGGCTCCTATGCCAGAAATTTTGGCATAGAAGGTCTGAATGTTGGTGCAAATGTTAAAATCATCAGACGCATTGTGGGCGAATTTGCCGGTGCCTGGGGTTTTGGATTTGATGCCGGTGCCCAATACAAATATCGTAACTGGAAAATGGGTATTTGCTTTCGCGATGTTACTTCTACATTCAATGTTTGGGAGTACAGTTTTTCGCAAAGCCAGAAACAAGTTTTGCTCCAAACCAATAACAAACTTCCAGCAAATACACTTGAAATAACAGTACCTCGCACCATAATGGGTATTTCCAGAAGATTCAATTTTTTCAACAAACTCAGTTTTGAACCGGAAATTAATGCCGATATTACTTTTGATGGTCAGAGAAATGTGCTGGTCTCTAATCGCATCATTAATATAGATCCTCGCATGGGGATGGAACTTGGATACAAAAACATTATTTTCCTCAGAAGCGGAATCATGAATATACAGAAAGAGAAAGACTTTGATGGCACCAGTAAATATAATTACACACCAACCCTGGGTGTGGGTTTGCAAATAAGCAACCTTGCCATTGATTATGCCCTTTCTAATGTAGGTGGTGTAAGTTCGCTTCCCTATAGCAATATCATTTCTCTGCGTCTCAACATCAATAAAAAGAGTTAGCAGTTTTTACTTTTATTTATTTAATTGTGTCTGTAATTAACTGCAGATGAAATCTTATCTCCTCACCTTTATAACAATTTGTTTGGGCTTCTTTTCTCATGCACAATCGCGTATTAAAATGAGTGCAGGTATAAGTGTTGCGCCTATGCTATGCGGTGCTTTCACCGGATCAGATATAACAAGAGCAGCTCCGGGATTTGGCAACAAAACATATACTCAGATAGCAGATTCGTTTGGCAGGGATGAGTCATACCGAATCTCCTACGGATTTCATGCATGGTTTAATTATCTGCTTAATGCCAAATGGAGCCTGCAGGCGGGAATTGGATATGCTGATGTGGGCTTCCAGCGCATTCAAGACAATCCGAAATTTAGCGATAAAATTCACCCGGGAATTGGAAGAGGTATTATTGAGGACCTAACAGATAACAGAAAAAGTATTGCCTATAACTATCGGTATCAGTATTTGCAAATTCCCGTTATGTTCAATTATTTAATCAAACAAACTTCCGATTACAAATGGATCTTCCATGCAACAGGCGGAGTGGGATTAAACTTCCTTCTAAACCATAAAATGACAGCTAACCTTAAATATTTTTCCATAGACAATAACCATACTTTTGATATTGACTCTACCGGATATGACGGAGCAACTTTTACACTTAATATGATGGTTGGTTTGAAGGCTGAGTACCGATATGAGAAAAAAATAAGCCTGTTTATTCAGCCGCTTTTTGGCATATATCCCTTTTCCGTTAGCCAATCAAACATGTCCGTAAGACCTTACTTTGCAGGTATTAATTTCGGTATAACACATATCTTAAATGATAATTAATTGTGCAGATAAACCGGTTTAGTATTAGGGTATATGGCATTCTGAAACACCAAAACCGGATTCTGCTGGTGCACGAGCAGGCAGGTAATATGGAGTTCGTAAAATTTCCGGGTGGCGGACTTGAGTTTGGCGAAGGTTTGCATGATGCCCTGATACGTGAGTTTATGGAAGAAACAGGTCTTGAGGTTGAAATAGCGCATCATGTTTATACTACCGACTTTTTTCAGCAAAGTGCATTTAAACCGGGCGATCAACTTATTTCTGTTTACTATGCAGTAAATGCAAAAGGCCAGATTGATATCCGGGAAGATGCGCACGAAATAGTAGTAAATGGCAGAACAGAGAAACTACGCTTTTTCTGGGTTGACTTGCATCAACTGCACGAGTCTATGCTCACTTTCCCGATTGATAAAAAAGTTTGTGGCTTTATCAAACCATCAAATTTACTTAGCTAATCTGCTCTGCTTTATCCAAAACCATTTTAATGGCTTTATCAATCGTAGCTAAACCATTTGACGAAAAACGGTGCTCAATCCTATTGGCTAAAATGGCATTAACAGAAAGTGCACGATGCCCTAAGATGCTTGCCATACCATAAATAGCAGCTGTTTCCATTTCAAAATTGGTTATTCGCGTGGCACCGGCCTTTAACTGATTCAAGCGGGCAATCAAATCATTAAATCTGGCACCAGACCTAAGCACCCTACCCTGTGGACCATAAAAACCGCAACACGTTGCTGTTATGCCATGTTTCACTTCATCATTAAAAAAATCAGATAACCTACCCGGAGCTTTAAACAAATAAGGTCTGATATTCGCAAGGTTTAATTGGCTAGAAATCTCGTTCAGCATGTTTGATGTTTGCAAATCACTTTCATATTCATAATACAACATCAGTGAGTCTAAACCCAGCCCGTAGGAAGATAACAGAATATCATCCACCTTAATATCGGGTTGCAGTGAGCCGGAAGTGCCTATACGAATAATAGGTAATGAAACTTGATTGGCTTTGACAATTCGGTTTTCTAAATCAATATTCACCAGCGTATCCAATTCATTCAAAACAATATCAATATTATCTGTGCCAATACCTGTTGAAATAACTGAAAGCCGCTTATTACCTATCCTTCCGGTATGGGTAATAAACTCCCGCTTTTGCTTCTTTGTATCAATACTGTCAAAGTGAACAGAGACCTGTTCAACCCGATCCGGATCGCCTACCAAGATAACCAGTTCTCCTAAATCCTCCGGCTTAAGGTGCAGGTGATAAACCGAGCCATCTGCATTTAGTATGAGTTCTGATTCTTCAATATTTCGTGCCATAAAGTGATATAAATCAGGTTGCAATATAATGCAGCACATTATCTTTGCAGTCACTTTTTAAACCAAAATAAATATGGATTCTGCTAAAAACACCATTCTGGTACCTGTTGATTTCTCAGATATTTCCCGCCATGCACTTTACCATGCAGTTGAAGTTGCCAAACATTTTAATAACCAACTGGCACTGCTTCATATTATGGAAGATGGATTATTCAGAGGATTGCTATCCTTTGGTAAAAGTGATGAAAAGGAAAAGATAGAAAAAGAAGCTTTGTCTAATTTAAATGAACTGGCGCAGGATATTAAAAAAGTACACGGGGTAAACGCAAGCACACATGTGCGTGAAGGAAAAGTGTATAAAATGATTGCCGAAGCAGCCGATGCACTAAAATGTGATAGCATTATCATGGGCTCAAATGGTGCCTCAGGTATGGAGAAAATTATTGGCAGCAATGCATCCAGGGTAATCATGCAAACAAACGTTCCGGTGGTGGTTGTAAAGTCGGCTCAAACAGCTAACTCTTATAAAAATATTGTATTCCCGCTTGATCTAACCATGGAATCGCGCCAAAAAATATCATGGGCTATTCATTTAGGGAAAGCATACCAATCAACCATCCGTATTTTAACGTATCACACCGATGATGAACAAGGGAATACCAGACTAACCGCTGCCCTGCGTCAGGTTGAAAATATGCTGGAGGATAAGGGTGTTAAATTTACACGCCATATTTTAAACAATCTGGATGCAAGCTTTGCTGAAGAAACATTAAAATATGCAGAGGCAATCAATGCTGATCTTATTCTGGTGATGACACACCAGGAAGATTTAGGTTTGGGTGAATACCTGATGGGAACAGAAGCACAACAAATCGTAAACAAGTCTGAGCGCATTCCGGTTATGTGTGTTAAACCAAGAAGAACCGGCATCTCTTCTGAATTTGCTGTATAAAAAAGTATAACTAATGTGAAAGCCGGCTTGTCCGGCTTTTTTATTTTTTCATGTACAGGCGGGTAAGGTGATCTATCTTTTCATGCAGTTGCCTAATTTCTAACTCTGCTTTTAAATTAACTTTATAGTCATTTTTTGAACGCAGCCTGTCTCTGGCCTCTTGTCTCTTCTGGCTCATCATAATAATGGGAGCCTGAACCGCAGCAAGACACGACAAAATAAGATTAAGCAAAATAAATGGATACGGATCTACGCGCTGGGGTAAAAATACGTTGAGGCCTATCCAGCAGGCGATAACCGAAAAGAAAATAAGTATAAAAGCCCATGATCCGCCAAAGTCAGCAATCATATCAGAAACGCGATCAGCTGCTGTTAGCTTTTTATCATAGTCGGTATCTACATCTTCAGCCATGATATCATAATCAGAAAAACTCTCCAACACATCCTTCTCCAGAACATCCAGCTTCCCCTTATTCTCCTCAACCATTTGTTCCAGCTTTTGCTTTACAAACTTGTTTAGTTCACTTACAGAGATATAACCTTCCTTGTTCCACTCAAACCCCTGAGAGGTAATGAATGAAACCAAACTATCACTTACGGCAAGTGCAGGCAATAACTGATTTTTACCCATCAGTTTCCCCGATATCTGGCAAAGTTCTTTTTTCATAGTTGTGTGATTTTATTCGAATTTAAAAGTCCTGCACCGATTATTTGCTGAGAAAAAACAGGAAAAACTGAATTTAGATTAAATTCGCCCGAATAAGGGTAATTTCAAACCATGACAGACAATAAAATCATCTTCTCAATGGCCGGGGTTAGCAAAACCTATCCGCCAAACAAACAGGTTCTAAAAAATATTTACCTCTCCTTTTTTTATGGTGCCAAAATAGGTGTGCTTGGACTAAACGGTTCAGGTAAATCCAGCTTGCTGCGCATTATTGCAGGTGTAGATAAAAACTTTCAGGGCGAGGTAGTTTTTGACAAAGAATATAAGATTGGTTTTTTGGAGCAGGAACCACAGCTTGACGAAAATAAAACAGTGAGGCAATCTGTAGAAGAAGGTGTAGCGCATATCACACAAATGCTGCAGGAGTTTGAAGAAATTAATAACAAATTGGCCGATCCGAATCTGGATGCTGATGAAATGATGAAAGTGCTTGATAGGCAAGCAGTGGTAATGGAACTGCTTGAGCAGAACGATGCATGGGAACTGGATAATAAATTAGAAAAAGCAATGGATGCCCTGCGTTGCCCTGAACCGGATACCCCTGTGAGTGTGCTCTCCGGAGGTGAACGCAGACGCGTGGCCTTATGCAGGTTGTTGCTGAGCAACCCCGATATTTTATTGCTTGATGAACCTACCAACCACCTCGATGCCGAATCAGTTGATTGGCTGGAACAATTCCTGCATCAGTTTCCGGGAACAGTAATTGCCGTAACCCACGATCGTTATTTCCTGGATAATGTTGCAGGCTGGATTCTTGAGCTTGACAGAGGTGAAGGTATTCCGTGGAAAGGCAACTACAGCAGCTGGCTGGATCAAAAAGCTAAACGACTGGCTGCTGAAGAGAAAGCAGAAAGCAAAAGAGCAAAAGCACTTGAACGAGAATTAGACTGGGTAAGGCAAGGCCCGAAAGGCAGACAGGCTAAACAAAAAGCACGTTTAAATGCATATGACCGCATGTTGAGTGAGGAACAAAAAGAAAAAGAACAACAACTGGAATTATACATACCACCGGGGCCACGTTTGGGTGATGTTGTCATAGAAGCAGATCATGTGAGCAAGGCCTATGGCAATAAATTGTTGTATGAAAACCTCTCGTTTGCGCTTCCCAAAGGCGGAATTGTTGGTATCATCGGACCCAATGGCGTGGGTAAAACCACTTTGTTTAAAATGATTATGGGGCTTGAGAAACCCGACAACGGAACATTTAAAGTGGGGGATACTGTTAAGATAGCTTATGTTGACCAAAGCCACAAAGACTTACTGCCCGATAAAAGTGTGTTTGAAGTAATAAGCGGTGGCACAGAAACAATGGTTGTTGGAGGCAAGCAGATCAATGCACGTGCGTATATTTCTAAATTTAATTTCAGCGGCACCGATCAAAGTAAAAAAGTAGGTGTGCTATCAGGCGGAGAAAGAAACCGTGTGCACCTGGCCATGACCTTAAAAGAAGGTGGCAATGTGTTGTTGCTTGATGAGCCAACCAATGATATTGACGTAAACACCCTGAGGGCACTGGAAGAAGCCATTGAAAATTTTGCAGGTTGTGTGGTGGTGATTTCACACGACAGGTGGTTTATTGATAGAATTGCTACGCATATACTGGCTTTTGAAGGCAACTCTCAGGTGTACTTTTTTGAAGGCAACTATACCGATTACGAAGAGAATAAAAAGCAACGCCTGGGCGATACCATGCCACACCGTGTGCGTTTTAAAAAGATTTAGCCTGCATCAAAACTTCAGCAGAAGTTTTAATGCTTACGATACTTATTTAAAGCGTTTGTTAACGTAGCAACATGCTCCTTTTGCAAAGTTGCCGGTGCAAGAATATGAACCTTATCGCCATAACTTAAGATTTGTGATTTAAGTTCATAACTTGGTATTACCTCCAACTCTATGATAAAAGCAGTTGCCGAATCTTCTATGATTTGTTGCGTTTCATGCAATGGCTGCGATTTTATATAAGGTGCTTCGCCCGGCTCAAACCTGAGCTTAATCTTTTCAGGCTTAAAGTCATCAATTACTGATATACCAAATGAGTGCTTAAAGAATTTCCGCGCTTCAAAATTTGTATCGGGCTCAAAGCTTTTTCCTGTTGGCAGTATCTCTTTTATGCGCTCCAGTGCCAGCGTAATCATTCGCTTTTTGCCGATATCTTTTCCGGTAACATACCATCGGTTCCTATACTCCTTTAACACATACGGATGGTAGGTATAATGTTTGGGGGCTGTTTCACCAAAACGCTGATAATGCACAATCAGCTCATCACGTTCTTTAATTGCTTTCAGTAAGGTACCCAGGTATTCATTGCCCTTTGCACTCAGGCTTTTTTCTGTTTGTATCACATCATCTAGTGTCTCACCGGCAATGCGTTTCATACTAATAAAGTCTTCAATTTTACTAACCGATTGCATAAACTGCCTAACCGGCCCAATGCCCTCAAATTGCCTCAATAAACCGCATGCAAATTCAAGCGCATACAGGTCTTCCTGCTTCAGCGGAATTTTATTGATAGAGAAATCTGCATCTGTATAATAATAACCGTTAAATTTTCTGTTGTATTCAATAGGTGCAAAATATCCCAGCTCCTCATCATACTTCATATCATACAAATCCTTATCAATGGTGCGCTCAGATACTGTTCCCAGTCCGCTGCAGGCTTCTATCAAGTCTTTTTTGGTAGGATATTTCTTCTGCCTGTTGCGCAATGCATTATCAATGATGCGATAGCGGATGGTTGCATTTTTATTTTTTGGCATAAGGCAAATTTATATGTTAAGCACACATGCAGAATTTTTACAACTGCACCTTTGCGTTTGCAGCCCGTTTAAATTGTTACTACCCAACCAAAAGGATCTTCTGCAGCAGATGTGCGAATATCTTCCAGTTGGCGGTACAGTAAATTGGATATTTTTCTTCCCTCAGCCGGAGGCAATTGGTAGGTTTTATCCCTGAAACTAATTGCATCAATCTTGGCAATTAATGCTGCCGTGCCGGTGCCAAAGGCATCCTCCAGCAAACCTTTTTCGGCAGCCTCTATAATTTCAGCAACAGCAATTTGTCTTTGCTCTACTGCAATGCCATTGTGCTCAAGTACCTTGATGCAAGAGTCTCTGGTAATGCCATTTAAAATGGTATCATGCAGGTTGGGCGTAAGCACTTTTCCATTGATAACAAAAAACAAATTGGTAGTGCCGGATTCCTCAACAAACGCGTGGGACAATCCATCGGTCCATATAATCTGGTCAAAACCTTTTTGCTGCGCCTCCAGCGTTGGCAGCATAGAAGCTCCATAGTTTCCGGCAGCTTTTGCAAAACCAACACCACCTTTTGATGCACGCACATATCCTTCTTCAATAAGTACTTTAATAGGTTTTGGGTAGTAGCTGTTTACCGGGCAGGTAAAAATTATAAAGCTGAAATTTCTTGACGGACGCACACCCACAAAATCATCGGTGGCAAATAAAAACGGACGAATATACAAGGCACTTCCTTCCTTGGTAGGAATCCAGTTGCGGTCAATATCTATCAATGCTTTCAAACCTTGCATAAATATTTCTTCCGGAACCTCCGGCATGGCCATGCGCTTAGCCGAAACATTTAATCGTTTCCAGTTATCAAGCGGCCTGAACAGCTGAGGCTGGTTCACCTGATTTTTAAAGGCCTTCATTCCTTCAAAGATAGCCTGGCCATAATGCAATGCCGATAAAGAAGGAGCCAAGGTAATGGGACCGTAAGGTAAAATCTTTGGCTGCTGCCATTCACCGTTTTCATAATCACACCTAAACATATGATCAGAAAATATGGTGCCGAATTGAATATTATCAAAATCACATTCTGCAATACGCGAATGCGGAGTTTTAGAAATTTTTATAGAAATTGCCGTTGTATTTTCCATATATTATATGAGCGATTTTGATTTGCAAACACTAGACCTTTTTCAACGCATTTATTTGGTTGACGAGCCTTTATTTACACCCGTCAAAGAAAATAAAAAAATTGAGAATACGCTCCGATTTAGCGGAAGTGCGCAAAAAAGATTGCTCTTTGTTTACCATCAGCCGCAGAACTGGAGCGGTGCCGATGAAAAGATGATTCATACACTCATTACAAACGGATTAAAACTACCTTTAACAGATGTTGTGCTGCTTAACTTATTTGAAAACAATACGCCTGACTGGCAAACCATACTTCAGTCACTTCATCCTGAAAAAATAATTTTCTGGGGCTGCGATGCCTATGCAGAAACAGCCGGCCTGGCAAAGCCTCTATACACGGTGCAACAACAGGAAGGCTACCGTTATTTGCTGGTGCATGCTGCAGCTGCTTTTCATGATGAAAGGGATTTAAAAACCAAACTTTGGGCCAGCATTAAGAACCTGTTTGAATTGCCATGAGACTTATTTTTGCAACCCAAAATCTGAACAAGGCCAAAGAGATTAATGCACTGGTTGGCGAACCCTTTGAGGTACTTTCATTATCAGATATTAAGTGCAATGATGATATAGAAGAAAGCGGCCTTACCTTAAAAGAAAATGCTACATTAAAAGCCAGGCACATCTATTTAACCTATCATTACAATTGCTTTGCCGATGATACCGGACTTATTGTTGATGCACTGAACGGAGAACCGGGCGTGCACAGCGCACGTTATGCAGGTGAACAAAAAAATGATGCAGATAATATTGCTTTACTGCTCAAAAACATGGCCGGCAAACCAAACAGAAAAGCACGTTTTGAAACCGTTATTTGCCTGATGCTGGATGGTGTTGCCTATTATTTTACCGGTGTGCTGGAGGGCAAAATCATTCATGAAACTTTAGGTGATAATGGGTTTGGATATGATCCTGTTTTTATGCCGGATGGGTATGATATAACACTTGCGCAAATGACGCTTGAACAAAAAAATAAAATAAGCCACCGCGCAAAAGCATTTGAACAACTGGCGCGCTTTTTAAAACAGCTTAATTCTTAAGATCAGAGTTAATTTGAACCTGCTCTCCCAATTCCTTGGCAATAATTTCATTGTTCTCGGCCTCAATTTCCGCAATTTTATGATTGAGCACGTATACCGGAATCTGGGCAAGGATAACAGCCAGTGTGCCTATAATGAGCAACAACATGGCGGTTGAATTATTTTTCATCATAAACGCCACCAGAACAAAAGCAATATTTACAATATACATAACCAGTGCAACCTCTTTATGCCCAAGGCCCATGCGCAGCAAAAAATGGTGCAGGTGATTTTTATCGGCCTCAAAAGGAGATTTTTTCTTCATTACCCTCAGAATAAACACACGTAAGGTATCAAATAGGGGAACAATTAAAATTGCCACTGCTATAGCAGGGGCCGATGCAATCTTGTATAGATTTTGAGCCGTTGGGCTATTAAACTCAATAAACTTAATGGTAAACACAGCCAACAAAAATCCGGTGGTTAGCGAGCCTGCGTCTCCCATAAAAATTTTTGCCGGATTAAAGTTAAACACCAAAAATCCAAGCAAGGCGCCTGCCAAACCAAATGAAAGAATGGCCCAGCCCGTTTGATCAATAAAATTAAACCACAAACCCAGGGTGGTGGCAATTATAAAACCCAACCCGCCTGCAAGTCCATCCACCCCATCTATCAGATTAAATGCATTGGTAACCACAATAATGGTAAAAAAGGTAAGCGCATAAGAAGCCCAAATCGGGATGATATCTATGCCAAATAATCCATAAAGGCTGCTAATGCGGATATCCTCACCCACAATGGTGATTAAGGCAGCCACTACCTGACTCATGAGCTTTTTAGCAGGTGAGAGTATGATAACATCATCTTTTAAACCGGAGAAAAACAGAATTATTAATGCCGCCTGCAGGTATTGGAGCCTTGGCATGCCATCCGGAATACCCCATAAACTGGCTGCTATAGAAAAACCTGCTATGATGGCAAGTCCTCCAAGTCGAGGAATTTTATGTGTATGCAGCTTGCGGGCTTCCGGTTTATCATAGAGGCCCTTAAATTTAGCCACCGTTATAATGGAAGGTATCCCGAAAATAACAACTAACAAGCTGGTTAAAAAAACAAGTACAATGTTTTGCATAGTGTGTGTTAATGCAGTCGCAGTATAGAACGCTGCAAAAATATGTTTATTTTAAGGACATACATACCTTTATGCCTTAAAATACACAAAAAATGGTCATTTATAGGTCGTTTTATGGGGCCAATCGGCAAAATGCCCAGCTATTTTCTTCTTTGGTAAACAGAAACCTGTCGTGCAGCCTGTTTTGCCTGCCCTGCCAAAACTCAATTTGCTGAGGCTTAACCCTAAAGCCTCCCCAATGCTCCGGCCTGATGATGGGCTGTTTCGTAAACAATTCTTCAAATGATGCATACATGCGCTCCAACTCCTCCCGTGATTCAACCTGCTTGCTTTGTGGTGAGGCATGGGCCCCTATTTGCGATCCTAAAGGCCTCGTTTTAAAATAATTATCCGACTCTTCGGCTGATATTTTAATCGCCTCTCCTTCAATCCTTACCTGCCTTTGCAACTCAAGCCAGCAAAATACCAGGCATACCTTGGAGTTTTGAAGTATTTCCTGACCCTTCCTGCTTTCATAGTTGGTAAAAAAAACAAAACCGTTTTCTGATATGCCTTTTAACAATACCACCCTTGCCGATGGGGCTCCATCTGCCTTCACCGTTGCCAATGTCATGGCATTGGGCTCATTTACATTGGCTTGTATCGCTTCATCCAGCCACACTTCAAACTGCTCCATCGGATTTTTAATCAAATCAGACTCATCAAATTTTTTCAGGCTGTAATCAACCCGCAAATCGGCAATAGACTTTGATAGCTCTTTCATATAAACAAAGGTAAAATTATTAAACTCTTTTTATCTGTGGATGTTTGGTGAATATCTCAATGATTGTTCCGGCTATTTTGCTTGTAAGAAAACCCTACAATCAATTCAGTGAAGTAAGTGAAATAATTGTTAACCCGAGAAGCAGCAACTGATATGCAAGTAAAAAATGTTCAGCCCTCTTTCGGGCCTCCTCAAAAAGGCTCCATTCTTATAAGTGAACCTTTCCTAAACGATGCACAATTTAGGCGTGCAGTGGTGCTGTTGGGGGAACACAATGAAGATGGCTCCGTTGGTTTTGTTTTAAACCGCCTGCTCACCATCAAAAGCAATGAGGTGGTGCCGGGTTTGCTCGATCATGATTTTCCTTTGTATTATGGCGGACCGGTGGAGCCCAATACGCTGCACTTTATACATACCGTGGGCGATTTAATTGAGGGTGCACAACCCATAAAAGATGGCATTTTCTGGGGTGGCAATATTGAGCTCGTAAACGACCTACTAAACCAGAAAGTAGTAAAACCTGAGGAGTTTAAATTTTTTGTGGGATACTCCGGCTGGGCACCCGGGCAACTGGAAGAAGAAATAGAAGAAAAAGCCTGGTGGCTGGGCAATGCCCCGGCCTCTTTAATGTTTAATGCCAACCCTGAACAAATGTGGGCCAAGGTGGTTAAAAACCTCAACCAGGATTATGCCTACATGGCCAATTCTCCGGAAGATCCGCAATGGAACTAAACAATAAAGACCCCCGCATGCGGAGGTCTTTTACCTGAGGTCTCGAGCAGATTCGAACTGCTGTAGAAGCTTTTGCAGAGCCTTGCCTAGCCTCTCGGCCACGAGACCAATGGGATGCAAATATAGTGTTTTTTATTTCTTAGCCTTAAAAGCTTTCTGAAATCAATATTTTTTGTTTGTGCAGCAGGCTCCCATCAGCCGGATTTTGTATATGCAAATAATAAATACCCTGCATATGAAAAAGTGGTTGCAGGTTTATTTCATATAACCACAACCGCGGTTGCAATACAACCTGCTCTTCGGCTACTTTTCTGCCGCGGCTATCATACAACAGCAACTGCAGGTTGGGCAATACCGCTACCCCTTCATCAATGCCAAGGGTTAGTTTGCCTCCCCTTACCGGGTTGGGCATTACCTTTATATCACCGGGTTTTACCGTGGTTTGCAGCAAATTTTTTCCTGTGATGGCTTTATAGGCAGCAGTAGCAGAGGGTATGCCATAACCGTAAAACGTATCGGGGTTTGCATACCTGGTGGCCGACTCTTTTAAAATTTTAAACAACTGCATATTGGTTAAGCTTGTATCTGCCTGCCACAAACAGGCAGCCAACCCACTTAGCAAAGGCGCAGAAAAAGAAGTACCCCAACCCCAAATTACCCTGCCATCTGCACCAATCTGTATGGTTTGATCTGCTCTTGCACATAAATCGGGCTTTATTCGGCCATCAGCCGAAGGGCCTTGGCTGCTAAAAGGTGCATATACTCCCAATGCATCTACCCCACCGGCTGCCAGCACACTGTCGCCATCTGCAGGTGCAATCAAATATTTCCAGTCTTTGGTTCCCTCATTGCCCACACTGCTTACCACCAAAATTCCTTTTGATGCTGCCACCTGCGCTGCACGGGTAACAATGGTGGTTTTGCCATCCATATCGGCATAGGTATAACCGGTGCCCGAAGTAAATCCGGTAAAATAACCAACCGATGAGTTGATAATATCGGTGCCAATGCTATCTGCCCACTCCGCTGCTGCAGCCCAATTCAATTCCTCCAGTGAGCTTTCTTTAAATGCATCTTCTGTTACTGCCAATATAAAAGAGGCATCATAGGCTGCCCCATAAAAACGGTTGGGCAATAAGCCGGCTGCAATAGAAAAAACCCGGCAACCATGCTCACCTTCGCCACCCATTTTATAAATATCTCTTCCGGGGGTTACAAAATTTCGGGTGGCTAACACCCGCTTCTGCTCATAAATATGTTTGTAGGGCAATGCTTCATCAACAGCCGTAAATCCACCATCTACAAACGTAATAACCATGCCCTTGCCTGTAAAACGGTTGGCATGCAGGCAATGTAATCCCAGCATCTCCAGCTGGTTTGCACTGTTGGTTAGCGTATCAAATGGTGTGGCCGCTGCCTGCTGAAAAGTGCATGGCGTGCTCATGGCTGTTCCTGCTTTTGCAATTTTTTTTATACAGGGCAAGTTGCGCAGCAGCGCCACCTGTTCTTCCGTTGCTTCTACATAAGCCATGTTAAGCCATTTAGATGTTTGCCTAACCTTGATGTGTTGCTGCTCCAGCAAATGGATATAGGGCATATAAACGGGCAAATCATTTGCTGCAAATGCAATATGTTGCCTGCACCTGCGCTGCAAGGATTTTGCCGAAAGGTACCGGGCAGCCTCCTGCACCTGCTGTGCACCTTTATCTGCAAACCAAACCAGCCACTGGCCCTGCACCGGCAAAACGGTAACATAAAACAGACATAATAACAGCAGCTTTTTAAACATCATGTATGCTTACAAAAATAGTTGATGGCATAAAACGGAAAACATTTATTTTTGAGCCGTTAATTAAACGATCATCATGAAAAAATTATTTGCTATCCTTTCTGCTTCTACCTTAATCTGGGCCTGCGGAAACAAACAACAAGGGCAATCTGCCACCACCGCTGATTCTACACAAACCGCAACTGAGGCTTATTTTGGCGATAAAATTACGGCCGACAGTGCCATAGCCATTTCAGAACTTGCTGCATTGATGGGCGATAAAACAGAATTACCTATAAAACTAACTGCTACGGTTGATGCCGTGTGCCAGAAAAAAGGTTGCTGGATGGATTTAAAAAGCGCAGATAGCAGCAGCCTGCGTGTAACGTTTAAAGATTATGCATTTTTTGTACCCAAAGATGCTGCCGGCAAAGCTGCCATTGTGCAGGGCATTGCTAAAATAGAAGAAACCTCTGTTGCCGATTTAAAAGAGTATGCAAAAGATGCAGGCAAAACCAAAGAGGAAATTGATGCCATTAAAGAACCAAAAAAAGAACTGGTGTTTGAGGCAAGCGGTGTAATTATTAAATAAGTTATTGTTTATACATCATGAAAAGCCCGGAGTGTATCCGGGTTTTTTATGCTACATGAGCTCATACATGAAAAAGAAAACCGTTTATATTTTGTTGATGCTAGGCACAGGCATATTGCTGTGGGCCGCCTGCACACAACAGCAAACAACCCAACAAAACGAACATGCTGCCGATAGTACGGCCATGGCAGATAGCGCAGCAGCCTGTAATACAACCGCCATTAAAGACCCCAATAACGCCAAACCCATGGCGCTGATGATGCGCCAAATGGCACAAAATGCGGATAGCATGCGGGCTCAACTGCTAAGAGGCGAAACCCTGGATAGTTTGCGCTACCCGTTTATACGTTTTTATTTGGCAGAGCCAACCGATCCTACAGTGCTTGAACCTAAATTTTATGAAAATGCACGTTTGTTTCAGGAGGCATACAAAGCCTTGTTTGCACACCCCAAAGAGCAAACCAAGTATTATAACCTGATGATTGGCAAATGCGCCAATTGCCACGAAAGCTATTGCAGCGGACCGTTAAAAAAAATAAGGAAACTTTATATACCGGTTGAGTAGGAGAAAGCTATAGCGGGGATTGGGAGTTGGGTGTTCGAAGTTCGAAGTTGGATGTTCGAAGTTGGAAGTTCGAAGTTGGATGTTCGATGTTCGAAGTTGGATGTTCGAAGTTGGAAGTTCGAAGTTCGAAGTTTGATGTTGGGTGTTGGGGGTTGGGGATTGGGTTTTGGGAGTTGGATGTTTTGTTAAACAATACAGCTTGCTGCTAATATTAAAAACGCTGAGAGTGGGTTAAAATGAGTTGCCGGCTGAAGTTGCTCATGCGATGAATGAATCTCAACACCATTTCTTAGGCATGATAACCGTTTGTGGGATGCGCGAGAACAGGAGATGCACCTTAGTTTGTTTCTGTGTAGTTTTTAAAGTTGTTTAAAATTGCTTGCCAACCGCTCCTTTGTAATTCAATTGAATTTTCTGTTTCCGGGTCGAAAGTGATTGTTACTTCTGTTTTACCGTTTGTTTCGGTAAGCGCAACAGTTGCCATTCGTCCGCCAAATTCGTAAGTAAAACATTCACCTTGGTGCATGTCTGTATAAACAGCATCAAAGTCAAACCCGGAACTTCCGTCTTTGGCTTCCATTCTTGCCACATAGCGTCCACCAACTTTCATATCGTTTGTTGCTGCCGGGCAATGCCAGCTTGGGTGGGCAAAATTCCATTTGGTAATGTGTATGGGCTGTGTGTAATAGTCCCAAACTTTTTGCTTAGCGGCCGCAATTGATACGGTAATTTTTATTTTCTCTTGTGACATGTTTTTATTGTTGAATTATATAAGCACTGAACCGCCACTTTTGCCAAAACGCTGTTAGCTGCTGCCCTTCTTGTCTGTCTTGGGTTTCGCTGTCTTTGTTGCGGTTGGACAGACACACTCTTTGCCAAGTTTTGGCTTGCGTGTCGGCTGGTGCGACTTGGCAATGTGTGTGGCTGTGAAGTGGTAGCATATTATCGGTTTATGAGTTTTCAATAATTTTTATTTCTTCTTCCGTCAAGCCGTAAAGCTGATAAACTAATTGGTCTATTTGGTTTTCGAGTTGTGAAATGTCATATTTTTTATCTCTTGCTTTAAGCCCTAAAATGTTTGATACAATACTTGAGATTTCTTCACTTGCGTATTCTATACTTGGCACAGGCAATGAGTTAAATTCCTTCACTTTAATTTTTGGAAACAACTGGTCGAACTCATTATTGATATTCTGAAAATACCAAAAGAGAAGTTTTGAGTTTAGTATGCCGAGATAAAATAAAATGTCTATTTCTGATTTTGGTTTTGCGATATATGCTGTTTGGTCAACTACAAAAGTTTCTTTTATAAATGAAGCAATCAGAGATTCTTTTGCTGGAATTTGGCGAATTAATATTTTATCGCCTTCAAAAAAATCAGGAACTCTAGGTTCGGCTAACCACGTTCCGTAACTTATATATTCGTTTTCCCAAGTAAATGAATACTTTGATAAATTTTTACCCCTTAGCTCTGGAAGGTAAGTATCGTCAATTTTACTATTTGCATTAAAAACTTTTCCTTTTACCTGGGCATCATTTTGAGGCGGTTTCCCTTTTCCAACTTGATATTCTTTTATGCCCGAAATAGTGTTGAATAAATCAGATACTTTTACAGACTTTCTAAGGATTTTCGAAATAATGTCCTGCCTTTTCGTATCAACCGTAACTGTAAAGTTGATGTTAGGTGTGTTTTGGAATGTGTTAGTATCAAAACTGTTCCTGTAGTAAAAACTACCTTTTTCAGCAATGAAATATTGACTTAATGATGAAACACGAGGTTTGTTAAATATGAAAATCAATACTTCTACTGATGCTTCTTCAAAAACATCATCCTTAACTTCAATAATTCTATCAATTGAAAGATTATCAAGAATGAATTTCCTTAATCTGATGTTGTTTTGATTTGCTAAAAAGGCATTGGGAACAATTAGTGAATGAACGCTTTCTTTGTTTGCAATTGCAAAAGACCTTTCAATAAATAAATGATATAAGTCTAATTGGTTTTCCGAAACTGAATAATTGTCAAAATAATATTTTCTAACTTGCTCTGATTCGTCTCTTACTCTGAGATAAGGCGGATTTCCAATCACCACATCAAAGCCCACAAAATCGCCATCATCATTTAGCACTTCGGGAAATTCAAAACGCCATTCAAAAGCGTTTTCAAAAATCTTGTTGGCCTTTATTTCTTCAATTTCGGTTTCCAATTTTTTGGTTTCTTCGGTCAGTTGTTGCACTTTCTTGTTCCAATCGGCTTTTTCCTTTTTGCTCATTTCAAACAATTGCCCTTGATTGGTCATTGTAAATAACTCACCAGATAGTTTTCTTAATTTAAGAACTTTTGGGTCGTTCAATGAAATTTCACTTCTAAAATCCGATTTAATATCGGCAATCAGCCGTTCCATTTCTCTTTTCTGTTCCTTGCTTTCAGCATTGCGGTAAGTATCAACGGCTATTCGGTAGCTGTCAATTGTCCACTTACTTTTTTTCAAGGCTTGTTTCAGGTCGGCATCAATGGCAAAACGGCTCACTAAAGAGTTTCCGCATTTGATGTTGATGTCAATATTTGGCAAGGTTTGCAACTCTCTAAGCTCCCCTCCTTGAAAGGAGGGGTGGCTCATAGAGCCGGGGTGGTTATTTTCAACTCCTTTGTAAGGAGGGGTGTCCGAAGGACGGGGTGGTTGTTTTCCAAAATAACTTTTCACTTCATCCAGCAACCCATCCGGATTATCCCACACCCATTTGTTTTCAAATCTTAATACTCTGATTCCGAAAGTTTCCAAAAACAAATCTCTTTCTCTGTCATACTCCGCCTGCGAGGCTTCAAAATGACCTTGCCCATCTAATTCAATCGCCAGGCGTTCTTCGGGACAATAAAAGTCAAGTATGTAATTGGCAAAGCTATGTTGACGCCTGAACTTTCTTCCATCCATCTGTTTGCCTTGAAGCATAGTCCAGAGTTTGGCTTCAGCCGGTGTAAGGTTGTTGCGGAGTTCCTTGCGGAAGGTTTTGAGGTGAGGTAAATTGTTTAGTTGTTCTTGACCCCTCCGTCCTTCGGACACCTCCCCTATGTTAGGGGAGGAGCTTTTAATGTAATAAGCATTTTTCAAAAGCTCAATCCACAAACGCAAACGGCAAATTTTTACGGAATTGGAATTGATGTCCACACCAAAAAGGCAGTTTTCAATAATGGTTTGCTTTTCGTGAAAAAGCGTTTCTTGTATTCGCTGACTTTCTTTGTTGCTTGGGTTGTATTCAAAAAGTTCTCCTTCTTCGTCTGTTACAATCAATTCATCATTTACCACTTCCACCTGATATTCTTTCAAGCGTTTTCCGTCACGGTCTTGCAGAATTTTCAAGTCGTTTTTTACAGCAATCATTTCATTGAGTGCCGAAACTAAAAAGTGTCCAGAACCAACGGCAGGATCGCAAATTTTGATGCTGTTTACTATGTTATTGGCTTCTTTTCGGTCTTCAATTTTGTCGTAAAGTTCTTCAAGCGTTGTGCAGTTCCATTTTTTGGTTTCGTTGAATTTCTGCACAACGGCTTTGCGAATGGTTTCACGGCTCATATACATGGTGATGAAACCGGGAGTGAAAAAAGAACCGTCTTTGTAGCCATTTATTTTCTCGAAAATCAATCCAAGAACCGAAGCGTTAATCAGTGTTTTGTTGTCTTCCTGAATTGCTGAACCGCCTTCTGCTCCAAAGTCGTAAGCATCTAAAAACTCAAACAGATATTGAAGCGTAGAAATATTGCCTGTCCGTTTTTTGCCTTGCTGGTCTTTTAGCACGGTTTGCGAAAAAATCGGAATGGTTTTATCGTCTTTCAGGTTGCTGATAAACAAAGTAACCTGCTCAATGTCTGTCGGCTCAAAAAGCGAAGAATTGAGATAAGGCGTTTTTTCAAATGCCTTTCTTACATCTTCGTTTCGCTCGTCATACTTGCGTGCCAACACCTGAAAAAACAAACTATTCAGGTCGTCATAGTTCTTGATTTTGTCAAGGTTGAGAAATGAAAAAGATTTGTCGCCTTTGTGATATGTGATTAACTGAGCTTCTAATAATTTGAGAAATAAAATCCTGTTTATCCAAGTAATTGAAAGTTCAAGAGCAACATTAAAAAGTCGTTCTTGTTGTGTGTTGCCGATCCCGATAGCTATCGGGAGGTTTGGTTTTTCAAGTCTGCTTAGTTTATCCAAGCTGTCAAGCTGAATGATTGCATCTTCAAGAATTGTTCCTGTGTGTCGTTCACCTGCTTTGTTTCGTTCAATCAGTTTTTTACTTCCTTCTTTGGTTTCGGTCAAGCCGATAATATGCAACAACTCGCTGTAAAAGCGTTTGTCAAGGCTGTTGCTGTCGTTAGTGAACGGAAGTTTTAAAAGATGCTCTGGCGATAAAAGTTTGAATAAAGCAATCAGCGAATTGTCGTCTGCTTTGTCGGTATTGCGTAACGGTTTTTGAAAGTCCTGAATGTTGAAGTAGGTAAATTCAATTTCAGAAGTGATGCTGTCAATAAACGGCTCGGCAATTTGTTTGTAGAAAAAATCCGTTTTGGTGTCAGCCAAACGTCCCCCTTCAAAGTCGTTGAATTGCTTTACAAGATTTTTGTTTTGGGCAAAAAGTCTGTCGAACAAGGTAGCGTCAAAAATGAACCATTCATTGATGTTGGTCGCCACCAAATGTTTTACTTCAAGATTTTTATGTGTAATTCTTTCTCTTAGGTAATACAAAACCAATTCCTGAAACGCTTTTGCATTCAGTTTTTTGGTAGAAATCATCTCCGTTTTGTTGGTCGGCTTTTTCGCTTCGAGAATTACGCCAACTGTCGAGTTTGCATTTTGTCCGTTATGAATAACAAGGTCGTTGCGGCCTTTGGTATTTATAAAATGGTTTTGTTTGTAATAGGTGTCTTTAAGAAAGTCTGAAACTAAGTTTTTATGAAACTCTTCGCTTTCTGTGTCATTTGTCCTGTCGAGTAAAGTAATGAGATTAGTCTTGAAACCTTCAATTTCAGTCCTGTTCGGTTTTACTTTTAAAAAGGCTTTGTTAAGTGCCTTTCTTGGCTTCAATTCTTTTAAAATCATCTACAAATTATATTTTCTATTTCAGTCGGTTAAGATAAGTTTTTCGGTCATAACGGTGTCAGTGCGTTGGCAAAAAAAATAGCTTCCCGAAAAATCGGGACACGCCTTTTGGTTTTTCCCGATAGCTATCGGGAGAACCGCCACTTTTGCCTAGCCTGCCATGGTACGTTGTTTCTCTCAAAGACTAATGTCGCGAGAAATAGGCAGAAAACCCACTCACATAATTGTTCAATATACTTTTGCAGTCATAACCATTTTTTAGCCCAGAATAAATGTTGAAAATTTGATGGTAATTTATTAAATAATAATGTCGATTATGATACAGTATTAGTTCTGGCTTACTGTTCCGGAAGGTCTTGATTAAGTTCAGATAATCATTTTTATTGATCAGAATAGCATTTGTAGCAGTTGTAACTAAGCCAATTGTTTCTATTTGTTTAACGATAATTTCATTAGAGTCGTTGAAGTAGTTTATGCCAGCAATTTTGAAATTGAAGGAATCTTTTAGAGGGCTAAAGCTACTTAAACATTTATCGATAAAGATATAACAGTTTTTACAACTATTTTCATTAATCAGGATGAAGAGAACAAAGTCATCCTCTAAACCAATTTTAGGAATTGTATAGAATGTATCAAAGGCAATGCTGTCCTTATTGAAAAGAATTTGACTTTGTATTTTACTATTTATAGTCGTTAAGATTATAAAGATAAGTATAAACCTAATCATGCAAACAGATAATTCTATAGACGTTAATGCCATATTGTTCGGTGTGTGTCGCAGAATACTTTCGTAAGAGTTCCCTGTATTCATCATTAGTTATTTCGACTTCTTTCCAATATTCAGGAAAATACACTGTAGTTAGTGAAATAACCTTATTGTTGAAAAAATGAAATTCAGGAATATTTTGCCAAAAAATACTATGCCAAAAACCGTCTCTATTCGGCAACTCCGTATTAACAGAGTGTGGCATAGAAATATCTAAGTCTTCTATAGTACAAATTACTTTTTTGTCTCTGAGAGAAATAATATAAATATCTCTGTGAGAGCCACCCGTTCCATCATTTATTGATACCAATATATTCGAATCATTTACTAAATAAGTCTTTTCTATGTAATCAGTTTTTTCAAAAATAGTTAATGTAGATAATGCCTCTGTCTTGGTCTGACTAATTTCGGTATTTAAATTAAAACTATCTATTAAATCTAAGCTGTGATTAAATATTTTCAGAAGCTTTTTCTTTGGCTCGCAAAATAAGATCCTATTGGCAGATACATCAACCCATTTATGAGCCGTTTGAGAGAGTTCAATGCCTTCAACTTTGTCGAATATAATTGTTTTAGCTAAATTGCCTTTATCTGGATCTAGAATTGAAATGACAGTTTTATATCTGCAATCTAATGGATGGTAGTTGTAGTAATTTACTAATAAAAACCGTCCGTCATTTAAAGGATAAAATTCCCCATTAAAACAAAATTCATTTGCAATTTCAGATTTGAACAGAAATTGATTAGAGTTTATGTTCATTTTAGAAAACAATAGAATTTTACTATTAACAAGCTTAATGATAGCGAATTTCTCATTCGCAGCGAAACCGCTGAGAACGTCTTGTGGTTTCATCTCATTAATATATTTTGATGGTATTTTTATATAACCAGAATCTTTTTTTTGTTCTTTTAAACTATAAGAAAAAAACTTCATTCCTATTCCATCATTTACTATATCTCTGTCATGCATAAGACGTGACGTCAATTTGAAGTATATTACTCCTTTAGAATAATCTATAAACGAAAAACAATTATTGGGTTTGTATATTAACTCCCTTCGTTCTACATTAATGTTTGTTCGATAGCTTGAGTCATACTTCCAAAATTGAGCATAAGACGGAACTGAATAAATAAAAAGCAATAGAATTAATATTTTCTTCATGGGGAATTTTAATAACAAATGGGTAGCGAATTCGCTACCCATTTTCTTTTTCTAAAAACTATAATGGCCAAATACCTAGTGATATAGCCTCTGATTGAGTATAGACCTCAATATAAATTGTACCTAAATCATTTATTTTATATTTTACTAGCTTTTCATTCATGTAAATAATTGTGCCGCGGTTGGAACCACCTTGAATTTTCTGGTCTACTAGTTGGCAAACTTGAAATAGTTCAGCGTTTTCAGGATAATTTTGGAACTCTTTATCAGCAGGGGGATTTTGATGAACTACAACTTTTCCACCTTTTTCACAATCGCTTAACGGAGTTGTCCATTTACAACTGTTAAAACCGCCTCCACTGCATGTTAATTCCGCTGCACAAACTTTAACTCCTGCTACAGGATACGACCAGTGTTTTTCAGTTACAGATGAATAGCCGAACAAACCGAAACCTGATTTGCTGACAGCATACCAAGCATTTGCAGAATTGATTGAAAGTGCTGTAATAACCATTACAACAGTAATTGATAAGAATTTGGTTTTCATAAATTTATTAATTGGTTAACAGTTTTTGTAATAAATCTTTAACCATGCAACAGGTTATAACCTGTTTTTTTAAACTTCAGAGTTATCTTTATCAACCAAAAAACTAATATTAACCTCTAAGGCTATTGCAATCTTTTCTATGGTTCTGAAGCTCGCTGACTCAGCATTTCTTTCTATTTGTCCATATGAAGAAGATGTTATTCCTAGTATTTCTGCAATATCCGCTTGGGTTAATTTTTTTTGTTCTCTGATTTTCCGTATTCTATGGGATAGGTCTTTATTCATGGGGTACGTTTTTTTATAGAATGTACCATAACGTTTGCCGCTTGGCACAGTGGCGCTCCCGATAGCAATCGGGATCGGAGCACAAATTGTCCCACATTAGCGGGAAAACTGTCAACCAAGCACTAAAGTTGATTTGAAAAGCTGCACTTGAATTTAAGCATTATGCCCCGTATGACGCCAAAAGCATGTTAGCGGTTCGTGCTTCTCTGTCCGCATGATTGTTATTTTTCAAAGTCGAGATTTACTGGTTCTTTATTAGGCATCATTGCTTCTTTATCCTTTCCTGTTGTCGCAACACTATTGTCAACAATTTCAAATTTTATGTCGTCAAACCAAATTTGTCCTGTCCCTACAAGTAAGGCACCGTAAGCAAGATTAGAAGAATTAAGAGGAACATCTAAAACAATTTCATATTTCGTCCAGTCAGTTGTGCCTTTTATTGACCTATCTTTTTTCCCATCTTTCATATTATCAAAACTTGGAGAATTGTTTGAACTTTTTTCATCAACACGTAACCAAAGACCTGCCCAATCAGAAACATCTTTTGTTTTAACCATTCCTGTCATACGAACTCTCTTGCCAAGATAATTGTCGGGTAAACAGTTTTGCATTAAAGTCCCAAAGCCTTTAATTTTTTTAGCGTTTGATTTAATGGTCGCTGTGTTTTTGCCGTTTTGTCCAGCACCTTTGTCAATACCCATGTCATAGCTTTTAGGGTCGCTACCTGCTTTGAACCAACCTGTCGGCAAGTCAAAGGAAAAAAGTGTTATTGTAATTGCGATGAATAACACACCTGTCATAAGTTTTTTTACGATTGTCATGGTTAAATTATTTTTTGTTAGTGCCTACTTTGTTTGTCGGTGTTCAGCTTGTCCGATTTATTTTAGTTGTCAGTTTTTATTTATTTTCAATTCTGTTTGAGGTTGCACGGTCGTCATAGCATAACCGCTAACGGTTTTTGGCTTTGCGTTCGGTGTGGAATAGAAAGCACTAAAGTTCGAATTTAGTACAAAAGCTAATAGAAAGTACAAATGTTCAGCCTAGTACAAATGCCACACTGACGCAAAACCAATGTTAGCCACAGTTATTTATTATTCATGAAATAAATTTTCAATATCCTATGAATAACAAAATACTTTTCAAAGTCAATGTTATAGTGAGTTTCATTATTTTCTCTGTGCTTAAAGAATACCATACTATTGTTTAGCTTTTTATTTCCAACCAAAGAATACTCAAATAATAGTTCACAACATTTTGGTGCATTCATTGCAAATTCATATTTGTTAAATTCAGTTTCAAAGTCTGTGAAATCAAATTCACTTTTTCTAGATAGTACTCTTAAAATGCGAAATAAGTTATCAATTTCATTCACTTTAAAATGAATTGTAAGTGCATTATCTAATTCGCCTTTAGCTTTTGTTGAATAATTACCAATTAAAGTATTCAATTCATTAATTTGAAGTGGTATTTCAAAACGATATTTAGAAAGCCCCTGCATGAATAAAATCAAGTCTCTAGGTGTTTGGAAAGTATGGTCAATTACATATTTAAAACTTGTATCGTTATAACTTGATGAAGGTTCAAATAAAAAATCCCAAGGGTTTCTATCAAGTACTATATTTTCATTTCGTAAAGCAATTTCAATGCGCTTATCAATAAATTGTTTTAACATGGTTAAATTTTCACCACGTCTGTGTAAATCATGGTCAAACCAGATTAATGGAATATTGTAACTTTCAAATACTTTTGCCATATCTGCACTCTTCTTAATGAGTATATCAGAAATATCATCACGTAATAAAATAATCACTTTAGCATCAATTTCATTATCTGAGAATAGGTTGTTATTATAATTTTTAGAAATTCTTATTAGATTTAAAAGTGTTTCAACACTTTTATCACTTTCTGCTTTAAATTCAATATCTAAATCATCAAAAATAATCTTATAACTATTGCCTTGAAATCTATCAGCATTGCTTGTAAGAATTGTGGTGATTACTTCTTCTAGATGTGGAATTAATTTATAAAATGGCGCTTTAGAACCTGTAAGCCTTGTTTCTCTTGTTTTCTTTAGAGTAAAAAAGTGCATTAGTTTCTCTGTAAATATTTCAAAACCCGTTGCTTGTAAAATTTCTTTAATTTCATACTTGTCTATATTTACAAAGCCACTGTTTTTCTCTAAAAAATGTTTTATTAGTTTAATATCTTTTAAATCTTGTACAGCTTGATTCTGAGTTATTAATTTTAATAGTCGGGTAAGGATTATCCACTTAAACAATAATTCTTTTTGAATTGTATCGCCTATTTCTGCTGATAACTGAACAATTTGTTCCAAGTCTATATCGCTCTTTCTTATATATTCGCAGAATACATTAGACTTATTTTTAGAACGTTTGTGAATTATTTGACCTATAGCGGATTTCCCACTTCCTTTTCTTCCAGTGACCATAAATTTCTCAGTCTCCAATTCATTTAATACATTTAAGTAATCAATGAATACATCTTCTAATTGGATTTTTGCTTTAAAATTATTTTCACTTTCAGCTTCAGGGTTTCCGAAATACAAGTTTTCGGTCGTATGTTTTTTCTTGAATAATGACATATACGTTTGGTTTTATAATTGTGGCTAACTCGCTTATATGCGCTATACCTGTTCGTGTATAAAGCCCATTTTGAGTGTATATACGAACGTCCAGCCCATATGCTAAACTATAGTTTTGGTCGTATTTTTACAAATTATTTTTGTATTGCGTGCTTAGTAGCTGCCAATCTGGTAATAAGGCCGGGTAAAATGCTATCGCTATGGCAATAAGTTGTTTACGGTAAATGGCATGGCACAAAAAATCCCGACTTGTCGGGATTAAGTGGTGGAGGCAACAGGATTTCTCATCCCGACTTGTCGGGACGGGCCTGTGACCCGTTTCCGTTTATTAACGCTGCAATCATCTTGCTTGATTTCCACCCCTTG
>CANGVA010000005.1 GCA_947457395.1 Bacteroidota bacterium | reverse complement strand
TGCAGAGCCGGGAGTTTATGCTTATGAAATAACCGTAGTAATGGAGAATAAAGAGCGCAGGTATAGTGGAACGCTTACACTATTGAGATAGGTTTTTAAGAGGCGAGAGTTGAGAGGAAAGACGAAAGACCGCTGCGCTGAAACACTAAAGACTAAAGAGGAAAGAGATGAGAGGTGGAGAAGCGAGAATGAATGTTGCGTGCTAATTGTTTAATGAAATCTTTCCATTTTTCAGTTTTCTAACTTCTAATTTTTTTAACTACAAGGCTGCTACGGTGCAGTAATAACTATCTTAAGATTAAAAAGCCCGCGGCAAATGCCGCGGGCTTTTTTAACCATTGGCTGATTTTATTTTTGTATAACCAGCTTATGAATACTTGTTTTACCTCCAGCTTTTACCTGAACAAAATATAATCCGTTATTCAGTGTTTCGGTACTGATAGAGTTTTGGTTGGCAGTAATTTGTTTGGTAATAATTGCTTTGCCACTAATATCTATAATGCTTACTTCTGCTTGATCAATAGAGCCCAGGCCAATGTTAATAAGGTTTTGAGCCGGATTTGGATAAAGCAGGGTATTCATGTTATTAGATTTCTCATCTGCAATGCCAACAGGAAAATCCTGAGCGGTCCATGCAGATTGTAATACTTCCTTAGTGGTATTGTTTTGGATGAAAACTACTACAGCAAGATCTTCAAATTGTTCTACCGTATGATTGGTAGCTAGGTTTACACCAGCGTAACCGGCACCGGTTGGCACCACGCTGCTTGTTGTTCTGGCTGCTACAGGAAGTTTAAAATCACCATTAAAAGTATATGATTCGGATACAGTGGTGGTGTTATTTTTTGAAGGAAGCGTAATGTCTTTACCATTATCATCAGGTAGCATTTTCTTTAATACATAATTGAATTCAGTCTCCCCATTGGTTTTTGCATTTTGAAATGCAGATTTCTCAACAATAGCCATTCTTACTTTGTAGCTTCCTGCCGGAAAATCAACTATAGGTTTAATCGTTGCAGAAACATTAACAGTTTTGCCACTCAATGTCATGGTAGGTGTTATTTCTATAAATGCCGGTTTCTCCTGATATTGGTCATAAATAGAAGTATTATATCCATTGGGGTTGTTGCCCCATTGACCATCAATAAATAATTCAGGAACACCATAACCAGCAGTTCCAGCAGCAGTTTGGCCATAGTATACACCACGATTGTAGCACTCTGTTGTAAAATATGGGTCACCGGTACCCGGACCAAAATATTGATATTTAATAATAGTGTAGGTACCAACGCGTTGGTTAAGTACTTTATGCATCACTTCATTCCCTGGCTTACATGGCGGACAGGTAGAAGATGTGAAAATTTCATGCAAACTTTTTCTGGGCACCATTGCATCGAGAACGGTGATTGTTTTTATAAGCGTATCATTCACATTGCTGTCATCTGCACCACCATTTACTTCACTTACCCATGTTTTAAGTGTATATGTTCCTGCAGTCGTTGGTGTCCAGTTGGTAGGATGCACATAATCAAAATTAGCATATGGTGCAAGCGTAGCAGAAATAGCACTGCTAACTACCGGAGCATCATTATTAATCTGGTAGGTAATTTTATAAGAACTTATGGTGGCTGATCCAACATTTCTGGCTTTACCTGACACTGCAATAGGTGCCTGATTTAATCCTACACTTTTACTTACGTTAATAGCAAGGTTGGCAATATCTTTAGCAGGTTGTGTTCCTGAAATGAATTCATAATATTGATTATCTGACGCGTCAAAAACATTGGTTGAGAAGTTAAATGCACCCAGATTTGGTGAGCCATTTACTGTATAGGCTGTTGTTGCATTAATCTGTATACCTGCTGAAATTTTTACATTGCTATTGCAGATACCACTGCTGCTGGTGCAGAGAGTTTTCATATCAACAATAAAAATTCTGTTGGTGCTCTCTTCCAGAACAATTGCCCAGTAGGTCCAGCCGGTTTGGATATTGGGTTCTGAGAAAAAGTTGTATTGAATCCAGAATTGCCTTCTTGGAGCTGTTCCAAGGGTTTTGGTTAATATAGTGCTATTGTAGGTAGTACCTCCGCTTGTCCAGCTTGAAGGTTTTATCCCTAAAACGTTAATAGAATTATTAGGTACATTAGCTGAGGGCAACGCTGCATTGCCAAAGGCAGGAGCTGTGGTGGCAGAGGTGTCAAAAGTAACTGAACCTGAATTGCTTACTTTGAAGTGGGTAACCGGATTGCCATTGAATGTGAATGAGAAAGGAAGTGCAATTACCGAAGTCAGCGTAGCTGTAGCGGTAGCATTGCCGCTCCACCTGCTGGTCCATCCTGTAAGCAATGATGCAGGATTCTCACCCTCTGTGTTGACACCATTCGGATTGGTTCCATTTTGGGTAGGGATGTAGTAATACTGGCTGAATGCTTGTAAACTTATCAATCCAATACCGATAATTGTGAGTAGTAGTTTTTTCATAATTAGTTTTGGTTTTACCTACCGAAGATATAATTTACTTTTTTAAATACAACAAAATAGGCTATTTTTGAGGCGTTAATTAACAGAATTCAGAAATGAAAAAATCAGTACTATTTCTTTCTATTCTATTCAGCTTCAATGCTTTATTTGCTCAAATTGCCCTTACAAAAAAGACTTTGTATTACAACGGAGCTAACGCCAGTGATGAGATTAAGCTTAAAACTGTAATTAGAAATAACAGCACCGACCCAAACGATGATACCCTTTCATGGGTAATTGCTGAAAAAAACTTACCAAACCAGTGGGGTATTACTTTTTGTGATCCTATTGATTGCAAGAGCGGTGTAGGACTTGGCGACTCCAGAGAATTTCTGCTAAATACAGGCTTGGGTGCTGAAATTGAAATTGGCCTTAGCTTTTCAGGTGTAGCAGGTACAGGCAATATGAAAGTTATTTTTAAAAGCAAGATGAATCCTGCTAATTCAGATACATTGTATATTACAGCAAATTCATGGACAACAGCAGTTAAGGAAGTTAAAAAGACATCCGTAGAGTTTGCTTTTTACCCTAACCCTGTTAAGGAAACCATCCATATTAAATATGCCTCTGCAAATGATGTTCGCATAGAAATTTATAATGTACTTGGAATGAAAGTGAAATCATTCACAGCTGATGGCGGAAGTGCCTCCATGAATATTGCCGATTTAAAGAAAGGAATCTACTTTATCAGAATGATTGATGGGCACTCCATTCTTTCAAGGCAGTTCAGTAAAATAGATTAAAATTTTATAATATACACATGAAACGCACCTTATTAGTTATAGGTGTGTTTTTTGTTGGTATAATTGTTCCAGCTCTTCCGCAAGTATTCTGTCTTTTTCAGTAATAATATTACCTGCATCATGTGTGCATAGACTTACATGTACCTTGTTATACAAATTACACCACTCCGGATGGTGATTATGCTTCTCAATAATAAATGCAGCCTCTACCATCCAGCTTAAGGCTTGAGTAAAATCATCAAACTCAAAAGTTCTGTTGAGTTTATTTTCTTTTTCTATCCAGTTTTTCATTATCCAAACATATCTATCATTCCTGCAAAAACAAGAATTATTCCTATTGAGGTAAAACCATAAAGGCTGATATGGTAGTTTAACCCGGTATGGTTAAACAAAAACGTGCACAAAAAACCTGCACCCAGAAATAGGATGCCTACCCCAATCTTTACACATCCTTTATTTATTGTTTTTTTAATCAGATCTTTTTCTGCCGCATCCATTACCTGTTCTATAGTATTTGTATCGGCACCTGCATCGGCAAGTTGTTTTTCTATTTCATGCCTCTCTTTTCTTTCACGCATCAGCTGGCATGCTTGCTCCAGATATGAAGAGATTGTATTCATGACTACAAAATTTAATACAATTTATGGTTTCCTGCTTATTATTTATTTACAATCTTGGCATGGGGCTATCTTTTAAGATTTACAGGCCAGCTATATTTACTCATTCATGCTCTAGCTAAATTCAGCTTTGTTAAATGACCGGCATTCAATCCGCATTTCTCATATCAGCAATTCCGGCATCTTGTGTTCAATGGCTCAAATATTACCAAAACAATCGGTTAAAGTTTACCTTTGTAGCATGACATCATATTCTAAACAACCCACTTCCTATTACATTCAACTCGAGGAACAATTTGGTGCCCACAACTATCATCCGCTTCCTGTGGTTTTGGAAAAAGGAGAAGGAATTTTTTTATGGGATGTTGAGGGTAAAAGATATTTTGATTTTCTTTCGGCCTATAGTGCGGTAAATCAAGGTCATTGCCATCCTTTAATTATTGATGCATTGGTTCGTCAGGCATCCAGCCTTACACTTACCAGCAGGGCCTTTCATCATCATTTGCTTGGTGAGTATGAAAAATACATAACAGGACTATTTGGCTATGATAAAGTTTTACCGATGAATACTGGGGTTGAGGGAGGCGAAACTGCCATTAAGCTTGCAAGAAGATGGGCATATCAAATAAAAGGAGTTGAAAAAAATAAAGCAGTTGTGTTGTTTGCTGAAGGCAACTTCTGGGGCCGCACCATGGCAGCTATTTCTTCTTCAACCGATCCAAGCAGTTATGAAGGGTTCGGGCCATTTATGCCTGGATTTTCGATTGTTCCATATAATGATTTGAATGCCCTTGAACTGGCTTTTAAATCAGACCCGAATATTGCAGCTTTTATGTTTGAGCCCATACAAGGTGAAGCAGGTGTCGTTGTTCCTGATGTAGGTTATCTGAAAGGGGTGAGGGAATTGTGCACTCGTTATCAAATACTGATGATTGCTGATGAAGTGCAAACTGGTTTATGCCGTACAGGAAAAATGCTTGCTTGTGACCATGAAGGGGTTAAACCTGATTTATTGGTTTTGGGTAAAGCTTTATCCGGAGGGGTGCTTCCAGTATCTGCAGTCTTGGCTAATAACGAAGTGATGCTTACCATTAAACCAGGCGAGCATGGATCAACCTATGGCGGAAATCCATTGGCTTGCTCAGTTGCAACAGCCGCACTTAAGGTATTACAAGATGAGCACTTGGCAGAAAATGCCCAAAACATGGGAGAGATTTTTAGATCTAGAATGAAGGCAATTCAATCAGAACTAATTACAGAAGTAAGAGGTAAAGGGTTACTTAATGCCATTATAATAAAGCCATTTGGTGCGCAAAAAACAGCATATGATGTTTGTTTAGCTTTAAAAGAGAATGGTTTATTGGCCAAGCAAACCCATGGAGATATTATTCGTTTTGCCCCACCTCTTGTTATCAACGAGGATCAAATGCATGAAGCATGTGATGTCATAGCCCAAACAATTGAGGCTATTGTGTAGTTAATTAAAGTAAATATAATCAGAGGTCAGTAGACCTTTTGTAAATTAAGAGAATGAACTACGCTGCAATTAACCCATTTACGGAAGAGCAAATCAGTGCATACTCGCTGATAGAAGAAGCAGCCCTTTTGAAAGCATTGGATAATGCAGAGCATGCTTTTAATAGTTGGAAGCAACAGACTTTTGCTTTCAGGGCACAGCTGATGCTAAAACTATCTCAACTAATGCAGCAGCATGCGGAAGAGATGGCAATTCTTGCATCAACAGAAATGGGTAAACCAATTAGGGAGGCAAGGCACGAGTTGCAGAAATGCTTAACAGCATTTTATTATTATGCAGATGTTGCAGAAATTTTGCTAAAACCAACAGAAACCAAGCTGAATGATGGCAGAAAGGTACTGCAGTCACATGAGCCTTTTGGTGTAGTACTGGGTGTTTTCCCATGGAATTTTCCTTATTGGCAAATCATCAGAAGTGCTGTGCCCGTATTAATGTCCGGTAATACTATTCTGATTAAACCTGCACCCAATGTACCAAAGTGTGCGTTGGCATTGCAGCGTTTATTTGATGAGGCAGGATTCCCCAAAGGTGTGGTGCAAACAATTTTTGCTAATGAACAGCAAGTTGCGCAGCTTTTAGCTGATTATAGAGTTAAAGCATGCACGCTAACGGGAAGTGAGAAAGCAGGCGCTGCAGTTGCCGGTGAAGCAGCTAAACAAATAAAGAAGTCTGTGCTGGAGTTAGGAGGGAGTGATCCATTTTTGGTATTACCGGATGCGAATATCAATGAAGCTATTAAAATTGCCATTACATCCAGGTTTCAAAACAACGGACAAAGTTGCATTGGCGCCAAACGTTTTATTATCCATCATCAGGTGGCTGATGAATTTCTTAACAGATTTATAGAGGCAATCAACAAACTGTCAATCGGAAACCCGTTAGATGAAGTAACAGCCATTGGGCCGCTGGCTAGAAAAGACTTACACGATAAACTATCGGCACAGGTGCATGAGTCGGTAAATAAAGGAGCAAAGATCTTATGGCAGCAAACAAAAATGCCTGCCTGTGGTTACTTTTATCCGCCAACTATTTTAACGGATTTGATTCAAGGGATGCCAGCTTTTGAAGAAGAATTATTTGGGCCGGTAATTGCTTTTTTTACATGCACCAATGAAGATGAAATGATAAGGCTGGCCAATAAAACCAATTTTGGGTTAGGTGCCTCCATTTGGACAAAAAATATAGATAAGGCCATGCAAATGGCTGCTTCCATTCAATCAGGTCAGGTTTTTATTAATAGCCTGGTACGTTCTGATGTGCGATTTCCGTTTGGTGGAATAAAAAAATCAGGTTTTGGCAGGGAACTCGGAGAAGCCGGACTTAAAGAGTTTACTTATATTAAAAGCATCTGGCACTAACCATTAAGAATGGTATTCTCTGTAATCCGGGCTTGTTAACTTTGCAACTTGCTAAATCAGTTAACCATTAAATCCAATATGCTTTTATTATACCATAAATCTAGGTAAAAAAGGAATAAGATGAATATAAGCACAATGAATGCCAATATTACTCCTGTTATTTTTCCTGCTGCATTTTTTCCTGCATTAAAATATTTTTTTGTTAATGATTCACAAAAATCATCAATCCAGTTATAAGCAGGGTAGAGTATAAAAACCATAATAGCCATACCAGTGAGTGTTGCCTTAGCCGGATGAAGGGAGTGCTTATATCCTAGCAGATATACCGTAATCCTGTCGGTAATCAGATTAACTACCAATATAGAGACAATGAAAATGAGAAAGTTTACAAACTTTCTATAGGTAAACATATCTATCAGGATTTGTTTTGCTTAAAGCCAATGCTTCTTTGATCGCTTTGCACGGCAGAATAATCAATTTTAAATTCTTCCACATCTTCTAGCTTTAATTGATGTATCATTTCTGTATTTCTTTCTGCAGGATCTAATTTGGCCAAACGCAGGTGTTGATTTTTAATTGCTTCTTCAATTACCTTGCGCACATTTCTTGCATTGCCAAAAAATTTGTTTCTGGTTTTATGCAGAAACTCCAAATAGCTTAATAAATGGGCTTTCGACTGTTCATCAGCTGTGATGCTATTATTATCCAGCATATGAATTGCTATATCAAATAATTGCTGTGAGGTATAATCTTCGAAATGGAACTCTCTGTCAAAGCGGGAGCGTAGTCCGGGATTTGATTCAAGGAACCTGCTCATATTATCTGTATAACCTGCTACAATCACAACAAATTCGCCACGGTTATCCTCCATTCTTTTTAGGATTGTTTCTATAGCCTCTTTACCATAATCGTTCTCACCGCCTTCTGATAGTGCGTAGGCCTCATCAATAAAGAGTACGCCACCCATAGATTTGTTGAGCATTTCTGTGGTTTTCAGTGCGGTTTGTCCAACATAACCACCAACCAATCCTTGCCTGTCACATTCCACCAGATTTCCGCGTTCCAATATTCCTAATGCTTTATATATCTGAGCAAGTAATCTTGCCACGGTTGTTTTGCCGGTACCTGGATTTCCTGTAAATACTGCATGCAATGAAAATGACTGGCGTATGTCTTTGCCAACCTCTTTATAGAATCTTACCAATTTAACCAATTCGTCAATTTCATGCTTAATATTCTCTAAACCAACCATGCTATGCAATGCACTTAATGATGAGCGCAGCAACTCTTCATCAACAGGTATATCTGCAACTTTCTTAGATTTGGATTGAAATATTTTTAGAATATCATCTGCTGAAATAGTTGATAGTTCTTCCTTTGTTAATTCTGCTGCCGTTTTACCTGCCTGCATGATTCGCAGCCCCATATTCATTTTACTTTCGTCAATTATTGAATTAACATAGCGTGCATTGCCAAAATGCATATCACGCTCTCTGTAAGAATCTACTAGTTTTTTGTACAAGGTTTCTCGTGCTTCTGCACTAAAGGTTATTGCTCTTTTTTGAGCCGTATATTCCGCAATCATCATGAGTTCCTGTGGTGTATAATCTGGAAATTCATAATGCATATGGAAGCGAGACTTAAGACCTGGATTAGATTCCATGAAATTATTCATTTCTTCAGGGTAGCCTGCAACAATAATGGCAAGATCTCCATCTCCGTCACTCATTTCTTTTAGTAATATCTCAATGGCTTCTTTACCAAAATCTTTTGAATCATCATTTTTTCTTGCCAGTGCGTAAGCCTCATCTATGAATAGTATTCCGCCTTTGGCTTTTTTTATGGCTTCCTTTGTTTTTGGTGCAGTTTGTCCAATATATTCAGCAACTAGGTCAGAGCGATCGGCTTCAATTACATGGCCTTTGGTTAGCAGCCCTAATTCAAAATATATTTTACCCAACATTTTTGCTACAGTAGTTTTACCGGTTCCCGGATTACCGGTAAAAACTGCATGCAAGTTAATTCTGTCTGTATCTTCAAATCCTTTTTCTTTTCTGAGTTTAATAAAATTAAGGTAAGTTGTATATTCTTTTACCTTCATTTTAATGGATTCAAGCCCAATCAAATCATCCAGTTCTTTCAACACACCAGCAATGGTTGCATCATCGGTTTGTTTATTGCTCTTCTCAGGTGTTTTGATTTTCACTTTGGATAGGGTAGGTTTAATGGTTTCTTTCTCATCAATAAACGCATCACCCACTTCAAACGCCACTGTTGCGATAATCTGATCCATGAATACGATATCTACGGAATACAAATCATTTCCCCATGTTCCTTTTTGATCAGCCCCCCATCCAATGGCACATTCAATTTGCGCGTCTGAGCCTTTTACAAAAAATATTTTATCAATACTTCCTTTCAGCTGACCGCTGTGCGTGCGGAAGTTAAAAAATAATTCGCATGCCCATGTTTCCTTGTCGATTGCAAGATTTTCTGCGTTTACCTCTACCCAGACATACCTGGTATCCTTGCTGTAAAAAGCACTCAGATACTTACGATCACTTTTAGGCACATTAGCATCCGGGCCTTCATATAGCCTGATAGATTGTAAATTGAAATAAGGATTGGCTGTATCTGTAACAATACCCTGCGACTCAATATGAAAAATTTTTTCAGCAACAAACTCGTTATCAATCCACGCTTCCCAACGATAGTTTCCGGGTTTCCAGTAGGATCCGGGCGTTTTTACACCCCATCCTTCGCGTATAAATACAATATTTTCGTCTTTGCGAATGGCACGGTCGGCTACAAGATTGCATATTTCAGTTCCATCTGCATTGTTTACGCATTTGAGGTTAAGGCGCACATCCCAATCTTCTTCATCAAATAATTTATTAAAGAAAGAAAGCTCGCAGTATATAAAAGTACACTCAGCTTCATCGTATACCAGCCTGTATTTTTTTTCATTATTGGCCAGCCATTCAGTGGATCCGAAGACTTTCAGATCTCTGAATTTATAGTGGGTTGGTTTGTCTTTGGCCATTTGTTTTAATCTTGCTGTTAAATAAATCTCGTTGCTAATTTCTGATAAGATTTAATAATATCAGCAAGGGTTTGCAATCATTACGTAAACTTCATATTTTCAAACGTATACATTTTGCACAAATTACCTATGGAAAGGCATGGCTGTATAAAAAAGTAAAAAATAGGCTTAAATTCCTTGTATATATTAAGTAAACCTTTAGTTTTGCAGTCCTTCAAAAAGTAAAGGAGAGATGGGTGAGTGGCTGAAACCACCGGTTTGCTAAACCGACATACGGGGTTTACTCGTATCGAGGGTTCGAATCCCTCTCTCTCCGCATCATTTTTTGAAATGAAGTTCTGCGAAGAATTTCTATCGGGGTCTAGCGTATCCCGATGGTAATCGGGATGGTATAGCGCCACAACGATTCAAACAAAAAACGCTAATCGGGGTGTAGCGTAGCCTGGTATCGCGCCACATTTGGGATGTGGAGGTCGTAGGTTCAAATCCTGCCACCCCGACAAGCAAAGCCTGAACATGATAATGTTCGGGTTTTTTTGTGCGAAGCCGTCAGCTACGAAGTTGATGAAAGGCAATGCGCAAAAAAAACCGTCAGTCGCGCAGCGACAGGCTTTGCTTGAGCATCCCCACCTTTTGGATTATTTAAATCCTGCTCCCAATTTGATGAAAGGCAATGCGCAAAAAAAACCGTCAGTCGCGCAGCGACAGGCTTTGCCGACAGCAGTGTTTATACCTATAATTATGCAATTTGCTTATTACTCGGCTTTTATAACAAATCTTATACCGGCATAAACTTCTCTTCCTCTTGTTGGCCCCCAAACAGAGGATGTGTCAAAAAAAGGGCTAAACGGATTCTGCCAACCTATAATTGGTTGCATCTGTCTGAAATCGAAAACATTTTCACAGCCTCCATAAAATTCAATGAATTTAAAGTTGTAGGTAAACTGAATATTTAGCACGCTAAATTCTGATGAGAACAGCGGTCTTTGATACCTTTCTGGATTTAATCTTGTATCAGGCAACCGTTGTTCACCATACCAATGCACATTCAAATCAATATGAAATTTATTGGACAGAGGCTTGTAACTGAATGTGTTTAAAACCTTATGTCTTGGGTTAAATGGCAGTAATGTTTTGTTTTCTCCGTTCATCCTGTACACATCTAGCCAGTTATAACCGGTTTTTAATTCAAAGCGTCTATAAATCCTAATGAAGCATTCAGCCTGAAATCCATTACTTATGCTGGTTCCCGTAAAATTCTTGATGATAGCCTTTGTTGGGTCGCTATCATAATCCGGGAATATTTGATTTTGAAAATTGGTGTGGTAGTAATCTGCACTGAAGTAACCGGTAAGATTATTATCATGGGTCTCAAATTTTTGCGTTAGATTAAAACCAATATTTACTGACTTTTCCGGGCGCAAGGCTTCCATAAAAATGATATTGCGAGAACTAACAAGCAAGCCTATATTCTCGCTAAAAAGATTAACTGTGCGCCATCCGCTGCCTATATTAGCCCTTATAATGGTTTTAGGGGTTATATCATATTTAACCAATGTTCTGGGGGTGATATGTAAGCCAAAAACTTGATGATAATCGCTTCGTATCCCTGCTATCCATGTTAGCCTGTTATTAAAAAAACGCATGGTGTTTTCTGTAAATACGCCTGTGATGTGTTCAACACGCTGGTAATTTCCGTTATAACTTCTTTTAAGTAGGGTATCGGTAAAGGCAATATCTTCATCTACATGAAGAAAACGATAACTAAGACCCGTTTTTAAATCATGTGCCGAATAATTTAGTTCATGTTGTAAATTGGTGTAAAAATTATTTTGCCCGGCAGTATACTTAACGGTACCAAAGTATGATGCTTGTTGCTGTTGGTAAGCAGACGCAAACAACACAAAGTTATGTATGTCATTCAACCTATAACCGGTTTTCATCCATAATTCAGGCTGATTGATACTTACAGTTTGGCCATACACGCGATTGCTGCCCTCATCCTTCTTTGCCTCAAAATTTGTTTGTCCGCCAATTCGTTGTTCATGTACCATACGTAGTGCAATTCTGGCAGACCAGCCCCAGTTTTTTTCATTGCCGTACTTCCATTTATTGTAAAACATATAACGGGTTAGTAAAGGCAAGTCAAGAAAATTATCATTGTCTCGATCTACTTTGTTGGCAGGCTGAACAGAATGTAATGCAGTTAAATTACTCCACTTGCCTTTTTTAATTGAATAGTTGGCATTCATATGCCTTTCCATAAAGTTATTTGCATAGACATTAATCAGCAGCCTATCAGTTTTATCGGGCTCCTTGGTTTCTACATTTATTTGGCCGCTCATGCTTTCAAATCCTTGAAGTACACTGTTGGCACCTTTTGAAACATAGATATTATCAACCAGTGTTCCCGGCATGCTGCTAATGCCGTAGGTGTAGGTTAGCCCCTGAATAATTGGAAAACCATCAATAAGTACCTGGTTGTAAACACCGGATAACCCTAAAATTCTGAGTTCTTTTGCGTTTGTTATTACATTGGTTGTTTGTGGCTGCACAGTTGTTTGGGTTTCGAAACAACCTGCCAGATCACAGCACGCAGCTTTTTTCAATTCAGTTTGGGTTATCTGTTCTGTTTTAATTGGTTTTAGATCAGAAATTACTACGCCATCTTTTATACCCGTTACAACAACTTCCTTGAGTAGTTTTACTGTGCGAAGACGAAACTCAATATACGTTTGTGTTTGCAGGTGAATAGTATCGGTAACATATCCCGGATACATGGCAATAAGTTTCGGATTTGAAACTTTTACAGTTATGATTTCAAATGCGCCATTCTCATCGGCATCCGCTGTAACATCTGTGCCTAGCCACATAATGGTTGCACCGGGCAGTGGTTCCTGTTTGGTGTTGAGTACTTTCCCTATAATAGATTGAGCTGATACGCCTGCAGACAGTAACAGGAAAAGAATGAACATGCCTGATTTGATTAGCCTCATTTTATTTAGCAACTTCAATTCATACGCGGTACTCATTGTTTTACTTTATATGGCCGCTCATCTGGGTTTTCGCAACTACCCGTGCCTTCAATTACTTTAATAATCTCCTTATCTGAAACGGCACTAGGTCTGTATGAAATGATAAAGGAGGTTGTAGTGCCCTGTTTTGAAGGTTTACAAGCTTGCACGCCTGTTAGTTTTTCTACATTAGCACTTATCATATTTAAATCCATTGAACAAGTAATACCTTTTACCTTTAAAGTAATGCTAACTAGGCTGTCGGCTTGATTCAAGGTGTTGTTTATTTGTGCGCTCGCATGCGCAGTTAGGGTAGTTAACATTATAATTACCCCAACAATACGTATTATTGGTTTCATTTAAATTTGTTTATGGGTTAAAAAATCTCCGCAGCTTGCACAGCTTACAGTGCAGTAAGGGATGTTGAACTAAAATTTAAACAACTTTAGGTGGATGCCAGCAGTTGGCTAAAAAATTGCAGCATAGGTCATGTTGCATGGAAACTGGTTTTTGAAAAAGACAGAGAGGAATAAATACCAATTGGCTGGCAATTACTGAGCATGCTAAAACACAGGAACCGCATGGCTGAAAAGGATTACAGATTTTTCCACCGCAATTATTGGACTCTTCCTGGCAATCACGCAAAGTATTCTCCTCCCATGCTTCTAGCGCAGAACAACATATATCTGCACTTTTCAGCTGATGGGCCAATACATCTGCAACCGGTTTGCATGCCAGAAATAGGATAATGCCAGAAAGTGCAAGTGCAATAGCCTTCATAAGTTGCGAAAATAGAGGTTATATTCAATGTTTCAATATTGAAAAATATCTCTTTAGGATGAAGTTTGTGAGCTCTGAAAAACCTGAAACGGTAAATTTTAATTAACTATTACAGGCCAAGTAGCAGTTTGTTTAAATCATTCCCCTCATTAAGCAGCAGCGCAGGATTTTCCAGGCATTGTTTTACTTTAACCAAAAATCCAACTGATTCACGCCCGTCAATTATACGGTGGTCATAGCTTAGGGCCACATACATGATAGGTCTGATAACGATTTGGCCGTCTTTTACCACGGGCCTTTCAACAATATTATGCATTCCTAAAATGGCTGATTGCGGAGCATTAATGATAGGCGTGCTGAGCATGCTACCAAAAACACCGCCATTGGTAATAGTAAAAGTCCCACCGGTCATTTCTTCAATACTTAATTTGTTTTCTCTGGCTTTGGTAGCAAGCAATACCACTTCTTTTTCAATTTCGGCCAACGACATGCTTTCTGCATTTCTGATTACCGGTACCACCAAACCTTTTGGTGCGCTAACGGCAATTGAAATATCACAATAATCATGGTAAACGATTTCTTCTCCGTTGATATAAGCATTTACAGCAGGGTATTGTTTAAGGGCAGCACAAACCGCTTTTGTAAAAAAGCTCATAAAGCCCAAGTTCACCCCATGAGCCTCTTTAAATTGATTTTTAAACTGGTTGCGCAAATCCATGATTGGTTTCATATCTACCTCATTAAAGGTAGTTAGCATGGCTGTTTCATTTTTTACAGCTACCAATCTTCTAGAAACGGTTTTTCTGAGCGAACTCATTTTTTCGCTTCTCTCGTTTCTAGCTCTTCCTTCGTTATGGGTAACTTTTAATTCAGCGGCAATGGCATCTGCTTTAGTTATGCGACCTGCAATACCGGTACCTCTAACATCTTTGGGGTCAATACCTTTTTCGGCAAGTATTTTAGCGGCAGCAGGACTGGGTGATCCAGTTGCGTATGTTTCTTTTACGTCAGATTTAGGCAGCTCTATTTTAATTTCAGCCTTTGTCTCGTTTGTTTTTTTAGCGGATGGGGTAGCTGCTTTGGCACCTGCAGGTTTTGCAGCAGCCGTATCAATGATTGCTATTATATCGCCCACCTTAATGGTATCACCTTCATTCCCTTTTCTGGTTAGTACACCGGCTGCCTCAGCATTCAGTTCGAATGTGGCCTTGTCTGATTCCAGTTCGCACAACAATTCATCCATTTCTACGTAATCACCATCATTTTTATTCCAGCGGGCAATGGTTACTTCGCTTATTGATTCACCAACGGTAGGTACTTTTATTTCTAATGCCATATTATTTTATACAGTAGTTAAGGTGGCACAAAGGTATAAATTGATTTGAGAAATTAAACCCTATGCTCGGCTTCAGACATAATCCGCCATCAGATTGATTTGAAAAAGGTATTTCTGTTTTATTATTCACACTAACTTGATTTTAAACTTTGATTATTTCTTTTAATTTGCCAGCCTTAAAAACTGAAACAGACAAACGCATGAGAGTAGCTCTATTATTCCTGATAAGTATTTTGCTTGGAGAGCTGGCCTATGCGCAAACAGGTGCTATTACTGGACTCGTAAAAGACAAAAAAGATAACAGTGAGCTTATTGGGGTTAATGTATTGCTTAAGGGCACCTCTTTGGGAGCAGTAACTGATGTAAACGGCAAATTCACTATTAAAAATGTAAGGCCTGGGGAGTATACGGTTGAGATAGCATATATTGGTTATGCTAAAGTGTTACTTACCGGCATAAGGGTTAAAGCGGGAGAAACCAAAGACCTGCAAATTGAATTGCTGCCTGCATCTGTAACAATTGATCAGGATGTGGTAATTGTTGGTAAAAAGCCGCTGATAGATATTGAAAAGGCCTCATCAACCAATACCATATCACAGGAAAATATTGAGTTAGCTCCGGCAAGGCAGTTGCAAAAAATTATTAATACACAGCCCGGTGTTATTCAAAGTCCGGCCGGTGTAAGTATTCGTGGTGGCAGAACATATGAAACGGGCGTTTATATTGATGGTGTAAAAGTTACTGACCCACTTTCAGGAACAGGATTTGGATTGGATATTGGTTCTAATGCTATTGGTGATATAGAAGTAACTACGGGGGGTATAGGTGCTGATGTGGGCGATGCTACTGCAGGTGTAATTAATACAAAAACGAGAACGGGAGGGGATAAAATTGAAGTAAATGCAAGTTATAAGCGCGATAATTTTGGTTTTAATGAAAGCTGGCGCAGTTGCTGGAACAGCCAGGTAGCAGAGTTAAATATCAATGGTCCTTTATTTAAAAAGAAACTGGAAAACAGACTCAAATTTTCTGTGGCACTGCGCGGAGCATTTACAGATGAGTTTTATAAGAATCCTGCCGATCAGCTGCGCTCCTCCTTATATGAAGGGAATAATGGAAAAACCTGGGCACCATTTCAAGATAACCGATGGAGTGCCTTTTTTAAACTGAATTATTCCTTTAAAGGTGGCAAAATGCTAACCTTTACCCAACTCAGATCTATCACTGTTAATCAGGATGTGAACATGTTGCGAATTTTCGGAAATGACCTGCCTTTTCAGCCAGGTTTTCAATACCTGTTTAGCAACCAAATGGATAATGCCAATACCTTTACGCATGATGCTTATATGACATCAGTTGACTGGAAACAATCTGTTAGCAAGCGCTTTACTTATACGGTTACAGGTTCGCGGTTTTTTGTGAGGCTAAGAGCAGATGCCAATGGCAGACCATGGCGACCGGGGGATGTAGATGCAGTATTTGATCCGGCAAGCATGACCTTATTCCCTTCAGGATATTTTAACCCGGGTGATAGCATTGCTTATGTAAACAATCCATCAGGCTTCTTTAATAATGGGGGGATAGCCACTCTATGGCATGATCACTATTTTGAAGAGTACATGATAAAAGCTCAGGGAAATTTGTTTTCCAAGAACTCATTGAACAAACTAAATTTTGGAATGGAGCTCAAGTTTCAGGAAATGCAGTGGATTGATATTGTGCGGCCATGGATTGGTGCTCCTATTCCGCTTGCAGATGGATCAAAATCTCAAACATTCCGTTTGGGCCAGCAGAGTGATGTGTGGAAGGTGAGCCCGCAGCGAGGTGGTTTCTGGATTACTGATCAGATAAAGTATAAGGGGTTAATTGCAAACATTGGTGGCAGGTTGGAGTACTGGGCACCAGGAAAATATGTAGATGATGCCGTTGAAAATCCGCAAGCACCGATAAGGGATGAACTGAGAGAAAGTTATAAAAAGAATAGTGTAAACATTGGTGGGCTTCGCTATAAATTTAGGTTTTTGCCTAAAATTTCTGCGTCTTTCCCCATCAGAGAAAATCAGGTTCTGTTTTTTAATTACACGCACAACACCATTTTGCCGCACCCTTCATTTATTTATCCGGGTTTAAATCCTTTTTATCAGGATAGATCAACTATTGCCAATGTAGGCAATCCGGATTTAAACCCGGAGGTAGATATCAGTTATGAGATTGGATTAAAAACACAAATTACCAGTAATGATGCACTTACCCTAACTGCTTTCTGGAAGGATAAGTATGATTTTATTACTACGACTTCTTTACTCATTAAAGATGCCACCGGGAGGGAGGTTGCACGAACCATCCGCATCAATAGTGATTATGCACGCTCTCGTGGTATTGAGTTGGGATACATAAAACGCATTGGCAATTGGTATACGGGTCAGGCTTCATTTACATATATGGTTACTACAGGTCAGAGTTCCAGTGCCAATGAAAAGATTAAAGAGTTACTTGCAAACGGTGCAGTAGAAGACACAAGGGAGTATTATTTACCTTGGGATGTTCCTTTGGATATCAAGACCAATCATGTTATTAAAATAGATCGTAAAGAAGGGCTGTTTGGTAAAAGTTGGCTCAATAAAATGAGCTTTTACTTTGAAACAGTTTATCGCACAGGTGTAAGGTATACTCCATTTATTTTTGACCGCAACGACCCGAATACAGGCAGACCAATTTATGTTTTGAATACGGATCCAAATGCGCGCTGGAGTGAGATTGGAGAGTATTGGTTCTGGTGTGATTTTACTTTTACCAGGTGGTGGAAAATAGGGCGTTTGAACTTATCATGGAATATTCAGGTTACCAATATCTTTGATAATAAGAATGCAGCCATTGTAAACCCTGTTACAGGCAGGGCATACACGCCCGGGCAAAATGTGCCAGACATTTGGGTTGATCCAAGATATAATGATCCGCGCTTAGGTGTTCAGGGCCCCCCACCAACCAATCCCGCCCGCTTTTTGGAACAAAGGCATATTATTACCGGCTTTGCGCTTAGATTTTGATATAAATTTTTTCCTTGGATAATTATCTTGCTTTTGTAAAGTATTTTTTTAGCTTTGATTTTATTAAAGAACCTAACAAAAATTTAACATATGAAAAAATCAATTTTACGTTTTTCGGCAATGGCTATGGTAGCATTGTCTTTAACATTTATCGGTTGTTCTAAGGATGATGATGATTCGTCAAATCCGGATAACAGCACACCAACAGTTACAATTGAGCAAAAAAACAAAGCCATTGTAATTGATATCACCGGAACCTGGTGCCCTCCTTGTGGTGCTTATGGTATACCTGGTTTTAATGATGCTATTGCCAAAGGAAAAGATAAAATGGTTCCATTTGCCATTCACGTATCTGACCCTCTCAGTGTATCAGCTATGAATGATGTTGCAAATCTTGGAAGGTTTAAATCTAATTCAGTTCCAAGGATTGCAGCTGGTAATGGTTTGGTTTTTCCTGCCGGTGTTTTCTCAAACATTAGCGCTACTGGAGATAAAATTGTATCATCAGTTGATACCTTTATTGCAAATAACCCAGTGGTTGCTGGCGTTACATTGAATAATTTAAAGGTTGACGGAAGCAACATCTCTATTGATGTACATTCAAAATTTTTCAATACTGCTGTGACAGGGGATTACCAAATAGCTGTATATTTTTATGAAAATGGGGTAATTCAAAGCCAAAAAATTTCGGGTCAACCTGATAATGCAAATCAGCAGCATGATCACACAATCAGAGCCGTTGCTACTCCTACAGCATGGGGTGAAGCCATTACTATTTCAGGAGATGTAAGAACAAAAACATATACAGCACCAATGAATGCGGCATGGAAATTTCAAAACATGGGAGCTATAGCTATCATCTGGAAGAAAGTTTCTTCTTCAGATTACCTTTATATCAATGGTAATATTAAATAATTAATCTGTTGCATATGCATGAAAAGGCGGAACTGAACAGTCCGCCTTTTTTTTATTTAAACTTCACTATGCTTAAACTTCCTGCAAGTAGGTTGCAATATTAAATCTAGTATTTTGCTTGGTATTTTTCATGCTGTTTTAATGTATTATTACACGCCAGATTTTGTCTAATTTTATTATTTTCAGGTTTTGTTCGTTTTTTTTACTTGTCAATTATATAGTTTTCAATAGATTCGAATAAATCTTTAATTATTTTTTAGCTATGAAAAAACACTTTCTAAAAATAACATCAGCCATGCTGATGTTGTCATCAATTCTGTTCTTTGGTTGTTCAAAAGATGATGACTCTTCTTCTGATAATAACAACACCCCCGCTGTTACAATTGAACAAAAAAATAGGGCCTTGGTAATTGATATTACTGGCACATGGTGCCCCCCTTGTGGTGCATACGGAATACCTGGTTTCAATGATGCAATATCCAAGGGTAAAGATAAGATGGTTCCTTTTGCTATTCACATTTCTGACCCTTTAACTGTTACGGCCATGACAAATGTTGCCAGTATGGGTAGATTTATGACATCTTCTGTTCCAAGAATTGTGGTTGGTAATGGATTGGCATTTCCTGCCGGTGTTTATACAGATATTGGGCTTACTGGTGATAAGATTATTGAATGTGTAGATACGTTTATTGCTAATAATCCGGTGGTTGTTGGCGTTACATTGAACAATTTGAAGGTTGATGGAAGCAACATCTCTGTTGATGTGCATTCAAAATTCTTCAATACTGCTGTAACAGGTGATTACCAAATAGCTGTATATTTTTATGAAAATGGGGTAATTCAAACCCAAAAAATGTCTGGTCAACCTGATAATCCAAATCAGCAGCATGATCATACCATCAGAGCTGTAGCCACTCCTAGTGCATGGGGAGAGGCCATTGCGGTTTCAGGTGATATTAGAACAAAAACGTATACTGCACCGATGAATGCTGCATGGAAATCTCAAAACATGGGAGCTATAGCAGTTATCTGGAGGAAAGTTTCTTCTTCGGATTACCTTTATATCAATGGTAACATCAAATAAATAGCTTCCTGTTTATTCAAGAAAAGGCGGAGCAGCAAAGCCCGCCTTTTTTATTATTATTCTTCTAAGCATAAGCTTGGTCATAAATATAAAATGCCGCGTGAAAACTTCAGGCGGCATTTATTCTTTCGGTTCAAATTATTGAGTTTTTACTCCTTGATAAATTTTTGTCTGTATAATTCATTACCTGAGGTAATCTCAATCAGATACAAACCGCTGCTTAATCCTGACATATCTATTTCTAAGGGTTTGTCATTGTATTCAGTTTCTTTTTCTAACACCTGAGCACCTGCAGCATTCCTTATATTAATCTTTGTATGTTTTGCTGTTGAATTGGTTAAAGTAATGAATAGACTTGCAGCAACAGGATTAGGGAAAAGGACGGCTTGTGCTTTATAAGCCATATCTGCTAAACCTACAGGCCAGAACATGGTTATGTTCAATGTCTGTTGGTCTCCTTTGCATCCATTGGCTGAGGTTTCCTGAACTTTAACACTTGCCGGATTAATTGTGCTGTTCCATTTTACACTAATGCTATTGGTGCCTAGGCCTGATTGTGCTACTCCATTTGAAATAATCCAGTTAAATGATGAGCCTGATAAGCCGGTAACCGAGTAGGAATGTGTAGCTCCAACTGTTACTGAATCTTCTCCGGTAATAGCACTGGTTGCAGGCTTTGGATTCATCCTGATATTTCTTTCATTAGACTTGGAGGAGCAAATTCCATTGATTACATGAACAAAATACAGGCCACTATCTTGTGTAGAAAGTGTTTTGTTTGTTTCGCCAGGAATGGCAATATTATTTTTATACCACTGATTATTGTTGTTTGCACTTGAAGTTAGCATAACAGTTCCACCCTGACAAAATACATCATTGCTCAGATTCGAGGATACTACTGGTACCGGAGGTAAACTAAATACACTCATAATCAAGCCGTCTGAAGAAGAGCCGCAACCACTGTTGTTGATGGTACGCACGGTATAGTTGCCGCTGTCTTTAATGAATAAAGTGGGATTAACGGTACCTGCAATGAGTTGATTGTCTTTAAACCATTGGAAGCTGTTAACACCAGCGGTGGAGTCGGTTAAAATCATAGAACTATCTCCTTTGCATAGCTGAAGGGGGCCCGCATTTCTGATATTAGGTTTGTTAGGGTTTGGTAAAACAGTAATATAGGCTGTTTTTGTAATACTGTCAATTCCGCCAGCATTACTAACCCTAAGTTTTACGGCATAGGTACCCGGAATGGCATAACTAATTCCGCCCGGAGATGAGGCGGTAGAGGTACTTACATTTGCTCCGGTAAAGGTCCATAACCAGGAAGTTGGGAAATTTAATGTTGAATCGAAGAATTGAATATTTTCGTTTACACATACGGTTCTTTTAGACGCAAAGAAATTAGCCACAGGTTTTGCCGGAGTACCATATAAGGTAATGTTATCCAGATATAGGTTATTGCTTTGGTTATTATAGCCTTCAAACCTGATGCGGATATTATTTAAGTTTGAATAAGCCGAGAGGTTGATTGTAATTCTACCTGTGTCTCCCCACTCTGAAGCATTAGCAGGGCTAAAAAAGTTTGCTGTTGCAGGTGCTGTGCTGAAATTATTTGTGCCTGTTGAGCCAAAAGAAGCCAATCGTGTAAAGTTCAAACCGCAATTGGTAGAAATAAAAATCCTAAGTGAGTCGGATGGGAAGCCAGGGTCAGTGGTATAAGCATAATTAAAAGTTAGTCTCACATTGGTATGACCTCTAAAACTCAAGATAGGAGATGTGAGTTGGTCCAATCTGCCAACACCTGCCATATTAAAGAATGGAAGGCAATAAGCTCGGTTACCCGGAGCAGTACCTGTTACGTTTGCAAACCTCCAAGTGGTATCATTATTGGGATTTTGCACACCCCAGCTTGAAACGGTAGGAGAATTTACCTCAAATGTTTCTGTAAAAGGCAGATTCTGACCTCCAACAGTAACGTATGCAAATTGGTAAACAGAGTCACTTCCTAAATTATTGCTTACAAATAATGCAACCGGATATTTTCCCGGCTGGCTATAATTTATTGTTGGGTTTGCTGTTGTTGCAGTGGATGGATTGCCTCCGGGGAAATGCCATCTTCTCACAGAAGGACTTCCTGCAGAGGCATCAGAAAAGTTTACGGACTGACCGGTGCATATTTCTCTATTCACAGCAGCAATGATTGCTTTAGGCTGTGCAATTTGTCCGCTAATGATAAGTGAATATGCCTGAGAACCTCCAGTTAACGTACCTTTATGACTAACAGTTAGCAGATAACTTCCGGCCTGTGGTGCTGCCAGATAAATTTGCTCAACATTATCTCTGATATTGTCACCTGTTGTTGCAACTGCATTTGGATTTGCCGGATCAAGTATATATGGTTGAAAAACCACGTTATCATTGGTTCTTGTAAGCCTGATATCAAGGTCATTTACCAACATCCGATTGCTTGGATCAAGTGATGCAGAAACAGGTGTTCCGGGTCTGTCAGTCCAGCAGATTGTAATGCGTATAGGTTTAGCCCCATCAGTAGTTATGCCTTGCGAAAAAGTAGTGCCACTTGTTAAGGTTCTTTCCTGAATTAGAGAGGTAGATGAGTCACTGATTAACTGAACAGCTTTGGCGGTATTGAGCAAGCCCCAGCCAAATTTATAATCGGGGCCTGTGTTTCCTGCCTCATCTGCCGTATGTATAGCCAATCCTTTGAGCGTAGCTGATCGCATGAAGGTTTTTCTGATATTATTATAATGCTGTTGCACAAGCAATAATGAACCTGAGCCATTGGGTGTGGCCATTGAGGTACCCTGATAGGTATCATAGGCGGTATTTGATGTAGAAATACTGGAAAATATACTCACACCGGCTGCTACAACATCAGGTTTAATGCGTCCATCATCAGTTGGCCCCCAACCGCTGAATGTGCTCATTACAACATCCGTAACTTGTGTCCACCCGTTATTAATTTTATTTACTGCGCCAACGGTTAATACATTTTTTGCATTTCCGTATGTGGGTATGCAATCAAAACCGGTGTTTCCGCCATCAAGTCCGGGAGGTGTACCACTTCCGGGTGTGCCATCTGAATACTCCCAAATACTGCCAGAAAGGTAGTCTCCTCTGTCGTTTCCTGCGGCCTTGCAAATAAGGTAATTTGGGTTGTTGAAAGCTATCTGATCCCAGTCGCGTGACTGATTATCATAAAACCCGAATTTCCAGTCTTCCATATTTGAAATACTAGGGTCTCCATACCAAACCCAGGTGCTACCTTGTTGATCCCAGCCGCTTATGGTACCGTATGAATGGTTGGAAACCAGCATACCGGTTCCTGCAGCATTTGTCATTTCTGCATCATCGTTATTCCAATCATAAGCCCTTAAAGGAGCTTCATAGGACATGCCTTTTGCATTGGTATTTACCCCACCGGCAACCATCGTTCCTGCAACATGTGTGGCATGGTCTGATAGAGAAGTTGCACCATCTACCTGGGTAGCTCTTCCTTGAAACTCCTGATGAGATACCCTAACAGCACCACCATCCCAAACGCCTAGGCGGTTGGTCATACCAGCACCTGTTAATGATGTACCAACGCTGCCGCCCGGCCAAACTCTATTGGTAGAGATGGTTCTTCCAGCTCCGGTATTGAAGGTCTTATCAAACAACAAATTGCCTCTGTCATCAAAACCTGCAAATTCTATAATGGTACCATTGGGTAATTCTCTTCTAAGCGATATACCTTTTTTTTTGGCAATCGCTTCAGCTTTGCTTCTCTGGTTTTCAAAATTCTTCTGAAAAGTTTCTTCCATTCTTTTGTTTTCAACAAATTGTTCTTGTGAATAAGCTTGCTGGGCCTGTAAGGCTCCTGCACAAGAAAGGAACACAAATGCAAGGGTTAATTTATTCATTGGTGTATGTTTAGTTCGTTTTAATCATTTGAGCCGGTGGTATTACACCCATTAACCTAAATTTAAAGGTGTAGCGTTTTTTTTTGATAAAGATATGACCTTCTCCGATAAAGGTTATAAAATCATCTTTCAAACAGGATTTACAATTGATTCTTGTTTTTGATTTGTTTAATAGGCCTGTTGAAACCTCATTCAGCTGCGCATGTATCCATTTAACCTCAGCTTTTTTTAAAGCAACTTCGGAGTGCTTTAGTCTTTTTGCATCAATACCATTTAATTGAAACATAGGCCCCTCTTTACTTTGGCATGCCAGATTTAGTTTTCCGTTAATAACCTCTATAGATGGATTACTTAGCAGCGTAAATACCAATTTTTCTCTCCCTGCTGAAGTAAAAGTGAGGGTGTTTTTGCTTTGGGCCCAAATATTTGCGGCATGGAAAAGGAGTAATACCAATAGTATCAATCGCATCACACAAAAGTAATCAGATAAATTATTTATTTTATAATTTTTAATGCTGATGTTCCTGTGTTTAATTTGCATCTGAATGAAAACGCATATCCCTAACGCACTAACGGCACTCAATCTGGTATTCGGTTGTTTTAGTATTATAGATGCACTTCAGGGTAATTTAACCGAGGCATCTCTTTGGATAGGAGGTGCTGCCATCCTAGATTTTTTTGACGGATTTGTTGCGCGATTACTGAAAGTTGGTTCCGAATTGGGTAAGCAGCTTGATTCGTTGGCAGATGTGGTTAGCTTTGGGGTGGCACCCGGTATGATTTGTTATGCCATGGCAGGTCAGTGTTTTGGCGAAGGTTTTTGTATAAATAAATATTTACCATTTTTAATTCCTGCATTTAGTGCGGTAAGATTGGCAAAATTCAATATTGATACACGTCAGTCAGACTCATTTATTGGGCTACCTACTCCTGCAAATGCGCTGTTTATTGCAAGTATACCTTTTATAATTCAGCATAATAGTCTAGGTATAGGCTGGCTGTTTGAACATCGGTATTTTCTAATTTTTTTTCCGCTTTTATCTGCATATCTGTTGGTTGCTGAACTACCACTTCTGGCTTTAAAATTTAAACATTTTAAATGGATTGGAAATCAGTTTCGATACATACTGATTTTAACAAGCATATTGAGTGTGATTTTTTTTCAATATCTTGGCGTGGCCTTAGCTATTGTGTTTTATGTTTTACTTTCCGTTTTTCAACAAATGATTCAACCTAAAAGAATATGAAATTTATTGCCGAAATAAATATAATGCCTCAAAAGGCATTGCTTGATCCGCAAGGGAAAGCGGTTACCGGAAGTATGAAAAATATTGGATTACCGGGTATAACCAACGTGCGTATAGGTAAACATATTACGCTTGAAGTAGATGCAGCCACAGAGGCAGATGCTAGGCAGCATGTGGATGATGCCTGTAAGAAACTTCTTGCAAACCTGATTATGGAAACCTACGATTTTACGATTCACCCATCGGCCTAATATTCTTCAGATTTGTTACGTCCGTCCTGCATATGGATCTTGTTGATATGTAAGACTGCGTGTTTATACGCTCAGGATAAAACCTATGCTCGTAGAATTGTAAATGATCTTTGCAGTGAGCAATTTGCAGGTAGGGGTTATGTCAAAAATGGAGGTCAGAAGACTGCAGATTATATCAAGAAGGAATTTGAACAAATAGGTATTAAATCATTTGAAAAAGGCTATTTTCAATCCTATGGATTTCCGGCAGTTGCATTCAATGGAGCAGTAGAGGTAGTGGTTGAAGGAAGGGAGCTTATGCCAGGTGAAGATTATATCGTTTCACCTGGTTTCCCAAAGGTTAATGGTGTCTTTGATTTAGTGTTTGTTGATTCATCAACAATTGACAATCCTACAGAATGGAAGGAATTTAAAAAGAAGGCGCTCTATAAAACGTTTATTGTTGTTGATGCAATCAAGAGTAAGAAATTTAACCAGCAGGCCAACGCAAATGCTGTATTAAACAATGAATTGAAAGCGCGCGGATTGGTTTTTGCCAATCAGGAAAAATTAATTTGGGGTGCATCCTCCAGCTGGGACCGCTTCCCGATTCTATACTTTTCAAAAGGCTCCCTCAAACGCCATGTGCAGCAATTAACTCTTAACGTGGAGCCAGAGTTAATACAGTACCAAGCTAAAAACGTAATAGGTTTCATTCGTGGTCATTTATACCCTGATTCTTTTATAGTTTATACTGCCCACTACGATCATCTTGGAATGATGGGCCCCTGGGCTTTCTTTCCAGGTGCGAACGACAATGCCAGCGGTATAGCAATGTTGCTGGATATGGCTAAACATTATGCAAAGACTAAACCAGCTTACTCAATAGCTTTTATAGCATTTAGCGGAGAGGAAATTGGGCTTTTTGGGTCCTATTATTACACCCAAAATCCAATATTTCCACTTTCTCAAATTGCACTGCTCATTAATTTGGACTTAATGGGTACTGGTGATAAGGGTATGACTTGTGTAAATGCCACAGCGTTCCCTGTAGACTTCGAAGAACTGCAAATGCTAAATCTTACTGGAAACTACCTAGTGTCTGTAACCCCCCGTAGCAATGCACAAAACAGCGATCATTACTTTTTTGCAGAGAAAGGAATTCGTGCATTTTATTTTTATCTGATGGGAGAGTATAAGTATTATCATGATGTTTATGACACAGCAGATATGCTTACTTTTTCAAGATATAACGAGGCATTCTCACTCATAAAAGACTTTTCTGAGGCCTATCAACAGCGGTATCGTTGATATTGCTTTTTGGCAATATTACCTCTTAGATTTATTATTACCAATAATTGTTGCCGCTGCTAAATGCCGCTCATTAATTCCATATTAACCTGGTATTTAAAAAAACGGATACCGGATATTGAACACTTCAAAAATAATCCTGCTGAAGTGCAACAAAATTTGTTGCAACAGCTGATTTATACAGCTGCAGATACTGAATGGGGTAAAAAATGGGGTTATAAGGATATTCAAACATTAAACCAATTTAAGGAGCGTGTACCTATTGGTAACTATGAATCACACAAACCTTATATAGAAAGAATGATGCGCGGTGAACAAAATTTACTTTGGCCTACAGAAGTAAAATGGTTTGCTAAATCATCCGGTACAACCAGTGCCAAAAGCAAGTTTATTCCTGTAACTTATGAAAGCCTTGATCAGTGTCATTTCCAGGGGGGTAAAGATGCACTATTGTTTTATTGCACCAATAATCCTGAGACAACTTTATTTGATGGAAAGGGATTAATTATGGGTGGTAGTCACCAGCTCAATCGCTTTACTTCTTCTGAATCTTATTACGGAGACCTATCAGCCGTGATGATGCAAAACTTGCCTTTTTGGGCACACTTTTTTAGAACGCCAGATTTGAGTATTGCTATTATGGATAACTGGGATGAGAAGGTAGAGAAAATGGCTTTGGCTACAATGGAAGAAGATGTAACCAATATTTCTGGTGTGCCAACCTGGACCCTTGTCTTGTTTGATAAACTATTTGAACTTACCGGTAAGAATAATATTGCTGATATATGGCCTAACCTTGAATTGTATATACATGGAGGGGTAAGCTTTACACCTTATAAATCTAGATTTGAATCATTAATCAGAAAGAGTGGCATGAACTACCTGGAAACCTACAATGCTTCAGAAGGATTTTTGGGTGTACAAGATTTAAATAACCATGATTCTATGCTTCTGATGCTTGATTATGGTATCTATTATGAATTTATGCCTATTAGTGAATATGGTAAAGAGTACCCGCAAACAAAGTCTATTGAAGATGTTATTCCTGGTGAGGCATATGCATTGGTTATTTCAACAAATGCTGGCTTATGGCGATATATAATTGGAGATACTATTAAATTTACAGAAACCAACCCATATAGGTTCACAATTACCGGACGCACCAAGCACTTTATTAATGCTTTTGGCGAAGAACTTGTTATAGAAAACGCTGATTATGCCATTAAGGCAACATGCGAGCAAACCCATGCTATGGTTAACGATTATACGGCAGCACCTGTATTTTTTGAACATTCAAAAATAGGCACACATGAATGGTTAATTGAGTTTGAGAAGGAGCCTGAATCAATAGAAATCTTTACCCAATTGTTGGATGAAAATCTAAAGAAACAAAATTCAGATTATGAAGCCAAGCGGTTTAAAGATATGGCAATGATTATGCCGGTGGTTAAAAAAATTCCCAAGGGTACATTCCACCATTGGCTTTATAAATCGGGTAAGCTGGGTGGGCAGCACAAGGTGCCACGGCTTTCCAATACGCGTAAATATATGGATGATATACTGGCAATGATTCAAGCTAAAAATCTTAATGGCTAAATTTATGAAGATAATTATATTCATGTTGTATTTCTCTTTAGTCATTATTCAAAGAATAAATGCTCAAAGTGAAGCCATTTTGCAGGCAGATGATAGTTATGACTATTTTCAATTCAATGAAGCTATTCAGTTATATGAACAAGTTTTGAATAATGTGAACCCAAAATATGAAGCACATGTACTTACCAGACTAGCAGAGTCTCATATGTTTCTTTTTCAATACAAGAAAGCAGAAGGGTACTTTAGTAAACTGGTTAGACTGGGTGATCGCAAGGCTCAACCTCAATCTTATCTTGATTATGGAAATGTTCTAAAGGCAAATGGTAAATATGAGGAAGCAAAAGACCAATTCAAATATTATTTAACACTGGTAAAAGGTGACCCATACGTGTCATCACTTCTACGCTCATTAAACTGGGCGATACTAAACAAGGATTCTGTGACAAATTATCAGATAATACCTACTAATCTTGATATCACAGGACAAGCAATTGGATATGATTTTTTGAAAGGAGGATTAGTTTATGCACATGGCAGGAATAAGAAGGCCTATTATTCGATGCCGATTTTTGATTTGGATTATGCGTTGATGGTAGACTCACTTCATTTTGTTCAAGGCGAGAATTATTTCGAAGAAATAAATTTTGCTGCTAATGAAACTTCTCCTTCTCTTTCAAAAGACGGGTCTCTTTTGTTTTTCTCTGCTAATGCAATCAAGCAGAAAAAAGATGGTAAATTGAAAAATGGGAAACAAGATGTGCAGGAGTCAAGAGATGGTGTTTCTAATTTACAAATTTACATGGCAGTACTTCAAGGTGTGCGATATCGTAATCCTGTTCTTTTAAATTTTAATAACAGGCAGTATAATTTTACGCATCCATATTTGACGGCTGATGGTAAAACTTTATTTTTTGCTTCTGACATGCCTGGTGGTTATGGAGGTTTTGATATCTTTAAAGTGAATAAGCAAGCAGATGGAAGCTGGGGTAATCCAATTAATATGGGTTCAAAGGTAAATTCAGACGGTAATGAGTTGCATCCTTATGTAAGCAATGGGGTCTTATTTTTCGCGTCAAAAGGATTAAATGGATTTGGTGGGTATGATATCTTCAGGAATAATCTGGAGAAGAATTATTCAGCTCGCAATCCATCAAAAAATATGGGGAAACCCATAAACTCCGAAAGGGATGAGTTGGCATTTATTACCAAAGATGGAGGTATAACAGGATATTTCAGCTCAAATCGTGAAGGAGATTTAGGCGAAGATCGTGTTTATTACTTTAATAATAAGGCTAGTTACAAAAAGCCGTATTCTGAGTTGCCTGTGGCAATAAAACTTGAGCCTTCCGCTATAAAAGGGGCAGATAAGATAGAACAGAAGTCATCTTCTATTAGTGTATTGGAATCAGCAAAAAATGTGCCTGTTTCCCAAAGTAAAGTTGAGATAACTAAAATTGTTTTAGAACCGGTGCCATTTAACTTCAATGAATCAAGTATTCAAATGGCAAATTTGAGTCTTGACTCCGTAATTCAGATTATGAAAGCAAATCCGAATGTCAGGTTGCTTGTAATTGCTCATACTGATTCAAGAGGCAGTTATACTTATAATAAAAATTTATCTCGTAAAAGGGCTGCTTCCGTTAGTTTACATCTGAATTCAAGGGGAATTTCTTCATCAAGAATTAAGTTGTTGGCAATGGGAGAAGAACAGTTGTTGAATAAATGCACGGATGGGCTAGAGTGTGCGGAGGAGGAGCATGCAGTAAACAGAAGAGTAGAACTCAAACTCATAAAATAATCATTACTGATTGTTTTTAAGCATAATTCGATATATTTTTACGAGGTAAATTTGTAAGAATGAAAAATACACTTGTTACAATGACAGGCGTTTTCTTCGCCATTCTCATACTTGTTTCTTTTGATGAAGGTTCCTTTGGTAAAAGAAGGGATGGAACAGATGCAGGTTATACCGGTTCTCCAGGAGATAGTCTGAAGAATTGTACCTTCTGTCATGGTGGTTCTGCCATTACTGTTGAAGGATGGATTACATCAGATGTTCCACAAGAAGGATATACCCCCGGACAGCGTTATACCATCAGGGCCAGAAATCTTTATTTTGGTCACACCCGTTTCGGTTTTTCCGCCTCTCCACAGCATCCGGATGGCCGATTACTTGGTTCAATGATAATCACAGATAGCTTGCGTACAAAGCTTATTGGAAATGATAAATATATCACCTATCGCGCTGCAGGTGTAGATGGTGTTGATTCTAATATATGGGTTTTTGATTGGATAGCTCCTGCAGCAGGTACTAGAGACGTTATTTTCTTTGCCGCATTTAACTCTAATCATGACGGTCATAAATGGAGCGATGCAACCTATCTTTCTACGCTTCGTCTGATGGAAAAAGGCACTACATCTACCAATGAGCTATGGATGGCATCTGCCCATATTTTTCCAAATCCTGCAAAAGATCATATTCAAATTAATCTTCCCGGTCAGTTATCGCCCGTTTCTGTTGAAATATATAATCTAAGAGGCGACCTGATATTACGGGAAAATCAATATGTCAATTGCGCAAGTATTGATTTGCAAAAAACTGAAATTAGGCAAGGAATTTACCTGCTTAAAATAGGCAACGGCAGCTACACAGTTGTGAAAAAGTTTCTAGTAGAGGACTGATTTATTTACAATTTATTTAGCTTTTCCGATCAATTACATAATCAACTAATGCCTTGAGATGCTTGGTATCAGATTTTTCTGAAATTCCATCCAAAATACTTAATGCATCTGCTCTGTATTGTTGCATGGCATTTTTAGTGTAGGCAATACCATCGTGTTTGTTTACATATTGTATCACCTCTTCTATTCGCTTTTTATTTTGGTTGTGATTTTTAATTGAATTAATGATATATGCTTTTGTTGATGCGTTGGCGTTATTTAGTGTATAAATAATAGGCAGGGTAAGTTTTTTTTCTTTTAAATCAATTCCAAGTGGTTTACCAATATCTGCATCACCGTAGTCCATTAAATCATCCTTTAGCTGAAAAGCGATTCCTACCTTCTCGCCAAACAGCCACATTTTTTTTATGGTTTCTTCATCAGCTCCCGCAGATGCTGCCCCTGTGGCGCAGCAAGATGCAATTAATGAAGCTGTTTTTTTACGTATGATATCATAATAAACAGTTTCAGACAAATTAAGGTTCCTTGTTTTTTCAATCTGTAATAATTCCCCCTCGCTCATTTCCCTTACCGCATCGCTAACTATCTCAAGCAGCCTATATTCTTTGTTTTTAATTGCAAGCAATAATCCTCTGCTAAGCAAATAATCACCAACCAATACAGCAATTTTATTTTTCCATAAGGCATTAATGCTAAAAAATCCTCTTCGCTCATCGCTATCATCCACCACATCGTCATGCACCAGTGTGGCAGTATGGAGCAATTCAATAAGTGAGGCTGCTCTGTAAGTAGATTCTGCTACACCATTAAATAGCTTGGCACTGTAAAAAACGAACATGGGTCTCATTTGCTTTCCCTTACGCTTCACTATATATGTCATGATGGTATCTAATAACGGAACGCTACTTTTCATGGATTCACGAAAATGTCGTTCAAAGTGCGCTAGCTCTTGCTCAACCGGTTTTTTAATAAAGTCTGAATTTCCCATTTATGACTTTGAGTGGATGCAAATAAAGCACTTTATACTGGAAAATGGTGTTGTCATGAAACCAAACTCATTTTGCCTAGCACCAAAGGCGATAACTATCAAAAACAGTAAGTGATTATCTGAATTTTGTAAGCAAGTTATATTATTTGTTTAGGAGAGGTTTTTTAAGAGGTAACTGCACTGAAAATGAACGATTCCTTTATATATAAACTTATAATCTGTTTCTAATTTCCCGAATTTTTAAATAAAAACAATCATGGAATTATGCTGTTTCCCTGTTGGACTTGAATTTAAAATTTTAAACTTTCATTTAGTTTTTTAAGAAGTTGCGAAAGCTTAGATTTGAACCATTAAACTCGTCATATATTATGAAAAATAGTTATCTGCTTTTATCAATTGTTTTTGCCTTTTTTTCAGCTAAGGTTTTTTCTCAAGTTACAGTTGCCTCTACAGGAGGAACTCCTACTGCTATCTATGCTAATTTAAATGCATTTTTTGCCGCTGTGAATGCCGGAACGCATACAGGAGTTATTAATGCAACTATCACAGCTAATATTTCAGAGGGTACTGCATTTACGCCTACACCGCTTAATGCAAGTGGTCAGGGTTCAGCCAGTTTTAGTAGAATTAACATTGGTACCACAGGTAGTTTTACTGTAAGTGGCTCCCCAATAACAGGACGAAGTTTACTTGAATTAAATGGCGCAGATAATGTTACGATTGATGGAAATTTTTCCGGCAACAGGTCTCTTACATTAGAAAATAATGCTGCCACAACCATAACAGCAACCGCGGTGATCAGGTTAATAGGCGCCACTTCCGGTGGATTAGGGTGTGCCAATGATACCATACGCAACTGTATCATAATCGGTAATGGTGATATGGCAGCTACCTCCGCAACAACTCAGTATGGTATTTATGCAGGTGGTACAGCTAATCCAACTAATACAGGTACAGGAGATTTACATGCCAATTTGGTAGTAAACAATAATGTGATTAATAGGGCAACTACCGGTATTCATATTGCTGGTACCACAGTAGTTGGTAATAATGCCAGCAATATAACCATTACTAACAATATTATTGGTTCCCATTCTACTTCACTTTATGTACGTTGGCGGGGAATAGCATTGGGTAATGCTACCAATAGCATGGTTAGGGGTAATACCATCTTTAATTTAAGTTCAGCCATCGGTAGCAGCAGTTCAGGCATAGAAATTTTTGGAACAGCATCCAATGCAAACACTTTTAGCCATAACCATATTAACAGGGTATATAATTTTGGTACCAGTGGTTGGGCGGCAAATGGAATTAATGCCAATGGTGGAACCAACCATTTAATTGTTAATAATGTAATATGGGATATGCTATCTACCAACTATTCAACTTTTTCAACCTTTATTGCTGCCGGTATTCGCCTTACAAGCGGAACAGGCCATCGGGTAGTTTATAATTCTGTTCACTTATTCGGTGCTTGTACAGTAAATGCAGGAACACCCACAAATCCAACGTCAGCTGCATTTTTTGTGAGCTCAACAGCTGTTACTGGCATTACTTTGAGAAACAATATTCTGTCAAATAAAATGACAAGTACTTTTAGCCCATTTAGGGCGTTTGCAGCTTTATTCCCATCTAGTTATAACATGAGTACGGCCGGAAATACAATTAACAATAATTCGTATAACATTCCTGCCTCCTCCACAGCTACTACCAATTATTTTGTAGGAGGCCTTAACTCCGCAGCAACCTTGTATCCTACACTAGCAAGTTGGAGAGCCATTACGTTAGCCGACCAAAACTCTGTTCCTATTGTTAACCAGGTAGCACCATTTACAAACGACTCAACGTTAAGCATACCTGCATTTACATTAACCGAAATTGAATCCGGTGGTTTTGTAATGACAGGTGCAGGTATAACTACTCCCAACATCGATTTTAATTTCGTGAATCGTCCTGCTTTTGGATCTAGTGCACCTGATATCGGTGCAATAGAATTTAATGGAATTCCTGCCGATTTATCGCCTCCTACAATTACCTATACTCCATTAACCAATACTGCATCTGTGTTAAATAGGGTTTTGGTTGTAACAATTACAGATGCTAGTAGAATAGATACTGCAATAAATGCACCCCGTTTATATTATAAACTCAGTTCTCATGCCAATGCATTTGGCGCTAATAATAGCAGTTTTAATGGTTGGAAATTTGTTAGTACAAGCGATACGGCAACACCTTTTAATTTCACGATTGATTATAGTTTATTATTTGGAGGTGCAGTAGCGGTTAACGATACGGTACAATATTTTGTGATAGCGCAGGATCGCTCCGGTTCTGCTAATACGGCAACCTTACCTGCGGCAGGTTTTGGCGGTGGTAGGGTAGATTCATTTATAGTTGCACCAACCCCCAATTTTTATGTGATTTCTCCTCCACCGCTGGGTGGTAGTTACACGGTAGGTAACGGAGGTGATTTTACCACACTTACCAATGCTATCAACTCAATTAATCTGCGTGGCGTAAGCTCAAATGTTACTTTACGCTTAACTGATACGTTATATAGCACAGCAGAAGTTTTTCCGATACAATTAAATGATAACATTCCCGGTTTGTCCGGCAGTAATAGGTTAATAATAAGACCTGATAGCTTAATCAATTCAAGAATTATTGGATTTAGTTCGCTGGGTCTAATTAAATTAAATGGTACAGATAATGTTACCATTGAAGGTTCTAATAACAATACCAATACACGTAATTTAACCATTATTAACACTGCTGCCTCTACCACAGCTGCTGTTATCTGGCTAGCCAGTTCCGATGCATCTAACGGTGCAACAAATAATATTATAAGAAATTGTAATATTTATGGAAACTCACTTGCTACTACTTATGCAGGTGTTTTTATTGGCGGTACTTCTACCATTGCACAGACGGCCCTTGCACTTGCACCTAATAATGCCAACCAAATAATCAATAACGAAATACATACGTTGCAATTTGGTATATTGAACCTAGGTGCCGTTACTGCAACAGATAGCGGACTTGTTATCAGTAATAACTTAATAGGTAGTGAGGCATCAGGCTTAAATGGAGGTGGTATAGCAGTATATTTTTCTCGCTTTGCAACCATTACCCGTAATACAATTCAAAATGTGAGGGGCTCAGGTTCGTTAACCGGAATTTCCGGAACTGCTTCTTTGTTGTTTGGTATGTACATCAGAAACAATCAAAACAGCCTTATTAGGTATAATATCATACACACCGTTGCAGGAGGAAGCAGTCAGCGCATACATGGCTTAATTACCGAATCGCCCAACTTCAACCTCATCAGCAATCCTTCCAATAATACCTTTGCTGATAATGTGATTTATCATATACATAATACCTCAACAGGTAACACAGCTTGGAGTGTAACTGGTTTGGGAACGTACGGAGGTTATGGCGACAGAATCTTGTTTAATAGTGTTCAAATGAGCCACCCTACAGCTGGTAATATCAATGCTGCAGCTGGCCCTTTCGCAGCCTTTGCCAACGGTAATACAGTTCAAACTGTAAATACACCTAATATCGAGATAAGAAATAATTTGTTTGTGGTATCTGGCACTTCTGTTGCCGGAGCAACGCCATATACTCATTATACCAATCTTACCAGTTATGCTACAGCTTTTGTAAATAACAACCGTTATTTTCAAAACTCATCCGGAACAACGGCTTCCCACATTGGTTTCTTTAATGCCTTGGCAAGAACCACTTTTGCAGACTGGCAAGCTGCTACATCAAAAGATACCAACTCAAGTGCAGGCAATCCTATTCTTGCAAGTATTAGTTTGTTAAGACCGGATCTAAGTTCACCTTTACTTAATGCCGGCTCACCTGTTCCCGGTTTTACTACAGATATTCTAAACATTACCAGAAACGCGTTAACCCCTACCATTGGTGCTTATGAACAAGGAATTGATGTTACGGCCCCCGTTATCTCTTATACATTAATACCTAATCAGGTTAGTACATCTAATTTGGTATTAAACGGCTTTGCCAATATAGCAGATGGAAGTGGAGTAGATACCACCATAGCAAACAGACCTCGACTTTATTATAAAAAATCTACTGAAAGTAATGATATTTTAGGATGGAAATCTGTTGCGGCAAACAATACTTCCTCGCCATTTTCCTTTACAATTAACTACAGTTTATTAACCGGTGGGACGGTAATACCCGGAGACACCATACAATATTTTATTATAGCTCAGGATCGTGCCTCTACACCAAATATAGCTATCAATAGTGGGGTGCCGGCAGCACCTCTAACAGCTGTTGTGCTCTCAGCTGCTCAATTCCCCATATCTGGTGCCATAAACAGATATATTATTGCAACGCCTCTGCCATCAGCAATAACGGTTGGTACCGGTGGTATTTATCCTTCTTTTACAGGCACCGGTGGTCTTTTTGAGGCCATCAACGGAAATGTGTTGTCCGCAAACACGTCAGTTACCGTATTGTCAAATATTTCTGAAAGCGGCACGCATGCCTTAAACGGTTCAGGACTTGGCGGTTTTACACTAACGATAACCCCGGCTTTATCCTCAGCAAATTATCAAATAACAGGTGCTTCAGCTGCACCGGGTTTGTTTAGATTTAATAATGTCAGAGGATTAAAAATTGATGGCGGCACTAATAAATCATTGCAATTCTCAAATAACAGTACTCTAGGTCCAGTATTTCACTTTTTCAACGACTGTATAAGGGATACCATAACAAATGTTCAGATACTTGGAAATAATACCACCACCGGTAATATGCTGATAGGTCAGACAGCGGCCTCATTAGGCAATGATTCATTGCTAATCAGTAATTGTATTTTTAGAGATACCATCTCAATTCCAACTACCCATATCAACTCAACCGGTACAACGAGTGCACCTAACTCAGCAAATCTTATTATTAATAATGAATTTCTGAACTTCTCTGCCAATGCTATTAATATAACAGCAACAGGAAACGGAGACGCATGGACCGTATTTGATAATAAGTGTTATCAGACAGCAGCTCGCATAACACCTATTTCTGTTATTCTGGTATCTGCAGGTGGCGGTCATATAATCAGGCGTAACAGTATTGGCGGGGCTGCAGCCAACAGAAGTGGAGTTCCATTTACCAATACAAGTTCATACATCCGCGGAATTGATATATCATCAAATTCTCCGTCAGCCTCAACAGTTGACAGTAATCTTTTTTCAAATATTGTTACTACGGCCACTGCTGGGGTATTTGGCGTATATGTCAATAGCGGTAATGTGAATATTAATGCCAATACATTTGGCGGTGCTACCAATAGCTGGGATACGATTCAGAACGGATATGACAATGGTATAATAGCAGTGCTTGGTGGTACAAACATATCTGTTACAAATAATCTCATTGCAAACATCAGATACATTAAATCAGGTGGAGATCGCACATCAGGAATTTTAGTAAGTGGTGCAGTAACTGCCTTAAATATTAGCAGAAACATTATACGTGATTTAAATCATAGCGGAACCGGAACAGGGACTTCTGCATTCAGGCCTTCAGGTATGGTTATAACGGGCGGATTAAATAACGCCAGCATTACGGATAATCTTATTTTCAATATTAACACTACCAACACAGGTACGGCAGCATATGTTGTTAGCGGTATTTTTATCTCCAACACTGCATTTGCAAATAATACCATTGCCCGCAATCGCATATATAATATTGGTGCTGCAGGAACCGGAACCGGAACAAGCGCACCAACGGCATACGGTATACACATCAATACTCAAGGTGCAGGTAACCGCTATCTGAATAATCAGATTATGGTTGGCTTAAACACCAGTGATCAAACCTTTGTTGCTGGTATACGCGATGAATCTACAGCAACAGATGCCTTTTACTTTTATAATACAATTCTTGTTAATGGCCAGATAAACTCAGGACCCAATAACTCATATGGTATCTTTCGCTCATCTTCTTCAAATATGATTTTACGAAACAACATTGTATTTAATAACAGAAGAACACTGGGTACCGGGTTTAATTATGCAACCGGTGCAACGGTAGCAACCAACATCACAACTGCTACCTCAAATTATAATCTATTTGTTGTAAATGATACAGCTCGTGTTTCTGAGTTCCCTTTAGGCGTTGCGTATGGAATTGCAGCATATAATAATAACCTTTATGCACCAACTTTTAATACCAACTGGATAGAACGCACCGGTGCACTTAACGCAGCAGATTTATTTATTGATACTGTAACTGCTAATTTAGCGGTTGATGCTTCAAAGGCTGCTTGCTGGTATGCCAATGGTAAAGCACTTCCACTATCAGGCATTGCTACAGATTTTAATAATACCGGTAATGTAAGATCTACAGCTATAGTGAATGGTCCATCAGATATTGGCTCTACTGAATTTAATACCGTTACTATACCTCCGGTTGCCAACGCAGATAAATTACCTGTACTTGCAGATAGCACACAGTTTACTTTCGCGGGAAGAACGCTTGGTAAAATGGTATGGAATTCCGGTACGCTTCCTTCTGTAGTTGAACTTCGTTTTTACTCCGGTATATTGCCTGCCAATTTACCAGTAAATGCATCAAGAATCCATGGCTATTATGATATCAATACAAACAGTACTAGTGGATTCAATTCAACACTTACACTTCAGTATGATTCCAGTTTGTTGGGTAATATCGGGAACATCTCAAGAGCAAGAACAGCGCGCTATACGGGTACTTCTACTAACTGGTTTGGTTATAGTACAATTAATGTAAATACAGGCCTTGCAATGGTAACATCCTCAAATGTGGCTCATGGTGGTATTTTTTGTATCTCAGATTCTGCTGTTAATCCTTTACCTGTTTCTCTCTTGAATTTTGCAGCCAAGCCTATGCTAAATGATGTGCACCTCGGTTGGCAAACTGCCTCGGAGGAAAATAATGCAGGTTTTAGCATAGAGTTCTCTGTAGATGGAAAACAGTTTAATGAAATTGAATTTGTTCAGGGTAATGGTAATAGCAAAGTATTATCTCAATACGGCTATGTTCATCCGGATGCATTTCAGTATGCCAATACAATTTACTATCGGCTAAAGCAGATTGATTTTGACGGCACTTTTGCTTATTCTGAAATTGTGCGGGTAACTAAAGCAATAAACCTCACAGATGTTATTCAATTAATCCCAAATCCTGCTCACTCATTTACAACCATCCGTTTCAGCACGCTGCCTGGCAATGCGCAAATTGAGATCAGTGATATAAATGGTAAAACGATTTGCCAGAAAAGCTTTCAAACCCTCGATGGTATAAATGAGCTAACCATTGCTGAGATTGAGCAATTCAAACCTGGTTTTTATTTTATCAAGATTACTGCAGCCGATAAGCAAACCGCTGCAATCAAATTGATTAAGCAGTAACTATAATATTCACCTGATTTTGGGGGTTGTTTCTTTATTTCGAAACAGCCCCTAATTTTTTATATTCGTTGCATCATGGCAAAGACCCAAACTACTTTTTTTTGTAAGAACTGCGGAGCATCATCAGCCAAATGGATTGGTAAATGCCCTGCCTGTGGAGAGTGGAATACATATACAGAAGAAGTAGTTCATAAAGAGAAAGCAGATTTCACTAAAACATGGAAAAAAACTGACCGCACCGCACCCGTACTTAAACCGGTATTGCTCAAGGAAGTTGAGAAAGGAAGCGAGCAACGTTACGCAGTTAAAGATATAGAACTGGCTCGGGTGCTGGGTGGAGGCATTGTGCCCGGAAGTGTTATTCTAATAGGAGGGGAACCTGGTATAGGGAAGTCAACACTCATGTTACAAATTGCCCTGCAATTCACAGATAAAAAGGTTCTTTATATAAGCGGAGAAGAAAGTGATACGCAAATAAAAATGCGAGCCGAACGGCTACCTTTCAGAAATGATCAGTGTTATTTGTTTACCGAGGTTTCAACCCAGCGCATCGGTAAAGCATTGCAAGAGTTGCAACCAGACATTGTTATTATTGATTCCATTCAAACCCTGCAAAGTGAGTTGATTGATTCAACACCCGGAAGTATTTCTCAGATTAAGGAAACAGCCGGTGATATGATTCGATTTGCAAAAGAAACCGGCACCCCGGTTTTTTTAATTGGCCACATAACCAAGGATGGTTCGCTTGCCGGGCCAAAACTATTGGAACATATGGTTGATACGGTACTTCAATTTGAGGGCGACCGCCACCATGTTTACCGCATTTTGCGAACCACAAAAAATCGTTTTGGCAGCACCAGCGAAATTGGTATTTATGAGATGCAAAGTGGAGGACTTAGGGAAGTAAGTAACCCTTCTGAAATACTTATTTCACAAAGAGATGACGCATTAAGTGGCGTTGCAATTGCAGCTACCATAGAAGGTATGCGTCCACTTATGATAGAGACGCAGGCTTTGGTAAGCACAGCTGTTTATGGAACCCCGCAACGTAACAGCAATGGCTATGATGTGAAGCGATTGAATATGCTGTTGGCTGTACTTGAAAAAAAATGTGGCTTGCGCATGGGACTACAGGATGTGTTCATCAATATCGCAGGTGGCTTGCGTGTAGAGGATCCCGGTATTGATTTAAGTATTGTTGCTGCCATTGTTTCAAGCTATGAAAATATAGCACTCGATAGTAAAATATGTTTTATCGGTGAGGTTGGTTTGAGCGGTGAGGTGCGCGCTGTAAGCAGAATTGAGCAACGTATTTCAGAGGCTGAAAAGCTGGGATTCAAAACTATTTATCTTTCTAAATTCAATAAGTTGCCTTCAAAGCAATCAAGCATTAAAACAATTGCAGTTGGAAAATTGGATGAAATGTTGCAATTACTTTTTGGATAAAAAATGCTCAGGCTTTATTCGCCTGAGCATTCACGTATGTTATTGATCTATTCCAATCAATGGGGTTTTACCATCGGTAATTATAACCTTTGTATTGTTGGATCTGGATAATCCCTGAAATGCCTCAATTTGTTTGTTTTTAAGCACCGCTGGTGTAATACTTTTATTAAGCATATCATTTGCTTTTGCCTGCGCATCTGCCTCTGTTTTTATAGCGTTGGCCCGTCCTTCGGCTTCAATTTCTGTTTTCCTTCTCTGTGCTTCTGCGGCTACAATCTGTGCATTTTTTTCACCTTCTGCTTGTATCAATTTTCTTTCAGCATCACGCTTTTCGCGGTCTTTTAAAAATTCCATTCGTTGGGCGTCCTGCTCAGCTTGTAGCTTTTCTTCTATTGCTTTGGAGAGGCCTGCCGGCAATACAATGGATTTCATCAGTACCGATTCAATTATAAAGCCCTTATCTTCAAGCGTCATCATCATTCTTTCCCTAATTTCTTTTTCAATCACAGATCTTTTGGCACTATGCATATCCTTGGCATCAAAATTTGCGCATACATCTGCTGCTGCACTCCTGAAAACAGGTTTTATCAATACTTCTTCAAAATTTAATCCGGTTGAGCGCAAAATATTGGGTACCTCGTTGTTTTTAACTTTATATAAAATGGAAATTTCAGAGTTAACTGTTAAACCTTCTTTTGATGGCAGCCCTAGATTAAGTTCTAAATTAATAGTTCTTACCGGAACCGTAATAATGGTTGAAAAAAAAGGATTGAAAAGGCGAGGTCCAGGCGTAAGCACATTGTTGTTAATACGTCCGAGTGTTCGTTTTACACCTACTTCGTCCTGTATTATAATTCTGCAACCTGTCCCGACCGATAATGTCAGACCGATGATGATAAGATAAATGGTTTTCATAATTTTTATGTTGATTCTTATATATAAGCAATAATCTAACCAAAGTATATAGATTAGATATGGTAAATATCCATAAGATTACGGGTTAACTAATTTGTCAGTTATAAAATTAACGTTACATAATTAGCCTCATAGTTAACTTGTTCAGAAGGATTCATGCAAGCTGCTTAGTTTTTTCTTATCATTGTGCAGTATACATGAATAGAAGTATCACAGACGGAATTAATGTTTTATCCAAGCTAAATGGCAAACGCCTGCTAAATGCGGCAAAACTATTTGCCAGTTATTACGTGTCAAAATCTAGCGGAAAAGTAGTGCATTGGGGTAAACCACTTAGTATGGAAATAGAACCCACCACCAGCTGCAATCTTCGCTGCCCACAATGCCCAAGTGGTTTGAGAGAATTTAGCCGCAACACAGGCATGCTGGATCTTGATCTGTACAAAAAAATCATAGATGAGATACACGAGGAATTGATTTGGTTAATTCTTTATTTTCAAGGAGAGCCATTTTTAAATAAACAGTTTCTTGAATTTGTAACCTACGCATCAGCCAGAAATATCTATACTGCTACTTCAAGTAACGCTCACTATTTTACCGATGAAATTGCAAAAGCAACAATTGAGAGTGGTCTGGACAGGTTAATTATTTCGATTGATGGTACCTCGCAAGAAACCTATAGTAAATACAGGATTGGCGGTAAGCTTGAGAAAGTAATTGAAGGAACAGAGCGACTGCTTTACTGGAAGAAAAAGCTCAATAAGAGAACTCCCCATATTATCTGGCAATTTATTGCCTTTAAGCACAACGAGCATCAACTGCCCGAAATAAAAGCACTTGCAAAAAAAATAGGAGTAAATGAGTTAGGTATTAAAACAGCCCAGATTTATGATTATCAAAATAGTGCAGACTTTATTCCGGAAAATAATGATTTAAGCCGCTATGAAAAATTGCAAGATGGCACTTACCGCATAAAAAATAAACTGTTGAACCAATGCTGGCGCATGTGGCGAGGCAGTGTTATAACATGGGATGGTTTGGTTGTACCTTGTTGTTTTGATAAAGATGCCACACACCGGTTTGGCGATGTGAGTAACAATTCTTTTGAGAAAGTATGGAACGGAGATAAATATAATCAATTCAGACAAGCTATTCTTAAATCTAGGAAAGAAATAGATATCTGCACCAATTGCACAGAAGGTACTAAGGTTTGGAATTAAACGGTAGTTTCAATACCTGCATAATGCAAGGCAATTTCATCTAACACCTGATTTAAAGAATCCTTAGTCTGCAAGGTTACCAGCAAGGTTCTAAAAGGTTTAAAATTTTCAAATCCGCGGAAATAATGCGTATAGTGTCTGCGCATTTCAAAAATACCTACAATTTCACCTTTCCACTCAATAGAGTGGTTTAAATGCTGGCGGCAAACATCCACACGCTGCTCGATGGATGGACTTGCTAAGTGGGCTCCTGTTTTTAGATAGTGTTTAATTTCATTAAAAATCCACGGATAGCCTATTGCTGCGCGGCCAATCATAATGCCATCAACACCATATTTATTTTTATATGCTAGAGCTTTTTCGGGTGAATCAATATCGCCATTGCCAAAAATGGGTATTTGTATCCGCGGATTGTTCTTAACCTTGGCAATTAAACTCCAGTCGGCTTCGCCTTTATATAACTGCGCACGCGTACGACCATGTATAGTTAGCGCTTTGATGCCTACATCAAACAATCGCTCTGCCACTTCTTCAATATTTTTGCTGTTATCATCCCAACCTAATCTTGTTTTAACAGTTACAGGTAGTTTGGTTGATTTAACAACTGCCTGTGTTACTTTAACCATCTGGGGTAAATCTTTTAAGATACCGGCTCCGGCACCTTTACAAACTACTTTTTTAACAGGGCAACCAAAATTAATATCAAGCAAATCAGGCTCGGTTGCATCTACAATCTGCGCTGCCATTGCCATAGATTCTTCATCACCGCCAAATATCTGTATGCCAATTGGGCGCTCATAATCAAAAATCTCCAGTTTCTTTTTGCTTTTTATGGCATCTCTGATTAATCCTTCCGATGAGATAAATTCCGTATACATCAGGTCGGCCCCGTTTACTTTGCATACTGCCCTAAATGGAGGATCACTCACATCTTCCATAGGCGCAAGCAAAAGCGGAAATTCGCCTAATTCTATTTTATCAATCTTTACCATGTATATTTGCGCGGCAAAAGTACGCAAATGATTCAAAACCTTCCTAACAACCAACATCCGGTGCTCTTTTTTGTTTCCCGATTGTTTATTCTGGGCGGTATGGTACTGGTTTTTTCACTCACCTTTTTGGGGGTGGGCATGTTTCTCTCGCGCTTTCTTTTTGGGATAGATTTGTTTTCTAATCCACAATTAATATCAGAGATGCGTAATAATACGCAAGTACTAAGAGCCATGCAATTTAGCCAGTCTCTTTCTGCATTGGGAGGCTTTTTATTGCCGGCACTTTATTTCCCCACCTCATTCGGTGCAGCACCTGTAGATTTTCTGAAAGCCAACCGTAAAGGGAAATCAGTTGTTTGGCTAATGGCCCCCTGTTTATATCTGATTTCTGCCCCATCTATTGGTTGGTTGGTTAAGGTAAATGAAGCTGTTTCACTGCCAGAATCCTGGTCTTTACTCGAGGCAAAATTAAGGGCCGCTGAAAATGCAGCGATTGAACTTACCAAGGCATTCATCAGCAGCGAAAATGGAAGCTCGCTGGTTGTAACATTAATTGTAACAGCATTAATTCCTGCAATAGCAGAAGAGTTTCTTTTCAGAGGCGCTTTGCTACAACTGATGTTTTATTGTTTTAAAAACAGGCATATTTCAATCTGGATAGGTGCTGTTTTATTTAGCGCCTTTCATGGCCAGTTTTATGGATTCGTGCCACGCATGGTTTTAGGAGTTTGTTTAGGATATTTAGTTATTGGTTCAGGCAGCATCTGGCCTGCTGTGTTTTTTCATTTGCTTAATAATACCATGGCTACTTTTAATGGTTATTTTCGTTGGGATGAAATAGGTCCGGAAATATTAAGAAGCAATTATATCGCTCCATGGTATATGAACACTGCAAGTGCATTGCTCATGGTTTTGTTATGGTATGTGTTAACGCGGATTTGGGAAAAAAGAGTTTATCCAAATGGCGAATGATTGGGTATTGATATACGAAACTGCTAATCCGATTGAGGCTGAAATTATTTTGAGTATGCTCGAGGAGAATGGTGTACATGCTGTTGAGATGAATAAAAGAGATAGCAGCTATCAAACATTCGGAAACATACAATTATATTGCCCGCAGAATGAAGTGCTAACTGCGGTGCACCTCATTAAAGAAAATAACGCATCTTATGATAAGTAATTTCTGGCAACGAACCCTAACAGGAACACTATTTGTTGGTGTGGTAGCAGGCGCTACTCTGTTAGGTGCTATCCCTTTCATCCTCCTCATGTTTGTAATTAACTTTTTGTGTTTACTAGAGTTTTATGAGTTGGTATTACCTGACAAAAGATGGATTGAAAAGTATTTAGGTATCATAGCAGGCTGCATCATCTATCTAATGTTTGCGCTCATTTTTTCAGCAGATCTTTCTTTAGCATGGTATTATCATATCATTCCTGTTTTTATTGCCATGTTCATTATAAAGCTGTTTGAAAAAACCCATAATGAATTCTCAACGCTTGCTTTTCAGGTATTGGGTTTGGTATATATAACGCTGCCAATTGTAATGCTCACCAAAACCGGTTATTTTAATTCTTTCAGTTATTCTTCAGGTTTGCCACTGGGTTGTTTTATACTCATCTGGAGCAGCGATACGGGTGCATATTTGGCCGGTCGCAGTTTTGGTAAACACAAGTTATTTGAGCGTGTATCACCCAAAAAAACATGGGAGGGTAGTTTCGGAGGTATGCTGTTATCAATGCTGGTGGCTTTTATTATATCAAGATTTGAGTTGTTTGACAGTGTTAATACCATAGACTGGTTGATTATTGCTGTCATTATTGTAGTTTTTGGAACTTTTGGCGATTTATTCGAATCACTTCTTAAACGTAATCTTCATATAAAAGACAGCGGAAGCATGCTCCCAGGTCATGGAGGAGTACTTGATCGGTTTGATGCACTGTTTATTTCCATTCCGGCTGTTTTTTTCTATTTACAATTAACCAATTAATTTCTTGTTAATACCATGAAGCTTTTTAAAGTATTTTTATCTTTTTTTCTGATTGTTGCTGTATTATGGGGTGGTTCATTTTTGTTTCCTCGCACCTACAAGGTTGAGCGCAGCATACTAATAAATAAGCCGGCTTCTGATGTGTATGATTTTATGAATGATTTGCGAAATTGGGAAAAATGGAGCCTATGGAACAAGGAAACAGATAGTACGCTTCAGTTTTTTTATGGAACAAGGAGCGATTCAGTGGGGGGTAGGCAATATTTTAATGGTACTTTGCTAGGTATTGGTCGCTTTCGGATTGCTGCTTCTATACCTGCCAAACAAGTGCGATATGAATTGTATATGCATGGTGGAAACGTAAACGCAAGTGGACTTTTTAGAATGCAGATTTCAGATAGCAATACTACTGTATTGCATTGGATTGATTCCGGAGATGTTGGTAATAATCCTGTATATAGGTACATGCTTCCTTCAAAAATTAGTTCGACAGAGAAAGCATTTGATGACGGCCTTGCAAGAATTAAGCAGGTTCTGGAAAAATAAATTTATTGAAGAGGTTCTTAGACTAAGAGCTGCAATCACACCCTTTTTACTTTGGTACTGGCATCATCAATCAAATGCTTTTCCGGCTACTCGTAAAAAATGCCTACCTTTGTCGGCCTTTCAGCTATCATAATAGTATGCACAAAGCAGGATTCGTAAGTATCATAGGTAAACCCAACGTGGGTAAAAGCACCCTGCTTAATGCACTGCTTGGCGAGAAAATTTCGATTATCTCACCTAAAGTACAAACAACCAGGCACCGCATTATGGGCATTTTAAGCAAGCCTGATTATCAGCTTGTTTTTAGTGATACACCCGGTATTATTAAACCCAAATACAAACTTCATGGCAGTATGATGGATTTTGTAAATCAAAGTCTGCAAGATGCTGATGTGGTGCTTTTTATTACAGATATCCTAAATGATGCAGATGAAGAGTTGATGAAAAAACTTCAACTCATCAAAACACCCTTACTGGTACTGCTCAATAAAATTGATTTGCTTACGAACAATGAAGAAGTATTTGAAAGGGTGAAGGAATGGAAAAATAAGTTGCCACATGCAATTGCAGTGGTACCGGTTTCTGCTTTGAATAAATTTAACATAAATGAACTAATAAAGGCTATTCTACCCTATATCCCGGAAGGGCCTTCTTTCTATCCCGATGATCAGTTAACCGATAAAAGTGAGCGTTTTGTAGCAGCCGAAATTATCCGGGAAAAGATCATGATGCGCTATAAAGAAGAAATTCCTTATGCTACGCAGGTTGAGATTGAAAGTTTTAAAGAGGAAGATAAAATTATACGCATCAGCGCTGTAATTTATGTTATGCGCGATTCGCAAAAGCAAATTATGATTGGAAAAGGTGGCAGTGCATTGAAGAATGTTGGAATTGCTGCACGCAGAGATTTAGAGAAATTTTTTAATAAGCAGATATTTTTGCAAACGTTTGTAAAGGTTAAGGAAGATTGGAGAGATAACGACCGTTTGCTCAAAGAATTTGGATACAAGGAAGAATAAACAATGGGACAAATAGTAGCAATTGTAGGAAGACCAAATGTTGGTAAGTCAACCCTGTTTAACAGGCTGGTAGGGCACAGGAAAGCCATTGTTGATGACTTTTCAGGAGTAACCCGAGACCGGCACTACGGGCAGGTAGAGTGGACAGGCCACCGCTTCACGGTAATTGATACCGGAGGATACGTAACAGGTTCAGATGATGTGTTTGAATCTGCTATCCGCAGTCAAGTTAATATTGCCATTGAAGAAGCAGATATCTTAATGTTCATGGTGGATGTTGAATCAGGAATCACTGATTTGGATAAGGCTTTTGCCAATGTACTTCGCAGGTCAAAGAAACCTGTGTTAATGGTAGTAAATAAAGTAGATCATGGAGAAAGGCAATACGAAGCTGCTGAATTCTATGGTTTGGGTTTTGAAGAATTATATTGTGTTTCCTCGCAATCTGGTAGTGGCACAGGTGAACTGTTGGATGCCATTTGCAGCAAATTACCCCCGGCCGAAATTGAAAAGGATATTGCAGATGAGGAGGATGAAAATACCACTGAAACAGACAAGGAACTGCCCTTGCCAATGCTTGCTATTGTAGGCAGACCAAATGTTGGCAAATCCAGCTTGGTAAATGCATTGCTTGGCGAAGAAAGAAATATCGTTACCGATATAGCAGGAACAACAAGAGATACCATTAATACCTTGTACAATGCTTATGGCAAACAATTCTGGTTGGTTGATACGGCCGGTATCAGAAGGAAAGCCAAAGTTAAAGAAGATATTGAGTTTTACTCCGTGATGCGCAGCATACGTGCATTAGAGGATAGCGATGTGGTGATTTTGGTTATAGATGCCACTGTTGGCATTGACTCTCAGGATATGAACCTGGTGCAACTGGCAATCAGAAATGGGAAAGGCTTGGTGATACTTGTAAATAAATGGGATTTGGTTGAAAAGGATCATAAAACATCTCTGGAATTTGAAAAAATCATCAGAAAAAAACTGGAACCATTTGATGATGTCCCCATTGTGTTTACCTCAGCATTAACCAAACAGCGTATCCACAAGGCAATTGAAGTTGCGCTTCTCGTTCATGAAAACCGATCAAAACGAATTCCAACGCATAAACTTAATGAGGTTATGTTGCCGGTTATTGATGCTTACCCTCCACCGGCAATTAAGGGTAAATACGTTAAGATTAAGTTTGTTACACAACTGCCGGGCCGCAGTCCTAAGTTTGCATTTTTTTGTAACCTGCCTCAATACGTTAATGAAAGTTATAAACGATACCTAGAAAACAAACTTAGGGAAACATTTGATTATCAAGGAGTACCTATAGTTATCTACATGCGGAAGAAATAAAAATTTGTTTTGATTCCGATTCCTTTTAGATTTGCACCCGTTTTATCAACTAAAAATTTAAAAAACAATGAAAAAAGTATTATCAATCGTTGCTGCTGCTGCTATGTTAGCAGTAGTTGCTTGCGGTCCTTCTGCTGAAGAGAAAAAGAAAGCTGAAGAAAAACGCATTCAAGACTCAATCGAAGCTGCTACCCGTATGGCTGACTCTTTAGCCGCTATGGAAACAGCTATGATGCCTGCTGACACAACTGCTGCTGACACTACAGCTGCTCCTGCTGAAGCTGCTCACTAATTGATTCTTAATCAAGAAGCTTAAAAAGAGTGCCTACAAAGGCACTCTTTTTTATTTAATCAGCTCCAAAAAGAATTTTTGTATTTAATAGAAAGACGCTACATTTGCCGTCCTTTAATTTTGAATTGTTATGACAAAGAGAACATTCAACCCTTCGATCAGAAAAAGAAGAAATAAGCACGGTTTTCGTGAAAGAATGGCCACAGAAGCTGGTCGTAAGGTTATTGCTGCCCGCAGGGCAAGAGGAAGAAAGAAACTGACTGTTTCTGACGAAAAACGCCACAAAAAGTAAATATTTCGGCTCCGGCCTGTTATGCACTGATGTCCATGCATCCGCCCTACACATACAATAAGTATGAGCGGTTGTGCCGCAAAAACATCATTGATACATTATTTGAGAAAGGAAACCGTTCTTTAGTTCGGTTTCCTTTTCGTTTCATATATGCAACAGCACCAATTGAAGGACCTTTCCCTATACAGGTGCTTATAACGGTATCCCGCAAGAATTTTCCTAAATCAACCCAGCGTAACAGAATAAAGCGCCAGTTACGTGAGCTTTACAGAATTCACAAACATCTACTCTATGAGGCCTTGCAAGGTAAACCTCAGCGGTTTGCATTAATGATTTCTTTTCAGGCTAAGGCTGAGTTGGATTATACAAAACAACTGCCCATTTTTAAGCAATCTATCATTCAGTTGGCCAATGAGCTTTCAAAAATTCATACAACTACCTTTTCTGCTGCTAATCAGATTTTATAAGGCAGTTATATCACCCATGCTTCCAAATGCATGTCGTTATACGCCTACCTGCTCTCAGTATGCGGAGGAAGCTATTCAAAAATATGGTGTATTTAAAGGAATCTTACTTGCAGCCAAACGGTTATCCAAATGTCATCCCTGGGGCGGAAGCGGATATGATCCGTTAAAATAACGTGTTCAAATATTCGGTTTTTATAATTGGTATCAAGGTTTATTAAAACTATCTGTATTTTCGATTTTAATTTTAGTTATTAATATATGCTTAATCGTTTAAGGAAAAAAATTCGTTGGTATTATCTGGTGATCGCGATAGGATTGCTAACCTTATTTTCTTTTTCTAACAATGGAACCAACTATTTCGAGATTTCAAAGAACCTCGACATTTTTGCAACCTTATTCAGAGAAATCAATACCTATTATGTAGATGAGGTAGATGTTGGAAAACTAATGCGCAAGGCAGTTGATGAAATGCTAAATTCTCTTGACCCTTACACCAACTATATTTCAGAATCTGAGATTGAAGATTTTCGATTTCAAATGACAGGTCAGTATGGAGGAATTGGTGCTCAAGTTGGTCAGAAAGGAGATTACGTTGTTATCACTGATCCATATGAGGGTTTCCCGGCACAGAAAGAGGATTTGAGAGCAGGAGATGCAATTATTGAGATAGAGGGTAAATCAACGAAAAACAAAACCACTTCTGATATCAGTAAATTATTGAAAGGTCAGCCGGGAACCAAGGTTAAATTAAAAATAAAAAGAGAGGGGTCAGGTGAAATGGAGAAAGTAATTACACGTGAGGAAATACATGTAAAAAATGTTCCTTATTTTGGGATGATTAATAATGAAACTGGTTACATAAAGTTGCAGTCTTTTACTAATGATGCTGGGAAGGAGGTAAAGGATGCTTTGGTTGAGTTGAAGAAAAATCCTGCATTAAAAAGTGTGATACTAGATGTAAGAGGAAATCCGGGTGGTTTATTGCACGAAGCAGTAAATATTGTAAATGTATTTGTTCCGCAAGGGCAGGAAGTGGTAAGTACCAAAGGTAAAGTGAAGGAATGGGATAAAATTTATCGCACCCTGAACCCTGCAATTGATACTGAAATTCCTATGGTTGTTTTAACCAACCGGGGCTCTGCATCAGCCTCCGAAATCGTATCCGGAAGCATCCAGGATTTAGACAGGGGGGTAGTTATTGGTCAAAAGACATTTGGCAAAGGATTGGTGCAAAGCACCCGCCCACTTTCATACAATACGCAGCTTAAAGTTACAACAGCTAAATATTATACACCCTCCGGTCGATGCATACAGGCATTGGATTATTCGCATCGGAATGAAGATGGCAGTGTAGGTAGTGTACCTGATTCCCTAAAAAAGGAGTTTAAAACACGTAATGGCCGCAAGGTATATGATGGTGGTGGTGTAGATCCGGATGTGGTGGTAGGTCAAATTGCATTATCTAAAATCGCAGAGAGCCTGCTTAGCAGGCAACTGATTTTTGATTTTGCCACAATCTATCGTAGCAAAAATGAAAAGATTGCTGCAGCAAAAGAATTTAAATTAAGTGAAGTTGAGTTTAATGATTTTAAAAAATTTGTTTCAGATAAGGATTACGGGTATAGCACTGAGTCTGAAAAGGCATTGGAAGACTTGAAGAAAAAAGCCCGCGAGGAGAAATACTTTGATGCAATTGCTTCTACCTATGAGCAGCTTAAAGAAAAGCTAAGACATGATAAGGAATCTGATATAGAAAAAAACAAGGCTGAAATAATTGATCTACTGGAAGAAGAAATCACACGGAGATATTATTTTCAAAAGGCAAGATATGAGGCATCCTTTGCCCATGATGAAGATGTTCAGGAGGCCTTGAAGGTGCTTAACGATGCAGAAATGTATCAGACATTGCTTAAACCTACAACAAGAAAGTAATGCAAGCAAGCGTGTTTCAAATGGCCCAGGTTTATAAAATGGATTTATCAGCACTCGATTAATAAAATGCTTACACTAACAGACATTCTTATAATTCTTACGCTCGGGTCAATTGGTGGCTTTATCTCAGGGCTGTTGGGTGTAGGCGGTGGCATTGTTTATATTCCAATTCTTGATTATTTCCTTTATAAAATGGGTTTGCATGATGAGGCTCTGGTAAAAGGAATACTAGCTAATTCATTATTTACCATCATCTTTTCCGGTGGGGTGGCAAGCTACCATCAATATAAGAGTGGAAACTTTTATCCAAAGGAAATTATACATACAGCCATTCCCGGTGTAATAAGTGCTTTGTTACTAACTTGGCTCATTCGCAATGGAACATGGTATTCAAGAGAGGTATTCAGGTTTGTATTTGCATGTATGTTGTTGATTATTGCCTCAAGGCTGTTTTTAAAGAAAACTAATAACAATGGTACAGCAGATAATACTACTTCTGTTTTATGGCCATACAGAATTACAGGTATGTTTGCAGGATTTATTACTGCATTAACCGGTTTGGGTGGTGGTGTAATCATGACGCCCGTATTTACTGATATTTTAAAGCAGTCATTTAAAAAAGCAAGTTCTATCTCAAATGGTGTTATTCCGCTCTTTGCGTTTTGTGTAGGTTTATATAGCCTTTCCGGTTCTGATGCTACCCAGGTTCACTCTTGGCAGATTGGCTATATTATATTACCCGTTGTTGCTCCATTGGTTACCGGTGCTTTTCTTGCAACTCCCGTAGGCGTGCGCATATCACATAAAACCAATCCTTTCATGCTGCGTTATGTTTTTGCATTGTTAGTATCATTCATTTTCTTTAAAACATTATATGAGATTATTTTTACTTAATTTTTATGCTGTGGTGTTTCTGTATTCCTTTTCCTTACAGGCACAGCAATTACCTGTTTCAGATGAATTGATGATTAGCAGGCTTAAAAAGCATATAAGCTACTTATCTAGTGATAAACTTGAGGGAAGGCTTGTTGGGAGCAAAGGGGAAAAAAAAGCATATCGATACATAATTAAATGTTATAAAAATTATGGTGCGGCTCCAAAGGGTACAAAGGGCTATTTACAACCTTTTAGCATCAAAAGAAATCTGAAGAATCCGCACGCTTCTTCGACCGATACCAGTGGTTTGGTTATTAACGGGCATAATGTTGTAGCCTATATTGATAATGGAGCAGATAAAACGGTTGTAATTGGTGCCCATTACGACCATCTGGGATATAACGAATACGGTGGTTCTACCTACAAGGCAGAAAATAATAGGGAAAAGCCCATGATACACAATGGTGCAGATGATAATGCCAGCGGTACGGCTGCACTTATTGAACTTTGTTTTTTATTAAAACAATCCAATTATAAAGGCAATAATTATTTATTTATTGCCTTTAGCGGAGAAGAGGAAGGTTTATTGGGGTCAAATTATTTCACCAAGAATCCGACAGTAAGTAAAGTGCAGTTTAATTATATGGTAAATATGGATATGCTTGGAAGACTTGATACAGCTAAACAGAGTTTTGCCATAAGTGGCACAGGTACATCTCCTGTCTGGGGTAAGGTTATGGAATCTATTCAAATCGATTCACTCAAGGTTAAGTACACGGAATCTGGCACAGGCTCATCAGACCATACATCCTTTTATTATATTAACGTGCCGGCCCTGCATTACTTTACAGGTACACATTACGATTATCATAAACCTTCTGATGATGAGGGCAAAATTAATTATAAAGGCGAGCTATCAGTAATAAAGCACATATACAGCCTCATTGGTAAACTGGATAAGGAGCCAAAGCTGGTTTTTACACCAACCAAGGAAGACAGCACAGCTAGGGTTTCATTTAAAGTTACACTGGGTATTATGCCCGATTACCTTTTTGAGGGTAAAGGTGTTAAGATTGATGGCGTAACACAGGGTAAACCGGCTGCTAATGCAGGAATAAAAAGAGGGGATGTATTGATAAAACTAGGAGATATTGAGCTAAAGGATATGCAAACCTATATGAAAGCCCTGAGTAAGTTTGCTAAAGGAGAAACAGCTATGCTAATTTTTATTAGGGATGGCAAAGAAGAGCAGGTAAATATTACGTTTTAAGTGATATTGTCGGAAATATTTTTGCTACTGAAAAAACTTTATATCGTGTTCCCTTAGCGATATCTGTGCAGAGAAAGTAGTCTTTTACCGGTTTCCCTTTCTTTAAATGTATTCTACCATTTTTACGTAACTTAAAAATTGCGCCTTCAGGCAAGTGTTCTAGTAATACAAACTTATCACGGTCGTATTTCATTAATGCTTTCATTAATACAACATCTGTGGTATGTGTATAACGCGGATAATGCATATGTTTGGTAAGTGGACCCGAAATATCTGACGGGAATATACTATGCATTAGAAAAGGCCTCATGCAATCTTTATAAGCTTGTTTCCATTCTGCGCCATGGGGTTGGTGTTTGGCACCATACCTCTTGTATGCAACATGGTGGGCTAACTCATGAATAAAAGTAATTAGAAAGTCATATGGATTTAAGTTGTGGTTAATGCTAATTCTATTGCCTTTACCTAAATGCGGGCTATAGTCACCAAGGCGATCTTGTCTCTCAACTTCAATATGCAAATGCAGTTTATAATACATAATTAGTTCGCTGCAGTATTCAACAGATCTATTGGGTAGATATTTTCTCAGAACCATCATCAGTTTATGTTTATGCGACTGTTGTGCGTCTGAAAGTTCTCCTAATATGAGTGATGGGTGCTTCACTTAGGCAATGAAACATTTTTTTTATAACTTGTCATAAAAATTATGTGATGGAAAATGCACTAAAAGTTAACAAAGAAGAAATTCCGGGAATTAAGTTTGTTTCGTTCGATGTGCTTGATCATGCTGAACAACGGCAGCAGCGCAAAATAGATTTAGAAGAAGCAATGAAAGTAGGCAATATAGAAAAGGCAAAATCTACTGTTTACTTTATGGCTGATACAGGAATTAAATTTGTTGAAACTACTATTTGGGCTGTCACTGATGAGCAAGTGGTTTTTAAAGGAGGGGTTACAATTCCAGTAAATTGTGTGCTGAAAATAATCTAACAAAAACGCCCCGACAAGCGGGGCATTTTTGCGTAATCAATCAAAAAAAAACATGGCAACTTCAAAAACGGTTGCGCTGTTTTTCAACAATTAAAAATTCAGAAGGGCATTCGCGGAAGATTCTGTTCCTACCAACTCAGCTGTGTTTCCGTTCAATTTCACATCAGCTTTTCTACCAGTGTTTAATGGTGTTTTAAGCTTTGCCATTTCGCCCAAACCGAAGATTTCAAATTTAGCGTCTTTTGCAAACATACCCAAAGCTACAGCTTGTTTTATTTCGCTGATTGTCAGGTCTATTTCAAATTCATCAGGGGAAATTCCCCTAGGGCTTACTGCAAAGGGTATTTTGTGATCCATGCAGTAATCAAACGCTATTTGAATGCTTTTTCTTTTAGCTACGAGGGTTACTTTTTCTGCCATTTGTAATGTTTGTTTAGATGTAAATATATGATAATCAATGAAAAGATTTTTTAACTGATTTTGTAAAAATAATATACCTAAAACGTTCCTGGTATTTTTAGTCAGCCTTTAATTCCCAACATTTTCGGAGGCTTCATTAACTTGTTTTGCACATTTAAGCAAAGATTGTTAAGAGTTTGTGGGAAAGCTGGTAGTTACTAACAGGGCCATGTGCGCCTTATCTCAATAACATGTTAAAATGAAAATGTAATATACTGATTATCTGATTACTGTAACATTACCCCTGAGGGTTTTACTGCTACCATCCCAACCTGTATAAGTAACCAGATAGACATAAACATCTGATTGGTTGGTATTTGAGTTGTCAGATTCGCCTTTCCACTGCTTATCCTTATCAGTAGTTTCAAAAATAAGTTGTCCCCACCTGTTGTATACCCTTAGATGATAATCTTTTACAAATACATCTCTAATTCCCCATTCATCATTCAGTCCGTCAAAGTTCGCAGTAAACGCATTTGGAACATGCAGCAGGGGAGATTGAATAAGGGTAATTTCATTAGAGAAACTGCTAGCACCAAAATAAGGACCTGCGTCACCTTCTTGCTCCTGTGCAACCACTATATATTGATAAATGCCTGACTTTTTATTAAGTTTATCATCCTTCAATCTGAGTTTGGCGGGAGGCTCTGCATATCTAGGTTGCATTGTATTCTGCTGGTCCTGCCTTAGTATATCATAATTCTTGGTTCCGTTTGCCCAATAATTATAAGGAGTCCATTCTATATGATGTTCAAATGGAATTGATTTGCCTGTAAGCAAAATAGTACAAGCTGGTTTACCGGTTTCGCTAAAATTATCACAGGTATCACGCATCATCAGGTGATAACAGTATGATTTTTCCTGCACATTCACTGCCTCATCTGTATACGTGGTATCATCTATTTGATTAAACGCTTGAATTAATTTGTATGATGTATCGCCATTTACTGTTTTGTAGAGATAATACATGGCGAAATCTTTTTCCGGTGTTTGAGGCCAGATGATTTTAACACGTTTGTTTTCCTCTACGGTTGCAGTAATAAGTCTTTGCTGCCTTGGTTCTGCAATAAGTTGTTCAAGCGTGCCTAAGGTATCGGATGTGATGCCTTCTTTGCTACATTTATTGACTGCCCGCATCATGTAGCGGTAATTGATATTGCGATAGTTGGGTGTATTGGCATCCAGATAAGAGTCACTAAATGGCGCATACAATGAGTCAATTTTTTCAAATGGTCCGCTTCCTATGGCGCGGTAAAAAGCATAGTGGCTGAAATTGGGATTTTTACTTGCTGTATCTCCGAAATAAACCCTGGTACTGGCATTGTTCTGAAAAAACATGCAGAGTAAATCGGTACTATACACCAAAGGCATGGGTTTTATTTTTACAGTAAATGTGGCTGTGTTGGTTTTAGGAATTGGGCAACCATTATCCTTAACGTTTATGGTAAAAGTCTTAGTTACACCATCCAGATCACAACCGGTTTGCCAGCAGAATCTTGTTTTCACCTCTTTCAAATCTTTGGTGGTTTTGGACACAACCTTTGGCATAAAGGCGGCATTAGAATCCAACCAACTGCCTGAAATTGTCATCTCCAAAGAATCCTCTGGATCACTTGAGATAATATCAAAACACAACTGCCCGGGAATTTCAATTTCGGAATTAAATGGTACAGGTCTGCCAAATTCATCAGCAAGTCTTATTACAGGCACTGGGTTTATCTTACAGGTAGTTACAAAAAATTGAAGTTCCAGCCTTACTTCCCCCAGTTTTTTACCAAATCTGTATTCCTCAACTCTTATGGCTGCTACGTGCACACCAGGTGTGGTTGGGTTTACTGATATTTCGCCTGTTTTTGAGTTAATGGTTAGGGGTGGGTTGCCTTGAATAGCATTAACTGCGCTGTAACCGGGTAGCCATGTAATATTAGGATAGGGACCTGAGGCAGGTAATGCCGGTTGTGGCACATCCTTGTTTGCAAAACCATTGATTGGCGTTACCAGAGAGTAAACCAGTGAGTCTCCATCATCATCCTTATAATTAAGGTTATAGGCAAAGCTGTTGTTAACACAAAGAAACGTGTTGGGGTTATTGGTAAAGTAGGGGGTAGAGTTTTTAATAAATTGCGGGGGTGGTATTTCCATATACAATGTAATAGAAGCATCTTCGGGTGCCACTATATTTTGTATAATGTTGTTACGGCAGCAACGCTCATAGGCAAAATAATAACCTGCATTATTATTAAACAGAGCAGGCGAGAGCATTATACTGGTGCGGTATGTGCCAACCTCAGTACAAGTATTTGGCAAATCTGAGCAATTGGGTCCAAAAAAGTTAAGTTGCTGTGCTGGACCAATCAAATTCATAGAGTATGAAGCTTTCCGCTGATGGGTAGCCTTATCAAATATGGCAACCGATGCCGGTTGGTCAAAGTCAGCTCTTCCATTAATACAGTCTCTTAGCACCTTCATGGTAAGTTCATATTGGTTGCCACTAATCCACCTTAATGAAAATGCTCCTCCTACAATATGGGTAGCGTTTACATTAGCTTGGTAAAGCAATATCAGGCATATGGAAATGATTTTTCTCAGTGGTTGCTATTATTTGACTATTACAATATTATAACACTTTTTACAGTAATTGGTTGAACAATTGTAAAAAAGATATCATTAAAAAGACTTAAAAATAAAAAGGCAGACCCTTCTGAGCCTGCCTTTTAGTTTTATTTAATTGGTTTTATTTGGCATAATTTACCGCTCGTTTTTCACGAATAACGGTAATCTTAATCTGGCCCGGATATGTCATTTCAGTTTGAATGCGCTGAGATAAGTCAACAGAAAGCACATCTGCCTGCTGATCGGTTACTTTTTCAGACTCAACAATTACACGTAATTCCCTACCTGCCTGAATCGCATAAGCTTTTTCTACGCCATTGTAACTTAATGCCATATTTTCCAAATCTTTCAGACGTTTCATATAGTTTTCACTGTCTTCCCTTCTTGCACCCGGCCGAGCGCCACTAATGGCATCACAGGCCTGTATAATAGGAGAAATAACTGCGGTCATCTCCACTTCATCATGGTGGGCACCAATAGCATTTACAACGTCTGGATGTTCCTTATATTTCTCTGCAAGTTTCATTCCCAGCAATGCATGCGGGGTTTCCGGATCATCATCAGGTACTTTGCCTATATCATGCAAAAGGCCTGCTCTTTTAGCCAGTTTTACATTTAAGCCGAGTTCTGCGGCCATAGTTGCACAAAGATTAGCTACTTCTCTGGAGTGCTGCAATAAGTTTTGCCCATATGAAGAGCGGTACCGCATGCGGCCCACCATTCGTATAAGTTCAGGATGCAATCCATGAATACCAAGATCAATACACGTTCTTTCGCCTATTTCTACTACTTCCTCTTCCAGTTGTTTGCGGGTTTTGGCAACCACCTCCTCTATACGAGCTGGGTGTATGCGACCATCTTGCACCAAACGGTGTAACGAAAGTCTTGCTATCTCTCTTCTGATAGGGTCAAAGCATGAAAGGATAATTGCTTCAGGTGTGTCATCAACAATAATCTCTACCCCGGTTGCTGCTTCAAGTGCCCTAATATTTCTTCCTTCCCTTCCAATAATCCTTCCTTTCATTTCATCGTTATCGATATTAAATACAGATACTGAGTTCTCAATGGCATGCTCTGCTGCAGTACGTTGAATAGTATTGAGAATTACTTTTTTAGCCTCTTTTCCAGCGGTGAGTCTTGCTTCATCAACCAGCTCTTTTACCTTACTCATGGCTTCTGTTCTTGCCTCCTCAGTAAGGGCCTCTACCATTTGTTTTTTGGCTTCTTCTGCACTTAGTCCTGCAATTTTTTCCAGTTGTTTTACCTGGCTTTGTAAAGCTTTTTCAGCTTCTTCTTTTTTGGCTTGCGCTAATTCCAGTTGCTTGTTCAGTGTTTGTCTCAGCTGTTCTAATTCTTGGTCTTTACGCTGGTTTTGTTCTATTTTCTGATTGAGTGTTTGTTCCTTTTGTTTGATTTTGTTTTCTGCATTGCCTACCTGCTGGTTTCGTTGCATTACTTCTTTTTCATGCTCAGCTTTCATGGCAAGAAATTTTTCTTTTGCCTCAAGGGTTCGGTCTTTCACTAGCATCTCGCCCTTGCTTTTGGCTTCGTTTAAAATTTGCTCTGCTTTTTTCTTTAGCAGCGATTGATTAATAGCATTCATTACCACAGCCCCAATTGCCGATGATACTATCCCAATAATAATAACTAAATAGATTTCCATACTTTGACTTTCTTTAATAATTAATTAAGTATGGTTATGTAAGCGCGTTTGTAACTATAGACTTATATGAGATAGCAATTGCACAGTTTGCTGCAATTGTATCTTCAGGCTGTTTTCATCTCCAAGCTTTTGCTGCCTTATATCCATTAGCTCGGTTGTTAATTCCAGCAAGGTCATGGCAAGCATGTCCTGTTTATCTTTAACGGCAAACTCTTGTTGCAGGTGTTTCAGTTTGTCGTTTATTAGCTTGGCAGCCTTCCTAACAGATTCCTCCTGTTGGTTGTTTACAACCAACGGATAAAACCTGTCGGCAATGTTTATCTTAATGGATAATTCTTCCAAAGCTGTAGTTATCTTTCGCTTAATAACCTGATGCACTCATCAATATCTCGTATATAACCATTAAGCATTTTTTTAAGCTCGCGGCTATCGCCAGAATTTTTGAGTGACTCAGCAAGTTTAACGATTTTATTCGTTTCTTCTATTGAAATAATCGTATTTTTTTGCTCATGCAATTGTTTTCTAAGTGTTTCATTATCTAATTCAGCTTGTTTTAAGCGGTGTTCAAGTTTATTCATTTCAGCTAACAGATGCTCTACCTTTAAATGAATAAGAGCTGATATTTCGTTTAACTCTTTCAATGCTAGCTTCTTAAGGTAGCTCCTAGTTCCTTCTCAAACCGGTTAATCAACTTTTTCATCACTGTTTCTATGTCTGAATCAGTAAGTGTTTTGTTATCGTCCTGCAGAATGAAGCTAAGCGCGTATGATTTTTTACCTTTCTCAATCTTTTCACCTTCATAAACATCAAATGCATTGATTTGCTTAATAAGTGAAGGGGCTGTTTTAATGGCAATATTTTCAAGTTCAGCATACTTAACTGATTTTTCAAGTATTAATGCGAGGTCTCTTCTAACTGCAGGATAAGGAGATACTTGTTGCGGATAAAATGGCGAATGTGCTGAAATTTCTTTTACCTCATTCCACCTGATATCTGCAAAATACACAGGCTGCTCAATATCAAACTTGGTTAGATATGTTGATTTTATGCTACCCAACATGGCCAGTTGCTTACCTCCAATATTAATGGTGCAAGCCTCATTAAGAAAATCATTTACCACATCATATTGAAAAGTAATACTGTTTATTCCTGCTCTTTTAAGCAAATTTTGAACATAGCTTTTCAGCGTAAAAAAGCTAGCATTTTGTTGTGGTGTATTCCAGGATTCGGCAGTTTTGTATCCTGTTAAATATATGGCGAGGTGAGGAGTTTCTATAAACTTGCCGGATGAACCATCTGTTTCATATGTGAGTCCGTATTCAAATGCCTTGATATTGCTGTTTTTTCGATTGGAATTATATTGTATCATTTCCAGGCCGTTAAACATCATCTGCATGCGCATCATGTCAAGATCACTGCTAAGCGGGTTAAGCAGTTTAACCGCTTTCTTTAATTCATCATCTGTGTAATAGGCTGACTTGGTAATGGAATTAGATAACATTTCAGTGAATCCGTTCGCGCTCAGATAATCTGAAAGTCTGTTGCGCAGCAGAAATGCTTGTTCTTCTGCTGATTTGGTAAGCGTTGATTTGAGCTGTTGCTGGATGGCTATTTTATTTAGGCCGTAAATACGTAACACCTCTTCTGCAACATCAGCTTCTCTCTTTACATCGCTCCTATAGGGGGGGACAAGCAGTTCAAGCATATCCGAACTTTCTTCAGAGATATCTATTTCTAGATTTTTTAATATGCTTTTAACTTCTTCTGTAGGTATAACCTGTCCAATGAGTTGATTGAATTTTTTTATAGAGAATGCAACCTTGAAATGAGCAATGTGATGCGGATAAATATCTGTTATGGCAGAAGCAACTTTTCCTCCTGCAATTTCCTGAATAAGGCTCACCACCCTTGCCAAGGCAATTAACGTTATATTGGGGTCCGTACCTCTTTCATACCTGAACGAAGCATCGGTGCTCAATCCGTGAGATTTGGCTGTTTTTCTTACGGAAGCCGCATCAAAATAAGCACTCTCAATAAAGATATTAGTAGTTTGTGCAGTTATACCTGAATCCAAACCACCAAACACACCAGCAATAGCAATCGGTTTTACTGCATCGCATATCATACACTCATCACCGGTTAAGGTTCTTTTTACCTGATCAAGGGTAATAAATGACGTGCCTTTAGGGAGTTTTCGTACAATAATTTTCTTATCGCTTAATTTGTCTGCGTCAAAGGCATGCAAAGGCTGTCCCAGCTCATGCAGAACATAATTGGTAGCATCAACGATATTATTTATCGGATTAATGCCAATAGCACGTAAGCGGTTTTGCATCCATAATGGTGAATCTTTTACTGTTATGCCATTTAAACTTATTCCGGAATATCTTTTACAATCATTGTCCTTTATTTCAACCTGCACTAGGGCATTTGTTGTTGCAGCCGGAACCGGGGCTACATTTACTTTTATATCGCTTCCTGTTAGTGCTCTCAAGTCTCTGGCTACGCCTAGGTGTGAGGCCGCATCTCCGCGATTAGCAGTTAATCCAATTTCAATTACATCATCTTCAAAAACATCAAAATATTCGGTAGCTGGTTTACCTGCCTTGTAGTGCTCAGGTAAAACCATAATACCATCATGGCTTTTGCCAAGGCTTAACTCATCTTCCGCACAAATCATACCCTCACTCAGTTCGCCTCTGATCTTGGTTATTTTAATTTCAAACGGTTCTCCCTTGGAAGGGTGAACTATTGTACCTACAGGAGCTACCAAAACTTTTTGCCCGGTAGCGGCATTGGGTGCACCACAAACGATATGCAGGTCTGTACCCGTGCCAATATCAACCGTAGTGATTTTAAGTTTATCTGCATTCGGGTGCTTCTCGCATGTTTTAATCTCTCCAATCACAATGCCCCTCAACCCACCCTTTACAGATTCATATCTTTCCGTGCCTTCTACCTCAAGCCCGCATCCTGTAAGCAAATCGCTTATCTCTTTCACCGAAAGACCAGTGTCAATGATTTCTTTAAGCCAGTTAAATGAAATTTTCATGTAGTAAAATTAACACATCTTTTGATGATGTGTTGGGCGAAAATAATCATTTAACTAACCTCGAAAAAAGTTTTGTGATTACATTTGTTAACGTTTTAAAAACTTTTTTACTGATAAAGCTCTTAAATTTGCCATGATAAATAAGAAAACACTGGTATTGGGCGCTTCCCCAAACCCCCAGAGATACGGATATAAAGCTACTGTAATGCTAACAGCGCATGGTCATGAGGTTTTACCCTTTGGTTTAAGAGCAGGGAAAATAGGAGATGTTGAAATTATAACCACTTTGCCTGATGACGAAGATATAGATACGGTTACATTATATCTTGGTACACAAAACCAGCACGACTACATGGATTATATGCTGAAGTTAAAGCCCAAGCGTGTTATTTTTAATCCGGGAACCGAGCATGCGGAGTTTGAGGCCCAACTTAAACTTGCCGAAATTGAACCAATTGAAGCCTGCACATTGGTCATGTTACAAACCGGCCAGTATTAATTTTTTTATTCTGTTTTTACATTTCAATTCAATTAATCATTTTCGCGTCATGGAAAACATAAGCAAAGCATTATTTTTTATTTTCGCATCATGTTTCATTTTAGCATGCTCATCTCCAAAAGAAAAGGCACTTGAGCAAATTAAAACCCTTGAAGCAAACGATACTATTTTTAGTCCACAGGCTATTGAGCAAGTTAAGAAGGCTTATCTTGATTTTGCTGCAAAATACCCAGATGACGAAATAGCCCCTGAATTTATTTTTAAAGCTGCTCAGCGTTGTAATGTTATAGCGCAACATCAGCAAGCCCTTGAGTTGTTTCAAAGCATTATTGACAAATACCCCCAAAGTAGGGTAAGCGAGGAAGCATTGTTCTTGCAGGCTTATATTTATGAAAACAGTTTGCAGAATTTGAGTAAAGCCAAGGAGGTCTATAATGCTTTCATTACTAAATATCCAACCAGTGAATTAGCAGAAGATGCTAAAATGGCTATTCAAAACCTAGGAAAATCACCTGAGCAGGTGCTGGAAGACCTCATCAGAAGTAAGTCTGTGGATAGTATTCAGTAGATTAAAACGCTGTAAATACAGGCGAATCGTACATTAATAATTTATTTATCTTGTAATCTGTTGTTTTGTGCTACATTTGCACGGCAAATAATCATTCCTGTTATTTGCCATGATAAACGACCGCTCTAAATTTTTTGGTGAAGGACTCACATTTGATGATGTACTCCTCTTGCCTGCCTACTCAGAAGTTTTACCGCGTGATGTAAATACTTCAACCCAATTAACCCGAAACATTCGCATCAATATTCCAATGCTGTCAGCTGCTATGGATACTGTTACAGAGTCGCGTTTGGCTATTGCCATGGCGCAACAGGGTGGTGTAGGAATATTGCATAAAAACATGAGTATAGAAAGGCAAGCAGAAGAGGTAAGGAGGGTTAAAAGAAGCGAGAGTGGGATGATTCTGGATCCGGTTATTCTGCCCATGAATGCTACACTAAAGGAAGCCCACAGGCTTATGAATGACAACAAAATCGGAGGTATTCCTATTGTGAATGATCAGTTTAAATTGGTTGGAATATTAACCAATCGTGATCTACGTTTTGAGAAAAATTTAAATAGGCGGGTGACTGAGATCATGACAAAAGATAACTTGATTACGGCACCGCAAGGAACGGATTTGAAAAAAGCAGAATTGATTTTACAGAAATATAAAATTGAAAAGTTACCGGTAGTTAATAAACAAGGGAAACTCATTGGCTTAATTACCTATAAAGATATTTTAAAATTAAAGGATAATCCAAATGCATGTAAAGATAAACATGGCCGATTGCTTGTTGGTGCGGCTGTTGGTGTAACGGCCGAAACAGCTGATAGAATTGCAGCTTTGGAAAAAGCCGGAGCTGATCTTGTGATTATTGATACTGCTCATGGCCACTCAAAAGGTGTATTAACTGAGGTTAAGCGCATGAAAAAGCTATTCTCCAATCTTGATATCGTTGCAGGTAATGTTGCCACAGGTGAAGGCGCCAAGGCGCTTGTTAATGCAGGTGTTGATGCGGTTAAGGTTGGGGTGGGTCCCGGTTCCATTTGTACCACACGTATAATCGCAGGTATTGGCGTTCCTCAACTAACAGCTGTTTATGAAGCAGCTAAAGCTATTAAGAGTTCAGGTGTGCCTGTAATTGCAGACGGAGGTATCCGTTATAGTGGAGACGTGGTAAAGGCACTTGCTGCCGGTGCCAGTACGGTAATGAGCGGTGGTATTTTTGCAGGTACTGAGGAATCTCCCGGAGAAACCATTATTTACGAAGGCCGTAAGTTTAAATCTTACAGGGGTATGGGCAGCATAGAGGCCATGAAGGAGGGAAGTAAAGATCGCTATTTCCAAGATGCAGAGGAAGAAATTTCAAAACTGGTACCTGAAGGGATTGTAGGTATGGTTGCATTTAAAGGCAGTTTAAAAGATGTAATTTATCAATTTGTAGGTGGTTTGCGCGCAGGAATGGGCTATTTGGGAGCTAAAGATATCAAAGCATTGCAGCGGGCTAAGTTTATTAAAATTACTGGCGCTGGTGTTAAAGAAAGTCACGCACATGATATTACTATCACCAAGGAAGCTCCAAACTACAGTAAAAAATAGGTTGCAGTGGTTATCAATAAAAAAGGGGCTTGCCGCAGGCAAGCCCCTTTTTTATTGAATGTGATTATACTTACTGGTTAATGAGTACTTTTTTACTTAACACCTGAGTGCCACTATTAATTATAATAAAGTACATGCCTGATGATAAGTTGGCAGTTGGTATCACTACTTCATTATGGCCAAATACAGCATCTAGTTTAATTTGCCTCATTACCTTGCCCGTAATATCGGTGATGTTGGCATATATAACAGCGTCACTTTTTAAACGGAATGAAAGGTTAACTTCTGATGTAGCAGGATTTGGGTAGCAGATCATACTGGATGATTCTATAAAATGATTATCATCTTCCATACCAATAAGGCGGGCAGGAGCAATTGAGTCTACATTACCATCAGGCCATGCTACCATCAACATTAATGGAAATCTTTTTTGATTACCTGTTTCATTGCGGAAACCTGATGCAAACACAAGGCCAGCTTTCCCTTGATGGTCTTTTAAGTTTCCAAACATATCTTCTTTATATCCGCTTGTATCCGAAACATCAAATCTAAGATTTTCTTGAGCTGAGTGCGCACCATAACCATGAAACTGCCCATATAACTTTTCTTTACATAAAAACTGAACCTGACCTAAACCTTTTGCTGTTACCAAGGATAAGTCAGTGGCACCATGATAAAATAGCAGGTCTACGTTTTTGGTAAATAACGCTCTTTTTTGGGCGCCCTTATAAGTTACGAGACTGAATCCAATACTCCGCCCATTTGGGTTTGTAATATAATTTGCAGGGGTTCTTACACCGGTTGCAATCACATAGTAGTTTGTTGATGAGTCAAGCGTTAAGCTCGTGTTAAAAAATGCTTCTGTGGCTGAGTTACTGCCTGAATCCGCAATAGCTATGGCATATGGTTTAAATGCATCTAATGTTAAAAATGGAGTAGCACCTCTGAACTTGAAATTATTAAGCGCTCTAACACCATCTATGTATACATCAACAACTTCTATCGTACTGTCAGGGCTGTTGTGCACAATCTGCGCATCACTGCTGAGTTTGTTTAATAGTTGAACAGATCCATCATTGAAAACAAGAATAGGTTGAAATAGAGGAGATCCGGTAAAATTACCTGTAGCAGACTTAAATCCTGATGTTAATAATACGGCAGTTCTACCACCTTGGTTAGCTAATGAAATGCGATACGTGCCAAACATAACCGTGCTATCGCTGTTTGTGATATTTAACAATCCATTTGCAGCTGAAAGACTTACAACAGAGAGGTTATTTTTAAAAGATAAATTATTGCCAAATTTCACAAATGAGGGCGTAATCCTGTTTAGGTCTAGCTGTGGTGCATCTGGGGTGCCATTTACTACCATCAGGCTTATCTGACCTGAGCCTGCAAATTCACTGAAATTATCTGTCCCTATCAATTCAAAACCTCTATTGATACCTTCTGAATTTGCCGCATACTGATTGGTATCAACTACTCCGGTTGCAATACCTAAGTAGGTTTTGCCTGACAACAGTGTGGTGCTAAATCTATTAATTACATTGGTGCCTGTAGTGTCTGGGCTGTTACGTTTGGTTACAGTTACTGTGTAAGTGCCCTGTTTGATTGTTATCATAGATGAGGCTTTTCTGAAATCCAAAACAGATGCTACTTTGGTATTATTCATCCAAACATCTATTGAGTTTAAGATTACATCCGGACAATTATTAATAATTTGTAAGCGTGCTACCTCATCAAGCGTAACTACATTCCCGGCTGTATCAACAGCTATGATTTTGAACGAGGATCCGTTTTGGTTGGTTGGCGGGTTTAAGAAGCCTGAAGCTAGAACCACAAGCGACCTGCGATTAAAACTCTGAAAGGGTGCGTTGTATGTCTTAACAATCGTGCTTGTTCCTGCTACTCTTAAATCAAAAGCAGTAGCAACTGCAGCCGGAAAAAGGTTGTTGGTAGTATCGCCATATCGCAGTCCTGAGCTCAATGCAGTATTAGGCCGGGCAACAATATCAACTCCGGGAGCATCAGTTGCACCATGTATAATGGTTGTTGCTACACCGCTACTGGCTGCAACCAACATATTTCTTCTTTGAATAATCCTTACAGCGGTAGGGCGTGTATCAGGGTTTGCTGCATAATTTGCCGGACTATCTACACCGCAAACTACAATAAGATTTGCATTGGTGCTTCCAAATGATACTGTTTGAGAGAACAATACCTGATCTGCTGAATCTGAACTACTTCTGTGATTAACGCTAAAAAGGTAACTACCGGCAGGAATTGTTAGCAGAGGGGTAGCCGTGCGGAAGGCAACATCGTTAAAACGTGTACCATTTAAATACACATCAACGGTGTCTAATAAAATACCGGCAGCATTATGAATTACCTGCAAGCGGGCATTTTGTGCAAATGCTTGCGTTGCAGTTAAAACTACTGAGCTTAGCAGAATCAAAGAAAGATAAATACGTTTAGCGTGTTTCATTTTGTAAAATGGTTTTCGTTTGCTTAGATATTTGAGAATGGACAAATATATAAATACATTTCTTAAAACAAGTTTAACAAAGGCAAAAGATGGTTGCTTTTAATTTCTTAAAAAGTTCACCACTTCGCAAATACATTGCAGGGTGAGAATATTACCTTTGAAAACACTTAGTATTGTTTATGCAAAAAGAGACAAGTTTAATATTTGAAAAAGCTTTTAATCAGTTAAATACAGAACAGCAAAAGGCGGTTTCCTCCATTGAAGGTCCGTTACTGGTGGTTGCAGGTCCGGGTACAGGAAAAACCCAAATACTGGCCGCACGAATAGCCTATATTCTTAAACAAACGGATACGGCTCCTGAGAATATCTTATGCCTTACCTATACCGATGCTGGAACTGTAGCTATGCGCAACAGGCTGCTTCAGTTTATAGGTCCTGATGCTTACAAGGTAGATGTATTTACGTTTCATGCTTTTTGTAATATGGTTATCCAGGAGAACCTTGATTTTTTTGGAGTTAGGGCCCTGTCAGCGATTAGTGAACTGGAGCGCATACAACTGGTGCACCAAATCATTGATAATTTCCCTAAAGGTCATTTACTTAAAAGGTATGCAGGAGATATATACTACGAAACAAACAAGCTCCTAAATCTATTTGATACCATGAAAAGGGAAGGCTGGACACCTGAATTAATTAGGCAATGTGTTGATTCTTACATGAATGATTTACCTAACAGGGAAGGCTTTATCTATAAGAAGAACTCCAAAGATGGGAAAAAGGGTGATTTGCGTAAGAAGCTGGTGGATGAAGAAAAACGCAAAATGGATACTTTGGTTGCAGCTGCGCTCACATTTCATGATTACAACCGCCTGATGCAGCAGAAAAATTATTACGACTTTTCTGATATGATCAGTTGGGTCATTAATGCGTTTTCAGGTTCTTCAGACATGTTGCTACGCTATCAGGAAAAGTACCTCTATTATTTAGTTGATGAGTTTCAGGATACCAGTGGTTCACAAAATAAGTTGCTTGATTTGTTGGTTTCTTACTGGAGTAGTCCAAATATTTTTTGTGTAGGTGATGATGATCAGTCCATCTTTCGTTTTCAAGGTGCCAACGTAGAAAATATACATCATTTTATAACCAAATATAGTCCGCAGAAGGTAACATTAACAAGCAATTACAGGAGTAGTCAGCACATTTTGGATACTGCCAATGGACTAATCAGATTAAATCAGATACGTATAGATCCGGATAAGCAGTTGCATGCCAGGAATGGTAAATTTGCCAACTCAGATGTATATCCGCAACTCAGATCATTTTACAATCAATCGCATGAAACGGCAACAATTGTCAACGAAATCATTGCACTGAAAAATCAAGGCATTCAACTCAATGAAATAGCTATTTTATACCGAAACCACAAGCAGGCAGAAGAGATGCTAAGGTATTTTCAGGAAAAGCAAATACCTTTTCATATCAAAAGAAAAGCCAATGTGCTGGAGGAAACATTTATTAAAAAACTCGTGCATTTGCTAAAGTACCTCTCAGCTGAATCGGTTAAGGCGCATAGTGGGGAAATTTATATTTACGAAATGCTTCACTTCGATTTTTTTGCTCTGTCACCACTAGATATTGCAAAAATTTCGGTTGATGTTTACAGGCAAAATTTTAATGATCGTAGCACTTCCTGGCGAGAGCAACTAGCCAAAACCGATAAGCAAACGGAGCTATTTTCTTCGCAAAGGCAATGTTTAAAAACGACCTCTGATTTAATTGAAGGATGGATAAAAAATCAGGCTAATATTACCTTACAGCAATTAATTGAGAGGGTTATTACAGAAAGCGGAATGCTAGTGTCAGCGCTTTCTTCAGCTGATAGGGTTTGGCAAATGCAGCTGCTTCAAACATTTTTTGATTTTGTTAAACAAGAGTGTGAGCGGAATTCGAAACTACAGTTGAAACAACTCATTGAAACCATTGAACTGATGGAAAAAGAAGGAGTGCCTTTGCCAGCGCAGCAGGTTAGTTATGCACCTGATGGGGTTCAGTTTATTACTGCACATTCATCAAAAGGGCTTGAATTTGAGTATGTTTATCTTATCGGATGCAATAAGGCAAACTGGGATGATAGCAAGAACAGACATCAGTTTACTTTACCTGATACCCTATTTACTATCCACTCAGAAGATCCCTCAGAAGAAAGTAGGCGTTTATTTTATGTAGCGCTCACAAGGGCTAAGCAATTCTTATCCATCTCATACTTTAGTTATGCCAATAATAACAAAGAGCTTGAAAAGAGTAGGCATGTAGCTGAGCTTGAAAATGAAACCAATATTAAAGCCATTCCATCGTTTGCATCAGATGAACAGCTAATTGATTTAAAACTGAACGTTTTTAAGTCGGTGGATGCAGTGCCTGTAACCAATTTATTTGATCATGCACTGGTAGATCAGATTCTGGAAAAATACTCTTTATCGGTAACACATCTGAACAACTATTTGCGCTGCCCTACTTCTTTTTATTTTAACAACCTCATACGCGTTCCTGCACCTATGAGTGCCAGTATGACCTTTGGAAGTGCAATTCATTATGCACTTGAGCGTCTTTTTAAGAGTATGAATAATAACGAGCAAAAGCAATTTGCCCCTGTTGAAGAGGTAATAAAAGACTTTAGTTGGTACATGCGCAGAAATCGGGAAGCTTTTACTGACAGTGAGTTTAAAAGAAGAATGGAATATGCAGAAGACTTTTTACCTAAATATTATCTAAAGTATATTCATGATTGGAATAAAGTTACAAGCATTGAAAGAAGTTACCGTAACGTAGTGGTTGAAGGAGTGCCGATTAATGGTAAGTTGGATAAGTTGGAGTTTGATGGTAACCGGGTAAATGTGGTAGATTACAAAACAGGGCAATTTAAAAATGCCAGCAAGAAGTTTAACCGGCCTGATATAGAAAAGGTAGAAGATTCCAAACAGAAGGGTAAGCCTATTATGTTTGAGGATCAGTATGGCGGAGATTACTGGCGGCAGGCAGTATTTTACAAACTGCTGCTTGATTATGATAAAGGTAAAAACTGGGAAATGAAATCAGCTGAATTTGATTTTGTTGAACCCGACAAAACCTCTGGAGAGTTTTTGAAACAGCAAGTAGCAGTAACACATGAGGATATAACAATTGTTAAGAACCAGATTATTGATTCATACAAACGTATAATGAATAAGGAATTTGAAGTTGGGTGTATGGACAAAGAATGCCGCTGGTGCAATTTTATGAGTACATACGCTTCTACCCAACATGCAAATCCAGATATCGCGAATGAAACAGATGAAACTGCAAACGCTTAGGCTATGAAATCATGAAAATCCTGCTCAAGAGTGAGGAATAGCTCAAGAAATCTTTTGTACTCATCTTTGATAACAACATGTTCTCTGGTAACCCTGTCACGCAGATATTCCAAAGCAAAATTTGTCATGCGTTCAATTTCATTTTCATGTGCTTTCACTTTGTGACGCAACTCATCAATCACTTCGCGCTGGCGAATAAACTGATTTTGAAATTGTTCAACTTTTGGCATCAACAACTTGGGCGGCTTCGATTTCACAAAATCAGAAATTTCTGATTCCATCACCTGCAGTTGCGCTTTATAGAATGTAAGGTGTTTCAGCCATGTCAGATGTTCGGTTTCTAATGTCTTAGCAGAAGAATATGTCATGGTTTCCATAAAAGTATTATCGGAGTATAAAGGTAGTAAAATTTTCCAAAGTTGTGCCATTGATATATATGAGTTACGCCCTAACATGCGTTAGAGCACCCAAACAGACCTTATTGTTAAAATATTTATAATATTGATAGTCAATATCATACAATTTTTTAAAAAGAATTTTTATTCCGTTTCATTCGGTTACATTTGCACCCAAAATATGATATAAATCACTCTGAAAAATGGAATTTAGAATAGAAAAAGACACCATGGGCGAGGTAAAAGTACCAGCTGAAAAGTATTGGGGCGCACAAACGGAACGTTCAAGAAATAACTTTAAAATTGGTCCGGAGGCCAGTATGCCCAAAGAGGTTATTTATGCTTTTGCATACCTGAAAAAGGCAGCTGCGCATGCCAACTGCGATTTAGGTGTTTTATCTGCCGAGAAACGTGACTTGATTAGTAAGGTGTGCGATGAGATACTGGAAGGCAAACTCGATGATCAATTTCCGCTTGTGATTTGGCAAACCGGCAGCGGCACGCAAAGTAATATGAATGCCAATGAGGTAATTGCTTATCGTGCACATGTATTAACCGGTGGGAAATTAACTGATGAAGATAAAGTTTTGCATCCCAATGATGATGTAAACAAATCTCAGTCATCAAATGATACCTACCCAACTGCCATGCATATTGCAGCTTATAAGATGGCTGTGGAAACCACCATACCGGGAATTCAGAAATTAAGAAATACACTTGCCAAGAAGGCTGAATTATATAAGAATATTGTAAAAACCGGTCGCACTCATTTTATGGATGCAACCCCGCTAACATTGGGTCAAGAGTTTGGTGGTTATGTGCAACAGTTGGATAATGGCATACGTGCACTCAATAACGCGTTGGAAATGGTAAAAGAACTGGCATTGGGTGGCACAGCTGTGGGAACAGGATTAAATGCACCGAAAGGTTATGATGTGTTGGTTGCCAAGAAAATTGCCGAATTTACTAAACTACCGTTTATTACAGCGCCCAATAAATTTGAAGCCTTGGCTGCGCATGATGCCATGGTTGAGCTAAGTGGTGCTTTAAAAAGAGTGGCAGTGAGTTTAATGAAGATTGCTAATGATATACGCATGTTGTCCTCTGGTCCACGCTCGGGTATTGGTGAGATTATAATTCCTGATAACGAGCCCGGCTCATCCATCATGCCTGGTAAGGTTAATCCAACTCAACCTGAAGCAATGACCATGGTAGCTGCGCAAGTAATAGGAAATGATGTTGCTGTAAGTATTGGTGGAACCAACGGACATTTTGAATTGAATGTATTTAAGCCGCTCATTGCTGCCAATGTTCTGCAGAGTGCTCGACTTATCGGAGATGCCTGTGTTAGTTTTAATGATAAATGTGCGGAGGGTATTGAACCCAATCATGATATCATTAAACGACACCTGGAAAATTCCTTAATGCTGGTTACTGCACTTAACCCGCATATTGGTTATGAAAATGCAGCAAAAATTGCAAAGAAGGCACACAAAGAAAATAAAACGCTTCGCGAAGCTGCAATAGAGTTGGGCTTACTTACCAATGAGCAGTTTGATGCATGGGTTAAACCTGAAAACATGGTTGGTAATTTATAATCATATTTCACTGCATAAGAAAAGGCTGCCTTTGTGTGGCCTTTTTTATTGCGTATAATTGCTGCAATGGAATTTTTAAGTCCGGTTTGGAAAGGTTTGCTCACAGGTCTAATGTTTACCTTAACTTTTGGAACCGTATTTTTTTCTCTCATACAAACCAGCATTAAGCGAGGGCTAAGAGAGGGCCTGTATATAGCTTCCGGTGTGCTGATGAGCGATACTTTTTATATAAGCATAGCAGTGTTAGGCAGTAGCTTCATCGTTGATAAAGTAGAGCATTATGATCATGTTATCCGGATAATTGGTTTTTGTTTTTTAACTTTATTGGGAATTCGCTCCATTATTAGAAAGGAAACAGCAAGAGCTGAGGAGCATCAGCCTGCTGAAAAAAAAGGAGTGTTATATATACTTAAAGGCATCATGCTGAATAGTATTAACCCTATGGTTCTTATTGCCTGGTTGGGGGTAGCTACTTATGTTGAAACAGTAACAAGATTTTCTTTTGATCAGGTACTTTTGTTCTTTGGCGTGGTGCTTATCACCATGTTCAGCACCATGTTTGGTATCTGTTATTTTGCAGGTAAGCTAAAACATGTTCTTTCTCCTGAGAATATGCACAGGTTAAATGTTTTTTCCGGTTTGGTATTCATTGTTTTTGCAATCATCATTATTTGGCCTGTAACAGGGTTATCTAGTTTTTGATTAAGAATTGAGTAAGATGGGTACTCAGATTTCAAATTAAAAATAACTATTTGCATCAGTTGGTAGCAGTAGGTTTGATTTCGGCTTAAACTCATCATGCACTTTTTGGTCTTAAAAATTACAAAGCAGCAGCCTGTTTTTATGGAGTAGGGAGGCTGATAAGTTGATTATATAATTGTTTGCAGATTGATACTTTATTCAATCTTTAATATTCATTTTCGCATTTTGTATCTCTCATTTTCGTTCTTTCAGCACGTATGTTTTTCTTCTTAATCTCTGCATTCTCTGCTTTTAAAAATCAGAGTAGCCGAATATCTATCCCCCAGCACCTTTTTTTCTATTCCTCAAAGTTGTTCTGATGCTGTTCAAATTGCTCCTGCTTTATTCGGGCAGCTTCAATCAATGCGTGTAGTCCGTTTCTTTTCACTTCCGGATCATCCATAATACTAAGGTCCCACTGATTGGATTCCTTTACAATAAAACTATTGAATTGCCTTTGCTCAAACCAGTCGTTAAAAGAAAAAGTGCTGCGACTGTTTTCTTTATTGAATATAAATTTATTCTTCAGAATATCCCTGCAATCTGTTTCTTTTTCGAAACGGTCATTGTATTTTAACCAGCATAGTGGTGCCAGACCAACTTCTTCTCCTGCAAATTTTTGACGGTAAAGTGGGGCAATAGCGATAATTCTGATGTAGGAGGTTGAGTACTTCTTGTCAAAAATTAGTTCTTCCATTAGCATTAAATGCTTTATGCGTATTTCAGGGTCCATGATTTCAATAACCGTATCTATTCTGAGGATATCAGGCTCATTCGGGTCAATAATATTTTTCACAAAAAGTGTATCGCCACCAATCATCCTAAAATAAGATATGGAATAACTGCTTTTTAAAGAATCGCTTTGATAGGCTTTCAGCTGATTATTCAAAACCGCCTCATAAAGTAATTTATTTAACGGGCTTCCTTTCCAGATTGCCTTATAGTTTTGTTTTTCGCGTAAATCAATAATACGCCATACGCGTTTTGACACAAGTACATCTGCTTCTCTGAAAGAGGGATTGGGTATGGGTTTCTCCTGTGCATATACTATATTTTGTAATATGCTGAAACATGCTATCAAGCTATATAATAAGCCTGTGTGGCGCATATTAGTTTAGGCCTAATTCTTCAATTTCTTGAAGAAATTTATTTTTATCAATTGGTACTACGCCAACCTCTTCGCAAACCAAACCACCTGCCAGATTTGATAAAGCTGCAATTTGTTTATTAGCTAGTCCAAGCGCCATGCACAAACAGGCTACACTAATGACCGTATCTCCTGCGCCACTTACATCAGCAATTTTTCGTAAGTGAGCCGGAATATATTCAAATGAATTTCCGTCTGAAATCATTACACCTTTTTCGCTCATGGTAACCATGATGGTTTTTAACTGCATGTCTTGCATGAGTTTGGTTACGGCCACTTCAAAAGCTTTCTTATTGGTATCATCCAACTCTATTTTCATCCCTTCTTTTAGCTCTTTTAAATTTGGCTTAAATAAATCAGCACCATAATAGGCATTGAAGTTTCTCTTTTTAGGATCAACCACCACAGATACTCCGGAGGCTTTTGCTTTTTCTGTTATCTGCCTAATATTTTCAGGTGTTAGCACCCCTTTGTCGTAATCTTCAAACACCAGCACGTCTGCATCAATTAATAACTGAGATATTTTTTCTACAAGGCTGTACGACTCTACCTCACTTATACTCTTAGTGGTTTCACTGTCAATTCTTAGCATTTGTGTTTGCTGTGAAATTACCCTTGTTTTAACAGTGGTTATCCGATCTTTTGATCTAACTATTCCCTGTGTGCTTATCCCAGCTTTTTCAAATAGTTGAATCAAATCTTTCCCATCATTGTCTTCACCTACCACTGAGCAAATAACGGGTTTGGCACCCAAGGCCACCAAATTCATTGCCACATTAGCAGCGCCACCCAATCTATTTTCTTTTTTCTCTACCGCCACCACTGGTACGGGTGCCTCCGGTGATATGCGCTCTACCTTTCCAAAATAATATGCATCAATCATCACATCGCCCACTACCAAAACCTTTAATCCATTAAACTTTTCAATTATTTCTTTCATTTTTTTACGCAAGTTTAGACAGTCCTTCTTTAATTCGTTTTAATGCTTCTGTTAATTGTGTTTCTCCTGTGGCATAACTCATGCGCAAGCATTCGGGCGCACCAAAGCCATCACCGGGAACCAGCGATACACAGCATTCATGAAGTAAATACATGCACAGGTCTGTTGAGTTATGAATTACTTTTCCATTATAAGCTTTCCCATAATATGAACTAACCTGAGGAAAGGCATAAAATGCACCTTCAGGTAAAGTGTTCCTTAGCCCGCTGATCTGATTAAGTCCGTTTACCACCAGCTCACGTCTTTGCTTAAATGCGGCAACCATATCATAGGTTGGTTTCATGTCTCCGTTAAGGGCAGCAATGGCAGCACGTTGCGTGATGTGACTGGTACCCGAAGTGTATTGCGATTGTATTTTTTCGCATGCTTGGACAATGGCTTTATTTGCACCAATATATCCAAGACGCCAGCCGGTCATGGAGAAACCTTTACTTAGTCCGTTTACTGTAATAACTCTGTCTTTTATACTTTCAAAAGAGGCAATGCTCACATGTTTACCAACAAAATTGATATGCTCATATATTTCATCACTGATGATATAAATATTTGGATGTTTTTCAAATATTCTTACCAATTCTGCCAATTCTTTCTCTGAGTAAACTGAGCCTGTGGGGTTGCATGGTGACGAAAAAATGAAGAGCTTTGATTTGGGTGTAATTGCAGCTTCCAGTTGTGATGCATTGATTTTATAGTTTTGCTCAACAGTACTTTTTATAAAAACCGGCACGCCTTCCATTAGTTTAGCCATTTCGGAATAACTTACCCAGTATGGTGTTGGAATAATTACTTCCTCTCCAGGATTAACTAAGGCCATTACCACATTCATGATAGCATGTTTGGCACCTGTTGAAACAATAATTTCATTAGTTGCGTAGGAGAGATGATTGTCTCGACTAAATTTGTCGCTGATAGCCTGTCTTAGTTCAGGAATGCCTGCAACCGGTGTATAGTAGCTATAGCCAGCATCAATCGCATTTTTTGCTGCTTCTTTGATATGTTCGGGTGTTTCAAAATCAGGTTCACCCAAACTCAGACTAATCACATCTTTACCTTCTGCTATTAATTGCCTTGCCAACTTTGCCATGGCAATGGTTTGAGGCTCATTTATAAAATCTACTCTATGTGCGATGGGATTCATTTCATTTTTGTTTTTAGCTGTTCAACTTTGTTTTTAAGTATGGTAAAAAACCTGTTCCGCTGTTTCTCACTCACACCGCTAATGAGCACTGATTTTTTTATCAGGTTCCTAAGCCAATTCTCATTTTCTTCTATAACTCCCGGGTTAGTTGTGCTCATAAAATTGAAGGTATTATTGCTAACATAGGCAACCTTTGTTTTACCCATGGTTACCAGAATGGAGTTGTTACCAACCATCACCTCACTCATGTATAATTGAAAGTTCTCTACCGTATTAGTTTTACCTGTAGCTATTTTTGATGCATTTCTTACTTTTAATTCCAGCACTTCAATTACCTGCATAATATAATCACACATGCGCAGTGCTGTTTCTTTATTTTCAAAATAGCCAGATTCCCAAAAATATTCTACCTGCTTAAGGGTGCTGTTCAACGTATCTTCAGTCCAGATTTCTGTTGAGTTGGTTTGATTATAATGTTGCAATAATTCCTGTGCAGTTTTAATAAGTGCCGGTTCAATGAGATTTGGGTTAAATTTACTGTCGGTATAAGCTGGTATATTCAGAATGCTTTTCATCCAGTAAAATAGCTTAAAGGCAATAAATTCATCATGAATAAAGTGATGCCAGATGGGCACATCATCGGCTGCATATAGAATATGACTTCCCTGAACAGCCGCTATATGTTTTACATCTCTGTTAAGTGAATCCAGCCATTTATAAAAATTCTCAGGCTTATTTTCCAGTCTCAAAAAGTTAAAGGAAACGGATGAAACATCTTTTTGCACCTCTGTTTCAAATGGGACTTTAAAGTGCTTGCATATCGTTGCTATTTCATCTATTGCCAGCAGTGTTTCACCACGCATCCTGCGATAGGCGCTGTCAGTGCTTACACCAAGAATTTCTGCCAGCTCATCAACAAAGGAAATATTTGCCGGGGCAGATTCTTTTACCCTCAGCAAAAAATTGAGTTGTGTATTCCTGGCATTTTTATCTATCATTACTTCTCGCTTATGTATACTGCTGCAAAATATGAAAAGATGTGCTATGTCGTATAAAAAAATGTAGGTTATTTAATTGGCTGCTTTCTTCAGCCTTATTAAGGCCTTTTTCAGGTTAAAACCTAATGTAAACGAAGTCAGACTCATATTTAAACAGACGTTTTGTCTAATTTTGATGATGTTAATCAGTGGTTAAGCCCTTTTTTTAAGTCAAGTTTGCAGGCCGATTAAAGGTTTAAGTCAAAATAACCTGAAAACAACCATTGGTTCTTATGTTGATAGCCTACAGGTATATTAAGAAGAAAAAGAAGTAATATGAATATAAATCAATTTACCATTAAATCGCAGGAAGCTATACAACATGCACAACAAATGGCAAGTGGCTTTGGGCATCAGTCAATAGAAACCGCACATATCCTCAAATCATTGCTTGAAACAGATGAGCAGGTTGTTACGTTTCTGCTGAAGAAGCTCAATGTTCAGCCTGCCAGATTAGATCAAGCTTTGGATGCCATCATTAAGGGATTTCCTAAAGTTTCCGGAGGTATAGCACAATATCTATCCAATACTGCAAATACAGCGCTAAACAAGGCACAGGCCAGCCTCAAGGAGTTTGGTGATGAGTTTGTTGCAATAGAGCACGTTTTGATAGGATTGCTGCAGGCTAATGATCAGGTTTCAGCCTTACTAAAGGATGCAGGAGTAAATGAAACAGATTTAAAAAAGGCCATCAAAGAGCTGAGAGGTGGAACAAAAGTAACATCTCAAAGTGCCGAAGCGCAGTATCATGCGTTGAATAAATATGCAAAAAATTTAAATGAGTTTGCTTCAGCAGGTAAGCTCGATCCGGTAATTGGTCGTGATGAAGAAATCAGAAGGGTATTACAAATACTCTCTAGAAGAACCAAAAACAATCCTGTGCTTATTGGTGAGCCGGGTGTGGGTAAAACAGCCATAGCCGAAGGGCTTGCGCATCGTATCATTAGTGGTGATGTGCCTGAGAACTTGAAAAGCAAACGTATTTTTTCGTTAGACATGGGGGCATTAATTGCCGGTGCAAAGTATAAGGGTGAATTTGAGGAGCGCCTAAAGGCGGTGGTAAAAGAGGTTATTGACAGTGATGGTGAAATTGTGTTGTTTATTGATGAAATACATACCCTGGTAGGTGCCGGTGGTGGTGGAGATGGAGCAATGGATGCAGCCAATATTTTAAAACCAGCATTAGCACGTGGTGAGTTGCGTTCCATTGGAGCAACTACCTTGGCTGAATACCAGCGTTATATTGAAAAGGATAAGGCATTGGAAAGACGTTTCCAAAAAGTATATGTAGATGAGCCAAATACAGAAGATGCAATTTCCATCTTACGTGGGTTGAAGGAAAGATATGAAGTGCACCACAAAGTGCGTATAAAGGATGAGGCAATTATTGCCGCAGTAGAATTATCTCAACGGTATATTAATGATCGTTTTTTACCGGATAAGGCTATTGATCTTGTCGATGAGGCTGCATCAAAACTTAGGCTTGAAATTGATTCTGTCCCGGAAGAAATTGATCAGTTGGACAGAAGAATTATGCAACTGGAAATAGAACGTGAAGCCATTAAACGAGAAGGTGATGATGACAAGGTAAATCTTTTATCGGCTGAAATATCTAACCTGCAGGAAGAACGTAATACTTTGAAAGCAAAATGGCAAAGTGAGAAACTAGTAGTTGATGGTATTCAACAAGCAAAAGAACAGATTGAGGCACTCAGGCATGAAGCTGAGTATGCAGAAAGAAATGGAGACTTTGCAAAAGTAGCAGAAATAAGATACGGTAAGATTAAAGAAGCTGAACAGCGGCTTGAAGAATTACAACAGCAATTGGTCACACAGCAAGGCGATAGCGCCATGGTAAAGGAAGAGGTAGATAGTGAAGATATTGCCGGTGTGGTTAGCAGATGGACCGGTATCCCTGTTACGCGTATGTTGCAAAGCGAAAGAGAAAAGCTACTTCATTTGGAAACAGAATTGCATAAACGCGTAGTAGGGCAGGAAGAAGCTATACAAGCCATTGCTGACGCCATCAGAAGAAACAGAGCAGGCTTAAGCGACCCCAAAAAGCCAATTGGTTCCTTTATTTTTTTGGGAACAACCGGTGTAGGAAAAACAGAACTTGCAAAAGCACTTGCAGAATTCTTGTTCAATCAAGATAATGCTATGGTGCGTATAGATATGAGTGAGTACCAGGAAAAGCATACCGTGAGTCGTTTAATTGGTGCACCTCCGGGTTATGTAGGTTATGAGGAAGGCGGGCAATTAACCGAAGCTGTGCGCAGAAGACCTTATTCAGTGGTATTATTAGATGAAATAGAAAAGGCTCATCCCGATGTGTTTAATATTTTATTACAAGTGCTGGATGATGGTCGATTAACAGACAATAAAGGCAGGATGGCCAATTTTAAAAATACCATCATTATTATGACTTCCAATATCGGATCTCAGATAATACAAGAGAAACTGGAAGACTATAATGAGTTTAATAAGGAAGATAAAATTGCAGAAGCTAAAGTAGCTGTAATGGATATGCTCAAACATACCATCAGACCTGAGTTTTTAAACAGGATAGATGATGTGATGATGTTTACTCCACTTAGCAGAGAGGATGTGCGGCAAATTGTTACCTTACAGTTTTTGGCCATTCAGCAAAATCTGGCTCTACAAGGAATAGAATTAAATGCAACAGATGAGTCGCTTGATTGGCTGGCTCAATTAGGTTATGATCCTCAATTTGGAGCAAGACCATTAAAGCGTGTTATACAAAAGCGAATTCTGAATGAGCTGTCAAAAGAAATATTATCAGGAAAGATCAAAAAAGAAAGCAAGATTCTGATTGTATTGAATGATAAGAACCAATTTGAATTCATAAACGACTGAGAATTGTTTTCATTTATTGACGGTTGTAAAGCGTAGCATCCTTTGAGTTGATGTTTTTAAAGTATTGGCTATAAGTATTTTAAAAGTGTAAATTGCTGACTATATCCTTTTGGCACCATATTTATATTGCTATGTTTATCAAAATTTAGTCAAATGAAAACAAAACTAGTTTTAGCAGGTATGATTTTACTGGGTATTATCAGTACCGCACACGCTCAAAAAAGAATAGGAATAATTAACTTCTCTATAGATGGCAAAGACCGAATGGCCTCTGTTGGTATGGATAATGAAGGCCCACGTGAGTTGTATTTTATTGGTAGTAATTCAACAAGATTGAATGATACTACCAGGACTTCTGATGAAATAGTAAAATACACAGAACAGGCTCTAAAAGAATTTTTTTCTAGTGATCTGGTTCCTATTAATCTGAATCGTGCATCAAGCATACCTGATGAGATGAATGGAAGTTTATGGGTAATGGAAACTGTTACTGAGAAAGCAGCATTTAGTAAATTAGGATTTGACGAGGCTATTACAATTAAGACACAAATTTATTCAGGAAGCTCAACCGGAAGAAATTACACACCGGTTATTGAAATTTCAATGATGGTAGTAAATAAAGAAGGGAAGAAAGTGTTAAAGAAAAGTGAGAAGTTGAAACTGAAGGATGTGAAAGTTGATAAGAAATTGGTAGAAATGGAAGAAGGTGGAAATAGCCTTTCTTTATCTGATTTGCGCAAATCAGTTAAGGGAACCAAAGAAAAGTCTGGTTCAGACGTTGGAAGCGGTATTACTGCTATACAATTACTGGATTGGTATAAGCAATGTTTCTCTAATTTATTACTAAGCGAAAAATAAGCACAAATATCAAGAAGTAGAACCCTGAAAAGAGAATTTTACCACAAAGCTGAATCCGAATTGATTCAGCTTTTTTATAACAACTTTTATTAGCATTATTTTCAAGTCTTTTGCTGCACTAATTTTAATTTAAAGTATTAACTTGCCTATATCTTATGGTCAACCAAAACAGCAATAAACTCAAGCGAAAAATAGAGAAGTATTTCTCAGCTAATAAAAAGCGTGCATTTAACTATAAACAAATTGCTGCCGCTCTTGATGTGGATGATACCAAAAGCAGAAATGACATTATTAGGCTACTAAAAATACTGGAGAAGGAAGGAAGTATTGAGGAGTTGACACCGGGTAAGTACATGGCTACCTATATCAGCCAGTTTCTAGAAGGCCGTATTCAGGTTACACAAAGAGGTATTGGTTATGTACTATCAGAAGATGGCAGTAGCCAGGATGTACTGATTGAGCGAGATGGATTAAATACAGCACTAGATGGCGATTTGGTAAAAATACATTTGTATGCTGGTAGGCCGGGAGAGCGCCCTACAGGAGAAGTAATTGAAATTGTAAAACGCCACCGCATGGAGTTTGCAGGCGTAGTTCAGCTTTCTACTACTTATGCTTTTGTAGTGCCTGATGATAAGCGTATGTATACCGATATATATGTGCCGCTTCCAAAACTCAACAAAGCCAAACACGGTGAAAAGGTAATTGTAAAAATTACCGAATGGACTGGTGAGCATAAAAATCCGATTGGTGAAATTACTGAAGTGCTGGGTAAGCCTGGAACTCATCAAACAGAAATGCATGCTATTATTGCAGAGTTTGGCTTTGCTACCCGATTTCCCTCAGAGGTAGAGGCAGAGTCGAAAAAGATACAAGAACAGATAAGTGCAGATGAAATTAAAAAGAGGAAAGATTTTAGAAAAACGCTTACGTTTACCATAGATCCTGAAGATGCTAAGGATTTTGATGATGCGATATCGTTTAAGCCTTTGCCTGATGGTAACTGGGAAGTAGGCGTGCATATTGCCGATGTTTCTCATTATGTTACAGAGGATAGCAAGTTGGATGAAGAAGCCTATAATCGCGCTACTTCAGTGTATTTGGTAGACAGAACCATTCCCATGCTGCCTGAGAAGCTCTCAAACGGAGTTTGCTCCCTGCGTCCAAATGAAGAAAAGTTAACCTTCTCTGCTGTATTTGTAATGAATGAAAAGGCAGAAATCATAAGTAAATGGATTGGGAAAACGGTTATCTATTCCCAACGAAGGTTTACTTATGAAGAAGCGCAGCAGCGAATCGAATCAGGAGAGGGTGATTTAGCTGTAGAGTTGCATTTATTAAATGAAATGGCTAAAAAACTCAGGGATCAGCGTTTTAAAAATGGCGCTGTAAACTTTGAAACCGAGGAAGTGAAATTTAAGTTAGACGAGCAGTTCAAACCTGTTGGTATTTTCAAAAAAGTACGAAAAGATGCGCATAAACTTATTGAAGAGTTTATGCTGTTGGCTAATCGCACTGTTGCTCAGTATGTATATGAAATGGCAGAGCAAAAGCAGAAAAAGACCTTTGTTTACCGTGTGCACGAATCGCCAAGTGAAGATAAGCTCAGGCAATTTTCAACTTTTGCAGGCAGATTTGGTTATCGCATTCAAACTACCTCTAACAAAGCTATTGCACATTCTTTTAATAAATTATTACAAGATGTTGAAGGTAAGCCTGAGCAGAATATCATACAATCAATGGCTGTTCGTTCCATGATGAAAGCTTATTACACAACCAAAAAAACCTCGCATTATGGGCTGGCATTTGACCATTATACTCATTTCACCTCTCCAATCAGACGCTACCCAGATTTAATGGCTCATCGCTTATTGTTCTCATACTTGCACAAGGGTAAATCACTCAGTGAAGCATTTTATGAAGAGCGCTGCAGACATTCTTCTGAAAGAGAAGTGCAGGCCGCTGATGCAGAAAGAGCCTCTGTTAAATATAAACAGGTTGAATATATACAGCAATTTATTGGAGAGGAATTTACCGGTATTATTTCAGGCGTTTCAGAGTGGGGAATGTATGTGGAGATTACCGATTATAAATGCGAAGGCATGATTAGGCTTACCTCTTTGCAGGATGATTATTATGAATTTGATGATGGCAACATGTGGCTGATTGGTAAGCGCACCAAAAAAATTTATCAATTAGGCGATGCAGTGCAGGTGAAGGTGAAGAATGCAGATACCACCAGACGCCAGATAGATTTGGAACTTGCAGGTATACTGCATATAGAAAAGTATAAAGATCGTAATGAAAAGCGCAAAGGCAAGAAGAAGGACGGCAAGGAAAAAAAAGTAAAACATAAAAGAAGAAGATGATTTTCTACTTATTCAATTCTTGAAATCATGATTAGTCATCCTTACCAAATCAAATCAATGCAGCAATATCAAACTGATTACAAGCAAAGCATTGAGTTTCCTGATGCCTTTTGGGAAAATATTGCTTCTCATTTTGTTTGGAAAAAAAAATGGGATCAGGTATGTGATTGGAATTTTTCTGAACCCAAAATTGAATGGTTTAAAGGCGCAAAACTAAATATTACTGAGAATTGTATTGATCGGCACCTGGATACTTTGGCTAATAAACCTGCCATTATATGGGAGCCAAATAATCCGGAGGAGGCTTCACGTACCATCACCTACGGTGAGTTACACCGGCAAGTTTCTGCAGTTGCGCAAATGCTTACAAACATTGGTGTAAATAAAGGTGACCGTGTGTGTATATACATGGGTATGGTTCCTGAGTTGGCTTTTGCTGTATTGGGATGTGCACGCATCGGTGCCATACACAGTGTTATATTTGGTGGGTTTTCTGCTCAAAGTATAGCCGACAGGCTTGAAGATGCGCAAGCATCATTCATTATCACATGCGATGGTGCGTTTCGCGGAGTTAAAGATATTCCACTAAAAAGTGTGATTGATGATGCATTGATTGAAAATAAAACAGTAAAAAAGGTGTTGGTTTTAAACCGCACACGCATACCGATATCTATGATAAAGGAGCGGGATGTTTGGTGGGAAGATGAAATAGCCGTTGCTGAAAAGCAATTGCAAGCGCAAGAAAAATTTAATTTCCCTGCTGCTGAAATGGATGCTGAAGATCCGCTTTTTATTTTGTATACCTCGGGCTCAACAGGAAAGCCCAAGGGTGTGGTGCACACTCAAGCGGGTTATATGGTCTGGGCCAACTATACTTTTATCAATGTTTTTCAATACCAACCGGGGCAAATACATTTTTGCACAGCTGACATCGGATGGATAACCGGACATAGCTACATTTTATATGGACCGTTAAGTGCCGGTGGCACTACCTTGATGTTTGAGGGCATACCAACCTGGCCTGATGCCGGACGCTTCTGGGATATTGTCCAGAAATATAGGGTCAATATTTTATATACGGCACCAACAGCCATACGCAGTTTAATGGCTTTTGGTTTAAAACCACTTGAAGGGAAAAATCTGGATTCATTACAAGTATTGGGTTCTGTTGGAGAACCCATTAATGAAGAAGCATGGCAGTGGTTTTATAAGTATGTAGGTAAAGAACGATGTTCGATTGTAGACACTTGGTGGCAAACGGAAACCGGTGGCATTATGATTTCTAATCTGGCAGGTATTACACCACAGAAACCTGCACATGCTACTTTGCCCTTGCCGGGCGTATTGCCAGTATTGGTAGATGAACAAGGAAACGAATTGCAAGGTAATAGCATAAGTGGAAACCTGTGCATTAAGCAAGCATGGCCTGCTGCAATCCGAACAACTTATGCCGACCATGAACGATGCAGAACTAATTATTTTGCCACCTATGCAAATAGATACTTTACAGGTGATGGGGCCTTGCGTGATGAATTAGGAAACTATAGAATAACCGGACGGGTAGATGACGTCCTGAATGTAAGCGGTCACCGCATAGGAACAGCTGAGGTTGAGAATGCTATTAATATGCACAGCGGAGTAGTGGAGAGTGCAGTAGTGGGTTATCCTCATGATGTTAAAGGACAGGGTATATATGCCTATGTAATAATGGAAGATCATGGGCACGATGCGCAACTGATGCGTCAAAATATTATACAGACTGTTGTACGCATTATTGGTCCGATAGCCAAGCCGGATAAAATTCAATTTGTTAAAGGTTTACCCAAAACTCGCAGTGGAAAAATTATGAGGCGTATCTTAAGAAAAATAGCCGAAGGCGAAACAGAACAGTTAGGTGATACAACTACTCTACTTGATCCGTCTGTTGTAGATGATATTAAAATGGGTGCAAAATTAATTTAATAAGTATCTAAGGATTGCAAACCAGGCAATATATTGGATCTGCTGTAGTTTTGTTTGCATCTAATAAATTTACCTCCTCATAACTACAGCTGTCACAAATTTTTACCTCACTTTTAATGCTGGGGGTTGGGCTGCCACATAAAGCACAAAGCAAGCCAGTTGTATATCTTTTAACTATAAAACCAGGGCGTTTGCAATGCGGACATTCACATTTTAAGTGTTTAATTAATTTATGTGCCGCTAATTCAATCACCTCCATTCTGGTAGGATTCATATGCGCACGCATATCAGTTTCTGCCCAAACACTTTGGTTGTATTTTTTTAATTGTTTGAAAGATTGTTGCAAATCCATTTCATTGCGGATGCCTTTGGTGCATAAAGAAAATTCTACTGCCCTATCTTTGAGAATGAGGCCATGCTGTGGGAAACCCTTATCATAGGCAAACAATAATAATTCTTCAAACTTACTAAATGCAGCTCCACCATAGTTGGTTTTAGTATTTAATTCCCGGGCTACTAATTCTAAATTATTTTTTAAATCGAGCAGCATAATTAACTCATCATTGGCAGGCACGGAGGCATAAATAGGATGCGGGCCAAATGATCCTTCCGTGGCAATAACCAGATCAACGCCATGAGCCTCTGCTGAACTCATACATTTTTTTCTAAGTGTGGTTAAGGGATCATCTTTACGCTCAACTTCGCCACTAAAGGTGCCAAGGGTATCGGTATCAAAGTTTGATAAAGGCAAGCATTGAACTGAAAGTGCCCGTTCCAGCAAAGGAGCGAGCACTTTAGATTTTTCATGTTTTGTTGCAATGAGCAGCAATCTGTCGTTGAACATTTTTTATGCGTTTAATCAACAACCTGGTATAGTAATAAGACCTATTGGCCTTGTCCTAGAGAGTAGCCCTGCACCCCATCAAATTGATAGAGATTTTCAGTCTTAATTACATCAATACCCAGATTTTCTGCTTTAGTAAGCAAGGAAATAATATGCTCTTTAGTTAGTAATGCACCATTGGCAGGCTTAAAGCGGCAACGCCAGTGGTCTGTGCAAAACGTTTCTTTAAAACCATCCGGATAAACCTTAATACCGCGGTTTGTAATCATGGTTAATGCTGCACCATCTCCATCCAGTTTGTGAATTGAAACGGCAAGTTCATTTGCATCTGTTCCTCTCCAATGAACAAACAAATCAACGCCTACAAGGTCTTTTTTAGCCGCAGCTTTGCGCTTGTAAGTTGGTAAATGAAGGCTGGTGTTTTTTGCATACTGCACTGGTTTGAAAGATGCAGGCAACTTACCCAGATTACTGATTACAGCCTCGGCAAACTCTTTGGTACCTACTTTTTGCTTACTGGTACCTTCTTTAAAAATATCATAGGTATGTATACCATCCTCAATGGTTTTTAACCAGGCATTCTGAACTTGTTCAGCTACCTCTGTTTGTCCGATATGGTTTAACATTTGAATGGCACCTTGTAATAAACCGGAAGGGTTAGCCATATTCTGTCCTGCTCTGCGTGGCGCAGAACCGTGTATGGCTTCAAACATCGCACACTCTTCGCCAATATTGGCAGAACCTGCAAGACCTACTGATCCGGCAATTTGAGCAGCCACATCACTTAACACATCTCCATATAGGTTTGGCATTACAATTACATCAAATGCTTCAGGGGTATCAGCCATTTTTGCTGCACCTATGTCAATAATCCAGTGCTCATTCTCAATTTCCGGATACTCAACAGCAATCTCATCAAAAACTTTATGAAATAGACCATCCGTTTGCTTCATGATATTATCTTTGGTGAAACAGGTTACTTTTTTTCTACCATATTGTTTGGCATATTCAAACGCATAACGAACAATTTTCTCACAGCCGGGTCTGCTAATTAATTTTAAACACTGCACTACTTCATCAGTTTGCTGATGTTCAATACCTGCATATAAATCTTCTTCATTCTCTCTTACAATCACAATATCCATTTGCGGATGTTTTGTTTTCACATACGGGTGCAGACTTACACATGGCCTGATATTGGCATACAACCCCAAGAACTTTCTTGTGGTTACGTTTAAACTCTTGTAGCCACCGCCCTGTGGAGTGGTGATTGGGGCCTTTAAAAATACTTTATTTCTGCGAATCACATCCCATGATTCTTTTGAAATACCTGCCGTATTACCTGCCAGGTATACTTTCTCGCCTACCTCTATTTCTTCTGTTTGAATTTGCGCACCTGCAGCCATTATAATGGCTAAAGTGGCATCCATAATTTCAGGCCCTATGCCGTCTCCTTTTGCAATGGTTATTTTTCTCATGTCGTATAATATTTTGAATAAAAATTGAGTGCGGAATTTATACTTTTCCTTTATTTTTTTAAGCAATATGGAAACTTTGTTAATGTTTTATACAATAATTACCTGACTAACCTGCTGCAAATATTGTTCTGGCAACGAGCGCAAACTGATTCCGAAAATTAAAATTGGTAGACTATAATTATAAGATAGCGATTATTGCTTAGCGTCTAGCCATACAAACTCACCGTTTTGGTATAGAAAAATATCATTATCCAATTCAAACTGCTGGCCGTCTTTCAGTTTTTTCATATCCACATCATTATTAGCTGTATGAATGGATCCTTTGGTGTATTGCGCAAGTTGAAGGTATTGCGGATTAATTCCCTTTTTGGTGCCGCATAAAATAATATGAATGGGCTTTTTAATGCGCTTGAGCAATTTAATATCTCTGATATCACTGTCATCTGCAAGTAAAACAATATCTCCGTAGTCTCTTCTAGCCGTCATGGCTTTTATAATAGCTTCTAAATCATTCTCAGGATCATCTCCACCTTCGCCTTTTTTTCGCACTTCTTCAAGGTCCTTTTTAAATTTCTTATAGTCTTTTGCATCATAGGTATATATGCCTCCTGTTCTACCTACTAGTTTCTTACTATCAGGAAGCATATCACCATCATTGAAAAGGGTATAATACCTCACTTTTTCGCCTTCAAAATTCATTTTAAACCATACCAATAGCTGACCAATGTAGGGAAACATACTGCCGGTCATATCCACTACCAGCATTACCTTTTTCCATTGGGTGTTTCTTCTGAATACTTTAAAGAGCGTTGAATCTTTTAACTTGTACTCGCCACTTAAAAATTTATCAAATTTTAATGTAGTTTCTTTCGAAGGAGATTCATACGTTATGTATCCTTTTTTGTCATAATGTGCATAAGTACCTACCAGTTCTCCGTTTTGGTATAGCCCCTCGGTTTGCAGGAACCCCGTTTCGTCATAGCATCTTTCATATCCATGCTTTTTACCGGCAAAGTAACCCTCTTCGCATTTGGTGCTGCAGTTGGGGAAAAAGGTAACACTGGGCCCGTCTAGCGTACCGTTTTTGTAGGTATTGGAAAATTCTATGCAATCTTGCCCATCATAGTATCTGATTTCAAGGCCTTCTTTTTCGTTATTTTCATAATAAACCTCATATTTTAAATCACCATTGGCCCAAAAGTAACGCCAAAAGCCTTGCTTTTTACCGGCTGCATCCGTGAAATTAATTGTGTCGCCATCAGCAAGGTCAAAGGATTGGCAATAGGCTGTAGCAGATACCAAAGTAATGAACACCAGTATGCCATACTTTTTTAACCGGTGTTTTACTCTAAACATGACCGCAATTTAGATAATACGTTTTTAATGGTAAAAGTATAATTGAACACATTTTTTGCAAACTTTGTTGCCAGTGTAGTGTTTTAGAGTCATGAGTACTTTAATTCAAACCTATATTCAATACACACTTGAGCATAATAAAAGGCCCGAAAACGTTTACCTCTTTTCCAAAGCCGCTGGTATAGAGGAGAAAACGTTTTATGATAGCTTCGCATCTTTGGAAGCGCTTGAAGACGAAATTTTTCTCCAATGGTTTCAAGAGGTTAAGCAGGATATCACACAATCTGAGTTGTATAGCTCTTATGCCTCACGAGAGAAAATGCTTTCTATCTTCTTCGGCTGGATTGAGAAAATAAAAGCCAATCGCACGTTTGTGAAATTCATGTTTGACAAACATTTAAAGCCATTGCCTAATTACCCCCGTTTTCTAAAGAAGATGAAAGAAGAATTTATTAGGCTATCTCAGGAAATAGTTCAAACAGGTATTGATAAGCAAGAGGTAACTGATAGAAAGTATGTTTCAGATAAATATGGTGAGGCGTTATGGGTAAATATGCTCTTTGTAACCGGATTTTGGTTAAAAGATCAAAGTACAGCTTTTGAGAAAACGGATGAAGCGATAGAACGCTCCGTTAATCTTGCTTTTGATCTGATGGGTCGCTCCCCGCTCGATTCCATGATTGATTTTGGGAAATTTTTATTCCAAAACCGCTAGTTTAATAATGGAACAAATTCAGATACCAAGTACCAAAGTGGAGCGTGCCATGCGCTTTGTAAAAACCGGTGTACAAATAGGTGGTAATTATGTAAAGCACTACTCACGTAAGCTCGTGAACCCCGAGCTAAGCAAGGATGAATTGCATGAAGACAATGCAACCGATGTCTATAACGCGTTAAGCGAATTAAAAGGCAGTGCTTTGAAGGTAGCTCAGATGTTAAGCATGGAAAAAAATGTGTTACCAAGGCAGTATACCAATAAATTCCAGATGGCGCAATACAGTGCACCACCGCTATCAGGTCCGCTTATTGTGCAAACGTTTGTAAAGAGTTTTGGGAAAACGCCACAGCAAATTTTCGATTCTTTTGAAATGAAAGCCTCAAATGCGGCTTCTATCGGGCAGGTTCATGCGGCCTCAATTCATAATAAAAAACTAGCAATTAAAATTCAGTATCCGGGTGTAGCAGAAAGTATCAAAAGTGATTTGAAAATTGTGAAGCCAATTGCTTTTCGATTACTTAATATGAACGAGAAAGAACTGGATAAATATATTAAAGAGGTTGAGTCTAAGTTGTTGGAGGAAACAGATTATGAGCTGGAATTGCAACGGTCCCAGCGAATATCTGCCCAATGTGCCAATATTGAGAATCTTGTTTTTACAACCTACTATCCTGAATACTCAACAAAAAAAGTATTATGTATGGATTGGCTGGAGGGTTTGCACATGGATGCATTCCTACAAACCAACCCAAGCCAAGAGATAAAAAACAAAATTGGTCAGGCTATGTGGGATTTTTATGATTTGCAGGTACATGAGCTAAAAGCAGTGCATGCAGATCCGCATCCTGGAAACTTTATCATGAAAACAAATGGTGTATTGGGGGTGATTGATTTTGGCTGTGTAAAAGAAATTCCTGATGATTTTTACTTTAATTACTTTGCTTTGCTTGTACCGGAAATAATGTGTGATATGAATGTTATTAAAAACATCATGCTACAGCAGCAAATAATCAGCAATCAGGATTCAGATTCAGTAAAAGATAAGATTACAGATGCTTTTATTCGAATGACAAATTTGTTACGCAGACCTTTCGATTATGAAGTTTTTGATTTTGGTAACAACAGCTACATCAACGAAATTTATGAGATGGGGGAAGAGGTAAGTAAAATGAAGGAGCTTAAGGAATCAAAAGAGGGCAGAGGCTCACAACACGCACTTTACATAAACCGCACTTACTTTGGCTTATACAGTATCCTGAATCAGCTGGGAGCTCAGGTTAAAACCGGTGTTCGAAACTGGAAGCAGCCACTTATTCAATATCATCTGCAGCATACAGCTCATAGCGCTAATTAATCCAAGTTTTTTCAATAGTTTTGATTCTTAATAATGCATAATAAATGAGTTTTGCTAAGTATTTAATTTGCGCCTTTATGATTTCTGTTACGGTTTTTTCTTTTGCGCAGACATCAAAAAATTCAACTAAACAAAACATTCAGCTGGTTAGCCCCAAGTTATTTAATGAGCGTTTACAGCAGGGTGGGGTTGTGCTCATAGATGTTCGCACGCTTGGTGAATTTAGAAAGGGTCATTTGAAGGGTGCCCGGTTACTGGATATTTTCAGTGATGATTTTGAGAAAGAGGTTAATAAACTTAACCGCACAGCCAGCTATATGATTTATTGTGGTATTGGCGGTAGAAGTGCAGAGTGCACGGAGATGATGCGTAAAAAAGGATTCACTTCTGTTTACGAGCTGGATGGCGGAATTAAGCGCTGGCAGTCCGAGGGCTTTCCTGTGGAGCAATAATCAAGTATTACAGCATTTTGTTTGATGTAATTTCATAACCATTCATTAGGAGCGCACGCCAGGATAGCTTCTGAAAATTACATGTATTTTTCTTTCCAGATTATCTCTGTAATTTGTAGGATCCGTTACGCATGATTCGGCCCATCCTCTCCATACCATTCTGTTGGTCTTTCTATCAATAGCGATAATGGTTAAGGTTCCTGTTTTAAAAGGAATTTGCCTGGTTTCATAGCCTATAATTTGAGGAGGCATCCATTGTTGCATGGCCCATTGTTGTTGCATTTGTTGCTGCCTAATGGCTTGCTGATCCGGAGTCAATCCCGGGTTAAACATAATTGGGGGTGGTGGTGGAATAAAGTTGTGGGGGTGAGAATAGACTGGCGTTTGAATGGAATAAGTACCTTTTTCTATTTGCAAGTCGTAAAAAAATAATACCTCAGGACTATCAATGCTTAGTTTTAGTCCTTTTTTGGTTAATGCATCTGCTGCATACATTTTTATGTTATTTTCAATGATTTGGTTATTGTAACGCTGGTCTACGTACTGCTGATCTTGAGAAGGAAGCCATGCGTAAGTGTTTAGTTTATTGAAGTTAATGCTTTTATCAATATCATATTCAATGTGCCTGATAGATGAGCAGGAGCAGAAAAAAATGAATGTGAAGAGAAAGATTGCTTTGTTCATGGCATAAAAACGCCAGTTTACTATTGATGTTTTATACTATTGAAAATTTACAAGACTACGAAAATGAAAGATTACTGGCTGATTTGATTGTTTTTTCAATACTTAACCAAGCGTATTCCAACTCAGGGTTGCTCTTTATAGCTTTCTTATGCAAAAAAATTATTCATCTTTATAAGTCAATCAAACTTTTGAAAGTTATCAAGTATTTAATCTAGGTTAGCTACTCCGATTGTTGTTCCTTTATTTAAAATTTTTTTAATCTGCAAAATTTGAGATAAGCTTATTGATTATTTCCGGTTTTTCAATTTGTAAAAAGTGGCCACAATCCGGGATAATTTGATGTGTGCAGTTAGGTATAAGTGCTGCACCCTTATTTGCAATACTGCTGGTTGTTTCATGGGGGTGAACTATTCTATTTGGTATTAGCTTATCCTCCTTGCCAAACAACATTAACACAGGTAGCTGGAGTTGTGGTAAAAATGATTGCACTTGTTCTGTTAGCATGGCTTCAATAGAGCGCTTACACATGTTTTTCCATGCCTTACTTTTATGCATTTGCAATATCTTTTTGAGTTCATTGCTTAGTTTTTCCGCTTTACCGTCATTCATATAAAAGCCCTCTCTGATAGTTTGTTCCAGATGAAATGCGTCTGAGTATATATATTCACCTAATCCTAGCAGTTGAATCATAAAAATCTGTTCGTGTGCATGAAAATACTCTATGCCAGCAGGTGCCATGAGCACAAGCTTTTCAAATAAATATGGATAGCGAAGGGAAGCTACCATGCCTATCTGCCCACCCATGGAGTGGCCTATTAGGATTATATTCTGAAGGCGCTGTTGTACTATAAACTGGCGAATCGTTTCGGCATAAAAAAACATGGAATAGGGATACCCTCCATGTGAGGAAAGGCCATTACCTGGTAAATCAATGGCAACACATCTATATTGTTTTGATAGCTGTTTTATTTGTTCGGCCCATACTGGAAGGCAGTTGGCTAGGCCATGCACAAATAATAAGGTCTTTTCCCCGTTCCCCTCATCACAAAAAGCAATGTTCAAGTCATCTGCACCGTTGATGCGGATATAGTTTATCTGAAAAGGATAGAAGTTGCTATGCATTATTACGGGTTCAATATAGATGTTAAGTTGGCTGTAAGCAATACGCGCGCCTTTGCAAAGCAAAGGCGCGCGTAAAAAGTATAGCAGAATGTATCAGCTCCTGTCTAATACCCACTGTGCCACTTTAGGCGCAAGTTCTTTTTGTGAGCGAGCCCCTACAAATACACCAATGTGTCCGCCCGGAAATGGATACATTTCTTTGTCTTTAGAACCTATCACCTCGTTTACAGGTATGGTAGATGAGTTGGGAATGATATTGTCATCAGTTGCATAGATGTTTAAAAACGGCATAGTGGCATTTTTAAGGTTCACTGTGTGTCCGCCCAGTTCAAATTCACCTTTTATAAGCTTGTTTGCCTGCCATAAATCCTTTATGTATTTGCGAAACATCTCACCTGCTTGATCAGGGCAATCTGCTTTCCATTTTTCCATTCTTAAAAAGTTCATCAATTTGGCTTCGTCTTCTAAACTATCCATCAGTCCAATATACTTGGCTACATTCATACTCGGCTTAAGCATGGCAAAACCATTATCAATCATATCCGCTTTTACCAAACCGCCATTGGCATCAATCATGGCATCAATATCTATGTCTTTAGTCCAACGGTAAAGCATACATTCATTTCCTGAAAAATCGTAAGGAGCAACGTAAGTAGTTAGTGATTGTAGTTTTTCAGGGAATATAGAGGCATAAATTGCGCTAAAGGTACCACCCTGGCAAATGCCCATCTTATGTATTTTGTTGTTTTTGGTAGATTTACGTACATAATCAACGGCATCGTTCATAAATCCTAAAATATAGTCTTCCATTGTTAAATAACGATGCTGGCGTTTGGGGTATCCCCAATCCATAATAAAAATATCTAAACCTTCATCAAGGAGTTTTTTCATTAAGCTTCGGTCTGGCTGTAAATCAAGCACATCATGACGGTTCATGATTGCAAAGGAAACAAGCACTGGAATCTTACACTTGGCAGGCGTTTCTCTTTTATAGTGATATAGTTTTACCAGATCGTTTTGCCATACTAATTCTTTGGGAGTAGTGGCAATTTCAACTTCATTTATTTTTTGAAGTGCCTCATATCCTTTAACCAGTTTCTCGCTGGTTTTGGTCATTTCTTCCATCAGACCTGCAGCATTTATATTCATCATAGGTTATTACTTTATTTTATCCAACATCAAAAAAAACAGCCACATAATCAACCCCGTTTAAATCAGGGCTGATTGTGGCTATCTATTAAACCTCAATTTAACTATGCGTTTTTAGCTGTTTTGCGTGTTACTTTTGTTTCTGTAGTTTCAGGCTCGGCATCCAGTTGTTTTTCCAGCTGGTTTACACGTTTTTTTAATTCATGGATAGTTTTATATAATTCATCCATTTCACTTCTGTTAATAAAAGGTAGGCCTGCTAAAGTTTCTTCCATTTGTAAATCCATGTGGCGCTTTAATTGCATGCCAACTGAATTTAATTCGCCTTGTAGTTTTGAGTACTCTTCAGAGCTAAACAGATTTACAAAATGCTTGTCGTTGGTGTTTAGCCACTCGCTATACAGATTGATAAAACCTTTGATTTCCTCCCCCTTACGTAATTTCTCATACATGTTTTCTGCCACCTCCTCAGATGCCTTTAAGCCAGTTTGGTACATGTGATACTGAATTTTTGTATTCAGCATGTTAAAATGGTTAAACAATGTCGCAATCTGATTCATTGATTCTATTTGTTGTTTTTGCTTATTAGCAGGCAATAGCTTCATTAATGGTGCAGCCGCATTTTGCATCATATCCACCATCTGTTTGAATCCATTATTCATGTTACCAAAATATTGGTTCATATCAGGAGTATTTGACTGCATCATATTTTTATAGCTATCAAACATACCTTTATTCAAATCCATTATCTTATTCATTTGCTCTTTCATTGCATCGTTGTTCATGAAGATTTTCATGAAATCAGGTTGCATGCCAAACATCTTGTCCATCATTTCCTTGTATAACGGTGCGTTAAATAATTGCTTAAACATCTCAGGAGTAAATGTTTTATCCTGCATAGATTTGAACATGGGCATCCACAATTCAAATGCCTTCATATACATCTCTGCATTATTGAACATACCTGAAAATGCGTCTTTTGAAGTAAGATTGCCTTGAAAGTTTTTATACATTTCAGTATAAGTGCTTGTCAAGCTATTCATCCATGAGTTATACAGATTCATCAAATTGTTCATCTGCTCTTGGTTGCTGTTACCCATATTGAAAGATTTTGTCATTTGCTGTGATGTATCCATCCAGTTTTTGGCAAAATTCATTTGGTTGTTCATCCAGGTGTTAAAAAAATCCATTGGATTGTTGTTATGAGTGGTTTGTGTTTGTTGATTAAAAAACGACATTTGAGAATCGTACCATTTTTTAAAGAAATCTGAACTTAGATCGGTATTTAGCATAGCTTTCTGCATTTGTTCAGTGGCGGCAGTCATGTTCTCAACTGCTTGCTTCTGCATGTTGGCCATTGTTTCGAAGAGATTTTTGTTATTATTTTCCATATTTTTAGATTGTTTTTCGTTTGTAAAAGCGCTGTTAAAACAAACCGTTTAATTAGGTTTTTAAAAGCGGCCGCAAAATTAGTACAAATTCCAAAATTTCAGCGTTAAAGAGGTTAGATTAACCTTATGGCTTTGTATCCCTTGTCTACATTGCATTGCAGCCTGTATGATTTTTGTCAGTTAGTTTTTTTACAGCCTAAAACCTGAATTATATCATTAATAATAGAAAGTAATGACAATCAATTTATCTTGCGCATCAAATTAATTGATAATTATGGCACCACAAGTTGGAGATGTTTTTACGCATGATATTACTTACACGCAGGAGAATGTAAACCTTTACGCACAAATTTCTGGCGACACCAACCCTCTGCATATTGATGATGAAGCCGGTAAGGCAAGTATGTTCGGACGTTGCATCATACATGGACATTATAGTGCAAGTGTTTTTACTAAAATATTTGGTACCCTTCTTTATCCGGATGGCCAAATATATATGAAGCAGCATACAACTTTTCTTAAACCAATGTTTGTTGGAACGCCTTACCAGGCTGTTATCACAGTAAGGGAAATATTTCCTGAAAAAAATAGGGTTCTATTTGAAACTAAAGTGATTGATAAGGCTACAGGTGCAGAAACCATAACTGGTGAAGCCCTGCTGATGAATAAAAAGCATTACGTTTGGTAAAAAAATACTGAACGGCTATTTGCAGTTAGCAATACTTTGTTTTGCAATAAGTTTATCTTCCTCACTCAACTCATTAAAAAACAAGGATTGCTCCAATAAGGGCACCGCTTTGGCACAGTTTTTTTTACGATAATAAGCCATACCTAAATTCCAAATTACATTTGGGTTATTTGGCATCATTTTATCAGCCAGTTTAAGATGATGGATGAGCGGATCTAAATACTCAGCTGTCTTGCCACTTTCAACCAACATCTTATAGCATTCTGCCGCATACAGGTGACCGTTTAAAAAATCATGGTTTAATTCGGCTGATTGCGCAAAACTCATGGCACCCTTTTTATAGTTACCGGTATTTAAATAATATAAACCATAATTAAAATGACTCTCAGCGTTTGCTGGATTATTATTTACCGCTAAATTAAAATAATGACGTGCTGAGTCAAGTGCTTCCTGTCTGCCGGCAGTATCTTGTAAGGCTTGCTCCAAATAATAGCTGCCGCTTATGTTCAAGGCGGTAATGCTTAACGGTGCATTATTCTGCTTCAAACTTTCAAGAAGTTGTAGCAGTTTTTGGTTATCGCCCATTCTCTTATAATATGTTAACCTGGCATCGTTTGTCTCTGCTTCAGTTGCTTCATATGGCTTCCACCATGGATTAAATAAATGATTAATAAATGTTGCAAATGATCCTGAAATCGAAGTTGGATGGGTCCTGAACACGTCTGCATACTCCGAACTTTTACTCTTTGTTTTTGAAAAAACAGAAATTAATGCATCGGCATATACCAGCGCATAGGTACTATCTTTATACAGGTTTTTGCATAGCTTATCAAATTGATTATTTAAAACGGCTGCTCCGGTAAGCGAATATGTTTGTTCAAGCAATTTAAACTTATCATATAAATATATGGCCTCGGTGTTTGCCCGGAAAAATGAATCAGGAAATATATCAAGATCACGTAAATCAATGAATGAGCGAAAATCAGGCTGAAGTTTATATAGGAAGTATGATGAAGATAAATAATCTGTATAGAGTTTTTGTTGTTGCATACCCTTGGATTGCATGAATAATGCAGCACCTGCTGGATTTTTTGCTGAGTGAATCTGTAGCCCAAAGCATTGGTTAGTATAGGTTAGCTTGTAAAATTTGTTACTTACAATGCCAACATAAAAAATAAGATGCCATGCAATAATAATTACGCTTGTGATTGTGACTGATTGGTAGAGTTTGATTTTTTTTTCAGGGATTCTGATAATGGCCACTATAAGTGGAATTAAAAATGGAATGATTGCCCAATATATAAACAGAATATTCCTGTATGCATCCTTTGCCAGATAGGTAAATGCCGCAAGCAAAATGATTGAACTCATTCCGTAGGTTAACGAGAAATGTTTTAGTCTTTTTCCAGATTTTACCTTGAGTATGCTGCCTATTAAAAAAGCTAACGTTGCGGTTAGTAGAGTTAGTTGCAGGTATGCAGGCCATTTCCAGTAAAAATAGGATGTGTAAGGCTCTAACTCAGTTGTAAACTTATTTGAGCCCAACTGGGAGTAAATTTCATAAATCTGCGCATACATTTTGGTGCCATAAGGATTGATGGCTATAGCTACAAATGCTGTAAATGTTGCAATGCATGAGTGAATGAATGCCTTCAGGATATATTGTTCCTTGCGAATCAAGTAATCGGCCAAATACCCAAGGGTGTAAATACCACAAATAACCACACCCATTCCAAAAGCCTCATGTAAATTGGTCCAGCATACTTGTAAGATAAAAATTAAAAGCAGTGTACTTTTATTTTTTATTCTGACTTTCAGTAAATAAATAAAAGCAATCGTAAACAGGTGGGTAAACATTTCAGGCCTTGCATTCATCCGGTAACTAATGGATAGTAAACATAAGCTGAGTATGATTAGCAAAACCGGTGTTTTATAATGCTCGATTGAATGAGCTTTTATAAAGTAGTTGATATATAGAATGACAAAAATCAAAATGCCTCCCCATACCAAGGTTTGAATAAGAGGTACACATTCAGGTCCAAGTATTTGTTCAACAAGCGCCATGAGCAGTTCTGAGCCCCACTTGATATTAATCCAGAGGGTGCCATCATAAGTAAAGCTAAAAGAATCATGGGTTGGAATCTTAAGATTTTGGAGTATTTGTTTGCCTGTGGCCAATTGCCACCATAAGTCGGGTTCAATTATGGATTGAAGCGATAGCGCTGTTGCGCATAAAAATATCAGGATATAAGCTAGTCTAGCTGCAAATGGTTGCATTTTTCGAAGATATTAATTGAAGCGTTTTTAACAATGCAGGCCTACCAATAAAAAAAACCGCAGTAAATACTGCGGTTTTGACTGTAGCGAAGACGGGAGTCGAACCCGTGACCTCAGGGTTATGAATCCTGCGCTCTAACCATCTGAGCTACCTCGCCATTTTATTGGGCTGCAAATATAAGCACCACCTGTTAAAATCCAATTACACATTATTAATGACTTGAAAATCTATACCTTTTAAAGCTGTTTGTACAATTTGGCATACTATTACCCCTTATTTTGTTGACAATTGCGCACATGTTATACACATTTTATAAATTTGTAAATCCTAATTTCGAAAAATAATAGTTTTTCAAATAATGAAAGGAACAAAGTTTTTATTTACAGGTGCTTGTATAGCGGTTGTTTTTGGCTGCGGGATGCTGCTATTAAATAATGGCAAGGTTACAGCTGAGTCTGGCCTGATTAAGGTTAATGCGTCACCATCTTATCCATCCTTTGGTATCGAACTTCCGGCTGATTATGAATTACATGGTATTGATGTTTCTCGTCATCAAAGAGACATTGACTGGGAAGCTGTGAGCAAAATGGAACACAATAATATTTCCTTTTCATTTGCTTTTATTAAGGCTTCAGAAGGCCGCACCGTGGTTGATGATTACTTTAAAGAAAACTGGAGAGAAGCAAAAGAAGCCGGATTACTTCGAGGAGCTTATCATTTTTACCGACCTCACCTCACTGCGGAAGAGCAAGCATCTTTATTTTTCAGAATGGTACCTAAATTGGAGAAGGGTGATTTGCCTCCGGTTCTCGATATTGAAATGAGGGGTAGTTGCCCGCCTGCAAGATTAAAAAAGAATTTGAAGCGTTGGTTGGTAATGGTTGAAAAGAGGTACGGAATGAAACCTATTTTATATACTAATTACGGCTTTTATAAATCTTATCTAACAGGCTCAGAGTTTAAAAGATATCCGTTGTGGATTGCACACTATAAAACGCCTGACCTCAATTATAAAATGAACGACTGGCATTTCTGGCAACACAGCGACCGGGGTCGTGTAAACGGCATACGCGGAACTGTTGATTTTAATGTTTTTAAAGGCGAGTTGGATGATCTGAAGGCGCTATGTAAGAAATAGGTTGATTTCACCTTTCATATATATGAAAACCCCGGAAAACCACCGGGGTTTATTTTTTACTTTTCATATTGGTCACCATCAGCACAAAACCTATTGTTCCTAGCACAATTACAATTAAATAGCTATATTTTTCTTTTTGTACAAAATCATAGGATAGGTAACTCATCATGGTGCCAAATAAAATGCTTCTGAAAATAATGCCGCTTTTATGTCCTAGTTTTAGTTTAGGTAGCACCGCATAAAAGAAAATTACAATTATAATTACGGCCAATAAAAGCCAAAATAGTTTTACATCCATTACCAACCCATTAATTGATTAATCTTATCAAAGAGGCTGGTATTTTCATATATACCCCCAAATGATTCCGCTCCGGGTCCATAGGCAAATACAGGTACCATAATACCTGTATGTTCATGGTAAGTATATTTGGGAATAAACTGCATGCGTTGTTTATCATCCTCTGTTAATGCCAGCCCTCCTGTTTCATGATCGGCAGTTACAATAACCAGCGTATGTTTATCTCTTACTGCCATATCTAGTACCATGTTTATTACATTGTTAAAATCAATTAACTCAGCTTTCATGTAATCAAAATTCATTTCATGTCCGCCCCAATCTATTTGCGAGCCTTCAATCATCAGCATATAACCCTGTTTATTTTTACTCAGGTTTTCTATAGCACATAAGGAGGCTTTTTGTAAAAAATCACCGCGACCCTGTTGGATTCTTGGCATCCCATCAGCCGCAGCCAAATAAATAAAACGAGGGTTTGTAATCGGTTTAAAGCTACCACTATCTATGATTACCTTATAGCCGCTTTGTTCCAGTTCCTTTGTTAAATAACGTTTATCTTTTCTGTTAGTGAAAAACTGATATCCTCCGCCAATAGCAATATCACATTGCTTGTTTAGTAGACTTGCAGCAATATCTTCATACCAACGTCTGTTTTTAATATGTGCATAAAACGAGGCAGGAGTAGCATGAACAATTGATGATGTTACAGCCACCCCCGTTGAAAGTCCATTTAGTTTGGCCAATTCAAATAATCCGGTTTGCGGCATGCTATCCTTATCAACGCCAATGGCATTATTATATGTTTTTTTACCTATAGATATGGCAGTTGCACCTGCACCGCTATCAGTTACGTAGTTATCGGCAGATGAGGTTTTACTTAAGCCAATTACCTTAAATCTTTCAAAGGCGTTTACACCATTATAAAACGGCATTGCAGAGCTAATCTGTGCAAGTCCCATGCCATCTCCAATCATTAAAATAATATTACGGGGTTTGGTAACAGAGGGTAGGAGGGTAAAAGAAAAGTTAGCTGCTCCTGTGCATAACAATGCCAGATAAAATATACATGCTCTGATTTTTTTCATAGAGCAAAGCTACACTAATTCAAAAAATTTGCCGGGTAATTGCCTAATAATCCCCCTAAACTCCAAATCAAGTAGTGTAAAGGATAGTATTCCAGGATCCAATTCAAGTTCAAAGGAAATATCATCAATCCCTGGCTTTTGCTTTTTTCTAATATAGTTGATTATGAGTTGCTCCTCATCTGTTAAGCCCAGATGCAATGGTATCTGTTTAGGTTTGTTAGCTGCAGGTAAATCCCAGTTCATTAACTCCAATAAATCATGAACAGAGGTTATAATGGCTGCTTTGTTTTTTTTAATTAGCAGGTGGCATCCTCGTGAGTAAATTTCATTTACTCTGCCCGGCAATGCCATTACCTCCTTATTAAAATAATTGGCAATTTCTGCGGTAATCATGGCACCTCCGGTGGTTGCTGTTTCAGCAACTACCAGCACATCACATAAACCGGCAACTATGCGGTTACGTTTTGGAAAATTTTCTCTATCGGGTATGCTGCCACTGGTAAATTCAGTTAGCAGGCCACCGTTTTCAAGCATTTTTTTTGCAGTTGCTTTATGTTGGCCCGGATAAATCCTGTCAAGGCCATGTGCCATTACACCTACGGTTGGCAGTTTGTTTTTAATAGCCGCACGGTGGGCCTGTATATCTATCCCGTATGCAAGTCCGCTCAATATCAAGCAGCCTGTATCTGCCAAGCCAGCGCAGAGTTCATCAACAAATGCCTTACCGTAATCTGTTGCTTTTCTTGTGCCTACAATCCCTACTATTTTGGGCGCGTTTAAATCGGCAGTGCCCAGATAATAAAGCATTACGGGTGATTCCACATGATTTTTGAGTCGGTGCGGATATGCCTTATCCAGATAAAACAAGGGCTGTATATGATGTTTTTCAATAAATTCTATTTCAGTCTCAGCTTTTGAAAAGTCATTGAAAGATAGTATTGCATCAGCCAGTTTTTCTCCGATGCCCGGTATACGTAATAACTTTGATTTTTTTTGCTTGAATACCTGTTCAGGACTACCGCAATAACTAATTAAATTTTTAGCAATTACATCTCCAACTCCTGGTATACAAGTAATGGCTATCTGATATAACAAATCTTGCTTTTGTATAAGGTCTTTCACGCGTAGCTAAAGATAAAAAAGCCCCTGCAGCATTATCACAAAACGGTTGGATAACTGCAGGGGCTAATCTAAGACTAGTCTTTCTTGTTGCCTAACATGAGCAGTTCGTTTACTACTATTTCGGTAGCATAACGCTTGTTGCCTTCTTTGTCGGTGTATGAGCGGGTGCTCAGTTTACCTTCAATGGCTACTTCCTGACCTTTCTTTACATACTTCTCCATCACTTCAGCTTGTTTGCCCCAGGCAATTACATTATGCCACTGTGTTTCTTCCACTTTCTCACCGCTATCGTTGCGATAAACTTCTGTAGTAGCAATGCTGCATTTTGCAAGTGTTTTTCCTCCGTTGAGTTTTTTAACATCTGGGCTTTGTCCAAGGCGGCCAATTAGGCGAACGCTGTTTCTTAAATTGTTCATGATTTTTTTGTTTTTAAAGTTTAACATTAATTTAGATTCCCTGCCTACCTGCTCTTCGTCTTGCGGGCGCCCTTTGCAAACTAAGCAACAGGTAAGTGGGTGTCATCTTTTAACGCAGGCTTTAATGTTTGAGCCATTGTTTCGAAATGACGATGCAAAGTTGTGGCAACCCCCAACCCTTAGTCGTATTACTTCCGTTTAATTCCGTTAGTAAACGTATTTAAACGTTTGTACACGCTAAAATGGCATGTTATAAGTTATTGTAAATAAGAATTATATAGCCTTTTCGGCTACAAAGTTTGGAAAGATTGATGTACGTTTACAATTGATAAAAAAATGAAATTTTAATTTATTCCATCATTATATAAAGCACACGAATTGTAAATAAAAGTATGCCTTTGCCAGATTTGTAATCAAGGATAAGTTATAAATTAAGCTGATGCGCGATAACAGTTCTTATGCTCAAGCATAATAAGCCAGCAGCGCTGCAAGTAGAGCCCGTTCAATCGGTGCCAGCTTGTGGTGCTGCTCTTTGGTGATGTTTTTAGCATCAGGTTCCTTAAAAAATAGCACAAGTGGTGTAAACAATTCTTTGATCTCAGAACGTTCGCTGACTTCTTTACCTATGTTTAAAATGGTATCCAAATTTTCTTCTGTAATTTCCTGATGCGTAATCAGGTCTTCGTAAATATGGTGCTCGTCCTGAAATTCATCTTCATCAACAAGCAAAAATTCATACAGAAAATCTTCTAGTTCAACAGGGGTATCAGAATCCGTTGTCTCACTCAGGTAAAGCAGCATATTTAATAGTTCTGTTCCACGTTCAATTGTTTTGTCTTCAATATCCATCCACTCTTTTGAGTCGAAATAATCTTCGTCATGGTTATGATTTTCCAGGTGATGAGACATCAGCAAATCAAAGGCATATTCATTAAGCGCCTCGGTTTGCGGATGAGCAGCGGTTATCTCATCAAACATTTTTACTTTGGCCAAAAAGTCTTGGCTTGAACTAAATAAGTTAAGCAATTCAGCCGGTGCATTTACATCTCCTTTATCAGAAAACGCCTTGTACAGCGCCTCTAAGGCCTTTATAGCATTACTCATATGTTTTTAATTAGCTGATCTTTATTTATAATTCCTAAAACTTTACCTGTTAAGGTTTGGCTCATTACAGGGTTATTTACCGACTTGGAAAGATTGCTTGCTGCATGGTACTCCCAAGTTGCAGTTGGGTTAAATATCGTTATTTCTGCACTTGCTCCTTTGGTTATGCTAACAGCCTTTTGCTTTAATATCTTTCTTGGGTTGATGGAGAGTGCTTTTATAAGCATTCCATTATCAAGCTGCTTTGGCTTAAACATATTGAGTAGTGAATAGGCTGTCTGCAGTTGTATCATTCCATATGCAGCGTACTCAAACTCAACAGCCTTATGTTCGGTATCTTCCGGCTGATGATCGCTCACAATGCAATCAATGGTGCCATCTGCAACACCATCCCATAATGCTTTTTGATCTGCTTTGCCACGTAGCGGAGGAAGTACTTTATAATTACTGTTAAAATCATGCAGATTTTCATCGGTAAAAACCAGACTCGCTACCGATACGTCTGCAGTTATTTGCAAGCCTTGCTTGCGCGCTTTTCTTATGAGTTCAACACTGCCTTTGGAAGAAATATGGGAAAAGTGCAACGGGGTATTAACATATCTTGCCAACTCGATATCTCTTGCAACAATTACCTCTTCTGCAATATTTGGGATGCCTTTTAAGCCTAGATTTACGCTCATGGCACCTTCATGCATACGGCCACCTGTTGCCAGATGTTGATCCTGTGCGTGGCTTAATAAAATACCACCAAAATTAGCTGCATATTGCATGGCTCTCATCATTATTCCTGCATGCATCAGGCATTTATTTGCATCAGTAAAGGCGATTGCTCCGGCTAGGTGCATATCATATAATTCATTCAGCTCGGTTCCTTCTCTGTTTTTGGTAATGGCGCCATAAGGGAGCAGGTGCACAGGTAAATCTTCACTTTTTCGATAAATAAACTCAATATCTGCTTTTGTTTGCAGAGTGGGATCTGTATCCGGTAAGCAGGCTACCCTGGTAAATCCACCTGCTGCTGCTGCCAATGCTCCACTTTCCAGATTTTCTTTATGTTCCATACCCGGCTCACGCAAGGAGGCTCTCATATCAAACCAGCCCGGACTAAGCAGGGCACCTTTTACATCCCAAGATTTAGTACTGCTTTTTTCAAAAACTTTTTTAGCTGATGGCTGAATATCATCAATAATTCCGCTACTTATCAGCAAATCGCACTTTTTTCCATGCATTGCCGATTGTGGGTCGCAAACAATGGCATTTAGAATAACAAGTTTCATTATGAGGTAAACGCTTTACAACAAAGCTGTTGCAATTTGTTTATTTAAGTTTAAGCAAAAGTATTTCAAACAGTACAAAAAGCAAAGCTAATATTACACAAATACGCCAAAACTGTGTTCCATTCAGTTCATTTGCCAGTTCATAGCTTAAGGAGGAGGTTTCGGTGTTGATTACACGGGTTTGTGCCGATTGAGAAGCTAATTCATCTAATTCTGAGGCTTTGAGGGTCTCCAGATTAGATTCGGACCTGACATAATTCATTGAAACTGCACTGATTTCAACTTTATCAACTTTGCTTAAAATAGCATAATTACCTGCAAATGCAAGTTCACGGTCAACATAAATTTGCTGAAGGCCGTTTTTATTTATAACATCCGTAGATAGCGCAATTTTATCACCTTTTATTTCAACCAGTTTTTCCTTGTCTGCACCTTGCCACTCTGGCATAACAATCCATTTTTGCTTGCCTATGGTATAAGCCAATGGCAATTGTTTTTGAGCGCCCTGACCTATTTTTAAAAGGGTAGGTACAAAGAGAGAATGGGTGGTAAAATTGCTCCAGTTTGTTTGAAAAGGTATGGTAAACAAAAAGACTTTACCTTTTCCATAGCCTGTTTGCCATAGTAGCGGTGCGCCATTGTTTAATGATATTAAAGCTTTTCCTCTTACGGCTTGTGTGATATTTACAGGATAATACTGCTTTGCCACAGGAAAATCCATTTGCTGTGGTACCTTGCTAAATACGGATTTAAAAAGATCATCTTGCAGATTCAGATTATTAATCTGCAGTGCTGCATTTTCGCTGTTCAAGAGTTCGGGCATATTAAAGTATGGAAGTAAACTTCTTAAAGTTGCGGCAGAAGAACCATCGGCAGCAGGCACAATTAGTAGGTGGCCACCATTGCTCACATATCTGATTATTTCATCTGTTAATCCGGTTGATAACCTATCAGATTCGTTTAATATGATCAGCTCATATTTTTTTAAATCACTGTAGTTAATCAGATCTTGTTTGCTTTGGGTAAGTTTATACAGTTTATCTACCTCAAACAAGTCACTTATATAGCTATTGGGCTTATTGCCGTTGATGCAATAAATATTGCTGCCGGAAATGGGGTATAAGCTAAAAAAGTATTTATCATCAAAGGTTATCGGATGGTCGATAACCGATACCTCACCTTTAAGCCAGCCCGCTGTGGTGGGGGTAAATTCTATCTCAGTTTTAACAGTGTTGTTGGCGTCACAGTTTATATTTACCATGCCTTTTTGAACCCCGTTTAGTTTAAGTTGTATAGCAATATTTTCTGCAGGGTGGCTGCTTATATTACTTATCCTGATTATGAGTTTGTTTGGTTCATTTAAACGGAGTGCAGGGCTGTTTAGCCACACTGAATCAATATAAAGATTGCTATATTGATTAGCCTCAACGGGCAGATATGAGATGAATAACCCACTGTCAGGTTTAAAAACATCTGGCTTGAGTGTACTTTTTTGGAAATCACTGATATAATATACAAAAGCTGATCCTGAGCCTGATTCTCGAATAGCATTTTTTTGTTTGCTGTATATCTCATCAAGTGATGCCACTGCAGGTGATATTTGTATGGCATCAATGAGCTCAAGGGCATCATCTTTTGCAACCATGCGCAATTGTTTACCGGTTAATTCATTGGTAATAATTTGAAACTGATCTGTATTGGCGTATACAGATACAATTGCCCTTGCTTTTTCTTTTGCAGCATCCAACAGTTGTCCCTCGGGGCCTTCATTGTTCATTGAGAATGAATTATCAATATAAATACTGATTCGTTTCTGCTGGCTGATTCCCTGCTGCAGGCGTGCCGGTTTGTATGGTTGTGCAAAGGCAATTACAAGCAATGCAATGGCCAGCATGCGTGCAGCCAGAATTAGCCATTCTTTCAGTTTACGTTTGGCTTTGCTCTCCTCCTGTACCTGTTTTAAAAAGCGGATATCGCTAAATACCTGTTTTTTATACCTGCGGAAGTTAAACAGGTGAATAATGACAGGGATAGCTAGTAGCGAAAGTGCCCAAAGAAATGACGGATTTAGAAAAATCATGCGAGCGAAAGATAATAATACTTAGACTAGCTAAGAAATCTTATTGTAAAACGTAATCTTGGTTGGATTTGCTTTATTGCAATTCAATTCATAAAGGTTATACGATAACAAAGTAGTGGCAAAGTTTAGTCTCATGGATTCACTTCTTTAATAGTTGATTTTGTTGGGTAACAAGGCGTGTGTAGTTTGAATAAAAGAGGCTCAGTTCTTTTTTTGTGAAATTACATTGATTACTAACTGTTCCCAAATCTGTGCAATGGCACCCAATAACCTGTCCGTTTTCTTTAAATAGTTTACAATCTTTGCAAGCTGCAGACGCACAGGTAACATGGCCATTCCCTTTTTCGGCATACCATGTCCGGGTCATAATATCATAGTTCAATGTCACCGCAATTATTTTCTTATAGCCCTTATAGATTCCTGTTCCAACCAAGTAATGGTTTTTTCCTTCTGAGTCAATATGCAGCTGATGAATTTGGGTGCCATCAGCCAGTGTGATTTGGAGGCTTTTTTTAAGTATGGTCGTATCAGCAGTAATAGCGTATTGGTTATCAATTGCTCTACCAATCTCAATTCTGTTTTGGCCAAATAGCGGTGGCGATAAAAGAAGCATCACTAAAATAATCAGATTCCTATGCTGTATCGATAACCGTTTCATTAATTTATTTGATTACTAATTTGTTTAGTGCTAATCTTTTATATGCCATGCTAACATTTTAAAACCTTCAGTTGGCGGGTGCATCCATTACAATACAAAAATAATGGAGGATTGTGCCCTAATTTATCAGGTGCGCAACATAATATGCAGAAGTTGCTGCCAATGCACCTATCAGAGTAATGCGAAGTGCACCGTAAAATGGCGGCTGGCCAATTACTTTACTTTTCAGAAAGCCAAAAACAAACAAGCAAAGTGTGGTGATAATACAAGAGTAGAATAATCCATCAGTGGCTGTATCTGTAAAGAAATAAGAAACAAGTGGTACAATACCTCCTGCAATATAGGATAGGCCAATAGTGAGTGCACTTTCTCTGGCACGGTTGATATCCGGTTTTTCCAAGCCCAATTCAAACCGCATCATAAAATTTACCCACTTATCCTTATCCTTCGACATTTCATTTACCACCACTTCTGTTGATTGCGGGCTTAATCCGTAGGATTCAAAAATCTCACTTACCTCTTGTTTTTCTTTTTCAGGAAAAACATCTACTTCATAATACTCACGCTTTAACTCAGCATCATAGTGTTCTATTTCTGTTTTACCTGCAAGGTAACCGCCTAAGCCCATGGCTATTGATCCGGCTACAATCTCAGCAATACCTGCAGTAACAATGATACTGTTATCGCTAATAGCTCCACTTAGACCTGCAGCTAAGGCAAAAGGAACGGTAAGTCCGTCACTCATACCAATTACAATATCTCTGACAACTTCTGAGCCTTCAAAGTGTTTTTCTTCGTGCATGATTGTTATTTTTTAAGGTCAAGATAAAGGTAAACAGGCAAGTGATCGCTATATCCTCCAATATATTTGTTTCCGGCATATGTTCTTTTTGGTGATCCTTTGAACTTCTGCTCAGTTTCAAGCATCCAGGGTTGTTTAAAAATATCTGCCGATTCTTTCCTTAAAATATATTTACGATTACCTATAACCAAACCGTTGCTTAAGATAATCTGGTCAAGCACATTCCATTTCCCGCGATGCATATATGAGCCCATCTCGGTTTGCTGAATTTCAACCATGGGATTATAAAGATTCCCACCATACAGGTTATACATACTCTCTTTTGCTCTTAGCACTGAATCTATACTAGCATCCGATGGCTCATCATTAAAATCTCCCATTATAATAATGTTTTCATTCGGATCTTTCTCCAATATGGTATCCACTATGTTGCGCAGCACAGATGCTACATAAAGTCGCTTGGGTCTTGATTCTAGCTCACCTCCAGATCTTGATGGGAAGTGATTGATTAATAATACCAGCTGGTCTTTGCTCTTGGTTTCAAGCTTTACATACAGGATATCCCTCGTCTTAAAATCAGCATCAGCAGGCCAATTTACCGGCACAGCAACTGCATACAGTACTTTAAATAAACCAGACTTATATAATAACGCATTGTCTATACTTCTTTTATCCGGCCCTTCAAAATGAACAGATTTGTAATGCATGCCTTTTATATTTTTATGGGATGAAAGGTCGGTTAATACCTGTGCATTTTCAATCTCACACATGCCCAGTATATCCGGACCATGACCTTCATTCATGGCACTAAGCACGCTGCTCATATTTTCCAGTTTTGTCAGGTATTTCTGTGTATTCCATTGTTTTTCGGCTGTTGGTAGAAATTCATTATCGTCTTTTAGCGGGTCATCAATGGTATCAAATAAGTTTTCCTGATTGTAAAACGCAATGCATACACTCTTCTGTGCGTGAAGAACATGAATGGTGCAAATGAGTAGTAAAGCTGATAGCAGTTTTTTCATTTCAAGAGGTCGTATTTATTCGTCAAACATAAATAAAATATGCACAACAGGGGCTTAAATCTATCTATTTTATAAACACTTTTTACCCTATCTTCGTTTAGTTAACATGACTGGATTTGGCTTTACAAAATATGTTCCTCAACCTAACGGTAATACTTTTGATGAGTTGCTGAAATTGTTTTTGCAATTAATGCAGTACACCAATGGCGATGTTGCCGAAGCAATTGACTGGATGAATCAGATTGATTTAAAACATGGTATTACCAAGCCGGAGTACGGCATGGGAGATTTTATTGATGAGCTAAAAAACAAAGGATATGTCCAGGAAAATCCGTTATCAGGGGAAATTAACCCAGGAGCAAGAACCAATAAGGAAATACGCAAACAGGCACTGGAAGAAATTTTTGGTAAACTTAAGCGTACCTCTCAGGGAAATCATAAGACCACGCACAATGGCAGGGGAGATGAAATAAGTGCTGATACCCGAAAATTTATTTTTGGCGACCAGTCTGATCAGATTGATTTAACAGCATCCTTGCAAAATGCCCAAATACATCATGGTATTGATTCCTTTAAAATTACCGAGGATGATTTGGAGGTGAGGGAACGCGAGCACAAAAGCCAAACTTCAACCGTGTTAATGATAGATATATCGCACTCCATGATTTTGTACGGTGAAGACCGCATTACCCCCGCAAAAAAAGTTGCCATGGCATTGGCGGAACTAATAAAAACCCGATATCCTAAAGATACTCTTGATATTTTAGTTTTTGGGAATGATGCCTGGCCCATTGAATTGAAAGACTTGGCTTATTTGCAGGTTGGTCCTTATCATACCAATACCTATGCTGGTTTGGAACTGGCTATGGATTTACTCCGCAAACGTAAAAATCCCAATAAGCAGATATTTATGATAACAGATGGTAAGCCAACGTGCCTTAAAGAAGGTAACCGCTATTATAAAAACAGCTTTGGGTTAGACCGGAAAATATTGAATAAAACACTTACCATGGCCGCGCAATGTCGCAGAATGGGCATACCCATTACTACATTTATGATAGCCAGTGATCCTTATTTGCAGGAATTTGTGCAGGAGTTTACCAAAACTAATAATGGCAAGGCTTTCTACAGCTCACTAAATGGGTTGGGTGATTTTGTATTTGAGGATTATGAACGAAACAGAAGAAAAAAAGTAAAATGAGGCAATTCTGTTGGTTGATATGGTTATTAGGCTCAGGGCAATTTTTGTATGCACAGCAAATTCAGCAGGTAAACAAGTCGTGGATTGAAAACATTAGAAATAATACAACCAACGATACGCTTTATATAATAAATTTTTGGGCTACCTGGTGTAAACCGTGCGTAGCCGAGCTACCTTATTTTGAGCAGTTGCATAAGCAAACACAGGATAAAAAAATTAGGGTAGTATTGGTAAGCAATGATACCAAAAAAGCATTAACAGATAGATTGCCGCAGTTTATTTCAGACAAGCAAATACAATCAAGGGTGTTGTTTATGAATGAAACCAATGCCAATGACTGGATTGAACTGGTAAGCAAAAATTGGAGCGGTGCCATACCCGCAACTTGGTTAGTAAAGGCATCTTTGAAGCAGGAAGCATTTCATGAAGGGGAGCTAACCTTTGAAAAACTCAACGAACTCGTAAAACAATTTAAATAATGATGAGAAAAATACATCTAATCTTGGCTGCATCTATCTTTATGTTAGCAGCTGCATTTAACATTAACCATACATCCGGTTCTAAAATTGGCGATAAGGCTTCAGATTTTTCACTAAAAAATGTAGATGGTAACATGGTGAGTTTGGCTGATTACAAAAATGCCAAAGGGTTTATCGTGATCTTTACATGTAACCACTGTCCGTTCTCGCAAGCATATGAGCAACGTATTATTGAGTTGCATCAGAAGTATGAATCTAAAGGCTATCCGGTAATTGCTATCAATCCAAATGATAAAGACCGCGAGCCTGAAGATTCTTATGAGAATATGCAGAAGCTTGCCAAAGAGAAAAGCTACCCCTTTGTTTATTTATATGATGAAACACAGGAAATAGCCAAAGCATATGGTGCTACCCGCACACCGCATGTGTTTATTTTGCAGAAGTCTAAAAAAGGCAACCTGGTAAAGTATATTGGCGCAATTGATGATAATTATGAAGATGCAACTGCAGCTCAGCAGAAATATGTAGAACAGGCGGTTGATGCTTTGCTGGCAGGCAAAAGTATTTCAATCAATCAAACCAAAGCCATTGGTTGCGGTATTAAGTGGAAGAAAAAACCAACTGAGTAAGGCTGCTAATTTTTTCATCTGCTATAGCAAAACGTGGATCATGATAGGTTGCTTCTTCAGGAACGGCAATGCAAAACATTTTTGCAGCCTTGGCTGCTATAACACCATTAATGGCATCTTCAAACACCAAGCAATGTTCTGGTGCTGTGTTTAATTTTTTTGCAGTGCTAATAAATATGCCCGGGTGTGGTTTGCCATACGGCTCAAATTCAGCCGACCACATTACATCAAAAAAGTCCTGTATCTGTAATTTGTTTACCACAGCTTCAATTAATCTCATTGCAGAGGAGGAGGCAATGGCCATCTTATATCCACTCTGTTTACATTTTTCTAAAACTGTATATACTCCGGGCATGGCATCTGCATGGGCAAGTATACGTTCGGTTACATCATTCAGAATAGCTTCTTCTGTATCTTTAAAATCAGGGTTTGGCCAGGGTTGATAGGTATACCAGTATTTAACCACCTCACTAAGCCTGAATCCCATTACTTGTCTGAGCAACTCATCACTCAGGTTAAGCCCATATTGCCCGAATACTTTTTTCTCAGCTAATTTCCAATATGGTTCTGAATTAACCAGTAGGCCATCCATATCAAAAATAACGGCCTTTAATTCTTTATGCGCTGATAATAGCACGTGTAGGTATTGTCTAATATTGATTGAAAGAATGCACTGATATTACTTCCTAAACGGAATAATGGTATCCTGCAGCAGTTGTTTAAAGTCTTTAAGCGGAATCATATTCGGGCCATCGCTTAATGCCTGATCAGGGTTTTCGTGTACTTCAAAGAAAAATCCATCAGCACCCACTGCAGCTGCTGCTTTAGCCATATATGGCGCGTATTCTCTGTTACCTCCGCTTTTACCATCAAGTCCACCTGGGCGTTGTACGCTATGCGTTACATCCATGCACACCGGATAACCAAATGTTTTCATATCAACCAAATTTCTAAAATCAACAACCAGGTTGTTGTAGCCAAACATGGTTCCTCTTTCTGTAAGTATGATTTGCCTGTTACCTGCTCCCTCCACTTTCTTTATGGCATGTTTCATGTCAAATCCTGAAAGGAATTGAGCTTTTTTAATATTTACGATTTTACCGGTTTTAGCCGACTCTACTAATAAATCTGTTTGCCTGCACAAAAAAGCCGGAATTTGTATGATATCTACCACTTCACCTATAGCTTTTGCCTGGTTGCTTTCATGAACATCTGTGGTTACGGGTAGGTTAAATGTATCTTTTACTTTCTGTAAAATCTTCAACCCATTTTCTATACCACCACCCCTGTATGAGTCTAATGAAGTGCGGTTTGCTTTGTCAAATGAAGCTTTAAAAACATAGGTTAACTTAAGTTCCTGTGCAATGGATGCAATCTTTTCAGCAAGGTGCATTACCATGTCTTCATTCTCAATAACACAGGGTCCGGCAATTAAAAAGGTTTCAGATTTTATTTTATCGTATAAATTCATGTGGCAAATGTAGTAATAAATATGGGCCTTACTTATTAAAAATAAGCTTGCGTGTTTCATAGGTTTGGCTGCCTACCTGCAGGGAATAGTAGTAGACTCCATTCTGTCCGAAACCATGCTCATATAATATTTCATTCAGACCTTCTTTAATTGTAAAAGGCAATGTTGCTATCACTTTTCCGGATGCATCTCGTATCAGTATTGCAGCATCTTGTTCAAAAGGTAGTTCATTTACCATTACACCTATCGTTGTTGTTTCATCAAACGGGTTGGGTGCGGCAGGCAATAATTCCATGCGTTTCTTTTGTACTTCCTTTTCATGCAGGCCTGTTGGTGCTTGTGCAATTGCCTTTACCTGTTTTTCCTGTGCAAATCGGCTTTCAATGCCGTTTGCATCAACTGCCATTACGGTTATAAAATAAAATGTATCTTTTTTTACGCCATATAGTTTTGTTTCAGTTATACTATTTAGTTCAAGCAGCGTATCAAAATCATTTCGGGTTGTTCGTATGCCAGCCCTGTATTTAGTAATTCCAGGCATGGGTGTGATACGAATGGTGATGCCATTCCCATCATTTCCTAATTCAAATACAGGAGAACCTACCGGGCCTGTACCTGCCATTGCAAGTGCGGTTGCGTTTATCATGGCATTTCTTTTCAGGTAGTTTATGTTCACATACATGCTATCAAGTATACCATCTGTATTCAAGTCTTTACCAAGAATATCACGTGTGGTATGTTGGCGGTCTGTGTAGCCGGTATTGATTTGCGCATCGCCATGTTCATGTGTGGATGTGCCTCTGATGGCAGGAAACCCCAGTTGCCTGAAAGGAATATGGTCACCTCCGCGTCCTGTTCTGTCTTCTGCATTCATTATATGAATTTGATAAGGAATATCAATAACAGGTTGTGCCTCTTCCATAAATTGCATCTTAATGAAGCGTGCAAGGTTTTTATGTATGGAAAGATTGGTGCCGAATGAGAATAAACGAACACTGCTGCTATCAATGGTGTTTTCTCCCGGACATCCAGGAGGTGATGCAGTTTTGCCGCATTGTATGCCACCAATAATATCATTGTTTAGCACAGCTTCAATTTTTATTCCTTTTTGTGCGCAATAGTTTGCAAATGCAGTAGCCCCATCCAGTCCCTGTTCCTCACCAACTGTTACCATAAATATAATGGTGTTTTTATAGGCATATTTACTCATAACTCTGGCCAGCTCCATAACCAGTGCCGTGCCGCTTCCGTTATCTTCCATGCCATTTGCCATACATGCAGTATCGCATACATCTTCGCAACGGCTATCCATATGTGCTTCAATTAGCAGTATGCCTTTATCCGTTGTATCAATTCCGGGGAGTATGGTTAAAATATTTCTATGCCTTAACTGTCCGCAAATGCTTTTATCAAATTGGTGGTAAGTAGTAATAAGTCTGTTTTGTGCTCCGGCCGAAAAGGAGTTAAATTGATTAAATACCCACCTGCGTGCTGCTCCTATACCTTTACTGTTTGATAAGGTATCTGAACCTGTGTTGCGATTGTAAAATGAGGAAAGTTGTTTTAAATAACTCAACAATGAGTCTTTATTAATATTACTCCATATTCCTTCTATCAGTTGCTGTTTGGTAAATGTTTGGTTGGGTGCATAGGCTGTCGGATTATAATTACCCAACAATATTTGTTCAGCTAGCGGATGGGTAAGAGGCTGTGAGAAAGCCATACGAAAGTTAAGTATGAGTATGAGCGCAAACAGTTGTTTCATGGTAAATAAGTTTAGGTAAGTTTACGTTTGTATAACTGTATGGTATTTTCAAGGCCGTAATATAAGGCATCACAAATCAAGGCATGGCCAATGCTTACTTCCAGCAAAGCAGGAATTTGTTGTTTAAAGAACTGCAGGTTATCTAAGGATAAGTCGTGTCCGGCATTGATTCCTAAGCCCAGCTCATTAGCTTTTTTTGCAGCAACTATAAATGGAGCAACAGCGCTTTTCTTATTCTTTGTATATCCATGCGCATAGCTTTCTGTATATAGCTCAATTCTATCGGTACCTGTTTCAGGGGCGGCTTCTATCATTTTCAAATCGGGGTCAACAAAAATTGATGTACGTATGCCATGCGACTTAAATTTCTGAATGGTATCAATAAGGAATGTTTTGTGTGTAATGGTGTCCCAGCCGTGATCAGAGGTGAGCTGGTTCAGTGCATCTGGCACCAGTGTAACCTGTGTGGGTTTAACAGCAAGTACCAAATCTATAAATTTTTGCTCACGCGGATTTCCTTCAATATTCAATTCTGTTTTCACTGCTTCTTTCAGCGCATATACATCTGTATATCGTATGTGCCGCTCATCAGGTCTGGGGTGCACAGTTATACCATCGGCACCGAAACGCTCGCAGTCTATTGCTGCTTTTATTACATCTGGGTTGTTTCCACCTCTTGAGTTTCTGAGGGTAGCAATTTTATTAATGTTTACAGAAAGTTTGGTCATGTAAATAGCAGTTAAGAAAATATAACGTCTGACTCCTCTAACAGTTTTTCGCCTCTGAAACGAAGCAAAAGCTGTGCAACTGTTACCACATCTTTCTGGCAATAGCTTGCAATACGTTCAAGGTTGTTTTCTTGCCAAAAAACTTTCCAAACCATGCTTCCATCAATGTCATCCTTAGGTGTTGGAATATTAAATGTGGTGGCAAGTAATTCAAGTGAAGTAAAACTTTTAAAGTCGCCAAACTTCCATAATTCCATCGTATCGAGGTGTTGCACCTCCCATGGCTTTTTTCCTGCAATATTAAGAATAGAAGGAATGGAAATACCGTTAATGAGCATGCGCCTGCACAGGTAAGGGAAGTCAAACTCCTTGGCATTATGGCCGCACAATAAATGGTCGGGCTGATTGAAATAACGTTCCAGTAGGGTATTGAATTCTTTTAATACAATTGTTTCATCCTCGCCATAAAATGATTTTACCCGAAACTGCCAGCTATTGCCGCTTCTGTTAAAAAATCCGGCAGATATGCAAATGATTTTACCAAACTCTGCATAAATACCTGCACGGTTATATATTTCGGCAGCCGATTCATTTTCCTGTTTTTTAAGAAATGCGGCTTTTTTCTCCCAAAGGCTTTTCCATTTTTCAGGTAATGAATCAAACCCGGGTTGTTGAGGTACCGTTTCAATATCGAGCACCAGTATTTTAGTAAGGTCAAGCTGTTCGAGCATAAGTAATTTTTGAGTAGCCAAATTACATAAATTTTCTTATTTCATATATGGCCTTGCATCTTGCTTCCTTGTAACTCTGTATCTATTATCTAAAGATTGACAGATAAGAAGACTAAAAGATTGTCTCTTGATTATTTAACAGTTCTCATGCGTGTTCTGCTACTTTGTGGTTACTCATTATAAAATTGGTGTTGCTGCTATATAGCGTTGAGCAGTTTGTGGATTAATTAATAGATTCAAGGCTAATCATTATTGTAAGTTCTTTAGGTATTTCAACGAGGTTTAACTCGCTCATAGAACTAAGTACTCAGGGCTTGTGGAAAGGGGACTAATTATTAATTTTCTTTAAATCTTGCTTCAGTTTTGCGTTCTCTTCTCTTAGCAGCTCAATATTATGTTTGAGTACTTGTATCAACTCTTGTTGCAATTGGTATGATTCAATTGTAATATTCATGCAAGGAGCTGAGTTGTTGCTTACTTTGTTGTTGTGATTATGCTGAATATTAATTGTTGTTCCATCCTTTAACAAATCTTGCAGGTCTAAGTCTAATTACTCACTTATCGCTAGAATATAATCTAACTTTACATCATGGTCTTTTTGTTCCCATTCCCAAATCGTTGTTTGAGATACATCGATTAAAAAGCCAAGGTCAGTTTGTGAAAGTTTGGCTCTTCCTCTTGCTTTCTTTATTTTAGTACTATCCAATACCATAAACTTATTAATTGTAAAACAAATTAAAAAAAAGTTTTAACAATTGAAACAATTATATTAGCAGTTAAAATACTAAATAAATACTATCAGATTTGTAAAGCACAAAGTTGCACATGTTGTGCAATGGGAAGACATATCAATATGAGAAAATATCTTTTAGTTATTACAACTTTATTAGTCTTTGCGAATTTAGACGCAAGCAATCAGGCGTCATACTATAATAAAAGTAAGCCAATGATAAATTGGATAACACTTGGAACTTATCTAGGCGCGGATGTTGGCGGATCTTATCAAGGATATAAATGGGGAAGGATTGGCGGAGCTCATGGAATGGCTCTTGGTATAGTTGTAGATGGTTGTGCTGCATCTGGATGGCTTTACATGGAAAGGCATAATCCAGGTGGACTATTACGACCGGTAATTCCTCCTGCTAACCCACAAACTATTTCATATATGAACGAATTTGAAAGGTCAGGCTATCTTCATAATACCTTTTTAGTGAACTTTATCAATAATTCTGGGCAAGGTTATAGAACTCCTGAGAGCTACATTGACGCTTTGTACGAGCCACTTTGTACATTTTTATCCAATGAGTTTCATTTAAGTATAAATGAAATTAAACAACAGTATACAAAGGCGAAATTAATTCAACTAATTACTCCAATGGGGATTAATACATCGATCAATGATCACGCAAACATGATTGCAGAAGATTATGGAAACACTCGTTTAAGTGATGAATATAAAAGAGTTTTGAATACATTATTAGGTCTGGAAAACAAAAATATAGAAAGTGGTTTGGCCTACATTAACTCTGAAATTAGTCTAGTAAGCATTAGTAATAATTTTAGTGAAGAGGAGAAACTGATAATGAGACATTCACTGAATATCTTAAAATATTCTTTTTCCTTATGGACAGCTAATGACTGATGTTTAGTTCTATGATCTATAAAATTATACTTTTTAAAATACCGCTAATTCTTCTTCTCTGTATAGCTACAGTTAGTTTGTATAATGATTATGCTAAAGAAAAAGAATTTAACGTAAAAAAAATATTATACTTATTTGGGTTATTCTTTGTAATTTTTGGATTGATATTCTACATATTAGAATCTTTTAATCTATTTTTTTAAATTAATGGCTATACATATCATATTTTATCCTTGGTTTTCATTCAAATGATAATTTTTTATGGAAACCAAGGATTTCTAGTTTATGTGAATAAACCAAATATCCCATTTTCGTTTTAATCAATCGTCCCACATTGAATCTACCCTTTCTATATAGTATAAGAGATATTGAACACCTTGGACACCATTTGTGTTTAACTCATTATAAAATTGGAGATGTGGCTATATAGCTTTGAGCAGTTTATAAGTTGAACTATCGAGGTTAATGTATGGCATTTCTAATAAAAACTATAACTACATAACTTTATTGCCAATAAGATACTCCATTCAACACTCAAAACACTACCAGCTTCCGCTGCTGCCGCCTCCGCCAAATCCTCCGCCACCAAAGCCGCCAAACCCACCGCCACCAAAACCTCCTCCACCGGATGAAAAACCACCGCTACCAAATGTGCCACCCCAAAATATGGGTCCGCCAAATCCGCTGCCTCTTCTGCCTCCGCGGCCTCCACCAAATTTAGAAATCACAATTATGATGATAATAATGATGAAGATTATCTTCAGTATTGCCTTTGTATTTGGCTCATTGCCTTGTGTTCGGTCATACTCATACTCTCCGGAAGCAGCTTGAATAATGATGTCGGTTGCTTCATCCAACCCCTGATAATAATTGCCAGCCTTAAAATTGGGTTTGATATTTTTTTCAATAATACGTTTGGAAAGTGCATCCGTAATGGTGGCCTCCATCCCATATCCTGTATGTATCCTGATTTTTCTGTCGGCTAAGGCAATGTAAATAAGCAATCCGTTGTTTTTGTTTTGCTCTCCAATACCCCAGCCGGTTGCCAGGCGCTGGCAGTAGTCAAACAAATCATCACCATCTAAGGATTGTTCAATAATAATGGCAATTTGCGTAGAGGTCGAATCGAAATATGCTACCAGTTTTTGCTCCAGTTGTTGTTGCGCTGCAGTGCTAAGAGTTTGGGTGTAATCATTAACCAGTCGGGGAGGATTGGGCTTAGCCGGAATATCTTTTGCCAACACTTGCATTGGCAAGGTTGCCGTTAAAAAAAGCGTGGTTAGAAGCAGGTAAATTTTACGCATTTTTACCTCCTCCAAAAGAAATATCATTGCTCAACTCATTGGTATCATTTTTCTGATAAGGGAAATATGCTTGTAATTTTTCTCCGGCTTTGTTAATGGCTATTGTCAGTCCTTCGGCATATTTATTTTGTTTAAAATAACTGCGAAGCAATTCTTTTTCTTCTTCCCAAAACTGTTGCGTTACCTTTTCGTGAATACCTTTATCTCCAAGTATGGCAAGTTTATGATCTTTATAGGCTACATAAAAAAGCACTCCGTTTTTCTGATCGGTTGCATGCATGCCCAATTGTTCAAACACCTGCCGTGCGCGTTCATACGCATCTGTTTTGCAGTGGGCCTCAATATGCAAACGTATTTCTCCGGATGTATTTAGTTCGGCCTGCTTTATGGCTTCAATAATGCCGTTTTGTTCTGCAGTAGTAAAAAAATGTTTTGCCATAACAAAATAAAGCCACAGATTTCAACCATTGTATTTAGTGAAATCTGTGGCTGTGAATGGTGTGTTTAAATTATTCAAATTTTACTTCAGGTGCTTTTTCTGCGCCTGCTGTGGCTTCAAAATAACCTCTTTTCTCAAAACCAAAGATGCCGCTATAAAGTACCTGAGGAAATCTGCGTATATATGTATTGTATTGCTTTACAATATCATTAAACTTTTGTCTTTCGGTGGTTATTCTATTCTCGGTGCCTTCTAGTTGCGATTGCAGTTCAAGAAAATTTTCAGTGGCTTTTAATTGCGGATATTGCTCAGCCACCACCATCAATCTTCCCAACGCCTGAGATAGTTCACCTTGTGACGCCTGAAATTTTTGTATTTGCTCCGGACTCAATTTGCTTGCATCTACTTTAATAGAACTTGCATTGGCACGCGCCTGAATAACATCAGTAAGTGTTTTTTGCTCAAAGTTAGCCACACCTTTTACAGTGTTTACAAGGTTAGGTATCAGGTCCATTCTGCGCTGGTAAACATTTTCTACCTGCGCCCAGGCTGATTCTGTGGCTTCTCTCTTGCTCACCATATTGTTGTAGCTGCCACAGCCGTTAAAAATAAGCAGCAGAAATAAGCCTGCCACCACTAAAAGAATAATTGTTCCTCTTTTCATGTTTTTAAATTTGTACGGAAGCAATATACAAATTCATTACCAAACCCTTGTTGGCATGACAAATTGCCTGAACTTTTCTCTTCTTTTGGGTTTCTTTGGTTTGCGCCTTACCTGTTTACCCCATATATTCGCTTTTTTTATCTTCGTTTTATCATGACTATTAAAGCTGATTGTCTTCATTTCAAAGGCCATATTCCTTGTAAACCGCATAAGCAGCATGGCTATCACTGTGCGGATTGTCCTGTATATGAAAAAGTGAGCAAACGTATATTAATTATAAAACTAGGTGCCATTGGTGATGTAATACGCACCACGCCCCTGATAATTAAGTTTCGTAAAGAATATCCGGGTTGTAAAATAACATGGCTCACATGGACTCCCGATATTTTGCCGACTTCTAAAATAGATGAAGTACTTAAATGGGATCACAATGCATTGATGTATGTGCAGCACAGCCAATGGGACATTGCCATTAACCTGGATAAGGAAAAGGAAGCAGGGGCATTGCTTCAGGTTGTTGATGCGAAAGTGAAGTTCGGATTTGTGCTTAAGGATAATGAAATACAGCCTTACAATGAGCTGGCCGTTCATAAATTTATGACCGGTATGTTTGATGATGTGAGCAAGGCCAATACCAAGAGCTACCTGCGGGAAATTTTTGAAATATGTGGTTATACCCATCAGGGTGAACCTTATTTAATGGATACCCATGATGATAAAGGTTATACATGGAACCTACCTACAGATAAAAAAATCATTGGTTTAAATACCGGTTGTGGCGGGCGCTGGACTACACGCCTTTGGAGTATTGATAAATGGGTGGAGCTGGTTGGTATTCTTAAAAAACAGCACCCAGATGCGCATATCTTGCTCTTAGGAGGTGAGGCAGAGGATGCCAGAAATAAAGAAATACAGCAACGGAGTGGAGCTGCATATCTGGGTTATTTTAGTTTGTATGAATTTATTAATCTGGTAAATCATTGCCACTTGGTTATTACTCAGGTTACTATGGGAATGCACATAACGCTAGCCTTAGGCAAGAGAATTGTATTGATGAATAATATCTTCAATCCGCATGAGTTTGATTTGTTTGGCAAAGGAGAAATTGTAGCTCCTGATAAGGATTGTAAGTGTTTTTACAGAGGCAGCTGTGTGGATGGAACCAGTTGCATGGAACAATTACCGGCTCAAAAAATTGCTCAGGCCGTAACAAGGCATTTTTAACTAAAGATATGCTGCATACCGGTTTTTTATTTGTTTGGTCTAAGTCTTCTCTAAGCTAAGCTGAACAATGAACTACACAACCGGTATATTGGCAGCCTTTACCACCCTTGCATGTTGGACCATTGGCACATTTGCCTTTACACACGCTGCAAAACTGGCCTCTCCAAAATCAGTTAATCGTGTGCGATTGCTTTTTGCTATGTTACTGCTTTCGGTGGTTACGGTTAGCGTATCCACTCATTCCATAATTGCATTGTTTCGGTTGCCGAATTTACATGAATGGTTATGGCTTGGCTTATCAGGTGTTGTAGGGCTTAGTATTGGCGATCATTTTGCTTTTACCGCATTTAAAATGCTCGGCAGTTCGCGTGCCAGTTTGTTCAATACGTTTGCTCCTTTTGCCGCATTGTTGCTGGGTATGATACTTCTTGCAGAACATATCAGCGCTTTGGGTATGCTGGGAATGGCCATATCGGTTGGCGGTTTGCTATGGTTTATTAGGGTTAATCAGAAAAATAATCTTAGCAAAGCTGGCAGTAATAGGCAGGAGTTGATGCGAGGTGTTTTATTTGCCATCCTCGGAGCCATTTGCCAGGGGTTAGGTATTGTGCTGGCAAAGAAAGGACTTATGATAACCCATGAAGGGCAAGACCTTAGCCCGGTTCATGCCACATGGATCCGAATGTTTACTGCAACGGTAATAATCTATGTTGCAGGTTTATTTAGAACCAATTTGGTAGCAGAGTTTAAGGAAATAGCATACAAGCCTCAGCACTTAAAACCGGTCTTAATAGGTACAGTTTTTGGCCCTGTGATAGGTGTTTCCATATCGTTGCTTGCAGCTTCTCTTATTGAGGTTTCGTTGGCACAAACCATTTTCTCACTTCTGCCAATAACCGTTATGGTAGTAGCTGCCATAAGTGGTAAGGAAAAGATTGAACTTGGTTCATTTATTGCAGCCATCATTAGTGTAGGTGGTGTATTTGTGTTGGTTTGGCGGGATGAGATAGCACAAGCTATGCAAGGGTTATTTTAGAAATGAAATATTTTTATCTTCGAAATTTACATTCAGAAACATGTCAACCATCATTGGTATAATACCCGCCCGATATGCATCAACCCGACTGCCGGGTAAACCCCTTATTATGATTGGTGGCAAAACCATGATACAACGGGTATATGAGCAGGCAAAGAAAGTAACGGAATTAGATGAGGTGTATGTTGCAACCGATGATGCCCGAATTGCCGATGCGGTTAAAAACTTTGGTGGACATGCAATACTTACTTCACCCTATCATCAGAGTGGAACCGACCGTTGTTCGGAAGTATTAAAAAAATTGAATAAGCAGGTTGATGTGGTTATCAATATCCAGGGAGATGAGCCATTTATTGATCCTGCACAAATAGCGTTGGTAGCATCCTGTTTTAATGATGCTTCGGTAAATATCGCTTCGCTCATTAAAAAGCTGGATAAAGAGAGCGAGGTTCAAAATCCCAATACGGTAAAGGCAGTTATAAACAGTTTAGGAAACGCCTTGTATTTCTCACGGTCGCCTATTCCTTATCGCAGAAACCCGGAGGCGCATATTACCTATTACAAGCATATTGGTATATACGGATACCGCCCCCAAACGCTCATAGACCTAACCCGTTTACCTCAAGGTGCTATAGAAAAGGCAGAGTCATTAGAGCAGCTACGCTGGCTTGAAAATGGTTATGACATACGCCTAAAAGAAACCAATATGGAAACCATTTCCATAGATACCCCTGATGACCTGATGAAGGCCGAAGCATATGTAAAGGCAAATAAGGAGTAGGTTAGCGGTTATAGTTTATTATCAAAAGGTTGATTTTATAAGCATAACCCTCACGTGGCTCTAAGGGGTTTCGATTTTGTTGAAAACATTTTGATAAACAGTAGGGCTTATGGTTTTTAGGCATGCTTAAAAAAAGTATTTTTGTTTCCCGTACAGTAAAAACTGATTCAAGCTTGGTAATACAAGCAGCTATTTTCAGTTTCTTCAACAGACTATGCATTCACCAAAATATATATTCGTTACTGGCGGGGTAACCTCTTCTTTAGGTAAAGGAATCATTTCCGCTTCACTGGCTAAATTGCTGCAGGCAAGAGGCTATTCGGTTACCATACAAAAGTTTGACCCTTATATTAATGTAGATCCCGGAACGCTTAATCCTTATGAGCATGGGGAATGCTATGTTACGGATGACGGTGCAGAAACGGACCTGGACCTTGGTCATTACGAGCGTTTTTTAAATGTGCCAACCTCGCAGGCTAACAATGTTACCACAGGCCGCATTTATCAGTATGTAATTGATAAGGAAAGAGAAGGTGCTTATCTAGGCAAAACCGTTCAGGTAATTCCACATATTACGGATGAGATCAAGCGCAGGATGAAATTGCTGGGAGAGTCAGGCAAGTATGAAATTATTATAACTGAGTTGGGTGGTACTGTTGGTGATATTGAGTCGCTGCCTTATATAGAGGCTGTGCGTCAGATGAATTGGGAGATGAAGCCTGAAGATTGTATTGTCATACATTTAACATTATTGCCATATCTGGCCACTTCGCATGAGCTAAAAACAAAACCAACACAACACTCCGTAAAGATGTTGCTTGAGTCAGGAATCCAACCTGATATTTTGGTTTGTCGTGCTGAACATCCCATTAACAAAGAGATTAGAAAGAAAATAGCATTGTTTTGCAATGTTACACCCAATGCCGTAATAGAAGCACTGGATATGCCAACCATTTATGATGTTCCGATGGCAATGCTAAAGGAAAAGTTGGATAAAACAGTTTTGACAAAGTTGAAACTGCCGGCCAGAAACGAACCGGAAATGGATAGCTGGCTTACTTTTCTTACAAAATTCAAAAATCCAAAGCATGAGGTAAAGATTGGTCTGGTGGGTAAATACGTTGAGTTGCCAGATGCATACAAATCTATTGCAGAGGCCTTTATCCATGCCGGTGCGCACAACGACTGTAAGGTAAAATTGGAGTATATACACTCAAGCCTGATTACCGATGGAAACGTTGAGCATAAGTTAGGCCATTTGGATGGGATATTGGTAGCCCCAGGCTTTGGCGACCGTGCTATTGAAGGTAAAATTCTGGCCATTAAATACGCAAGAGAGAACGGAATTCCGTTTTTTGGAATCTGCTTGGGTATGCAAATGGCTGTTATTGAATTTGCACGACATGTGCTGGGATTTAAAGATGCACACTCTACTGAGATGAATCCGAAAACTAAGTATCCGGTAATTGATATGATGCCTGAGCAGAAAAAAATTACGCAAAAAGGTGGAACCATGCGACTGGGCGCTTATGCATGTGAAGTGACTAAAGATAGTAAAGCATATAATGCTTATGGTAAAGCTAAAATAAGTGAACGACACAGGCATCGTTTTGAGTTTAATAATAAGTTCCAAAAAGATTTTGAAAGTAAGGGTATGATAGTAAGCGGTATTAATCCTGAAACAAAACTTGCAGAGATTGTGGAGTTAAAAGATCATCCATACTTCCTCGCTGTTCAGTTTCATCCGGAATATAAAAGTACTGTTCTTAACCCACATCCGCTATTCTCAAGGTTTGTGAAGGCTGCCATAGCTTATAGTAATTCTTAACTGAATATTGTGTTTAAAAAACTCATTCAAAGCTGTTTGCAACGTGCAATGGGTTTTGAAACATATCTTTATTATTTCTCGCGCTTCAAATCTGCTATGTTACGTTTAGATGAAAATGAAGGCGACTTTAACCATTTCCTTAAGCTGATTAAAGAAGAATATCTTGTATTGGATATTGGCGCCAATATTGGTATCATGACCGTTCACTTGTGTAAAAAGGTTACAAGGGGTCATGTTTACGCGTTTGAACCTGTGCCCTATAACCTGCATGTATTGAAGAAAATACTTTCGGAGAGCGACTTTAAGAATGTTACTGTTTTTGATTGTGCGTTGGGCAATGAAAATCGGGAGAGTGAAATGATTCTTCCTATTATTAGTGGAACCCGCATGCAAGGACTTTCTCATATGGTAGATGAGAAAATAACTGAATTCAATAATGGTGAGAAGTTAAAGGTAAGACAGAAAAAGCTGGATGATATAGAGGCTTTGAAGGATGTGAATATAAATGCCATCAAAATAGATGTAGAGAACTTTGAATATCAGGTTTTTATTGGTGCAGAACAGCTTCTAAGAAGATGCAAACCAATCATTTATTGCGAATTATGGGATAATCAGAACAGGCAATTGTGTTTTAGTTATTTAAAAAACCTGGGGTATGATGTTTTTGTATTGAACAGGCAGCAACTCTTACCTTATGAAACTGGTGCAGCAGCCACGCAAAATTTCTTTTTCTTACCTGCTAAGGCCAATAATTCGGGCTCTTATATACCAAAAACAAGCTAATCATTTTAGTTTAGTGAAAGTACAAAAAAGGCTTACTTTTGCTGCCTCCATAAACATAATTACAAAAAACTCATGGACAGAAATTCCATTATTGGTTTATCACTCATTTTCGTCATACTGGTTACGTTTGCCTATATTAATCAGCCTTCTGAAGAACAGATTAAAGCCACTAAACGTGCGCAAGACTCTATCGCACTTGTGCAATTGCGAGAAGATAGCCTGGCAAGGGCATATGCTGCCAAAATTGCTTCTCAGGATTCAATTAAAATCACAACAGATTCGGCCTTTAGTGAGAAGGCCTTCGGAACTTTTGCATCGTTTTCAAAGGGGATAGAAAGTTTTACCACACTTGAGAATAATGATTTAAAAATTACGTTCAGTAATAAAGGGGGGCGCATTTACAAGGTAGAATTGAAAAAATACCAGCGTTATGACAAAACTCCTCTGGTTTTGGTTGATGGGCAGGATAATGAGTTTAACTACTCGTTTGCAACTGCGGATGCAAAAGCCATACAAACCAAAGATCTTTACTTTACGCCATTACCTGCTGCTGATGGGAAAAGCCTGAGTATGGTACTTAAACTATCTGACGGGCAGCATATAGAACAGCGTTATACGCTAAATGAAGAAACAGGTACAGTGGATTATAATTTGGAATTGCATGGTATGCAAAGTGTAATTGCACCCAGCAATAACTACCTCGATTTAACCATTAGCCAAAATGCCATGTTGCAGGAAAAAAGTGCCGAGGCAGAAAAGCGTACCAGCACTATTTACTATCGTTATGCCGATGATGAGCCTGCTTACATAACAGAAACAACAGACGAAAAGCAAAGCCTAAAAACGGCAATTAGTTGGATAGCATTTAAACAGCAGTATTTTAATTATACCATTATTGCCAATAAGTCGTTTGATAATGGCACCATTGAAACCAAAACAGATGAAAGCGGTAAATATGTGCGTATGATGCAGGCATCTTTAACCGTGCCATACAACCATGGAGTAAAGGAGAGTTTTGCGTTTAAGTTTTTCTTTGGTCCAAATCACTATAAAACGCTTGCGAAATTTGATACGCAACTGGAACGCATCATCCCAATGGGTTGGGGTATTTTCCGTTGGGTAAATAAGTATGTTGTAATCAATGTTTTTCACTTCCTGAGCCAGTATGTAAGCAGTTTTGGTCTAATCATCTTCCTGCTTACGCTCATAATCAAAACTGTATTGCTTCCACTGGTGTATCGTTCTTATTTATCAGCAGCAAAAATGCGTGTATTGAAGCCTGAGCTCGATGAAATAAAGGCCAAGCATGGTGAAGACATGAGTAAGCTGCAGCAGGAAAATATGAAATTGTATCGCAAAGCCGGAGTAAATCCTTTAGGTGGCTGTGTGCCGGTATTACTGCAACTACCAATTTTATTCGCATTATTCCAGTTTTTCCCTTCTGCTTTTGATTTACGTGGTCAGGCATTTCTTTGGGCAGAAGATTTATCTACCTATGATTCCATACTAAATCTGCCATTTACTATACCTGGATATGGGGATCATGTAAGTTTATTTACAATCCTAATGACAGCATCGTCCATTGTTTATGCCGTATATAATAATCAAATGACGGGTGTAACAGGTCAGATGAAATGGATGAGTTATATTATGCCATTAATCTTCATGTTTGTGCTAAACAGTTATCCTGCCGGATTAAATTATTATTATTTTCTTTCTAATTTGGTAACCATTGGTCAGCAACTTGCAATTCGTAGGTTTGTAAATGAGGATAAACTTCATTCACAGATACAAGAGAATAAAAAGAAGCCGGTAAAAAAATCAAAGTTTGAACAGAAACTGGAAGATATGGCCAAGAAGCGTGGTATTGATACGGGTAAACTAAGAAAGTAAGCGCTTTTAAGGCCTGCCTATGCTATGTAACCTGCTAAGTTAATTTAATATATTTGCAGTTAGTTGACAACTCGTGTAACACATATTGCTTCAGCCCTGTTGGTTATCTTCCAGCTAACATTATTCCCATTTAATGCGTTGCATCACCATGCCGAAGATGAGCATCTTGCCTCCATCTTAAAAGCTGATTCTACGAATAGTCATCATTGCGAGTTGGATGATTTCTTTTGTCAGCCCATTCCCGGCAGTCATTGTGAGCATGGGAACCACCTGCAGCGTGAAATTACCAAATGCTTTACTTGTCAGTTTCACTTTGTCAGTTCCATGAATCTAACCCATCATTATTTCTTATTTATAAAGGGCGATACTTCAATTGATTTTAAGCCTTATTTGTGTCTAGCCTATAAGGGAACAACTATTCTCTTGTTAAATAAAGGTCCGCCACAAGCCTAATACCTAACATATTTCTTTTTTTAGGCGCTAATTATAAACCGGCTTGAAATACCTTTTTGTGTTTTGTTGCCTGTTGCTGTCTGCATTCCTGCAGGCTCAGCCGGCCAAAAATAACCAAACTTATGTTCTTAAGGTGTGGGTGCGCGATAGCATTACACATCAACCCTTGACAGCTGCTTCAGTTACTGTTAAAGGGCATAGGCACCTGCATGCTACCAATGAATATGGCTTTACGCTATTTGATTCAATTAGAGCAGGTGAGGTAAAAGTGCAGGTTACCAATTTAGGATATCATTCGGTACAAGCAGTTGTGAATGTTCCGTCAACTGATCAGATTGAAGTTTTTATGTGCCCGGAATCTTATCACCTGCATGAAACGGTTATCATGAATCAACGCAATGTTGATGACCCAACCTTCAGCACGCAACATAAATCTGTTATAAATGCAGAACAGGCTGATAAAAGCAGGGGGCAAAATATCAGCGAAATGTTGACAGTTATAAACGGTATTACCTTACTAAACAGCGGACCCAATATTGCCAAACCTGTTATCAGAGGTTTGCACAGCAACCGTGTATTGATGCTTAATGCAGGGGTAAGGCAGGAAGGCCAAAACTGGGGAGCTGAGCATGGTCCGGAAATAGATCCCTTTGTTGCAAATAGGGTAGAGGTAATTAAGGGAGCATCCGCTGTTGAGTTTGGAGCTGAGGCCATAGGTGGGGTGATAAAAATTTCACCACGCGACTACCGAAATGAAAGAGGTATGTGCGGTATTTTACAGATTCAGGGTTTAAGCAATAATATGCAGGGTGCAGTTTCATTAACAGCTGAAGGTACCCACCTGAAGCACAACCAACTTAGTTGGCGCTTACAAGGTAGTCTTAGAAAAGCTGGTGATAGCCGCACGCCTGATTATATTATTTCTAATACCGGATTAAGTGACCGAAATTTTTCTGTTGCAACTGCCTATCGATTTAAGCGAGTACACACTGAGTTGTATTACAGCAAGTTTTATTCGCAAATGGGGATTTTTATAGGTTCGCATATGGGTAATGCAGATGATTTACAGGCTGCATTAAAACGCAACCAACCATTGGTTGTGAATCCGTTTACCTATAACATTGATAGACCTTTTCAGCAAGTTTCCCATGATTTGGTATCCATGAAATTAACATGGTTTGCAACTGATAATAGCCGGCTTGTTTTTCATCAATCCTATCAGCGAAATATGCGTGAAGAGTATGATACCGACCGACCTTTCAATCAGGCCATCAGGAACAGGCCTGCATACGATTTGCGTCTGTATAGCCTTAATACCGATATCAAATGGGAGCATGAGCTACTAAAGCACGTGAAGGGGAAATTGGGCATAAGCTTTATGCAACAACAGAATGATGCTGCAGGAGTAGCGTTTATAATTCCTGACTTCAATGTGCGCACAGCAGGGGTATACCTAATGGAAAAATGGGAGCATGAGAATTGGATACTGGAGGCTGGCTTGCGTTATGATATGCGCTGGCTTGATGCTAACTCAACCCGCAGATTTAATGAACTGGATGAAAGCAGAACATTCAGTAATTTCAACGGAATTATCTCACTGGTGCGTTTATTGCCTAGGCAGTGGATAATTACCGCTACCAGTTCAACTGGATGGCGTGCGCCTGCCATCAATGAGTTATTCAGCAATGGCCTGCATGCTGCCAGTGCAACTTATGAAATTGGAGATAAAACGCTGAAGCCTGAACAATCTCTGATGCTGGATGCTGTGATTAAAAAAGAAGCCAAAACTTGCAGAATAGAAATTGGTATTTACTCTCATTATATAACAGATTTTATCTATCAACGACCTAACAGGCAACCTACCTTAACCATCAGAGGAGCTTTCCCTACATTTCAATTTAGCCAAACAAATGCATGGTTAAATGGTGCCGATATCAGTGCAGATAAAATATGGTTTAAGCATTGGCAAACTGGCATGGCTTTATCCTATCTGCATGCCAATGATGCTACTAACAATGAGCCTCTTATTTTTATGCCGGCTAACAGGCTGCGTTTGCAAGCAGGCTATTTGCTTAATGATGGTAAGCGCTTGACCCAAACTGCTGTTGAGTTACGCGGTAACTATGTGATGAGACAATTTAGGTTTGTTTCAGGCATAGATTACGCTGATCCGCCTCCGGCCTATTTTCTGTTGGGTTTTCATGTAAGAACTCATATTAAAGTTAGTAACAATAGCTGGATGCTGAGTATGGACCTGCATAATTTGTTTAATACAAGCTATCGCGATTACCTGAGTAGATTCAGATACTTTACGGATGATACAGGCTTTAATCTGGTGTTGCGCCTGTCTGTCCCATTTTCGTTATCAACACCTGAAAAACAATAACAATTAACAACTATTAAAAATAAGATTATGAAAAAACAACATCTTTTATTCATTTTGGCCACATGCATTGCTATCTCCACACTCTTTACATCTTGTAAAGATGATCATGACCACGACCACGACCATGATCATGAGAATGAACTAATAACCGCAGTTAGGCTAACATTTACCAATACAGCCAATAACACGGTACGCACATTTAAATGGTCTCAGCCTGCAGGCCCCGGTACAGCTATTACCACAGATACCATTACGCTTCCTGTTGACAGCACTTTTAACGTATCTGTTGTTTTGTTGGATGAGAGCAAATCGCCTGCTATGGATGTTACACCTGAAATTAGAAAATATGGTGAGGAGCACCAGTTCTTTTATACGTCAGGTACAGGTCGTTTGGTTATTAGTAATCGTGATAACGATAGAAAAAATATGCCGCTGGGATTGGCTTTTACCGCACAAACATCAGCCAACGGTTCAATTCTTGGTACGCTAAGATGTGTGTTGAAACACTATACGTCTGCCGCACCCAAATCAACTGATCCGCAGGCAGGATCAACGGATGCAGATGTTACATTTCCTGTTAAGATACAATAATATCTTTAACGGTTGCCTTGTTTTACAAGGCAACCGTTTTTTAATCAAACTCTAATTAGAATTTACTTTACTTAATATCAATTCTTACATCATCTATCCAACATTTTCCTGCTGACAAAACATTAAATTCAAATCTTAATAAATTCATTTGATCGGGAATTGTTATGGCATGAGTAACCATTCTCCAATCGTGTGATTCGGTTTGAACGATATCAATACCTCTACCTTTTTCTTTTGCATTGACAGGATGCAACCGTATCCTGTATTTGCAACCTACATTTTTTATTTGTAATTTAATTTTAACGTTTTGTCCTGGTTTTACCTGCAATTCTTTAGCTACACCCGGAGAACGCCAGCCACCGGTTTTTTCACATGCTTTCACATCAAATAAAAGTGATTGCTTACCATCAGCTGCATCTGGAGATAATTGCAATGTGAAAGAGGAATAAGGAACAGTAGAAGGTGTATAAAGAAACCAGTTTACCGGAAGATTATTTTTAGATATTTCAAAACTCGCATTAAAACCCGCATGCTCATCAAACATATATTCACTCATCTTTTTTTGACATGCGCCATTTGTAAATTGAAGAAGAAAGATGATTACGATTGATAAAAAACGATAATGCTGCATGAAGTATCAGTATTACACTTTTCGGATCACATTCAAGATAAATGTTTCCAAAAATTATTTAGCTATTTCAACTGGCGGTCTAGTATAATATCCGGTGCCATTATATGGACGTTTTCTGGGATGTAGTTTGCAGGTTTCACTGCACGCCCCTTCCATCTCAATACTGCATGTTTCGCACATATTAAACTGCTCATTACACTCCACATTGGCGCAATTAAGGTTGCGCGTGGTTGGATTTTCGCATTTGCTGCAACTTGCAATAGGTTTTGGGTTCACATCATTTACCGGTACGCTTACTCTGCCATCAAATACATAAAGTACGCCATCAAAGTCTTTACCTCCGGTTTCCTTCGCATAACCAATTATCCCATTGTGCAATTGGTACACATCTTTAAAACCTTCTTTGAGTAATAGGGCAGAGGCCTTCTCGCATTTGATGCCACCGGTGCAAACCGTAATTATTTTCTTGTCCTTGTATTTCTCTAACTCAGGTAATTTTGATGGGAATTCACGAAAGTTCTCTATGTCTAGCGTCATGGCATTTTTAAAACGACCCAATCGTGTTTCATAGTTTGAGCGCACGTCCAGTATCACAACATCATCCTGATCTTTCAGTTGCATGAACTCATTTCCCCGCAAATGTTTGCCTGTTTCCTTGGTTGGATCAATATCATTTGGATTGCGTAGTCCTGAGTGTACAATCTCTTTTTTAGGCCTCACATGCATACGGGTAAAGGCATGCTCATCAACCTCATCTACCTTGAATTCTATCTTTTCAAAGCGTGGGTCGGCCTTTAAATCTTCCATGTATTGCTCGCAGGCTGCGCGGGTTCCACTGATAGTACCATTAATACCCTCGTGTGCAAAATAAATGCGGCCACGTAGGCCAATGGATTTACAATAGGTTAAGTGCTGTGCAGATAACTCTTCCGGATTTTCTATCCGGGTGTAATGATAGTATGCTAAAACTAGAAAGGGTTTTCTTTCCATATGCAAGATGGATTAGAATGAGCCGCAAAGATAAGCAGAAGCTCCTAATAAAACATGAACTAAATTAGCTTATTGCTATGGTACAAGTAGTTTAATAGTTTGTTGCCTGTTGTCAGATCCGGTTATTCTTAAGAAATAGATACCTGAAGGCACATTTTCTAATGATAGCTTCTCCTGATTGGTTATATTTTTATATTCAACCAACTGACCATTGCTTGAAAAGATCATGAGTATAGCCGAACCGCTAAAGTTACCATGAATAAAGAACTGTTTTTCAATTGTGGTTGGCCATATCTGCACAAGGTTAGGTTCCCGCAAGTCATTAGCCGATTTCACCACGGCCACATCAGAGTAAACAAAGGTTCCGTCCATATCTGTTTGCTTTAATCGATAAAAGGAAAGAGGATGGGGATTGTTCTCATCTGTAAAACGATAGGCGTGCTTCTCTTTGCTGTTACCTTTCCCGGATATAAAACCAATTGATTCAAAACCATCATTAAAGTTGAGGCTCCGCTCAACTTCAAAGCCTTTGTTGTTTTCTTCATTTCCGGTAATCCAGTTTACATCTACTGAGTTTTCTGAAGTGCGTTTGGCACTAAAAGATAAGAGACTAACAGGTAGTGGATTGTTTGTTGGTCCTGTCAATTCAAAATCATCAATGGCTAAGCCTGCAGCAGTTACGCCTTGATCTGATCTGAAAACAAAACGAAAACATACCATATTATTGCCTGCAAATGAACTTACATTGAATGAACGCAAGGCATAATTGCTGCTAGTGGCGTTAAAAAACGGCTGACCGGTTGGAAAGGGTCTTCCACCTGCTGTATTTGCAAAATCATACCAGTTGGTTTGAACGGAATTGCCAAGAAATAACCAGGTATCACCACCATTCAGACTGTATTGGAGCACATAACCGTCATAACCAATTTCAAAAGCATTCTTTGCATAAAAACTTATGTTGTAAGTACCGCTGGCAGTCATATTAAAAGATGGAGAGTACAAATAGGCTGTTGTATTATCTACATAATTACCGCTTAGGCCTGTTACCCATGCATTGCTGGCACTGCGCACCCCACTCTTGCCTGCTGTGGTTGAGTTGCCACGCACAAATGCAGTACCTGTTAATGTTTCAGGTGCAAAATCTGTTGGGTTTGTCTCAAAGTTGCCACCATTTGCTAGTAAGTATGGAATACCTCTGTAAGGCAAAATCGTAATAAAATTATTAATGGTTTTTGTAGATGAACCGCCATTAATAGTAAGTGATACAGAATAAGTACCTGCAGTAGAATACACTTTTAATGGATTTGCTGCCGTGCTGGTAGTTCCATCTCCAAAATTCCATAAGTAACTCGTTGCCTTTGATGAAGTGCTGCTAAACTGTATCGGTTTACTAATGTATGTTACCCGCATGTTGGTTGCAAAATCAGCAAATGGATCCATAAAAATATCACTTGAAAATAAACCACGACCATGTGTTGATGCAATCACCAGTTTATCACTGGTGCGCATATGCAATTGTGTAACCCTTACATTGGCTAAACCGCTGTTGGATGGTTGCCAATCGGTAGTGGTGCCCCTGAGAGAGTCTGTACTCCATACTCCCAGCTCTGTAGCAAGTAATGCCTGCCATGGTTTATCAGGATTAAACAGAGCCCATCTCACCGGCATATCAGGCACATTGCCTTCAACGCTTGTCCAGCTGGTGCCACCATTTCTGGTTTCCCAAACGCTATTCACTCCATAATTGGAGTAGGTTACCAAGATATGATTTTCATTACCTCGTTCCACTTCAATACAGGAGACACTGCCGGTTGGCATACCTGCTCCAGAGTTAATCTGTGTTGCAGTAATAGCAGCAGCAGCAGCTGTGGCACTATCAACCCTTACTACACGGCCACTACTGGTTCCAAAATAAACCCTGCGAAGATTATTGGGTGAAACCCTGATATGTGTAGCATTGCCATTAAAAGTATTAACGCGAATGGTATCCCACGCATTACCTGTTTGAGGGTTATTCCACCTCAAATACATGTTGGTAGTAAAATGAGCATAAAATATATTCAGAGAGTCATCATAATCAGTTGGGTTAATAAACGAACCGGTATTGCCAAAATCTACATTGGTAAAACTATTGCCGCTGTTGGTAGATCTACGGTAATTGTTGTAAACATATGAAGTAAACTGAAACTGTGGTTGATTTTGGTCAATATGGGTGAGTGCACCATCACCTCCCGTTACTTCAACCGTACTATTGATGCCGGCACTGCTAAATCGATGCGAACCGTTATCTTGCGCTCCGGCAAGAAAATAGTTCACACCGGCACCCGGATGTATGGCACATGCGTAAAATTGTGCGGTGTTATATCCATACTCTTTGGAATCAATTACAGGAATAGTAGCTGTAGCATTGTTTGAACGATAAATTCCACCATCATTTGTAAAATAAATAACATTAGAGTTGCCGGGTTCAAACAAGGCATAATGCTGGTCGGCATGCACCTCCTGAAATCCGAAACCTCCATACCAATGAGACACTTGTTGCCAGCTACCGCCATTGTTTGATGTTTTGAATAAATCTATACCACCCACAAAACAAACACTTGGGTTGTTTGGATCTACTGCTAAGGATAAATCGTACCATGCTTGATTGCGGCTAAAATCTTTCCAAACTGTGCCGCCCTGTGAAACACCCGGATCAGCATCAATCGGGTGAGCAGCCGTAGTATCCCATGAGTTACCTGCATTGCTGCTTCTAATAATGGCTGTTATTCTGCCCCCATTCTCAACCAAACCCCATATTATATTGGTATCATTTTCAGCCATCGCTATCTCAATTTCTCTTTCATTCAGGTAAGTGGGCAGCGTTAGTGCGGTCCAGGAGGTACCACCATTAAATGATTTGTGAATGACACCTGTATTGCTTCCTCCTGCAGAGACAGTAGCATATAACGTTCTATTAGCAGCACGCTCAATATCATATGCAATTGTTGTTGATGTGCCTAAAACACGTGTAAAAGCAGTTCCTCCGTTCACTGACCTGTATAAACCGGTTGTAGTAGCAACAAAAACAGTATCTCCTGCACCCAATGCAAATACTTTCTGGCAAAAATGATAACTGCTATTATTAGTTGCCGCAAGTTGGGTCCAGCTATTACCACCGTTGGTACTTTTCCAAACCCCCAAACCCCTTGCTGCATCAATATTACCATTCCCTTCACCCGTACAAAAATACATTACTTGTGGATTTGCCGGTGCTTGTTCTATATAGGTTATGGCAAGGTTTTGAAAGAAATCATTTATCACTGTCCATGTTGGTTGTGCAGCTGTTATATCGGTTGTTTTCCAAAGCCCGCCATTTACCCCGCCAACCCAAATTGTTTTTCTGGTAGGATCATTTAAGTCTACACAAACTGCGCGCGTTCTTCCACCACAATTGTTTGGCCCTCTCTCTGTCCACTGCACTCCCGGTATGGCTGCTTTACCATAACCGCCAAGCAATGATTGCATATATTGCCACGCCTCATAAAGACGCCCTGAGGGGACTTCTCCCGTTTTGGGATCAGCAGTTAACTCAGCTTCTTGTTTCCAAGCAAGTTCAATGCGGTCGCGCTTTGGTATTTTGTTTCGTTTTACAGGATGTGTTAGGAGCATCATGATGCCCGTAAGTCCGAATATTATAACAAGTAGAGGTTGGCTTAGAATGTATAGTTTCTTCATATAATTACTTACAAATAAAGCATTTTTCAACAACTTCGTTCTTATCCTCTTACTTAAACATCTCTTAACTAAATTCAGCCATAAAACTTTTTAACTTATTGATTGAATTAATGTTAATGCTTGCTCCGATGGAAATTTGCTATGTAAAAAGTTATCTTGCCTGCATGAAAAAAATAGCCTTTTCTGTTATCATGAGTTGTGTTAGCCTTTATGGCTTGTCACAAAACTATGCCTATCGTTCTGCGGAGAATCCATACTACTGGAAAAATCGCAAACCCAATGAAGGATACTGGCAACAGGATGTGCATTATAAAATTAAGGCCACACTTGATGATAAGACTGATATTGTGTCAGGTGAACAGGAATTGATTTACTATAACAATTCTCCAGATACGCTTAATGAACTTTACTTTCATTTATATCAGAATGCCTTTATTAAAGGCAGTTACCTAGAGCAGCTAAATTTGGCAAACGGATTTAAGCAGCAATTTGGTAAATATGAATCAGCAGGATTGGGTACCACCATTAGCTATGTTAAAATAATTGAAGCAGGCGAAGTGCCCAAAGCAGAGGAAGGTTATGCCGTTGATCCAAATGTTTTTAAATATAATGCTGATTATACCATAGATTTCAGCATTATGCGCGTGCAGTTAAAACAACCACTGCTACCTGGAAAAAATATTGCCGTGCAAATACAGTTTAAAACCTATTTTGACGATGGTGGCACCCAACGCAGGCGGATGAAGCTGTTTAAAGATAATTGGGGAAACAAGCATTATGATGTGGTGCATTGGTATCCGCGCATTTGTGTGTATGACCGCAAGTTTGGCTGGGAAACCGATCAGCATTTGGGGAAAGAGTTTTATGGCGACTTTGGTTCGTATGATGTTGAACTCACGCTGCCCAATCATTTTATCATGGATGGTACGGGTGTTTTGCAAAACAAGCAGGAGGTGCTGCCTGATGACTTGCTGAAAAAACTGGATATAAAAAACTTTGCTAAGAAACCATGGGACAGCGAACCTTCTGTCATTATTCAACCAAATGGTACTACCAAAACATGGAAATACAAAGCAGTTAATACCCATGATTTTGCATGGACGACTGATCCAACCTACCGCATTGGAGAGCAAATAATAACTCTATCGGATGGGCGTGAGGTATCCTGTATAGCACTGGCTCAGGAACCACATGCCTCCGGTTGGCAGGATGCAGCCGCATTTTGCGCAAGCGTTATAAAAGTTTATTCAAGAGATATTGGTTTATACGCCTACCCTAAAATGATTGTTGCCGATGCACGCGATGGGATGGAATATCCCATGCTTACACTGGATGGCGGAAGTTCTCCGGGGTATTATGGTTTGTTTGCACATGAGATTGGTCATAACTGGTTTTTTGGAATGGTGGGTAATAATGAAACCTACCGTGCTTCCCTTGATGAAGGATTTACTCAGTTTTTAACCAACTGGTGCATGACAAGCCTTTTTGGCGAGGTAAAGCCTACTGCAAAAAATCCCTATCCAGTTACCCGCATGGATCAAACTGTTTACCGTGGCTATATACGAGATGCCGCCAATGGCGAGGATATGCCGCTAAATACACACAGTGATGACTTTAACGGAGCCCTTAATCATGGCGGTGGGTATGGTAATGTATATTATAAAACAGCCACCATGCTTTACAATTTACAATATGTTTTGGGTGATGAGTTGTTTCTTTCAGCCATGCAGAACTATTTTAATCAATGGAAAATGGCACATCCGTATTTCGAAGATTTTAGAAACAGTATTATTCAATTTACTCATGTTGATTTAAACTGGTTCTTTGATCAGTGGATGGAAACTACCAAAAGCATAGATTATGCATTATGGAATGTAAAAAGAACCAACAATGATTCTGCCCAACTGCTTTTTTACCGCAAAGGCAGCATGCAGATGCCACTTGATTTTACTGTAATTACCAAAGATTCCTCAGTTTATCAATACCACATCCCCAACACCTATTTCGTAAAGAAAACCAATGCATCTATTTTGCCTGTATGGAAAGGTTGGGGCGTATTAAATCCTTTCTATAAAGCCTATATTCCATTGCCTCGAGATAAACAAATAGCTAACGTAATCATTGATCCTACCAATAGGCTTGCAGATATCTATCAATTGGATAATAGCCATAAACTGCCATATACCTTTAAATTTGATTGGGCAAAATCTCAACCATATAATCGTAAGGTTTATTATATGCGCTGGAGACCGGATGTTTGGTATAATAGTGTTGACGGTGTGAAAGCAGGTTTGCACTTTAATGCTCAGTATATGCAAAAGCATCATATTATTTCAGCTACAGTTTGGTATAATTCTACTGTTGGAAGGGATGAAAGTTTAAGAGCTGGCAGGCCTGTTGATTTTACTTTCTATTACAAAACTGCTGTGGCTAAGCATCAAAACTTTACCTATCACATAAAACAGTTGGATGGCTTGCAATATGCGCGAGTAGGGTGGGATTGGGAGTTTAGAAAATCTACAGTGGTTGAAGTATTTGTAAAATCCTTACTCAGAGAATCTATCAACGATTTGGATTATCTGCTTTATCCGCAGGAGTGGAGAAGCAATCAACAAAACAGCACCATCAATATAGAGTTTACTCGAAACTATAATTACGATAAGGGTTATGGTATCTTTAAGGAAGGAATGCGTACTACCTTCTTTGGTGATTATGATTATTCATCCTTGTTTTTAAATTGGGTAAATCATCATCGCATGGGCAAACTGGATATTCATACCCGCACATTTTTACAACTGATGGAAGGAAGTGATATAGCTCCAGAGTCGCGGTTGTTTTTGGCAGGTGCAAATCCGGAAGAAATGATGGATAACAAGTTTATACGTTCGCGTGCCTTTATTCCAACCGCATGGCTGGGTTATGGTGCAGATGTCAATCATTTTCATGCAGGTGGGGGATTAAATATCAGAGGTTATGCAGGCTATGTGGTTCCTAAAAATTCGGATAATTCACAATTACCTTTATATGCCGGAAATAGCGGGATGGCGGTGAATATGGAAATTGATTTTGACAGACTCGTTCCCTTTAGGCCGGGCAAAATTTCAGAATATCTGCATCTGGATGCTTATTTGTTTGCCGATGCAGGTGCCCTTTCTGCGAATTTTAAACAAGGTGAGTTTGGTCTTACAAAAGATTTGGTTGCCGAAACAAACTTAATGATGAGTGCAGGTGGGGGTACTGCTTTAACCATCAAACGTTGGGGCAGGCATGATGAGATAAAACCATTTACCATCAGGGTTGACTTCCCTCTGTTCCTTAGCAATACACCTTTTGTTGATGGCCAATACCTTCGCTACCGATGGATAATTGGGGTAAACAGGGCCTTTTAGTAAATGGTTAGTATTTTGATATTAGACTGATGAGTTGCCTCAATATGTAATCAGGCCTCATTTATCATGTGCCATAGCTTATCTTTAAGCTCTGTAATATTATATCCTGTAGCTGAGCTGATGAATATATGCGGCACATTACGTGGCAATTCTTTTTTCATTTCTTTCATCAACTCTTCATCCAGCATATCAGATTTGCTAATGGCTAATAGGCGCTTTTTATTCAGTAAATCTTTGTTGTAAAGTTTCAACTCATTTACCAAAATCTTATACTCTTCTTTAATGTTTTTACTATCGGCTGGTATTAGAAATAATAAGGTAGCATTGCGCTCAATATGCCTTAAAAATCGTGTACCTAGGCCTTTGCCTTCATGGGCACCTTCAATAATTCCCGGAATGTCTGCCATTACAAAACTTTTAAAATCCCTGTATGAAACCATTCCTAAATTGGGAACCAGCGTGGTAAATGGATAATCTGCAATTTCAGGTTTAGCTGCACTTACCACTGAAAGCAAGGTTGATTTGCCAGCATTTGGAAATCCAACTAACCCAACATCAGCAAGAATTTTTAATTCAAGAATTTTCCATTCTTCTTTACCCGGCTCACCGGGTTGCGCAAACCGAGGGGATTGTTGTGTGGCACTTTTAAAATGGTTATTACCCAAACCGCCACGTCCACCCGATAGCAGGATTTCTTCCTGCCCATCAGTAGTTATCTCAAACAGAACCTGCCCTGTTTTTGCATCTTTTGCAACAGTACCTAAAGGCACTTCCAGTATTTCATCCTTGCCATCGGCACCGGTGCATAACTTGGCACCGCCATTTTCACCCGCTTCTGCAATTACATGCTTACGGTATTTTAAATGCAATAAGGTCCATAGCTGACTATTGCCTCTTAAAATAATGCTCCCGCCTTTCCCGCCATCACCGCCATCGGGTCCACCTTTGGCAGTGTGTTTATCTCGATGAAAATGCACGTTACCCGCACCGCCTTTCCCACTGCGGCAACAAATTTTTACGTAGTCTACAAAGTTACTTTCTGGCACTGGTTATCTTCTCTTTCCTTTTTTGGTGATACGTTTAATAGACGCTTTTTTAGTGGTCTTCTTCGCAGCTTTCTTGCCAGCTTTTTTAGCGATTATTTTTTTTACCACTTGCTTCACCTGTTTTTTAGCAAGCTTTTTTGCAGTTTTCTTAACTGTCTTTTTTATGGTTACTTTTTTAGCTACACGCTTCGCCTGTTTCTTTGCAACCTTCTTTGTTATTTTCTTAGCCGTCTTTTGATTAGTTGCTTTCTTTACCATACGTTTTGCCTGTTTTTTAGCCACTTTTTTAGCTGTTTTCTTAACAGGAACAAGCTTTTTAGATTTTTTAGCAGCGGTTTTTTTAGCAACGATTTTTTTACTCGCAGATTTAGCAGCTGCTTGCAGGTATGTATCAATTATGCGGCAAAGATTATTGAAAATAGCATCAATTTTACCAATGCCATTTACTCCAAAATATTTTTTCTGTGCATTGTAATATGCTTTTACAGGCATGGTTTCAGCATTGTATACGTCAATTCTTTTTTGGATAACAGCAGGGTCCTGATCATCGGCACGTCCACTTTCTTTTCCTCGTAAAAGTAAACGTTTACGTAGTTCTTCTTCTTCCACTTCCAGCGCCAGCATCATGCCAATTCCGGTTCCCTTGCTTTTAAGGAAAGTATCCAGCGCAGCGGCCTGTGCATGTGTACGCGGAAAGCCATCAAAAATGAATCCTTTTGCTTTCGGGTGTTTGTTACACTCAGACTCCAGCATCTGTATGGTTACTTCATCCGGCACCAACTGTCCTTTATCTATATAGCTCTTAGCTAGGTTACCCAATGCAGTTTGGTTTTTTATGTTTGCTCTAAAGATATCACCGGTTGAAAGATGAACAAGAGCATATTTGTTAATAAGTTTGGCAGATTGTGTGCCTTTTCCTGCGCCCGGAGGGCCAAATAGTACAATATTCAACATTGATAAAAGTAATTTTAATTTATTTGTCTGCGAAGAAAATGAAAATACTTGTTTATTGAATCATTTAACTCATTCTTTCTGCATAAATATGTGGCAGGTTGCGTCCAATCCCGTCATAATCCATCCCATAACCCAATACAAAACGGCTTTCAATTTCAAATCCGGTATAGTTTACATTTATGGGTACCCTAAGCGATGCAGGCTTTAGCAAAAGGGTTGCCACGCTAACAGATGCTGGGTGTTGTGCGTTTACCTGCTCTAGTATATGCAGCATACTCAATCCAGTATCAATGATATCTTCCAGAATAATGACATGTCTGTTATACAGAGATTCAGTAAATCCAATTAGCTGTTTTATTTCACCGCTGCTTTGGGTGCCTTCATAACTGGCAATTTTAACAAATGAAATTTCACTTTGTACGGCTATATGTCTTAACAAATCGGCTGCAAAAATGAATGCTCCGTTTAATACAGCAAGAAACAAAGGGTTTTTACCTTCATAATGTTGATTTATCTCAACAGCAATAGCCTGCACCCTTTGGGCAATTGCATTAGAATCAATAAATGGTTCAAAATTTCTTTGATGAACAATGATGGTTGACATGTGGGAGTGTTGTTTGATGGGCAATTTACCACCTGCATATTGATTTGCAAGTTTATTGTTGGTTGAAATGCTGCTGCGCCATTGCCGATAAGGCCTGCTTGATACCTTCTTTATAAACTTCATCAATCCTGTGGGTATTCAGTTCACTTTGCTTTACAGTTACCTGTCCGGCAGCTTGGCTTATCAGCAAATCATTTCGGTATAAATTACCGGCATAGGATATGGTGCACCATGCTTCATTAAATGTTTCATAGGTATCAACTATTTTCTTGCGCACTTCATGTATTTCCCATTTTGCTTCCATTTGCTGCAGTTCAATAAAGAATCCGATATCGTTTGTTTGGGCTGGTTTTACCTCTGCAAACAAATCAGCATATACTTTTTGTGTGGCATAATAAAGGCTTTTATGTAATTCAGTAACTTCAATAGCAATACCATTTAAGTTATACTTTTGTGCATTGCCAATGCGTGGACTGATGCGTATATGTAAAGGTTGGTCTATTTTGTTTGACTTAATAGTTGCATAGGGGTTTACTTCAAAATAGCCTATCCGGGTGCCGATGCAACCACTTAGTAAGGTGGCCAGCACAAATAAAAATGTATATTTGATCACGCCCCGAAATTAACGAACGTTTGAAAAAAATCTGTATCCTATTCATATTTGTATGCCGATGGTATGTTTCACTTTTTGCCCAACACCATATTCAGCTGCTTGATAGCTCATCTTTTATCATTGGACCGGGTGTTCTGTTAGCTAAAACATCATTTAGGGGTTTATGTGTGGTGAATGATGATGTTGTTTGGATTAGTGGTAGCAGAGGCACAGTTGCACGGAGCATCAATGGTGGTAAAACGCTGGAAGTACAACAGATATCCGGATTTGAAAAATCTGATTTCAGAGATATTGAAGCATTTGATAGCCAAGAGGCCATTGTAATGAGCAGCGGCACCCCTGCTGTTATATTAAAAACAACAGATGGCGGTAAAAACTGGAAAGAGGTTTTTAGAAAAAATGATTCGGCTTATTTTTTTGATGGCATGGATTTCTGGGATAAGCAAAACGGTATGCTGGTAGCCGATCCTATTGGTGGGAAATTTACTTTACTTAAAACAATGGATGGCGGAAACTCATGGCATCAAATTAATTCAGCTATAGCACCTACTTCTATAGCAAATGAAGCCATCTTTGCAGCAAGTGGCAGCAGTTTCCGGTGTTTAAAAAACGGAAAAGCTGCTTTTGTAACAGGCGGTGCTGCAAGTAGATTGATACTCATTAACAAGCATGGCAAAGAATTGGCGCAATTCCGTATACCTATGATACAAGGTAAGAGTAGTCAGGGTACTTTTTCGCTTGCACACTCTAAGCGTTATTGGTTTTTTGCCGGTGGCGATTATGTAAATGATACACAAACCACAGCATTAAATTTTGTCTATATCCGCTCCATGAAAGAGTTAACTACATTACCCATTACTAGGCGTGAAAATACGAATGGATATAAATCATCAATTGAAGTAATAAATGAAGATAAAAAGTATGGTCATCCTTTGGTCATTCTAACCGGAACGTCAGGCACATCAATTGGTAGCAGGGTTTGCAATGGCTTTGATACTTTCTATACATTTACGCATTATCCGCAAGCATTTCATGTTGTAAAAAAGGCCAAAAAAGGCAGTTTGGTATTGTTGGCAGGTGCTGGTGGAAAGATAGCTCGGTTCTTTTTAAATTAGCTGTATTCTGGTAATAAAACAACTTGTTCAATTTTTGAAACACCATGTTTTAAAACTATTTTCGCCCCTTTATTGTATACCCAATATGAGTAAACGTGTTTTAAAGGCGGCTACCGGAAATAATCTAAGCTGCAAAGGATGGATACAAGAGGCTGCATTACGCATGCTTTGTAATAATTTAGACCCTGAAGTAGCAGAAAGACCTGAAGATTTAGTGGTGTATGGTGGCATAGGCAAAGCTGCCCGTAATTGGGAGAGTTTTGATTTAATTGTTAAAGCTCTCCAGGATTTGGAGGAGGATGAAACCCTGCTCATTCAAAGTGGTAAACCGGTGGGCATTTTACCTACCCATAAAGATGCACCTCGTGTCATCATCTCCAACTCTATGCTGGTGCCAAAATGGGCCAATTGGGAAACTTTTCATGAGTTGGATAAAAAAGGCTTGATGATGTATGGACAAATGACTGCCGGCAGTTGGATTTATATTGGTTCTCAAGGCATTGTACAGGGTACCTATGAAACGTTTGCCGAAGCTGCTCGACAGCACTTTGGTGGTTCACTCAAAGGAACACTTTCTGTTACTGCAGGCTTGGGTGGTATGGGTGGTGCCCAGCCTTTGGCTGTAACCATGTGCGATGGTGTTTGTCTGGCTGCAGAAATGGTAGAATGGCGAATCAAAAAACGCATTGAAACAAGATACCTGGATGTAATGAGCCGTGATATTGATCAGGCAATAGATTTGGCGCTTAAGGCAAAAGCAGAGGGTAAAAGATTGTCTATTGGTGTACTCTGTAATATAGTTGATTTACTTGAGCGTTTAATTGAAAGGAATATTACTCCTGATTTACTAACAGACCAAACTTCTGCTCACGATCCTTTGAATGGCTACTATCCTGAGGGATTGGCTGAAGAAGTAGCCGACAATATGCGCAAAACTGAGCCTGAAAAATATGTGAATCTTTCGCTGGATACAATGGCTCATCATGTTAAATTAATGATTGAATTGCAAAAGCGCGGTGCCATTGTTTTTGATTATGGAAATAATTTGAGAGGACAGGCAAAAGATCAGCGTCATGTAGAAAATGCATTTGCTTTTCCGGGTTTTGTACCTGCATATATTCGTCCTTTGTTTTGCGAAGGCAAAGGCCCATTCCGTTGGGTAGCACTTAGTGGAGATCCGAATGATATTTATGTAACAGATCAGGTAATGCGGGAGTTGTTTCCTGAAAATAAATCATTACATCGCTGGCTGGATATGGCTCAGGAGCGCATCGCATTTCAGGGCTTGCCTGCCCGCATTTGTTGGATAGGGCAGGGTGATAGAGAAAAAGCCGCATTGGCATTTAATGAATTGGTTAAAACTGGAAAAGTAAAGGGACCAATTGTTATTGGCAGAGACCATCTGGATACAGGTTCGGTTGCCAGCCCCAACCGCGAAACCGAAGCCATGAAAGACGGCAGTGATGCGGTGGCAGATTGGCCTATTTTAAATGCATTAATCAATACTGCCGGTGGAGCCAGTTGGGTAAGTGTACATCATGGCGGGGGTGTAGGTATGGGCTATAGCATACATGCAGGAATGGTGATTGTTGCCGATGGAACTGAAGATGCTGCACGCAGATTAAAACGGGTATTACACAACGATCCTGCCATGGGTGTTATCAGGCATGCTGATGCGGGTTATGATATTGCTATTGATACCGCTCGCAAACATAGATTGGATATTAAAGAACGATTGAACAAAAAAGTTTCAGCACAGCAATAACGCAACAGGCAATATTCATTTGGGTATTGCCTGTTTTCTTTATAACCGAATATTATAAATGTGTGGCCGTTTTAATCAGGATTCTATCACCTACAACGGAGCTTTTTCCGACAGACATTTAACTGCTCAAAAGTTTAATAAGGCTCAGGCAGCAAATCTGTCTCCGGGTATGTTAGCTGTGGCATTGGGTGCAGAAGGCTACCTGATGGCAGAGTTTGGTTTTCGACCTGTGTGGGATATTAAAAAGTTATTTATCAATGCGCGTGCAGAAGGCAGGGGCAATGAGCTAAATAACAAAGAAGGATGGGAGATAGGCATACATCAAATGCCGGCATATAAACATGCTTTTCTTCATGCACGTTTGGCTATTCCGGTAAATTCATTTATTGAAGGACCTGAAAAAGAAAAGCTTAGTAAACCTTTTCTAATCCATCCGGAACAATCAAATACCTTTTATCTGGGGGCTATTGCCTCCACCTATACCAATACATTGGGTATTGTATGCGTGAGCTTTGCTATTATAACCACACCTGCATTTGCTATTTGTGCAGCCATTGGTCATCATAGGACTCCATTGGTTATACCAGAGGAGGATTTAGAAATCTGGCTTAAACCCAACACCACAACTGAACAACTTTTTGGCATCCTGAAATCTAATAACAATCGGGTTGGTTTTTGTGCCACACCTTTAGATGCAGCACTTATAAAGTCAGGAAGATTTCACGAACCACAGGTTTTACAACCTGCAGGTGATACATTGTATGTGTAACAAATATGAATAACCATTTTTTAGCAGATTTTATTTAAAACAATTTAAATAGTAATATATAAATAACAAAAAATTTACTAAAATGAAATATAGACATTGCAAATTATAAAATAAATGATATATTTGCATGACAATTAACAGCTATGGAATCGCTATTAGAAGCACATAACAGGCAATTGGCTCAACTTGAAATCAAATTTCGCAGAAATTTGAATATAGACTGGAACGACCGTTTAATAGGCTTAACCGGGGCAAGGGGTGTGGGAAAAACCACATTTTTACTCACGCACATCAAAGAGCAATTAAAAAACTCGCCTCATGTATTGTATGCCAGTATGGATGATTTCTATTTTAGTGAAGTGCCCTTACTCCAATTGGCTGACGAATGGGTAAAAAAAGGTGGTTCCTATTTATTTTTGGATGAAATTCATAAATATCCCAATTGGTCGCAAGAGCTCAAAAACATTTACGACCGTTATAAAAAGCTCAAGGTTGTATTTACCGGCTCATCGGTTTTGCATATACAGAGCGGTAATGCTGATCTGAGTAGAAGAGCTGTTGTGTACAATATGGAAGGACTTTCATTCAGAGAATTTTTAAATATTGAAGCAGGAACAACCTTTGAAAAAATTACCTTGGAAGAGTTGGTAAAAAATCATCTATCCATTTGTAAAGAAATCGTTTCAAAGGTTAAGCCCTTGGCCTATTTTGATAACTACCTTAAATATGGTTACTATCCGTTTTACTTAGAAAGCACCACTACCTATCATCGCAAATTGTTAAACACCATTAACCTGATGCTGGAAGTGGACTTACCTTATTTGCGCCATGTAGAAGTGAAGTATATACACAAGCTAAAAAAATTGCTGTATATGCTTTCTCAATCGGTTCCGTTTCAACCCAACGTATCCCAATTGGCGGCAGATATAGAAACTTCGCGTAATACGGTGATGTTGTATTTAAATTATTTAGAAGAATCAAAACTACTTAACTTATTGCGCAGCAAAGCCAGCAGCGATGCGCTATTGGCCAAGCCGGAAAAGGTGTACTTGCATCATCCTAATTTATTGCATGCCATAGGAAGTGTGGCATTGAACAAAGGCAATGAACGTGAAACCTTTTTCTATAACCAGGTAAACAATGTTTACAAAGTTTCCTACAGCCCGCAAGGCGATTTTTTAGTAGAAGGGAAATACACCTTTGAAGTGGGGGGCAAAACCAAAGGCAAAAAACAAATCAAAGCTGTTAAGAATAGCTATATCGCAGCTGATATGTTGGAGTATGGTTTTGAAAATAAAATACCCTTGTGGTTGTTTGGGTTTTTGTATTAAACCTACAAAGCTAAGGGTTTAAACCTGTGGCTTTATAATAAAAATATCACGTAAGAAAGTATCCTGATAATTTAAAGACTTAATGATAGGAAGCTACCAACGTCACTCTGGTTAAATCTTCGAGGAGCATTGGTTTTTCTTGTGACAGCTTTATAGATAATTTCAATTGCTTAAACAGATATTATTAGCGAATTTCGTAATCATGATAGCCACTAGTATGAATAGGCCTAAATTAAAATTAACCATCATTTCTCTTTTAATTACGCTAATTTTTAATGTTTCATGTAAAAAGGAAAATAATGAACAACCTGCACCAGAAGTGCCGCAGGAAAAGTGGACATTCATCCATAATCAAATGCCCAATCAAAAGGGACATTTTCATGAAGACAGGAATGGAGTGGTAGCATACCGAAACGGATTCCATCTATATGTTTTCGATAACTCAGGGAAACAAGTTACTTATCTGGCAGAACGGATTGAAAATAACTTAAGCGAAAAATTCCCCTTTATGAAGAACGGATCTTATTATGTTACAAGCACTACCGTGACATCTGATTACATATTTTTATACTGGCGCACGGGAGTTGTGAATTTTTCAAGAGCACATATGATTGATATAAAAAGAGTGGATTCGGCATCAGGAATATTTCCGGAATACACCGTTTATTCTATTCAACCTGATATGTTGTCTCCTGGCACAAATAGCAATGCATGGGCATATGCATACAAAGCAATACGTTCCACCAACGGATATGAACGAATGGTACTTATTAACTTGGTTAGCGGAATAGTAGCAAGCGAAACAATTCTACCAGCAGATATTCCAAGTTTCGGTTATCGCACAATGACTATTTCAAGGAATGGCATAGTCATCTCCGGTGATAATGCAAGTTTTTCACTTAATCGTTTCAGGGAATACCTCGGCTTCCAAAACTCATTTCAAATAATTCCACAGATTACACTATTTGATGACTTTATAGTAAAAAATGCCAATGGGTTTCATACATCAACAAACGGATTGACATTGAAATCTAAAATCAACGGATTACCGGCAGGTACCGAGATCTTACACAGCCGTGATTCATTTTTATACATCAGCTCCGACCTTGGTTATTCAACCTTCAATGCTATCACCGGTCAAGAGGTTAGACGATTTGATTTTAAAAACGAGAAGATGCCTATCAGTATGGATTCTGCTTACGTAGTTGATTATTACAGTACACGCAACGGTATCAGTTATTTGGTAACCAATAAAGGCATTGTGGTTGCAAAGTAAGTTCCTAAGTCTGCTTAATAACAATCTTATTTAATTCTTACATATTCCTTCTATACTGCCCGCCTACCTCAAACAAGGCGTGGGTAATTTGACCCAATGAGCAATACTTTACGGTTTCCATCAACTCAGCAAATATGTTTTGGTTGTGAATAGCAACTTGCTGCAAACGTTGCAACATTGCTGTGCCTTTCTCTGCATTGCCTTTCTTCAACTCATTCAACATGGTAATTTGGTATTCCTTCTCTTCTGTAGTTGAACGAATCACTTCTGCCGGCACTATAGTAGGTGAGCCTTTGCTGCTTAAGAATGTATTCACCCCAATAATCGGGTATTCACCGGTATGCTTTTGCATCTCATAATACAAACTTTCTTCTTGTATTTTGGTACGTTGGTACATGGTTTCCATAGCACCTAATACACCACCACGCTCGGTAATTCTATCAAATTCTGTAAGCACTGCTTCTTCTACCAAATCTGTCAATTCTTCAATAATGAATGAGCCTTGCAATGGATTTTCATTTTTTGCCAACCCTAACTCACGGTTAATAATTAACTGTATAGCCATGGCTCGCCTTACTGATTCTTCAGTTGGTGTAGTGATGGCTTCGTCATACGCATTGGTGTGAAGCGAGTTGCAATTATCGTATATGGCATACAGGGCCTGCAATGTGGTACGTATGTCATTGAAGTCAATTTCCTGGGCATGAAGTGAACGTCCTGATGTTTGAATATGATACTTCAACATTTGGCTGCGTTCGTTTCCTCCGTATTTCAACTTCATGGCTTTTGCCCAAATTCTGCGAGCTACGCGTCCAATCACAGAATATTCAGGATCTATTCCGTTAGAGAAGAAGAAGGACAAATTCGGTGCAAAATCATCGATATTCATGCCGCGGCTTAGGTAGTACTCCACAAAAGTAAAACCATTGGAAAGGGTTAAAGCCAGCTGTGTAATTGGGTTTGCACCGGCTTCAGCAATATGATATCCACTGATAGATACCGAATAGAAATTACGTACGGCATTATCAATAAAATACTGCTGCACATCACCCATTACACGCAATGAAAATTCTGTTGAGAAAATACACGTGTTTTGAGCCTGATCTTCTTTTAAAATATCAGCCTGCACCGTTCCGCGAACCTGCTTTAATGTTTCAGCTTTTATTTTGTTGTATACATCAGCAGGTAACACCTGATCGCCAGTTACACCCAGTAATATCAATCCTAAACCATCATTGCCCTCTGGTAATTCGGCTGAATTGTATCTTGGTCGGGTAATGCCTTTGGCCTTAAATATGTCATTGATCTTTTTATCAACTTCAGTTTCCAGTCCATTTGCTTTGATATACAATTCGCATTGCTGATCAATAGCTGCATTCATAAAAAATGCGCAAATAATTGCTGCCGGACCATTGATGGTCATTGATACCGAGGTTTTAGGATCGGCTAAGTTAAAACCTGAATACAATTTCTTAGCGGCATCCAAGCTCCACACACTCACACCCGAGTTGCCGATTTTTCCATAAATATCCGGGCGATGGTCGGGGTCATTTCCGTAAAGCGTAACCGAATCGAAAGCAGTGCTCAATCGCTTAGCAGGCATGCCTTGCGATACGTAGTGAAAACGTTTATTGGTGCGCTCTGGTCCGCCTTCTCCGGCAAACATACGTGTAGGGTCTTCACCTTCACGTTTAAACGGATAAATACCTGCGGTGTAAGGAAAATCTCCGGGGAAGTTTTCCTGCAATGCCCAACGTAAAATATCGCCCCAGCCTTTGTATCTTGGCACAGCCACTTTAGGAATTTGGCTATGGGATAATGATTCGGTATGTGTTTTAATTTTAACTTCCTTATCACGCACCTTGAATACATAATATTCATTGCGGAACAAATCTTTCTTTTGCTCCCATGTTTCTAATATTTGGCGGTTGCGTGGATCTAAATCCAATGCCACCTGATGATACGTCTCATCCAATGCTTTAACCAATCTATCTTTATCATCAAGCTTAGATGCTTTAATAGTTTCGACTGACGTTTTTAAGCCATGCAATTTTTCTGCAATTTCTACTTGCTTATCAACCCACTTATCGTAGTTACGGTTATTCTCACTAATTTCAGATAAGTAGCGTGTGCGTGAAGGTGGAATGATGTAAACCTTCTCACTCATTTCATCAGTAATCTCGTATGTAGATTTTAAATCAGCTTCTGTTTTTTCTACCACTTTATCCATTACCGCTTTGTATAAACTGTTCATGCCAGGATCGTTAAACTGGCTGGCAATGGTGCCATAAACCGGCATATCTTCAGGTTTTTGATCAAACAATTTGTGGTTGCGCTGGAATTGTTTTTTCACATCACGCAAGGCATCCAATGCACCTTTTTTATCAAATTTGTTGATGGCAATGATATCGGCAAAATCAAGCATATCGATTTTTTCCAGTTGGGTAGCGGCACCGTATTCCGGAGTCATTACGTACAGGGCCACATCACTGTGATCCATAATTTCGGTATCGCTTTGGCCAATACCCGAAGTTTCAAGCACAATCAAATCAAAGTTGGCCGCTTTAACAATGTCCACTGCTTCTTGCACATGCTTAGAAAGTGCTAAGTTGCTTTGACGGGTAGCCAATGAACGCATGTACACGCGTGGATTTTTAATGGAGTTCATGCGAATACGATCACCCAACAATGCACCACCGGTTTTCTTTTTACTAGGGTCAACTGAAATAATGGCAATGGTTTTGTCTTTAAAATCTAATAAGAATCTTCTAACCAGTTCATCTACCAGTGATGACTTACCTGCACCACCTGTACCGGTAATACCCAACACAGGCGCATTGCCTTTATTTAAAGATTGTAGTATAGTTTTAAAATTATCTGGGTCATTTTCGGCAGCCGAAATAAGGCGTGCAATGGATTTATAATCTTTTTCAGATAAGTGTTTAACCTCTCCATTTAAATTTTGACCGGTAGGGAAATCACACTTCTCCAGCATATCGTTAATCATGCCCTGCAGGCCCATGGCTCGACCGTCATCGGGGTGATAGATGCGTGTAATGCCGTATTTATGTAATTCTTCTATTTCTTCAGGTAATATGGTTCCCCCACCACCACCAAAAATTCGAATATGATCACAACCTTTTTGTTGGAGTAAGTCATACATAAATTTAAAGTACTCCACATGGCCGCCTTGGTAGCTGGTCATGGCAATGGCATTGGCATCTTCTTGTATGGCACAGTTTACAACCTCCTCTGCACTGCGGTCGTGTCCAAGGTGAATAACCTCGGCACCGCTGGCCTGTATAATTCTGCGCATAATGTTAATGGCAGCATCGTGGCCATCAAACAAACTAGCAGCAGTAACTACACGAATTTTGTTTTTGGGCTTATAGATAGTAACAGTTTCCATAGTATTTAGATAAATGCTTTGCAGGCTGCGAAATTAAGGCATTTTACCCAATATCATATTAATCTTACTCTGTTATTAACTATTGATTTACAGGTTTATAAACTTAAGGTTTGAACAAATTGAAAAAAGTATATTTTTGCCTCCCTCATACAATAAACCAAATAGAAAAGATGAAGTTAAAAGAGATTGTTGCCATTGCCGGTGTTGGCGGTCTACACAAAATTATCGGAAGAACTAAAAACGGACTCATTCTGGAAACCCTTGCAGAGCCAAAAAAACGTTTTCCTACAAGTATTCAAGACAGGGTTTCGGTATTGGATGACATTGCCATGTATACCGTTGAAGGAGACCTGCGAATGGCAGAAGTGTTGGTCAAAATTAATCAGGCAGAAAAATCAGGCAAACCTGTTCCTACTTCCAAAGACGATACAAAGGCACTGCGTAACTTTTTAGTTGAAATTATTCAGCTGGATAGTGAACGTGTATATGATAGCGACATAAAAAAACTCATAAACTGGTATGGATTATTAAAGGATCTTCTTGATTTTACAACATTATTGGAAGAAGAGCAGGAAGCAACGGAAGCTACTGCATCGGCTGAAACACTAGTTGAGGAAGAGCCTGAGACGGCCAAAACAAAGAAGGCAGTAAAGGCAAAATCTAACGAAGGAGAGGCTAAGCCTAAAGCCACAAGGAAAAAGAAAACGGAAGAATGATTTTATTACAAACCATTATGAAGGCTACCAAAGGTTGGTAGCCTTTTTTATTTGGGTAGCATATAAAATCAAAAAGTTGTGTCCACTACAGCTAAAATAACTCCCAGTCATTGGTTTTGGCAGTGTAAGATTGTTTGAAGAAGCTGGAATTATGCTGCATTAATCTGGCTTCCAAATCAGTGGTGCTGCCGATATAAAACTTATCGAGCGAAGAGGAGTATATGATGTATACGAAGGCCATTGTCAGTAAGTAAAAATCCCCAGCAAATGCTGA
>CANGVA010000004.1 GCA_947457395.1 Bacteroidota bacterium | reverse complement strand
GTATAGCTTTGGACTTGCAGTAAGTTGTGTTGTCATAATCACATTTGTTTTGGTAGCTGTTGATTTATCTCCTCAGACTACAGGTGAAACTTTATTTATTTTTATGCAACCAATTTACTGCTTTTACATGGGTGCTTGCGCCATTGCCGTTGACGTGCTAAAATGAAGCATTTATGTACGCAAAATATTTTATCTTGGTTGACAGATTCTGCTACGCAATCGGCAACGGTCGCAAGGCGTGGGAACGTTAGGCAACATTGCTAAACAGACCCGACAACAAAACGGGCGACACATCTTCGGCAGGCAATTTCACGGTAATTTGACACAGTTGACAAAAAGCAAAAGCCGACCCTTCAGAGATTTTTATTTGATTTTTGCCGACACACAATTTTTGTCATAGTTTTTGAACCCACGCTTCCTTTAGCACATTTGCAGGTTAGTTTTTAATATGCGTAGAGAAAATTACGCATATTAAAAACTTGCTTCGCACCACCTGCAAAAGAGCTAAAGCCTACCTCACAATCAAAAACATACGCCAAAAAATTTCAGCCACTCCCTCTCTCCGTAATTGTTAATAATTATTCATTGACAATTCAAATTCTTTTAATATTTTTGGACATTAAATGTCAAGTCAAATACATACAAATTGAAAAGCATAGGCGAAATAATTAGGGAATTGAGAGAGCAGAAATCTCTTTTACTCAGACAAGTTGCAGCGGAAATAGAAATTGACCAAGCCTTGCTTAGTAAAATTGAGCGAAACGAACGAATGCCCACAAAAGACCAAGTAAAACGGTTTGCAAAATTTTTCGGCAAAGACGAGAACGAATTACTTGTTTCATTTTTTAGCGACAAATTAGTTTATGAAGTTCGGGGCGAAGAAGTCGCATTAAAAGCTATGCAAGTAGCCGAAAAAAAAATCAATTACATCATCAAAAGCAAAAATGATAAATAATAGATCCTTACACCTAATAGCTAACGAGCTTCCTAGTCATTTTGCTGACAGGTTAGGGATTTATTATGCTTCATTAGTTAATCAGGAACATAAAAAAGAGAAAGGACAGTTTTTTACACCTAGAGAGATTGCTTCGCTGATGGGATCTTTTGCAAAATCCTCAGACGCTTCTTTGCGTATTCTTGACCCAGGTTGCGGAACAGCAATTTTGACCTGTGCCTTAATAGAACATCTTGTTTCTAATAAGAATTTGCAATCGATAGAATTGATTGTTTATGAAACGGACAACGATTTAATTCCGTTGTCAATAAAATCACTTGAATATTTAAAAGAATGGTTGCAATCAAAAAGGATTGATTTTAATTATTCAATAAATACTAAGGACTTTGTTTTGGAAAACGCAAACTGCCTTTCAGAAAATGTAAATCTGTTTTCAGAAAAAACAGAACCATTTGACATAATTATTTCTAATCCACCATATTTTAAACTACCAATAGACGACAAGCGTTCAATTGCTGCTAAGACTGTTGTTAATGGGCATCCTAACATTTACGCCATTTTTATGGCTGTTTCTGCAAAGCTTTTAAAAGAAAACGGAGAAATAATTTTTATAACTCCCCGAAGCTATGCTTCGGGAAGTTATTTTAAATTGTTCCGTGAATATTTCTTTAAGATTATTGAAATTGATAATGTGCATTTATTCGTATCCCGCAAAGACACATTTAACAGAGACAAAGTATTACAAGAAACAGTGATTATTAAAGGGAAGCGAAAAGAAAAAAACAACCCGACTCACAATGTTGTTGTTTCTTCATCTCAAGGACTAAAAGACATTCTTACACCAGAAACAAAAACATTCAATCAAAAAGTATTGATTGATTTAAGTTCTAATGAAAAAATTCTTTATTTGCCGACCAATGATTTTGAAGAATCAATTTTAAATATTTTCAAAAACTGGAACGGCAATTTAAATAAATACAATATTCAAATATCAACTGGACCAGTTGTAGGCTTTAGAAGCAAAGAATATATTCAAGAGAATTACCAAAATGGAACAGTATTTCTTGCGCCTTTATTTTGGTTGCATAATGTAAAACAAATGATTCTGGAATGGCCTCTTCCAAAGCCTGAAAAAGGACAATATGTAAGAATTGAAAACGAATCAAAATCAATTTTAATTCCAAACAAGAATTATATTTTACTTAGACGTTTCAGCAGTAAAGATGATAAGAGTCGTTTAATTGCAGCTCCATATTTCTGTAATTTTATTAAATCAGAATATATCGGTGTTGAGAATAAGGTAAATTATATTTATCGCCCCAAAGGTCATTTGGATAGAAATGAAATTGTTGGATTATGTGCATTGTTAAATAGTATACTCTTCGATTCCTTTTTCAGAATTTTTAACGGAAACGTAAATGTAAGTGCAACTGAACTTAGAGAAATTCCTTTGCCTAAACTTGAAACAATAAAAGAAATCGGAAACAACATTATTCTTTCAAATGATTTTTCGGTTGAAAACACAAACAAAATAGTAATTGAACAATTTGAACTTTCAACATGCATATATGAGTAAATTAGACGAAGCAAAAAAGATTTTGAAAGAACTTGGTCTTCCAACAGCGCAGCAAAATGATACTTCTGCATATACGCTTTTAGCGTTGTGTGGTATTAAACCACGCGATAAATGGATTAAAGCAACAAGGACCAGTCAGAAAGTTTCAAAAGGAATTATGGCTTATGTGTACGAAGTTTACGGAAAAGAATATGCTCCTAATTCCCGTGAAACTTTTCGCAGACAAGTATTACATCAATTTGTTCAAGCAAGAATTGCAGACTACAATCCTGATAATCCTAAACTTCCTGTAAACAGCCCAAATGCACACTATGCATTGACACAAGGCGCATTAGATGCAATTAAAACTTTTGGAACGAAAGATTGGAAAAAAGCAGTTGAAAAATTCATATTAGAAGAAGGGGATCTATCGAAAAAATATAAAAAAGAAAGGAAACAGATTTTAATTCCGGTTAAACTCAGCAATGGTAAAACTTTAAAATTATCATCCGGAAAACACAATGAAGTTCAAGCAGCTATTGTTCACAATTTTGCTGCCCGTTTTGCTAATGGAGGTTCTGTTTTATATTTAGGCGACACCGCTAAAAAAGATTTATACGTTGACGAAAAAATGCTGAAAGAATTAGGTATTCCAGTAAATCAGCACAGCAAACTTCCCGATGTTATTATTTATGACCACACGAAAAACTGGTTGTTTTTAATTGAAGCGGTTACTTCCCACGGTCCCGTTTCTCCAAAACGAGTTGTTGAACTCGAAGAATTTTTAAAGAATTGCAAAGCAGGAAAGATTTATGTAACAGCGTTTCCTAATTTCGCTGAATTCAAAAAACACTCAAATAATATTGCTTGGGAAACAGAAGTATGGTTGGCAGATGTGCCAGAACATATGATTCACTTTAACGGTGATAGATTTATGGGTCCGAGATAAATTAATAGTAAAAAATATACATTATGAGAAGACAATCCTCAATACATCCAATAAGTTGGTTTTTAGATTTATATAGAAATGAACAGTTAGATCTCCATCCTTCCTATCAAAGAAGAAGTGTATGGTCACCAAAAGACAGAAGATTTTTTCTTGATACAATATTTAGAAATTATCCATGCCCTCCTTTGTTTTTACATAGGTCCATTGATGATAAGGGATTTTCAACTTATCACGTAGTTGATGGGAAACAAAGACTTGAAACAATTCTGATGTTTGTTAGGGATGAAATTGCAATTGATAAAAACTTTGGAGATATCAAATTGGATGGTAAAAAGTTTAAAGATTTAGAAGGCGATGAAAAAAGGAAATTTTGGGATTACATATTTGTAATTGATTTTATTGAAATTGAAGGCACCAATGTCAATGAAGTTTTCGATCGTGTAAATAGAAACGCGATTAATTTACAAAGACAAGAATTAAGACACGCAAAATTTGATGGTTGGCTCATCAAAGAAGTAGAAACAGAATCCGAAGACTCTTTTTGGGAAAAAATCAAAATTAGTACTAAAGCTCGCGCCAAAAGAATGAAGGACGTTCAATTTATATCTGAATTATTACTTGTAATATTAGAAAAGAAGATTGTTGGATTTGATCAAGACTATTTAGACGATAAATATTCTGAGTATGATAGTCCAGAAGAAACCGTTGTTAACTTTGATGAAACAGGTTTTAATGAAAAGAAGGAAAATTTAAAAGCATATCTCTCAGCGATGGAAGATTGTAATAATACTATAACCACGTATGCTAAAACATCAAACAATTTCTATACTCTATGGGCTTTAATCTCTATTACTGACCATTTGCCTTCCGCAAAGGACTTTGCCAGTAAGTATAAAAACTTTATGGAGAACGTTGAAAAGTTAGCGAATGCAGAAAATGCAGAAGAACTAATGAAAGAAACAACAGATGGTGCTCTAAACTTGCCTTATCAATATTATAAAAATTCAAGAGGGGCTAGTACTGATTTAAGCCAAAGAACTGAAAGATTGATTGCATTAAGAAATGCCTGTTTATAGTTCCTATGAAAATACTCAACTCTATAGATAAAATTTATCTAGATCAATTTTCAATTAATACAAAACTTAAAGAAAAGGTTGATTTCTTGATTAAGAAAGAAATTAAGTCTAGTTGGTTTTTTGATAGTAGAATTAAAAAACCTGAAAGTTTTGCATTGAAAATTGAGACAGGAAGATTTGAAGACCCAACGAAACTAGAGGACTTTTATGGTTGTCTGATTGTCGTTGAAAATACAAATGAAATTGAAGTGGCTGTTACGAAAATTCACAAATTTTTTACTGAGATTTCAAGGCGCCCTAAAGAAAAAGATTTTACTCATAAGAATACCGACTCATTTCCTTTTGATGATTTAAGATTGTATGTAAAACTAAAAAAGGAAGAATTTCTTCCTCCTGAACCTATAGACGATATTACTTTTGAAATACAGATTAAAACCTTTTTACAACACGCATGGGCAATTACAACACATGATTTAATTTATAAATCCGACAAGATTAGTTGGTCTCGTGAAAGGGTTGCGTTTCAAATAAAGGCAATGTTGGAACAAGCAGAAGTTTCAATAAGTGGTGTTGATCGTCTTGCTGAATTACCAGAGTTAACGAAGGAAAATTCAAAATTTAAACTTCTTAAAGAAATTCAAAAAATTGTAACTGATTTATGGCCTAAAGCAGATTTGCCTATAGATGTGCTCAGACTTTCACAGAATATTTATGAGTTAATTTATGCACTACGTTTGAATAGTGATGAGCTCTTCACTATTCTTAATTTGGAAACAAATGTAGGCAGAGGGGTTCTTATTCGAGATTTATCACCATACAATATTGTAGTTCAATCAATAATAAATCAAAAAGCAGCCACTATAAAAGACTATTTGAAATTTAAAAAAGGGAAATTTAAAATATTTTTACCTAATGAAATTGACTTGAATGGCATTGATATTAGTGACTCAAATAATTTAATTAGAATTTAGTATGTCTTTTAATTTTTGTCATACTTTTTGTCCCGACACACATTTAGCACATTTGCCTCCTCGTTCCTGCGGGGGCAAAAGAGCTAAGCCGACACACGAACAAAAAGATATGCCAAAAGCTAACACACGGTACCGAGAAAAAATCAAATAAAAATCTCTGCCAACGCACTTTTAAGACAGAAGACAAAAACGTAAAACGACTATGACAGACAGAAACGAAAAAAGCAACGATTGCCTAACAGCACCTACCCAAAAGGCGGGGTTTTCCCGCTAAAGCGGGACAGGCTGTGCTTCGTATGACAGTTTTGTGGTTAATCAAACAATAGTTTTTCAAATCAAGTTTTGTGGTAAAAATCGACACCTTCGCCTAGCCGCCAAAAGTTCCACCTAAAACTACCTCACCACAATCTTTTTGTATTGCTCCGTTTCACCGTTGCTAAGCTTTAGTATATAAATGCCCGGTTGGGCAATATGCAGGCTATTGTCATCGGCCTGCAATTGTTTGCTTAACACCAGCCTGCCCTGCAGGTCGTATACCCGGGCTGCAAGTGCAAACGGTATGTGGTTGTGCCATACATATACCTGCCCGCTGCTGGGGTTGGGGTAAACGGTTAGCACAGGAGCTTCCACCTGCTGCGCAGGCACCCCTGCATTAAAACTTTTGCTAAAGGCAGAATCGGGCACCCCCAATGATAAATTGTAGTAGCTGCCGCTGGGCGTTTGCTCCAAACGCATGGCACGTACCATATAATAATTCATGCCATTATCGGGTGAAGGGTCGGTCCAGCCGGTATCGGTGGTAGTAATGCGTGCCACAGTTTTATACGGGCCAAACAGGTTACGGGCGCGCACCACCACATAGCCTTCGGCATTGGCAGCAGCAGCCCAGCTTAATTGTACCTGCATAGAATCGGCCGTGGGTGTGGCCGTTACCTGTGCAGGTGCTTGCATGGGGTGCAAACGCAGGGAGGGGTCGCCCATGAGTGCAATATGTATAAACGTAGGTGCACTGTTATGCACATAACCAAACACAGCGGCACCTCCAACAGATAAATAGTTGTTTTGTGTGAGCCTGGCCGCATAGCCAATATTTTCGCCAAGGGCCATGTGGTGCAGGTGCCAGTGCGGCCTGCCGCTCCACATACTGGCAAGCATAGGCTTGGGCGCACACAGTGGTGCACGCAAAAAATTATTCGGTGCATCCCAATCGCCAAAATAGCTGCCAAAGGTCATGCTAAAAATACCGTTTACGCTATCATTGTTATAATTGGCGGTATTGCCCACACCGCTGCAGGAGGTGTAGGAGCCCGCACCGCAGCCATAAGCAAACTGATAATTGCCGGATTTGAGCGAAGCAAAATAATCGCGTGCAAAAACAGAATCGGCATACATGGTAGCAAAACTGCGCCAGCCGGAGGCAGCAAACGCTTCGCCACTCATGGCCCCGAAATTATCATCAACCAGCGCACGCCTGTTTACAGTGAGTTTGCCATATTTATAATCATGCGCACGGTTTAGGTATCGTTTCATGCGCAGCGTATCATTGTTTCCAAAGGTGGCCATATTGGTAAGGTCTACCCTGCCTACCTGCAGCTGCACCTCTTGCGGGTATAAATACATCTGATCAAACTTGCCATCACCCGGCACATTGTCATTTTGCGGGCGTTGCGGTGTGGTATCATTTACATCGGTATCTGTCCAGTAAGTTTCCTCCATCATGCCATAATATAAATCGGCAGGCCAGGCACCCCCATGCTCCGGATGCCCGTCAGGCGGGTAAATTTGTCCGCTCACCGCTTTAAACCCACCGGAGTATGGCACGGGTATTCTGCCCAGTAAAAACAAAGCATGGAGTGTGGTATCGGCTGCACGTGCAGCCACAATCATATTTTTTACAGAAGCTACGGAGGCGCTGCGTGCAATATCCATGCGTTGCACAGCCCAGCCATCGGCAGCCAGATCTAACTGAAGTGTTTTAATTTCATCGGCCAGGGGTTGCGCATAGTTGGCATCAACCAGCAATAACAGTTTTCCTTTGGTTGTGGTTTCAGGCAATTGTATGCCGGCATAGATATACCCGTGTGCCACGCGTGTAGTAACGTTATAGGTTCTGCGCACATAATACTCATAAGCACTGCCCGCTGCCACCGCATTATCTGTGTATTGCGTAGCGGTTTTAGGCAAGGTAGCCAATAGATTGGCCCATATAACCGTATTTTTAGCTTTGCGGTAAACGATATAGTTTACTCCGCTTGTATCAGCAGGCCAGCTAATGGTAATAGATGGTGTGGATGGAGAAACAACGGCTTTTAGCTGCACGGCATAATCTTTTGCAGTTTGTGCCATGCACCATGCAGAAAAAAACAATAGGTAAAAAGTATATCTTGCCTTCATAATTGGTTTACTTGCTTAATCAAATATATAAAACTCATTCTTTCTCCCTGCATGAACAATCAGATAAAATTGGATGAAAGCTGGAAGCAACTGCTGGCTGATGAATTTGACAAGCCGTACTTTAAACAATTGAAACAATTTTTACTGGATGAAAAAGCGCAGGGCTATACCATATACCCACCCGGCTCTCAGATTTTTGCTGCATTAAACCATACACCGGTAAACCGTATAAAAGCAGTGATACTGGGCCAGGACCCATACCATGGACCCGGGCAGGCGCACGGGTTGTGTTTTAGCGTAAATGATGGCATACACATCCCACCCTCTTTGCAAAATATTTTTAAAGAACTAAAAACCGATTTGGGTTGCAGCATTCCTGCCTCAGGAAATTTAAGTAAATGGGCAGATCAGGGCGTATTGTTGCTAAATGCTACCTTAACGGTAAGGGCGGGCCAGGCAGGCTCTCATCAAAACAAAGGGTGGGAAACCTTTACGGATAAAATGATTGAAACCTTATCGCACACACAAACACATCTGGTATTTATGCTGTGGGGCAAATATGCGCAAAGCAAACAAACCCTGATTGATGGTTCCAGGCATTTGGTATTAAAGGCAGCGCATCCTTCGCCTTTGGCCAGGGGCGCATTTTTTGGATGTAAACACTTTAGTGCATGCAATGCCTATTTGCAGGCAAACCAACTTACGCCCGTTAACTGGCAATTGTAGCAGCAAACTTATTCCCCTAGGTGCGACAGGCTTGCGGGCGTCAAATCTTTTTACCAAAAAGTTTGTTTAAGGTAATATGAGCCAAACAACTTTAGAACCTTCTTTATACCAGTTTGAGGTAACAACCATGAGCGGTGAGGTAAAGAAGCTATCTGAATTTAAAGGCAAATTGCTGCTGGTTGTAAACATCGCCTCCGGATGTGGCTTTGCGCCCCAACTAAAAGAACTGGAAAACTTGTATAAACTATACAACCACCGTGGTTTGGAAATTATAGCGTGCCCAAGTAATGATTTTGGCAAGCAAGAACCGCTGAGTAATGAAGGCATACAGGCGTTTTGTAAAACCAATTATGATATTAGCTTTTTGATTACGCAAAAAATACATGTGAAAGGAGTAGCTGCGCACCCGCTATTTACTTTTTTGGCCGATAAGAAATTAAACACCAGAAGCAACGGTTACCCTAAATGGAATTTTCATAAATACCTGATGAACCGCAACGGCAGGATGGTTGACTTTTTTTACTCCTTTACCAGACCGGAGTCGGTTAAGGTTAAGAAAGTTATTGAAGCAAACCTGTAGGCCCAACACCTGCACAAACACATTTTAGCAGCAGCATTGCGGCTAAGCGCAATTAGTTGCTTACTTTCGCAACGCTTTCAACAACAAGGTATGATAAAACTTGACATATTGGCTTTTGCCGCTCATCCGGATGATATTGAACTGGCTGCCTCCGGCACCTTGCTTGCGCATATTGCTGCAGGTAAAAAAGTGGGTATTGTAGACCTGACCAAAGGAGAACTGGGCACACGCGGCAATGCCGAACTGAGATTAAAAGAAGCGGCCGAATCATCAGCCCTGATGGGCATTAATATTAGAGAGAACCTGGGTTTTAGAGATGGTTTTTTTGTGAAAGATGAACACCACCTGCTTAAAGCCATAGAAATGATCAGGAAATACCAGCCCGATATTGTATTGTGCAACGCTGAATTTGACCGCCACACCGATCATGGCAAGGCAGGGGATTTGATACAGGAGGCTTGTTTTTTATCGGGCTTAAGAAAAATAGAAACCATTTACAAAGGACAAGAGCAGGATGCATGGAGGCCTAAAGCCATTTATCATTACATACAAGACTACTGGACCAAACCTGATATGATTGTTGACATTACGCCATATTTTAAAACCAAACTTAAATGCATTAAAGCATTTGGCAGTCAGTTTTACAACCCGGACTCGCAGGAACCGGAATCGGCTATTTCAGGCAAAGATTTTTTTGATTTTCTGGAAGGCCGTGCGCTTCAGTTTGGCCGATTAATTGGCACGCAATATGGTGAAGGCTTTACGGTGAAACGCCCAATTGGTACAAAAGATTTAACCGGCCTGTTATAAAAACGAACCTTCGCTAATTAACCCGAATTGAGAAAAGTGGTGAGAGAAATGCTTGTGGTGAAACAACAACCACTCCTGATAAGTTAGTGGCCCAAACAAATTGTGAATGCGGGTGGCATCTGCTCCGGCTTGCGCAAAATATTGTTTACATGCGTGCAAGTTTTCTTTGAGTAAGTTGATGGCTTCCTGCAAATTTGCGGTTTCATATGGCATAGGCTCTGCAGGCATCACCGGATTTTGAAAACCCTTGGGTAAGGGCCTATCACTAAGCAATGAAATCTTTTTCATTTTAAGGGCGCGTGCTTCATCTCCATTTAATATGGTTAAATCAATTACACCATTGGAAATACGCAAACCCAACGACAAATGTTCTACCATGCGTTGTGCATCCATCTGGCCCCATAGGGGCTTGGTATCAGGCTGCAGGTTACCCAGCAAATCAATGGCATGGGTAAACAAGCGTTGTTCTAATGCTTCAATTGTTTTCATAGGTTGGTTTATTAAGAAACAAATGTAAATGTATCTCCATCAAATAATCCTTTATCACCTAGTTTAAGGTGTGGAATAACCAAAAGTGCCATAAAGGATAAACTCATAAATGGTGCCCGCAAACCTGAACCCATCTGTTTCACCATTAAATCAAGGCGGGTATAATCCTGCTCCACCTGCCATGCATCAGCTGCACTCATTAAACCTGCCACAGGCAGCGGCAATACCATTTCCTCAGCTGTATTTACTGCGCTCAATCCACCTGTTGCATTAATAAGCAGATTCACTGCCCTGCACATACTTTCAGCATCTACTCCCACCACCACTATATTGTGGCTATCATGCGCAACAGATGAAGCAAAGGCACCGCTTTTAATGCCCATATTTTTAATAAAGCTACAAGCCACCGGTGCATCTGCATAACGGTTTACAACAGCTATTGCTAATATATCCTGTTCAGGTACACAATTGGCTGCCTGCACCCATATTTTTTCTGTAATGAGCTGCCCATCCAAACAAACCATTACCGCTTGCTGCGGCTTAGGTTGCAATACAAAATCAGAAACACGTTTAGCACTGCATGAGAAATGATTGATGGGCTCAACCGGCACAGAAGCAATAAGGGTTTTGCCTTTTTTTGCTACACAATTGCCGCGGATATAGGTTTCATCAACCGTAAAGTTTTTAATATCGGAGGTAAGAATAAAATCGGCAGGATGACCAACCTGAAGTAAGCCCACAGGCAACTGATAATGCAGAACCGGATTGATGCAAGCCACCTGCAGGGTTTTAAAAAAATTGCAACCGGCAGCCAGTGCACGTGCCACCAGTTGGTTGATATGTCCCAGTGCAAGTGAATCGGGGTGTTTATCATCACTGCAAAACATGAGTTGCTCATGGTACGCATCCAGTAGCGGAATCAATGCATCAAAATTGCGTGCAGCACTCCCCTCTCTGATGAGCACCTTCATGCCCAGTTTTAATTTTTCTTCTGCCTCTTCAAGGGTAAAACATTCATGATCGGTGGAGATTCCGGCAGCCAAATATTTTTTAAGCGCATCGCCCCTCAGCCCCGGTGCATGCCCGTCAATAGGTTTACCCAGCTCATGTGCAGCAGCCATTTTGCGCAACACCTCTGCGTCATCCTGCAATACTCCCGGAAAATTCATCATCTCAGATAAATAGCGGATATCATCCCGTTTCAGCAGCGCTTCAACATCGGCAGCAGAAAGACAGGCACCGGCAGTTTCAAAGGGTGTGGCAGGCACACAACCGGGTGCACCAAAAAAGAAATGAAACGGAACCTGTTTGCCATTCTGCATCATAAACTCCACACCGGCCAAACCACATACATTGGCAATTTCATGCGGATCGCTTACGGTTGCTACCGTACCATGCAATACTGCCATGCGCGCAAATTCAGATGGCACCAGCAATGAACTTTCAATGTGCACGTGCGCATCAATAAAACCCGGTAGGATGTATTGGGTGTATGTTTGGTTGGTTGGGGTAATGGCATGAATGATGCCGTTTTCGATACTTACCTCTGCACCAAATATTGTTGCGGATGCAATATCTACGAGGTTTGCCCGAATAATCATGGATTATTTCTTTAACTCATCAAGCCAGAACATAAAAGGCATAAACGTGCGCAAACCTTCGGCTATCCATACATCGCCCGTTTCACCCTGCAAAATAATGCGTATGGGTTGATTGAATTTAAATTCATATTCACTCATGCTTTGCAGGCATGCACCGCAACTCATAATGGGTTCCTTTACTTCAAAATGTTCTGCTTTAACCGTAATGGCCATTGCCATCACCGGCACATCCGGATAGGTAGCACCTGCATGGAAAATAGCCACACGCTCGGCACACAACCCGCTGGGATAAGCAATATTTTCCTGATTGCTTCCTTTAATAACAACACCGTTTTGCAGCAGCAATGCACAACCCACATAAAATTGAGAGTATGGAGCATAACTGTTATGCACCGCCTCCTTTGCCTCTTTAAGCAAAGCCACATCTTCATGGCTAAGCTCAGCATAACTTGCATATCGTTTTACAACCGATTCTCTTCTGATTTCTTCCATCTATTCAATGATAATAAAAATTATTCAGTATTGTGTAGTTTCGCGTGTGTTATATTTCCGGTAAATGAAAAAAATTTTAGTTCTGGGAGCAGGGCTTTCTGCTTCATACCTCATTAAATATCTTACAGCTCATGCGCAGCAGGAAAACTGGTTTATCAGCGTTGCAGATGCAGATAAAAGTGCTGCTGAAAGAAAAACAGGTAACCTCCCAAACACTGCAGCCATTGGTTTAAATGTATCAGATGCCTTTGAACTTGATCAGCTGGTGGCAACGCATCACCTGGTTATTTCCTTATTGCCGCCTGCCATGCATATCATTGTGGCCAGGGTTTGTTTAAAGCACAAAATACACCTCATTACCGCCTCATATATTTCAGAAGAAATGCACCACCTGCATGTGGAAGCGGTGAAAGCAGGCGTATTGTTTTTAAATGAATGCGGACTCGACCCCGGCATTGATCACCTTTCGGCTATGCAAGTTATACACAGGCTGCAAGGCGTTGGTGCAGAAATTACCTCTTTTAAATCTTTTTGCGGTGGACTGGTTGCACCGGAATATGATACCAATCCATGGCATTATAAATTTACATGGAACCCACGCAATGTGGTGCTGGCAGGGCAGACAACAGCCAAGTATCTGGAGCAGCATGAACTGAAGTTTATTCCGCAGGCGCGCATCTTTACCCAAACAGAACCGGTGTATATGAATAATGAAGCATTTGAGTCATATGCCAATCGTGATAGTTTGGGTTATATTAAACCATATGGCATTGAAACCGCACACACCGTATTGCGCGGAACGCTTCGAAGAAAAGGATACAGCCATGCCTGGAATATGCTTATTAAACTTGGACTCACCGATGATTCATTCACCATCACGGATGCATCTAAATTAAGCTACCGCAAATTTACCAGTGCCTTTACACCCGGAAACAACCTGGCACAACTGGAGCAAAGGGTTGCAGATTTTCTGGGCATCCAAACAACCGATGAAGCATTTAAACAATTGCAATGGCTGGGTTTGTTTGATGAGGAAATGATAAAACTGAATGAAGGCACACCAGCACAAATTTTGCAGTGGCTGCTGCAGCAAAAATGGAAACTACAAAAAGGTGAACTGGATATGATTGTGATGCAGCACCGGATTGAATACCGTATTGGTAAAAAAGATTACCGCATTACCTGCAACCTGATGGTGAAAGGCGAAGATGAAATCTATACAGCAATGTCTAAAACGGTTGGCCTGCCTTTGGGTATGGCTGCCAAACAAGTATTACAGGGCAATATTAAACTAACAGGTGTGCAGCTGCCCCTGCAGGCAGAATTGTATGAACCCATACTGGATGAACTCCGAACTTATGGCGTGGCCTTTGAAGAAAGCACAGAAGCATTAACTTGATACTTTGATAATTTTATTAACTTGGCAACATAAATAAGCATGCATTATGATACGCGCAGCCTTTAACCTGAAAAAATGGATAGATGAGAACCGCCATTTATTAAAACCACCTGTGGCCAACAAAAATCTGTATCCCGAAGGAACGGATTATATTGTGATGATTGTAGGCGGACCCAATGCCAGAAAAGATTTTCATTACAACGAAACAGAAGAACTGTTCTATCAGCTGGAAGGCACGATTGATGTTAGAATTCAGGTTGACGGCAAGGTAGAGCACGTTGCACTGGGCCCCGGAGATATGTTTTTATGCCCGGCTAAAACACCACACTCACCCGTGCGCAGCGAAGGCTCCATTGGACTGGTGATTGAGCGCGTGCGCGAAGGCAAAGGATACACCGATGGACTACAATGGTATTGTGAAAAATGCAACAACACCTTGCATGAAACTTATTTTGAGTTGCACAATATTGAAAAAGATTTCTTGCCGCGCTTTAAGGAGTATTATGCTTCGGAAGAATTGCGCACCTGCAAAAACTGCGGACATGTAATGGAAACCGATCCGCGTTTTGTATAAACCAAAGAGGCCTTTACCCGCATGCTTTGCAACATGCGGCCAGGTGCTGTATTAACTCACTTTATTTTTACGGGTGCGTGCTGTGCCAAATTCCAATATGCGGTCAATAAACTCGTAAGGCTTGTATCCGTTTAAGGCACACTGATGAAAGATGGCCGTAGCCGGAGTCATACCCGGTAATGAGTTAACTTCAATAAACACTACCTCAACTTTATTTTTCGGCATCACGCGCACAAATGCATCAATGCGGCAATATCCTTCTACCCCCAAAACTTTGGCACCCTTCATTAATGTTTGCTGCACCTGTTTGCTAATGAGTTTTTGTGCAGCAGGTGTTTTGGCATAACGGGCCGGTGTAATGTTTTGCCCCTGCCCTGCCAGGAATTTTTCTTCCAAACTCAGCACTTCACCTTCGGCCAGTGTTTCGCTGGGTTCAAAGGTTTCGAACAACAACTGGTTGTTCTGATAATGCGTAAGCATGCCACCGGTTACTTCCAAAAAGTGTATGGCCTTGTTACCCTTCTCAACAAAACGCTCAATCAAAAAATAAGATTTCTTAGGAAACTCTTCTTTGGGTTTTAGCTTTAAACGCGCTGCCAGTTGAGGACTGATGGCAAGTGAACTTCTGAAAACGCCATCGGCATAATTTATCAAATCTTCCCTGGTTTTAATTTTTTTAACTGCACTACTGCAACCATCATCGGCAGGTTTGGCAATAAGCGGATATCCAATTTTCTCAATAGCTTCAATAACTTTTGCGCGTTGCTGTTTCCACTTGTCTTCATGCACCAGCATATGATCGGCTACCAAAAAACCTTTTTGTTTGAGTAGCTCGTTGGTATCATACTTGTTTATGGTTATTTGTGAGCTAGCCACACCTGAACCGTTGTATGGTATGCGCAAACGGTTTAATTCCTTCTGCACGGTACCATCTTCACCGGGCCTGCCATGCAGGGCAATAAAAACCGCATCGGTTAATTTGGCCAACTCGGCATAGGTGATTTTTTTAGGTGCACTCAATGCAGCATCGTTGCCAAATTGCTGTAATATACCTTTGCACTCTTTTGCAATTTTTTCTATAACAGGAGAGCGCTTAAAGTGCATTACCTTTTCGCGAATATCATCTGCATTATCCTTGAGCATGACATTAACGGGAATGAGATACAACTCATGTTTTGCATCATTGCCGGTAACAAAAACAGGGAATGGAGCATACTTGACAGAAGAAGCCAGCTTTTCATAAATATTGCGTCCGCTTTCAACGGATATGTGTCGTTCTGTGCTGTAACCACCCATAAAAACCGCTACACGCTTTTTGCTGCTCTTTTTATTTTTACCTGCAAGCAGTTTGGCATCCAGCTGCCTTAACAAGGCTTGTTCATGCACATGTGTAGATAAAGAAGCTACGCGCTCTGCCAGCGAGGTACGAATGATATACGTTAAAAACTGAGAAGGATTTAATCCGATTTCTGCAGCCTGATGAAAGAAAAAGGAAGAAGGCATCATACCCGAAGTGGTATTGGGATCATTTAAAAACAGCTTGCCCTCTTTGTTTATAAAACCATCAATGCGTGCATATACATGAAAACCAAAATACCCGAACAACTGCACACAAGCTTTGCGTATGCGTTCAATATCTGCAACCGGCAAATCTATTGGCGTAATTTTTCTGCTAAGGCCGGGCAAATATTTGCTGCGGTAATCAAACACTTCTTTGCCTTTAACAATTTCTGTGGGCGGCAATGCAACAGGTGTGCCATCGGTATTGCGCACCACGATACAACTAAACTCTCTGCCCTCTATAAAATCCTCTATCAAACATTCTGTTTCGCTGTAATAACCTTCAAGGATAATTTTTTTAGCAGCAGTGAGCTGCTTATCAAACAAGGTAAATAACTCATCCGGATGGTAAATTATTTTATCGTTAACCAGGCAAGGCAAACCAATCCCTTCCTTTACATCAGACAGCTTCTGCACAAAACTGATTTTTTCTTCACGGTTTAGTTTTTTCCATTCGGCCGCCCCAACTTCCTGTATAAAAAACGATTTGTTTACCGCCTTTTCAAAATCGGTAAAACGCTCGGTAGCGATTACGGAAACACCTACCGATGAACCCTGATTGGCGGGTTTCACCACACATTGATTGTTGAACAATGCGCGAACCGAAGCAAACAACTTTTTGCGGTTGCCATGCAACCACTCCTGCTTGGAAAAACTAAACGTAGCGGGCACATGCATACCTGCCTCTTTCATTAAACTTTTTTGCAAGCGCTTGTTCATACCCAATGCCGAAGGCATGATACCCGAACCGCTGTAAGGAATATGCAACCACTCCAGCAAGCCTTGTATGGTACCATCCTCGCCAAAATTGCCATGCAGGGCAAGAAAAGCAAAATCAATAAGTCCTTTCAGTTCATCTGGCTTAATTACTTTTCCCAGTTTAACAGCCAGGCTCAAGCCATTATCCTGATAAGCAGATTTGATACTTTCGGCATAAATCTGCACCGGATACTTAGCCGATTTTAAAGCTGAAACAGGCGGATAAAAATCGCGTATACTGCCTTTGTAAATAAAATGCCAGTCGAGCAGGATGAAATTATTAAAGCTATCCACAAAAATGGGAACGGCCTCAAACAAGGTTTTATCAAGATTGTCATAAACCGTGCGGCCACCGGCAAAGCTCACTTCCCGTTCACGGGAGTTGCCACCAAAAAAGATTCCTACCTTCATAGGCATCAAATATATAAGGCTTTTTAAGAAAGCCTGCCCCTACTTTGTTCACAGCAAAGGGTAACTGTATATTTTGTTCAACTTAGGTTGTGGTAGCCTGCAGAAGAATGATTGGTGCGTAAAACTGCTGTATAGAAACCACTGATAGAAGATCAATACATTAAAACTTTAACTCCAGCGACTCAACTATTTTTCCGTTGATGATATGCTCATCAACAATGGTGGCCACATCTTCAGGCTTTACATGCCCGTAGTAGGTTCCTTCCGGATACACCACCAGTGCCGGACCAAATTTACAGGCATCCAAACAACCTGCACGCTGTGCGCGTACGTTGCCTTTTAATCCGCGCTCGGTTAATACTTCCCTGAATTTTTCTACCAGCTCCATTCCGCGCTGATCACCGCAGCAGGTTTTGCCTTCGGCTTTCTGGTTGGCGCAGATAAAAATATGTTTGTCAAATCGCATGTTGTTGTGCTTATTTTTTTACAGGTGCAATGTTAATGCGCACAATCCTGTTTTCAAACAGGATTTATTGTAGCAAAGCCATGTGCCTATCCCTTAAATGCATTAAAATCATGATGCTTGATATCCATGCCAACTGCTCTTTTCACTGCATCATTACCAAAGCGCTGCCGCATTTTATCCATAGCCTCATAGAGTTGTATTTGCCTTTCCATGTTTTCAAACAACAGGTATTGATGTGAGCCGTGCACCAGGTGGCTAAGCCTGATGCCAATGAGCCGTATCATCATACGCTTGTGATACAACTTATCAAAAATTTCTTTGGCTTTTTCAATCAGCACATGATCCAGAGAGGTATAAGGGATGCGCATTTGCTGAGAGTAGGTATTAAAATCGGCATAACGGATTTTAATGGAAATGCAGCCGGTTAATTTTTCTTCGGTACGCAACTGAAAAGCCAGTTTTTCTGCCATGGTTACCAGCGTGGCTTTGAGCATCTGCACATCAATGGTATCTTTTTCAAATGTTTGCTCGGTTGAAATGGATTTGCGCTCGGAGTAGGGAACAACAGGCGAATCATCCTGACCGTTTGCTTTTTTCCATATCACCACTCCGTTCTCGCCCAGCACACGCGTAAGCAACTCCGGTGGCATTTGCTGCAGGGTATGTATGCGCTCTACGCCCATGCTGCGCAACAAATAATAGGTTTTATCGCCCACCATGGGAATTTTTTTAATAGATAACGGTGCCATAAAAGATTTTTCGGTGCCGGGTTCAATTTGTTTATGGCCATTGGGTTTGGCTTCACCTGTTCCTACCTTAGAAACCGTTTTGTTGGATGAGAGTGCAAATGATATAGGCAAGCCTGTTTCTTTAATTACCCGCTCACGTATATGACATGCCAGCTGATAGCAGCCAAAAAAACGCTCCATACCGGTGAGGTCCATATAAAACTCATCTATAGAAGTTTTTTCATACAGCGGCACTTCTTCTCTGATGATTTCGGTAATCATTTGCGAGTATTTGCTATAGTTTTCAGAATCGCCACGCACCACAATGGCATCCGGGCAAAGTTGCCGGGCTGTTTTAACAGACATGGCGGAGTGTATGCCGAATTGCCGTGCCTCATAACTGCAACTGGCCACCACACCCCTGTCGCCCGATCCGCCCACCAGTACAGGCTTACCCATGAGCCTGCTGTTTTGCAAACGCTCTACCGAAACAAAAAAAGTATCCAGATCAATATGTACAATATTCCGGTTCATGATGAAAAAAAATGACAAACAATAGTAGCTACTTTTTTAAGCAAATATTGCTTAATATTGTAGCATGTTTGTTTTTTCAAAGAATATTAAAGTGCTGCGCGTTAAACAAGGTTTATCGCAGGAGCAGCTGGCCGATTTGCTTGGCGTTACCCGCTCACGCATTGGCTCGTATGAAGAGGGCCGCTCAGAGCCCAATCTGGAAACACTCATTAAAATAGCCTCCTTTTTTAAACTGCCCATTGATGCGCTGGTTAAAACCGACCTCTCCCGCTCAGGCAATAAATCATTTATAGAAATTGGTAAAAACCGCGTTTTGTTTCCGGTAATGATTGATGAGCAAAACAATGAAACCATTGAAATTGTGAGCATGAAAGCCTCTGCAGGTTACCTGAACGGCTACGCTGATCCGGAATATATAGAAAGCCTGCAACGCATGAAACTGCCGTTTGTGCCAACGGGCAAACACCGTGCATTTCCTATTAAAGGAGATTCCATGCCTCCGCTGGGTGATGGTAGTTTTGTGGTGGGTCGATTTGTGGAAGATTTGCGCGATATACGCAACGGGCAAACCTATGTATTGCTTACCCAAAATGATGGTATTGTATACAAACGTGTATTTAATAAGCTGAAAGAAAAAAAGCGCCTGCTGCTGTGCTCTGATAATAAACTTTACGATCCGTATGAAGTACATGCCGAAGAAGTGCTTGAAGCCTGGGAATTTGTATGCAGCATTCATACCAAAGCCCATACCGAAGATGAACTGAATTTGCAAAGCATTATGAATATGCTACGCGAACTAAGGGTTGAACTGCAAATGCTGAAACAGCCTAAAAAATAAAACCTACAGCTGCGCTTTTTTTAGCCGTGGATAAGATTTGCACATAGCAGTTATGGCACAATTATCGCACTTGGGGTTGCGGGCCAGGCAGGTATAGCGTCCGTGTAAAATAAGCCAGTGGTGTGCTACATGTACATACTCGGCCGGAATGTATTTGATTAGCTGCTGCTCGGCCTGCAATGGATTTTTTGCGCCTACCGTTAAACCCAAACGGGCCGATACCCTAAACACATGCGTATCTACCGCCATTGCCGGCTGATTAAAAATAACCGATGCAATAACATTGGCCGTTTTGCGCCCCACACCAGGCAGTTTTACCAAATCTGCTACCTGCTCCGGCACCTCTGCGCCAAAATCTTTGATAAGCATTTGGGCCATGCCCACCAAGTGCTTGCTTTTATTGTTGGGATAACTGATGCTGCGTATGTAATCAAATACCTCCTCCGGTTCTGCTTTGGCTAATTTTTGCGGTGTAGGGTAAGCTTTAAACAAGGCAGGTGTAACCATGTTTACACGCTTATCGGTGCATTGGGCAGAGAGGATCACAGCTACCAGCAACTGATACGGATTTTCATAATCCAGTTCCGTTTCAGCAATGGGTTGGTGCCTGGAAAAATAATCGATAAAAGCCTGATAGCGCTCTTTGCGGTTCATGCCGGATTATTTGATAAATCCTTTGGCAATAAGATAGGGAATGATTAACCACAGGAGCCCTTTGATTAAGAAAAACAGGAAACCGGCAATACCGAGGCGCTTTACCCAGCGGAATAAAGGCCAGCGGTGCTTGTGTGGCACCGGACATTCAAGTGGTTTATCTTTTTCTGTTTGTTGAATCATTGAAGGTGCAATTTTCGGTTTTTCTTTTTTACTAAACAAACGCTATGGCAAAGAGTTGAAGACGGCAATGGTCTTATCTCAATTAATGCAGCCTTCTGTAAGACTCTTTGGGTTTAAAAAAGTTCTGAAGTAAAAATAAAATGACAATTACCAGTCATCTTTACCCTCATTACGCTCTTGCGCATTGCGCAGCAATACAACCCGATTGGCTTTGATTACGTGTCCTTTCTTTATTTCTTCCAGCACCTTATCGATGGCCACATTGAGCTCAAAACCCATGAGCAGAATATAGGTATTGATGTAAATGAGCAGCAAAATAACTATAAGCACACCAATGGAGCCGTAAATTTTATTGTAGGAGTTAAACGCATTTACATACATGGAAAACAGTGTGGTGGTGAGCACAATGCTAATACAGGCAAATACCGATCCGGCTGAAAAAAAACGCCACCTGCGGCTTTTACTGGGTGCAAAATAATAGATGCAGGAAACAAAAAACAGGATGATGAGAATAACCAATCCGTAATTGAGCAAAAACAACAATACAGGGGTAATGATGGATGGAAAATACTTGAGTTTATGCAAAAACTGAATGGAGTAATTGCCCACCGTAATAAGCAATACAGAAACCAGCAACGATACCGATACAATAAAAGAAAGGATGATGGCCACCATTCGCTGTTTCCAGAAACTACGTGTTTCTTTCTGATTGCTGTATTTATTTAAAATATTCATTAAAGAATGAAACCCATTGGTTGAAAAATAAATAGCAAACAAAAAACCTACGGATAAGAGTCCGCTACGCTGCTTGCGCAGGATATCGTTTAATGTGCTTTTGATGGCTTTGAAGGTATTGGCAGGCACCAGTTTTTCTATGAAGAATAAAATTTCATCGGTGCTGTAGTGAAGCGGCAGGTAAGCAATGAGTGTAAAGAAGAAAACAACAGATGGGAATAGCGCCAGAAAAAAAGTATAAGAAAGTGAAGATGCGCGTACATGCAAGTCACGCTTATCTATCCAGCGTATAAAAAACTCAATAACCGCATACCAGCTTATATCCGGGTATCCGGGGAATTGCCTGCGTTGCAAAAAGCCAATGGTTGCTTTAACAGGCCTGGAGTTTAATATATTAATCTTTGTTCTGGCCATGATAGAATGGCTCCATTTTTTCTATGAGTTGCCGGGGTGCTCTTGTAATACGTCCGGTTTTCATATCAATAAACACAAGGGTGGTTTGTCCTGTATTTACCACCTCTCCCTGTTCATTGGTTATTTCATAATCAAAATCCATTTTAACCGTAGGCATTGCCTTGATGATGGTTTTGATGGTGAGCAAATCATCATATCTGGCTGCTTTTGTAAATTTACAGTTCATGGATGAAACAGGCATCATGATTCCCATTTCTTCAAACCCTTTATAAGTTAAACCCAGTGCACGCAACGCTTCTGTTCTACCCATCTCATAGTATAAGGCATAGTTGCCATAATATACATATCCCATCTGATCGGTTTCGCCATAACGCACACGTATTTGGGTTTCATGCACCATCATCTTACAAATGCTTTAGCGTTAAGTTGGCAATGGTTTTACCAATGCTTAATGATGAAGTAGCCGCAGGCGAAGGCGCATTGAGAATATGGATGGCGCGGTCATTTTCAATGATTTTAAAATCATCAAGCAAACCACCGGTGCGATCGCAGGCCTGCGCACGCACACCCGCCTCTGCAGGAATGAGATCATCTTCCTGCACTTCCGGAATAAATTTTTGTAGTGCTTTGGTAAATGCTGTTTTAGAAAATGAGCGATAAAACTCACCCACACCGGTTTTCCAGTATTTGGTTGCCACCTTCTGAAATCCGGGCCATGTTAATGATTCAAACAACTCCACCAAATCAACATCGGCTTTTTCATAACCTTCGCGTTTAAAGGCAAACACCGCATTGGGTCCCGCTTCTACCCCGCCATCAATCATACGGGTAAAGTGCACACCCAGGAAAGGAAAATTAGGATCGGGCACCGGGTAAATCAGGTTTCTTACCAGGCCGCGCTTTTCAGGTTTCAGCATATAATACTCTCCTCTGAAAGGAATGATGCGTGTATCCGGTTTTTCTCCGGCCATTTCGGCAATTTTATCACAATACAATCCGGCACAATTAATCATCAATTTAGCTGCATGCACCCCGTGGTCTGTTATCACCTCAACACCATCAGCCTTTACGTTAATATCTCTGGCCTGTTGCGAAGTATAGATGCGTCCACCCATTTGCTCAATCAGTTCAGCCAGTTTTAAAGATACATCGGTATAATCAATGATACCGGTATAAGGAACATGAATGGCGCGTATGCCGCGCATGTGTGGTTCATATTCTTTTAACCTTCCCTGCTCTACTATGTTAATTTTATCCAATCCGTTCTCCAGTCCGCGTTTGTATAAGTTTTCTAGCAAAGGCAGTTCCCACTCATCGGTAGCTACAATTAGTTTTCCGCACAAATCAAACCTGATGCCATGCTCCCTGCAAAATTCAAGCAGCATATGATAACCACCAATACAATTTTGTGCCTTTAAACTACCGGGTTTATAATAAATACCTGAATGTATTACACCACTATTGTGACCTGTTTGGTGTGCTGCCACCTGTGCTTCTTTTTCAAGAACTGCTACTTTAAGTGAAGGATTTTGTTTGAGGATATTCCATGCGCTGGCTAATCCTACAATACCACCGCCAATAATTACTACATCGTTTTGCATAAACACTTTTAAAGTGCCGCAAAATAATAATGTTTATTGAGGTTTGCTAAAAGGTTTCTCCATTGGCTTTTCTGATGCGCCTGATAAAGAAAATGGTGCTCAGTGTCATGGCAATGGAGATATAGCCAATAATATCATAATGCAGCATGTGTCCGCTTGCGGGATCTTTAGAAATAATAAGCCCTGAAATATATGCCGCAACTCCGGCCGATAATTGCTGCATACTTGAAAGGATGCTCATAAAACTGCCACGCATTTGTGGTTGCACCGTTTCTGAAACCATTGCCTGCGCAGGAATAAAACGGCCGCCTGATAAAATGAAAAAGAAGGTGGTAGCAATTAATGCCACCCACAGTGCCACCTGCGGCATTTGGGTGATGGCAAAAACAGGAAGCGTGCATAAAACCACAAACAGCGTATACACCTTTAGTTTACCCAGCCTGTCGGATAATTTTCCGATGATGGGTCCGGTAAAAATATTAAAGGCACCGCCAATCAGGTAAATATAGGTAAGTTCACTTTCCATAAAACCCACGTTGGCTACCATATACGGACTCAAAAACGGGATAATGCTGAAATGGCCGTACATAAGCACCATCATCAGGGTAATGGCTTTGCGCTGATTGGTATTGGCAAGCAGGCTTTGGATGATCTGACGTATATCCTGTTTTTCATTATTAAGGTGTGCGTTAACTGCAGGAACAAACCGCCAAATAAGGTAAGACAAAGGAAGGGCCAGCACACTCAAGAAAATAAATGGCGCCTGCCAGCCCATTTTGGTGGCTATGAATAAGCCAAATGGCACGCCAAAAACAGAGGCTGCAGAAAAACCGGCCATAATCATGCCCATAGCCTGGCCTCTTCTTTCAAACGGAATGGTATCACCCACGATAGAAAGTATCACGGCACCAAGTACCCCTCCAAACAAACCGGTGAAGATGCGGGCCAACATCAACAAAGCATAACTATTGGCGAGTCCGCAGGCGAGTGTACCAATTAAAAAACCTACATACAATACCTGCAAAAATTTCTTACGGTCGAATTTATCAATGATAAAGGCGGTAAATAAACCGGATACTCCGGCACTGATGGTATAGGAAGAAACCAGTGAACCAAACTGTTGAGGCGTGATTTGAAACAGGCGCATGAGCTGAGGACCCAGTGGCATCATGATCATAAAATCCATGATATTGGTAAAGTTAATCGCAGCCAGTGTCAGGAGTAAAATCTTTTCGTTTCGGTTCATAAAAATGGGTAAACGAAATACGGTTAAATATTTACCATATAAAAACGCTTACGTTAAAATCACTGCTAAATGGGCAGCATAAGCATTATATTTCTCTTAAAAATTCTTGTTCAATCACACCTAATTGTCAATCAATATATACCGTTATTCAGGATGCTTTTGAATGCATATCATTAATTTATTATTGAATTTTTATCACAATAATCATAGCATCAACCTACCTTAGCGGCATGAATTTTAAACTCACGTCAGAGTATCAGCCAACAGGAGATCAGCCGGAAGCCATTCGTGCGCTAACGGAAGGTGTGAAGCGTGGAGATAAGGCCCAGGTACTGCTTGGTGTAACAGGTTCAGGTAAAACATTTACGGTTGCAAATGTAATTGCGAAGGTGCAGCGGCCCACGCTTATCATCAGCCATAACAAAACACTGGTTGCACAACTATACGGAGAGTTTAAACAATTTTTTCCGGAGAATGCGGTAGAGTACTTTGTATCATATTATGATTACTATCAGCCCGAAGCATTTATACCACAATCTAATACCTATATTGAAAAGGATTTAAACATTAATGAAGAGATTGAGAAGATGCGTTTAAAAACAACATCTTCTCTCCTATCCGGAAGACGTGATGTAATAGTGGTGGCTTCGGTGAGTTGCATTTATGGTGCAGGTAATCCAAAAGATTATGAAAGTAGCATTATTCGTTTACACAAAGGACAAAAGATAGCGCGCAATGCACTGCTCTATGCATTGGTTGATTCACTTTACTCACGCACCACGGCCGATTTTAAACGTGCCACCTTTCGTGTAAAAGGTGATGCGGTAGATGTATATCCGGCTTATGCCGATTTTGCTTTTCGTATCCTGTTTTTCGGAAATGAAATAGAGGAATTGCAAATGATTGATCCGGTAAGCGGCACGAGACAAGAAACATTGCAGGATATAGCCATATTTCCTGCCAATATCTATGTTACACCAAAAGAGCAATTGCAGCAAAGCATTAGGGATATTCAGGATGATTTGGTGGCACAAATTGAATATTTTAAATCGCTGGGAAAATTTTTGGAAGCCAAACGTTTGGAAGAGCGAACCAATTTTGATCTGGAGATGATGCGTGAATTGGGTTATTGCAACGGCATTGAAAATTACAGCCGATATATGGACAGAAGAAAACCCGGTGAAAGACCTTTCTGCCTGCTTGATTATTTTCCTAAGGATTTTATGTTGGTTGTGGATGAAAGCCATGTTACCATTCCGCAGGTGCGAGGCATGTATGGAGGCGACCGCTCACGCAAGGAAAACCTGGTGGAATATGGTTTCAGGCTGCCATCTGCATTGGATAACCGTCCGCTAACATTTAATGAATTTGAGGCATTGGTTGGACAAACGATATATGTTAGTGCAACACCGGCCGATTATGAAATCAGGGAATCAGAGGGTGTGGTGGTAGAGCAAATTATCAGACCCACGGGGTTACTTGATCCGGTTATTGAAATCAGGCCATGCATCAATCAGGTAGATGATTTGATGGATGAAATTGATGAGCGCATAAAAATGGGCGACCGTGTTTTGGTTACCACCCTTACCAAACGTATGGCAGAAGAATTAACCAAATACTTGGCGCGGTTAAACATTAAATGCCGATATATACACAGTGAAGTAAAAACACTTGACCGGGTTGAAATTTTACGCGATTTGCGACTTGGAAAATTTGATGTATTAATTGGTGTGAACTTATTACGTGAGGGACTAGATTTGCCTGAAGTTTCATTTGTGGCCATTATGGATGCAGACAAAGAAGGATTTTTAAGAAGTGAAAGTTCACTCATACAAACCATTGGCCGTGCAGCAAGAAATGAAAGAGGAAAGGTAATTTTATATGCCGATCATATAACAGAGAGCATTAGAAAAACATTGGAAGACAATGAACGTAAGCGAGAGAAGCAGCTAGCATATAACCTGAAACATGGTATCACGCCTCGAACTGTTATAAAGAGCAAGGATGAAATCATGAAACAAACCAGCGTAGCAGATGCCAAGCTACAAGCAGAAACTCATTTCTATGCAGAACCTGAGGAAGTAACCATGGCAGCCGACCCGATTGTGCAATACATGGATAAAGAGCAATTACAAAAGGCCGTTCAGGAAACAGAAAAACGAATGATGAAAGCTGCCAGGGATATGGAATTTATTGAAGCAGCGCGTTTGCGTGATGAATTATTTGCGTTACAGGAAAAACTCAAAGAATTAACCTAATCAATCTTCCTGTCGGCCAATCATTTTTTGTTCGGTTAGTTTTTTATTTTCTTCAATGAGTTGTTTGCGCTCATCATCCGTCATAGGTTTGCTTTCATTCGTCATCTCACCTAAATCAGGCTGGCCTGCATCAACCCATGCGGTATACCATACCGAGCCAACCAGCCAAACAGAAGCACGCATTCTTCGCTCAACTTGTCCGGGCAGCATATCATGATAGGCGGCTGAATAAGCTCTTGAAAATGCACGCACTTGTGTTTGTCCTTTCTGCTCGTAGGTATATTTATTATCAGGCGAAAATTGTTTGCTTAACTGACGTTCAAAATTCAATACAGAATCTTTAGCTGCAAAACTGCTTTCACTGGCTTGCCATGCAGCGGCCAGCACATCATCAATATATGTTGCGCGACCAACAAAAAAATCATACTCACCTGCAAACAGTTCGGGTAAACGAGATTCCCAGAATGCATGGATACCATGCTGGTTGGTCATTTGTCCGTTATAGTTTTGTGTGGCGTGCAGGGGCACATGCGCATCTGCAATATAATGTCCGATATCGGCAGAAGCTCGTAAAATGCGATTTACGTCCTTATCTTTAAATGCCTGCGTAAGTCTATACTTCATCACCTGAATATGCCACGGAACAATACCATAGGCTTTCAGTGTATCCTCCGAGTATTTGGCTACAGCATCTTTCCAGAATTTAGGAACAGTATCAACTGGAGCACATTTCTCATATACATCTAAATCAATGTAATGTCGGCAAGCTTCCTCCGGATCTCCATAGCGTCTTCTATCAGCATCGGGCGCATGTTCTGTAACAAACTCGATATGCTTTTTATAAAAACCAAGTAATTGTTGGGGCAAGGTAAAAACTGCCAAACGATTAATCATGCGGTGACCATAAAAGCCCCAGCCGTTTCCTGCGGCAAAGCAAGCTATTAGGGCCATAAGAAGCAAAACCCGTTTGTGCATCTACTCTCGGTTTACACCTTCAATTGAAAATGCAGGCACACATAAACTCCAGTATTCAGTTGGCTCTTCAAACGGATTAGAATAGCGAACACGAGTACCTTTTTTAATTAGGATGGTTTCTCCAGCATGGAGCACCAATTGTTCTTCATCCACTTCAATTAGTTTCTTACCCTTGATAACAATGGTAACCTCATCGAACTGGGGAGTTTGAAAAGGCTCTGACCAGCCTGGGGGAGCAACCATGTGTGCCACTGAAAAACCGGTATCAGCAGTTGCCACCCGACCATAATGCTCTTCGATCAATTTTCCATCTGTAGTTGGCACCACAAACGGATTTTTTTGTATTATGTATTTTGTTGTCATTAGCTGATGCGTTTCACCTGACCGTTTTGCAGTTCATAAACCTGGCCACTTTCTGCGCAGGTAGCTTTGCCGGTTTCATCAAACTGCAGGCGTTGGCCATATTCACTCATCCATCCTATTTGCCTAGCCGGATTACCTACCAGCAAGGCATAGGCAGGCACATTTTTGGTAACAACGGCACCCGCACCAATAAAGGCAAACTCACCAATATCATGTCCGCATACAATGGTGGCATTTGCACCAATGGATGCACCTTTGCCAACATGCGTTTTGGCATACTGGCCTCTTCGGTTCACACCACTGCGCGGATTGGTAACATTGGTAAACACGCATGAGGGCCCAAGAAAAACATCATCGGCACAGGTTACACCGGTGTAGATAGAAACATTGTTTTGTACCTTAACATTGTTACCCAGAATAACCTCCGGAGACACCACAACATTTTGTCCGATATTGCAGTTTTCGCCCAACACACAATTGGGCATGATATGAGAGAAGTGCCAGATTTTAGACCCTTTTCCAATGGTACAGCCATCATCGATTATGGCCGACTCATGTGCATAGTATTGCTTTTCCATGTGTCAATATTACCATAATAGGAATGAAAAGCAAAATTGTAGATTTGCTTCTCATAACACACGATTCTATGCTTAAACCCGGCTGGACTAAACGATTTAAATTTAACCCCGATACCGGGTTTGGCAATGCTGCCAGCACGCAAGGCAGCAGGCTGGTAAATCATGATGGCACGTTCAATGTGATTAGGAAGGGTTTGCCTTTTTCAGAGCGGGTTAATTTATATCATGATTTAATCAGGATGCCGTGGTGGCTTTTCAATACTATTGTTATTGCAGGTTTTATTTTAATCAATTGCGCATTTACTATCGCATATATGCTCATAGGGATTGAGCAGTTGCAGGGTATTGTGCACACTCAAGCACAAGATATCTGGTTTGAAGTATTCACATTCAGTTGTCAGACATTTTCAACGGTTGGTTATGGTCGTATTAACCCGCTCGGTAATATGGCAGGTGGCGTTGCAGCATTCGAGGCGCTTGCAGGCACGATTCTGGCAGCATTGCTTACCGGACTTGTTTTTGCACGTTTTGCCAGACCTAGGGCTAAGCTTGCCTACAGCAATGTTGCACTTATAGCTCCGTATAAAGAGATAAATGCTTTAATGTTTAGAATTGCCAATGCACGCGATAATCAATTGGTGGAATGTGAAATTTCTCTGATGTTTAGTTTTATTGAAACAGAGACAGGCATGCGCAGATATATGAACCTGGAGCTGGAAAGAAACCGCATAACAGGCTTACCGTTAAGCTGGACCGTAGTGCATCCCATCACGGAACAAAGCCCCTTGTTTGAACTATCAGAAACGGAATTGATTCAATTACAGGGTGAATTTGTATTTACGTTTAAGGCATTTGATGATACCTACTCGCAGGTAGTCTACACACGGCATTCATACCATGCAGAAGAATTGGTTTGGGGTGCAAAGTTTATTCCGATGTTCAATCCATCGGACAGCCATGAGGCCACTGAATTAAAAATGGATAAAATAAATGCGTACGAGGTAGTTGCAATAAATATCAACTAATCTGTATAACACAGAAAAAATAAGACTTTCACGGGTTTACAAAAAAATAATCTGAGTAAAACACCTCATAAACACATACTAAGCAAGTTATTCACAGATGTGAACTAGTTTGTATCAATTTCAACTGCAGCAAAGGGTAAGTTTGGGACCATGAAATCAGGAATCTCATTCATTACAAAAGCCATTACTGCAGCCCTCATTACAATTCAATTCCAGGCGCAGGCACAATGGAACGATGCCATAGCAAATATTGATGATGTTCATGCCCATAACACCTATTTCAACGACCTGCAATTCCTAAATCCAAATTTTGGATTTGCTGTTGGTGATCGTTCTACTATTTTAATATTTGATGGCATTTCATGGAAAAAGCAATCTGCACCCAATCAAGCTGCTTCAGCTTTTTACGGTATCAGTATGTCTGCTGATACAAATGGTTGGATTATTGGAGAGAATGCTACGTTCTATCAATACAGCAAAGCAAGCAACAGCTGGAATTATTTTAAAAACGTAGAGATTGACAAAAAAGATATTAGTAAAGACAATAAAGTACTTATTGATTTAAGAAGCGTTTACACCATTTCAAAAACAAGCGCCTGGGCAGTCGCTGATGGTCAGCATATTTATTACTTTGATGGTAAAAAGTGGCGCAAAACAAGCTGTGAAGGAGTGAATGAACAATTATATAGCGTTCAATTTGTAAATAACAAAGGATTTGCTGTTGGTGAAAATGGAATAATACTGCAATATGAAAATGGTAAATGGAGCAAAATGGGAACACCCACCATTAGCAAACTAAGATCTGTATCCATGGTTGATGAAACCTATGGATTTGCCGTTGGAGAAAACGGGACTTTCCTTGTTTATGAAAATGGCATATGGAATAAGATGCAGGTAAATGGCTCTGAAGGTCTCAGACTAAGAAGTGTTTATGCATTGAATGACAAAAAAGCATGGGCAGTTGGTGATAAAGGAAGCATGTTTTGTTTAGAAGGAAAAAATTGGAGTGCCTGCAATACAGGAAAATTTACCAACGCTATTTTAACCAAAGTATTTTTTACAGGTGAAGGACAGGGTTGGGTTTGCGGACAGAACAGTTTCCTGAATTATGAAATGTCGATTGATGATGAACTAAACAGCAAAAAACCTGATATGAATGCAAGCAATGCTGATAAGAACGTACCTAAATAATCTAGACATTTAATACAGACAAGGCTTCTCCAATAGAGAGGCCTTTTTTATTTGAGGCAGAAAGTAGTACTACTAAAGTTTTTCTCCGTAACTTAAATCACCTGCATCTCCAAGACCCGGAATAATATATCCATCATCATTTAATGCGTCATCCATATCTGCAATCCAAAGTGTAGCGTTAGGTAATTTCTCCTGCAGGTAGGTCACGCCCGCCTTTGAGGCAATGAGACTCAGCACATGTAATTCCTTTGGTATACCACGTTTAAGTAATGCCTGATAAGTTAATTCAATAGACTGTCCGGTAGCGAGCATGGGATCAATAAGCAACAAAATGCGCTTATCAATATCCGGTGAGGCTAAGTACTCAACCACAATTTCAAAAGAATGGTCATCATGGTGTTTTCGGTAAGCAGAGATAAACGCACAATCTGCTTTATCAAAATAATCTAACACACCCTGATGCATGCTTAAGCCTGCCCTTAAGATGGTTGCCAAAACTGGCTGCTCTGCCAAGACCTGTGATGTATGAGAACCTAAAGGAGTTTGAATGATTTGCTCTTTCCATGGCAGCTGCCTGCTTACTTCATAAGCCATAATTTGGCCTATTCGTTCAATATTTTTTCTAAACCGCATGCGGTCTTTCTGAACCTGTAAATCTCGTAATTCAGCTACAAACTGATGCAACAATGAATGATGTGAAGAAAGCAGATTAATTTGCATGAGCCGAATATAGCAAGAAAAAAATAACCCTTCCGAATTATTAAAATTTTATCATATTGCTTGTTTGAATTCAATACTTCTATTTATTTTTTTGAATGAGCTGAGCCATACCAATATGAAAAGAATATCATTCATCATCATTAGTATCACCAATTTCTTTTGCCTAAATGTATTTGCACAGCAGGCTGTCATCAGGGACAAAATTACACTTAAACCAGTTGTTGAAGCAGAACTGATTGCAGGTAGCGCAGTGATTAAAACCAATATTCATGGGAAAGTAGAATTAGGTAATCTTGCTCCTACTGATTCTGTTATCATCCGTGCTCTCGGTTATCATCAGGTACAACTAAGCTGGCCGGAATTTGTAAAAAGAAATTATACCTGCGAGTTATTGGAAAAACAATTGATGATGCAGGATGTGGTTATCTCAGCTTCGCGTTTTGAAGAAAAACAGAATGACGTACCACGACAAATCATGATTATCAAAAATAAAGATATCAGCTATATGAATCAGTCTACCACGGCCGATTTATTGCAAAACACAGGAGGTGTATTTGTGCAAAAAAGCCAGCTTGGAGGTGGCAGTCCGGTTCTAAGGGGATTTGAGGCCAACAAGGTTTTAATTGTAGTTGATGGCGTGCGCATGAACAATGCCATTTACCGTGGCGGACATCTGCAAAATATTATTACGCTGGATAACGCTTCTTTAGAAAGGGCTGAAATTTTGTTTGGTCCGGGATCTGTAGTTTATGGCAGCGATGCACTGGGTGGTGTGATGCATTTAACCACCATTCAGCCACAATTTGCTCAAGGCAACCAGGATGTTATAACAGCAAATGCATTTGTACGACAAGCCACTGCAAGCGGTGAAAGAACAGCCCATATTGATTTAAAATACGGTGAAAAGAAATGGGCGTATGCCGGTAGTTTTACCATTAGCCGCTTTGAAGATTTAATGCAAGGCAATAACAGAAATCCGTTTTATGGCAACTGGGGCAAACGGTTATTTTATGTTGAACGCATAAATGGGCAAGACAGCGCCATTAATAATCCCAATGTAAACCTGCAAAAGCAATCGGGTTATATGCAATATGATTTAATTGAAAAATTATCATGTAAGGCGAGCAAGAAAGTAATACTTGGGTTGAATCTACAATTATCAAACTCTTCCAATATTGATCGATACGACAGGCTAACCGAAACATCTGGCGCAGCACCCAGATTTGCTGAATGGTATTATGGTCCGCAGAAGAGGTTGATGGGAGCTTTTACCATTAACCTAACCAATCAGAATTGGTTTTACGACAAGGCCAATATTATCCTATCAAGTCAGCAGATAGAAGAAAGTCGACACGACAGGCGTTTCAGAAGCGATACCATTAACAGAAGAACAGAAATTGTGGATATTGCTGCGCTGAATGCTGATTTTGAAAAAGAATTAGGGGCACATGAAATCAGATACGGGGCAGAAATATTTTATAATCATGTGCGTTCATCTGCCATAAAAGAAAATATTAATAGCAAAGCTTCCTTACCAACCAATACACGCTATCCTAACGGAGGTTCGGTCATGCAAAGCATGGCAGCTTATCTTACCCACAGCTGGGAAATAACACCACACCTGATTCTCTCAGACGGAATCAGATACAGCCGTGTTACTCTTGAATCGAGATTTAACGATAAAACCTTTTTTCCATTCCCTTATAACAATCTGAATCAAACGTATCAAGCAGTAAACGGAAATATTGGATTAACATTTTTACCAGGCAATGAATGGCGTTTTACACTTACCGGTGCAAGCGGATTCAGGGCACCAAATGTTGATGACATGGCAAAAGTATTTGACTCCAGAGCAGATATGGTTATTGTGCCCAATCCAAACCTGAAACCCGAATATACATACAATGCCGAATTTGGTTTAAGTAAAATCATTAACCAAAAAGTAAAACTGGAAGGACAGGTATTTTATACCGCTTATCTGGATGCATTAACCACCGGGAAAAGTAAATTTAACGGCACCGACTCTATTCCTTATCTGGGTAAGCAAAGTGCTGTGTTTACCATTGTGAACAAAAGAGAGGCTTATATCTACGGAGGATTTGCAGGCATACATGCAGAAATAAGTCCGGAATGTGCCATCTACTCTACCCTAACCTATACCTACGGCCGCATCAAAACCGATACAACAAATTACCCGTTGGATCATATACCACCCATATTTGGCAAAACCGGAATACAATTAAAAATACGTAAATTCAAAGGTGAGTGCTTTGCACTCTACAATGGCTGGAAAAGGCTTTCAGACTACAACCTTGCAGGCGAAGATAATCCGCAATATGCCACTGCTGCAGGCACACCAGCGTGGTATACATTAAATATCAGATGTGCATTTGCCGTAAATAAATATATTCAGTTGATAGGTGCGCTTGATAATATCCTGGATACCAACTACAGGGTATTTGCTTCAGGCATCAGTGCACCCGGCAGAAATCTCATACTTACGCTTAGGGCAAGCTTCTGAAGCTAAAAGCGAGATGTAAAACAGGCAACATAAAAAACTGTTGACCAACTCATGTGTTTATTTAGTTAATTGCAACAAATAGCGATACACATTGAAAGTTACATTTTGGGGTGCAGCAGGACAGGTTACGGGAAGCATGCACCAAATTACATTAGACAACGGTTATCAGATTCTGCTTGATTGCGGAATGAATTATGAACAGAAACGCGAACTAAATGAGCGTGCATTTTCATTTCCGTTTAATCCGGTAGATATTGATCTGGTTATTTTAACACATGCCCATATCGACCATTCAGGCAATATTCCTACCCTTGTTCAGGAAGGATATAAAGGTCATATCATCTGCACACCGGCAACTGCCGATCTTGCATCGCATCTGCTATTTGACAGTGCCAATATTCAGCTGGATGAATACAAATCCCGTTTAGGGAGGGCATCTAAAACAAAAAGACACTTGGTTCCTAAACCCATCTACACGGATAAAAGCGTAGCTAAAGCCATGGAGCAATTGTTTACCTTACCTTTTAATAAAAAGTTTCAGGTAAACGAAGACACCTCTATTGAATTGATAGAAGCAGGGCATTTGCTGGGTGCAGCAAGTGTGGTTATTGAAACAACAAAAAACGGAGAAAAGGTTAGAATTGGTTTTACTGGAGACTTAGGTAGAAGCCATGCTGAGCTTATCCGAACACCTACACCCATGGCAAACCTTGACTACCTGATTACCGAAACCACTTACGGTGGCAGAAATCATGTAAGTTCAGAGCGTGCCGAAAATGAACTACTCCAATTTATTGATGAAACCATTCGCATCAGGGGTAGGTTGGTCATTCCGGCATTTAGTGTGGGGCGCACGCAATCTATTGTACATGTTTTAAATAAACTCAATAAAAAAGGCTTGCTCCCACCTGTAAAAGTATTTGTGGATAGCCCGCTTGCTGTCAAATCAACCCACACGTACGAGAAATATCCGGAATTGCTAAATGCAGATTCAGCTGCATTCTTAAAAGAACACGGAAACCTATTTGATTTTGATGAGCTGCATTGGATACAGGATTATGATGACCATGAAAAACTGATGGGCTATACCGATTCGTGCATTATCATATCTGCAGCCGGCATGGTTGAAGGCGGACGTATACAAGAGCATGTAAAAAACAATATTCAAAACCCATTTAGCACCATTTTAATTGCCGGTTTTTGTGCAGAGGGCACACTGGGTCATCGTTTGCTGCTTGGCCAGCAGGAAATAGGAATTAAAGGTCGAAACTACCGCGTGTACGCTAAAATTTGCCGCACGGATGTATTCAGTTCACACCCGGATAAAGATGAAATTTTTAATTATATTATGGCATGTAATCAGTCCCGGTTAAAAAAAGTTTTTCTGGTACATGGAGATCCCGAAAATTTATCGGCCATGAAAGAAACACTGGAGGCCGGCCAACTGAAAGCAACAGTTGAAATTCCTGAATACGCAGACTCATATAGTCTTTAGTTGAACCTCTATCAAATACTTAGCATACCAACCTTTTAATTATCTGGCTGATAACCTAACTTCGTTTCATGAGCAAACCGAGTGTTCAGCATGTATATATTGAAAAAGTAGAAGGGAACGAAAAATCCTTTCAGGCAGATCTTGTGGCCTGTGAAGAGCCGTTGGAAATTAGGCTTGGATTTGGGCCTGCAGCAAACAGAAAGCAAAAAAGCATTTCAGTTACCATGCGCACACCGGGAAATGATTTTGAACTGGCTGCAGGTTTTTTGTTTACAGAAGGTATTATTCAGGGGCCAGCGGATATTCAGTTGATCAGATATTGTACAGAAGCCAACAGCATTGAAAACAAAGAAAATATTGTAAGGGTTGAACTAAAGGAACATGTTGCAGTTGATTTGGAGAGGTTACAACGCAACTTTTATACCACCAGTAGTTGCGGAGTTTGCGGCAAGGAGAGTATTGATGCGGTAAAAACCATTTGTCCTTTTCCCAAAATTGCTTGTTCATTACACGTATCAAAAGATACCATCATCCGGCTATCTAAAATCTTGCGCAAGCAGCAATCCGTATTTGAATATACGGGTGGCATTCATGCTGCTGCTTTGTTTACTCATAGCGGAGAATTAATGCTCCTAAGGGAGGATGTAGGCAGGCACAATGCGCTTGATAAAATTGCAGGTGGCGTATTAAGCGGTAATACGCCACTTACCTTACCATTAACCAACAGCATTTTGTTGCTAAGCGGCAGAGCCAGTTTTGAATTACTGCAAAAAGCCGCTATGTGCGGCATAAGCATGGTATGTGCAGTAGGTGCACCCAGTAGTTTAGCTGTTAACTTGGCTAAAGAAACCGGTATAACCCTAATTGGTTTTTTAAGAGAAAACCGATTTAATGTATATTGCCACAGCGAAACAATTACAGATTTATGAAACTGAGAATTAAAGGAAACAGTATACGCATACGCCTAACCAAATCAGAGGTAGATCAGTTTGCTAAAGACGGATATATTGAGGAGCACACCTTGCTGCCCAATGGTAAACTAAGTTACGCACTAAAAAAAGATGCAACTGTTGATGAACTTAGTGCAACCATATCAGGTACATCAATTGTAATGTTAATGCCGGAAACAGATGCAACAAACTGGGTAAAAACCGAACGGGTAGGTTATGAGAACAACACTAAACTTCCCAGCGGAGACTCACTTTATCTGCTATTGGAAAAAGATTTTAAATGTCTGGACAATACCAACGAGGATCAGAGTGATATGTATGACAATCCTTTGGCAGAATTTCATAAATAATCAGAAAGTTTTACTCATCATCATTCGCTGGCTTCCATTCATCAGGTTCACTCTTACTTCATAAACTCCTTTGGACAACTGCTGCGCCTTCTTCACATACAGGCGACTTATACCTGATTGTTTAATTTTCTCTGTGAGTGTCATTATCTGATTACCCACCTCATCATAAAATACAATCGATATTTTTTGCGGCTGCGTTGCATAAACCGTCAGATGTAACTGTTTATCATCTAACCAACGCATATCTACACAGTCATCTACTTTAGATTGTTGAGCAAGGAGTATACGATAGGCCAGAAAAAAATCGGGAATGCCATATCCTACCAATTTATCCGGGCGGTAATATTGGTGTGCTGATAAACGAATGGCAGAGATAATGGTTGCAGGTGATGATTCTTTGCTTGCCTGCAATAAACACGCTGCACCTGCGGCAATCATTGGACTGGCATAAGAAGTGCCGTTGCCCTGGTAAATATATCCACTGGAAGAAATGAGATAGGCCTCCTGCCCCATTGCCACAACATCGGGTTTTATTCTGTTATCGGCACTGGGACCAATAGAACTGAAGACAGAATGGATTTTATTGCGATCAACAGAACCAACGGTTAACACACCACTGACATCGGCAGGAAAAGCAATTTGCTTCCACTTGGTATCACCTTCGTTTCCGGCACTGTTTATCATCAAGATTCCCTTGGTTGCTGCAATAGAAGCAGCCCTGCTTATAATGGTGGTTTTTCCATCCAGCTGCCTGGACTTGTGATTCATCTTTTTATCATCAAAAGCATAATAGCCCAATGAAGAATTGATTACATCCACTCCCGCACTATCAGCAAACTCAGCAGCTTCTGCCCATAGCGCCTCCTCAAGTAACTGCTCCGTTGCTGCATTTTCACTCCGAAGCAACCAATAGGAAGCATGTGGAGAAATACCAACATACTCAAATGGTTTATAAGCTGCCATACATGACAATACCGCACCACCGTGATCATCATCATCAAACACATTGTATTGCCTGTCTACGAAATCATAGCTGCCCAAAAGTAGGCCACTATCCAGAATATGGCGAAAAAACGGAACAGCAGGAATATTTTTAAAGCCGGCATCAATAATAGCTATATGTACTCCATTGCCTTTGAAACCCAATTGATGTAGCGGTGAGGCATTGATCATTTCATTTTGCAAAAAAGCTTTGCCGTAGTAGGATGTATCGATACTCTTTTTACGGAGATTTTCTGTTCTCATTTCCAAATTGCTAAGCAGGTCTTTTATATCCTGCTCATTTCTGTATATAGAAGCTTCATTAATCTTGCCCAGATAAGTAACCTCCTTTATAAATGATAGCTTGGTAATGTTATCGGGAAGGGTTTTACCTTTAGATAAAATAGTGATAGAATTGAGCCATTTGCTGCTGCTGTAAATAGCATAACCTCTTTCCAGAAAATATTTTTTATGCTGCCTGTCTACCGGCAAGTCAAGCATATCAACAGGTATACCAAATCTTTTTCGCCTGCTAATGGCACGATCACCAAGAAATAAATGAGGCTCATGAAGCATATGCAAACTGCTATCCTTATGCTTGAAGACGATCCAGTAAGCATATAGTTCTGTAGATCCGGGCGCCTGGGCAAAAAGAGCAGCAGAAAAACCGGTAACAAAAAGTAATACTAAAAAACGCATCAGGGTTTATATGTTTGAAGGGCATAACGAACACGATAGCCTCGGGTACCTTTTACCTGCGAATTGAGTGAATCAGAAACTTTATAAACAAGACCTGTCTCACGCGCAAATATTTCCTCACGTGTTATCTCTTCTATCAAATTCTTTTCTTTAAACTGCTCCACTTTGCAGGTTTGTTCATGACCTCCGAATGGTGCATCCATCCAGATAATGGTATAGTTTTCTCGGTCGCGACTATTGGCCATATTGCCATTCCATTTTTTACCGGAGGCAAGCGGAAACAACAATTTGATGAATGAAATATTTTCCTCAATTTTTTCTATTTGTGTATTACTTTTTATCAACCTCCAGCTGTTGGCCTGTTTCCACTCAGCCGAATCTGAATACTTAAAAAAGCGGTTAATTAAGAAGGTGCGCTCTGTTTCATCGGCATTGCCACTTAGTTTCTGTGCAACAACTTCTTTATACCAATAGGTAAAAGTATCAATATTGGTTGATCCGGTATTATCGTCATAAGAAAATGAGTCGACCTTATAAATCCACTCTGATCCAACGTCCGCAGGCTGGTAGCTAAAACCCAAATCAATGGTTTGCTGCGCTGCATCATCATCCGTGCATGCAATCAGGGCTAACGAGCAAAAAAGAAGCAAAATATTCAATTGTTTCATGCAAAACACCTTTACAAATAAAGGTAACGCAAATATAGCTTTTGGATTGTTTTACGCATTGATCACATCAAATGCGGATTGTATCCATCCTCCTGCAACCACATCATTGCCTTCATAGAAAACAGCCGACTGGCCTGGTGCAATAGCTTTAACGGCTGAATTAAAAATAACTTCCATACGGTTGCCATGCTGCCTGATGGTTGCCATCTGACCGGCATCTTTATAGCGTATTTTTGCTACAACCTCCATTGGCTCAGTTAAAGTTGCATACTTACCCATATTCAGGCCTTGCACCCACATGCCTTTACGCTGCAGTTCATCTTCTCTTCCAAGCACCACCTTATTGTGTTCCGGGTCAATTTCCAACACATACATAGGCTCTCCCAAAGCAATTTCAAGACCTTTTCTTTGACCAACTGTATAAAACGGATAGCCCCTGTGTTTACCCAATATGGTTCCATCTCTGGTAACAAAATCACCACCATCAACCTGTTGCTCCAATCCCTCAACCCTTCGTTTCAGAAAACCACGGTAATCATTATCTGGCACAAAGCATATTTCATAACTTTCGCTCTTTTTGGCCAGTTCTTCATAGCCCATATCCATAGCCATTTGTCGAATTTCCGTTTTCCTGAATTTTCCTAATGGGAAACGAGTTTTTGCTAAACTGGCTTGGGTTAATCCCCATAATACATAGGATTGGTCTTTATTATCATCCAACCCCTTTGAAACAACATAGCGGTTATTTTCCTCGCGCACTTGCGCATAGTGACCGGTAGCAATAAACTCACAGTCCAGCTGATTGGCGCGTTTTAGCAAGGCTTCCCATTTAATATGTGTATTGCACAATACACAAGGATTTGGGGTGCGTCCGGCAAGGTATTCATCCACAAAATTGTCAATCACAAAATCGCCAAATTCATCTCGGATATCCAAAATCATATGGTGTATACCATGTTTAACAGCGATGGCACGGGCATCATTAATAGAATCGAGGCTACAGCAACCGGTTTCTTTTTTACTACCTCCGGATGAGCTGTAATCCCAAGTTTTCATGGTAATTCCCACCACTTCATAGCCCTGCTCAGCGAGCATAACCGCTGTAACTGTGCTATCCAAACCGCCACTCATGGCAACCAGTATTTTCCCGTGCTTACTCATATAAAAGGACAACAAAGGTAATGCAGAAAAGTTATTTAGAGAAAATCTACATAATGCTAACCCTAACAATATTAGCCCTAATAAGCCGATAGGCTGTTATAAATATATATAAATGTATCACTTAAGCATATGAATACTACGGTTATGATATGTGCCGACCATTTATTTTACCCAAATATTTTTGGGGCGATTAAACCATTTTACCACACTACAATCTGATGAACAACAAAAGAAATAATACTATGAAATTATTTAAATGCATGGCCATGGTTTTGTTATGGGTCTTTACCACAGCAGTAATGGCACAGAAACCCAAGGGTGAAAGATTGGCCCAAAAACAGGAAATGAGAGAAAAAAGGTTTGCTGAATTTTGTGAAAAGGTTGGCATACAGGAAAACCAAAAAGAAAAAATAAAACACTTGTTGAAAGAACAACAGGAACAACTGCATAAGGAAAGAAAAAATCCAGATCATACACCGGAATCCAAAAAAGCAGCCATGAAAAATATTCTAAAAAATACCGATATCCGCATCGATGCTTTACTGAGCGATGAGCAGAAGAAAAAGTATACTGCATATAAACTGGAACGCAAAAAGGAGATGAAGATGAAAGCGGAAGAAAAAAGGAAAGAGAAAGAAGAATTACAAGAGGATGGATTGTTTCTGAACGACTAATCAATACACTTTCATACAGGTAAAAGCGGTGAGTCATTTCAGGTGCTACCGCTTTTTTATTGCTACGAAACACGGGTATTAACTAGATGACCTGTCTGCGGACGGAAATTTGCCTGTTAAATAAGTATTCAGCTGCTGCCAACATTGCATTTATTGAATCTAAATACCATATTGCCTTTAATATCATGAATGAAAAAGAACTGATAGCAAAAATCATTTCAGGCGAAGAACAAGCTTTCAGGGAACTTTATCGTGTGTATGGAAATAAGATTTACAATACCTGTTTGGGTATGCTGCAACAAACAGAGGAAGCAGAAGATGCCACACAGGAAGTTTTTATTGAGGTATTTAGGTCGATTGCCGCATTTAAAGGCCAATCTAGTTTGCAAACATGGCTTTACAGGATTGCCATTAGTAAATGCCTGGATGTGCAGAAAAAGAAGAAGGCAGCCAAACGTTTTGCCTTTGTTAAATCGTTATGGGGCGCAGAAAATGAACTAGAAGCAGACAAAGCACATTTTGATCATCCGGGAGTGTTGTTGGAAAATAAGGAACATGCTCGTGTGCTTTTTCTTGCCATAAGCCAATTACCTAAAAAGCAACAAACCGCATTTACCTTGAATAAAATGGAAGGTCTTACCTATGCTGAAATTGCGGAGGTAATGCAAACCACCACCTCTGCAGTAGAATCACTTTTATTTAGGGCCAACGAAAATTTAAGACACTCGTTATCTGATTATTACAAAAATAACATCCAAGGTGGCGCAAGTTATTTGCTGTCTCTTCTTCTAATCTTCTAAATCATGAAACCAACCTTACAAGAGCAGATTGAGCAATCCATGAAAAGTTTGAACGGAATGACGAGAGCAGAAGCCTCCCCATTTCTGTTTGGAAAAATCATGCACAAACTCAGCAGGCAATTACCTGAGCCGGTTTATTACAGCAATAAGATGTTATTGAGATTGGCTGCCATGATTCTCTTCGTTTTATCATTAAACATCATCACGGTAACAAGGTATAAAAGAAACACTACTAAAAAGGTGAATGAAGACACTCAAATCCTGGTAGTAACACAAGAATATTTCGAAACAGATAACCTTTACATCTACTAACATGAAACTGGATAAAGTAAAAATATTGAGCATACTGGTGGTATTGCTTATTTGCATTAACCTGGCAACTCTTGCCGGTGTATGGATGATGCGCCCTCCAAACCCACACGGTTTTGGTGCCATGAGCCCAAAAGAATTCATTATTACCAAACTGGAATTTACCGATGAGCAGGCCGAAGCCTTTGAACTGCTTCGTAAATCACACTTTGATACCATTCAAAAATTACGTGAGCAAATCAGATCAGAAAAAGAAGAGATGTATGCTGGATTAAAAACGAAAGGCAATGAAGCAGCTGCATATGATCATTTGGCAAAAGTAATTGCATGCGAGGAGCAAGCAGAGAAAATAACTTTTGAGCATTTCAGGCAGGTAAGAGAATTATGCAATGACCAACAAAAACAACATTTTGATGCAATCATTAATCAGGTTATAAAAATGGTAGGATTGCAGGCACCACCTCCACCTCATGAATTAAGACAACCGGGTGGACCACCACTCCCATAATTCTTTCCACTCCTATTTATTTATAATTAATCAACCTACACATGAATTTGTTAAAAAACCTCGCACTAAGCGATACAGGATTTGTATTTAATCCTGCAACCGGTGATTCCTTCTCTGTAAACCCCATAGGACTTGATATTTTGAAACTACTGAAAAACGGAAAGTCTGAAAATGAAATAAGGAAAAGCTTGCTGGATGCTTATCAAACCGATAAGGAAACGGTTGAGAAGGATCTTTATGATTTCTTTAAAATGCTGGAACAGTTAAAGCTTACCGAACAATGACTAAGCGCAACATCACGGTTGGAGTTACAGGATTAAATAACATTGATAGTCCGGGACCTGGTATACCTGTAATACGTGGACTAAAGGAAAGTAAGCATTTTAACTGCCGCATCATTGGTCTTTCCTATGACGCCATGGAACCCGGTATTTATATGCACGAGGTTGTTGATAAAACTTACCAGATTCCATTACCCTCAGCAGGTCAGCAAAGTTTGCTTACTCGACTGGAGTACATACATCAGCAGGAAAAACTAGATGTAATCATCCCCAATTTTGATGCCGAGCTGTACAACTTTATTAAACTGCAGGATACCCTGAAAAGCATGGGTATTTCCACATTCCTGCCAACACTGGAACAATTTGAAGAGCGTCATAAATCTGCTTTACCTGCATTCGGAGAAAAATACGGTATCAAAGTTCCGAAAAGTAGAATGATAAATAGCATGGCCGAAATTCACAGCCTTGCATATGAATTTGGCTATCCGTTGGTGGTAAAAGGAAAATTTTATGATGCTTCAGTTGCTTACTCACCGGATCAGGCTATGGCTTATTTTAATAAAATAAGTGGTAAATGGGGGTTACCCATCATCATTCAGCAATACACTCCGGGTACCGAAGTAAACCTAACCGGGCTGGGTGACGGCAAAGGCAAACTTACCGGAGCTGTGCCCATGCGCAAAACCTATATTACCGATAAGGGCAAGGCCTGGGCAGGTGTAACACTGGAAGATAGAGAACTGATGAAGATTGCTGAAAAGATGGTAGCAGGAAATAAATGGCGGGGCGGTTTTGAACTGGAAATGATCAGAACCGATAGAAACGAGTACTACCTGATTGAAATCAATCCACGGTTTCCTGCATGGGTGCATCTGGCAACCGGATCAGGCCAAAATCATCCGGAAGCACTGGTTAGAATGGCTCTTGGGGAAGACATAAATCCTTATAAAAGGTATGAAGTAGGTAAGATGTTTGTGCGCTACTCGTGGGATCAGATTGTGGACCTGAAAGAGTTTGAGAACATTTCAACCTTTGGAGAACTATAAAACAATTAATACAATGAAGATGAGCAACAAGAAAGCACTATATGAGCGCCCACTGATTCAGCGAATCAATACAGGCCTCATGAATAAATTTGGCACCAAAACAGAATATGCACCTGTAACGCATATTGATACTTTTTCAGTTAAAGATTTAATTACGCAATACGGATCACCCGTATTTGTATTGAGTGAAAGAACCATACGCAATACATACAAGGAAGCAAACAGAGCCTTTAAAACAAGGTATCCTAAGGTGCAATTTGCTTGGAGTTATAAAACAAATTACATTAATGCCATTTGCAATATTTTTCATCAGGAAGGCTCATGGGCCGAAGTGGTATCTGGTTTTGAATATGCCAAAGCATTAAAGAATGGCGTACCGGGTAATCGTGTAATCTTTAATGGCCCTGATAAAACAGATGAAGATTTACGTTCCGCCATCAATAACAACTCGCCTATTCATATCGACCATCTGGATGAGTTATACCGATTAACTGAATTGGCAGAAGAAATGAAAAAACGCCCCAATGTTGCCATCCGTGTAAATATGGATACAGGCATTTATCCGATGTGGGACAGATTTGGCTTTAATTACGAAAACGGACAGGCATGGGACGCCATTAATAAAATAATTTTAGGCGATAAGCTGGAGTTGATAGGCTTGCATTGCCATATTGGAACATTCATGCTATCTCCAAGTGCATATGCCACAGCTGCCTACAAACTATCTGACCTTGCTCTAGGTATTAAACAAAAGTTTAATAAGCAAATCCAATATATTGATATGGGCGGAGGGTTTGCCTCAAAAAATACTTTAAAAGGATCGTATTTACCGGGAGAGGATACGTCACCAACATTTGATCAGTTTGCCGAAGCCATTTGCACAGCATTGCTTAATGCCGGCTTTACTGATAAAGATTTACCATTGCTTATTCTGGAAACAGGAAGAGCATTGATTGATGAAGCCGGCTATTTGCTGGGCAGCGTAATTGCCAATAAACGCCTGGCTGACGGCCGCAGGGCTACCATACTCGATTTTGGCGTAAACATCATGTTCACTTCATTCTGGTATAATCATAAAATAAGCCCGGCACAGGAGTTTAGTTCCTATACAGAAGACACCGTCATGTATGGGCCGCTTTGCATGAATATTGATGTTATCAGAGACCATGCTACGCTGCCACCGCTTAAAAAAGACGACCATGTCGTAGTACATACCGTTGGCGCCTACAATATGACGCAATGGATGCAATTTATTGCCATGCGTCCGGCTGTGGTGCTGTTGGGTATGGATGGCAAAAGTCATTTAATTCGCAAACGTGAAACACTTGAGAATATTGAGATGAATGAGGTTATGCCGGATATTTTAAACACATTTAAACTATCATAACAAAAGTTTGATGTTTCAGTATCATAAAGCATGTTGTCATAGAACAATTATTACTTTTTAATGGTAAATCATTTAAGACAAATATTTTTAAAAGGTATTATCAATAGCTACTCTCAGCTGTTTTTCGCAGATAATAAAATTTTTGCTTGGCTATTGTTTGCCTCGTCCTTTATTGATCCCAATACAGGAACCAGCGGGGCTATTGCAGCAATCGCTGCATTATTATTTGCCTACTGGGCAGGTTTAGACAGGCAGGCACTGGCACAAGGCAGTTATAGTTTTAATGCACTCATGGCAGGTATGGTGCTGGGCAGCTATTACGATCTAAGTGCTGCATTTATTGGTATTGTGGTAAGTGCCGCCTTACTAAGTGTATTGCTCACGGTATTGTTCTATAACTTACTACATAAATATAAGGTACCGGCCATGAGTCTTTCCTTTTTACTAACATTATGGATTACCATGATTGGCATACGCTCTTTTGGCTCGATACATCTAAGCACAGAAGGCCTTTACCGTGCCAATATGTTATTCCAATTAGGTGGTAACTCGCTGGTGAGCCTGGTAGAAAAAATAAACGAATTAAGCCTACCCCATTTTGCAGATGTTTACCTTCGGTCGGTATCTGCCATATTTTTTCAATACAATTTGTTGGTTGGATTAATTATGACGGCAGGTATCATCATCTGGTCAAGAATTGCCTTTTCGCTCTCCATACTTGGTTTCTCCATCGGATATATGTTTTATTATTTGGTAGCGGGCGAATTCAGCCAGTTGCAGTATTCATACATCGGCTTTAATTTTATTCTAACTGCCATTACCCTTGGTGGCTTTTTTCTAGTGCCTTCACGGGCATCTTATTTTCTGGTGATACTGGCCTCACCTCTCATAGCTGTATTGATTAGCGGACTATCCGGATTCCTATATATTTATCAGCTACCCTTATTTTCATTGCCATTTAATTTAGTGGTAATTTTGTTTATGATGCTGCTGAACAGCCGTGTTCATTTTAAACGCCTGGTTTTGGTCCCTCAGCAATTTTATTCACCTGAAAAAAATTTATACCACTACCTAAACAGCATTGAACGCTTTAAAAACGATACACTAATCCACTTTCATCTGCCCTTTTTCGGAGAGTGGAATGTTTCGCAGGGATATGAAGGAAATATTACGCATAAAGAAGACTGGAAATATGCACTTGATTTTGTGGTGGTAGATGAGACCAAGCACACTTTTAAACTTCCGGGAACTACACTTACAGATTACTATTGCTATAACCTGCCTGTGCTGGCACCTGCAGATGGATATATATCCGCAGTGGTAGATGGCGTAGAGGATAATGCGATAAAAGATATCAATGTGCAACAAAATTGGGGCAATACCATCATCATTAAACATGCCGAAGCATTATACAGTAAACTAAGCCACCTGAAAGCAGGAAGTATTGTGGTAAAGCCGGGCGACTTTGTACACAGGGGCCAGTTGATGGCAACATGTGGAAGTTCCGGAAGATCACCGGAACCACATTTACATTTTCAGTTGCAAAGCACTCCTTATATCGGTTCGGCTACGCTAAAATATCCACTCAGCTACTTTATTACAAAAGAAGGCAATAACTATCAATTTCACTCATTTACTGTTCCACAGGCAGGCGCATCTGTATCTAAACCCATTTCCACACCTTTACTGCAGGATGCCTTACGCTTTATTCCGGGTAACAAAATGGAATTAACCTACGAGGAGAATGGCAAATACATCAACCTGCATTGGGAGTTTAAGGTAAACGCTTGGAACCAAACTTATATATACTGTAAACAAAGTCAGTCGAGTTTGTTTTTTGTAAACAACGGAACACTATTTTATGCAACAGCATTTTACGGTGAGAAAAAGAGCATCCTATATCATTTTTATCTGGCTACTCAAAAGATTTTATTGGGCTATTATCATCAGATGAAACTAACAGACCATTTGCCTGCCGATGAATTTTTTGCAGGTCCACTGAGATACATACAAGATTTAATTGCCCCGTTCCGCATATTCATGAAAGTGGGATTTGAATCTTCGTTTACCGGAATTGATGATTATCATAACCCTGAAGAAATTAGCATTGAAAGTAAAGTAATCCTTCATGGAATAACTGGGGCGTCTAGCAAAAATACCTATCAACTAAAATTTGTAAAAGGAAAGCTTAATAGGTTTGTTATTAACCAACAAAAGGAGGTGAAATGCGTAAACTCCTGACTATTCTATTTATGTTGTTACTAAATCAAAGTACCCGGGCACAATATTCACCTTATGATGAAGTGAGTTATGATTTGCTGATAACCGAGCAATGGGAAGAATTGTTAGAAGTTTCTGAGAAAGCTATATGCGAAGGTTACACACATGATTACCTGTATATGCGTGCAGGGTATGCAAGTTTCCAACTGCAACGATATATGAAATCGGCAACGTATTATGAAAAAGCGTTAGCATTTTGTAAGGATACAGCTATGAAAGATGCCATCAGGTATTACCTGTACTGGAACTATGTCTACATCGGAGATTATGTGTATGCAATTAACGAATATGAGATAATTATTCAAGATTCAAAAAATAAAAATATTGCTCCGGCCCCTAAACTGCTGCATCTGGCAAATGCAGAATTTGGCATCAAGTTATCGAGTGATGAAGCATTATATAAAACATTATACTACAGCCAGGTAGGATTAGGCTTCAGGGTTTTTAATAAGGCAACTGGTTTCGTTTCAGCTTCACATCTAAATCAGGAAGCATATTATGGTAGATTAAATCAGCAACAGATATATGTTACAGGCAATATTCCATTCCGTAGGCAATGGAGCATCATGCCCTCGTTTCATTTTATCAGTTATAACCATTCTAATATGCAGAACGGACTTTCGGAAAATGATTTTCGAGCTAATCCTATATTAGCAGGCCTTGCAGTATCTAAAAGATTGGATAATTGGCGAACATCGCTAAGTATTGCCTTTTCTAACTTTAATAAAACCACACAATGGCAGCAACAAGTGGGCATTAATTATTATCCCTTCTTCAATAACAAATTAGAAACCGGTATACAGCTAACACATCTTTATAATAATAACATCAGTTATCTGTTATATGGCGCGCAGTTAAGATATTGGGCATTAAAGAGACTTTCCATAAGCTGCAACTATCTACTTGCCAATACCAATAATTTTAATGAACAAAACGGCTGGCTTGCTACCAATGCATTTGATAAAACAGATTACAGAGTACAAGCAGGTATAGAATATATGCTACTCAATAATCTTTCGCTGTATGGATTGTGGCAATATGAAAAGCGCGTGGAATCTATAAGTAAAACAAACTATAGCCTGCAAATGGCACTCATCGGCATAAAATTAATCAGATAAATAAAACAACCATGAAAAAAATTTCTATTCTTTTACTTTACATGCTTTTAATAAGCGAATTGTATGCCCAAGATCAGCCTATGCAGCAAGCATTTGCAAGCAGCTATACCATGGAAAAAGCTGGTAATTATGCTGGTGCTGCACAAGCCATCAGCAATATTTATAATCCGCAGAGCTATGAATGCAATTTGCGACTTGGATACCTCAAATATATGATGGGAACGTATGCAGAAGCTAGCGGATACTATCAAAAAGCTATCGAATTAATGCCATATGCCATAGAACCAAGATTAGGTAAGGTATTACCCCTGGCTGCTTTGGGAAAGTGGGATGATGTGATGGCAATGTATGTGGCCATCTTAAAAAACGACCCTAAAAACTCTGCTGTAAACTACAAGCTGGGATATATTTATTATACACGCAAACAATATACACAAGCATATAAATGCTTTGAGAAAGTGGTGAACCTTTACCCGTTTGATTATGATGCGCTACTGATGTATGCATGGACCAATTACAGATTGGGTAAACTAAAAGAAGCCAAATTACTTTTTCAAAAAGTATTGCTGGCATCTCCGGCAGATAAATCTGCTTTAGAAGGATTATCACTCATTAAATAATATATCTTTGCCTTATGCTGGCAGAGATAAAAACATTACTCATTCAGATTTTTGAAAGCACGCTATTTGCGATTGAGGCACTCAGGCAAAATAAAATTCGCACGTTTCTTTCAACCCTTGGTGTAACCATTGGCATTTTCTGTATAATAGCTGTTTTAACCATTGTTGACTCGCTGGAAAGGAATGTACAAAACAGCGTTGAGTCACTTGGCAAGGATGTTATCTTTATTGAAAAATGGCCCTGGACATTTTCCGGTGATTATAAGTGGTGGAAATACATGAACAGGCCAAATCCCAGGCTGAGTGAATTAAGGAAGGTAGAAACACAATCACAATTTGCAGGAGCAAGTACCATCAGTGTGCAACTGGGTGGTGTAACGGTAAAGTATGAAAGCAATACAGCAGAAGGAGCTAATGTTAATGGTGTTTCTCATGATTATAATAAAGTAAGAAATTTTGAACTGCTGGAAGGTCGATTTTTTACTGAAGGTGAAACTGTAAATGGAACAGATGTAGTTGTACTAGGATATGCCATTGCGAAGAACTTATTCGGAAACAGAAGCGGCATGGACAGGATTATTTCAGTTAGGGGCAGAAAATTCAAAGTAGTAGGCGTTATAAATAAAGAAGGAGAAAGTTTATTGGGCAATAGCCTGGACAACGCGCTGCTCATTCCGGCCAAAACATTAGCGAATTATGTTCGGATAGATTCTGATCGTGCCAATGCCCAGATACAAGTGAAAGCAGCACCAGGTGTGCCACTAGAGCAATTGGAAGAAGAATTGAGAGGCATAATGCGTGCGCAGCGTAAATTAAAACCTGGTGAAGAAGAAAATTTTGCACTAAACAAAACCACACTGATTGCAGAGCCATTAAAAGACTTGTTCTCGGTGATAACCTTTGCCGGTTGGATTATTGGCGGATTTGCCATGCTTGTGGGTGGTTTTGGAATTGCCAATATCATGTTTGTTTCAGTAAAAGAAAGAACCAACCAGATAGGTATTCAAAAATCGCTGGGTGCAAAAAATTATTTTATCTTAATTGAGTTTCTGGTTGAGGCAATCGTTTTATGCATAACCGGTGGAGGCATTGGCATCGCATGTGTTGGAGCAATCACCTATGCTGTGAGCGCTTTAATTGATTTTGACATGATGCTTACAACAGGCAATATTTTCACGGGAATTATTGTATCCGTTTGTATTGGTGTTATATCTGGTTTTATACCTGCGTGGCAGGCTGCCAGACTTGACCCGGTTGATGCTATCCGTGCAAAATAAACGGACAGTTATTGTTTTAAAAGTTGGGCTAACAACGAAGAAGAAAAACTTCAATAAGATGCGTTAGCTTAAGCGCTTAATCAGTGCCATGTAAAACCCATCAAACCCCTCAGTGGCAGAAACCCTGCGTTCATTCAGTTTCTCAAATTGCGGGTGCTTATCCAAAAAAGATTTTACCTGCTCCTCATCTTCGCTAGGTAAAATACTGCAGGTAGCATATACCATTAATCCACCGGGCTTCAGCATCACACTATATGCGCTTAAAATATTTGCCTGCATTTGCCTTACCTTATTAATAAATGTCATATCCAGTTTCCATTTGGCATCCGGATTTCTGCGCAGCACACCAAGTCCGGAGCATGGCACATCCAGTAATAGCCTGTCGGCCGAATCATGCAAACGTTTAATTGTTTTACTGCCTTCAATGAGGCGGGTCTCAATAATATTGGCTCCTGCCCTTCTTCCCCTGCGTTTCAGCTCATCCAATTTCCATTGTTCTGTATCCATGGAAATAATACGGCCCTTGTTTTCCATCAATGCGGCCAGGTGCAAACTCTTCCCTCCTGCTCCTGCGCAGGCATCAATTACACGCATGCCGGGCTTTACCTGCAGAAAATCGGCTACCAGTTGCGAAGAGGCATCCTGAACTTCAAATAAACCATCCTTAAAAAAAGGCAACGTAAACAAGTTGGCACGCTTCTTTAAAACCAATGCAGCATCGGCACCGGCAACCGGAAAGGTTTCAATATCAAGCTCGGCAAGCTGTTTAGCAAGACGCCCGCGCGTTGTTTTAAGTGTATTTGTCCTAATAACAACCGGTGCGGCATGATTGAGTGCCAATAGCTCTTTATCCCAGTTGCTGCCCAGCTCTTTCTCGCCAAGTTCATCCAGCCAGTCCGGAATAGATTCTTTAACCTTACGTATATGTAAAGCATGTGCACTCAAATGTTTAACTTGCTCTCTGTCTATTTCTTCAAACTCTTTCCATGGAGGTAGCTGCTCCCCACTTAGAAGTAGCCAAACGCCAAACAACTGCCAACCTGCTTCATAAGTCAATTGCTCTTCTTTTACCTGATTATATCCGGCAATAAAGCGTATCAGGCGCCACCAGCGAACCATTTCATAGGTGTTTTCTGCAATAAATGCACGATCTCTTGCACCCCATCGTTTATCAGATTGCAGTACTTTCTCAATAACTTTATCAGCATACTTTCCGTCATTAAATATCAGCTGAAGTGATTTTACAACTGCGTCTATCAGATTTTTGTGAAGTTTCATCTGTTGTTAAGAAATAAGGTGATGCATCGTGTTAAAAGCATGTATCACACATTCATCATTTAAAGGCGAAACATACACAAAGAAAACGACAATTATGCAAAACGATGTAATTGGCTGCTTTTATAGACGTGCAAATAAAGAAAGGGTTTATTCTCCTTATGCCGGTTCTTCACTTATAAACTCAAATCTGGGCAAGGTTTTGCCCTGCACCGTTACTTCCTCCTCAAACATTTTTTTTGGCCTTATCCAGGTTGCTCCGTAACCAAATTCTTCTGATTGGTACAAGGCTTGATAGATTACCATTTCCTCCAGCGTTTCACTGTGACGCGCTAATCCGGTTACTTTATAAAGCTTGCCTTTATAATGCCTGTAAACACCTTTCTTCATAAACTTACTACTTTGTAATAATTATTTTTTTAAGCCAAACCTGATTGCTTGCATATAAACGTAAGGAATAAATACCGCCATCCAGGCCATCAATTGCAATCAAACCTTCATTCGTTTGTCCATCCATAGTTATGGAACGAACCAGTTTACCATGCATATCATATAAATGTAGTATGGCAGAACCTTTTTGCTGTGGTATGCGAAAAAACAATTGACCGGTTGCAGGATTTGGATAAACATGAAATACCTCTTCATCTTGCTTAACCTGCTCCTGTATTGACACATTTGGTTTACACATTAATTGGTTCATCTCCTGCCATATCAGGGTATCAACGGAAAGTGGAACAAGGCTGTTTGCATCAGCAGATTCTCCCATTCTAACAATCACCATTTTCTCAGAGGGCCAGATATATAATTTTTGATCATTCTTACCCAAACCGCATACCAACTCAGTAGGTGCAGGTTTAAATAGCGGCCCGTTAAACAACTGAATAGAAGCCGGCATGCGATAACTTGGTTTACCATTTAACCACCATAAATAACCATAAGACTCATTTAAATTTTGTGAGGTATTAAGCATTTGATGATAATAGGTTGTATCCCTGATGATGGTATCATTGTTCCATATTCCCTTATTTAATACCATCAGCCCAAAACGAGCCATTGAACGAGGCTTTGAATAATAAACACCATCAAACCAAATACCCGCCATACCTATTCTGGATATTAGTTTTTGCTGGGTGTATTGCTGAAAAGTAAGGCCGGTTGCCGCTTCAATTACATCTTGCAACAATAAATAAGTGGCGTTGTGGTAAAACCATTGCGTTCCGGCATCTGCTTTATATTTCAGACAAGCCGGAGTGGTGCAATTCCAGTCGGGCACGGCATAATCCACTCCTGTAGTCATGGTTAGTTGGTGTCGAATGGTAATTTTACCTTCCTTATCGGGTGGGCATGATGTCCAGCCTGCACCCAGGTATTTTGATGTTGAATCTGTAATCTTGAGTTTTCCATCCTGTTGGGCAATACCAATCAACACTGAGGTAATGGTTTTTCCGGCAGAGGCCCAATACCAGGAAGAATCACGGGTAAAAGAATCAAAATATTTTTCTATCACTATTTTGCCATCCTTTAGTACAATAAATGCCTTGGTATTTTTTTCATCCAGCATTTTATACAAGGAATCGAGCCTATTGGTGCACCATCCAAGGGTTTGCGGACTAATAGTATCCCATGTATTTCCGGTAAGAGGTGGAAAGTAAAGCTGTGAGTGAGCATTTAAAGATAAAACAATTAGGTAAATAAGGAGTAGTTTTTTCATGCGTTAAAAATAATACATTCTGATAAGGTTCTGTTCGGAAAGTTTAATGCCTATTTCCAAATATTCAGTAAATTTCTTTTGGTGGCCTTGGTTAATTCCATCATTTTTGCTCCGCGTCATGTCAGCCACAACATATGATATCATTATTACCGGTGCAGGCCCTGCAGGGTCTACTTGCGCGCTAGCATTAAAAAAAAGCGGCTTGAGAGTTGCACTGGTAGATAAAGAGAAATTTCCCCGAGATAAAATTTGCGGTGATGCTGTAAGTTCTATTGCCAAAAGAATACTCAGACAAATTGACCCTCAGTTGGAAATCGATTTACTAGATTTTGCCCCCAAAACCAATATCACAAAAGCCAAACTATATAGCCCCGCATTTGAAAGCATTGAAATAGCATTTAGCAAAGTAGGTCACTGCATCAGAAGAATGGATTTTGATCATTGGCTATTTGAAAAAGCATGTACCGCACACCCCAAGCTTTCATTGTATTTGCAACAAGCAGTAAAGCAGGTTATTCAGGAAAACGGAACCAATAAGGTACTGCTGCAAAATGGCCAATTGCTCCAGGCGCCATTGCTTATTGCCTGTGACGGAGCACATTCCGTTGCTGCCAAAAAACTGGGGAATATGACGGTTAACAGAAAACATTATTCAGGAGCAGTAAGGCAGTATTATCGAAACATTAAAGGCCTGGAAGGAAACGCTCTTGAAGTATATTTTTTAAAAGGGTTTTTGCCAGGCTACTTTTGGATTTTTCCATTAAGCAACGGAGAAGCCAATATCGGTTTTGGCATGCTTAGTGAAACAATTGCCAAGCAGAAAATAGATTTAAAACAAAGCCTAAAGGATATCATTAACAATATACCACAAGTAGCTGAGCGCTTTGAGCATGCGGAAGCATTAGATGAAATAAAAGGATTTGGCTTGCCGCTGGGATCTAAAAAATATGCCATTTCAGGCAATGGTTTCATGTTGTGTGGCGATGCCGCTTCATTAATTGACCCGTTTAGCGGAGAGGGTATTGAAACAGCTATGGAGAGCGGAAAATTTGCTGCAGAACAAGCTATGCGGTGCTTTAAGGAGCAAAAATTCTCCGCAAAATATATGAAAGCCTATGACGAAAGGGTGTATAAAAAAATGTGGCCCAATTTCAGAAACCATTACATCCTGCAGCGATTTTTGGGTAAAAGAATTTGGCTCATCAATTCACTTATCAGCATAGGTAACATTCCTTTCATCAATAAGCGCATACCTAAACTTTTTTATTAAATACATGCTAAAAAAACTATTCCTGTGGATACTTCTTCCGCTGATTGTAATAGTTGCAGGCGCAATTGGCTGGGCATATTGGTATGCACGTCCGGATGCCAATCGTATTCTTGCATTTATTAGTAAGCATCCTGAGAAATCGGCCTTACTCATACATTGGAATAAAGAAATTATTGCTTCAATACACACAGATACAGTGATGCCTGTTGCAAGTGTTTCTAAACTCTGGGTGGCAGTTACCTTTGCACATCAGGCTGCAGCAGGAATCATAAATCCACAGCAGGAGATTGATACCACTTCATTGCTAGCTTACTACATACCTGAAACAGATGGTGGTGCACATCCTGCATGGATAGCAGCCATGAAAAAAGAAGGGCTCATAAAAAATGGGAAACTAGCACTAATTGAAGTTGCAAAGGGTATGATTAGGTATAGCTCCAATGCCAATACCGAATACCTTTTTCACAAATTAGGACTGGAACAGATTAATCATTTAAAGGACTCACTAGGCTATGCAGGGCACACACCGCTATATCCTTTTGTATCGGCATTGCTGGTATTGCAAAACCACAATAAGCTTGATTATAAAAGATACATTGAGGAAAAAGACCTAATGACTAAGCAAGCATACCTAAATGCCTGCGATAGTTTTCACCGTTTGTTGCAGGTTAACCCACAAATAAAAGAATCATTCAGTTCTAGTGAAGTTGACCTGAAAGTTCAGCGTATATGGTCTAATCGCCTGCCGGGTGGCTCACCCCGTTTATATGTGCAGCTACTTGAAAAACTTAACCAAAGGTCATTACTGGATTCAGCAGGGCATGCCTATTTATCCATAATTATCGAACAAAAGAAAACAGATACCGACTACTCCGCTAGTTTTAAACATTATGGCAATAAAGGAGGTTCTACAGCTTATGTGCTGGCCGAAACAGCCTATTGCACGGATAAACAGAACAATACGGGTGAACTAGCTGTCTTTTTTAATAATTTAACAACACTGGAAAATCTTAAATTGCAAACAAGTTTACCTGAATTTGAGTTTAAGGTATTTACAGACCCAGCATTCCGAAACCAACTAAAACAACAACTAAAAAAATGACTTTCAGAATATACACAAAAACGGGCGACAAAGGAGAGACCTCATTAATTGGAGGTATCCGTGTACCCAAGCATCACTTAAGGATAGAAGCATATGGTACCGTTGATGAGCTTAATTCCTATATAGGCCTTATAATTGACGCTTACCAGCAAAAGGACAAAAGCCATATTCTTTACGAAATTCAGGACCGCTTATTTACTATAGGCTCAGACCTTGCCAGCGACCCGGAAAAATCCAAAATGAAAATTCCCGATTTACTTGAATCGGATATTGAATTGCTGGAGAAAGAAATAGACCGCATGGATGATATTTTGCCTCCATTAAAAAGTTTTATACTTCCCGGAGGAACCATTGTTGCCTCACATTGCCATGTAGCCAGGTGCATCTGCCGAAGGGCAGAAAGAATCGTAGTTCATTTATCATCTGAAACATTGGTACATGAAATTGTAATCAGATACCTGAATCGCCTGAGCGATTATTTGTTCACCTTTGCCAGATTTGTGGTTCATGAGGCCGGAGCTACAGAAACACCCTGGAAACCCCGCATGTAATCAAACATGGTTAAACTACATTTTAAACAATACGGGAGTGGCTCCAAAACATTTATTATTCTGCATGGATTCTTGGGATCACTGGATAACTGGCATACACTTGCTACCGAGTGGGGCAAAAGCGGATATACCGTTTACGCACTGGATCAGCGCAACCACGGGAAATCTCCCCATACAGACACCCATACGATTGCCAATATGGTGGATGATTTATACCATTTTATGCAGCAGCTGCATATTGAAAAGGCCATTATACTTGGCCACTCTATGGGAGGGAAGGTAGCTATGCAATTTGCACTTACATATCCAATGCACACACAGAAATTAATTGTTGCGGATATGTCGCCACGGGCATATAAACACGGACATGATGAAGTTTTTAAGGCGATAAAAAGTATTGATCTCAACACCATACAATCGCGTAAGGAAGCAGAAGAAGCCATGAAAACCTATCTGGGCGATTTTGGCACACGCCAGTTTATTTTAAAAAATCTGGAACGTGCCGAAAATGGTCAATACCGTTGGAAATTTAATTTAGAAACACTTTACCATGATTACGAAAACATTTTAGAAGAAACCACCTCTACAAATAGCTATGGCGGTGCTGTTTTATTTCTTAAAGGTGCGCTCTCACAATACATTAGAGAGTCAGATGAACCTCTGATCCGTGTATTATTTCCTTCTGCAAGGATAATCACTATTGAGCAAGCAGGACACTGGTTGCATGCAGAACAACCACAATTATTTTCTAAATACGTATTGGAATTTATTAACGATTAAAATACCTGCATTCCCAAAAAAGATTGAAGCATATTAATTTCAACTGAATACATGAAGACAGTTATACATCGTGCAGAAAATAGAGGTCAGGCCAACCATGGATGGCTTATAGCAAAACACTCATTTAGCTTTGCTCAATGGTATGATCCTGAAAAAATACATTTTGGCGCACTGCGTGTATTAAATGATGACGAAGTAGCTCCCGGCATGGGATTTGGCAAGCATCCGCATGATAACATGGAAATCATTACATTGGTGCAGGAAGGCGCATTGGAGCATAAAGATAGTATGGGCAACGGCTCTGTGATGAAACCTAATGATGTTCAGGTAATGAGTGCCGGATCAGGTGTATTTCACTCAGAGATGAATCATTCTAAGACCGAGTCGGTAAAATTATTTCAGATCTGGGTTTTCCCGGATAAGGGCAATGTTACACCGCGTTACGATCAGAAGACTTTTGCTCCGGAAGACAGGAAAAATAAATGGCAGGAAATTATAAAGCCGGATACACAAACGGAGGGTGATGCGATATTTATTCATCAGCAGGCCTGGTTTAATCTTTGCGATTTAGAAGCAGGAAACAATATTACCTACACATCAAAAAAAGCAGGAAATGGCAGTTATATCTTTCTTATTGACGGATGCATAGAAACAACCGGAGAGATATTACAAAAACGAGATGCAATAGGAATAACGGATTTCGAAACAACAGCAATAATTGCCAAAGAAAATAGCAGAATTTTGGTCATGGACATCCCAATGCAATTCTAAAATAAAAGGAGTGGCATTAATAATTTAGCTATAGTGCTGCTCTATGAATATTAACTCAATTAAAATAAGAAATAATGAAATACAAATTATTAGGCAATAGCGGTTTAAAAGTATCAGAACTTTGTTTGGGCACCATGGGATTTGGTAAAGAATGGAACTGGGGGGCTGACAAAGAGACGAGTTTTGCAGTAATGGAAAGTTTTGCTAATGCAGGCGGTAACTTTATTGATACGGCCAACCGTTATACAGATGGCACAAGTGAAAAATATATTGGTGAATTTATGCAGGCCAACAGAGATCATTTTATAGTGGCAACCAAATATTCGTTACACGATAACCTGACCAATGTGAACGCATCGGGGAATAACCGCAAAAACATGATGCGCAGTGTGGAACTAAGTTTAAAACGCCTTAATACTGATTTTATTGACTTGCTGTATCTGCATATCTGGGATAACCTCACCCCCATTGATGAGGTAATGCGTGGCTTGGATGATTTGGTGAGACAAGGCAAAGTAAATTATATTGGCATCAGTGATACACCGGCCTGGATTATAAGCAAAGGACAAACCCTGGCAGAGTTAATGGGCTGGAGTAAATTTATTGCACTGCAGGTTGAATACAGTTTGCTTCAACGCACACCGGAAAGAGATCTGATTCCAATGGCCAAACATTTTGGTATGACGGTAACCCCATGGGCTCCACTTGCCGGGGGTGCACTAACCGGAAAATATTTGCGAGGTGATAAAGGCAGGCTACCCGACAATAGCAAACGTTTAAACGAACGTGCAGTAAGCATAACCCAAACAGTTATTGATATTGCTGATCAGCTAGGGGTTGCACCTGCGCATGTTGCACTCAAATGGACCATGATGCAAGATTTTGCTTCTATACCCATTGTAGGTGCAACCAAAGTATCTCAGATGGAAGAAAACATGAAGTGCCTGGAGGTAAATCTAACACAAGAACATATCGAAAAACTGAATGATATTAGTAAAATAGAACTGGGTTTCCCCGGTGATTTCTTAAACGAAGAAGGCGTGAGAATGGTAACGTTTGGTGGCTTTTATGATAAGATTGAAAAGAGAAAATAAGCAGCCCAACCAAATTCTCTAATAAAAAAGCCACTCCTAAAATCATTTAGGAGCGGCTTCATAGCTAAGAGGAGTATAATCAGTATTATTTATTCATATCGAATGTATTCATAAATGCAGTGGTAAAATTACCTGCTTTAAAATCTTCATTCTGCATTAGCTTAATATGAAGCGGTATGGTTGTTTTTAATCCGGGTCCTTCTATGATAAACTCTCCCAAGGCTCTTTCCATTTTTATAATTGCTTCCTCACGTGTTTGTGCAAAAACAATAAGCTTGGCGATCATAGAATCATAGTTGGATGGAATGGTATAACCAGCATAAACATGCGTATCTACGCGCACACCATTGCCGCCAGGCTTATGCAGATACTCAATTTTACCCGGGGTTGGCCTAAAATTATTTAATGGGTCTTCTGCATTAATACGACATTCAATAGCATGGCGAATAGGATAATAATTTTTACCACTGATGGGCACACCTGCAGCAATTAAAATTTGCTCTTTCACCAAATCATAATTGATTACTTCCTCAGTTACGGGGTGTTCCACCTGAATGCGGGTGTTCATCTCCATAAAGTAAAAGTTACGGTGCTTGTCAACCAAAAACTCAATGGTTCCTAATCCTTCATAGTTAATTGCCTTTGCACCGGCAATAGCTGCATCACCCATTTTCTCACGCAACTCAGGCGTAATAAATGGAGATGGTGATTCTTCAATTAATTTCTGGTGCCTACGTTGAATGGAACAATCACGCTCAGAAAGGTGACAAACATTGCCGTATTGATCTCCGGCAAGTTGTATTTCAATATGCCGAGGTTCCTCAACATACTTCTCCATATAAATACCATCATTACCAAAAGCGGCAGCCGCTTCCTGCTTGGCACTGTCCCAATGTCTTTCAAATTCTTCTTCTGTCCAGATAATACGCATACCGCGTCCGCCACCACCGGCAGTAGCCTTAATGATAACAGGATATCCGATCTCTTTAGCAAGTTTTATGCCTTCGGCAGCATTTTCAAGCAACCCATCAGAACCAGGAATAACAGGTACACCTGCTTTCTTCATGGTATCTTTTGCACTCGCCTTATCACCCATGGAATTAATCATTTCAGGTGAAGCACCGATGAACTTAATTCCATGATCGCGGCATATTTGTGAAAACTTGGCGTTTTCAGATAAAAATCCGTAACCCGGATGTATGGCATCGGCATTTGTTATTTCTGCTGCAGCAATAATATTTGGGATATTTAGATACGATTGCGGAGATGGGGCGGGGCCAATGCAAACGGCCTCGTCAGCAAAACGCACATGCAAGCTTTCTTTATCAGCTGTTGAATAAACAGCAACTGTTTTAATACCCATTTCGCGTGCCGTACGTATAACACGCAGGGCAATTTCACCACGGTTTGCTATCAGTATTTTTTTAAACATATGAGTTAAAATTCAATGGTACATAAAACAAAAGTTGCCAGGCTTTTAAGGGACTGACAACTTTGCTTTCAATTCATTTTATTAAGCAGGTTCAACCAAAAATAAGGGTTGATCATATTCTACCGGTGAAGCATTATCCACCAATACCTTTACAATTTTGCCTGAAACCTCTGATTCAATTTCATTAAACAATTTCATGGCCTCAACGATACAAAGCACCTTACCCGGTTTTATTTCATCGCCAACCTGCACAAAAGCAGGCTTATCCGGTGAACTGGATTTGTAGAAAGTGCCTATCATAGGTGATTTGATGGTAATCAGGTTTGCACCGCTTATTGTTTCTGTTTTACTTGCGGGAGCTTCCATTCTTTCTGTTGCCTGCGGAGCAGGAGCAGCAGGCATGGACACAGGAGCATGCATGATGGGAGCTGAAGACTGCACGATGGTAGTTTTCTCTTCTACTTTCTTGATGGAGAGTTTAAAATCACCTTTTTCTACTTCAACAGCAGAAACACCGGCCTCAGCCACCAACTTTATTAGTTCTTTAATTTCCTTTAATTCCATAGGGGTAATTATTACTTAAATCAAATGTATTGAATTTTTAAAAATTGAAAAGTTAAATTTTTAATCGGCCGATTTACTGCCATCGTAAGCCCATTTTATATACATAGCTCCCCAGGTAAAACCACCACCAAATGCAGATAAGATGAGGTTATCTCCTTTTTTAAGTTTGCTTTCCCACTCCCATAATAACAAAGGCAATGTTCCATTGGTGGTATTACCAAAATGATCAATATTAATCATTACTTTTTCTCTACCCAGGCCCATTCTTTCAGCAGTTGCATCAATGATACGCAAATTTGCCTGATGCGGAACCAGCCAGGTTACATCTGCAGAAGTCAGGTTGTTTCTTTCCATAATATTAGCAGAAACTTCGGCCATATTGGTAACGGCAAACTTAAATACAGTTTTACCATCCTGAAACACATAATGCTCACGTGCATCTATGGTTTCATGCGTTGGTGGTTTAAGTGAACCACCGGCTTTCTGATGCAGGTAATGCCTGCCTGAACCATCTATTTTTAATATAGAGTCTCGTACACCATAACCATCTTCATTTGGTTCCAGTAAAACACAGCCCAATCCATCTCCAAAAATAATACAAGTATTACGGTCGGTATAATCAATGATTGACGACATTTTATCACCACCAATAATTACTACTTTTTTGTATTTGCCGGATTGAACAAACGTTGCTCCTGTTTCCAATGCAAACAAGAAACCGGAACATGCAGCCGAGAGGTCATAACCCCATGCATTTTTTGCTCCGATTTTATCGGCCAGTACACAAGCAGATGATGGGAAAACCATATCACCAGTGATGGTTGCGAAAATAATAAGGTCTATTTCTTCAGCAGAAATTCCGCGCTTTTTTAGTAACCCGTTTACAGCCTCAACAGCCATATCGCTTGTGGCCTTGCCGGGTTCTTTCTGAATCCTTCGTTCTTTGATTCCCGTGCGGGTCATAATCCACTCGTCAGAGGTATCAACCATTTTTTCCAAATCAGTGTTGGTTAATACATCAGGAGGCACAAAGCCGTGTACACAGGTTATAGCTGCGGTTATTTTATTCATTACGGAAGAGGTAAAACCAGATTTCTGAATGCTTCTCTGATGATTTCACACAAATTGGAGTCTGATACATTCTTTGCTGATAGTATCATGTTTTTAAAAGCCTTGGCATTGGAAATACCATGACCGATAATAACAGGTGCATTCACTCCGAGAATAGGCGTTCCACCATAATTCTCATAATTCAATTTATCAAAATATTCATCTGAAATACCACGTTTTTTCATGACGTAGTAAACAGACTCGAATGCTTTCAGTACCACATTGCCAACAAATCCCTCGCATACATAGACATCAGCTTTATCACTTAGAAAATCACGGCCTTCTACATTGCCTACAAAATGAAATTGACTGGAATCTTCCATCAACTGATGTGCAGCAATTGTTACCAGATTTCCTTTTTCTTTTTCCTCACCAATGCTTAGTAAGCCAACTCGCGGATCATCTACTTTGAGCACGTGCTTCATCATCAATGCACCCAAAACAGCGAACTGGTATAATACATCCGGCTTACAGTCGGCATTAGCACCGGCATCAAGCAATACACCCAACTTGCCATTGGGCTTTGGAATAAGAGCTGTAACACATGGCCTGATTACACCTTCAATGGGCTTTATAGAGAACATGGCACCCACCAGCATAGCACCTGTGTTACCTGCACTTACGAATGAATCGAGTTGTTTGGATGCAAGACTTTTGAATCCAACTGCAATGCTGGAGTCTTTTTTCGAAGAAATGGCTTTGGTCGGGTGTTCACCCATACCAATAACCTCGGTGGTGTGAATGAAATCAAAGTCTTCAATACGCGCACCATTGGATTGAAGCAAACTTATCGCCTGCTCTTTATCTCCGATTAATACAATACGCTCAGCGTTTGTAAGTTCATTTTTGGCCTGTATGGCCCCGGCTATGGCTTCTTTGGGGGCATAATCTCCCCCCATAATGTCAAATCCGATTCTCATTCATTTAATTGTTTGGCAAAACAATTATACATCTTTTTTCATATCAGGAAAAACATGTTTTCCCTTGTAGTAACCATCAGCGGTTACTCTATGTCTAAGATGTGTTTCGCCAGAGGTAGCATCTACGGTAGTTGCAGGAGCTACTCCTTTGTAATGTGTCCTTCTCTTGTCTCTGCGAGAGTTTGACATTTTTCGTTTTGGATTAGGCATAGTAGTATAAATCTAATTTAGTTAAATATTCCTTTTAGTTTGTCCCAGCGTGGATCATTGCTTTCGTCATCGTTATTTGCCTGAACGTCAGTTAGCTTACGAATCACCTCTTCATTGCAATCTTTACCCGCTAAAGCACAGGTTTTTCTGATTGGAAGAGAAAGCACCAAACATTCATACAAATACTGCCTCAGATCATAGTCGATGGTTTGAGGTGTAATATACACAATCTCATCATCATCATACTTTTCTGTTTCGCTCAGCTTCAGAATCAGTTTAAAATTACTATCCACAGGCATTTCAAACTCATCCAGGCAAGTATCACACGTTGTTCTTATTTTTCCGTTCAGCTTAAAACTGAGTTCATACATGGTCTCTGTTTTAAAAAGATCCAGATGAGCTACTACTTCGGATTGTATATTCGACTGATCATCAATAGAATGTATAAATTCCGTGTTCAGAACAAAGTCAAATACATTGTTACCGTTGCGTAGTTTGTTGAACTCAATGATATAATCTTTCAGCCTCAGCATGCTACGGAAAGGGCGCAAAGATAAGATTTTCAGCTAAACTTACATCACAAACACAAAAAAGAAGAAATTTGAGGGTATAAATAAACACAAGTATCTGATTTTAAACACAAGACACCATTGTTAACAATACGAGTGGCAATGAGGTGAACCGAATCAAAATTTCCTCGATACATAATAACTGCTTATATTTGAGAACCTTTTAAATAGCACTATGGAAGACGTATCAAAGTTAGGCTTCAGTGAGCTTGCCCGTCAGGCATCATTGCAACCCAAGGAAGCCTTACTGGAAATAAAAAAACCCGGACAAACATTATTCATAGCGGTTCCTAAAGAAACCACCCTCCAGGAACATCGTGTAGCATTAACTCCTTCCTCCGTAAACCTGCTCGTTAATACCGGCAATGAGGTTTGGATAGAAACCGGAGCAGGCAATGAATCTCACTTTACTGATAAAGATTATAGCGAGGCTGGTGCCAAGATTTGCTACAACAAGGAAGATTTATTTAAAGCCGATATCATAGTTAAGGTTGAACCCCCTACCGATGAAGAAATAAAAATGCTGAAACCACAGCAATTGCTCATATCAGCCATACAGTTAAGTAATAAATCTGAGAAGTACATCCGCTCATTGATGGATAAAAAGATTACAGCTATTGCATTTGAATACCTGAAATCGAGTGATGAAATTTACCCGATTGTGCGAAGTATGGCTGAAATTGCAGGAACATCTGCAATTGCCGTTGCAGCAGAATATTTGTGCTCAACAAGAGGTGGCAAAGGCGAAATGCTGGGTGGGGTTACCGGTATCCCACCTACTGAGATTGTGGTTATTGGTGCCGGAACGGTTGGTGAATATGCAGCCAGGGCTGCATTAGGGGTAGGCGCAACAGTTAAGGTATTTGATAACTCACTGGAAAAACTGAGAAGGCTGCAAAATAACCTTGGAGTAAAAATCTACACCTCGCTGCTAAACCCAAAAATCTTGGGTAAAGCCCTTGCCACTGCAGATGTGGCCATAGGTAGTTTATGGAGTGAAGAAGGCCGAAGCCCTACTGTGGTAACCGAGGAAATGGTGAGTAAGATGAAACCCCGTTCTGTTATTGTGGATATTTGTATTGACCAAGGCGGTTGTTTTGAAACCGCTGAAATTACAACACACGAAAAACCTATTTTTATTAAGCATGATGTGATACACTATTGTGTACCAAATATTTCTTCGAGGGTAAGCCGCACGGCCAGTTATGCATTAAGTAATATATTAACCCCTATTTTAGTTGATATTGCAGAGGCTGGTTCCATTACAACCTACCTGTGGGAGCACGCTGCAGCAAGAAATGGAGTTTATATTTATAAAGGTAATTTAACCAATAGGCACATTGGCAAACGCCTGAATATTTACCATAAGGATATTGATTTACTGATTGCGGCCCATGCCTGATTTCGTTTACTCAGTTTGATTTTTGCTTCTGCGGATTGTGGTATAAATCCATAGCAGTAAGCATGGCAAATCCACCCCACCACAAGATGGCAATCTTATCTGTTTCACTATAGTTATTCATCAATCCGTGCACAAAATAGGTGACAAAGGCCAGCAGCAAGGCAAGTGACAAATAGCGCACACGGGCCTTTTTTGCCGTATAAAACAAACGAAAAGCAGTTGCCAGTGCAAAATAAACCATGAGCAAAATGGTTATGAGCCCTGGGAGCCCGGTTTCGCAAAGTGGCCCAAGGTATTCGCTGTGCGCATTTCCGCCATCACCAAAATTAGTGCTGATGACTGTTTGATACTGACTAAGCTGAAAAGGCGCATACACAAACGAATATGTTCCGGGGCCAAAACCAACCAATGGCCGCTCCTCAAACATTTTCCAGGCGCATACCCATCGGTTAATGCGCTCTGCATTGGATGCATCGGTATTGATATTGGAGATGGAGCGAAAATGCTCGCTGAAATCTTTGGATGATTTATCATCTGTTTTAGACATCATGTAGGTAATTTCACTCTGAAACACAAAAAACAACGTGATGGCACTGAACAACATGATCAATATCGTATTAAACTTAATGCGCAGCAGCAGCGGTACCAAGGCCGCAACAGCTGCTGCTATACTAATCCAGGAGGCACGGGTATATGAATATATAAGACCAACTACTAATAAAGCCAGCAAACCAATGGCAACAATCCATGCTGTTTTACTAATATGCAGGCGTGATGGGAAAAGAATAAAAATGAGGGTAATGGGAATAAAAAAAGCAATAGCTGCTCCATAAACTCCATGAGCAACATAAAAAGGCCTGGTTATTTCAAATGAATATTTCATTTCAAAATTGTAGGCACTGTGCTGGTATAAAGTCCATAATATAGCAAATGCCAAGGGTAGAAGGTACAACCACAGATAGCGAACCATGTTAGAAAAGCGTTTAAACAACACCACACCCAAGAAATAAAATACCACAACATACCAAAATCTGGAAAGAAAAAACTTAACAGAAACAAATGGTTGCTCACTGGTGAACACGGTGAGCAGGGTCCACAGCATATTGATGATAATAATGATGGTTAGCGGATGCCTGAAAACACGATAGTCGTACTCGCTGTTGATGATAAACTTAAACACTGCCAAACACATAATGAGCATAATCAGCGGCTCATCCGGTAAGCTAAGACCAAAACCTCCACCTATATTATCCACATTGACGGAGAGTGGAACAAGAAAACAAAGAATAAACAATAAGGTATCAAGACTGAACAATATAAGCAGAGCAAAAAGTAGTGCAAAGGGTAGTAAGTTTAGCCATACAAAACCCATTGCAATGGCTGTTACATTGAGGCCAATAAAACTAGCACAAATCAGGTAAAATAACTTATTTTTTAGCGCTTGTTCCAAGCCTCAGGATATTAAAAACGCTCTTTAATTTCCTTGTAATGTTCAATAAAAACAATGAGTATGCATCCAAAGACAAAAGCAGACAAAGCAGACATTACCACAATAATAGATCTTACAGGATACGCCTTTGACTCAGGCGGGTAAGCATATCCAACCACAAATACATTGCTCAGGCCACCCTTCATATCTATCTTAGTTTGTTCATAACGCATGCGCAGGTCCGCCAGCATTTCAGACTCATTTTGGAGCAATTCATCAAGCACGGTAAACTCACCGGAATACTGCGCCAATGCCTGCTTCTCCTTTTCACTGCCTCCCCTGCCTACTACCGCAACTTCGGCAAGTCCCTTGGCTTGCTCAGGGGCATTATACACTCCTTTATCTCCAAGCAGTTTCATGGCATTTTTCAGTGAATCAATATAATTTAGCTTTTCAAAGTAGGCCTTTGCCACCACCTCATGAGCTTGTTTGGCAACCCTGCCAACAATTTCGTGCTTAATAGTATCTACCATACCCACTATGGAATTAGCCATATCTGCTGCATATTTAGGATCTTCATCCATCACAGTAATGGCAATGGAATTATAGTCAGTACGTTTTATATCTACATTTTTAGAATAGGTTCGAATCACCTGATCATATTTATCTTTTCTATCTTGAGAAATGCGGTAATGTTCAATGAGGTTAAACTTATTAATGATGCGCCACTGCAAATCGGCCGATTCTAAAATCTGAAGATATTGCTCGGTTTCTTCCTGCTCACCAAATGCCAGCGCCTCTTTGGCACGCTCGCGTGATTTGAAAAACAAGGCAGAAGATATGGAACTAACCGTGCCCGGGTAAAATACAGCGGTTGATTTATACTTGGGTGCGATAAACCACGGACCTGAACCAACAATAGCCGCTACAACAGCAACTGCTACAATTATTGATAGTTGCTTTTTCCACTTGATAAGAAACCTTACGGTATCTATAAATTCGAAAGAATATGATGTTCGCTTTTTATTCATGTACTGATGTTTTGAGGTAATATCAATTGAGTAACGACAAAAATATAAAAAATAACATGCGGGCAGCTAATTGTTTGCATGCGTGGGCATAAAAATGCCAAGTACGCTCTGTATATTCACTAGTTGTAATACAAAAACAAGAATAATCCATACTGCGCAGCCGGCTATGCCTGCTAAAATAATTGAAAAATGAAGATACCCGAACAATACTATCATTACTACCGAGCAAACAGAAAGCACCGTGTATTTAGCCCAATAAGAAATAGGAAATAAACCAGATGATCTTTTCACAGCAAATATGAAGTTGGTTATACATATAAAAGTATGTGTAGCAAGGCCAACTCTTGCACAGGCAAGTGCCCCTTGCTCCGGCACTAATACACAATTACCTACTACATTCAGTATCAATGCAACAAATGCCAAACCATTTAGTAGTTTTAACTCTTTACCTGCTGTTAATAGCGTACCGAAAACATACATACCGCACATCATGGTGTAGCTAAACATTTGTGTGCCAAAAACTGATGCCGTATATGAATTCGCTTCATGATACATGGCCTGCATGATTTCTAAACGATACACATAGCAAAAAGCAGAAACAAACAAACCGAAGCCAGGTAAAATAATCACAGTTGAACGAACCAGTTTCTTCAGTTCCTCCAGTCTGGATAAATTGGCAGAAAATGCGGGTAATAGCATGAAGCCAATCAACACTGCAAACATATTGGCAGCATCGAACAAGCGGCCTCCGGCCGCATAAACTCCATTTTCCAAGCTCCCATTTATATGAAGCTTTTTAAGAATAAGCATATCAACCCTTGAATAGCACATCATAAGTAATGCAAGCAAGGCATACGGAAGTGCCTGCCTAAAAACAGGATAAATTTGCTGTCTGACTTGAACAGAGCCGCTGTATTTTAAATGGCCCATCAACACCAATAAACTTGCTATTAACACCATCAGGTAACCCACAGTTTGAATACCAATAAATAAATTGAGATTTACCGGGAAATAGGGTATCCATACTATAAATATGCCCAATAAAAGCATAGTAAAACGATCAATAATCGAAAGCCAGGCATCTGTTTTATACAACTGCAAACCGCTTACAAAACTCCTGTTAAATGTAGCTATGTAGGCTATGAGTTGATTGATGCATAGCCATAACAGCAGCACCAGAAAAAAATTATTGTATCCATATAGCCAACCTGCAGCCAATGTAATGATGATATATACCAAACCAAAAAAGATTTTAACGAATAACAAAGGCAAATACAATTCATTTATCCGTTCCGGTTGTTTGGCAATGGTTGAACTTACAAAATTATTCATACCCAGATCCAGAATTACCGACAAAATCAATGAAAAGCTGAAAATATTGGCATAATCACCATAACTGGCAAACCCTAACTGATTTTGAAAACTGCGGTCAATACCCAGAATCCATGCTGGTTTAATCAGCAGATTGAGTAATAGTAGCAAAATAAGATTTGAAAAAAATTTTCTTTGCATATGCTATTATGGCTGCAATGTAAAACATTCCGAAACACTTTGTATCATTGTAATGTGAACAGGTATAAACTTCTTAAATACACCTTGCCCGAAAAAATTAATAATGCCTGCTCGGTATTGCTTACTAAATTTATTAACGGCCACAAGAACCTGAAAGATATACCCGTTCAGTGCATACTCATTATCAAAACAGATGAAATTGGTGACCTATGCTATGCCCAGCATGTAATTGACATACTAAAGACTGAATACACACACGCGGAAATTACACTGATTTGCAAGCCATATGCGATAACATTGGTGCATAACAACCCCCATCTTACACATATTACCAGTAACTGGAAAGACCTTACCGGAAATTATGACCTGATTGTTGATTTGCGTGTGAGTGCGAGAAGCCTTTGGTATGCCCTATGGCACTGGCCAAAAGCAAGAGCTGACCGAGGTACTGTTAGGCTTAGAAACAAACTCAACGGCAAACACCCGCATGAGGTTATTACCAATAAACAAATCATTGAACCATTTATTAGCAATAACGCTCTATTAAAACTTACGCCTCAATTATATTTAGGGGAGCATGAAGTAAAAAAGGTTACTCAATTTTTAACAGACCAGGGTATCAGGAAATTTGCCATCTTACATCCGGGTGCCAGAAAACAATTGCGCAGATGGGATAAATTTAAATTGCTGGCTGAGTGGCTTCATCAGGAGAAAAGACTGGATATTGTTTTTACCGGTGATTATTATGAAAAAAAAATCATCAGCGAAATTCAGAAACAACTAACTTTTGAATCACATAGCGTTGCCGGAATTTTTAACCTTGCAGAACTAGCAGCCCTGTGCAAAGAAGCAACTGTTTATATAGGTAATGAAAGCGGACCGCTTCATATCGCATCACTCTGCGGCACGCCAAGTGTTGGTTTGTTTGGCCCCGGTGAGCCGGATATATTTTACCCATTTGGACCCAAAACAACATACTTACACCATATACTACCTTGTAATCCTTGCAATCAAGTAACCTGTATACATCCGGAAAATCCTTGCATAAAAAGAATACAACTTTCTGAAGTAATAACTAAAATTGAAGAACTGCTAAAATAATAGCAGCTAAAACCAACGCATATGAAAACAGATATTGAAATTTCAAGAGAAGCTACCCTAAAACCAATTCAGGAAATAGCCAATGGACTAAAAATAGATGCAGAGCATATCATTCCATACGGAAAGACTAAAGCCAAAATAGGCTTGAGTGTATTGAATGAAGAAAACATCAAAAAGAACAACCTAATACTGGTTACAGCATTATCGCCCACCAAGGCAGGCGTTGGCAAAACCGTAACCACAGTTAGTGCCAGCCTTGGATTGAACAAAATTGGCAAGACCTGCGTGGCCGCATTAAGAGAGCCATCTCTGGGCCCTGTATTTGGAATGAAAGGTGGAGCTGCCGGTGGCGGATACGCACAGGTATTGCCCATGGAGGATATTAACCTGCATTTTACCGGAGACTTTCATGCCATTACTACAGCAAACAATACCATTGCTGCATTGCTTGATAATTATCAGTATAACCATATCAACTCAGATAAAGCCCTGAAACAAATTACCTGGAAACGCGTACTGGATGTCAATGACAGAAGTTTACGATTTGTCACCACAGGTTTAGGTGGCAGAACAAACGGGCTGCCGCAAGAAACCGGATTTGATATTACACCTGCCAGTGAAATTATGGCTGCATTATGCCTGAGTGAAAACTTTGATGATTTACAACTACGAATTGAACGTATTATTCTGGGATACAAACAGGATAACACCCCTTTTACCGTAAAAGACCTTGGTGTAGGCGGTGCTATTACCATCTTATTAAAAGATGCCATCATGCCTAATCTTGTGCAGACCACAGAAAATACTCCTGCCATTATTCATGGTGGACCCTTTGCCAATATTGCTCATGGTTGCAACAGTGTTATTGCAACTAAGATGGCATTGAGCACAGCAGCATATGTGGTAACTGAAGCCGGTTTTGGAAGCGACCTGGGTGCCGAAAAGTTTCTAGATATTAAATGCCGCGTGGCAGGCTTACAACCCAAAGCAACCGTTTTGGTAGCCACTACGCAGGCACTTAAAATGCATGCCGGGTTGGAAGGTGACGAGACCAAGAAACCCAATATAGAAGGGTTAAAAAATGGAATTCCTAATTTACAAAGACATATTGAAAACCTGCAAGGATTTGGACAGAGTATTGTTGTTTCATTAAATAAATTTCATTTTGATGTGCAGGAAGAAATTGATTACCTAAGAAGTTGGTGCGAAAGTAAAGGCGCTGCATTTGCCGTAAATGATGCCTTTACTAAAGGCGGTGAAGGAGCCATAGAACTGGCAAATAAAATAGTTGAGACCGTTGAAAAGAATCCTTCTAAGCCTATCAACTTTACTTATGAACTTACAGACACTATTGAGCAGAAAATAGAGGAAATAGCAACACGTATATACAGAGCCGGTAAGGTTGAATTTAGCAGTAAGTGTAAAACCGTGTTAGCACGTATTAAGAAAAATAATTTAGGGAACCTGCCTGTGTGTATTGCAAAAACGCAATATAGTTTTACAGATAATGCAGAAATCTATGGTGCACCAACAGATCATACACTGCATGTGCAGGATCTGGTTATAAATAGTGGTGCAGGTTTTATTGTGGCTGTTTGCGGAGAGATTATGCGCATGCCCGGATTACCTAAAGAACCGGCTGCAAATGGTATGACTTTTAAAAACGGAATTATTGAAGGACTTAGCTAGGCATGGGTTTAAAACGCTACTACAGCAAAGGACAAATTGAGGCCGGATGTGATGAAGCCGGAAGGGGATGTTTGGCTGGTCCGGTATTTGCAGCCGCAGTGATTTTAGATGAGGGTAAAACTATAAAAGGCCTTGATGACTCAAAGAAACTAACTGAAAAACAACGTATTTCATTAAGGCAGGAAATTGAAGAAAAGGCACTAAGTTTTGGTGTAGCCATGCTTAGTAATCTTGAGATAGACAAACACAATATCCTGAAAGCATCATTCATGGCCATGCATGCTGCACTGGACAAATTAAGTACAGAGCCTTCCCTCCTGCTTATTGATGGTAACAGGTTTATTCCTTACAGAAAAATTAAGCATGAATGCATAGTTAAGGGCGATGGCAAATATCAATGCATTGCGGCTGCATCGATACTGGCCAAAACATACAGAGATGAATACATGAGTAAACTGCATGAACAATTTCCGCAATACGGCTGGAAACAGAATATGGGCTATCCTACTGCATCGCACCGCGAAGCAATAAAAAAACATGGTGTTACTCCTCTTCATCGTTTATCATTTACCTTGCTCAACGAACAACTTTCATTAGAACTATAATGGTTTTTACATTTCATAACACAGTAGAGCTGGCAGGTATTATGGCATTTGCCATGTCGGGGGCACTTTCTGCCATGCAAAAAAAACTTGATGTTTTTGGTGTACTGGTGCTCACCTTTGCCACTGCCGTTGGAGGTGGTACCATAAGGGATTTAATTATCGGAAGTTTGCCGGTGGCATGGCTCAAGGATATGGAACTTATCACGGCCATGTTTATGTCTTATCTAATCGTTTTGTTCTTTAGTAAATATCTAAAAACACTTACTCATACCCTCTTCTGGCTGGATACAATTGGCCTTGCATTTTTTTGTATGATTGCCATTGATAAAGGTATTACATTTCAATTAAATCCTGCCATTTGCATTGCACTAGGAACCATTACAGGAAGTTTTGGTGGCATTATTCGAGATGTGCTGTTAAATGAAATTCCGTATGTTTTCAGAAAAGATGTTTATGCCAGTGCCTGTATTGCTGGTGGCATCATATATTTTTTGCTAAGGCAGGTTATGGATGATTATAACCATGCCAGTATTCTGTCAGGCAGCCTGATCATTGTCATCAGAGTAGGAGCCAAATATTTTAACTGGCAAATGCCGGATATTTATAAGAAACAAATTAAATGAGTATTATAAAAAGAGCTGCCTGAGTATTCAGGCAGCTCTTTTTACAATTGATACGAGAAAGAAATTATTCCTTTATGAGCTTCACTTTGAATAGCTCATTTCCACAAATAATCTCAGCAAAATAAATACCTGCATTTAGATTAGATGCAGCTTCTGTACTAACCAAGCCATTGGTTAGTTTCACAAAGCTATTCACAACTTTCTTACCTGTTAGATCATAAACATGCAGGGTTGCATCTCCGCTTATACCAGATTGAATGGCCAGAGTAAGTTGCGTGCTGAAAGGATTTGGATAAGCAAGTATAGCATTACGATTTTCTGTTTGCTTAATAAAATTAAGAATGGCAACCTGAGAATAATCATAAGAGCCATCCACATCCACCTGACGTAAACGATAGAAAATAGTCTGAGCTACACTTGCAGCATTTTTATCGGTGAAGTTATACTGCATTGCCCGGCTACTATTGATGCGCCCTTTTACAAAACCAATCTCTTCAAACTGCTCACCATTGACAGAACGCTCAATATAAAATCCATTATTGTTTACTTCAGCAAAGGTTGCCCAATTGAGTTCTGCATCAACACCACTTGCCTTTGCGTTGAAATAACCGAGTACAACAGGAAGCGGATTGGTAACATCCGTACCGGTAAAATTAGTAGATGTAATTTGTGACAGATTAGATGTGTTGATAATTCTAGCAACAGTATTAACAGTAGAAATTGAATCGAATGTCCAAGTACTATTCCTAAAAAATGCCATTCGGAGATTGGATTCTGAACTCACATTACCCATTATAGCAGGATCATAATTGAGTTGTAAATTATAGCTAAATCCAGAGCCTCCAGTTGCAGAAGCAGCCAGATAGGCATTCATCAGATTGCGTCCAGCAGCAGCATTTGGTGCATTTACACCTGTATAATATTGCAATGTTACAGATGAAGGTACAGTTCCTGTATTTCCCCAGTTAATGGTTGCAATGGTTCTACCTCCAAAAGTGTATACTACCGAAGTATTTAACGCTACTACTGCAGATGCATTAGCAGCAGGCGGTATTGTACTTGTAGTGAACTCATGTGAACCAATATCTGTTCCAAAACCCAATGTTGTACCTCTGGTTGTATTATTAAAATCGGTATTAATTGAATTACTTAAAATACCTGCTATTCCTTTACCATTTAAATACCAGCTGGCATTATTCACCGTATTAACATTTAGGTTACCGGCTGAAATATTGTTAAACAAGCTATTTGCATTAAAATCTACCAATGAAGCACTCCAGGAATTATTATCCGATAAACTATTTGAGCGCCAATCAGCAAAATTTAAATTTACCGGTCCCCATTGTCCAATCTGATTGCCATTTGAAGCATACAGAAAATTATAATTAATGGTGCTTCCAAACCAGCCACTACCCAAGGCAAAATTACTTTGGTTAGCAATTGCAAAATGGCTTCCGGTGCCTCCACTGCGCAAATTAACAAATGCATTGTTTACCAAAGTCATGGCAGAATTCAATTCAGATCCGCTATTATTACCACGCATATAGGCATATGAATTTTGATTACCAGTACCAACCGTTCCACTAATAACAACGGTATTGTAGTAACAACCTACATTAAAGCCACCGGATGACTGTTGCCAAATTCCGGTAAACTGAGTATTGGTAGTTGATCCATTACCCAAACTTATCTGGTTATTAAAAATACTAGCACCTGAAGTAAGTGAAAGAATATTAATACCGGTTACAGTTGAAGGCAGGATGGTGCTTGTATTAGTGGTAGCATTGGTTAGCTGAAAAATGCGGTTACGAGAGATTTCCGGGTTTGTTATACCACCTGTAAGTAAAATCGCACTCACATTGGTACCTATAATATCAGTACTGGTATTATTCAGATTACTGATGGTATTGTTACTTATACGTGAACCGGCATTATTGATAGCTGCCTGAATATTAATACCCGTAATGGCATTATTACCTGTGGTAGTAGTGTTTACCGAAGCTGTATTAAGATTTTGCAATACATTTCCGGTAATAACAGGAACTGAGGTTCCTGTGTGCACAATTCCCCTTACACCGTTAGATGCATAATTACCTGTGGCACTGAATCCGGCAATGGTATTATTGGTAATGGTAATATTTGGAGAAACACCTACAGGAACCGAAGACGATATACCTGAAATAAAGGAGTTACTGTTTATGTTTATACTATTAGGTAAAGAGGCGCGGCCTATTACATTATTGCTAATAACACAAGTTCCGGTATTGGCAATAATACCATTGAGGGCAACAGCCTGTGCCGGTGCGTTAATTGTAATACCGTGTATCCGATTCCCTATAATATTAACTGTACCGATTCCATTAACTGATATGCCTTGGTGATTGCCAAAAGTACCATTAATAGTAATACTGTTGCTTACCAGTGAGTCACCAATAATATTGGGTTGGGCAATAGTACCAATATTCACATTACCGGCAAATTGAACAATGCCTCCAAACTGTGAATTGTTTCCTGAGTTCTGCATATTGATATTACGAATTACATTCCCGGTAATAATTGTTGGTGACTGTGTTCCTACATCAATACGAATACCATTGAATGAATTATTTCCATTGTGCTGAAATGGGGCACCACCACAAAACAAAGTGCTACCTCCAATAAAGTTATTGGAGATTATATTACCATTGGAGAGAGGACCAGCATTCATTAATGTACCAAAAACAAATCCTGAGGGTGGCAGTGCCAGGTTATTGTAAACATGATTATTGCTGAACACCCATCCACCACCATTTCCTGTAGTCGCAAGCTCTAATCCGGCACGGTTAAAATTGGTAAACTCATTTTGGATAATCACATTGTTACTATTCTCACGACCTACCGTGCCTAAAGAATAAATACAATTTGATGGAACACCATTTGGCAATACCAGCGTTTGATCATTTCTAAATAAACAGTTTATAATGGTATCCTGATCATTGCCAATTCCGTTTGTAACATTCGAGGTAGAGAACACCACACCACCATTACCATTGAAAGTATTGGCAGTTTCAATGATTAAATTCTGCAGTTTATTTTGTGTTGCATCATTTATAAACGTAACAGCTACTCCAGATGTACTGCTATTACGTATCCTAAGTCTCCGAAGTGTGCTATTGGTGCTTGTATCAGGAATACCTGTAATAACAACATTATCGGCTCCATTGAACGTAATTAAAGACCCAAAAAAGTTACCGCTAACAATACGCTCAGTTTGGGATGAATCAGGCATAATATATACACGCCAGTTACCGGGCACACTTTGCCCTATTGGATTTAACTGAATACTACCTGTTTCAACTGTATTTGAACTGATGATGCCATACACATCACCTCCAATTGAGTTGGCATTTAAAAACTCGAAGAAACCTCCTGTATTAGATAATGAGTTAAACTGCTGACCACTTCCTGTTCCGATAGTAAACCGACTTCCGGCAGGTATGCTTGGTAGAATAGTAAATGTATTAGGGCTAGTAGGATGAGTTGTAATAATATTCACGTCAAATCCAAATGCGAGTGGTGCATTGCTGATGAGATTACCCGACAGGCTATCCTGAGCAACTATATAATAGCTTATTACGTCTGTTGGCACTACACCACCAACCAATGTATAGTCAAGTGCAAAGGTATAGTTTGCATTTGATGGCGTACCGCTTACTGCTGAAGCTGCTGTAGAAACCCAAGTACCTGCTCCCTTTCTATAGTAAAGCCTAGGAACAAATGAACCAAACAGGTTGATGTATCCGCCTACATTATCTCTGATATTTACATTAGCCATAGTTATCGGACCAATCAAATCGCCTGTATTGCTTAGCGTTGTAAATGTGATGGCTGATGGGAAACTATCAGCAACCAAGGTAAAGTTACCTGCATCTGCACCTACATCAGCAGGGAATGTTCTTGTCTGTCCATCAAAATCGTTACTTACTAAAAGTGATGGGTCGCCAGAACCTTCAATAATATTTAATGCTTTTACGTGCAGGTCAACCTGATCCCATGGAGCGTTGGGGTAAACAAAAAGCTGAGAGGTATCACCACCTGCTGATTGTAAATCCATTCCTCGCACAGCTCGCCAACTACCAGGGCCGTTTAGGCTTACAAAGTTGGTACCGTCATTAGCAGTAGCACCACCAATACCTGTGGCCTTTAATACATTATAATTTGAGGTAGTATTGGATATACCTCCCAATCTTAATGCTACGTGCTGACCGGTTGCTGTGCCAATATTAGAGGCTGCATTTAAGAAAATATTATTACGAATATCCAACGTATTTGAACCTGAAAAGGTAAATGTACATGAGAATGCGCGAGTCTGTACACTACCGGTATTGGGTGTTCCTCCAATATACACTGAGTTGTGATAATATCTGCTAATAGTTGAATGATTCTGATTGATACCAAAAACCTGATAAGGCCCGGTTAAGGAAGCACCTGTAGAATCAAGACCTAAACTGATGACATTATTCTGGCAAGTATAAAATCCAGAATTAAATAGAATTCCATTTAAACTAACCAAAGCACTAGTATTGGTTGCGGCTAGATTAAATGTATTAATCATATTACGTTCAACAATGTTTATGTTCTGCGTAAGGCCACTGCCACCTGTAATTAGCATTCCATTCACCTGAACACCAACTGAGGTTGGATTTAAGGCTGATAGCATTTGTATAGTATTACCACGGAAAACCATATTGGTTCCTGAGGAACTTACAAGAATTCCGTTAAGTGCTGCTGATGTAGATGTTGATGCATTTGCCGCAAAGGTGCGCAGATGCCTAATTGTATTGTTAGTTACAAGTAATGCATTAGGACTTGCACCAATAACCAAGCCATTTAACTGAGTGAATGCGGTATTCCCCAAATGAAATAATGAATCAAGCGTATTGTTGCCGATAACCGATCCGCCTGAGCTGCCGGTAAAACCAATTCCGAATAAGGCACTAGAGGTAATAGTACCAAGGAAGGTTGGAACCGAACGACTTGTAAAACCTCTTATCACGTTATTATTTATCTGATAAATACCGTTGCTGGTTGCTAAGATTCCATACATCTGATATCCATTACTGGCAGAATTAGCCATGTTAGCGAAACCCGTTACGGTATTGTTAGTAATTTGAGCAGATGCTGAACTGGATTGTGCAAAAATTCCAAATATACTGCTACCATTACCACCCGAAGCGGTATTGGTAATATTGGGTGCAGTAATGAGGAAGTTCCTGATGGTATTATTATTGATAACAATATCATTTGTACCGCCCACGTAAGAAATACCTCTAAGTGTTACATTGTTGCCAGCGGCTACCGTATTATTGTAAAAGTTCTGAATCAGATTACCTGATATGATGGTATTAAAACCGGAATTGTTTACCTGTATAGCGGTAATCCCTCCATTACCGGAATGCACTAAACTATCTGTAGCAAGAGTACCCCCAATGAAATTATTTGAAATATTCGCAACTGAGCTAGATACGTTAACCGCTATTATCGTACCCGTTGAACTCACATTCACCATTCTAATATTACGTATGATGTTAGAAGAAATGCTCACACCAGTACCTGTGCCTGCGGTAACAGTAATACCGGTAAAGCTACCTGTCGTATTATTGAGTAGCATGCCCGAGGCCTGAGGTGCGTTTCCACCAATAAAATTACCACTGATGGTATCATTATTTGATGTAGTACCTGGCTGAAAAGCAATAGCGGTGATGAAATTAGCAAGCGGTGTACTTGCGTTATAAAATATTGAATTGTTTCTGATAACAATATTATTACCTATGGTATTTCCTGACGCTGGTATGTTAATTCCGGTTGCAGTGAAATTATAAATCTGATTATTCTCAATAGTCAGATTATCTATCAATCGGGCAGATGTGCCCTCTACCCAAATTGCTGTTTGCAATGAAGGGGTAATAAATGAACTATCACGAATGATGCAGCCACGAATGGCGTTATTATCATTACCCGTTGTTAGAGAAGTACCACTTATATTAACTGCAGCAGCAAGAGTGGTTGGCTGGCTGTTAAATGACCAACTATTTCTCCCTTCAATAATCAGATTTTGCAAGGTATTATTCACTGCATCGTTCAGCAAAGTAATTACAGGTGAAAAGGAACTAACTATACTTCTGATGGTAAGAAATGTATCTGTTGGATTGCCACCGGCAGGTATGCCGGTAATGGTTACCCTGTCGGCACCATCTAATCTAATAGCACCACCACTGCTACTTGTATTACGCAATAGGCGCGGAGCAGCAGCACTTGGCCTAATCGTCAGTGTATAATTATAGCTACCCATTACTCCTGCATTAATTTCCAACCATTGATTTAAAGCAAAAGTTGCCGGTTCATTAATATCTCCTGTAATATTAACAACTGTATTTCCTTGCAATACACCATTATTAATGGCTGCAAACAAGCCTCCTGACCCGGTTAAGGTAGTATAAGTCTGGCCGGGGCCAACATTAATTGTGGTAGGTAATGGTGCAATAATATTAAACGCATTGGTTGTTATGGGATGGGTGGTAATATTGGTAATATTGGTTCCAACCGGTATACCAATATTAGAAGATAGATTATTGGAAGAATCCTGCGCAGCAATATAATACCTGATGACATCACCGGCTAAAACACCACTAATTGCAGGATCAGCATAATCAAAGGTAAATTGCCAGGTTCCTTCACGATTATTTCCTGCTAATTGAATACCTGTTGAAGATGTCCATGTACCGAAATTTTTTCTGTAGTATAACCTAGGCCTAAAGGTGCTGCTGGAATCAAACAATCCGTTATGAGCAAAAATTGTTGCTGTAATGGTTCTAGTAGAAGTTGAGGCCGTATTAGTTAATACCGTGTAATTAATTATAGGACCATGCTGGTTAGGTGTAACTTTGGTAATAGATACAGCATCAGCACCAATATCAACAGGCGAATTTGAACTTCTTGACTGCCCATCAAAATCATCCGTTATAAAACTGATGGTAGCAATATCACCTGTACCTTCTGCAGAACTGCTAATACCTGACAAATGCAAATCAACAGTATTGGCATTACCCGCAGGATTAACCAAAGTTACAGCTGCTGTTGAACTATTGGTTTCCCTGCCCTGTGAATTAATTACGTATCCACTGGCACCTTTCAACGAAGAAAAGGTTCCCGGGTTAGAGGCGTGAAAACTGTTAGCAGATCCGCTAATATTAAAGATATTGTTATCTGAAAGATACCCGCCTGTAGTTGTAAACGTATAAAGACCAAGATGCTGAGCTGTTCCACCACCGTTTGTAGCCATATTAATAAAGATATTATTCCTAATATCACATAAATATCCTTGACCCAGATTACCGCTGGATTGATTATCAAAACATGCAGAATAGTTACTGCCGGATGTAATGGTGCCTGCTATATAAATAGTATTGTGATAGAATCTATTTATGCTTGGAGAACTAACAGAACCGGAAGCTGGATTATGAATACCTCTGATTTGTGAAGGGGTGCTGATGGTATTGCCTGCCCTGTCAACACCCAAACGAATCATATTATTTGCATAAGTTGCCGAGCCTTGCTGAAAAGTTGTAATACCAATGATTGCAGAGTTCGCATTTGTAGTAAAGGTGCGCAAACTATGAATGAAGTTACGCGAAACACTATTGCTTGAAACAGCTACGGTTGGCCCCCAATAAACTATTCCAATAACAAACTGCTGGGTTGCTGCTGTATTGGTAGCCTCTAATGAGTGTATGGTATTGCCATTAATATTTACCCCAACTGCAGCTGGTGATGTTCCCCAAATATATATACCCGCTAACATAGGATATTGATGACTACTTATTAACTGACTCACTGCATTTGATGTCAAATTTCTTATAACATTATTATTAACTGTAAAAGCATTGGATACACTGGTACTGTTAATTCCATATGTCATGGCCGATGATGTATTGTTATTCAGCGTCATACTATCAACCAAATTGTTACTTACATTACAAGTTGAACTTGTGCCAACCAAAATACCATTAAAAGCATTTGAAGAAGTTGTACTTGAATTGGAAGAAACCGTAAACAATCGACTAATTTGATTTCCTATAATATTACTTGACACCTGACTTAGGATACCATTTAATTGAGTAGCTGCAACACCCCAGGAGTATATATTTCTGATGATATTGTTACTAATGGTAGAACCGGTCTGGCCTGCTACCATCATAATGCCTGTAAGATGAGATCCTGAGCCTGCTGAAGTGAATGTACTATAGTTAACCAGCCCGTTAATGGTATTATTATTTATGGTATTAAGGCCTGCGGATATAGCAATACCATATACCACTCCGTTAACGGTATTACCATATCTAAAAAATCCTTCCAGGGTATCATTACCAATCTGATTACCTGAAATAATCTGGCTATTTGCCGATGAAGTAATATTTATGCCAATGAGCGATCCATTTATTGAGGTACCTGAACTGGTAGATAATGTAATAAACCTACGCAACGTATTATTGGTAACAGTTAGGTTTGTTGCTGAGCTAACCCATATACCTCTTACAGCAACACTTGTGTTGGCAGTACTATCTGTTAAACCACTAATAATATTATTACTTATATTTATAACACTGCCTGAAGCCGTGATGCCTGCCCATGTTCCATTGCCAAAACAACTGATGCTACTAAACATGTTATTATCCCCTATGGTATTACCACTTATGGTTGCATTACCGCTTCCTAAATCAATTGGCCTGAAAGTAGAAAGTGAGGTGCCGGTAAAACGCAGATTTCTGACAGTATTACCGGTTATAGAATTATCACCTCCTGCCTGTGTAAACACAAAAATACCCCTAAAAGTATTTGTTACATTGGTATTTAAAAGTGGTGCCCCTGCTGCAAAAGGAGCAGTGCCACCAATAAAATTATTACTAATGGTATTGAATGTAGAACCTGATGCAGTTCCTGGATAAAAGAAAATGGCAGATTGCCATCCGGCATTTGGGTTGGCAATGGTTGTATCATAAAAATGATTGCTACTTATATTCCAAAAACTACCATTTGATGCATTGGCAACAAACCATCCACCATCAACCAATATACCTGAATGCGAAAAAAGAGTAAACTCATTATTTACAATAGCATTATGGCTATTCTGAATATTGGCTGCCTGTCCGTTCGTATAAATACCTATTGCCAGCGTATTTAAGCCTGTACCTTTAATTAAACAATTCATTACAGCATTGCTGTCATTGCCAAACGAAAAGGAGGTGCCCATAAACTGAACGGCACCTGCAGTTGTAGTGCTTGTTGTGTTGTTGGCTGATCGTATTTGAATATTTCTGATGGTATCACGCATTGCATCATTTACAAAACGAAAAACATTTCCTGATGCATTTGTATTAACGAAAATCAATGTATCCCTGGCAGTTCCAACTCCTCCAGGTCTGCCATCAAGTGTAAAATAATCTGCCCCGTTAATAAGAAACATTGGAGAAGCCAAGTTAGCTGAGAATAATATTGGTCCGGCAACAAAAGCTGATGGCCTTAACGTTAATTTAGGGTTATTGGCCGAGCAACCAACAGGCCTGTAATCAGGAACCGTAATTGGATAAACTTCAACTGACGATGAATAAGAAGGATCCAGTTCCAGAATTACATCGCCATCAACACCACGTGCTCCAATTGAATCCATGGCAGCTCTAATACTTGGCCAGATGCCGCTGGGACCTATTGTATAAGTTCCTGCGGTTACGGGATTACATTGCGCATGTACTTTTTGAATTTGCAGGCCGGTTAGCACTAATAGCATAACCATGGCCATCTTTGTAAATAGTTGTTTCATCTTTTGCTTGGCGTTAAATTTTGTACCAAGCAAAATGTAAAAAAAAAATGAAAAAAGTTAGAGATAATTTAAATAACTATCAGGTAGCATTCAAAAACATTCTAAAAATAGATAATGAGATGTCGAGTAAAAACGATTAAACAGAGAATTTAAGATATGTGTAGTACTATTTTACCAAACTGCTCACCTCTTGCCATCTTCTCAATAGCAAGTTGCGCCTCAGCCATTGGATAGACCGCATCTACAACTGGAATAATTTTATGTGTTGAAATCAAATTAATCATTGCTGCAAACTCATCATCATTGCCCATCGTGCTGCCACAAATGGTTAGCTGTTTCCAGAATATTTTTGCGGGAACACCGCTATTGAATGCGCCTAAGGTTGCTCCATAGAAAGCAATTCTACCTGCAGGCTTACATATCTCAACCAACTTTTCAAACTGCTCACCGCAAGCGCTGTCTATTATAGCATCAAAACCTCCGCTTATTTTCTGAATTTCCTTATGCCAATTTTCAATCTTATAATTTACTCCTCCCTTGGCACCCATAGTAGTAGCTTTGGCAATTTTTTCATCGCTACCTGAAGTAACATATACATCACAACCAAGGGCAATAGCAAACTGCATGCAGAGCAAAGCTACTCCACCACCAATACCAGTAATTAATACCTTATTGCCAGGTTTGGCAGCAGCGCGCGTCATCAATGCTCTGTAACCTGTTAACCCTGCAAGGGGTATGGCAGCAGCCTGGGCTGCCGTTAAATGTGCAGGTTTTTCATACAGTAATCTTGCCTGCACCCTTACATATTCAGCAAATGTGCCATCCTGAGCCATACCAAGGATTATATAGTCCTTCGCTTGTGTATGGGGATTATTACCCCAGTTCAATGATGGATTAATTACAACGTCTTTTCCAATCCAGTGGGTATTTTCAGAATCAGCAACCATATCAACCACACCGCAGCCATCACTACCTTGTATACTGGGAAAACGCAAGCCACCGTACTGCCCTTTTTGAATCCAGTAATCTCGATGATTAAATGCAGCAGCTTTCATTCTAACTAATACCTCACCCGATCTTAGTTCAGGCTGTTCTACATCAGCCAACTTAAGTGGCTGATTAACTCCTTCTAGAATAATGGCTTTCATTTAAGTATTGTTTAATTTAATAATTTATCTGCTATTATGTGCCATCAATCCTTCCTTAGTAGCAAGATAGGAATAGGCATTCATATTATCTGTATCATAAATAAAACTCCGCACAAATTCGGTTTTTTCCTCATCCCAGCGCATAGGCACTACATACTTTTTATGAATTAGTTGCTTCAATACATCGCCAACAATTGCCGGAGGTTTAGCACATTCGGCAACAATATGTTCAAATGATTCCACAAAATAAATGGCGTTTAAAACATCATATTCAATATCGGTAAGTTGAGTATCCATTGTTATATCTTCAGTTTAATAATTAAAACTAGTTGATTTTGCGACCTTTCCAGTTATATGTAGAAGTGTTTGCTAAAACTCCAATAATGAGTACATATAAAATATGAAACAATTCAGCAAAGGGCAATAATAACAGGTAATGCCGCTTTGAGAAAAATCCCAATACAAGGAATAAAAATACACCTTCAATACTCATTTTGGCAAGGAGCATGGCCATTCCATAAGCTGGTTCTGTAAATAGCGCAGCTACAATAATTGCATTAAATAAATAGGCTGCTATAAGAATTGCGGTAATAAATCGATTCTCATATTTGGTACTTTTAGAAACCCATCTTTTGCGTTGCTCTGCTAATTGTGCAAGAGAGGCATTGGCGGAAGTAGATACAATTGCATCCTTATTCTTAAGAAAATGAACACGGCCCGGATAGCGTTTACAGACCTTGTGCAACAAGTACTCGTCATCACCACTTACCACCTCTTCATTTCCTTTGTAACCATCAACCTCAAAGAATGTCTGTTTCTCAAAAACAAGATTTGCTGCACTGCACATATTGGGATTATTAAGTCTGATAGCTGCAGCACCAATACCCACTAGTCCGGCAAACTCCATTGCCTGTACGTGTTCAAAAATATTGTTTGATTTAAATACAACAGGTGCATATATCATTTTTGCACGCGTATCTGCCACCATCGCATCTATTGCACTTAGCCAATCCTCTCCCCGTTCACAATCGGCATCGGTTAAGATAATATATTGCCCATTTGCCACTGAAACACCATGCGTTATAGCAGCCTTCTTAAGCTGTTGCTTAGCAGGCAAATCTGCCATATGAAGTAAACGTAGGTTAGGCAACTGATTATCTCTGATAAAATTTGTTACACGAAATACTGTTTCATCTGTTGAATAATCATTTACAACAATTACCTCAAAGTTTGATGCAGGAAAATGCTGCCGAAAAATGTCTGATAAACACTTTTCTATGACCTGCTCCTCATTTCTAACCGGAATAAGTATGGTATAGGTATGCCGAAGCGACCCTGATTTTGCTGTGCTTTTAATGGGTATCATCATCCAGCTTATGGCATAAATCCCAATCAACAAAACATAAAAAGCTGTTAAAAGCAATCCCGCAGTAATCATGATTTGATAAACCTCCAGCGCATGATAACCCAAAGTCCGAGTAAACCAGGTATCATTAAATTAATAATCCATAACGAATAGGCTGATAATAAAACACCTGAAATATTACCAGTATACATACCAAAAAACCATAATGCACTGGCCCCACGCATACCCAGCTCAACTAGTATAAATGAAGGAACAAAAGACTGCGCACAAAGCGCAGCAATGATACAAACAAATGCCTGATTAGGACTTACCGATACGCCAAAAAAATGAAGTAAGAGATAATACTGACAAACAAAAATACTGTATCGGAGAAAAGAAAGCATGAGCACTTGCATTAGCTCGGATCTGTTGTACTGACTGAAAACAGAAAGGTAACTGGTTATTTTTTGATTAAAAGATAAGCGTGACAGGTACTTGATATTCAAAAATGCCCAAGCCATTAATGCAATCAGTACAAATATGAGAAAATAAATGTAATCCGTACGTTGGCCATTTAGTTCTTGTTGGTCTTCAACCAGCCATACAATTGCGTAAAGACCAAATGAAGCGGTCATATACATCTGTGCTGTATGCCCAATTATTGTTACAAGGGAACCTTTAATTTTATTAAACTTTTTTAGATGAATGACGCGTCCTGCAAAATCACCAATTTGATTTGGTGTAATAATACTCAGTGAAACACCGGATAATACAGCCTTCATTGCATCAGCATACGATATATATTCATACTTATTAATAAGCATCCTCCATTTGGAGGCCTCTAGCATCCAGTTGCCTGTTGAGAGTAATACAGCAGGTAAAATAAACAGTAAATCTTGCCATCCGGGATTAAATTCAGAAATGCTACGCAGCAATTCATCAAAGTGATAGGCATAAAACAGCTTATAAAATATAAAGCCAAAGGTGGCGAACAACAACAGTAGCTTTAAAAAATTGATTAGTGACGATATATGCTTATTTTCGGATTTCAATCAGTATGGTTTACCACTAAATAATAGCCGAAAATAAACACATTTGGGTAATTTAGAACATATAAAAAGTTACGAACGCATAATTTTAGGCATTGATCCGGGTACCATTGTCATGGGCTACGGACTCATTGGTATTACTAAAAAACAAGCAGAAATAATTAGCCTTGGCGTGGTGAAGTTAGATAAGTTGGATGAACATAGCCTTAGACTCAAAAGAATTTTTGAACGAACCACCTCTTTAATTGATCAGTATAAGCCGGATGAACTGGCTATTGAGGCGCCTTTCTTTGGTAAGAATGTTCAGTCTATGCTAAAATTAGGAAGAGCTCAGGGTGTAGCTATGGCTGCTGCGTTAAACAGAGAACTGGTAATAATTGAGTATTCTCCTAAAAAAATCAAACAATCTATTACAGGCAACGGGAATGCATCTAAAGAGCAAGTGGCTGCCATGCTGCAGCGCCTACTTAAATTTAAAGAAACACCCGAGTTTTTAGATGCAACAGATGGATTGGCTGCTGCCTACTGTCATTTTTTGCAAAATAACAAAACAACTGCCGGAGGAAAGAGCTATAATAGCTGGAAGAGTTTTATTTCCGAAAACCCTGATAAAGTAAAAAAGAAATAGATTAGTTATTTAGATGATGCCTGATATCTGCGGCAATGGCCTGATATTCTTCTGAGGTAAATTCCTTTCGCTGGTTAGAGAAATTTAAATCGCCAATACTCTGCAGAGGCACCAAATGAATATGGGCATGCGCAACCTCCAAACCTACAACAGCCACACCTACTTTAACGCATGGAATGGCTTTTTTAACTGCACCAGCAACAATCTTGGCAAACAACCACATTCCTGCGTAAGTTTCATCATTCAAATCAAAAAGATAATCTGTTTCCTTCTTGGGAATTATAAGGGTATGACCGGCAGCAAGCGGCTTTACGTCAAGAAAAGCCATATAATCATTGGTTTCGGCAATTTTATAACAAGGTATTTCACCACTCACAATTTTACTAAATATAGTAGCCATGCTATAATTTTATTTCAATAATCTGTAACTGTATTTTACCGGCAGGTGCGCTAATTTCAGCAATCTCTCCTACCTTTTTACCCATCAGACCAACCCCAATTGGAGATTTAATTGAGATTTTACCTGATTTAAAATCTGCTTCCTTTTCAGAAACCATGGTATATATCATTTCCTGCTTACTACCCAAATTTTTTACTTTAACCTTGCTTAGCATCATTACTTTGCTTGTATCCAGTTTTGATTCATCTATCACACGCGAACGGCTAATCAGGTCTTCAAGCTGCGCAATTTTGGTTTCAAGCAATCCCTGGTCCTCTTTGGCAGCATGGTATTCGGCATTTTCACTCAAATCACCTTTATCTCTGGCATCTGCTATTTGTTTAGATATAAACGGCCGCTGAACATACTTAAGCTCATGCAATTCCTTCTGTAAATTTTCAAAACCTTCTTTCGATAAATAATTTATCTCTGCCATGGTATTTTCTTTTTTATTGATTCTTTGAAAACGAAAGAAACGCCCTGTTTGCACAGAGCGTTTCCTTGATATCCGTCAACAAATATATTAACTTTTCTTATTTCCGATTGTGAAGCGAAGCGATAAATTATGAACGCCATTGAATGTGCGTGTTGGTTGATACGCATAATCGATGCCTAACATAGTACCACTTTTACTAATTGGTAACTGTATGGTGCAGCCTCCGGAATATCCATATGTCTGATGTCTGAAATCATCAACGGTATGTTGATTTTCCTGCCAGCCATAACCTGCGCGCAGCATAAATGTTTCTTTAAAAGAATACTCTGCACCAATTGCAATAATGTTGGAAGAAAATGCATTATAGTTAAAGTTTCCTGAAGCAGTTAAGCGATGAAAGTAGGTATCTGCTGATTTATCAAGGCGCATGTCATAAGAAGCACCGATATTTACTAACGCAGGTAAATTAAATTGTTCTGAGCCCATTGCTGCCCTCCTATCTGCACCGGTAGCCGGATTAATGGAACGGAAAGTTAAACCTGAGCCGCCATAAACCATATTCGGGCCGATATTGCGCACGCCAATACCAAATCTAAAATCTTCCTTTTTAATTTTCTTTTTAGGATTAAGTGATGTTTGATATTGAACGCCTGCATCCAGACCTATACCTGTTGCAGAAGCATTATTGATACCTTCATATACGTATCTTACCAACAAACCACCACTGATGCTATTGGAGAATTTTTTTGAATAAGCAAGGCCGATATTAATAACCTGAGGCGAGAAGGTACCAAGTGTTCCGTCCGGCTGAGACTCAGTTCTAATTCTGATATCGCCAAAATCCATGGCAGTAAAAGATAAACCCAATACGTTACCATTACCAAAATTTTGACCAAATGAGAAATTATTGTAAAAAATATCTGTTCCTTGCAAATAAACTACTCTGGAAGCCTGCAACTCTGTTCTCTCTAAATAAGCCAGCCCACCAACATTGAAGTGCATGGCTTCAACTCCGCGCAGATAGGCTGTATTTGCACCCATCATTCCAGCGGATCGGCCATAAGGATTTAACAATAACTGCGTGCCGCCTGCACCGCCTGCACGATCTGGGTTACCAGCCTGAAGCGAATCGGCATGAAACATACCTGCGATTGCTGCTATAAATAGTATATATTTTTTCATAAATATGCTTTGTCTGTTTTGTTATCCGGCAAGCGTTTTAAAGCTTGCCGGATATGTATTGTATTAGAATGAATCGTAATCTGCGGGCCTCATGATACCAAACCACTTAACCATTCTTTCCCCTAAAGCGCCTGCATCAAAGTGGAATAAATATATTCCGCTAGTAATAGGGACCTGTGCATCGTTCTTTAGGTTCCACTCCAGAAAAGTTGATGTGTTATCATCCTTACGTATAGTTCTAACCAACACACCATCGCTGGTATAAATTCTGATTGTACACTTTGGAGGAAGATTGATTATACGAATCCTGTTATCTAACTGATTACCCGGATCCTCATAAGAAGAATAAGCATAGTATGGATTAGGAACCACAGCAACGTTATCCAGAGCTTTTTTACCTAGTTCAATACTATTATTAGGAGCAAAGCCATCTGTTGAGAAGGTATAATAAGGCATGCTGTCATTTAAAGCGGTTGCTTTTCCTTTAAAGTATTTAGCATATGGCTTCTTCACACGTAATTTATAGGTTACTTCAGAAGGCACAACATCGGTTGTAAGTGCGTCACCTAAGCTAATACCTCTTGAGAGCACAGGCATTGTTGTCCATATTACCTGAGAATAAACCAAGCGCTTCTTTAAAACAAAATCAGCAGCATTGTCTCTGGTTATTCTGCTAAGGTAACTTACGCCATAATCATAGGAAGGACCATTGAAAACAATAGCACTTGCGCCTGAACCTAAGGCAAAACGTTTGGCTTTCATCACATATATATAATGTTTACCGCCAAATACAGGCCTTCCGCCTCTATCAAAAAGATTAGATGTAGGATTCCACTTCATGTCCGTTCCATTTTCGGTAGGTAAAGATGAGTCTTCACCAAACATGATGTTTAGGCGCTCACCGGTTTCTACATCAATTGCATATCCAGGGAACCAGCCTAAACCTCTTTCTCCTTTAAAATTGGCGGCTTCAGGATCATTAGGGTTATTTTTACCTCCGTTAAAAATGGTTCGGCCAAATTTATCTACTGAAGGTGCGCTTCTTGCATCCAGCTTATCAACATTATTTTGGTTGAAACGATAATCTTCACCTGTTTCAACCACTACACAGCGCGTCCATTTGCTGCGATCAGGGGTAATCACCAAATCAATACCATGTAAATCTTTTAGCGGATTATCGGCCGAGGCACCACCGGTTGGACCCAACAATGGAGCTCCACCAAATACTCCAGGAACTCCTGCACCTGCATCCCATGCAGGACCAAAGGTAGGAATTGTTGCAGAAGAATTTGTTCTCCAACGTGCAGCCAAAGCATAAGGAGACCATGTTCCATCAATAACTTTAGAATAATTTCTTCTAGGATCCAAGGCATTTCCTCCCAAAGCAAAATCGTGTATTTGTGCATTACTAAACGACTCGGCACCACTACCACGTCCGTTACTTCCAGATCGGATCCAGTTCCATTGGGTTCCGTAGCCAAGTTGTGTAAAAATCGGATCTTCATCGATAATATTCTCTAACCATTTCTGAGCAGGGTTTTGCCATATCACCTTTGATGCAAGATATCCGTTACTTTGATCTGTGGTATTATTTACATCGCCCGGTAAAATGGCCTGTGTAATATTTAACGAAATACCCCAATCATTAAACAACTGCTCATACGGTGTTTCTATGCTCTTAGCACCTTTCCTTACCTCGTTGGTATTGTTGTTTCTGATGTACCAGTATGTTCTTTTTGCACTCAACGAATCGAAACGAGCCGGATTCTTAAATCCTCCCGAAGTATCTTCTTCCTTTAGCCAAACTGTGAAAGAAGTATTTTGAGGGACTTTAAAAGGATCTATTACCTTAACCTGAATAGGGCCTGAACCAGATTTATATTTTCGCTGCTTTACATAGCCTGAATCAGACAACAACGCTTCATTGATTGTTTCTTCAGAAAGCTCAAGGAAATTACCTCCATTACCAATTCCTTCAGATGCCGTTACAGGAAGACCGGTGCCATAATCTGAATTTAATTGGGTACCCCCATTGCGTGGAGCAGGATCATGCGGAGTTGCGGTATATACTCTTAACTCTCTTTCATTGATTGTTTTTCTACCTGCCAAAAACTGCAAACGATCTGTAGCACAATTGGTTGCTGCTGCATAAGACAATACCAGGTAGTGATAATTTTTAAAATTAACCAGTCTTTGATCCGTTCCTGTTTCAAAGAAGTCCTTGGTTATTTCAAATGTATGCTGAATTCCTTTATCGGCTCCATCAACCATAATCTTCTTCACATCTTCCTCTAAATCCGGGTCAAAAATGGCATTCACTATTTTCGCATTTCCATCTGTCACATCAAACTGTGCAATAAGCCTGGCTTCTTCAGTATCGTAGTAATCATTAGGCGTATTGGGGATCTTAAGCTGATAAACAAGGTAACCTTGGAATTTATAGATGGTTCTTGAACCGCAATTACCCTGGAACGAGTCTACAAAATTTTCAATATTCTCCGTTCCTACCATTTTAAATATCAGTTTATTCTTTAGTTCAACGATTTCTAACTTAGGAGCCTCTGGTCCTGTGATGAGCTGAAATTTATTTTTAAACAATACAAAGGCTTTGTCGCTTGCCTGTTTAAGTAAGTTAAATGAACCTGTTGCACCACCTGAGGAGGCGCGGGCCCACACCACACCAATGGTTACCTTGTTAATGGCACCTGGCAATAAACTAAATGAACCTGCTGTTTGCAGAAAACGTCTGTCACTTGGTGTATTTTGTGAATTTCTTTCATTCCATGTTGGTCTGCCTGCAGGGTCAGTATCTCCTGGGAACATAAAGCTTGCTGTATCTGAACCACCTTTCCCGTTGCCACCATAGGTAATAGGGGCTCCATCTTTCCATCTACCGTTCAGGTAGCCCCAGAAATGTTCAGGTCTACTTGGATTTCCTGTTGGTGAAAAGTCATTGTTGTAGTAAACAAATTTAGTTAAACCAATCTCTGAGCTGTCTGGTCTCCTTGGACCTTCAAAAAAGGTTACACCCACACTAGGAGGATTTAAACCATAACCAAGTTGGCCTTCATCGTTGTCATCACCGTTGTAGCATATACCTAAGTTTCTTTTGACATCACATTCCACATAGTCATCTGCGTAGTTCCCCAAATCCGGATCTACCCACTGACCAAATACACAACTATCAATAATCTCATTGCTTCTATTAAAAATAGTGGTACGGTAAAAAGTCATGTTATTTACCTCATCATTGGTTGCATAGGCAAAAGCCTGGGTGTGAAGTTCTATTCCTATTGGAATACCTTCACTTTCACTATGAATATTGCCTTTATCATTATACAAAATGAACAGCATCATATCCGGAATATTATTCTTTTCATTTTGGTCGAATGAAGGGTAATCACCTGCTGAAGGATCATATCTTCCATCGTTATCGTAATCAAAGAAAGGAGCAAGTTTATCAGCTTCACCAACATTATTTGACACATGAACCGGCCATGTGCTAATTTCTTCTGATGGATTAAACCAGTTATTAGGATTACTTCTAAACTCTTCAATCTCTCCTAAAGTTATTTTCCATATACGGTCATATGCCTTACACTTATCTTGTGTAATAGAGGCTGTTCCAATGGTTAAAGGCCCTGGATAAAAGTCATTACCGCTTTGTCTGTAGGTTTGAGCAGCAATACGAAGGTTATTATTTGTTACTCCACCAATCCATAAAGCGCCTGAAAATAATGAATGCTTGGCTACCTGACCAGTTTGTACTTTAGGCACTTCGTAGCGGGCGTTGCTTAGATTCCACCACATATCGCCACCATTAAGAATAGTGGTTCTAACATTATTAATATCCAAATCTCGCTGGGCAGTTGCAGCGGCACATCCTGAACCTTTACCAAGTATCGTGGTTGGCTGATCATCTGGTTTGGATGGTCTCACGTTTTCTTTGGCAAAAAGATTACCGGTAATCAGCGTCAATCCAAGTGCCAGCAGTAATTTGCTTGTGTTTGTAAAAAATCTATTGTTCATGTCCTTACTGTTTTTTAAAAAAATTAGAAATACAAGGCTAAACCTAATCTGGTTAAGCGTGGCAAAGCAAAGTTTGCCGGGTTAACCATACGCACGTTATATAAGTCAACCAAAGACTGAGCATTGGTTGCAGCTCTCAACTGAGCATCAGCCTGAGTTGATGTAATAAAACCATCATCGTAGGCACTACCGGTATAACGATAAACACCCAAAACATTGATATTATTAAATACATTTTGTACCCAAAGGAAAACGCGCAACCTGTATACGCGGTTTTTGTCAATTCCTTCACTTCTGATTTCAAAGTTTTTGTCTATGTTTATGTCGGTATAGAACTGCGAAGGAAGGTTGGCACCATTAATGGTACTTTTAACCTGCGTACGGGCAACCACGCCCGATTGTACTTCGGGAACAGGAATGGTGGTTTGTGTGTAAGGTCTTCCTGAGGTAGCATTAAAAATCACATTGAAACCGGCATTTTCGAAGATTTTCTTTCCGCCTACAACTGGGCCATTGTATTCCTTGCCAGATTTGTAATGGTAATCAAATACACCTTTCAATGTATGACGGGTATCAAAATTCAGAGGAAAAATGGTACGCAAGGTAGGTAAACCAACTTGCACCAAGGCAGCACTTGATTGTGAATTGGAACCGGTTCCTTCTGCAAACTGCAACATGTAATTAGCAGAAAGGTTTATATTTCCTAGATCTCTTAACTCATATTCCAAGCGAATTGATTTAACCGTTGCAAAGTCTAGGTTACCAAATGTGGTATAATCATTTGGCCATGCCTGCACATAGCGGAAAAGCTGTATAAGGTTTCTAAACTCTCTATATGAAGCGATGATACCTAAACTTGCATCATCTCCGATCTGCTGGCGGAAACCAATTTCATAATCGGTTACTTGAGTCATTTTGAGGTCTGGATTAGCAATTGTTCCTGTTAAGCGGTTATTCAGGAAGAAGTAATCATCAATCTGCGCAACATTTCCCTCCGTTGGGCGCTGAGCCAACACATCATAGGTACCAAAGAACTGCGAGGTTGTTGAAATAGGGAATGAGAACCAGATACGAGGCAATACCTTAAAATCCGGAGAATAATCCTGGAAAGAGGCTTCATCCGGAATAATCTGACCGGGTCTTACGAGATATGGTATATTTTGATTTTTTGACAGTGGCACACGAGCTGCTGATGCATTACGCCACAGTGCTGATGGGTCAGTTACAGGATTACCGTTTTTGTCAAACCAGTCATTACCCTTTCTGAAACCGGTAACTTGCAAGTTATCATATACCTCATGGTCATTTACATAAACTACATAATCATCACCAATAGAGCCTGGTATTTTATCTGATGAAATGGCTAATCTTCCTCCCCTTACATCACCTGCGGTGTATGCAGGAGCCATGGTATAAGGATCTTTAAGCACAACCTGATTGGCATCAAAACGTTCCATACGCACACCCAAACGCACAATTAAATCCTTAAACACAAACTTATCCTGTGCCCAAGCAGCCATGTATACCGGCTGAAATGCACCCAGTGTGCGGTTTTGAGGATCATTTAAAAAGTCTTTTAAGCCAGGTTTACCTGATACTCTGTTTCCTTTATAATCATATCCGAAATAACTCACATATGAATTACCATTATTTAACAACTCATCGGCAGAGAACATGTTAATTGAATACATGCTTGGATCATATCCATCAGAATTTAAACGAGAGTACTGATCAATTGGATTACCATAAACATCCGTTGCTCCCATCCCTATTAATTTATTACGGAGGTTTCTATCGAACGTGCTTTGATTCTGCGAAACCAAAGAATCTCTGAAGCGCAGGGTATCATTAAATACACCATTGGCATCAAATGTTCTGGCATCAACAATTGGGTTGGCATAATCCATACCGGAGAATTGCTGGTTAACCAATTGACGCATTAATGTCCACAAACCATTTGAATTTACACTATAACCTCTTCTGAATTGTTGCTCATAGGTAAAACCAAACTGGAGGTCATGTTTTGCCTTAGGATTACTTTTGGGCGCTGCGGTAGCCTCCGTCATTACAAATAACGTATAAGTTTCATTCATGGTCTTGGAGTAGTTGGCTTGCAATGCTCCTGGACTGGACCAAAGATTAGAGTAAATACCATTTGGTAAATCGCCATTTGCTGTACCTCCAAGACCCCTTAAATTACTTATACTTCTAATGGTCTGCCCCCTGTCTCTGTAATAATCATAAATAGTGCGTGTATAATTTCCTCTGATGCGATTAACATTAGCTTGTTCGTAGGTAAGTGCAGTATCTATAAATCCCACCTGACGGGCATAGGATGTTAAACGTAATTCTCTTTTATTCCCCTGGTCATCAACCAATGTATAAACATCAGCTGAATCACCAAATCCTTTTCTTACAGCCTGGAATGCAGGTGCAGAAAAACGATTAAATTTACCTACGTAGCCATAATTAAATAGATTACGCTCATGCTCAGCATCCATATTTTCAACAAACCTGTTTTCGTAAGATACGCGTACAGTATAAAATGCATTGCTAATAACTGATTTTTGCTCTTTGGTTTTATCTTTTTCGGCATCTTGTTTTGCAAATGTTTGGGTAAATTGCAGGTAAACGCGGCCTGTCATATCCTGTGTTATGGAATTAGCATTAAAATTAGTTAATGAATTTACATAGCTAAAGTTTCTGCCTCTTGAAAAAGCTCCTTGATATCCCATGCGAACAGAAATATTGTTGGTTGGCTGGTAGGAGAAATTACCTTGAATGTTAAAATTATATGTTGATGCATTTAACCTGTAATCAACCGGCTCCAAATCGGCACGGGTAAGGTACTCACCTGCGGGGATGAAACCTCCTCCTTGTTGAGGAACCAGTGGCGTTTCTTCAATCTCACGCAATTTTGCATCTTTAACTTTAAACATATCGGTGGCAGGTAAACGTCCATCACGAGCATAAACACCACTGCCTGCAAAAGAAAAACCAACAAGCACGCGCTCCTTGTCACCTTTTCCTTTGTCCTTTAGTAAGAGTGGTCCTGATACAAAACCTTGTAGCTCATTGTAATGAGAATTATCCAAATATCTGTTAAAGGGCGAAGAACTGATAAACTCAAAGCCGCGCATCCAGTTTTTAGAGGGCGCCTTGGTATTGATGGCAATGGCACCACCAATAAAGTCTCCATATTGTGCAGGTACACCACCTGTAATAATCTGTATCTGATCTACTGCATTTTGCGGGATGTTAATGCTGCTGCCTGCCTGCACACGTACACCATCTATATAATATGCTGTACCGTCTGCACGGGCACCACGAAAGTTTGGCGTACCACCTGCACGGGCATCTACGCCCGCAACTGTGTTGGCCACCATGTTTGCATTACGTTGCGGCAATGCCATAATTTCCTTAGCTGTTTTGGTTGCACCACCTTTTCCTTCAGGGTCAACCAGCGGACGCTTCTGCACAATTACAACATCATCCAGCATTTTACCATCAGATGGCTCCATGGGTACATTAACGAATGTAATCTGATCACTTATTACATCAACCTGTCTGATTACCGCATTGCGGTAACCAAGTGTGGTAACCTTTACGGTATACTCTCCGGGCTGGAGCGTTTTTACAATATAACCTCCCTCATCATCTGTAAGGGTTGTGGCTTTTACCACCCCATTCAACTCAATGGTTACACTGGCATAGTCAAGAGGCTTTTTGGTTTTTGAATCAAGAACCTTACCCCTGATTTCTCCAAGTTGCGATTGCGCATTAGCGAGTAGTACGAATGCTAACAATGCAAAAATTAAACTATATACTTTTTTCATTCAACAGTAATTATTTCTTCGATAGATGCTTAAAACGGTTTTTATATGAATCGGTAAATTAAAGGAATTTGGTTTAATAAATCAAAACTTGCCCAAGCCTGAATCAAATTGATTTTTCCACTAACCTGTTAACTCTTTGATTTTTCGAAGTAAAACCTCCGAAATCTTACGGTATGATTCTACCGTCCAACCTCCAATATGAGGAGTAAGAATGAGTTTGTTGCTTTGAATCAGTTTGCTATACCACTTTTTTTCGTCTGCCGTCAATGCATGAATATTTTCATTTTCCAGCACATCTAGGGCGGCCTTTTTAACAAAACCCAGCTCCAATGCTAAACACAAATCATGTAAACGGACAATTTTACCTCTTGAAAGATTGAGTAAAATGATTGGGTTCTTGAATTGGCGAATAAATGTAGCATCTACCATATGCATAGTTTCTTTGGTAAGAGGCACGTGTAAGCTAAGTACATCAGCATTTTCAAAAATAGCTTGCATGGTTGATTCAGTGGCATAGGAATCTGAGTAATGCTGCAAGTACTTGTCGTAAGCCAGTACTTTTACATTAAAACCAGATAATCTGCGGGCCAAGGCTTTACCTGTATTTCCATAACCAATTATACCAACCGTTTTACCTGAAAGTTCCTCGCCTGTATTACCGGCACGATCCCAAATACCCTGCCTCACTTCCGCATCAGCCTTTACTACATTGGCTAGCAACGAAAGTAGCATGGCTATTGTTTGCTCCCCTACTGCATCGGCATTCGCCTCACCTGCATTGAAATAGGATATGTGATGTTGATCGCAGTAGACCGTATCAAGATTATCCAACCCGGCACCTGCGCGGGCAATCCACCTTAATTTTTTAGCATGAGAAAGAACATCCTGGTCTATATTTGTTTTGGTTCTCACAATCAGACCTTCCATCTGCTCTATATTGCTGATCAGATTATCTCTATCCCATTCCGGCCGATAATGAACCAACCATCCAAGCTGCTTTAAGCCTTTTATTAAAAGCTCATGCACATCATCAATAATCAACACTTGTTTTGAACCGCTCATCAAAAACTATTTGTGTGCGATTTTAAGTAATAGTTAACAAAATATCAGAATTGGTTGCACCATTTATCCAACTAAATGAGATTGTAGAGCAAATGCCCTACGGTAAAGTAAATGGCCAAGCCTAGCAAATCATTGGTAGTGGTAATAAAAGGGCCTGTTGCTATGGCGGGATCAATTTTCATTTTATCCAGTAATAAAGGAATAAACGTTCCCAAAACCGAGGCAAAAATAATAACGCTGAACAAGGCTGTGCTAACAGTGATGCTAAGGTCATATGAGTCTGAAAACATCAAATTATACCCAAAAAGCAGAACCGAACAGATGATTCCGTTGAGAAAAGCCACACGTAATTCCTTTAGTATTTTAGGAACTATATTTTTTGTGCCCAGCGTATTATTTGCAAGCCCTTGCACCACTATTGCAGATGATTGCACACCTGCATTACCTCCCATAGCTGCAATCAGCGGCATAAAAAATGCCATTTCAGGATGAATCTGAATCTCATTTTCATATACCTCGATAAAACGAGATGAAGCTATGCCACCTAGTAATCCAATTAACAACCAGGGCAGACGTGCCCTGGAGAGCACCCACACTTTATCGGTTGCATCAACATCTTCGGTAATGCCAGACATAAGCTGATAATCTTCTTTGGCTTCTTCCTTGATTACCTCCACCACATCATCCACCGTGATTCTTCCGACCAGTTGCCCAAGTGCGTTTACAACCGGCAAAACCACCAGATCATACTTTTTAAACAAATTTGCGATTTCTTCAGAATCAGTTGAGGTAGATACGGATATCACTTCTTTGTTATAAACATCGGCCAAAGGCAAATCAGGATGTGTAAGGATAAGGTTTTTTAAGGTAATGATACCTAGCAAACGTTCGTAATAATCAACCACATAAACTACGTAAATGGTATCTACATTTTCAGCCTGTCTGCGTATTTCTTCCACACATTGCCCCACCGTCCATTCAACATTTGCTTTTACCAATTCCACAGCCATTAAACTTCCGGCAGTATACTCCTCATAGCTTAGCAAAGAAAGCAAGCTGGATGCGTAGGCTATATCGGTTAAACTTGCAATAACATCCTCTTTTTCCTTAACCGGTAATTGGTTAAGTATATATACTGCATCATCAGAGTCCATATTTTGGATAAACTCGTCTGCAATATCCTTTGGCGTATATGCCGATAGGAAAGACTCTCTCACATTCTCTTCCATCTCAACAAGCACCTTAATAATTTTATCTTTCTCTACCATGCTCATAAGCAAGCGTGCCTCATCCGGCTGCACTTTATCCAGCAACTCAGCAATATCCTGTGCATACATGCCATGTAGCATAGAGGTAATATTCTCATTACCCTGCTGCTCTAGCAGTTGCTTTATATGCTTTACAAATGCCTGATCAATCGTGCGCTTTTCCATGTTGCTCAATCAGTTTACTTAAGTATATAAAATCGGAAACGCTTAACTCTTCCGCTCTTTTATCAATAAATCCGGCTTGCTGCAATATTGAATCATTTAACTGAAATTGTTGTAAAGCATTTCTTAATTTTTTTCTTCGCTGATTAAATGCCACTTTTACTGTTCTGAATAACAGTGATTGTGCTACATCTGGTTCATCTTTTTTCACGCTGAGCCTAATTACTCCTGATTTTACTTTTGGCGGAGGTGTAAAAACATGGGCATCTACAGTAAATAAATATTCAGTATCATAATAAGCCTGAGTTAACACACTTAAAATCCCATACTCCTTATGCCGTGGGGTAGCACAAAAACGTTCGGCAACTTCTTTCTGGAACATGCCAACTAGCAAAGGAATCTGCTTGCGGTTGTCCAGCACCTTGAAAACAATTTGAGAGGAAATATTGTAAGGGAAATTACCAATGAGTGAGAAGCTAGAGGGCATCAACTGATGTAAATCAAGTCTTAAAAAATCACCCTCAATCAAATGAGGTGTAAGCTGCGGATAATGCTCCCTTAGCCATAATACCGATTCATGGTCTATATCAATTGCATGGGTTATAAAACCATCATTGCCAAGTAAGTATTTTGTTAATACACCCATACCAGGACCAATCTCCAGCACATATTTACAGTTATTTTTTTCTATTAATGCGCCTGCAATATCTTTTGCAACCCGTTCATCATTCAGAAAATGCTGCCCCAGGTGTTTTTTGGGTGCAACCTTAATTTTTACATTCTTTTTTTGCACGTTACAAATAGAAGAAAAATTGTTTGTGATTTGACAAAATAACTTTCTAAATTATACGTAGCTGATTTTCATTTGATCCATATCAAGTCGAAATGACTTTTAGACCGAATTAAACTGATATGCAACAATAGCGTCCCTATCTCAGTTTTTTTTATAGTTTTGCTCACTTAAGTTTAATAATATGATGTCGCACACACAAATTTCAACATTTACTAAAATCAACAATAGCGAGTCTGTGTTTTTTCTTGCTAATAAAAAAAGTAACTGGGATGGTGCAGGATTTGACAAGCGTGAACTTGCCTACATTGAAAAGAAAATCAAGGCTGATGAAAAGTTTATTACAGTTAATCAGTTTAACCGCCTTGTTTTTATTCAGCTAACAGAAGCCTTTGATAAAAAGAGCCACTGGCAGCAGCTGGAGGAACTTAGAAATACAGGTAACAAAATTGCCACTACCATAAATGCGCACAAATATGATTCCATTCAGCTAAGTAGTTTTATAAATATAAAAAATGGGGAGTTGCTTGCAGTAGCTGAGGGTTGTGCATTGAGCAACTATCAGTTCTTAAGATATAAAAGTGATAAGAAGGATAAAAACACCTTAACAAGCATCTTACTTAATCAGACTTACGTTAAAAAGGAAGAAGCAAACGAATTACAAATTGTTACAGATGCAGTTTACAAAGCACGTAACCTTGTTAATGAGCCGCAATCATACCTCAATGCAGTAACCTTTGCACAAGAGATGAAAGAGCTGGGCAAGAAATCAGGATTTAAAGCTGAGGTATTAAATAAAAAACAAATTGAAGCTTTAAAAATGGGAGGACTTTTAGCAGTTAATATGGGGAGTCAAACACCTCCTACATTTACCATTATGGAGTGGAAACCCAAGAAAGCAAAAAATAAAAAACCTTTCGTTTTGATTGGTAAAGGAGTAGTGTATGATACAGGAGGACTTAGTTTAAAACCTACGGCCAATAGTATGGATTATATGAAATGTGATATGGCAGGAGGAGCAACAGTAGCAGCTGCCATGTATGCCATAGCAAAGGCCGATTTAAAAGCACATGTTATTGCTTTGGTGCCTGCAACAGATAACAGACCCGGAGAAAATGCCTATGCACCCGGTGATGTGATTAAAATGTATGACGGCCAAACTGTTGAAATGCTTAATAGTGATGCAGAAGGAAGAATGATTCTTGCAGATGCATTATCTTATGCCAGCAAATATAAACCGGAGCTTGTTCTTGACTTTGCTACACTAACCGGTGCCGCAGCTGCAGCCATTGGTCCATACGGGATAGTATGTATGGGTACGGCCAATGAAAAACAAAAAGATAAATTAAAAGAAAGTGGCAATAGGGTTTACGAAAGATTGGTTGAGTTTCCATTCTTTGACGAATATGCCAAACTAATTAAAAGTGATATTGCCGATATGAAAAATATTGGTGGCCCGATTGCAGGTGCAATTACAGCAGGCAAATTCCTAGAAAAATTTACCGATTATCCATGGATGCATTTTGACATTGCCGGCCCTTCCTGGAATACAACTAGTGATAGCTACAGAAGTAAAAACGGAACTGGTGTTGGGGTGCGATTGCTATTTGATTTTATCAAAACACTTACAAAATAATTATATCAAAAGAAGAGCAAGATGAGTAAATTACCCATTATAGGAATTACGCTTGGTGACGTTAATGGCGTTAGCGTAGAAGTAATCATAAAAACATTGCTGGATAACCGTATCACTGATTACTGCACACCGGTGGTATATGGTTCACCAAAGATAATAACCTATTGGAAAAAACTAATGGGCCATCATGAGTTTAATCTTTACATAGCAAAAAGTCTTGATCAGATTCATTCCAAAAAATCGAACGTGCTGGTATGCTGGGATGATGAAGTTGAAATTAAACCCGGAGAATCAACAGAATCAGCAGGTAAATACGCCTTCCGTTCCCTTGAGTTGGCAACTAAGGATTTAAAAGATGGGAAGATACATGCATTGGTGACAGCGCCATTAAACAAGCATAACGTAAATAATCAACTATTGCCATTTAAGGGCCATACAGAATATCTGGCTCAACAGGCAGGAACGCATGATTATATCATGATGCTCATTCATTCAGATATTCGGGTTGGTTTAGCAACGGCCCATATACCGCTCAAGGATGTTGCTCAGGTGCTGAATACCGATTTAATTTTACGGAAGCTGCGCATCATGAAAAAATCACTTCAGGATGATTTTAGCATCAGCAAACCTAAGATTGCTGTACTTGGATTAAATCCGCATGCTGGTGATAATGGCTTATTGGGCAATGAAGACAAAGACATCATTGTACCTGCCATTAAAACTGCACAGGAAGAAGGCATGGTTGTATACGGCCCTTACTCATCAGATGGCTTTTTTGGAGCAAGACAACACCAGAAGTTTGATGCCGTTTTAGCCATGTATCATGATCAGGGTTTAATTCCTTTTAAGTATATAGCTTTTGAAGATGGGGTAAATTTCACAGCAGGTCTTCCATTTGTGCGAACTTCACCAGACCATGGCACAGCTTATGGAATAGCAGGTAAAAATCAGGCCAGCGAAGTGTCTTTTAGAAATGCCATATATGCGGCTATAGACATTGTAAGAAGAAGAAATGATAACTTTAAACTGCAGGAAAATCCGTTGCCGTTTACTCCACTTCGTAAAGAACGATTTCGAATTGATTTCTAACTTTACCCAAAGCATGTCAAGTAAGATTAAACAATATGTAACCTCAGCAAACGTATTGCTTGGTTTATATCTGCTGGCAGCAATTATTGCAAGTGTTCATCTCATATATTTAGGTAATAAAACCTTTAATGGACTGAACACTTATAAGCATTACAACAACTTCATCATATTCAGGCAGGCCTTCTTTCATCTGATTTATTCGCAAGACTTATATATACTGTATCCTGCAGAACAATATGATTTATTTAAATACAGTCCAACCTTTGCTCTAGCTATGGCACCGTTTGCAATTCTACCGGATTGGCTGAGTTTAATTGTGTGGAATTGCTTTAGCAGTGTATTGCTCTTCCATGCAATTAAGAAATTCAACTTTATTTCTGAGAAAGTAATGGCCTTTGCCCTTTGGTTTGTTTTTCAGGAAAATTTAACGGCAATTCAAAGTGCACAAACCAATAGCATCATTGCTGCACTACTGCTCTTTACATTCAATGCATTTGAAGACAAAAAGCCCCACCTGGCTGCTTTGTTTATAGTGATTACGGCCTTTATAAAAATATTTGGGGTTGTGGCATTTACTCTTTTATTACTCTATCCCGGAAAATTAAAGTTTATCCGCTGGAGCATCATCTGGTTTGTTTTGTTGTTAATGGCACCCCTGATTGTAATACCGCCACAACAATTAATATATCTATACAAAAGCTGGTGGCATATGTTGCAAAATGACCATAGCGTTTCCTACGGATTATCAGTGATGGGTTGGCTAAAAAGCTGGTTGGGAGTTGACCCACCAAAGTTATTCATTGTATTATCAGGTGCTGTACTTCTTTTGCTCCCGCTCATAAAAACAAGTCAATATCAAAACATCATTTTTCGTAAAGCAATGCTAGCATCAATCATGATTTGGGTTATCATTTTTAATCACAAGGCTGAATCCTCAACGTTTGTCATAGCTGTTACGGGCGCAGCAGTTTGGTGGTTTGGTATAAAACCAAATGGCATATTACTTATATTAGTTGTATTGCTTTTTATATTTACCTGCCTCTCACCAACGGATTTTTTTCCGCGGGTAATACGCAAGGAATGGGTAGAACCTTATGTGCTTAAAGCCGTGCCATGTATTATTCTATGGTTTACCATCATAGCGCAAATGATAGGAAATAAACTGACTGAAAGAACTGCTTAATCAATACATTATAGAGAAATGAGCCTTATTTAAAATACATATCTGGCTTCCATCCTGCCAATATTAATGATATCCTGGTTACCGGATTTCCTACCATCATAATTTACATTAATCTGTAGGTTGTTTCCTAAACGCTGCTGAAAGCTAATATTCCAAACCATGTTTTCTCCTGCAGTTAGCCCCTGCATCATATCATAGCCCAATGGTGAAGAAATATCACCAACATACTGCACATTAAAATAGCTGAATTTGGCATTAAGTACACCCTGCCTGGCTGCATTATAACGTAACTCCATACCAATCTCCTCATTTATTCCTGTTTCATTTCCAAGTTCCGCCTTATTAGCACCTATGAAATAACTATAAAGAACGGTGGCACGGATATTAGAAGTTAACTGATAAATAATTCTTGGTTTGGCCTCATTGAAAACATAGCTATAGTTATTTGCTGTAAAAAAATCAGAAGTATAAGCTCTATTGCCATAAAGGTAAGACATAGTAATACCCCAGCTACTGGTAAAATTCCATCTTAAATTGGCTCCTTGTTCCCTGCGCTGCCTGCTATCAAAACCGTTTGTCTGAAAAGTTTTATTTCTGCTTTCGGTAATATTGAGGTCAAATCCAAAAACCGGATCGGTACGATTATAAAACAATGCATTTCTAATCAACGATGCATTTGATACAATAACGCTATCGGTAAAATTAAACTCAAACGGGTTAAGAAATTCCAGATCATCGGATGATATTGTTTTTCTATCAAGCTTAACAGCAGTTTGATTATACCATCGAGATAAAAACCGTTTGAGTCCGCGCTTGCCTGCCCAAAACACAGCAGGGTTAATATTAAGGGTTTGATTAAACTGGTTGGTCTGCACCCTTATGGATGAGTTGGTTGGTAAAAATATCTTGATGAAATTAGCTTGATTCCTTTCGATGCCGGAAGCCACTACAAACTCATTTAGCCCCTGTAAACCATCACGGTTAAAATCACGCCAAACATAAATTCCCTGTCCGGGCGGCACCTCCAGAAACTGAAAATCTCTTCTTAACTCGTTTCCTTTGCCAACAGCATAATAAGTATTAGCAGTAAACACACGTTTTAAAAACCCGTAATCATATTCCAGGCGCATGAGTATAGTATTTTCAGGTTGTAGTTTGATTAGACCTGTATCTCGAATCAGAAATTCCCGATAAGTAATATTTGCTGTTAGCCTATTGGTATTTTGTTGCGTCAGTAAGACGCTGCCATTTAAATTTTTTCCGAGTGTACTTGATTTGAACTCACTGCTGCGAGGCAGAAAATCCTCTCGCTGACTATACTCTATTTTATAAGTGAGTGCGCCTGTATCAGTATTATTTATATAAAATGTATATTGATTAAAAGTAAAACTTCCATTGAGCAGAGTATCTGTGCCTCTGCTAAAGCTGCTTCGCTCTGTTTCATATCTGACACCTGCAATCATGCGCCAGATTTGTCTGCCATAATCAAGCCGGTGCTTGCGGGTTTCATTTGTAAGCTGAGCACCACTAGTTGCATTTCTCGTATCTAGCCACTCAGTTTCTGCAGATAAGTGGCTTTTTTTATGATGTAATTGCATTCCTGCAGTTTGCTGCCAGCCTGTAAACGCACCTTGCCTGTTGTAATAACCCGACTGAAAGTAGATATTACCTTTTTGCTGGTGATTTAATGAAGTGCGAAAGGAAACGATGTGCTCCTCATATCCAGTATCTGTGGTTTGCGTGTTATTGAGTAATCTGTTCCATAATCTGTCAAACTCCACACTTCGGTAGCGCTCCACAAATCTGAATTGTTTATCTACATATTCATGTCCTGCTTCTGTTTTTAAAAACCAGTAATTATTTTCCTTTTGCTGCAATTTCATGGTATGTGTAATTCCGGTTTTTATCCCATAACCCGCATCATCAGATTTATCCTTTTCTGAATACCTGTTTTTATCATATTCGCTTCTTGCAAGTTCAACACTGATTGTTGTATTTTTTAGCAGCATTAAATCAGTACCCAGTGAAAGCAGTTGTAAACGTTTAGGACTTACCAGTTGCACAACGGGGGCATAATCCCCCTGCCTTACACCTGCTGTTGGTGAAACCCATTTAAATACCCTGCCATTTGCTGATGATTCTGCCTGTACATAATCGCCCCTGCCCTGACCCACAAAACTAAATCGTACTTCAAAGAATTGCGTATCAGTTCCGGCTGAATTTGCATACACAAAAACACCCTGAAAACCCAACGTATCTATCTTACGGTATAGTATTTTATTGATGGCAAATACATTGGTAGGTGATTCGCTGGGCGCAAGCGCTTCACTAAGGTTATCGCCAGCTGCTGCCAGTATGCGTTTATTACTATCGGTTAGATTTTGCAAAAACGGCTGATCCGGATCATCCTGTTCGGTAAAATAATTGGCACGTATACGAAATCGATTATGATGATATTCGGCATTTGTATGTACTACGGAACGAGCAAAGTTCCTGTCGCTATACTGAAACTCAACTACAATTCGGCTATATTGGGTGATAACCCTTCGTGGCATAAAAGTAATTTCGCCACTGTTATAATCAATCACATAATCATTCTGCTCACCCCTTACCAGCCGCTGACCATCCAGGTAAATGGCTTCTGTTCCTGAAATAAGAATGATAAACAGCTCATTGTTTGCACCCGACAGACGATAAGGCCCCTGATTACCTTCAATGCCTTGAATCACATTTCTGGCAAATCGGCCGCGTGAAATAGCTGCTTCTCCTCCCAATTGAAGCGTAGCATGCTTGCCGGATTTAAGTGCAGTATAAAACTGGCCGCCACGTGATTTTTTGAAGTAATTCATAAAATAACTATTATCAGGTCTTGCCATTTCAAAATCACCTACAGTTAAAGCAGTTTTATTCTTGCTCAACCTTATAAACACTTTATCAAAATCCTGTAATTGCTGGGTATTACCTTCAGGTTGTATGGGATTATTCTCATCACTGATGGCAGCCAGCACATCAATATCATTCTGTAATCTTCCGGCCAATTGTAAATTCAGATTGGCATTGAGCACCACATTTTGATTATTACCAAAAGAAAGCCCCCGAGATAAACTTCCATTCATCTTTAACCCTTCTCTGCTAAACAGCACTTCACTTTGAGCATTGGGTATGTATATAAAAGGATTATTGATGATTTGAAATTCAGGATTGATAACTGCGGCTGACTTATTGCTAAATTTTTTCGTAAGCGGATAGGGAATGATACGAAAACTATATTGTAAAACTTTATGATGTAAGACAGGCGCAGGATAAAGCAAACCGCGGCTGCAATTAATAGTATAATCAACACCTTCTTTTAAAAGTGTTTTACCATCTGTCAAAACAAAAGAGCCCTTCACTATCACTAAGCTATCTAGCCGAATGGAATCAGCTGTAATAACTAATTTACCCGAACGCTGCGTAATGGATTGCTGTGCAAAACAGGTTACAGCAAAAGCTGCTGAGATGATGATGATAATAACCGAATAAACCCGAAATGGCATTACTGGTGTTTGGGTAGTTTTATAATAAACGTAGTACCAATATCTTGCTGGGTAATAAAAGAAATGCTTCCGCTGCCACTTTCAATCATGCTTTTAATGATTGGCAATCCTAATCCCATTCCACTGATTTTAGTACTGAAGTAGGGCTTAAAAATATTAGATGCGTGTTCCTCAGTCATACCACTTCCGTTATCTTTTACCGCAATAGTTATTTCGCTATCATTTTCATGTGCATCAATACTAATTAGCCCTTGTCTGTTTTCAGGAATAGCCTGTATGGCATTTTTAATCAGATTGGTTATGATTCGGTTAAAGTATGAGCGGTCAAACCACAACTCAGTTTCAATATTACACGTTAACTCCAGCCTGGCTTCTGTCGTTGTAGCATAAAGATCAACCACCTGCTGGATGGCTTCACATGCATTAAAATACTCAGAATTGGGAGCTGGCATCTTAGCAAATGAAGAGAATTCATTAGCCAATTCACTTAATGTATCTATTTGCTGAATGAGCAGTTTTGTTGTACGATTAATCTTATCACCTAAATCAGCATCACTATTTTTGAAGGAACGTTGCAGATGTTGTATGCTCAACTTCATTGGTGTAAGCGGATTCTTAATTTCATGTGCAATCTGTCTGGCTATTTCACGCCATGCACCTTCACGCTCAGTTTCTGCTAGTTTACGGGCGCTCCGCTCAAGTGCTGTAATCATGTAATTGTATTGCTTCACCAACTCCCCTATTTCATCGTCACGCTGCCAGATAATTGGCTCGTTGGTTTGGCCAAGTTCTGTTTTAGATAATTTCTGCTGTATTAATGTTAGCGGATAGGATATATTCCTTGATACCAGATAAGCAATAACCCCGATGATAATGAACAAAACCACATAAAGGTTAATAAATCCTACAACAACGGATGAAATCTCGGCATACAAGTCAACTTGCTGATTGAAGTAAGGTAACTGCAAATAACCCAACACCTGCGTTTTATTCTTAAAAACAGGAGCATAAGCTGCCTCAAAACTTAAACGCACAATGTTTTCAGACTGTATAAACTGCGACTCTTTAAGCAAATTCAGATGGTAATATGCATGCGGATCAATGAGACCACCAACAATGCCCTCATCATAAATTTTAGAAATACTGGAAGCTATAATATCCCCGTTCCTATCAAACAAGGAAATATCAGTATCATAAAAATCAGCAATTTGATTAACCAGTGCCTCAAGTTCACCACTTCTATCCCATGCCATGTCTTTTACCTTTTCGTTTTCAAAGGCAAGCACCACGTTTCGCATCTTCTTCATTAAACGCTCTTTTTGACGGTTATTATACTTCTGTGTAGTAAACGAAATGGTAAAATATCCGCTAAAGATAAGGGTTATAAAAAGTATGAATATGATAGAAATCTGAATACGCGTGCGGATGTATAAAATCTCAGGTGTGTCTATCATGAGCAACCTGTTAAAGATACGCTGTATGCGCTTGGATATGCTATTGTTAAATAGCTTTGAATTACGCAGAATTTGAGCGTTTACACCAACATAGGCAAACAAAACAAAAATGAGGGTTACGGTACAAAACGTAAAGATGAAGGAGAAAAGTCCGATGGACTGCGGAACCATAGCAGATGGTTTACTAACCACAATGGTTAGTGGCTGCTTATCGGTATAAAGTAAATGTTCAAAATCATTTTCTTCAAAAAACTTATAGGTGTTTTCTGTTTCACCCCAAGTATTTGTAATGCGGTAAGGATAATCACCACTTTGGTAAACCAGGTTTTTATCTTTGTAAACAGCATAAGAATACTGAACATTGCTTTTACGTTTACGGTATCCTTCAATCAGTAACTCATCAAAACGATTTTCATCCTGAATAAGTTTAGGTTTGATATATATATATAAGTAACCACTAACACCACCTGAACGACTCATCACAAATTTCCCAAGGTAAGACTTGGCTTCAGCTGTTGTATTAATATATCTGAAATTACGATTAATTGTTTCTATAGTTCCTTTGCTGTAAATTGCATTCAGTTGATTAAAGCCAAATTCATTACGCTGTTTAAAATGATATCCTGCAGAGTCAAAATCATAAACGTTTACATCAAATTTGGATAGATAACCGGTAAAATAAAGTTGTCTGATTCTTTTCTCAAATTGAGCTTTTGAAATAAGTGGGTTAACAAAATAATCGCTCACATACTCATCAACTTTTATCTTTTTCTCAATTGAGCGCAAATAATAATCCGTTGTAATATCATTTTGGGAAATGAGTTTAACTGCATACAACTTACGTGCCTCTCTTTCTTTCTCGTCTAGCCAGTAATTGATACATACTGCAGATGTAACCGAAATAATAAATATAACTACAAAGTATTGCTGAAATCTGTTGAGTTTAATCTGAATAGATTTAAAGGTAATAAAAGCAGCATTGAGCAGAATAACAATTGAAGCCAAAAACCAATCTGAGCTAAAAAAGAAGAAAATAAGGACCGCATACGTAATAAAGAGCAAAGGCACTATCCATCTGGCCCTGCTATCAAAAGGGATACGAGCAATTCGTGCAAAATTTCTGTTGATAAAATAAACTGATAATAACTGAATGATTGACACAATCAATCCCACATACGTAAAGAAATTAATACTGAAAAAATTATTGACATCAAATGAAATCTGTGAATCTACTGTAATACTTTTAATTGAACTGATAACAGCATGTGCGGCAGTGAAAGCCAGAATCCCATGAGCAACCAAAATAAACAAATTGGCTTTCCCTGCTCTGGCGTAGCGCTTCAATTGATTGCTTCTACTCTCAAGCAATATTAGATACCAAAGTATAATGGCACTGTCAATAAACAAATCACCCAATGAAGGGAACCAGATCGAAGATGCATATACCGAAGGATCGAACAATTTAAGCTTGTATAAAAAGAAAGGTGCGTGATAAAATATATTCATCCAGCGCAGGTAACCAAACAACCCGAAAAATGCAATACTGGTAAGCCAGAAGTTCCTCTTTATATATACCCGTCCAAGCATATGAATTAGCGCAAGCATATATACCATCATAAGTGAGATAATTACTACCAACCAAGTTGGTGTGGCCTTACTAAATCCATATGCCTGAATAGAAAAAAGGTAATTACCGGATAAACTTGTAATATCAGCAAAACCTTCTACCTGTTTTGTTAGAATAAATGCGTCTTTCAGAAAATCAAGCTTGCTGCTAAAATGATTTTCTATGTACTGGTTACGAAACGGGAACTCATTTTTTATACAGTAAAGAAAAATATAAGTGTAATTACCTCGTTTTTGCCTGAAAGTAAGATAATGACCATTAGCAGCTGTAATGAAGCCGGTTCCATCCATTATCTTCTCAACAGGATATTTTAGGCTGATATGGTTATCTGTCCATAAGCATAAGGTATCATTTTTAAAAATGCGTACACCAACTCCCGTCTCAGCCATCTGGTCAATTAAATCGCTCCAGTTTCTCTGCAGATTTACAGTATCTGCAAAAGTCACCTGAATATGATTAATGAATTCAAGTTCCTTATCAATTACCACCTGCTGCACTTTAGCATAGGCCTGTGTAAGCTGTCCTTCATTATCTTTCAGGCGATATTGCTCATACCACAGCAAGGAAGCAAGCAATGGTAGAACCAACGCAAACTGAATCCAGTATGTTTTTACATTAATTACCAATACAACTGATGTTCTAAATAATTCTTAACATAATCGGCAACACCGGCTTCAATCTGGGTAAATGGTTTAGTGTAGCCTGCAGCAAGCAGCTTTTGCATATTGGCTTGTGTTAAATACTGATAGGTATCTCTTATATCCTCCGGTATATCTACATACTCAATATGAACATCCTTGTTTAATGCTGAAAAAATAGCAGTTGCAAGGTCGTTCCATGTGCGAGCCGTACCTGTTCCAAGGTTATATAATCCGCTTTTGCTGCGGGTTTGCATAAAATAAACACAAACATCTGTCAAGTCTTTCACGTATATAAAATCTCGTTTCTGCTCTCCGTTGGCGTAATCGGGCCTATGTGATTTAAATAACTTAATTTTACCTGTTTCCCTTAGCTGCTGAAAGGCATGTAATATAACGGATGCCATCCTCCCTTTATGATACTCATTGGGGCCATAAACATTAAAAAATTTAAGCCCGGCCCAAAAGAAAGGCTTATCTGATTGGCTAACTGCCCACTTATCAAATTCATTCTTTGAAATACCATATGGATTCATGGGTTGCAGCTTGCTCAAACCGTTTTCATCATCATCATATCCGAAACCTCCATCCCCATAGGTAGCAGCAGAAGAAGCATAAACAAGTGGTAAACCGTATTTTACGCATGCGTTCCACAATCTGGTTGAAAAATCGAGGTTCAGTTCCTTAAAAACCTGCTGGTCCTTCTCTGTAGTATCTGTTCGGGCACCTATATGAAAAATGAACTGTACCAGCTTTTCATTGGCATCGAGCCAATCAAATAACTCCTTGCGATGCACCTTTATACTGAACTTTTTGCCTACAAGGTTCTTAGCCCTGTCACCCGTTGTAAAATCATCTACCAACACCAGGTCATTAAATCCCAACTCGTTCAAGCGAGCAACAAGACAACTACCAATAAAGCCTTCGGCCCCTGTTATTATGATCATTTATTTTAGCTTATGCTTTCAAAAATAGCGATTCTGCTATTATTTGCCCGTATATGAGGAAAGACCATAAGTATTCCTATATTTGTCACCTCGATTTTTACTCGGATGAACAATCGTAAAAAAACCGTTTATATTACTCGCAAAGAGCATTTTAATGCGGCACACCGCCTCTATAATCCAAATTGGACCGATGAGCAAAATGAAACTTTTTTTGGCAAATGCGCCAATAAGCACTTTCATGGGCACAACTTTGATATCTACGTAACTGTTAAAGGTGAGGCAGATCCGGAAACCGGAATGGTCTTGGATTTAAAGAAACTAAAAAGGCTTATGAAAGAGTATATCATTGATAAGCTTGACCACAGAAATATCAATGAAGATGTAGACTTTATGCAAGGTAAAATGGCCTCCATAGAAAACCTTGTTATTGAGATTTGGAATCAGTTGGAACCGCATATTGACAGGGGCCAGTTGCATTGTATTAAACTCTATGAAACCGAAAGGCAATTTGTAGAGTATTATGGAGAGTAAGACAGCACTGTTTATAAGATAGGTGCTGGCTCCCTAGGTTCTCATTATTTTTTAGAAATCTATTCTGTATATTTGATTTATAAAGTAAGTACTCATGAAGTTATATCAGGGCTTTTTTGCATTCATTTTAATTGCTGGCATTGCAGCTTGCAGCAGTTCTGTAACAAACGTATACGACTACTACATTAAAAATAATGTAGAAAAGCATATTTATGGCCAAACAACCGAAAGTAAGAGCAAGTTGCTTTACCGTAAACAGGAGTCAGTGAACAAGTCTCAACTTGAATTGGTAGCCTTTACTCAGGATAGCACAAAATATCTGGTAATTGGTTCTCACAAAGTGGCTAAGCCTTTTATGATGTATGATAGCCTTTATCATTTTGACGTATCTGATCTTTATAACCGTGTTAGGGGCAATGATTTTATTAGACAATTAGGCGATTTATCCATTTTCTTTGCTCATATCCCAGCTGAAAATTGTGATTTATTTCTAGCCAATTGGCCGGATATAAAAAACAAATACATGAAGGCTCAATCCAATACCGGTGAAGTGGTTTATATTGATTATGCATTTGCACATGGTATTTATTTTAGTTTCCCTAAAAAAAGTTATCAAGCAGAACCGACCTCTTGTGATATCTGGGTTGGTAAACGCAAGCATAATATCTCAATGAATGACTTACTTAAAGCGTTTGGTGAGTTAAAAGCGTTTAAATAAGCACCCTACCGCAACCCTAGCTGCTGTATTCAACAGTTTAATCTTTTTCACCTTCTATCGTGTAAAAAAGACTATATGGTATTGGCAATATTTTTTCATCTTCGCACAATTAATTTTATTCGCATCATATGAAAGCATATGTATTTCCGGGACAAGGATCTCAGTTTTCAGGAATGGGTAAAGACCTTTATGAAAGCAGCCAAGAGGCCAAAACCTTGTTTGAACAGGCAAATGAACTGCTTGGTTTTTCCATTACTGATCTAATGTTTAACGGTTCAGACGAGGAACTGAAACAAACCAAAGTTACCCAACCTGCTATTTATATTCATTCCGTAATCAAAGCACTTGCTGCCGGTGACTACTTTAAGCCGAATATGGTTGCAGGCCACTCTCTGGGAGAGTTTTCTGCATTGGTAGCAAATAAAACTCTTACCTTTTCAGACGGACTCATACTGGTTTACAAGCGTGCACTGGCTATGCAAAAAGCATGTGAACTGCAGCCATCTACTATGGCAGCCGTTTTGGGTTTGGATGATGCCAAAGTGGAGGAAATTTGTGCCGCCATATCAGATGATGTGGTTGTAGCTGCCAATTATAACTGCCCAGGTCAGCTTGTAATTTCCGGAAGTATCAACGGTATTAATAAAGCGTGCGAATTGCTAAAAGCTGCGGGAGCCAAGCGTGCACTGGTATTGCCTGTTGGAGGCGCATTCCACTCTCCTCTGATGGAACCAGCAAGACTTGAGCTTCAGGAAGCTATTCTTTCAACTAACTTTTCTGTTCCTGTTTGTCCGATTTACCAAAACGTAACTGCCAAAGCAGAAACAGATACGGCAGCCATTAAAAAAAATCTTATTGCACAGCTAACTGCACCGGTTAAGTGGACACAAAGTGTGCAGCAAATGGTTGCAGATGGAGCAACTGAGTTTATTGAATGCGGCCCTGGCAATGTATTACAAGGTCTGGTTAAGAAAATTCATAAAGAGGCATTAACTGCTGCTCTATAAAGAAAATTAATTCAATTAATAATAAAAACGCCACCTAATTAGGTGGCGTTTTTATTATTGGATATACTTAAAATGATTCCCGGGGTAATTTGCATTCTTTCCCAACTCCTCTTCTATTCTGATAAGCTGATTATACTTTGCAATCCTATCGGTGCGGCTGGCACTACCGGTTTTTATTTGTCCACTATTTAATGCAACAGCCAAGTCTGCAATCGTGGTATCTTCTGTTTCACCACTTCTGTGGCTCATAATATTGGTATAAGCATTTTTTGTTGCCAAATTTACTGCTTCAATTGTTTCTGTTAAAGAGCCAATCTGGTTTACTTTTATTAATATGGAGTTAGCCACACCTTTTTCAATGCCTTTTGATAAACGCTTGCTGTTGGTTACAAACAAATCATCCCCTACAAGTTGAACTTTATTGCCAATAGATGCAGTTAATTCAGCCCAACCTTTCCAGTCATCTTCAGCCATCCCATCTTCAATAGAAATAATTGGGTACTTATTTGTCCATTCCTTCCAATATGCCACCATTCCTGCAGAATCCATCTCACGCTTATCAGATTTCTTAAATGTATAGATACCTGTTTTCTCATCATAAAACTCAGTTGTAGCAGCATCCATCGCTATATAGATATCTTTTCCCGGCTTATATCCTGCTTCCTCAATGGCTTTTAATACTGTTTCAATAGCCTCTTCATTAGATGGAATGTTGGGAGCAAAACCACCTTCATCGCCTACATTCGTACTGTAACCTTTTTTCTTAAGTACAGCCTTCAAATGATGGAACACTTCGGTACCCATGCGCAAAGCCTCACTAAACGAATCAGCCTTTACAGGCATTATCATAAATTCCTGGAAATCTATTGAATTATCTGCATGTGCGCCACCGTTTAGTATATTCATCAATGGTATTGGCAGTGTATTGGCATTTACCCCACCTACATAGCGATAAAGTGGCATATTACTCTCTATAGCTGCTGCTTTTGCACAGGCAAGTGATACTGCTAATACGGCATTGGCTCCTAACTTTGATTTATTTTCTGTTCCATCCAGCTTCAGCATTTGGCGGTCAATCTCATTTTGCTCAAATACATCCATGCCTATCAATCTGTCTGAAATTTCTCTGTTTACGTTATCAACCGCCTTAAGCACACCCTTGCCCATATATACTTTTTTATCCCCGTCACGAAGTTCTGCAGCTTCATGTGCACCGGTTGAGGCTCCTGAAGGTACAGCAGCGCGGCCTAGTGCACCACCTTCAGTTATTACCTCTGCTTCTACTGTTGGATTTCCTCTTGAATCGAGTATTTGTCTTGCATGAATATTGATTATCTGACTCATTTTATAAATATTTATTTGGTTGCTTTTACTTTTAGTTCCCAAGTGTATACAACTGGGCTTGCATAATGATAACCGCTGCTGTTTACACTATTCCAGAAACGTTTATTAATTCGGTAAATGTATTGAAAAAATTGCTTAAACACACGCTTCACGATTGGTTTATCAAGCAAATCACCAGGATCAAGAATGGTAATATTTTTAAACCCGGCTGCTTTTAAAACATACAGCAAACTGCCAGCAGTAAATAGTGTATGGTGGGTAAAATCCTCCCACATCCAGTAGCTGTGATTAGGACTTTGTCCGTTTGGCACCATCAAAACCAATGAACCCTTGTCTGTTAGCATTTTAGAGATAGCTGTGAGCACATCGATTGTTTTATCTTTAGGCAAATGCTCAAGCACATGACTCATGATTATGAAATCATATTCTTCCTTATGAGAGGAGGCATATAATTCAATGTCTCCGCCCTGTTTCACCGTTAACTGCAATTGATCTCTGCAAAATAACACAGCCTCTGATAATAGCTCAAAGCCATATAATTGGGTATACCCTTCTTGTTTAAGTGCATAAAGCATTTGCCCGAATCCGCATCCAATATCCAGTATTCGGGCACCTTTATGAGCAGGTAAAATTTGCTTCAGATAAGCAGGTAGCTTATAATTTTTGTAGGATAGGGCATCAACTCCCCTGTTGGAAAAATAGTCTTGATACACGTTTCCGGCTGAAACCATCTGATCAGGATTTCATCAGTTTCACAAAATCATCAAACAGATATCTACTATCATGCGGGCCCGGAGCAGCCTCCGGATGATACTGCACAGAGAAAGCCTTTTTATGCTTTAGTTTAATCCCTTCAATGGTATCATCATTGAGATTAATATGCGTAATTGCTATATCAGTATTATTTTTAACCTCATCAGCATTCACAGAAAAACCATGGTTTTGGGAGGTAATCTCACAATGACCGGTTATGATATTCTTAACCGGATGATTCAATCCTCTGTGGCCGTTATGCATTTTAAAGGTAGAGATACCATTAGCCTCTGCCAAAATCTGATGACCCAGGCAAATACCAAATAATGGAATATTTTGTTTAAGAATTTCTTTAACTGTGTTTACTGCATAATCCATTGTAGCCGGATCACCGGGCCCATTGGAAATCATGAATCCATCTGGCTTAAATTTCATCATTTCAGATAAAGCTGTTTTACCATTAAAAACAGCTAAGTAACAGTCGCGCTCTACCAGGCTACGTAAAATATTCTTCTTTACCCCAAGATCCAATACAGCAACCCGCTTAGTCGCTCCATCATCTCCCATAAAATAGGTTTGTGGAGTTGATACATGCGAAGAAAGTTCAAGGCCTGCCATGGAAGGTACTTTAGCCAATTCAGCTTTCAATTCTTCCACACTTTTGTTCTCAGATGAAATGATAGCATTCATGGCACCTTTGCTGCGCACATGCCTCACAATTTGCCTCGTATCAATATCAGATATACCTACAATGTTTTGTATTGCAAAATAATCTTCTACAGTCATCCCTGCCATTTTACGTGAGAAAGGAACATTAAATTGCTTGCACACCAAACCGGCAATTTTTATAGAGTCGGATTCCACTTCTTCCGTGTGAATACCATAGTTGCCTATATGCACATTGGTTTGAACCAGAATCTGACCAAAATAAGAAGGATCAGTAAATACTTCCTGGTATCCGGTCATACCAGTATTGAAACAAATTTCACCGGTGGTTGTACCAATTTTTCCAATGGATGTTCCTGTAAATGCGGTTCCGTCTGCAAGAACCAGCGTGGCGGGAAATTTGATTTGCTTGTCCAAGATGGGTTAGATTTTGGCAAAGATATACTTTCCTTGCTTTTTGCTACATTCAAGTTATAAACAGGCTGTACCTGCTAAAAGTAAGGTAAATGCGGGGCAATGTGCTATAAGATTATGCCTGAGCGGTTGGCCCGCCAAAATTCATGGGGATGGGCGGAAATCCATCTCCTATATTAATCTCACCATGCATTTCCTCGTACTTATTGATATTATCACCTAACGCCATTAGCAAGCGCTTGGCATGCTCCGGAGTTAGAATAATACGGGATTTAACCTTTGCCTTTGGCACACCGGGCATAATCCGCACAAAGTCTACCACAAACTCTGCATTGGAATGAGTAATAATGGCCAGATTTGAGTATACACCTTCAGCAATCTCTTCGCTTAACTCAATATTAATTTGATTGGGGTTTGGGTTTTCCATATGAATTTGCTTTCAATGTCAAAAGTAGTAAATGGTTTTGTATTTATTGGTAAACCACGTCATCTATTCATAAATTTGAATCCATTAATTAAACCATGAATAAAACACATACGGGCTTAGTTGCGCTACTTCTGTTAGCACTTACTTTGAGCGCTTGCCAGCAACGCTATTGGTACCGTATGAAATTTGATTTCTGGAAACAACCGGACAAAGGGAGCTGCAGGGTGTATATTGAAAATCACGCACAGCATTTATTAAAAGCAGACTTCAACGCTTATATGCAGCAGATATGCGAGAAGCGAATGAAAAAAACCAGATATAATATATCCCAAAACGACTCTACGGACTATATACTGCATATCATCATTTCTGCTGACACACTCATCGGAAGTGGAACCGGTGAAACAGCAAAGGCAGGCACTCAGGAAATAAGCCATTATAGCTATAAGCGTAAAGAAATTAAGCAGTTAATGTTTACTGTTTTATTTAAAGAAGGGAAAAAACAGCATGTAAAGTGGATGGGGAAGGCTGATTTGTATTATTTAGATGATGAGTTAAGAGATTTGGGAAGAAGTATTGGGCTTGTTAATGCACTGATTAAAGAAAATCAGCAATAAAACACATAAAAAAAGCTGTCTCTTTCGAGACAGCTTTCATTGTATTGTTAACTGCTTAGTTAGCTTTTGCTGTTTCTGCCTTAGAAGCCATCAAAGCCTCATATTCCTCACGTGATCCAACAATCAGCTTTTCATAATCACGCATACCGGTACCGGCAGGTATCTGATGTCCAACAATAACGTTTTCTTTAATACCCAACATCTGATCTACCTTACCTGAAATGGCTGCCTCATTGAGCACCTTTGTTGTTTCCTGGAACGAAGCTGCGCTCAGGAAGCTGTGCGTACCTAGTGATGCACGTGTGATACCCTGAATAACCTGACTTGCTGTAGCAGGAACAGCATCGCGCACCTGCACGAGTTTTTTGTCCTGACGTTTAAGCATAGAGTTTTCATCACGTAACCTGCGCACATGCACAATTTGACCAGCTTTAAGTGTAGCAGAATCTCCAGAATCGATTACCACTTTCTTATCGTAAATCCAGTCGTTGGTTCTCTTGAATGACCATCTGTCAACATTCTCCCCTTCAAGGAATAAAGTATCTCCCGGATCTTCAACTTCCAGTTTCTGCATCATTTGACGAACAATAATCTCTATATGTTTATCATTGATTTTTACACCCTGCAAGCGGTATACTTCCTGGATACCATTCAATATATAACGCTGAACAGCAGAAGGACCTTCAATACGAAGGATATCCTGAGGACTGATAGAGCCATCTGATAATGGAGAACCTGCCTTTACAAAATCATTCTCCTGAACAAGTATGTGTTTTGATAAAGAAACAAGGTATTTCTTTTGCTCACCATCTCTTGAGGTAATGATTACTTCACGGTTACCACGCTTAATGCCACCAAAGCTAACCACACCGTCAATTTCAGTAACTACCGCAGGGTTTGATGGGTTACGTGCCTCAAACAACTCAGTAACGCGTGGTAAGCCACCTGTAATATCTCGGGTTTTACCAACCACACGAGGTATTTTCACCAGAATTTCACCTGCTTTAATAGCATGCCCTTCCTCTACAATAATATGGGCACCTACAGGCATGTTATATTCTTTTATTGGTTTGCGCTTGGCATCCATAATCACAATGGAAGCAATCTTAGTTTTATCTTTTGACTCAATGATTACCTTTTCTTTGTGCCCTGTTTGTTCATCTGATTCTTCCTTGTATGTTACGTTTTCAATAATATTTTCAAACGCAATTTTACCGGCAAATTCAGAAATGATTACCGCATTGTAAGGATCCCAAGTACAGATGCGTTCACCTTTGGCAATTTTCTGCCCGTTTTGAACAAATAAATGCGCACCATAAGGAATATTAACAGTGATGATTGGCTGACGAGTATTTTCATCCAAAATACGGATTTCACCCTGACGACCTAAAACTACTTCAGCTTTACCATCATCTGTGTTCAGGATGGTTGTTCTAATTTCTTCAAACTCCAGTATACCCCCGAATTTTGCATTCATTTGCGATTCAGAAGCGATGTTGGATGCAGTACCACCCACGTGGAATGTACGAAGGGTTAACTGCGTACCTGGCTCACCAATAGACTGCGCTGCAATTACACCCGCTGCATCTCCACGTTGAGCCATCCTGCCTGATGCAAGATTTCTTCCGTAACATTTGCCGCAAATACCCAATTGGGTTTCGCAAGTAAGTGCCGATCTGATTTCAACCTGCTCAATTGGAGAAGCCTCAATTATTGTTGCAATCTCTTCTGTAATTTCATCACCTGAGTGACAAATGAGTTCACCGGAAAGTGGATCATATACATCATGTAAACTGGTACGACCCAAAATACGCTCGTATAAAGTTTCTACAACTTCTTCATTGTCTTTCAATGCAGACATCATGATACCACGCAACGTTCCGCAATCTTCTTCGTTTACAACAACGTCCTGTGCTACATCATGCAACCTACGAGTTAGGTAACCCGCATCCGCAGTTTTCAAAGCTGTATCGGCAAGACCTTTACGTGCACCGTGTGTTGAAATAAAGTATTCAATAACTGAAAGACCTTCCTTAAAGTTGGAAAGGATTGGGTTTTCAATAATCTCACCGGTTCCACCTGAAAGATTTTTCTGTGGTTTCGCCATCAATCCCCTCATACCACCCAACTGACGAATTTGCTCCTTTGAACCACGTGCTCCGGAGTCAAGCATCATGTAAATTGGGTTAAATCCTTGTTGGTCTTCTTTTAATTGTTTTAATAAAGTATCAGCCAAACGTGAGTTGATACGTGTCCAGATATCAATAACCTGGTTGTAACGCTCATTGTTTGTAATAAAACCATTGTTGTAATTGCTCCATATTTCTTCCACTTCTGCCATGGCCTGCTTCACAAATTTTTCTTTTTCAGCAGGAATCATCACATATGAAAGATTAAATGAAAGACCTCCTCTGAATGCATAGTGGTAGCCTAGATCCTTAATATCATCAAGGAATCTGGCAGCACGGTCCATACCACTTAAGCGTATTACGTTACCAATGATATCGCGAAGATTTTTCTTGGTTAAAGTTTCATTGATGTAACCAAATTCTGTTGGCACCACCTGATTAAAGATAATGCGTCCTAGGGTTGTATCAATTAATTTAGAAACCAGTTTACCGTCTTCTTTAACCATTACGCGGCATTTAACCAACGCGTGCAGATCCACTTTTCTTTCATTGAAAGCAATAATTGCTTCTTCGGGAGAATAGAAAGTTAAACCTTCACCTTTAACAAAATGCTCCTTAACCGATTTACGTCCTTTGGTGATATAGTATAGACCTAACACCATGTCCTGTGATGGTACTGCTATTGGTGCACCATTGGCAGGGTTCAGGATATTGTGTGATGCAAGCATTAGCACTTGCGCCTCAAGGATTGCAGCATTGCCAAGTGGCACGTGAACAGCCATCTGGTCACCGTCAAAGTCGGCATTAAAACCTGTACAAACCAGTGGGTGCAACTGTATAGCTTTGCCTTCTACAAGCTTTGGCTGGAAAGATTGAATACCCAGCCTATGAAGTGTAGGAGCGCGGTTAAGCAGCACCGGATGTCCTTTTAATATATTTTCAAGTATATCCCAGATCACAGCTTCTTTTCTATCTACCAGTTTCTTGGCAGATTTCACAGTTTTTACAATGCCACGCTCTAATAATTTACGTATAATGAATGGCTTGAATAACTCAGCTGCCATGTTTTTAGGTATACCGCACTCATGGAGTTTAAGATTTGGACCCACCACGATAACTGAACGACCGGAGTAGTCAACGCGCTTGCCAAGTAAGTTTTGACGGAAGCGGCCTTGCTTACCCTTAAGCATATCACTTAAAGATTTTAACGGGCGATTTCCTTCTGTTTTCACAGCACTTACACGTCTGGTGTTATCAAACAAAGAATCAACAGCTTCCTGCAACATACGTTTTTCATTACGTAAGATCACCTCAGGGGCTTTGATTTCCATTAATCGTTTTAAGCGATTGTTACGAATGATTACCCTGCGATACAGGTCATTTAAATCTGAAGTAGCAAAACGACCGCCTTCCAAAGGCACAAGTGGGCGTAATTCAGGAGGAATAACCGGAAGAATTTTTACAACCATCCACTCAGGGCGGTTTTCACCATGCTCCTGTGATGCACGGAATCCTTCAATTACTTTCAGGCGCTTTAACGCTTCCTGTTTACGCTGCTGTGAAGTTTCATTTTGTGCTTTATGCCTCAAATCATAAGACAAGGTATCGAGGTTAATACGAGACAACAAAAACCATAAAGCATCACCGCCCATTTTAGCAATGAATTTGTTAGGATCTTCATCATCTAGATGTTGATTTTCTTTTGGAAGTGAATCCAATATATCCAGGTACTCTTCTTCCGTTAATAAATCATACATCTGCACACCATCGGCATTTTTAATGCCCGGCTGGCATACTACATACCGCTCATAGTAAACCACCATATCGAGCTTCTTTGTAGGAATACCCAACAGGTAGCCGATTTTATTTGGTAATGAACGGAAATACCAGATATGCGCTACAGGCACAACCAGGTTAATGTGGCCAATACGCTCGCGCCTTACCTTCTTCTCTGTTACTTCAACACCGCAACGATCGCATACGATGCCTTTGTAGCGAATACGCTTATACTTACCGCAATGGCATTCGTAATCTTTTATAGGACCAAATATTCTTTCACAAAACAATCCGCCCATTTCAGGTTTGAAAGAACGGTAATTGATTGTTTCAGGTTTGGTCACCTCACCATGTGATTTTTGCAAAATAGATTCAGGCGATGCAAGTCCTATTCTGATTTTGGTGAAATTACTTTTGATCTTTTGATCTTTTCTAGACATATAATTATGTTCTTAACTTTTATTGAATGTGTTGCCTTAACTGTTGAAGCATTACTCCAGTGTAATATCCAAACCTAAACCTCTCATCTCATGAACCAATACATTGAATGATTCCGGTATACCAGGCTGTGGTAGATTATCTCCTTTAACAATGGCTTCGTAGGTTTTTGCACGACCGATGATATCATCAGACTTAACCGTGAGGATTTCCTGCAGGATATTGGCTGCACCGAATGCTTCCAACGCCCAAACCTCCATCTCACCGAAACGCTGACCACCAAATTGTGCCTTACCTCCCAACGGCTGCTGGGTGATAAGTGAGTAAGGTCCGATAGAACGTGCGTGCATTTTATCATCAACCATATGACCTAATTTGAGCATATAAATTATACCCACAGTAACTGGTTGGTGGAAACGCTCACCTGATAATCCATCATGCAAAAATGTTTTACCATACTCAGGAATGCCTGCCTTATGACAGAATTCAAGAACCTGCTCATCGGATGCACCATCAAAAATTGGGGTAGCAAATTTTACACCCAGTTCTTTACCAGCCCAACCTAAAACAGTCTCATAAATCTGACCAAGATTCATACGCGATGGCACACCCAGCGGATTTAATACGATATCTACAGGCGTACCATCTTCCATAAACGGAAGATCCTCATCACGAACGATACGTGCCACAATACCTTTATTACCGTGGCGACCGGCCATCTTATCACCCACTTTGAGCTTACGCTTATTGGCAATATAAACCTTAGCCATTTTAAGAATTCCGGTTGGCAACTCATCACCTACTAATACTGCAAATTCCTTGCGTTTGAAGTCAGCTATTTCCTGATTTAACCTGTTTTTATAATTAGCTAGGATATAACGAACCAATTCATTTTTTTCTGAATCAGTTGTCCAGTTGTTAGCATTGATATGTGTATAATCAATATCATTCAGGTTCTTCATGGTGAATTTGGTTCCTTTAGGAATCAGTTCTTCGTTGTATACGTTAAACACACCTTGAGAAGTTTTACCGGATAATACAGAAAATAGTTTTTCAACAAGAGTGGCTTTAATTTCCTTTACCTGCTTTTCATGCTCATCCTGCAACTTTGATACCCTTGCCTTCTCCTCCTGCTTAGAAAGTTTTTCTTTCTTAGCTCTTGAGAAGAGTTTTTTATCAATTACTACACCTGTAGATGATGGTGGCGCCTTAAGTGATGCATCTTTCACATCGCCTGCTTTATCACCAAAAATAGCGCGAAGCAATTTCTCCTCCGGTGAAGGTTCAGTTTCTCCTTTTGGTGTAATCTTACCTATCAGGATATCACCTTCGCTTACCTCACATCCAACGCGTATTAACCCATTTTCATCCAAATTTTTAGTAGCTTCTTCGCTTACATTTGGAATATCATTGGTCAGCTCCTCTTCACCACGCTTGGTATCACGAACTTCCAGTTCAAACTCCGTTACGTGAATAGATGTAAAGATATCTTCCTTCACAACACGCTCTGAAATAACAATCGCATCCTCAAAGTTAAATCCCTGCCAAGGCATGAATGCTACTTTCAGGTTACGACCAAGCGCCAATTCACCTCCTTCTGTTGCATAACCTTCGCAAAGAACTTGCCCTTTCTCTACTCGATCACCTTTGCGAACAATTGGCTTAAGATTGATACAGGTGTTTTGGTTAGTTCTGCGGAATTTAATGAGTTTATATGATTTAGAATCGTTACCAAAATTGATTAGTTTTTCGGTTTCAGATTGCTCATAACGCACCCTGATTTCATTGGCATCGACATATTCAACTATTCCTTTCCCTTCAGCCACAATCAGCGTACGTGAGTCGCGTGCTACGCGCCCTTCCAGTCCGGTTCCAACGATTGGAGCTTGCGGACGCAGTAAAGGAACTGCCTGACGCTGCATGTTTGAACCCATGAGCGCTCGGTTTGCATCGTTATGCTCAAGGAATGGAATCATAGAAGCTGCAATAGATACAATCTGATTTGGTGCAATATCCATGAAATCAAGTTTCTCAGGTTCAAGCATCGGGAAGTCACCTTCATAACGTGCTTTTATACGATCTTCTTTGAAGTTACCTTTATCATCATAAGCAGCATCAGACTGGGCAATGGTTTTTCCATCTTCGTCTTCAGCACTCAGGTAAGTAACAGGTTCGTTCACCATTACTTTTCCATTGGTAACTTTTAAATAAGGTGTTTCAATAAAGCCCATGCCATTAATTTTAGCATGAACACACAATGAAGAAATCAAACCGATATTAGGACCCTCTGGCGTTTCAATGGTACACAAACGGCCATAGTGGGTATAATGAACGTCACGCACCTCAAATCCGGCACGATCACGACTTAAACCACCCGGACCAAGGGCACTCATTCTTCGTTTATGGGTTATTTCTGCCAATGGATTTGTTTGATCCATGAACTGAGATAACTGGTTGGTTCCAAAAAACGAATTGATTACTGAAGATAGTGTTTTTGCATTGATAAGGTCTGTAGGCGTAAACACCTCGTTGTCGCGTATGTTCATACGCTCGCGGATGGTACGCGCCATACGAGCCAAACCTACACCAAATTGAGAATACAATTGCTCACCAACTGTGCGCACACGTCTGTTAGACAAGTGGTCAATATCATCAACATCTGCACGAGAATTAGATAACTCGATGAGATATTTTATAATGGCAACAATGTCATCTTTGGTTAACACACGCACCTCGCTGGAGGTGGTACGTTCCAATTTGCGATTGATGCGGTAACGGCCCACTTCTCCTAAATCATAGCGCTTATCTGAGAAGAATAATTTATCAATTACACCACGGGCGGTTTCCTCGTCCGGTGGATCTGCATTACGTAACTGACGGTAAATATGCTCATGTGCCTCTTTACCGCTGTTTGCCGTATCTTTTTGGAGTGTATTTAAGATAATTGCAAAATCATTGTGGCTTGATTCATTTTTGTGAAGCAGGATGGTCTTAACATCTGCATCAACAATTTGATCAATATGGTCATCTTCAAGAATGGTATCACGCTCAATGATTACCTCATTACGCTCAATAGATACTACCTCACCAGTATCCTCATCCACAAAGTCTTCTACCCAGGTTTTAAGTACACGGGCAGCTAGTTTACGTCCCAAAACTTTTTTCAAACCTGATTTGCTAACTTTTATTTCTTCAGCAAGGTCAAACAGGTTTAGGATTTCCTTATCTGTTTCATAACCTATTGCGCGAAGCAATGTAGTTACAGGGAACTTTTTCTTACGGTCGATGTAAGCGTACATTACATTGTTTACATCGGTTGCAAACTCAATCCATGAACCTTTGAAAGGAATAACACGGGCTGAGTATAATTTGGTACCGTTGGTATGATATGACTGACCGAAAAACACACCGGGAGAACGGTGCAACTGAGATACGATGACACGCTCAGCTCCGTTAATTACAAACGTTCCGCTGGGGGTCATGTAAGGAATAGTACCTAAGTACACATCCTGAACGATTGTTTGAAAATCCTCATGCTCGGGGTCGTTACAAGACAAACGCAGCTTAGCTTTAAGCGGAACGCTGTAGGTAAGACCTCTTTCAATGCACTCTTCAATAGAGTAGCGAGGCGGATCAACAAAGTAATCGAGAAACTCGAGTACGAAAATATTGCGTGTATCGGTTATCGGAAAATTTTCCTGAAACACTTTAAAAAGCCCTTCGTTTGCGCGGCTTTCAGAAGTTGTATCTAACTGAAAGAACTCACGGAAAGACTCTAATTGTACATCCAGAAAATCAGGATAATCGATTACTTTTTTTACTGAGGTGAAATTAATTCTTTCACCTGCGTTTATTTGTTTATTAGCCAAGGGATTATTGGTTTAAAACTGACTAAAATATATATCAATCCTATAAAATAGAAATTTGACCCTCGGCCTTGGCCGGGGTCAAATTAAAAAGATAAGCTGAGAACCAATTACTTAAGTTCAACCTCAGCTCCGGCTTCGGTAAGCTTAGCCTTCAGATCTTCAGCAGTGGCTTTGTCCACACCTTCTTTAATAGGTTTTGGAGCGCCATCTACCAGTTCTTTGGCTTCTTTCAAACCAAGTCCGGTTAGATCTTTCACAACTTTTACTACGTTTAATTTTGCAGCACCAGCGCTTTTCAAAATTACGTCAAAAGTTGATTTTTCTGCAGCAGGTGCAGCAGCACCGCCACCAGCAGCAGGAGCAGCAACGGCCACTGCAGCAGCAGCAGGCTCGATACCATACTCGTCTTTAAGGATTGTTGCTAACTCGTTTACTTCTTTTACTGACAAGTTTACCAACTGTTCAGCAAACGCTTTTAAATCTGCCATTTTAGTTAAAATTTAATTGTTATTAATTGTTGTTGAATTTTATTGTTTTGAGAATTTAAGTTATTCCGGTCTTTCGGATAATGTTTTAACAATACCTGCCAGTTTGCCTTTGCTGCTTTGCAAAGCAGAAATAACATTTTGGGCCGGTGATTGTAATAATCCAATGATTTCGCCAATAAGCTCGTTTTTGCTCTTGAGTGCAATGAGTGAATCTAGCTGATCGTCTCCGATAAAGATATCAGTATCGATATAAGCGCCCTTCAGTTCAGGCTTCTTTCCATCTTTTCTGAATTCCTTAATAATTTTTGCTGCACTCTTGCTGTCTTGGGCAAATAGTAATGCTGTATTGCCTTTAAGTGTGTCAACCAAGGCTCCGAAATCTTTATCGGTGCGTTGAATTGCTTTTTCAATCAAAGTGTTTTTAGCCACTTCCATTTCTATTCCATCTTTAAAAAATGCCCTTCGCAGATCACTTGTCTTTTGCGCATTTAAAGATGATACATCAGTTAGATAGATGTATTTAAACTCATTCAGCTTCTGCGTGAGTTGTTCTATGATTTCACCTTTTTGTTCTTTTTTCATAACTGATCAGAATTAAATACCGGGGATAGATTTTGTATCTACAGCAATACCCGGACTCATTGTGCTGGAAATACTAACACCTTTGAGATACGTACCTTTTGCCGATGATGGTTTAAGTTTAACAATTGTTTGTATGAGCTCAAGCGCATTGTCATAAAGCTTTTCAGGTGCAAAAGATGCTTTACCTATGGAGGTATGGATGGCTCCCTCTTTATCTACCTTAAAATCAATTTTACCTGCTTTAACTTCTTTAACCACTTTACCTATTTCGGTAGAAACGGTGCCTGATTTAGGATTTGGCATAAGGTTACGTGGCCCAAGAATTTTACCAAGTTTACCAAGTTTAGCCATTACGTTTGGCTGAGTAACGATTATATCAATATCGGTCCAACCTTGCTCAATTTTTTGAATGAATTCATCCAAACCAACAAAATCAGCTCCGGCTTCTTTTGCTTCGGCTTCTTTGTCTGGAGTAACAAGTGCTAATACACGAACTGATTTTCCTGTTCCGTGGGGTAACGATACCACACCACGAACCATTTGATTGGCTTTCTTAGGATCAACACCCAGGCGGATGTCGATATCAACTGATGAATCAAACTTGGTGTAAGAAATGTCTTTCACCAGTTTTGAAGCTTCAGTTAAGGCATATTGCTTAGATGCATCTACCTTTTTAAGTGCCTCTTTTCTTTTTTTAGATATTTTGGCCATTGCTAATTACTTTTTACTTTTTAACTTCAAACGGGGCTTCACCTGTTACATTGATGCCCATACTTCTTGCGGTTCCTGCAACCATTTTCATAGCAGACTCAACTTTAAAGCAGTTCATATCCTGCATTTTTTCTTCAGCTATTTTTCTGATTTGATCCCAATTCACTGAACCGGCTTTTTTACGATTGGATTCTGCAGAACCTTTCTGCAATTTGGTAACTTCAAGCAATTGCGCAGCAACCGGAGGTGTTTTGATTACGAAGTCGAAAGACTTATCACTGTATACCGAAATCACTACCGGCAATACTTTGCCAGCCTTCTCTTGCGTGCGGGCATTAAATTGCTTGCAAAACTCCATGATGTTTACACCCTTTGAACCAAGGGCGGGACCAATTGGAGGTGCAGGGTTGGCTGCGCCACCTTTGATTTGGAGTTTAATAAATCCTGTTAGTTCTTTAGCCATTGTATTAATTATTAACTTTCTTTTTCTACTTGCACAAAGTTGAGTTCAAGCGGTGTTCTTCTTCCAAATATCTTCACCATCACCTTTAACTTTTTCTTGTCCTCCATTACTTCTTCTATAACTCCACTAAATCCACTGAATGGTCCGTCAATTACCTTCACAGATTCATTGATGATGAATGGTTCAGCCATTAATTCGCCCTGTTCTGACATCTCATCTACCGTACCTAAAATTCTATTAACTTCGGCCTGACGAAGTGGAGTTGGTGTTGATTTACCACCTAAAAATCCTACTACACCATTCACCGATTCAATAATGTGTGGTACCTCTCCGGTTAGTTCTCCTTGTATCAGAATATATCCTGGGAAATAATTTTTTTCCTTAGAGGTTTTTTTGCCATTTTTAATCTGGTAAACTTTCTCAGTTGGAATCAGTATCTGAGGTATTTGAGCTCGCAGTCCTGCCCTATCGAGTTCAGACTCAATTTGCGCTTTAACCTTCTTTTCTTGTCCGGTTACTGCACGTACTACGTACCATTTATATTGATCCTGTTGTGTCATCGTTTCCATTATTTACGGTTTGCTTATTGGAAAATCTGATAAAAGAATCCGAGTGCACTGCTGCTCATGATATCAATAACACCGATGAGCAATGCAATGAGCAGGGATGCAATCATCACGATGATGGTGCTTTCCTGCAAGTCTTCCCATGTTGGCCATGATACCTTGTTTACCAATTCATCGGTAGACATTTTTAAATATTCCTTTAGCTTTTCCATATTTGTTTAAGCTTGAACGTTGAAACGTTTTTGTTTAGCAGGAGTGGAGAGATTCGAACTCCCATCAACGGTTTTGGAGACCGCTATTCTACCCTTGAACTACACTCCTTATTGATGCCAAATGTTGGATAGCAATGAGCTACCCAACATTCAGCACCTGATTTACAGATAATTACTCAAGTATTTCTGTTACCTGACCGGCACCAATGGTTCTGCCACCTTCACGGATAGCGAAACGGAGATTTTTCTCCATAGCAACCGGTGCAATTAACTGAACAGTAATAGTTACGTTATCACCAGGCATAATCATTTCCATTCCATCAGGTAAAATTACCTCACCTGTTACGTCAGTTGTACGTAGGTAAAACTGAGGGCGGTATTTGTTAAAGAATGGTGTATGACGTCCACCTTCTTCTTTTGAAAGAACGTAGATTTCTGCTTTGAATTTGGTGTGTGGAGTTACTGAACCTGGCTTGCAAATAACCATACCTCTGCGAATTTGGTCTTTATCAATACCACGCAACAATAAACCTACGTTATCACCTGCCTCACCGCGGTCAAGGATTTTGCGGAACATCTCAACACCTGTGATTACAGATGTAAGTTTCTCAGCACCTAAACCAATAATTTCTACTGGATCATTACTGTTGATTACACCACGCTCGATACGTCCGGTAGCAACCGTTCCACGACCTGTGATAGAGAATACATCTTCAACAGGCATCAAGAAAGGAAGATCTACTGCACGAGGAGGAACAGGGATATAGCTATCAACTGCATCCATCAATTCCATAATTTTTTCAACCCACTTAGCATCTCCGTTTAATCCACCTAAAGCAGAGCCGCGGATTACAGGAATCTCAGTGCCAGGAAATTCATACTTAGATAATAAATCACGAATCTCCATTTCAACGATTTCTAATAATTCAGGATCGTCAACCATGTCAACTTTGTTCATGAAAACAACAATACGAGGTACACCTACCTGGCGGGCAAGTAGGATATGCTCGCGTGTTTGAGGCATAGGACCATCTGTAGATGCTACTACAAGGATGGCACCATCCATTTGCGCAGCACCGGTAACCATGTTCTTTACATAGTCAGCGTGACCTGGGCAGTCAACGTGTGCATAGTGACGGTTAGCTGTAGCATACTCTACGTGGGCAGTATTAATAGTAATACCGCGCTCTTTTTCTTCAGGAGCTGAGTCGATTGAATCAAAAGAACGAGCTTCTGACAATCCTTTTTCTGCCAAAACTTTTGTGATGGCAGCGGTTAAGGTTGTTTTACCGTGGTCTACGTGACCGATAGTACCAATGTTTACGTGTGGTTTACTGCGGTCGAATTTTTCTTTAGCCATAATTTTAGTTTGTTATATTTTAAAGTTTAAAGTTTCTGTTCTGTTTATTGTTCCCATTAAAAACTGAACAATCTATTCATTATCTCTTTGAGCCGTTGAGCAGGATTGAACTGCCGACCTCTTCCTTACCAAGGAAGTGCTCTACCACTGAGCTACAACGGCTGGTAAGCCCAATCCAGCAACTCCAAAAGGTCACTGATTTTTCAATCATTGACCAATCGGGCTTGGCTTGAGCGGGAGACGAGGCTCGAACCCGCGACCTACAGCTTGGAAGGCTGTCGCTCTACCAACTGAGCTACTCCCGCTTATTTTTTAACCTTCATGCCAACAAAAAAATTATTTTTCTGTTGTTGTCGCTCTACCTCCCGATTAGCCGATGTGAATCGGCATCGGGATGAGCTACTCCCGCTTATTTTTTAACCTTCATGCCAACAAAAAAATTATTTTTCTGTTGTTGTCGCTCTACCTCCCGATTAGCCGATGTGAATCGGCATCGGGATGAGCTACTCCCGCTTTTTTGTTTAGCTGAGTGGGGAGAGAAGGATTCGAACCTTCGAAGTCGTAAGACAACGGATTTACAGTCCGTCCCAGTTGGCCACTTTGGTATCTCCCCATTGCCTGAAAACAGGTGAGCCACTTGCCGGAATCGAACCAGCGACCTACTGATTACAAATCAGTTGCTCTACCAGCTGAGCTAAAGTGGCATATGGTTTTTAATCTGCAAAGAACACAATACAAATGAGACCTTTTAGAAAAAAGGACTGCAAATGTAGCGTTTTGCAGGATGATTACAAGTAGGAAGCAACTTTTTATTTAAAAAAAGCTTTAAAGAGTAGGATGCGTAACAGTGCGGCAAAAGTGCAGCATCTGTCCGAGATTTTCAACTTTTTTTATAAAAATATTAAAAATTGAACTGCATGAAAAATGCAGATCACATATTGACCTGCATTTTTTACTATAAATCAGTTGCTTATGCGTTAACTACCAATTTACTTTGGTGTTTTTCCTTGTATTTTCTAACCTGTGCCACCAGCTTATCTAATACCATATCGGTAGCGGCTTCAAATGTTGTGCTCTGCTCTTTTGCGAAAATAATATTGGCATTTAGATTTATTTTTACTTCCACCACTTTATTTTCCTTCTCAGCATCATTCTCCAGTCTAAGGAAAACCTCAGCACTTCGGATACCTTCATAAAACGTAAGGAGTTTCTCAATTTTTCTGCTTACAAATTCTAGCAGCTTCCTGTCTGCCTTGAAATGAATGGATTGGATTTCTACTTTCATACTACTTGTGTTTTATTTTGCTGCGGTCAACCATGCCTGCCGAAAGTTTACCGCTAATTTTTAATTAATGAAGGCAGGACTTATGCTCGTGGGTGTTTATTCTTATAAATATTCTTCAAACGCTCAATGCTGTTATGTGTATATACCTGCGTTGCAGCAAGATTGGCATGACCAAGCAACTCCTTTATTGCATTTAAGTCGGCACCTTTATTAAGCAGATGGGTTGCAAAGGTATGCCTCAATACATGCGGGCTCCTTTTTTCAATGGAGGTTACTAGCGATAAGTATTTTTTCACCACATTGTAAACCAGTTTTGGATACAATTTCTTTCCTGATTCTGTAGTAAACAATAACTCATTACTAATTCCGGTATCAGCTTTAAGGTACAAATAGTTCGTTAACTCTTGCTTTAATTCTGCGGTTATAGGCACTATACGTTCCTTGTTTCGCTTACCAAGCACCTTAAGGGTATCTCTGCTAAAGTCAATATTAGCCTCCAATAAGCCAATTAATTCAGATAAACGTATACCTGTGCTGTAAAAAAGTATCAAAATAAGTTTGTTGCGTTTACCGGCAAAATCATCACCAAAGTAAATTTGTTCATGATCGAGCAACCGATTCATGTGTTGCTCTTCTACAAATACAGGAAGGCGTTTACTTGTTTTAGGAGGCTGAACCTTTAATATAGGGTTATTACTAATAACTTTCTCCTTCATCAAAAATCTGTAAAAAGATTTGAGTGAAGATAATTTTCGATTGGTACTGCGTGCAGAAACTTTATCATGCATTAACTGTACCAACCAACTCCTTATCATCTGGTGATTAACAAAACGCGGTTGAGTGATTTCGTATTGCTGATGGATGTATTGCGAGAACTGCGTTAAATCTACTCTGTAAGCACTAATGGTATGTGTTGAGAAATGTTTTTCAAACGTTAAATACTGAATGAATGAAGTAATGCTATCTTCCATCATACCTATTACACAATTAACTTAACCGAAGGTATGACATCTTCCTTAAAAAACAAAACAGCCCCGAATTGACTCGGGGCTGTTAATTATTCATATAAAATTGTCTTACGATCCGGATTCCTGTTGCATTTTTAGCTTGTAGGCAGCACGGATGATCTGCTGGCGCTTCTTAATACAAGGTTTGGTAAAAGACTGGCGTTCGCGCAGTTCCTTAACAACGCCTGTTTTTTCGAATTTCTTCTTAAACTTCTTAAGCGCTTTGTCTAGTGATTCGTTTTCTTTAACGTTAATGTAGATCATATTTGTACACCTCCTCCCTTTGAGTCTCCTTTGTTTTAATAAGGGACGACAAATAAAGGGCTATTTTCTGAATTAGCCAAATAAATACTTATGCCATGATAACTTTTCGAACATTAACGGCTATGGCACCTCTAGGCCCCTGCTCTATCTCAAAAGTCACCTTATCTCCTTCTCCTACTTGCTCCGTTAAATTATTTGCATGCACAAAATAACTCACATTTGATCTGGGCACCTTAATAAAACCGTAACCTTTTGATGTATTAAAATAAGATATAACACCTGAACCGGTTTTATCTTCTTCAGGAAGGTCTTCCATTTTAGGGGTGCTGATCCTGATGTCTTCCTGATTTATTTCATACTTCTTTTTAGGATCTGGCGGTGTATCGGTTAAATTCCCATTATGATCCACGTATGCAAACATGGCTTCTAAGCCTTGACCTTTAAGTGATGAAGATTTACGTTCTTCTTTTTTCTGTTCCTTATCTTGACGCTTTTTAAGTTTCTTTTTTTCTCTTTCTTTTTTACTGAATGTTTCTTGTGATTTACCCATGTGTTATTTGTTAAGTTAATAATGAATGAGCGAAAAACAATCAGTGCAGATGCAGAACGCGTCAATAATTATGATGGTCAAAGGTAATTACAAAAAGTCGTTATACAAATTTAATGAATACAAACCTGTGATCGAGCTATCGTATTTGCATTTTAAAAGGGCTTTCGAGTTTTAATCCAAACGGGTGCACAAACGCTAGTGAATACTAAATAACACTTCATCATTTTTTTGAAAATGCGTACTTAATTTTATGGTTGGTGGAGCATCAAACGCAGCTACAAACCCACCGTTATTTTGAATCTCGGTCAGTTGTTTTGCATGGTTTAAAGGGATGTTACCAATATAAAATTGAGTTGACCCCTCATGCCACTGCTGCTCTATTTGCATGTGTGCTAAAGCAGATAAATGTAAGCTAGTGCGCACATACACCTTTATTGCACCGGTGCTATTAAATGATGGAGCAAGCTCTTTGTTTTGTTTTGAATAAGCATAGGATTGATTTTGCGTAATGGCTGTTAAATCTGACAACACAGCAGATGCCGTTGGAAAACTGCCCGCACCTTTGCCACTAAAAAACTGCTTATCGGCAAAGTGAGGTTGTATGGAAAGTGCATTATTTTCATGATTGATATTAAACAAAGCATTGGTAGCATCAACAAAGGTTGGCATTACATAAACGCATAATTCTGTTTTGGTTTTTGCAACGCGCGCAATGAGTTTAATTTTACAACCCATTTGTTTGGCAAATTGTATATCAGCAGCCGTAATGTATTTTACACCAAACCGAATAATTTGTTCATTTTGGGTTATGATACCAAAAGCATGTGCCAATATAATTTGTAGTTTAAATGATGGATCGTATGACTCAACATCCATCACCGGATTGCTTTCGGCAAAACCCGCATCGGCTGCAAGTTGTAAGGCTGTTTGATAATCCAAATCACCATCAGCCATTTGGGTAAGAATATAATTAGTGGTACCATTAAGAATTCCGGCAACCTCTGATAACTCTTCGTTTGCATAATACTGATCTAATATGCGCAATGCCGGTATAGAGCCACACACTGCGCCTTCATACAACAATGTTTTGCCTGTTTGTTGCTGAAGCTGTATTAATTCTGATAGGTTAGTGGCAATCATTTTTTTGTTTGCGCTTACCACATGTTTACCATTTAATAAAGCTTGTTTTACAATGTAAAAAGCTTCATCGGCATCATCAATCAATTCTACTATAACTTGAATAGAATCATCTGTTAATAGCTCTTCTTTGTTAAAGGTGAACCAGCCTGCATCTATATCTCTTGGCTTGCTTATGTTTTTTACACCTATCTTTTTTATTGCAAATGGCAAATCATATTGCCGAAGGATACGAAACAATCCGCTACCTACGCATCCGTATCCAAATAATCCTATATTTAATTTATTGCTCATGGTGTTATTAGTTTAAATTGGCGCTTAGTTCACAGTTATGAGGAAAAGGTTTTCCTTCTTTTAAAGAAACAAACACAAACGTACCGTTACATATTTCTTCCAAATTACCCTCATGATCTTCTCTGATGACATGTACTTTGATTTCAATAGAAGTTCTGCCCAATCTGGTTATCCAGGCAGAAAGTTCAATAAAGTCACCAACGTGGGCCGGTTTAACAAAATCAACTTTGTCGAGGCTGGCTGTAACTGCACCATCGCATGCAGTACCATAAAGCAAGCGTCTGGCTGCTTTGGCTGCAGATTTATCCATTTCAGCCAATACCTTTCCGCCAAAAAGTGTACCGGCATAATTCATGTCTTCAGGGAATACCATAAAGGAGTGAATGGTAGGCTGTGCAAAAACGGCTTTGTTTTTTATTGGTCTGTTCATGTTGCTAAGGCAAATTTGTTTTGAGTGTTTAATAATTCTTTTAGTTGTTCTTTTAGTTGTTCAGTTTCTATCAAAAAACCATCATGTCCAAATGGAGAATCGATTAATTTAAATGTGGCCTGCTTGATGCCATGGGCTAGTTGCAGTTGCTCTTCTACCGGAAAGAGTATATCCGATTCAATACCTGTAACCATTGTTTTTGAACGGATGCGAGCTAAAGCCTCCATAGTTGAAGCATATCCTCGGCCTACATGATGTGCATCCATGCTTCTAGACAATGCTACATATGAGAAAGCATTGAAGCGCTGTGCCAATTTTTCTCCTTGGTATTTTATATAACTCTCCGCTTTAAAATCTGTGTACTTAGCTACTTTATCACTTTGCGATTCTTTAAACGGATGATAGTTGCGATAAGAAATCATGGCTATAGCTCGTGCTGTGCGCAAACCTTTATATCCTGCCAATTCATTAGCCTCTTTCCAACTGGAGTCGGCCTCAATAGCCATGCGCTGTGCCGCATTAAAGGCAATTCCCCATGCCGAATGTTGGGCGTTGGTTGCAATAAGGTATAAGTGTTGAAAAAGTTGCGGTTGCAGCACTGCCCACTGCAAGGCTTGCATGCCGCCCATGGAGCCTCCCACACCTAAATATATTTGCTCTATGCCTAAGCTTAGCCGCAAGATTTCATACATACCCACCATATCTTGAATTGTGATGAGTGGAAAAGAGTGATACCATGGTTGTGTACTTTCAGGATTGATGGATAGTGGACCCGTACTGCCATAACATGAACCGGGCATGTTTACACATATCAAAAAATATTCATCAGGATGGATCGGTGAATCATCTGCAAATAAGGATTGCCACCAATCCAACATATTACTATTGGCGGTAAGTGCATGAAATACCCATACCACATTACTTGCATCCCTATTCATGTTGCCATATGTATGGTAGGCCAAACTGAAGCCGGGCAAAACCACGCCCGACTCCAGCTTAAATGGTTTTTGATGGTTGAAATATTGAATAACTGACATTAGCCTGCAACGGTTTGTTTAAATGAAACAAATGCTTGCTCAAAATCTGCTTTAATATCATCGATATGTTCAATACCAACCGAAACGCGGATCAAGCCCGGATTAACACCTGCTGATAATTGCTCAGCTTCCGTTAGCTGCTCATGTGTGGTTGAAGCAGGATGTATAACCAGTGTTTTGGCATCGCCTACATTTGCTAAATGACTGGCTAACTTTAGATTGTTAATAAAAGCCTCTGCTGCGGGCTTGCCACCTTTTATTACAAAATTTAATACACCACCAAAGCCATTGGTTAAATACTTTTTTGCCTGATTATAATAAGTATGTTGCGTTAAGCCCGGGTAGTTTACATAATCTACTGTGGGTTGTGCCGACAGCCATTGAGCCAATGCAAGTGCATTATCTACATGCCTTTGTACGCGTAATGAAAGTGTTTCTAATCCTTGAAGCAACAAAAATGAATTGAAGGGAGAAATTGCCGGACCAAAATCGCGCAAACCCTCTACCCTTGCCCTTATACTAAAAGCAATATTGGGTAAACCTAAGGGATTGTTTTGACCAAATATATCCCAAAACTTCAATCCATGATATCCTTCACTGGGTTCAGTAAATTGTGGGAATTTACCATTGCCCCAATTGTAATTTCCGCCATCCACAATTACGCCACCAATAGAAGTACCATGCCCGCCAATCCATTTGGTGGCAGAGGCAACCACAATATTGGCGCCATATTTAATGGGTTGAAATAAGTACCCTGCGGCACCAAACGTATTATCAACAATAAGTGGTATATCATATTGCTTAGCAAGTGCTACAAAATTTTCAAAATCAGGAACATTCAATCCTGGGTTGCCAATGGTTTCCAGATATATGGCTTTGGTTTTTTCATCAATTAAATGCTCAAAAGATTGCGCATTATCACCGTTGGCAAAACGAGCTTCTACACCTAATCTTTTAAACGCAACCTTAAACTGGTTGTATGTACCTCCATACAAGTAAGAGGTTGTAATAAAATTATCGCCTGCTTGCAAAATATTATTAAGCGCAATGAACTGTGCTGCTTGCCCTGAGCCAACTGCCAATGCTGCTACCCCACCTTCCAGAGCTGCAATACGTTTTTCAAACACATCGGTAGTTGGGTTCATGATGCGTGTGTAGATATTACCGAAAGCCTTTAAACCAAAGAGATTGGCAGCATGTGCAGTATCATCAAACACGTAGCTCGATGTTTGATAAATGGGTACCGCGCGAGATTTAGTTGTTGGATCTACCTCTTGTCCTGCATGTAATTGCAGTGTTTCATATTTATAATTTGTCATGGTTGTTTTTGATTTTTTAGTTGAAAAAATGCCACACCAGCACGTGCTGTGCTGTGTAACGTGATTGAATAAATTGAATTGGCTTTTTGCGGTGGCACTCTTCCAGAGTAGCATGAAACCGCTATGTTCATTAGTGTCGCTCGTGTGAGCAACACATACGCATCATACACATACAACAAACTTCTGCACTGCTTTTTGCTGTGAGGATTGAGGTACATAAATGGATGAAATAATTTTTCACCTACGTTTGTTAGATATGATGGAATTTGATTTTTTTCAGGCTTTGAAGGAGGTGTACCTGATGCACCTTTATAGGAGCTACTAATTAACTACACATGCAACAACACATATGCATGCACATGGCGTGCATGGAATGATGGTTTATAAATAGATTGTTGCGTTTCATTGTTGTGCTACAAATATGAAAATAAAAAAACCATAAATGCAATACCTGCATAAAAAATATTTTTTAACGCGCTAGTTTGAGTCGCTTTCCATAACAAATATTCTATAATTTAGCTCTATGATATCTAAACGCAACTTTATTAAAACACTTGCTTTATCAGCAGGATTGCCTTTTGTAAGCAATGGCAAAGATTGGGCAACTTGGCTTGCTGCACAACCAATAAACAATAATTTTTGGGAGCAAATAAGAAACGACTATGATGTGAAGCCTGACTATATTAACTTAGAGAATGGTTATTACAGCATGATGGCAAAGCCCGTGATGGAAGCCTATCTAAACGATATTCGCACCATTAACAAAGAACATTCCTACTATATGCGCACGGTGCAGTTTGAAAATAAATATAAAACGCGAGACCGGTTAGCTGACTTGTTGGGTTGCAAGAAGGATGAGTTGATTATAACCCGAAACACAACCGAATCATTAGACACCATCATTAGCGGTATTGATTGGAAAGCAGGTGATGAGGCAATTGCTGCCTGGCAGGATTATGGAAGCATGCTGGATATGTTTAAGCAACAAGAGCGCAGGTTTGGCATCAAGTTAAAAATGGTATCAGTGCCAAACCATCCGCAATCGGATGAAGAGTTGGTGCAGTTGTATAAAAATGCCATTACACCTAAAACTAAACTATTGATGATTTGCCACATGATAAATATTACCGGACAAATTTTACCTGTTAGAAAAATCTGTGATATGGCACATGCACACGGTGTAGAAGTAATGGTTGATGGTGCACATGCAGTGGCTCACATGCAATTTAAAATAGATGAATTGAATTGTGACTACTATGGAAGCAGCCTACATAAATGGTTGGGTGCACCATTGGGTGCAGGCATTTTGTATGTAAAAAAAGAAAAGATTAAGAAAATTTGGCCGTTGTTTGGCGAGAGTGGATTTACAGATGACGATATCAGAAAATTAAATCATACAGGTACGATACCGGTTGCTACCGATTTGGCCATCAATCATGCTATTGACTATCATCAAAAAATTGGGATAGAAAGAAAAGAAGCCCGATTAAAATATCTGAGAAAATACTGGACCGATCAGGTTGTAAATATTAAGAATGTGGTATTAAACACACCTGCAGCAACAGAAAGAGCAGGTGCCATCGCCAATATAGGCATTAAAAACATGGCCCCGGCCCAATTGGCTAAAATCTTATTGGAAAAATATAAGATATGGACGGTTGCCATTGATAATGAAAGAGCCAGTGTGCAAGGTGTTCGCATTACCCCCCACGTTTACACTACCAATGCCGAATTGGATAAACTGGTACAAGCACTTCGCGAGCTGGGTAGTTAACTTTTCGTACAAAGAAAAAGCCCTACAAATTGCAGGGCTTTCTATTAATACAATTCTTTAATTAATGACCGTGATGATGTTCTTCGCCATGTTCATGCTTCTCTTCTTGTACATCAGAAACTGTTTTTGAATCGTGCATCTTGGCGCATTTATCGCCACATTTTTCGGCACACTCATCTTTTGATTTGCAACCTTGACTGCATCCTTCCATTCAGCTGCCACCTTTGGCATGTTTTAAACACATGGCTTTTTCCTCCTCGCTGCATCCTAGGCTATCGCACATGGCAGCGCATTCTTCCTGCGTCATATCCGCACATTTGCTCATATCAACACACTTCATTTCTTTTTTATCACCGGGTACACAGCATTCCATCTTTTCTTTTAAGGCACCATGTCCGCCATTCATTTGATGCCCTAACATTGGAGCCAGCGTTAAACCAACAAGACATGATAATTTAATTAATATATTCATGGATGGACCTGACGTATCTTTAAAAGGATCTCCTACAGTATCGCCAACCACAGCTGCTTTATGCGGATCAGATTTTTTATAAAAAATTTCTTTCTTACCGTTCACTTCAATTTCTACACCTTTTTCAAAAGATTTTTTGGCATTATCCCAAGCACCACCGGCATTGTTTTGGAAAATAGCCCAAAGCACACCACTAACCGTTACACCTGCCATGTAAGCACCCAAGGCCTCAGCACCCATGATAAAACCAACCAGAATAGGAGTTACAATGGTGATGATGCCAGGTAGTAACATCTCACGCAAGGCAGCACTTGTTGAAATTTCAACGCATTTGCCATACTCAGGCTTTCCTGTACCTTCCATAATTCCTGGTATTTCACGAAATTGTCTGCGCACTTCATTCACCATATCCATTGCAGCTTTTCCTACTGAATTCATGGCCAATGCTGAGAACACAACCGGGATCATACCACCAATAAATAAAGCAGCCAAAACCTTTGCATCAAAAATATTAATACCATTAATTCCTGTAAAGGTTACGTAAGCCGCAAACAACGCTAAGGCAGTTAATGCTGCAGATGCAATAGCAAAGCCTTTACCAATAGCAGCAGTAGTGTTTCCTACTGAGTCAAGAATATCTGTTTTTTCACGCACATCGGCAGGTAGTTCGCTCATTTCTGCAACTCCGCCTGCATTATCTGCAATTGGACCAAATGCATCAATTGCCAATTGCATAGCTGTATTTGCCATCATAGCTGTGGCGGCAATGCCTACACCATAAAAACCTGCTAATGCATAGGCTCCCCAAATGGCACCAGCAAATAAAATTACAGGGATAGCCGTTGATAACATACCCGTACCTAAACCGGCTATGATATTGGTAGCTGCACCCGTGGCTGATTTTTGAACGATTCCGAGAACTGGTTTACCACCCAATCCGGTATAATATTCAGTGATATAAGAAATAGCTCCACCAACAAACATACCTATGATTACAGCATAAAACACATTCATAGAGGTAGTGGTTGCTGTGCTAAACTCACCGGCATTAAATACACTCATACTGATATTTTCGGGCAACATCATATCAATTAAGAAATAAGATGCAACCAAAGAAAGAATGATTGACATCCAGTTGCCACGATTTAATGCACCTTGAACAGTAGTAGTATCTGCTTTACCATTATCACTAACACTTACAAAATAACTGCTAATAATAGAGGCCAATAATCCAAAACCTGCAATACTCAATGGCAGCAAAATCGGGCCCAAGCCATTAAAAGGAATACCGCTAAAGTCTCCGTATGCCTGAATAAAATCACGAATAAGGTAATTACCCAACACCATTGAGGCCAATACGGTTGCTACATAAGAACCAAATAAATCGGCACCCATACCAGCCACGTCACCCACGTTATCACCAACATTATCGGCAATGGTTGCAGGGTTGCGCGGGTCATCCTCCGGAATGCCTGCTTCTACTTTTCCTACGAGGTCAGCACCAACATCAGCAGCTTTGGTATAAATACCACCGCCAACGCGGGCAAACAAAGCAATGCTTTCAGCACCTACTGAGAAACCTGCCAATACTTCCAGAACGCGTGTCATGGCTTCATAGCCACCATTATTAAGGTTGCTATCCATAAAGAAGCTGAAGAATATAATAAAGAGCATGCTTAAACCCAAAACAGCCAAACCTGCCACGCCAAGTCCCATAACGGTGCCTCCGGTAAAAGAAACTTTAAGTGCCTTACTTAGCGATGTTCTGGCAGCCTGTGTGGTGCGAACGTTTGCTTTTGTTGCAATGCGCATACCAAAGAAACCTGCCAATGCACTAAAAAAGCAACCCAATACAAATGCCACAACAATAAGTATATGAGAGGTTTCAACAACCTGCGACAACCATCCTAAAGCTGCGCCTGCAATTACCACATAAATAGCCAAAATTCGGTATTCGGCTTTCAAAAAAGCCATTGCACCTTCGGCAACGTAGCCTGCAATTTCTTTCATTCTGTCTGTTCCTGCATCTTGTTTGCTCACCCAGGCGCTTTTAACGGCCATAATAATCAGACCCAGAACACCCAGCGCGGGGATTAAGTAAATAAAGTTCTCCATGTTGTATTAGTTAAATTTTGTCAAAGCGGGCAAAAATACGATAAAATTTAACATTCAAAAGTTAGATTTGACACAACACTGCATATATGCCTGTATATCTTAAACCTTATTTTTTAAGCATTTTGGCAGCATTTCTTTATGTTTTGCCAACCAAGTCAAGTGCACAGGGTGTAACTGGTCCAACAGGAGCTCAGGCCTGGATGATGGGCGGAGCATCAGCAGCTACAGCGGATGTATGGTCTGCAGCGAACAATCCAGCAGTTATGTGCTTGCTCCCAATCAACCAACTTGGACTTTACACAGAACAGCGATTTATGGAAAAAAATCTAAAGCTGGCTAATATTTCTGGTGTATTGAAAACCAAATGGTTGTATGCAGGAGGCTACATTCATTATTTTGGATATGAGGCATTTAATCAGCAGCGACTGGGTTTTAGCCTAGGTAAAAAGCTCGCTGACAACATCTCATTAGGCATTCAACTAAATTACTTGGCTACCAATATCAGGGAATACGGCAACTCTAGAGCATGGGTTTTGGGTGCAGGTATTTTATATAAACCCATACCTAAATTAACCACTGTCATTACCTTTTTTAACATAAACCAAGCAAGATACAACCAAACTTTAACAGAACGTATTCCGGCAACTGCCAGGCTGGGTGTGAGCTACGAACTATCGGCAAAAGTGCTAACCACTGCAGAGACCGAGCAAACACTCAACCAGAAAACAGTGTTCAGAGGTGGATTACGCTATCAGCTGCACGAGGTTATTGCGCTTGCAATGGGTGCGGCAAACAACCCAGTGTATTACACCTTTGGTGTAGGCTTAAAAATGAAACAATTAAAACTTGATATGGCTTCCGGTTTTCATGAAGTCTTAGGCTTTACGCCTCATCTGTCAATTTCATTTCCATTATAATAATGCATGGTATCAAACCATATAGTTGTCTCTTGCTCATGCTATGTTTAGTGCATAATGTATTTGCGCAGATTAGGAAAGAAAAGGATGAGAAAATAATTTTAGAACTCATGGAGCGGTTCATAGAAAACCAGGAGGCAAGCATTGACTACACCGATTTACAGGAACAGCTGGAGTTTTTTATGAAGAACAAACTGGATTTGAACCAGGCAGGAAAAGCAGACCTAGAAAAACTGTTTTTCCTAAATGAACAACAAGTAAATGCCATCCTGAACCATCGGAGAAAATTTGGAGATTTTATAACCATATTTGAACTGCAGAGCATAGATGCGTTGGATGAGGTAAGTATATTTTACCTGAGTTATTTTGTTAAAGTAAATGAAGATTTAATGTCCGACCGCACCCGATTTATCGAAATGTCGGTTAAAGGGAAGCATGAAATAATGGCTCTGCATGAAAACGATTTTCAACAACGAGCAGGATATAATGAAGCATTGGCTATTGCTGATAAAAATCATTACATTGGTTCACCTTTCAGGTATGTATTGCGTTACCGGTTTAACTACGGAACAAGGTTGAGTTATGGTTATACTGCCGAAAAAGACATGGGTGAGCAATTTTTCAGGGGAGCTCAAAAAAACGGGTTTGACTTTAATTCGCTTCATTTTTTATACAGACCTTCGAGGGGCTTGATTAAAACTGTGGCAATGGGTGATTACCAAGCCAATTTTGGGCAGGGCCTGGTATTTGGGTCAGGTATAGCTGCGCGCAAATCTGCTTTTGTAATGAGTGTGAAAAGAAATTTCCAAACACTTAGGCCATACCGATCATTAAATGAGAACGAGTTCTTAAGAGGTGCAGCTATTACGATGGGCAATAAAAAGTGGGAACTCACAACCTTTATTTCTCACAAATACATTAGCACAAATTTCCGCGCGGCAAACGATACTACTGATGAGCCCTCAGAGGAATTTAGTTCCTTTCAGATTTCGGGCTTGCACAGAACTGAAACAGAAATATTAAACCGATACAACGTTTTACAAACAATATTTGGAAGTAATATTACATACAAGATTAAAGAACATAAGATTGGCTTTACAGCATTGCAAACCATATATGACAGAAGTTTTATAAAAGGTGACAAACCATATCAATTATATAATTTTAGCGGCAACAGACTCTCCAATGTGGGTATGGATTTTAACTTTCAGTTGCGTAATGTTAATTTATTTGGAGAAGTAGGAGCAAGTGATAACAATGGCTGGGCTATGAATACAGCATTGATGATTCCGCTGGATGACCGTCTTGACTTACTAATACTTTACAGAAACTATGGCAAAAATTATCAGACAACCTTTAATAATCCTTTTGCCGAAAACAGTGATGGAAGAAATGAAGAAGGCCTCTACACGGGAATGAGTTTTAAATTTAGCAGGAAATGGAATTTCAATACTTATTTTGATTGGCACCGTTCGCCTTGGTTGCGTTATTTAACGGATGCACCCTCTAGGGGTTATGACTATCTGGGAGAACTTCAGTTTAACCCATCTCGAAATACACAACTCTATCTTCGTTTCAGGCACGAAACAAAATGGCGTAATCAAAGTAATAACGTTGCAAGGGTGGATTATACATCAGCTACTGAAAGAAATATTTACAGATTTCATATTCAATACAAAATCAGTAACAACTTAAGTGGTAAAAGCCGTGCAGAGTTTTCTCAGTACCACGATCCTATTGCAGGGTTTGAAGAAGGAGCCCTTATTTTTCAGGATATTCAATACAATACTCCTTATAAAAAACTAACAGTTACTGCTCGTGTGGCATTTTTCTCTATAGATGATTACAATGCACGCATCTATGCCACTGAGAATGATGTATTATATCAGTATGCAGTACCCATGTTTCAAAATAGTGGAGTTAGATACTTCTTACTTGCTAACTTTAATATTACCAAAAAACTGGAAGCCTGGGTTAAATATAGCGTTACAACTTATCATAATACAACAACCATTAGCAGCGGACTAGAGCAAATAAATAGCAGCACACTTAGTGATTTAAGGGTGCAAATACGCTATGTGCTATAATTTGTCAACTTTCAATTGGTTTATAAATGTGGTATACTTGCAATAGAAATAACTACAATGATTCAATACTTTAAAACCATACAAGGAACGCTTACAGAGATTGAATACGTTGAGAAGGATTGCTGGATACATGTAACAAATCCATCCGCTTCTGAAATTGATTTTATTTCACAAAAACTACTTATTCCACCAGATTTACTGATTGATCCACTGGATGCTGATGAAAATGCACGTGTTGAACAGCATAAAAACTGTATGCTCATCGTAGCACGCATTCCTGTTGAGATGGAGTGGAATAACGATTTACCATACATTACCTCCCCTATTGGTATTATACTAAAGCGTGATTTGGTAGTAACCGTTTGCAGCAAACCTACTGAGGTTATACATGCATTTATTGAATCCAGGGTTCGCGGATTTAGCACCGATAAACGAGAGCGATTTGTATTACAGCTGTTCTTAAAAAGCTCTATTTTATACCTGCGCTACCTTAAAAATATCAATAATAAAGCCGATGAAATACAGGTAATGCTGCACAGGTCAACGCGTAACAAGGAGTTGCTGCAATTACTAAACTTTGAAAAAAGTTTGGTGTACTTTACTACTTCACTCAAGTCAAATGAGCTGATGATGTTTAGGTTGCAACGATTAAGCTTGCCTGCACTTGATAGGGAGGAAGAGAAAGAGTTGATAGAAGATGTAATGACCGAAACAAAGCAGGCTATTGAAATGGCCAACATCTACAGCAATATTTTGGGTAATATGATGGGTGCACATTCTTCCATCATATCAAATAATCTGAATATCACGATCCGTTTCCTTACATCGGTTACCATCATTTTATCATTACCCATTTTAGTTGCCAGTTTGTATGGCATGAATGTAACCTTGCCGTTTCAAAATCATGAAAATGCATTTTGGATTGTTATGCTTATTGCACTCATACTCTCAAGCATCGGTGTGTTATTTTTCAGAAAGAAAAATCTGTTCTGATGAAAAGATTCGTTGCACTCTTTTTGTTTTCAACCATTCAATTTACCTCTTTTAGTCAAAGTGGTTTTAAGCATGAACTTGGCATTAATACTGCAGCTATTTTTCAAGAGATGCCGGCTGTTGCAGGTATTTATCGGTGTGAAAAAGGAGCCTATGCGTTTAGATTACTGGCTGGTGCAAATTGGGATCACGGATTTGAATCGGTGGCTGATAAGACACAAACTTTTAGCACTGCCAACACAAATACCCATATTCACTCCTACTATACACAAACAGGTGGAAGGATTGCACTTGGTATTCAGAAGAAGTTTTTTATCCAAGACAAATGGCACCTTTATAAAGGCATAGATGCAGGATATGAGGTTCGTTATAACCAGAAAGAAATTACAACCAAACTGCCAAATGGATTTGGTAATATACGTGAGGAAAAAATCATTGATAATTACTATAATCATTTCTGTTTAAGTCCGGTTATTGGTGTTCGTTTGCATATGCTGCCACGTTTGTCTGTCTCTGTTGAGGCAACAGTTCCCATCTGCAGATACATCAGCACTTATAAGGAAAATACCGATACTTATTTAACAGATAATCTTGGTGTAGAAAGAGAAACTGCCACCTCTACCAATAATGCCAATAGTGAAGGTTGGAAGATAGATTTAAGTAATCAGGCTTGCCGTTTGTTTCTATCCTTTCACTTTTAACTCTCTGCCAAAGCACTAAATTTATTGCAAAAAAAACCGCATATCACTGGTAAGATGATATACGGCTAAGCTGTCCCGATATTTTACTTTCAGGGACCGAAAGCATCAATGTGTTATGCCTGGGCTGTTGGCTCAATAGAAACAAACGAACGATCGTCTGTTCTCTTCTTGAAAACAACTGTTCCATCAATCAGAGCAAACAAGGTATGGTCTTTACCAATGCCTACGTTATCACCCGGATGATGTTTTGTGCCACGCTGACGAACGATGATATTGCCTGCTTTGGCAAACTGTCCACCATAAATTTTTACGCCAAGTCGCTTACTGTGCGACTCGCGACCGTTCTTGGAACTACCTACACCTTTCTTATGTGCCATTGTATTGAGTAATTATTTCTTCGGTTAAACAATTAAGCGTTTATAGCTTCAATTTGAATTTTAGTGAAAGACTGACGATGACCATTCTTCTTCCTGTATCCTTTTCTGCGCTTTTTCTTAAAAACGATAACCTTGTCGCCTTTTAGGTGGGTAAGCACTTTGGCCTTTACGTTGGCTCCTGATACGGTAGGTACACCTACTTTGATTGATCCGTTGTTGTTTACCAACAACACTTTGTTCAGTTCAACGCTGGCGCCTTCGGCATGTGGCAGTCTATGCACATAAACCGTTTGGTCTTTTTCTACTTTGAACTGTTGGCCAGCAATGTCAACTATTGCAAACATGTTATTTAATTATTTTGATTTAAAGGACGGCAAAGATATGCGTATCCATATTGAAAACCAAATTTTTTGAAATGCTGGGGAATAGACCAACTACTCCTTAAGATAATCATACAATATATTGACTAACTGTACTTTACAATTAACAAGTTCTCCCAAAATACATTATCTGATAAATTTAATCATTCCCTCCTGCCCTGAAGCTTGCCATTTCATCAAGTAAAATCCGGGTAATAATTCTGATACGGATTGGATATAACTGCCGCTTTCCAAAAACTCCCTAGTGATCATATTTTTTCCTGAAATATCATAAATGCTAAGCAACATGGGTATATGCGTTTCAATATGCAAATGATGGTTTTGAATATCATAACTCATAACGGGTGCAGGATTATAGATTTCAGGGATTGAAGTTGGCACAACAGCAGGCCTGTTTAGGTTAAAATAACTAACAACCGGGTAATGATCGGATGTGTTGTTTGAAAAATTGCTTATATAGGAAGGCATCATATCCAGCACCTTTGTAGATCCGGACATATAAAAACTCTTTAGTGGGCGGTTAATCATGATATGATCTATAAAAGAACCATCAATAAAGGCATATGTTTTTTTACCTGCCTCACTCAATAATTTGGTAGTAAAAAAGTAGTTGGTATCCTGCACAAAATTCAGGAATGGCGAAGGCTGATTACTGAATGTAGATAAGTCCAGATCGTCATTCCAGTCACCAAGCATAATTGTTTTCATCTGCTTTCGGTATTTATCCAGATAATCATTCTTTATTGCAATGGATGCATTGCTTCTGCGGTTGTATGATTCCTGATCGGCAATAGCTTTCAAATGCACAACCAAAAAGCATATGGTATCAATTACCGGTTTATTTTTAGTTCTTAAAATAACCTCAAGTGGCGGCCTACCTGCCAGATTATAATTATAAACGCTTTCTGTTAATACATGCTGAAAACTGATACGCTCAAACATATCTTTCCTGTAGAATAATGCAGTTTTTTGAGTCTGGCTGTATGATGCGAGCACCGACTCATATTTGGGCAACTGACTTTGCAGGTTCATATAAGTGGAGAAATCAGAAACCTCGCACAAACCCCATACATCAAAATCTGTATTAAGTAGCACCTGTTTAACATTATCAAACTGAAGTGCCTCGTTGGTTGGTCCGTTAGAGGCGCTACCAAGCCACTCTACATTCCAACAGGCTACATCTAACAGAGAATCTACCCCCATTTTAGGTACTTGCGAATTGGCATTGAAAATGGTAGCGAAAATGAAAGAAAACAAAGCGATATATTGTATAAAAGTATTTTTCATTTACTATTCAACTTTTTCTTTAAAAACAACAAGGATCCAAAGGTAGCAAATAATACCTGTAATGAGGGTAAGGAAACTTTGTGCACCGTGTATGACTAGAGCCAATGCATTACCTGTGAGCAGTGGTATGCCAAATAATAACAAACTTTGGCTCACCAAAAAATGGTATGCACCTATACCACCTCCCTGAATTGGTATACTGCGGCCGATGCTTCCAATAACCATTACAAGAAACGCATCTGAAAGCTGAAGGTGACTGCTTTCATCAAAAGTGAAGAACCATAGAAACGTCATTAAAAAGTAACAGCACCAAATACCTATGGTATAAAATAAAAACAAGAACTTGTTCTCAACCTTTATCACATTTAAGAAGGTAAGCTTCCACTCCTCCAGCTTGGCTTGTATTTTAACGCCTGAAATATTTCCAAACCACCAAATAAATAATACAAGCAAAGTAATGCCTACACCAATAACGATTAATAGGTTGATGGAGTTACTGATATGCTGATTTACGGGATTCCAGATTTGTCTGACAAAAAAAACTGAAGCTAAATCTGCATATGCAACCCAGGCTAACAACAATAAAATGAGGAGGCAAATAGTATCAAAAGTTCGTTCGGCAATAATGGTAATAAATGTACGGTCAACAGGCAAACGGGATGTCCGCTTCAATAGCAAACAACGCGTTATTTCTCCTAATCTGGGGAAAGCATAATTTACCAGATAGCCTACACAAAGCGAAGCGAATAACTGATTGGCGGGTGCCTTCAGCTGTATTGCCTGAAGCATAAGCTGCCATCTTTTGATGCGAAACCAGTAACCACAGAGAGAGATAGCAAAAACAGGTAAAGCAATTAAAAAATTTCCTTTACCAAGCACCTGAATCAAATCCTGCAATGCCAGCTTACGCAAGGAAAGCCAAAAAAGCAGGATACCCAGAACTAAAAACAAAAGAAATGTAAGAAAACCCGCCTTACTTTTAAGCATGAGTAAATTTGAAAAGTATGATATTGTTCGAAATTTTGTATTTTCGATAGCAATATAATGCCTATATGAATAAAGTATCTATAGTTGTACTTACAATATTTTCATTTTTTGTTCATGCGGCTTCTGCCCAAAGTGTTCCTGAACCATGGATTCCATCAAATGCAAATACAGAATATCCCCGCACACTTATAAGCAAGCAGCAACTTAACTCCCTTAAATCCTCACTGGCTGCAGGTGTAAATAACGATTTGTTAAATGAATTGTACATCAGAGCCCTTCAGGCTTCACCTGCAGGTAATACAAGCGTTGGAGACAGAGGCCAAAGAGCATCTCTTGCAAAAAATGCAGCCTTTTTTGTGCTGCTCAATGTTAAACCAACGGCTGGCGGAACTACTCCTTTAACATCAATAGAAAGAACAAATCTGATAAACAAGAGCAGAATGCTGTTGGAAGAAATTAATGCCTTTGTTAACCAGTTTGGCACGGATAGCCCCTCAAACTATATTGAGTGGCAATGGAATTCTAAGCAAATCATTGATTTTGTTAGTGCTTACGATATGCTGAGAGGTGCAGGTGTAGATACCAATAATCTTGCTTTAGCAAGGTTAAAGGTTAAAACCTATGCAGGAAATTTATATCTTGAAGCGAGTAAGCAAATTTCATTTACCAGTTTCTTTAAGAGTGCCAAAAATAATCATGCACTTATGACAACCGGAGCATTGGGTATTGCAGCCGTTGTGCTTAACGACCTAACTGATACACTTTCTCATTTTAAGCCTACCAACTGGATTAATGCAGCCATGTGGAATACATTTAATGTAATGTGGTGGGACTTAAGAAGGCAATCAACTCCCGGTAAATATGCAGGATATGCAGAGGGCCCATACTACATGCGCTATGCATTTGTTAACCTGCTGCCATTTTTCAGAGCCATGGGTAATTTTTTGCCAGACACCAGCATTGAATTTAAATATTTTGATGTGCCTAGAAAAATAAGAAATCCATGGTACGATACAAATTATGTTTTCTTATACGATTGGATGCAAGCCATCAGAATGCCGGATGGCAGATTCCCGCCTATAGAAGATTCATACGCATATAAAGGATTTCCTGAATTGGCATTATTAGGAAAACCCAAATATAACTGGCCACTTTATTTAAGTCAACTAAATGTTTTATCTGAAAACACCTTAAGTGAACAATTGCGTGGAGTTTTTGATATGACCGCAAATTATATTGCAACAAATACACCTATCCAAAATTATCAGGATAGCTTATTCAGGAGTTTTCCTGAAGCAGGCATTGCCGTTTGGCGTGCTTCTTGGGATTCAACCGCTACCTATTTAGCACTAATAGGTAAAAATGGTGCAGCACTCACTGCTGCCGAATCGCACAACCAGGCAGATGACGGAAGTTTCCTATTGATGGCAAATCAACAAATGATGGCTATTGATCCGGGCTATCTGAGTTTTGACATGCGTGATACAGTTTCAAAAGCAGAAGACCATAATATGATTCTGGTAAACAACAAAGGCCCCTTGCCCGGCATTCCCGGAAAATCGCTTGGTGCTGCAAGCTTTATTGAAAAAGAATTTTCATCGCCCGTACAAGATTATGCTGAACTAAGGACTAATTATGAAAATACCGACATTAACAGAAAGGTGCTTTTTGTAAGAAAAAAATATTTTCTGCTCATTGATCATGTTCAAGGTGGCCTGCCATCTACCTATCAGTGGCTGCTGCATGGGAATGGTTTGCAAGGCGGTAATGCCACAACAGGCACATTTACAGATTTAACATCCCTAAACAAAGGAGTTTGGCAATTTAAGAATGCTGGTTTACTTTCTTATACCAACTCGCCAGCACCTCTTCAGTTCAGCAAACTGACCGGCAAACATGAAATCTCCTATGAAAATATTGGCATCCACACTTATTTAAAAGTTTCAAATACCAATCCTACAACTGCTTTGTCGTTTATTACTTGTTTGCAGCCATTCAAAAACCTGCAGACAGATTCTATTCCTGTACAAACCATTCAGCTAAATAATGCGATTGCCTATAAAATGAATCAAAGCGGTTATACGGATATTGCTATTACCAAGTCTGATAATACCACTCAAATTTTTTCAAAAACAGCAACAGGGCTAAATCAGGAAATACAAACAGATGCACAGATGATTTGGGCATCACAAAGCAATAATACATTTGCCGACTTTTTTGTTTATAAAGCCACACAGTTGAGCATAGATGGCGATACTATTTTTACTTCACCATTTCCAAAAAACATGCAATATGTAAAAATTGGTAGCAATACTATTACAGGATATTGTGGAGATACAGGAACTGTATATTTTCATACCGGTGCTTATCCTTTCATGTTTACGGGCTCGCAAATCTGGTCTGTAAAGTATAATAGCACTTCAAAAATTGCTGAAGTTTATTTTAACAAGCCCTGCAGATTCAGTTTTATCCTAGATGATACCAAACTACAGGATGCCAATATCTATCAGGATGCAGATTTCCTAAAAGTTTATCCTGTACCTGCTACCAAAGAATTACGCCTTTCATTTAAAATTAATGAGGAACCTTACGTGATTGGCTTGTATGATTTAAACGGGAAATTATTGAAAACACAAGTGGTTTACATGGAAAATGAGACAACCCTACCAATAGATAATTTAAGTGAGGGACTATATATTCTGCAAGTTCATACCCAAACCGGTAAGCACATTGCCAGCAGAAAAATAATTAAGACCAATCAATAGACGTACGTATGTTTATACACTTCGGTAAGCCCCATTCAGGAAATCGGCATATGCCAATGCAATCCCTTCCTTCAGCCCAATGGCTGGCTTCCATCCAAGGCTGCGCATAATGGTTGCATCCATTAATTTTCGAGGTGTGCCGTCAGGCTTACCTGTATCAAAACGTATTTCACCTTCATAACCTACTACTTCTTTTATCAGGTAAATTAAATCTTTAATTGATATATCTTCACCACATCCGACATTTACAAAAAGTTTATCATCATACTGTTGCATCAGTAAATAGCAAGCGTCAGCAAGGTCATCTACAAATAAGAACTCCCTTAATGGTTTACCTGTACCCCATGCCTTAATAAAAGGAGCATGATTAACTTTTGCCTCATGTAACCTTCTGATAAGTGCAGGCATTACATGTGAATGTTCCGGATGGTAGTTATCTCCGTAGCCATATAAATTAGTAGGCATTACTGAAATAAAATTACAGCCGTATTGATCGCGGTAGCTTTCGCATAATTTAATTCCTGCAATTTTGGCAATGGCATATGGTTCATTGGTTGCTTCAAGCAAACCGGTAAGCAAGTACTCTTCCTTCAAAGGCTGTGGAGCAAATTTGGGGTATATACAAGAGGAGCCGAAAAACATGAGTTTTTTAACTCCATGCAGATAACTTTGATGAATGATATTGGATTCAATCATCAGGTTTTGATAGATAAAATCTGCACGGTAAATATTATTGGCCACAATGCCACCAACTTTTGCTGCTGCTAAAAAAACATATTCAGGTTTCTCTGCTTTAAAAAAATCAGCTACCGCTTGCTGATTGGTCAGGTCAAGCTCAGCAGATGTTCTGGTAACTAAATTGCTGTAGCCCTCTTTTATAAGTTTTCTGTGCATGGCGGAACCAACCATTCCTTTATGCCCTGCGATATAAATTTTATCTGAAAAGTTCAACGTTACAATATCTATTACTGATTCTATTTGAAAAAATATATTGTTTTTTGAGGTAGATCAATACACCTTTAGTTTCTAATTTTATTCAAAATAATTCAGGGTTTTAAAGCCAGAGTCTTTCAGGTATTTCTCTTTTTTCATGAGTTTTAAGTCACCTTTCATCATATCTTTTACCAATGCAGGCAAATCATATTTTGGTTTCCATCCTAAATTATGATGTGCTTTTGATGCATCACCAATTAGCAGGTCAACTTCTGTTGGTCTGTAATAACGCGGGTCAACTGCAACAATTTCATCACCCTGTTTTAATACGCAGGAAAGAATATCCAGTTCTTTTAATCTACTCACATCAATAGATTTTACAAATCCTGTTTCATGCTCCTGCTCTCCTTTAAAGGCTACCTCAATCCCAACATCCTTAAATGCCATTTTCACAAATTCTCTAACAGATGTAGTAATACCTGTAGCAATTACATAATCCTCCGGCTTTTCCTGCTGTAAAATTAAGTACATAGCTTCAACATAATCCTTGGCATGTCCCCAATCCCTTTGCGCATTGAGGTTACCCAAATATAGCTTATCCTGCATACCCAACACAATTTTTGCTGCTGCGCGGGTTATTTTTCTGGTTACAAATGTCTCGCCCCTTATCGGACTCTCATGGTTAAATAAAATACCATTGCAAGCATACATACCGTATGCTTCCCTGTAATTTACCGTAATCCAGTATGCATAGAGTTTTGCAACTGCATAAGGAGAGCGCGGATAGAATGGTGTTTTCTCATTTTGCGGAACAGCCTGCACTAAGCCGTAAAGTTCAGAAGAAGATGCCTGGTAAACCCTTGTTTTATTTGTTAGGCCGCAAATACGCAGCGCTTCAAGAATGCGAAGCGTACCAATTCCATCAGCATTTGCAGTATACTCTGGAGTTTCAAAGCTAACCTGCACATGGCTCATGGCAGCTAGGTTATAAATTTCATCCGGTTGGGTTTCCTGGATAATCCGAATGAGATTAGTAGAATCGGTCAAATCGCCATAATGAAGTTTTAGTTTCAGATTTTTTTCATGTGGATCTTGGTAGAGGTGATCTATTCTGTCGGTATTAAATAAAGAAGTTCTGCGTTTAACACCGTGAACGGTATAACCTTTATTTAAAAGAAATTCAGCCAGGTATGCTCCATCCTGCCCGGTAATTCCTGTAATCAATGCTGTTTTCATGCTTTACAATTATAAATGATTAAGCCACTTCTTCAAAAAAACCGGTTTGCCTGTTTTTCTTACAATTATTCCAGTTAAAATACCTGCCATTCATGGCAATATATACTCCATGCGGAAGTGTTTGAGCAAATGCCAGTGCACTGCCCAGATTAAATAAACCATCACTTGAACCAAACTTATAAGGAATCATGGCACCGGTAATAACGATGGTTTTATCTTTTATATTTTCCGCCAGCATTTTTGCGGTTGTAGTCATGGTATCAGTTCCGTGGGTAATAACGATGCGGTTTTCATCAGCCCGCTTGCAACTTTCTAAGATGATTCCCCTGTCGGTATCAGTCATCTCTAGACTATCAACCAACATTAGTGTACGCACACTCACATCAACTTTACACCTTCCAAGCTTTAAAATTTCCTGTATGTGGGTGTCTTTAAAAAAAAGCTGACCGTTGAGTTCATTATACTCCTTATCAAAAGTTCCGCCAGTTACAAAAATGCGTATGCTCATGCAATTTGATTAATAAAAAGGCGAAGCTAACCATAGGGATTGAAGATTCAAACCATTACTCTTAACAATTGTTAGGATTATGTGGGTGTGAAGTTAGAAAATTAAGCAGGTTTCATTTAATTTCGTCCACTTTATTTAACTCCTGAAATGAGCACAGTACAAGAGGCCACCTTAGAATCAGTGGTAATACGTTTTGCAGGCGATTCCGGTGATGGCATGCAGCTAACGGGTTCACAGTTTACAAATGCTTCGGCACTTTTTGGAAACGACCTGGCTACCTTTCCCGATTTCCCGGCTGAGATACGCGCCCCTATCGGAACACTGGCAGGTGTTTCCGGTTATCAGATACATTTTGGTTCTACACGCATCCACACTCCCGGTGATATGTGTGATGTGCTGGTGGTAATGAATGTGGCAGCGCTGAAAGCCAATGTTAAAAGCCTAAAAAAGGGAGGTGTAATTATTGCCAATACCGATGGTTTTGATGCAAAGAACATGCGTTTGGCAAATGTACCAGAGGGTAAAAATCCTTTAGAAGACGGTTCTCTTGCTGAATATGATCTGAAAACGATTGATATTACTAAGATTACCCGCGCAGCTTTGGCAGATAGTGGTTTAGGCACCAAAGAGATTGACCGTTGTAAAAACATGTTTGTGTTAGGTTTGCTTTATTGGATGTATCACCGCCCTATGGCAAATACCATTGACTTCATTAAATCTAAATTTAAAAAAAATGAAGCAGTAATGAATGCAAACCTAAAGGTGCTTGAGGCCGGATGGAATTATGGTGAAACCACTGAAATGTTTGCAAATCGTTATCAGGTTGCTCCGGCAAAAATGGATGCAGGAATCTACCGAGGTATTATGGGAAATCAGGCGGCTGCTTATGGATTGATTGCAGCTTCGGTAAAATCAGGCTTACCTTTATTTTATGGCACATATCCAATCACACCTGCTTCAGATGTATTACATGAATTATCCAAATACAAAAATTTTGATATAAAAACATTTCAGGCCGAAGATGAAATTGCAGGCATTTGTTCTGCCATTGGTGCAGCGTTTGGCGGGCATCTTGCTATTACAGGTTCTTCCGGTCCTGGCATCGCGTTAAAAACAGAAGCCATTGGTCTTGCAACCATGCTTGAGTTACCGCTTGTAGTGGTAAACATTCAGCGTGCCGGACCAAGTACAGGATTGCCTACCAAAACAGAACAGGCGGATTTATTGCAAGCATTTTATGGCCGCAATGGAGAATGTCCGGTTGTGGTAGTAGCAGCACAGTCTCCTGCTGATTGTTTTACAATGGCCTATGAAGCTTGCCGAATTGCACTTGAGCATATGATTCCTGTTTTCTTTCTTAGTGATGGATACATTGCTAATGGCTCTGAGCCTTGGAGATTCCCCTCATCAAGCCAGTTACAGCCAATTACAGTTGAGTTTGCCAAAGAGCGTAAAGCAAGCGATGACAAATTCATGCCTTACTTCAGAGATGAAAAATTATCGCGCCCTTGGGCAGTTCCAGGCACCAAAGGTTTGGAACACCGCATAGGAGGATTGGAAAAACAGAACATTACAGGCAATATTTCTTATGACCCGGATAATCATGAATACATGGTAAAACTGCGTCAGGAAAAAGTTGACAAGGTTGCAAATTACATCCCTGATCAGCATATCGATACCGGATCTAATTCTGGAGACCTGCTTATATTGGGGTGGGGTGGTACTTATGGAGCACTTAAAACAGCAACATTGCAGCTCATTGCAGAAGGGTATAAAGTTTCGCATGTACACCTACGCTACCTAAATCCCTTCCCTAAAAATCTGGGTGAATTGATGAGCCGTTTTAAAACCGTAGTGATTCCTGAACTGAATAACGGACAACTTTCCAAAATCATTCGCGACAAGTACTTTGTAGATGCCATTCCGTACAACAAAATTCAGGGGCAACCCTTCATGGCAAGTGAGGTAGTTAAGAAAATAAAAGAAATTTTAGCGTAACATCATTTGCATTACTAACAGGAAATAAAAAAGTCAACATTATGACAACAGAAATTGCAGAAAAACTCACCTCAAAAGATTTCGCTTCGGATCAGGAAGTGCGCTGGTGCCCTGGGTGTGGTGATTATAGTATTTTAAAACAGGTACAAACTGTATTACCTGATTTAGGCAGACCCAAAGAAGAGTTTGTTTTTATATCAGGCATTGGCTGCTCGTCACGATTTCCTTATTATATGGATACATTTGGCATGCACTCCATTCATGGCCGTGCTACGGCTATTGCTACCGGGCTAAAGGCAACACGCCCTGACTTATCAGTATGGGTAATCACAGGTGACGGTGACAGCATGAGTATAGGTGGTAACCATTTTATCCATATGCTGCGCAGAAACCCTGATTTAAATGTTTTGCTTTTCAATAATCAGATATATGGATTAACCAAAGGCCAGTATTCGCCAACATCCGAACAAGGAAAGGTAACTAAATCTACACCTATGGGCTCAGTAGATTATCCTTTTAATCCAATTGCATTGTGCTTGGGTGCAGATGCAACATTTGTGGCACGTACCATGGATAGGGATCCAAAACATCAGCAAGCTATTATTAAAAGAGGCTATGAACACAAAGGCACTTCGTTAATAGAAATATACCAAAATTGTAATGTGTTTAATGATGGTGCCTTTGAAATTTTTACAGAAAAAGGTTCAAAGAAAATGGAAACTCTTTTTATGGAGAAAGGTAAACCACTATTGTTTGGTGAGAACAATGAAAAAGGAATCAAACTTGATGGATTTAAGCCCGTAATTGTAAATATTGCTGATGTTTCGGCAAATGATTTATGGATACATGATGAAAGTGATTTGGTAAAGGCTACCATTCTCTCCCGCTTTTATGACGACCCTTCTATAGAAGGCCATTTCCCCAGGCCATTTGGTGTGTTTTATGTAAATCCTAAAAAAGATACGTTTGATGAACTTTTTAATGCCCAAATTGAAGATGCAAAAAACAGTTATGGTAAAGGCGATTTGGATAAACTCATTGCAGGACGTGAAACTTGGGTGGTGAATTGAGTTTTTTTAGTGTGAAAACTAAAGTTTAAACCGATTGCTATATTTCGAATCGTAATGAGGAAAGTAAAAAAAACTGCTGCGCTAAAAGAGGAAAGAGGTGCGAAGCAAGAAGAAAATAAATGTTGAATGTTGAACACACCCTTGAACGAATTAACTTATCATCTAATCAACGCAACCTATCAAATAGTAAACGAAACAAAGCCAGAAAACCAAGCCTCAAAAGAAAGTCTTCAACTCCTCGGATGAAACTGTGTTATCACGTCACGTAAATATTCCCTGTCAATATGGGTATAAATTTCGGTTGTGGTGATGCTCTCATGACCCAGCATTTGCTGCACGGCACGTAGATCTGCACCAGCCTCTACCAGTGCGGTGGCAAAAGAATGACGAAACGTATGCGGTGATATTTTTTTATGTATACCTGCTTTTGCTGCCAGTTCCTTTATTATATAAAAAATCATTACCCTAGATAAACGTTTACCGCGGTTATTCAAGAAAACAATATCGTTGTTGCCTGTTTGCGTTTTAATGTGTACGCGTACATGATCCACATACCAACGGATGGCATCAAGGGCTACACTGCCAATTGGAACCAAACGCTCCTTATCACCTTTACCAATCACCCTAACAAATTCATCGGCATAGGAAATATCTGACAGATTAAGGTTTACCGTTTCACTTACACGCAATCCGCAACTAAACATGGTTTCCAGTATAGCTTTGTTGCGCATACCCTCAGGCTTGCTCAAATCAATTTTAGCAAGCATCCGATCAATTTCAGATATATCAAGTACATCAGGTAATTTACGGGTAGTTTTAGGTGCTTCCAGCAAATCAGCCGGACTCGTTTTAATTAAATCTTCTAAAAGCAGGTATTTATAAAATGCTTTAATACCGCTAAGTATGCGCGCTTGACTGGTGGCTGTCATACCTAATTCACTTACCCAGCGTAAAAACTCACGCAGTATTTCGAGCTGTATGTCTTCCGGTGTTAAGTTAAGTTTCTTAAAATCCAGAAACTGAACAAGCTTAGTAACGTCATGTACATACGCCTCTACAGATTTCTCAGAAAGGGAACGTTCCAGCTGCAAATAGGCCGTAAATCCTTTTATGTAGTGACTCCAGTTCAGGTGATGAATTTTATTAGGTACGAAATTCGAAATATTTACCTTTGTCTGCAATGAAAGTTATCATCATTAACGGACCAAATCTTAATTTATTGGGCAAGCGTGAGCCGGAGATATATGGCAATAAATCTTTTGATGTATATTTTGAAGAACTCAAAGATATGTTCAAGGATATAGAATTAAGCTTTTATCAGAGCAATGTAGAAGGTGAACTCATCAATAAAATACATGAAGTAGGATTTAGCTATGATGCAATTGTGCTAAATGCAGGCGGCTATACACATACCTCTGTTGCATTGGCAGATGCAGTAGCTGCAGTTACCACGCCATGTATAGAGGTGCACATCAGCAATATTTTTGCACGTGAAGAATACAGGTATGTTTCCCTGCTCTCCAAGCATTGTATTGGAATTATAAGCGGTTTGGGATTACCCGGATATGAAATGGCTCTACAATATTTGATAAAGTCAGGGAAGAAATAAGTGCATAGGTTTAATATAGAGACAAAGGCTTATTATTAAGTCTTATCTACTTCCAAACAAGCTCTGAAAAGAACCTTATCTTTTTCAGGAAATGTTGTTGAACAATGCTGCCTTTATAAACTCCGGTTAATTGAGACAGGGGTTTGCGTTTTACTTGAAGTGTTTTTCTTAGTTTCCACCATTTACCAAATTTAAAAAAGTAATCGGCATGAGCTTGATGGACTGCCCAGCTGTATTTTGGGAAACCATTTATCAAAAAAAATAGAGAACTTAATAAATCTAAGAAAGAACGAAACGGGACTAGCCACCACAAAACCGAAACTGGTAAATTTTTTGTGAGCATGATGAGGTTGTTTCTAAAATTTAGATAGGTTTTTTGGGGACTCATTTTATTTAGCGTGCCACCACCCACATGATAAACTTGTGAAGAAGGAACTGCCATTAACTTATAACCGCTTAATTGTATGCGCCAGCACAAATCAACCTCCTCCATATGAGCAAAGAAATGCTCATCAAAACCACCGGCCTTATGAAAAAGCTCAGCCCTTAAGAACAAACAAGCACCGGTAGCCCAAAATATCTGACGAACATCATCATATTGTCCCTTATCTGTTTCCAATGATTCAAAAATTCTGCCCCTGCAAAAAACATACCCAAGTGTATCAATAAAACCTCCGCAGGCGCCTGCATACTCAAATAAACTTCTGTTTCTGTAATCAATCATTTTTGGTTGGCATGCACCCACATCCGGATGCTGCTCCATTAAGTCAATTAGAGGTTCTATCCAACCTGCCGAAACTTCAATATCGTTGTTAAGCAATACATAATAGTCGGCCTTTATTTCCTTTAAAGCTTCATTATAACCACCTGCATAACCAAAATTTTTGTTGAGCGAAATAACTGATACCTCCGGAAAGTGCATGCTAATATATGCTACTGAGTCATCGGCTGAAGCATTATCTGCAACATATATTTTCAAATTAGGATAGGTGGATGCAGTAACGGAAGGCAAAAATTGCTCAAGCAGTTGCCTGCGATTCCAATGCACAATAACTACGGCTACAAGCGGCTTATTCATCAATGGCTTTTGATTCTGCTTTTAGGTTATAAGGCACAAAAATAAAACTTGCAGTAGCGGAGGTTAGCAACAATACACACATAAAGTTGCGTGCATCTTTATAAGTTGAAACAAATTCCTCTTTTTTACCCGGTAAAATCAATTTTTTTTCAAGCAATTCTTCCAGAGTAGTAGCGTAGATATTGAAGTCACGAGCATATTCTGCTTTCGAAAAAATAAGTTCACCAATAGATACTTCATGTTCTGTTGCAACAAAAACAGGGAATTTAGAAAATCCACCAGCAATAACATCCTTACCTACCTCACGCAGTTGTTGATTAAAAAATCGCAAATCTTCTTTGAGCGCATCCAGTAATTTAGAAAATTGTTCTTCAGAAAACATGGTTCAAAGATAATGGGAATTAGCGAAGTGTTAGCAAGGTTATATTTTCTACATGATGCGTATGCGGAAACATATCTACCGGCTGCGTTTTAGTTACCAGGTATTTATCCTGCATCCAAGCTATATCCCTTGCTTGTGTAGCAGGATTACAGCTCACATAAACCACTCTGGATGCTCCTGATTCCATAATTTTTTTCACTACATCCTCATGCATACCTGCCCTTGGTGGATCTGTTATGATTACATCAGGCATACCATGTTTAGCCATCAGTTCATCACTCAACACATCTTTCATATCTCCTGCATAAAAATGTGTATGGGTGATGCCATTTAACTGAGCATTTATTTTAGCATCAGATATGGCTCCTTCAATATATTCAATTCCTATAACCTGCCTGGCTTGTTTAGATACAAACAAAGCAATTGTTCCTACACCGGTATATAAGTCATATACATTTTCGTTTCCGGTTAGTCCGGCAAATTCCCTCGCCTTACTATAAAGGGTAAGTGTTTGCATGGTATTGGTTTGAAAAAATGACTTTGGACCAATATTAAATTTCAAATCCTCTAGTTTCTCTACCAGATAATCATCTCCAGCAAATACCTGAATATCTAAATCATGTATGGTATCATTTAACTTGGTGTTTACTACATATAGCAAGGAGGTAATCTGAGGGAACTGCACTTTAATAAAATTCATTAGCGTTGTGATACGCTGATTGTCGTCTCTGCCAAAACTAACAATAAGCATCCATTGTCCGGCTTCATTTTTTCTTACAATCATCCCGCGCATCAACCCTTCCTTGGCATAAATATTATAGAAGTCGTAACCATTGCTAATGCAGAATGATTTTATGGCATTACGAATATCATTTTGCAAATTATCCATCAACCAGCATTTATTGACATCAAATATTTTATCAAACCTGCCCGGAATATGGTAACCCAGACCTGCATGCTCTGCTGCTGTCAAATCAGCTGCTCCATCCAAAGAAGTAAGCCAGCGTTTATTGGTAAACGTATATTCTAATTTATTTCTGTAAAACTGCTGTTGTGTTGAACCGATAATAGGCTCTATTGGCGGGAAATCAAACTTTCCAATTCGCTCAAATGCATCTTGTACTTGTTGTTGTTTGTAGCGCAATTGTGCTTCATAGCTCATCTGTTGCCACTTGCAACCACCACAAATATCAACATGTTCGCAAAACGTATCCACCCTGTCGGCCGATGGTTTTAAAACCTGCTGAAGGCTGGCAAAACTGAAACTTTTTTTTGAAGAAGTAACCTTTGCCCGAACCACATCACCAGGCACTGCATGGTCTATCATCACTACTTTATCATCATAGCGAGCAATACACTTGCCTTCGCTACCGGCATTGGTAACCGTTAAACTTTCAATGATATAAGGCTTAAACTTAGATTTACCCATAGCTGGCGAAGATAAGAAAGGTATTTGAGTAATATGCTGCTTAAGCATTCTTAAATATTGACTTGAATATTAACAACTACTTGAATCGTTACGAATAGGGCAAGATGCAAAAATGACAAATATCTCTTTTGATTTTTAGTAAAACTGAATAAATTCGTTAAGCAGTAATTTATTATAAAATATCACTAGAATCAATTAATAAAAAGACATGAACCGCTTATCACTTCTATCTGCACTCGTATGTAATTTGATTTTATGCCAGGCTGCAAACAGCCAAGATATATCAACTGACAAAAACTACTTAAAGAGGCATTTTCAGTTTCAGATAGGGCTCAATGCAACTGATTTTATAAAGCAGTTTGCTGTACCAAACAATCTTGCAATTACAAATCCCAATCCATACCTAATAAATGGCAAAGTACTATGGAGCTCAAAAGATATTGAAGACCCCTTTCTATTTGGTATACGAACCGGATTTGGATACGATTACACGCGTATAGAATCAAAAAAAACAGTTGATGGAACTGAAAATAAGAGTGAAGAAACCAATTACAGCAGCCGATATGGAATAGAAATGCAGCACAAAATTGGTAAACGTTGGCGAGTGCTGGCAGGTTATGATTTCATTTGGTCTACCTTAGAAAGTGAAACATTAAATATTACGCTTAGCACTCCTACTTCCAAATCTTCAAGCTACAATCAAGTTAACAGTGAAACAACAACAGATGGAAGCGGGCCTTTTATTGGCATACAGTTTAATGTTACCCCCAGAATTGTGCTTTCTACAGAAATGCTGTTTTACTTTGAGCGCGAGATCGGAAAAGAAACTACTTATAATAAAACAACAAATACCTTAGGTGTTACTGTGGAAACCACTAATGAACAGACTAAAAATAATAGAACCACAAATCTTGTTGCACCGGGATTTATTAATATCAACTTTTTATTTTAAAATATCAGTTAGAAGCAAAAATCAAATCACGTTTACCTCAGGTACAATCTCAATTCCAAATTTGTCTTTAACAGATTGTTGAATATCCATAGCCAGCTGCCATATTTCTGCTCCGCTGGCACCGCCATAATTGACCAATACCAACGCCTGATCTTTATGAGATCCTGTATTCCCAACAACCTTTCCTTTCCAGCCGCACTTCTCTATTAACCAGCCTGCCGCTACTTTTATAAAACCGGGGCTTGCAGGGTATCCAACCATATCGGCATATTGCTGCTTTAATTGCTCAAATTGAGTGACAGGTATTTCGGGGTTCTTAAAAAAACTACCTGAGTTGCCTAATTTCTTTGGGTCTGGCAATTTGCTGCTGCGTATCTCAATAACCGCATCGCTAATGGCTTTGATGGATAATTCCTCCCCCCCTTTTTTATCCAACACTTGCTGAATGGCCCCATATGATGTATTAAAGTGCGGCTCTTTAAATAACTTAAAGGTAACCGATGAAATAATGTATTTTCCCTTTGCCTCATGCTTAAACACACTTTCTCGGTAACCAAATTTACAGGCAGCACGCGTAAATGTTTTCATTTCGCCTGTGGCAATTTCAACCGCCTCCAGTGAGTCAAACACATCTTTAATTTCCACGCCATAAGCTCCAATATTTTGCATGGGCGCAGCACCTACGCAACCCGGAATGAGTGAAAGATTTTCGATACCGGCATATCCTCGCTGAATGCACCATAACACAAAATGATGCCAAACCTCTCCTGCCATTGCTTTAACCCATATATGCTCATCATCTTCGTGAATTTTTTCTATACCCTCTAAGCGGATACATATGACCATCCCTTCAAAATCTTTGGTAAGGAGAATATTACTACCACCGCCCAATACCAGTATTTTTCGTTCGGATAAGTTAAACACACTGCAAAGGGTTTTTAGTTCCTCAAGCGAATGAATTTCTACAAACTCTCTGGCTTTTACATCGATGCCAAAGGTATTGTAGGCCTGCAAGGATATGTTTTGAAGAATATTCACAACGATGGCAAGTAAAGAAAAGAAATATAAAAATCAATACTGGATTATGAACATTATCTTTGAACCGTGCAAGTACCTTTTATTAAGCTACTTTTTAAACGATTGCTGCTGGCCTACGCTATATATGCGTTATGCCGTGTGGCTTTTATTGCATTTAATTACTATGCATTTACCAACCAAGGTTTTGTCATATTACTACACACCTTTTTTTACGGGCTTTTATTTGATACCTCGGCCATCATCTACACACATGCGGTGTTTATTTTTCTGCACATCATACCCATACCGGGCAGACACCATCCGCTATATGGTAAATTTCTAAAAATATACTTCGTTGCTGTGAATGGCCTGGCTATTGTACTTAACCTGATTGATACCGGCTATTATCCGTTTAGTGGAAAACGCTCCGGGCTGGAGCTACTCAACATGAAACAGGATATTGCTGACCAGGCAATAACCTATTTAATTGATTATTGGTATCTAACGGGGTTACTCATAATTTTTATCTGGCTACTCAGTAAGCTATACAATCAAACGGGAACTGAACCTCCAAGAATGGAAAATCCAACCAAACAAATTGTAAAAGAAAGTTTGCTGATTTTGCCGATTGCTGCACTTACTTTTTTAGGTGCCAGAGGTGGTTGGAATTTGAAACCACTAGGGGTGTTTGATGCTGCACGTTTGGTAAAACCTGAAATGGTTAGTGCCACCATCAATACACCATTTCAGATGATAATGACGGTGCAACAAACAGGGGTTAAAGAAGTGCTTTGGATGCCCGAAAATGAGGCGCTGAGCTACTTTAATCCTGAAAAGAAAAAAATAACCGGTAGTAGTACACGAAAAAATATTGTATTGATCATTGCAGAGAGCTTAGGTAAGGAGTATGTAGGACATTATAACAATGGCAAAGGTTATACTCCCTTTATTGATTCTTTAATTGTTGTGAGTACTTCATTTGAACATGCCTATGCCAATGGTAAACGATCTATTACGGGATTACCCGCCATTATGGCTTCTATGCCATCCTGGATGGAGGATGCATATACCAGCAGTTATTACCAATCAAACAGATTGCTAAGCATTGGTGGGTATTTACAACAAGCAGGATACCATGCATCCTTTTATCACGGTGCCAGGAATGGGAGTATGAGTTTTGATAATTTTATTGGCATAACCAAAGGTGGACATTACCTTGGCTTAAATGAATATCCTAACGGAAAAGATTTTGACGGGCACTGGGGTATTTATGACGGACCATACCTGCAATACTTCTGCAAGGAAATAGGCACACACCCAAAACCTTTTTTTGCCACGTTATTTACCTTATCATCTCATCATCCATATGCCATCCCTCCTGCTCTAAAAAACAAGTTTAAAGATGGCACATTACCCATTCATAAAAGTGTAGCATATACCGATGATGCCATTAAAGAATTTTTCCGCTGCGCTGCATCACAACCATGGTTTAAAGAAACAATCTTTATTATTACAGCAGATCATTCAGCAGAAAATGAACAGCCGGCTTATCAAAGCATGGAAGGTATGTACCGTATTCCGTTCATCATTTTCGATCCTGCACAACCCAAACGCAAACAGATAAACAAAACGGTGCAACAGCTGGATTTGTTGCCAACCATTTTAGAGCTAAGTGGATATAACGGTAAATACTTTAGTTTTGGAGAGTCTGTACTTGATAGCAGCAACAACGGATTCGCCATACAGTACTATAACAATATATATCAGTTAATTCAGTATCCGTATGTGCTGCTTATGACAAATGGCGAACCATTTTTTCTGGGAAATGTGAAAGAAGACATAACCATGCAAACCAACCTGCTTGCCAGTGAGAAAGAAATAGCATTAAAACTGGAAAAGCAACTCAAGGCTGTGATACAAACCTATAACAGCCGGCTTACAAAAAACAAAACCTATATATCGGATAATAACTGATTTCTTTGGGCAGCCGGCAAACCCTGCACTACACACAAATAAGAATGTTGAATCAGGTCTATAATTTCCTTATCACTTAAATCTAGATTAAAATAAACCGTATTCCAGTGTTTCTTGTTCATGTGGTAACCGGGCTGTACCGCCTCATATTGTTGCCTGAGTTCAATGGCCCTCTCAGGATTGCATTTAAGATTTACAGAACCCGGTTTACTAATTGAAGTGAGTGCAAATGCTTTGTTGGCCACTTTAAAAACCAAGGTATCGTTATCAAAAGGAAACGTTTCTGTAACGTTCTTTTTACTCAGGCAAATATCTCTAAGCTGTTCAATATGCATTAGAGGTCAACAAACTTATAGCCTAACACAAGCTGAAACATAGTGGCACGTGTACTATAATCAAACGTACCTGCCTGTGAAACTACCTTTTTACCAAGATCAGTTAGGCTAAAATCACAACGCAAATCAATGGTTATTCGTTTAATATCAACTCCTGCACCTGCAATACCACCCAATGCAAACTCATTAAAATTTGATTGAGCAAAAGCAGGGAGTTTGTTCCCACTCTGAGAGGCATCTAGTAAGAATTGCAGATTTGGACCGGTATAAACACGCGCAAGGCCGAGAATTTTCTTTCCGACCAATAAAGGCACATCGATATAAGATAGGGTTTGCGCTCCAGATCCATTAACTAAATCAAAGGAAGCGTTACGCTGATTATACTGAACTTCAGGCTGTACATAAAAACCAAGTATACCGGCTCTGGCAAAAGCTCCGGCTACAAAACCATAATTAGGCTCTGCAGTGGCATTACTAAGTGAAGTTGACATGCTGCTGCGATTAACGCCTGCTTTAATACCCAATACAAAACTTTGGCTGTTTGCAAAATGGAACAAAAGCAATAGTACAGCCGATAATATAGAATACTTCATGGTTTTTATTTGCAAGATAAGAAAATGACATATTAAATGGGTCGTTGTTTTATTCCAACCCATTTAACTCATAAGGATGACTAATTATAAGCCGGTAAAAACCCGTATTGTTTGCCCAGCTCCAGTTGGTTCTGCAAAAAGTTATTGGGGTATTCTACTTTCACATCGGTGATCTTCTCTCCGCTCATTACGGGAATTAAGCGTGGCTGAATAAATCCTTTATATGGGGCAACATTTAATTTTTCAAAACGCTCACGCACTTCTTTCAACAATGTTTGGTCAACCTTTACACCATAACCTTCAACCAATGCAGTAGCTGCCTTGTAATCACCTTCCGATTTAATGCGTTGTATTTCTCGCAACAAATCTCCAAATAATGTCCTCAACTTTTCATAATTATTAACCTTAACATAGGTTTTGCCATCCTTTTTAATCCACTCTATTACATTATCTGCTTTCCCTTTATCATATGCCCATGCAGCCACCAGCTGACGATTGCGCATATGGGCTTCCTCTAAATTTTCGCCTAAAGGAATACGCGTTAATTGTGTAATCAATCCATTTCTGATATAGCCATCATACTCACATTTTCCAACTTCCAGCGAGGGCATCACACCGATATCAACCAACTTTTGGTCATATATATAATAAAGAGCCACCAAATCTGCTCGGGCTTCTTCCAACGTACTGGCATAATTCTTTAATGTCTGATCGGGATCGCCTACACCCGGATTAATTTGACCCGAAGCATGTCCGATTACTTCATGCATATCGGTATGCAAATCGCCTGCCAACGAACCAAATTCCTTATTACGTGCGATCTCTTCCTCAGTCAATGCAAATTCTTTCATCATAGGACTTTTGGCACCTACTACATTGTAGGAGTGTACAATATTACCCAAGGAAACAGACTTAGAACCATGTTGCTGTCTGATCCAGTTTGCATTAGGCAAATTAATACCGATTGGAGTAGAAGGTGCAGCATCACCTGCCTCTTGAATAACGGTTATCACTTTTGCAGTAATACCTTTTACTTCTTTCTTTTTATGCTCCGGCATTAGAGGTGAGTTATCTTCAAACCATTGGGCATTGGCGGCTATGGCTGCAATACGTTTGGTAGCTTCCATATCTTTCATAGAAACAACCGACTCATAAGACGCTCTTTTACCTATAGCATCACCATATACCTCAATAAATCCATTTACAACATCGAGCCTGCTTTCTGTATCATTTACCCAGGCAATATTGTATTCATCCCATTTTTTTAAATCACCTGTTTTGTAATATTCAACCAACAGTTGCAGTGCCTTTTTCTGTTTATCATTTTCAGCAACCGGAATGGCTTTCTCCAGCCAATAAACAATTTTTTCAATGGCCTGTGTGTACATCCCTCCCACTTTCCAAACCTTTTCAATCACTTTGCCATTCTCTTTCATCATTTTTGAGTTCAGGCCCCATGAAATGGGTTGTGCATCCTTTTTATCAATAAGTGAAGCGTAATATGCTTCAACCTCTGCCTGTGTAACGCCCTCATAAAAATTATTTGCCGATGCTTTCACATTATCAATACCCGCACCCAGGTCAACTATTTTTGCATCTACCTTGGGATCAAATATGATTGGTTTTAAATACATCAAAAATTCATCAACCGATTTACCGTTTAGTGGTAATAAAGTTGCATCAACAGACTTTACAGCCTCAGCAAAAAAATCAAAGCCACACTCCGGTGTAAACTTATTATTGCTGTAATGGTGGTGAATACCATTTGAGAAAAACACACGCTTGGCATACACTTCCAAATTTTTCCAATCGTTGGTAGTTTTATCTCCGGCATAATTTTCCAACAATGCCTCCAGCGTTTTTCTAATGGTAAGGTTATGCCTGTATTTCTGATCAAATATGATATCTCTGCCTGCATTGGCTGCTTCATATAAATAATAAGCCAACTCTTTATGTTGAGAAGTGAGGGTCTCAAATCCCGGTATTTGATAACGCAATACCTGCAAATCGGCAAAGCGATCGCATTCCACTTCAAAGTTATTTTCACCACCGGAGTTGACCGCAGTTTTATTGTCGCTTGTGCAATTTTGAAGGAGCATGCCCGAACTGAACGCAGTTATCATGATTATGTTTTTAAATTTCATAGATTATTAATATTAATTAAGTGGCAAACTAAATACTTACAGGAATATATGCAACCGCTATTTATATTAGCGGCAAATAATCAATTTAAATAGCAAGGCAACTTGCAGGTTGATACACGTGAATATTCAAAAAATACTTAACCAAAAGTTCAGGCAATACAATTGTCCGGAGTTTATTGCCAATGACCCCATTGCTATACCACACCTATTTACCCAACCTGCCGATATAGAAATAATGGGCTTTTTTGCAGCCGTATTTGCATGGGGGCAGCGCATAACCATTATTAATAAATGTAAAGATCTGATTGAACGCATGGATGGCGCCCCGCATGATTTTATCATCAACCACCAAGCTTCCGATTTAAAAAAAATGGTTGGATTTAAACACCGAACATTTAATGATACCGATCTGCTTTATTTTATACAATTTTTGCAGCATTGGTATAGCCGCAACAAAAGCCTTGAATTGGCATTTAGCCGAGGCATGCACAAGAAAAACAAAACGGTTGAAGGAGGATTAAATCATTTCAGAACACTCTTTTTTTCTCTACCACATGTACCACACCGTACTGTTAAACATATAGCCTCACCTGCACAACACTCTGCTTGCAAACGTTTGAATATGTTTTTGCGGTGGATGGTAAGAAAAGACCGCAATGGTGTAGATTTTGGCTTATGGAAAAACATCTCCCCTGCTCAGCTGGTTTGCCCGCTTGATGTGCATGTGCAGCGTGTTGCCATGCAGTTGGGTTTATTGCAAAGAAAACAAAGCGACTGGCAGGCAGCAATTGAGTTAACAGAAAACCTTAAATTACTCGATGCCGCAGATCCGGTTAAATATGATTTTGCATTATTTGGTTTAGGGGTAATGCAGGAAATGTAACTACCTGCGCAGCTGTTTTCTTAACTCTAACGCTTTACCCAACACATGCGTCATGATGAGTATAGGCCAAATAATAGCACTTTTAGATGAGTAGTTAATAAGAATAACGCTGCTTAAAAAACCGCAGCAAAAAGTTGCTGCTATGATATACCACACCTGAAACAATACATCCTGAGGCTTTATAAAAGAGATGATTGCAAAAATGAGCAACACCAAAATTACCAAAATGGTGGCAACATAAAGTATATTTATAAATTCGAAAACGTTTTCCATAATATCGCAAATATGCACTATCAAGTATCAATCAGCAATGCTGCCGAGCATTTTATTCAATTAAAATGGCGAATACCCAACCTGCATCAGCCAACTATATGCCTGCAATTACCGGCATGGAGGCCGGGCAGATATGAACTGGCAAACTATGCTAAAAATATTCGTTGCCTGCACATTACCAATGAACAGGGCATACCTGTACCATTTAAAAAAATAACCAAAGATTGCTGGGAGGTGAACTGCGCAGGATGCCATGAATTGTATGTACAATATGAATACTACGCTAACCAGTATGATGCAGGGGCATGCTATGCCGATGCAGAACAAATATATATCAACCCGGTAAATTGCATGATGTATGCACATGGCAGGATGGATGAAGCTTATACAATAGAACTACTATTGCCTGCAGATTATAAGATTGCATGCCAATTGCCGTTAATACAAACAACTTTACATGCAGCCAATTTTGATGAACTGACCGACAGCCCGTTTATTGCCTCTGCTCATATACAGCACCATGTATTTATGGTAGCAGAAACCCGCATACATTTCTGGTTTCAGGGAAAACATGATTTGCCAATTGACAAGCTAGAGGCTGATACCATTGCTTACGCGCAAGCTCAGATACACCTATTTGGCGAATTGCCCTGCAAGGATTATCATTTCCTCTATATCATTCATCCATATACTTTTAGGCATGGTGTGGAACATGCAGGTTCAACGGTAATTGTGATGGGTAAAAGTGAGCAGGAAATAAGGGATGAATTTTATGACAGTTTACTTGCCATCAGCTCTCATGAACTTTTTCATCTGTGGAATATCAAACGCATCAGGCCAACAGAAATGTTGCCCTACGATTTTACCAAGGAAAATTACAGCACGCTGGGATATGTGTATGAAGGCGTAACAACTTACTATGGTGATCAAATTTTGCTGCGCTGCGGTGCATGGAGTTGGGAACAATACTGCAGCAGTTTTAACAGTGACCTGAAAAGGCATCTAAATAACCCAGGTAGGTTTAATTATTCTGTGGCGGCATCTTCCTTTGATACCTGGCTGGATGGATATGTTCCCGGAATTGCCGGCAGAAAGGTATCCATTTATATAGAGGGCATGCTCGCTGCACTCATTGCTGATTTAATGATTATTAACCATAGTGAAGGCAAATATTCTCTTGATGATGTGTTGAAAGCCTTGTATAATAACTTTAAAGAGGGCAAGGGTTATGATGAAGCTTATTACAAACAACTACTGGAGCAATTTGCAGGAATTTCATTTGATGCATATTTTAATGAAGTTATACATGGTATTGGTAAAATTGAGATATGGTTAACTCAGTATTTAGATAAAATGGGTTGTAAATTGTTAGAAAATAAGGGAGAAATAGGCTTGATAATTCGTCCCAATCCCTCTGAAAAACAGAAAAAAACCTTTAATTACTGGTTACGAAACTATACGGAATAAGAATATTACCATCTTAACCTTATATTCGGACATTGTATTTTAATTAATATGCAAAAAATTGAATTAGGTTGCGAAATATGTAATGGCCATAAAATAAGTTTCCTGCAGTATTGCAACGCAGAACAGATTGCAATGGTTAATGCGGCCAAAACATGCAGCCAATACAAAAAAGGTCAACATATATTTTATGAAGGCAACCTGCCACTGGGAATTTATTGTGTGAGCAGTGGCGTAATTAAACTTGTTAGAACAAATAATGATGGCAAGGAGCAAATCCTCAGATTTTCTCAGACAGGAGACCTCCTTGGTTTCCGCGCATTAATAGCTGATGAACCACTTATTGCTACCGCCATTTGTGTAGAAGACACAGTTGCCTGCTTTATACCTAAAAAAGTATTTATTGAATTGATTGATACCGTTCCTGCTATTGGCAAAGAATTGCTGAAGGCTATTTGCCACGACCTAGGTATTGTTGAGGAAAGGGTGCAAAGTCTGGCACAAAAAAGTGTAAGGGAACGTTTAGCAGAGACATTACTTTTCCTGCATGCTACATTTAATATGAATGGAACCGACAATGAAGATATTATCCATATTACCCTGCCAAGAGAGGATATTGCCAATATTGTTGGCACCGCAACAGAAACAGTTATCAGGCTGCTATCTGAATTTAAACAGGATAAACTTATTGAGTTTGAAGGTAAAAAAATAAAGCTTCTCAACAAGGAGAAGCTTTCCAAAATATCGCGTGCATCTGTTTGATGCCAATTTTGCTATTAATTAAAATTTATAATTGATACCCAACTCAAGCGCAAGGAGTTGGAAGGCTTCGTTTGAATCTTCAATATCTCTAAACTGATAAATAATTACATTGTTTTTTACGCCAAGATTAAGGGCAAAATCATCACTGAGCATATAATTAATACCTAAAGCAGGCGCTATGATAAAATTGTTACGGTTGGCTGCTTTTGTAAAAGCAGACTTATCTTGTATGGTTAAAACGTAACCGAGATCAAGAGAAATGTACGGCTTCCATTTAATGCCGCCAAAGAAGAACTGACCGCCTAAGGTAACAGGAATAACAGTTAAATTAACATTTGAAACCTCTTTTTGAACACCATCTATATTGAGCGATTTAAATGGCACCATATAGTAACCTGCTCCTAAACTAACACGCAGGTAATCATCTACATGCTTATTAATTTTCAAATTGGCTGCAGCCATGCTTAATTTCATGTCACCACTATACCTGGACATTGGAAATGCAGGCCCAAAGTTAAAACCTATTGAGTATTGTGCATGTGCATGAACAGCGAACAAACCCAATAGAGCAAATATGATGATTCTGGTAGTTTTCATACAGTTGATTAATAAAGTGGCAAAGTAAATAATTCTGTGAATTTAGTCAAATAAAAAAGCCCCGCAATTGCGGGGCTTTTTTATTTGACTAAAGTTTAGATGCTAGAATCTCATACCTAAACGAATACCTGATGTTGGAGAAACACCAAATAAGTCGAAGCTACTTGATGTGCCACCTTTAACATCAGGCTCACCTGTTACAGATGTAGTACTTTCTCCTTCTGATGTCATATTAAAAATACCAAGCCCCATTTCTGCACCCACATAAATCGACTCAGCGATATAATAATCTGCACCCAATGCAAGGCTTAAGCCGATTGACAATGTTGATCCGCAAGTTACTTTAGTGGTAGTTGTTGGCAAGGTAGATTGAGGGAATTTTTGAGTTGTCTCAGTAGTACTACTTGTCCCAAAAGAGATAGGCAATTGCACACCAACATAAGGAGATAATTTAGAAGTTCCAGGAAGATGCATCTCATAACCTGGAGCAATACTAATTGTAAAACCTGATGAAGTCTTAACTTCTGTCGAGTCATTCGGCTTGTCAGTTGAGGAAGTTGAACCCAAAGAGATTCTGAGACGCGCTGCCCCATTTTCACTCATAAAGTAACTAAGTCTGAACTCAGGTGTTCCATAAGTAATACCAGGGTTACCAAAGTTCAGATTTAAAAGTGTTTCAGCAGTTTTGTCGCCTGCTGCAGGCTTTTGAGCATATGCCAAAGTACCAATGGCAAGTGCTGCTAATGAAAAGAGTAATTTTTTCTTGGTTCGTAATTTATTTTACAATAGCAAGTTCTATTCTTTTCTTTTAAAACAATTCACAGAAATTTTACAGTATGTGGATAAGTATGATTTAATAGACATTGGCGTTCAAATCCTGATGAGAATCATTATTCGCTTTGAGATATATCATTTGAATAAGCACACATGTAACTGATTTTTGAATGGTATTTAATACATCAACAATTCTCCATATCTAACGTTCCTGAACCCCAATAGAAAGAATACGCCATTGAAATATGTATTTACTTCAACTATTAACCAATCAGTTTTTATCTATTAATAAATGAAAGAAATTGAATTACCCATCATTGAAACAAATACCAAATGCTTTCACTGCGGAGATCCCTGTACCGAATCTGTTATAAATTTTGAAAGCCATTCTTTTTGCTGCGCTGGTTGTAAAAACGTATACGAAATACTTTCTCAAAACAACCTCTGCGGTTATTATGATATTAACCAAACACCCGGACTTAACCGCAAAATTGCTATTGCGGATAATAAATTTAATTATCTGAGTGAAGATGCGGTAGCTCAAAAACTAATATCCTACAAAGATCAGGAAATAACGGGCATCACCTTCCTTATTCCATCCATGCATTGCAGTTCATGCATTTGGCTCCTTGAAAATTTATATAAGCTCAATTCTGCCATTCGCTCATCCAAGGTGAATTTTTTAAAGAAAACCATCACCATCACATTTCAACATCAACAAACCAGCATTAAAGAACTGGTAACCTTGCTTGCCTCAATTGGGTATGAACCGGCCATTAACCTAAATGATATAGAAACTACAGGTAAAAAAGAAGAAAACCGCAGGCTGCTCTACCAAATTGGTGTAGCCGGATTTTGCTTTGGCAATATTATGCTCATCAGTTTTCCTGAGTACTTTGGATTGGACAGCATAACCAAAGCATCCTTTTCAAAATTGTTTGGCTACCTGAATATGGTGTTGTCATTACCGGTCTTTCTATTTAGTGCCAAAGATTATTTCACAGCCGCATGGAAAGGACTAAAAAGAAAATTCATTACCATTGATGTACCACTAGCACTTGGCATATTGGTATTATTTGCAAGAAGCGCATTTGAGGTAATTACCGAAACAGGAATTGGATATTTTGACACCCATGCCGGTTTGGTTTTCTTTCTGCTAATTGGTAAGTGGTTTCAGCAAAAAACTTATGATACGTTATCGTTTGACAGGGATTATAAATCATACTTTCCGGTAGCAGTAAGTGCAATCAGGCAAGGTATGGAAACAACCGTACCGGTTACACAGCTGCAAATTGGAGATCGCATCATTATACGCAACAATGAGTTAATACCTGCAGATGCCATCCTTATGAACGGTAACGCAAGTATTGATTTTAGCTTTGTAACAGGTGAATCGCATCCGGTTGAAAAAGTATATGGTGAAATGGTTTATGCAGGTGGCAGGCAAATGGGCAGCACCATTGAACTGGAAGTATGTAAAAAGGTTTCACAGAGTTACCTTACTCAACTCTGGAACAGTGAATATTTTGCTAAAGATTATCAAAGCCGCATACAAACATTTCAGCAGAAGGTGAGTAAATACTTTACCATAGGCCTTTTAATAACAGCGTTCGGTTCAGCAGCCTGGTGGATTGCAAATAAGCCGGAGCTAGCCATGCCTGCATTTACCGCTGTGCTTATCATAGCTTGCCCGTGTGCCCTTGCCTTATCCAGTCCGTTTGCACTAGGCACAGCCATGCGTATCTTAGGTAAACATAAGTGTTATGTAAAATCTCCTGAAACGGTTGAGCATATTGCACGCATAAACACTTTAGTATTTGATAAAACAGGCACCATTACCCAACCGTCATCAGCTAGTATAAGCTATCATGGCGAAACACTGACTGAAGAAGAAAAAGAGTGTATTGCTTCACTGGCTGCACATTCAGTGCATCCGCTCAGTAAAAAAATCAGTAAAATTTACCGGCAGTCGCAGCATAAAATAACCGGATTTAAAGAAGTTAACGGAAAAGGTTTGGAGGGAATCATCCAACATAAACACATCAAACTGGGATCCTGGAAATATGTGATGGAAGGAATTGCTGAAAAGAACCATTTAATGACGGAAAAAGGCGATTCATCCACCAAAGTATTTATTCTTATTAACCGGTATGTTCCAGGTTATTTTTTGGTGCAGCATTCATACCGAAGCGGCTTAAAACAAGTTATTCAAAAATTGAAATTGCGATTTGATTTGTATTTACTATCAGGTGATCATGATCAGGAGAAAACACGTCTGGCTCATTACTTCGGGGATGAAGAGCAGTTGTTCTTCAAACAATCACCGGAAGATAAGATGCGATTTATCGAACATTTACATCAACAGAAGAAATATGTAATGATGATAGGTGACGGTTTAAATGATGCCGGTGCATTAAAAGCAGCTGATGTGGGCATATCAGTAAGTGAAGATACGTCACACTTCTCCCCTGCATCTGATGTAATTCTTGATGCATCAGTATTTGAGAAACTGCACTTATTTATTCGGTTCAGTAAAAATACACTTAAGGTAATACATATGAGTTTTATTATTTCATTAATCTACAACATCATTGGCTTAAGCTTTGCCGTACAAGGAACATTATCTCCGCTAATAGCAGCAATACTAATGCCATTAAGTTCTGTTACAGTTATTGTATTTACCACTATATGTACAACACTATTTGCTAGAAAAGGAGGTTTAGCATGAGTGTAATGTATATTTTAATTGGTTGTAGTTTGCTGTTGGCCATTGGTTTTTTGTTAGCCTTCATCTGGTCTGTTAAGTCCGGTCAGATGGATGATGATTATACCCCATCCGTACGTATTCTCTTTGATGATTTTGGAGGCAAAAAAGAAACCAATCAAGAAAAAAATGAATCATGATGAATATCATACAAAAGACTAATCATTGTCATTTATCAGTAACAATTGCCTTGATAGTTTTGTATCGCACCAACACTTATAACATACATATCTATGCAAACCGAACACTTTAATTACGACAATCGAATTGTACGAAATTTTATTATCGCTACCATGATTTTTGGGGTAATAGGTATGCTGGTGGGATTAATCATCGCCATTCAGCTTTTCCTTCCCGAAGCCAATCTGGGAATTCAGTTTACCACATTTGGCCGTATCCGGCCCCTTCATACCAATGCCATCATTTTTGCTTTTGTGGGTAATGCCATTTTTGCCGGTATCTATTATTCCCTTCAACGGCTGTGTAAAGCCAGACTCCTCAGCGACTTTTTAAGTAATTTTCATTTCTGGGGCTGGCAACTCATTATCCTGAGTGCAGCCATAACGCTTCCGCTTGGTATCACCAGTTCTAAAGAATATGCTGAGTTGGAATGGCCCATTGATATTGCCATTGCATTGGTATGGGTTGCCTTTGGCATAAATATGATTGGTACAATAATAAAACGTAGAGAAAAGCAAATGTATGTGGCTTTATGGTTTTACATTGCCACGTTTGTAACGGTGGCTGTTTTACATATTGTAAATTCCATTGAATTACCTGTGAGCCTTACAAAAAGCTACATGGTTTATGCAGGAGTGCAAGATGCTTTGGTGCAATGGTGGTACGGACATAATGCAGTTGCATTTTTCTTAACTACGCCTTTTTTAGGCTTAATGTATTATTTCCTTCCCAAAGCGGCAGGCAGACCGGTTTATTCATATAAACTTTCTATTCTTCACTTCTGGTCGCTCATATTTATTTATATATGGGCAGGTCCTCATCACCTGCTTTATTCATCGCTACCTGATTGGGCTCAATCCTTGGGTGTGGTATTTTCTATTATGCTTATTGCACCATCATGGGGTGGTATGATAAACGGATTGCTTACCCTAAGAGGTGCATGGGACAAGGTAAGGGATGAACCTGTTTTAAAAATGTTTGCGGTTGGTATTACAGCATATGGTATGGCCACGTTTGAAGGCCCACTACTTTCTCTTAAAAATGTAAATGCCATTGCGCACTTTACTGATTGGATTGTAGCACACGTACACGTTGGTGCATTGGGATGGAATGGCCTCTTAACCTTTGCAATTATTTATTGGATGATTCCCAGAATGTATCACACAACCATGTATTCCAAGAAACTTATGAATGTGCATTTCTGGCTGGCCACTTTGGGAATTGTATTTTATGCCATTCCTATGTACTGGTCTGGTTTTACGCAAGGTTTAATGTGGAAACAGTTTACACCCGAGGGAACACTTCAGTACCCGGAGTTCCTTAAAATAAGTATCCAGATTTTACCGTTGCATGTGATGCGCTCTATTGGTGGAACCTTGTATTTGGCAGGCTTTATTATCCTTATTTATAATGTAGTAAAAACCATGCAACAAGGCTCCTTCGTTGCTGATGAATCTGCAGAAGCACCAGCCATTGATAAAGCTACGCTATTTGGGAAAGGAGATTTTTGGCATTCTGTATTGGAGAAAAAACCGGTTATGTTCACTACGCTTGCCATTATTGCTATACTCATTGGTGGAGCGGTAGAAATGATTCCAACATTTCTAATAAAAGAAAACATTCCAACCATTGCTAGTGTAAAACCTTATACACCACTTGAATTGCAAGGCAGGGATATTTATATACGCGAAGGGTGCAATGCCTGCCATACGCAGTGGGTACGACCATTTCGCAGTGAAACCGAAAGATATCAGGGTGAATATTCAAAGGCAGGCGAGTTTGTTTATGACCATCCTTTTCTTTGGGGCTCCAAACGCACCGGTCCGGATTTACACCGCCTTGGAGGCAAATATCCCGACAGCTGGCATTATCACCACATGATAGATCCACGAACCATGTCTCCGGGTTCCATTATGCCACCTTATCCCTGGTTGGCAGAACAAGACATAGACCTGAGCAGCACCGCTCCAAAAATGAAAGCACTGAAAAGCTTAGGCGTACCTTATTCTGATGAAGAAATATCGGAGGCCAATAATGATTTAAGTAAACAAGCACAAACCATTAGTGCAGGTTTAAAGAAAGATGGCATAGCCCTGGATGCAAACAAGGAAATGATTGCCATGATTGCTTATCTGCAACGCTTAGGTGCCGATATTAAAAAACAAAATACAGCTAGTAATTAATTTTTAAATTCATGAAACAGTTTCTATCACATGTAACAGGTATGGAAGGCTACCTCATTTTTTCAATGATGGTATTCTTCATCTTCTTTCTGATACTAATTTGGTGGGTTTTTACAGCAGATAAGAATTACATACATAAAATGAAACAAATGCCCCTGGAGGAAAATGACTCTGCATTAACCATTAAAACAAACCGCGTATGAAAAGGATAATCACACTTATTTTAATAATCATTATTGGTAACGATGCTTTTGCACAAGCAAATACAACCCATTCATCTGTGGGTTTTCATGAAGTACTCATAGGAATCATTATCTCACTATCGATTGTGATGCTACTTGTTGTTTTTACGCTGCAGCAAGTTGTACTTATATTAAAAAGAGAAGCAATAGGCGAAACTGAGCCTTTAATTGAAGAGCAAAGTTTCTGGGAAAAAATACTTAGCCTGAAACCCCTGGCCGCTGAAAAAGATATTGACCTTGGTCATGATTATGATGGAATCAGAGAATTGAACAACCCTATTCCGCCTTGGTTTAATGTTCTGTTCTATGGCACCATCATCTTTGGCCTTGCTTACCTTTTTATCTATCATGTTGTAGAGATGAATCCATTACAGGCTGCAGAATATAAAAACGAACTGATAGCTGCAGAGAAACAAAAAGAGGAATATGTGAAGAAGATGGGTAATCTGATTGATGAAACCAATGTTACAGCAATAGCCGATAAAACTAAACTGGCTTTGGCACATGATATTTATATGCAAAAGTGTGCAGTATGCCACGGTGAAAAAGGCGAAGGAAAAGTTGGTCCGAATTTAACCGATGAATACTGGCTTCATGGCGCAGATATACAATCTGTATTTAAAACCATTAAGTATGGCATTCCGGCAAAAGGAATGGTGGCTTGGGGAAATTCCTTAAAAGCAATTGAAATGCAGGAATTGGCAAGTTATGTGCTTACCCTGCAAGGCAGCAACCCTCCTGGGGCGAAAGAACCGCAAGGAGAAAAGGTGATTACAATAACAAACACTGCCGTAAGTGACATCACCACCGTTATAAGAAATCAATAAAGAAAAATTGTACACCTGCATTGCAAACATGAGAGGTGTGCTAACTAGTTGATTAAAAAAATAGAAGAATGCAGAGTGAAGCCATTCCGGAATACGGAGAAATGTACAGAGACAGCATTTCACTGGTAAACAAAAAAACCGGTGACCGGCAGTGGGTGTATCCGAAAAAAACAAAGGGACCTTTATACTCAGGTAGAACTTGGTTCAGCATTTTTTTGATGATATTGCTTTTTGCAGGTCCGTTTATCAAGATTAATAATCATCCCATCTTGCTACTGAACATTCTGGAAAGAAAGTTTATCATATTCGGTATCCCATTCTGGCCTCAAGATTTACCGCTTTTTGCTTTGCTCATGCTCACATTTGTTGTGTTCATTATTGTTTTTACAGTAATGTTTGGCAGGGTTTGGTGCGGTTGGGCTTGTCCTCAAACCATTTTTATGGAAATGCTTTTCAGAAAAATTGAATATTGGATTGAAGGCGATTTTAAAGCACAAAAAAAACTGGATGAACAAGAACTAAACACAGAAAAAATAATCAAGAAAGGAACTAAGCATATCATATTTTTTAGCCTAGCTGTAATCATTGCAAACACATTTCTTGCATACCTGATAGGTATTGATGAGGTGGCTAAATTAATAACCGAAGGTCCGTCTGCTCATATCGGGCAGTTTATTGCGCTCATTATCTTCTCGTTTGTATTTTATTTGGTATTTGCCAAAATCAGAGAGTTGGTGTGCATTGTCATTTGTCCGTATGGCCGTCTTCAAGGATTAATGCTCGATAAAAATTCAATCGTGGTGGCCTATGATTTCATCAGAGGAGAACCACGAGGTTTTAAAAAGAAAAATGAAATCAAGCTGCAAGGTGATTGCGTAGACTGCCATAGGTGTGTGCAGGTATGCCCCACAGGCATTGATATCAGAAACGGGACACAGTTAGAGTGTGTAAATTGCACAGCCTGTATTGATGAGTGTGATGATGTAATGACACGCATAAACAAACCCAAAGGGCTTATTCGCTATGCCTCGCAGGAACAAATTGCAAATGGCCTTGGCAGGCGTATCACGTTTAGAAGTGCGGCTTACCTGAGTGTTCTAACTCTTCTTATGGGCTTGCTCACCTATTTTATTGCTACACGTAAGGATATAGAAACCACCCTTCTCAGAACACCTGGAATGCTTTATCAGCAGCAAGAAAATAACCGTGTAAGTAATATGTATAATTTTGAGGTGGTGAATAAAACTTTTCATGAACAGCAGGTAAGTGTTGAATTGGCTGAGCCTGCAGGAGCCACACTTAAAATGGTTGACAGGGAATCTTCACAACTCAGTTTAGGTGAAGATGAAATCATAACCGGATCATTTTTTATCTTATTGGATAAGACCGCTATTAAACAAAATAATATTTCTGCTAAAGTAAATATTTACAGCAATGGCAAATTGATTGAGGTAATGAAAACAAATTTTGTAGGGCCTGTAACAAACTAATTAAAAGAAATAAACCAATGAAAATAAACTGGGGGCACAAACTGGTATTTTTCACCATCCTATTTATGCTATTTATCATAACAATGGTGTTTCTAATGGTAACACAAAAAGTTGATTTGGTAGAAGCAGATTACTACGAAAAAGGAATAAACTACCAGCAGGAATTAAACAAACACAATGCCGTAAAAGGAATGGATCATCAGATTACCTATTTGGCGTCTACGCATCAACTAACTTTTCAAACCGCTATGGGAGGGCAAGTTCAGGGCACAGCCTATTTTTATCGTCCATCTGATTCTAAGTTAGATTTTATTATTCCGTTTACACTTGATAACGAAGGCAAATTTCTTTACTCTACCCAAGCACTTACCAAAGGCTTATGGAAAGTAACGTTTGAATGGAGAGTTGGCGAAGTAAACATGGCAACAGCTAAGGAAATATTTGTAGAATGATTTTTATAACTGCATTTCTAACCGGTCTCTTGGGAAGCCTTCACTGCATGGGTATGTGCGGCCCAATTGCATTAGCATTGCCTCAAATCGGGGAAACAAACAAGGAGAAGATTGCAGGCAGATTAATCTATCATTCGGGCAGAATTACTACTTATGCAAGCTTGGGTTTGTTGTTTGGATTATTCGGACTTGGACTAAAACTTGCCGGACTGCAGCAAAGCATCAGTATTAGTGCGGGAGTTATCATCATCATTATGGTTTTGCTCAATACACAATCTATAGAACAATGGGTGGCCAAGATTATAGGCAAACACAATAGCCGCTGGATGGGAAAATTAATTGCACATAAAACCTATTCTGCCCACTTCCTGATGGGGATGGTTAATGGTTTACTGCCTTGCGGTTTTGTATATATCGCACTCGTAGGATCTGCTGCCTCACAAGGAATATTACAGGGTGCTACATTCATGGCGTTGTTTGGTTTAGGAACCTTACCCGCACTGCTTTCCGTTTCCATGATTATACCTTTGCTACACGCACAAAGAAGAGCAATTATCAGAAAGCTCTTACCCTATGCTGCCTTTTTCATTGGATGCTTATTTATCTTGCGTGGATTAAATTTAGGCATTCCGCTGGTAAGCCCAAAAGTGAGTGCTGAAGACACCGTGGTTAAAGAATGCTGTAAAATAAATTTCAAACAATAATTAAAGGAACCTGCTTGTTACAAATCTTGATTCCTCAGTCTATTGTTTTAATGGCATATGCTGCCATACTTTTACTTCGTCTGATATCGCGCTTTTCATTGGCAAAAAAGTAAATAGCACTTTTACTGCTCCATCGACTTACTCTACTTCTGCGAAAAAATAAATCATAATTAATAGACAATTGCATGATATGCGTCTGATTAGGCATCCCATCTCCGAAAGGACCCAGCCAAACCCGCTGACCCGACTCAAAACTATCTACATCAATGGTTAGCACAAAATCATAATCATATTTATCCGTTCTGGCTTCAAGCAAGCCTTGTTTAGCCAAACGCTTTAAACAGTAACTTTTCATTTCCTGTTCATAATTGCTGCTAAGCAAAACCGGAGAGTGGTTAACGATTTCAAATTTTACGGTTTTAAGCTCTCTGCTATTGGCAAAAGGAAATTTAATCCGATACCAATATTGCCTATTGCAGGATGATAGCAACACTATCATCATCATTACCCCGAGTATAAATTTTATCATTTGCCTAAAAAGTCTATGGAACAAAGATAAAGGTTGCCTGCCACCATCTTTAAAAGAAGATATAATACAATAAGGTAATTAATGAAAATGCTTCATCTTTGTTCATTAACTAAACGCTAATGATAAAAATACCTGAAAAATGGTTTGCCTGGTTGGCATTTGCTGCAGTTTCACTTTTTTGGGGAACTACTTTTTTTGCCATTCGTGTAGGTGTAGCCTCTTTCCCTCCTTTTCTAATGGCAGGTTTCAGACATACGATTGGCGGTATTATCATTTGCTCATACTTTTTATTCAGAGGTTATGCCTTGCCTGATAAAAAAGCATTGAAAACATTTTTTATCAACGGCTTTTTAATGCTTGTTATTGGAAATGGTTTGGTAACCTGGGCTGAAATATACGTAAGCAGCGGATTGGCTGCCCTCATTTGTGCACTTACACCCATCTGGATTGTTCTCATAAACTCGGTAACCGGCAAACGTGAGGTTATAAATAAGCTGGTATGGTTAGGTTTGCTTATTTGCCTTGCAGGACAATTCCTCATCTTTCAGGATAACCTGAGAGATTTTGCCAATCCGGGTTACGCTTTGGGCATAGTATTCATCATTATTGCGAATTTGGCCTGGGCCATAGGCACCGTATATTCCAAAAACCATCAAACCAATACCCATCCGTTGTTTGGTGCAGGTTTGCAAATGATTAGCGGAGGTGTGGTATTGGATATCATTGGCAGCATGAGAGGCGAGTGGCATGTATTAAATCCGGAACCTGTAGCTGTTTGGATGCTGGCCTATCTCATTATATTCGGCTCACTCATTGCCTATGGTTCTTATATTTATGTGTTGAAAAAACTACCGGCTGCTATTGTTTCAACCTATGCATTTATTAATACCCTGGTGGCTATTTTTATTGGTTGGCTCTGGCTTGATGAAACCGTAAACCTGATGGTTATGATATCAGTGATGCTAACATTGGGTGGCTTATGGCTCATTAATTATGCTCACAACAAAAGCAACACTTCCGGTTAATTTAACATGATAAGTATCATTATTTTTTTACATACAAAAATGCCCCTGCAACTTGCATAAAACCTGATATATTGCGTTTTTTGCTGCTCAATTGATTGTGCAAGATGAAAGTAAAAAAAGAAGGTCAGGGAAAGCTATTTAAGAATCCTTTACTGGAAGTATTTACTAAAACCAATCCGGTTCTTCACGCGGTAACTTATGGTGGCGCTTCAATGATTTGTGCTTCCCTCAATCAATTACCGCTTAACAGCACACTATATTTATTTCCTGCAGGCATATTCACCTGGACTTTGGTGGAATACCTCATCCACCGTTTTTTATTTCATATAAAGGAGAGTAAATTTCAATATACCATTCATGGGGTGCATCATGAGTTTCCAAAGGACAGAGAAAGGTTAATGATGCCACCACTACCGGGTAGTATACTGGTTTGCCTGTTTTATGGATTTTGGTATCAGTTTTTAGGCAACTATACACCACTCTTTATGTGTGGTTTCTTAACCGGCTATCTGGGCTACACATTTATTCATTATATGGTACATGCCTGGAAACCTATACCCGGAATTAAATTCTTGTGGTCGCACCACCTGAAACACCACAACCCGGCATTTGAGGACAAAGCTTTTGGCGTTTCCACACCCTTATGGGATTTACTGTTTGGCACTATGCCAACTACAAAAAATAGCAAATAGCCTATTTTATTAAACACAAGTATCTGAGCACAAGGATTGTGTTCACAACTGTAGGGGGCTTTTCCATGTATTGCATTTTTTATTTGCAGTATGAAACATCGCTTATTGTTATTAGCATTTGTTTGTATGCTGCATCAAATTAGTATTGCACAATTTATTTTTCCCGAAAGCTTTATTATGATGCCACTTGATACAGCAAAGAAATATGCGGGAACAATTTCCGGGGCATTTAGCCAACAAACACAGGAATATGTAGTAACTCAGCTCAACAGCAGAATTGAACTTGCCAAGCGCATACAAACAGTTAATATTTTTACCATTGCAGGAAATTTTCAAATTGTAAGAAATGGGCCTGAAACCGTGCTCAGTGGTGGCTATATATTTGGCAGGTACCGCGACCGTACCAACCGTAAACTGCACCCGGAATACATGCTGCAATACCAGTGGCTGGAAGCACGCGGGCTGGAGCAAAAAATTGCTTCAACAGCTAATATGCGTTATCGTTTTGTAAGAACCGAAAACCTAAGCCTTGCTACTGCCTTTGGTATACTGATGGAGTATGAAAAATGGAATTTCAGTGCTGTAAGGGAAAAAGATTTACCAGCCGAGACGAATGATATTGAGGTATACAATCCAAGATTTAACAGCTATATCAGTTATGATCATGATTTGGGAGACCGTTTGAACATTGATATGGCCGTATATTACCAATTTAGATTGGATGATAAATTAAGCAGAAAGCGTATTGGCCTTCATAGCCGGTTAAATATAAAACTTACCGATAAACTTAATTATGCCGTAACCATCAGATTAATGGATGACAGGCAGCCGATTGTGCCGGTTGATCCGCTTTGGTATAATTTTTCTAATGAACTGGTGTTGGCGTTTTAGGTGAATTAAAGGTTTTGGTGATTGGAAGGTTGGAAGGTTTCATAGTACGTATTATCTATTACGAATTATTTATTATAAGATTAAAAGATTATATAATGAATAGATTGAGGCTTAAGGAATAGTTAGGCGAGTTACTATAACAAGCTGATTTATGTAATTATTGTCTCTTAGGAAATTAAACATACACAACCAAATATTATTCGACCAATAGCTTTTTTACCTGGGTACCCTTATTGGTAAATATTTCAACCAAATACATACCGGGTGCTATATCTTTTATATCTATTTGCAGTAAATCATTATCGGGCTTAATATTTCTCATAAGCGTCCCCTGGAGATTAAATATTTTCACTTCGAAAACATCAAGATTCCGATCTGTTTGCAAACTAAATTTCTGCTTAGCAGGATTCGGATATAATATGATAGGATATAATTTTGGGCCAATATCTTCTACTGAGGTAATAAAAGGTCGGAATCGATACACAGTATTTGGTTTGGGTATTGACAAGAGCATGGTATCTCTATGCACAAGCCAACGCGGATTCTCTGAGGGTCCACCAAGCAAAACCAACGTAGCTTGTTCATCCTTACCGATACCGACATAGGCTCCAATTGAATTTAACCAAGCACTCGTATCGGCTTTAATTTCTCCGTAACGAATTTCGAACATGTTTGAATTTTTATACAACCACAACTGAAAGTTAGCATAATCGGAAGTATCTCTGCTTCTAAAAAAACCAACGTTCTTATACTGTACAATAAAAACACTATCAGAATTTTCCACTGTGCTTACTGCAATACTTGATACAAATGGCGATTGCTTATTTTTTTCAGTGTAGTATGTATTATAAAAATATATTCTATTAGCTAAAAAGGTTTGCGGATGAAAAAATGTAGCTCCACCGGCTTTACCAATCCAAACGGTTGAATATATGGTACCTAAAAAGTTAAAATTAAAAGGCAAAGGTAGCATTTTGGATGAGCCGGATTGTGTGTTCCAAAATTCATTCTCAAAAACACCAAACCTGTCAGGCAACTCCTTATACGTAGCCGTATCCATAGAAAATTTAAAATAGGGCTGTGCATATAACAAATTTATAATTACTAAAAGAAAATGGGTAAATAGTATTCTTCTAAATGGTAGAATCAAACTCTGAATTTTCATAGCAGCTAGATATTATTTAATACGATTAAAGGAATTAAACTATACTGAAAAAAATATTTTCAGTTTATAAGTCTACCAATCATTAAAGAATGGTTGCATGGGTATCAATCACTTGACTATATGAAAACATGATATAATAAATCTACTTAACTATTTAATTACTCAACCAGCCCCCTTACTCCCACTTTAATTACTACTTCAATTTAACAATGGTTACGCCATCGCCTCCCATTTCTATGTGCTCGTCCTGGTAACTTGCAACCAGTTTACTTGCCTTCAAATACTCACGAATAAGCTTACGTAAAATACCATATCCTTTGCCATGTACAATTCTGAATTCCTTAAAACCAAGCACAAATGCATCATCCATGTATTGCTGCAATTGCTTCATCGCATCTTCTCCCCTCACACCAATTAAATTAATTTCTGATGAAAAGTGTTTCATCTTATCGTTTAAATCTAATCCGGTACTTTTATTGGCAGCAGGTGTGCTTTTTTCAGGTTTGCTTAATGTTAACTTTTGAATGGGTACACGGCTGCGCAACTCACCAAAAGCAACAAGTGCTTTGCCACTGTTAATCTCAATTACCTGCCCGCTTTGTGTTTGGCCTTCCATGCGCACCCATGCGCCCACTTCAACCTTTCCGGTAGTATGCTGCTGAGGTTTTGTTTCAATTACAACGGCTACATCCTTTTTAAGCACTTCGGTTTCTTTCTTTAACTCTGTTCGCACCTTTTTAATTACTTCACTCTCGGCCTTTTTCTCACGCAGTTCGCGTATGGTATTTTCTATGCGGCTGTTGGCTTCACTCATAATGGAAAGTGCTTCCTGCTTTGCAGCTGTTATCAGTTGTTTACGGTTAGCATCCAGTTCATTTTTTAACTTACTGTACTGTTCAAAGAGTTGTTTTGCCTCATGCTCTTTTTTTTCGGCACGCTGCTTCAAATCATACACATGCTTCTTCTCACGCTCCAGCTCAATCAGCAAATCGTCTACACGTTTTTGCTTATCACCCACTTTTTGCTTGGCATAATCAATAACGGATACATGCAAACCACTTTTGGTTGCCAGTTCAAAGGCATATGAACTGCCGGGCTTACCCATCTCCAACATATACAATGGCTGCATATGTTCCTGATCAAACAACATGCATGCATTTTGCAACCCACGCGTATTGGATGCAAAATTTTTAAGGTTGCTATAGTGGGTAGTTACCACACCCCATGCTTGTTTCTGATTTAGCTTGTGCAAAATTGCCTCAGCCAGCGGTCCACCAAATTGCGGGTCGGTGCCGGTACCAAACTCATCAATTAAAAATAAGGTTTTGCTATCGGCAAATGTGGTAAACAACTTCATGTGCAGCAAATGAGAGCTGTATGTGCTTAAATCATTTTCTATACTTTGTTCATCACCTATATCAACCATGATATCCTGAAACAAACCGGCTTCGCTATGCTCCTTTACCGGAATGAGCAAACCACATTGCAACATATATTGCAGCAAACCAACTGTTTTTAAACAAACTGATTTTCCACCGGCATTAGGACCGGAAATAACAAGGATGCGATTAACCTGATCCAGCCTTACGGTTAAAGGGACTACTGAAAGTCCGCTTTTTTGATGATTAATTTGCAGCAACGGATGGTATGCAGCTACCCAGTTTAAATGCGGCTGCTTATGTAAAACAGGAAGGTGTGCCTGCAGTGAAATAGCCAACAATGCCTTAGCCCTCACAAAATCAATAATTCCAATGCGCTGCAAATACAATTCCATTTCCGGCAAATGAGGCCGGAGTTTATCTGTTAATTCGGTTAATATCCGTTCACGTTCACGTTTATAGGCAATTTGCAACTCTCGTATACGATTGTTGATGTCAAATATTTCTGATGGTTCAATAAATACTGTTTGCCCTGTGGCTGATTCATCATGCACAAAACCACTTATGTTACGTTTGTGCTCAGCCAGTACGGGAAGCACCAAGCGTCCGTCACGTATGGTTATGCCCGAATCGGCCAGCCATTGCTGGGCAGTGGCCTGCTCAAAAATCCGGTTCATACGCTTACGCACTTCTCTTTCCTTTTCGGCAATTTGTGCCGTTATCTTGGCCAGGTCCGGTGATGCGTTGGGTCTAAGCTCTCCTTTATCATCAATTACCTTCTCTATATGCTTTGAAATACTGGTATTGAATTGAATACCCCCAAACAGTGCAGCCAGTTGATTGTATCTGTCATTGCGTTGCTCAAAATATTTGGTGATGAGTGCAAATGTTTGCAAGAGCAGACGGGTTTGGTGCCACTCTTCTTCCAGTAGAAAAGTACCTTCTATAGAAGCCTTATGAAGTGATGGCCGCAGATCGTAGTAATGCTCCGCAGGGAATGGGTTATCTGATGTGAGCAGCAAGCGAAATTCATTCACCTGCTGAAGCATTTTTTCCAACACATCAAATTTATTGACAAACCTAATCTTATCAACGTATTGGGCACCAAGTGCAGATAGGCAATGGGACCTGAGCAGATCCTTTACCTGATCAAACTCCAGTTTTGTTTCTATGTTTTTTGGATAAGGCACCTCAATAAAATTAATAAACGTTCAGGATATGTGTATTGTTTATCCTGTTACTTCCTGAATTCAACTTCCAACTTACTCAAATTTGTTATCACATTTGCATAAATAGAATCCAATTCCTCTGTGTGCAAGTTATAATAGTCAAAACTGGCTTTAAATTGCTCCTGGTTGGTTTGGTGTTTTTTGTAAATTTCTTCGCGGTAGCCCACACCCAATTGCGTAAGACTGTCAATTGAAGATGGCCGTGTATTCAGAAATCCTTCAGCTAGATGCATATCAGTAAGCACAGCCTCCATAACATCAGGGGATAATATGTTTTCAGGTTTTTTTTCAGAACAGGCTGCAGCTACCAATATCAACAAAAACAAAATGGTTATGTACTTTTGCATAAATGAATGATGTAGCTGCAAATATCAGTAAAATTAAACAACAAATTCCTGCCGGTGTGATATTGGTTGCCGTAAGTAAAACCAAACCTGTGGAGTTGCTTCAGGAGGCCTATGAATGCGGAATCAGAGACTTTGGTGAAAATAAGGTACAGGAACTTTGCACCAAACAACCTTTGATGCCGGCTGACGTGCAATGGCATCTGATTGGGCACTTGCAAACCAATAAGGTAAAATATATTGCGCCTTTCATTCACCTCATCCACTCTGTTGATTCATGGAAACTCCTGCAGGAAATAAATAAACAGGCAGCCAAACACAATCGGGTGGTAAACTGCTTGCTACAAATTTATATCGCTTCGGAAGAAACCAAATATGGACTAGACAAGCAGGAACTCATGGAAATACTTACGCATAGCGAGTTACAATCCTTAAAACATATCCGTATCCTGGGATTGATGGGCATGGCAAGTAATACTTCAGATGAATCAATTATACAACGGGAATTTAAAAACCTGATGCAATTATTTGATGAACTCAAACACCAGTCTTTTGCCCAAACCAGCATGGAAACACTATCAATGGGTATGAGCAGTGATTACTCTCTGGCTATTGCAGAGGGCAGCACTATGATACGGGTTGGCAGTAGTATTTTCGGTAGCAGATAGGCTGATTTAGCTATTTTCAAAAAATGAAGCTACCATCCTTTCCTTACCCTGCAAATCAATAAATATTTGCGTCTGTTTTCCTCCCTTATTGGTAAAAAGTGCAGCGGTCTGTTGCGCATAATTTTCATGCACCTCTGAAAATAACCACACGCGGGGCATGAGCAATGCATATGTGGTTAATTGTTTGTAATACAATAATGGGTCATCATCAGGAACAAAAAGTGCCTGCGCAGGTTCATACTCCCTTACATGTTTATCCAACATGGTTTCTTCTGACTTGGTTATATATGGCGGATTGCTCACTATGATATCAACTTGCGGCAGCTTGGCAAGTGAATTTGCCTCCAGAAAATCACCCAAAATAAAATCAACCATGGTTGCACAGTTTAATGCATTGGTGCGCGCTACTTGCAATGCTTCTGCAGAAATATCTAGTGCATATACCATTGCCTCCGGCATTTCGTCTTTGATGCTAATGGCTATGCAACCCGAACCGGTTCCAATATCAATAATACGAACCGGGGTGGGTATTAACTTTGCCTGCCTAAGCACATAACCAACCAACTCCTCGGTTTCCGGCCTGGGTATTAAAGTATGTCTATTAACCTGCAATTTTAATCTGCGGAAATAAGTGTGGCCCAATACCTGTTGAATCGGTTCAAACAACTGTAGCCTTTGTATGATTTTGTTAAGTTGATGCAGCTCGTCATCAGTAAATGACCTGTTCTGCAAACGAAACAAATGCCTTTGCATTCCAGTTACCTCTTCAAAAACCCAAGAAGTTATTTGCCTAGCCTCCTGCGCTGCATAGCATTTCATGAGTATTTTCAAGCATTCCTCAAAAGCAGAAATCAGTACTTTTTCTTTAATTAACACAGCGGCAATTTACAAAATAGCTACATTCGCACACGCAATGAATGATGAGGATTATCTGAAAAGATGCATTGAACTTGCACGCAATGGAGCAGGGCTGGTGGCACCCAACCCAATGGTAGGATGCGTAATAGTGCATAACCAAACCATTATAGGCGAAGGTTGGCATAAAACGCATGGTGGCCCACATGCCGAAGTAAATGCCATTAATAGTGTAACAAATCCTGCTTTACTTGCTGAATCAACCGTTTATGTTAATCTGGAACCCTGCAGCCATTTTGGTAAAACACCACCTTGTGCCGATTTTCTTATTAATCACCGAATAAAAAAAGTGGTAGTGGGCATACGCGATCCATTTGCAGAAGTATCAGGAAGCGGTATAGAAAAATTGAAAGCTGCCGGAGTTGAGGTAATTGAAGGAGTACTTGAGGCAGCATGTAAGGAACTAAATAAACGATTCATAACATTTCATACCAAAAAACGACCTTATATTATTTTAAAGTGGGCCCAATCTGCAGATGGATATATTTCACCGGATGCCTCAAGTATGAGCAAGGAAGCATTTGAACAGAAAAGACATATTACAGGCAAAACCGTTCAGAAACTGGTGCACAAATGGAGAGTTGAAGAAGATGCCATAATGGTGGGAACACAAACCCTGATTACAGATAATCCGGAATTGAACACGCGCGCATGGCCCGGTAAAAATCCATTACGTGTTGTTCTGGATTTAAATTTGCGAGTCCCGCATACAGCAAAGGTTTTTAATAAACAACAACCTAGCCTGCTATTCACCTATCATAAGAATGTACCCGAACATTATCCGGAACATATTACCGTGCCGGAAAAAATAGATGTACTACCTTTTATACTCCATAGCTTATTTGAAAGAAACATTCAATCAATAATTATTGAAGGAGGCACCTATACCTTGCAGAAAGCCATTGATGCAGGCTTGTGGGATGAAATACAAATTTTTATTTCAAAAAAAGAATTGGGTAGCGGCATAAAGGCACCAGTGGCTCCAGCAGGAAAACCTTTTATACAAAGCAATATTGACCACGTTCAATTACTGATTACAACCAACCCTTCATGACATTTTTACTACTCAGCATTATTGCATCAACCATAACTGTTAGTTTTTTTAAGCTGTTCGAAAAAGCAGGAGTTAACACCTTTCAGGCTATTATATTTAATTACCTCACCTGTGCAGTAGTTGGTAATATACTTGCAGGGAAAGATGCTGTGATTTTGCAACCATTCTGGGAATTCCCCTGGTTTTATTACACCATCATTATCGGGCTATTTTTTATTTCCATCTTCTTTGCCATAGGCGAAACTGCACAGAAACTAGGTGTATCAGTAAGTATGGTATCAGCCAAATTATCTGTCGTTATTCCTGTTCTGGTTACAGTATTATTCTTTAGCGAAGTCTTATCATGGATGCAGGTAAGCGGCATTCTAATTAGCTTAGTTTCTGTTTACCTTATTAGCCGCAAAGAAGGACATAGGGAGGCTCATGGAAACCTCATATGGCTCCTACCGTTAATTGTTTTTATTGGTAGCGGAGTTATTGATACCACATTTAATTTAATAACCAAACGTTTTAATGCCCAAAACACCGATCCGTTTTTCGGCTCATATACCGTAACTACTGCCTTTACTGTTGCATTTTTTACAGGTATGGTGCTCATGTTGTATCAATTACTAAGGGGAAAGATACAGATACAGGTAAAGAACATTTATTGGGGAGTTGCACTGGGTATTCCAAATTATTTCAGCATGTACTTTCTTATTAAAACATTGTCTGCGTTTTCAGCACATTCCGCAGTGATATTGCCCGTTAACAATATTGGAATTGTTGCCGCCTCTACCCTTGTATCGGTTGTTTTTTTCAGTGAAAAACTAAACCGCTTAAACATTGTGGGACTCATCTTATCCGCGGCTGCAATTCTATTGCTTGCAGCAAATAAGTTATGACCAACTCAACATCAATCATTTGCATTTAAATAAATAAAGGCATTGCTTTCTAATTGTAAAATATGAGCAAACACTGGCAAATACCATCTGTAAACTTGTATAGGTTACAACAAAAACGGATATTTGAATCTCATCTATTTCAATTCAATACCAAGAATTTGTACCCATGAAGAAGCTATTATTCATTGCATGCTTGTTCCCACTTATATTACTAGCCCAGCAACCTGAACATGGTTTATATGGTGCATTACAGCAACAGTTACAAAAACCTGCTGTGCGCTTAAACCAACTTACAACAAGCACCAATGAGTTAAACAACGGTGCATTTAATGTATCCATCCTTAAGGATTTACCGCAAATGAATAACAGCTTGGCAAGCTGCAAACTTGCATATCGCAGCAAAAGTATAATAGGTACACACCTGTATTTTGAGCAATATGTAAATGATCTAAAGGTCTGTAACAGTTATATCGGAGTAAACCTGAATCAGCAAGGCTACATTATGTCTATCTTTAACCACCTTACAGATGTAAGTAATTGGCATCAAATACCAATACCTGCAAGAACTGATGCAGTGCCTTTGCTCCTGCCCGTTAATGGATTACCGGAGCTGATATATGAAAAGCAAGATAACCATTACAAAAGCTATCTTGATAAACACGGCTTATTGATTCTAAAAACCGATCAACGTTTATATTTTGCTTCAGATGACACCCTAGTAAACGGAAAAGTTTTCAGACCCGATCCGATTACCCCCTCATCACTCACCTATGGGCAAGGAGGCATACTGCATCATAATGATAGCGATTACGCAGCAATCAATAATAAACGGGTAGATGTAACTTTTCCTGCTACGTTGCTAAATGATACCTTTTATCTGGAAAATAAATATGCCCGTGTAGTTGATTTGTTTGCGCCTTATTATGGTAGAGCAACAAGTGCAACGCCTTCATTTAATTTTACACGAAAAGCTAATGAATTTAAAGAGGTAATGGCATTATACCATATCAGCAACCTGCAAACCTATCTTGAATCTATTGGCTTAGATAACCTGGTACCCTATGCCATTAAAGTAGATGCGCATGGAAGTTTTGCTGACTTATCGGCATTTAATTTTACTCCGGATACATTTCTTACATTTGGCTTAGGTGGCATCCCGGATGCAGAAGATGCAGATGTTATTATTCACGAATATACGCACGCTATATCACATACCATTGCACCTTCCGGAGTGGTAAGTATACAAAGAAGAGCCCTTGAAGAAGCCAATTGTGATGTGATGGCAGCAATTTATTCAAGAATATATGCTCCACATAACTGGCGTTTTATATTTAACTGGGATGGGCCAAACCCTGTTGTGGCCGGGCAATTCCCTTTCTGGTCCGGACGAAACGCAAACAGCAGTAAAAAATACAGTGATACCACCAATAACTTCTATACAGATTCAGAAATATGGTCATCCTGCATCCTGGATATTGCCGAAGAACTGGACCGTGAAACATTGCTTAAATTATTAATCGCTTCCATGCATGCCTATACACCGAACACAACTATGGCACAAGCAGCGCAACTATTTATGGAGGCAGATAGTGTGCTGTTCAACAAATTTAATTACTGGAAAATAGGAAAGTTTTTTGTGAACCGCGAATTGGGTAAGTTTAATACCGGTATGGTTAATGAGCCCCTACAGGGCAGGTTTAGCCTAACCAATACTGCGGGTTTTGCTGTAGGTGAAAGCGCACTAACAATTGAATCAGAAAATAAGGAACCAATGCTATGCACAATTTATGATATAACCGGAAAAATTATGTATCAGCAAAGTGCAACAAGCAGTATGACTATACATCCTGATGGATTCAAGCATGGCGTTTACGTTATTGAACTCCAACAACACAATAGCACACAAACAGTTAAAGTGGTAAGGTTTTAATACTTGCTTCAAAATAAAAATATATTAAAACCAGGTCATGGTATACGCCTGCTGCAAAGCGGTAATGAATACTTTGGCACCCTTTGTAACTATATTCAAGCAGCAAAACAATCCATACACCTTCAAGTATATATTTATGATGATGATGAAACCGGTGCAGAAGTAACCAGATTGCTTTGCGCAGCCGCAAATAGAGGTGTAGCCATTCAGGTAGTAGTAGATGCTTTTGGATCCGGAGATTTAAGTGAAAAAACCATAACAGAAATGAAGCAGGCAGGAATTCAATTTAAAAAATTCTCGCCACTATTTACTGCCAAAGGTTTTCATATTGGGCTAAGGTTGCACCATAAAATAGCTTTGTTTGATGAACAAACCGCACTCATAGGTGGTATCAATATTGCCAACAAATACAGAGGAGATTTAGCAAATATCCCTTGGCTTGATTTTGCAGTTGAAATAAAAGGCCCATGTGTTCATGATATTGCAGCAGTATGCAAAGGTGTTTGGCAAAAAAACAATATACGTATACCACAACTGACAGAATTTGTGAATAGCGGCATGCAGGCGCGTATCTTGCAAAATGACTGGCTACGAAGAAAAATTGAAATTTCAGCAGCCTACCGACAAGCCATCAGGCGGGCAGATGAAGAAATAATTTTGGTTGCCAGCTACTTTTTACCAGGTATACGTATCAGAAGATTGCTTAAAAATGCACGAAAAAGAGGGGTTGGCATTACGGTGCTACTTGGAGGAGTCTCTGATGTGCAGTCGGTAAAGCGGGCAAGCAATTATTTATATGGCTGGCTCATCAGAAACGGCATTAAAATTTATGAGTGGAAACCTTCCGTTCTACACGGAAAAATTGCATTGGTTGATGGGGAATGGGTTAACATAGGTTCATATAACATCAACTTCTTGAGCGACTACGGGAGCATAGAACTCAATGCTGAAATAGCAGATAAAGAATTTGCATCTACGGTTCACAGCAAAATCAATCATATTATTGCGGAAGGATGCGAAGAAATTACCGGTGAAAAATATAAACAAACTAGCCTGTGGGGTTTGCTGCTCGACTGGCTGAGTTATCAGCTGATCCGGACTTCATTTAAAATGATGTTTCTATTGATGAAACGTGAATGAATTAGCCCTGCTGCTTTAACTGTTTATCTAAAATAAAAGTGCCAAAGGGAATAAAGGAAGCCAGCATTGCCCAAGCTGCAAATTTGAACTTCCATTTATACTGTATCACACATTGAAGCCATAAAAAAGAATAAGCAACAAACAATATACCATGAGCCCAGCCAATATATTTAACCAGATATGGCCATCCTAAAAGATATTTAACGGGCATGGCTATGAACAATAAAATGATGAACGACCAGCCTTCCAATACAGCAGTAACTCTGAAGCGATTAATCATAGTTAATGAATAATGAGATAAAGGCGCAAAAGTATAAGAGTTTTGAAAAATACCTCGATATATGCTTATTTTAGCCACATTATTTAATTGCCGCATGCAAGTTTGGCTTTATATAGACCCCGGAAGCTCCGGATACCTTATACAGATCATCATTGGATCTGTGTTGGCTGTTATTTTCTTCTTTAAAAGCGCATGGTTGCAGGCAAGATATTATGCAGGTAAGTTCTTTAATCTGTTCAGAAAAAAATCATGAATCAACCTGAACGTATAGTAGCATCATATAAAGATCCCGATACAGTAGTTTTTAAAGCGGGTAGTCTTGTATACAGACAAATTAATAACTCCTACCTGGCTAATTTTCGATTGCTTCATCAATCAGGCCTTTATGATGTTCTCACAAAACAGCAATTGCTGCTTACACATCACGAGATAAGCACTCCTGTATTTGATTCAAATACACATGCCACTACTATATTACCAGAGCAACTGCATATCATAACCTATCCGCATGAATGGTCATTTCATCAGTGGAAAGATGCCGCACTCCGTTTGTTGGAAATACTGGAAATATCTTTGCAACATGAAATGATATTGAAAGATGCCACACCGCTTAATATGCAAATGCATGATGGCAAAATGATTTGGATAGACACCGGATCTTTTACACGTTACGAAAAAAATAGTCCATGGATTGCCTATCGTCAGTTTTGTGAGTGTTTTCTCGCGCCACTTTTGCTGATGCATTATAATTATGCCGATGCCGGAAAGCTATTTCAGCAATATCCAAATGGTATTTCCATGAAACAGTTAAGCCGCTTGCTTCCGTTTACTGCAAGATTTAATGTGCATGTACTAATGCATGTGTTTGTGCAGGCATCATTTAAAGGGAGTGCAAAAACACATCAGCAAACACCCACCCTCAGGCAGAAAAAGCTATCAGCAATAATTGATAGTTTAAAAACCTGTATCAAAAAACTTGAACCTCGCTTTATAAATTTCGATTGGGATTTGTATTATCAATCACTCTGGACATCGGAAGATTACCTTAAAGAAAAAACATCCATAATTAGCCGATTCCTAAAAGAAATATCTGTTAAATCAGCAGTAGATATGGGCTGCAATACAGGGCATTTTACCAGGATGCTTGCTGCACAACAGATACAGGTAATTGCTGCGGATAGCTCTGCTTCTGCAGTTGATGAGCTGTATGCGCATATTTGTAAAAATAATGAAAGACATATCTATCCCTGTATACAGGATTTGAGTAGCCCAACACCTAATGAAGGCTTACTGCTAAAAGAGAGAGCATCATTTTTTACACGCGCTAAAAGTGATCTGGTAGTGGCAGTTGCCCTTATTCACCATCTTTGCATTGCTAAAAATCTTCCCATTTCCGCTTTTTTACAATCAATGGCAGCACTGGGTAATTATGCCATAACGGAGTTTGTACCTAAATCCGACAGCAATGTGCAGCTTATGCTGAAAAATCGGAAAGATATATTTACCAGCTATACACAAGCAAATTTTGAAACCGAGGCTAAGCAGCTTTTTGATATCATGCAGCAGCATATACTGCAAAATGGCCGCATACTTTATTTACTCAGAAAAAAATGAGGAAGCTGCTGGCATACTTATCTAAATACTGGCTAGCACACTGGCTTTTTATTGCGTTTTTCTTTATACATGGGTTCAGCCTTTACCTTGATTGGCTGAAAACACCGATTGTAGCCATTTATTTTATTATGGCACTCACAATAACAGGGATAAGTCAGATAATACTAACCCGTATATTACTTTCATCGTTAAAGGCCTCGGTTGCCCTGTGCCTGGCAATATGGCTGGTGATGTATTTTAATTTTAACCATAGTATATTTATCAAACTTACGCATCTACGCTTTTCATCTGTTTATATGCTAGGCATTGTTGCGCTCATCTTCGGTGCGTTTATCATTTATATTAAAAGAAAACAGGAAGTACAATTGCAAAAACTTGCATCGTATTTAAATCTGTTGTTCTTAATTTTTATACTGATTGATGCCGGCAAGATTGTGTACATGGAAATAAATAGAAAACCGCCTGTAAGTTATGATTCGGCTAATGAAGTGCAAATAACCCGTAAGGTATCCACTGATTCGCTTCCTGATATTTACTTCATTGTTCTGGATGAACATATGAGTACGAAAGGCATGAAAAGTCATTTCCAATTTGACAACACAGCATTGGATAGTTTTTTAGTAAATCAGGGGTTTTATATTGCAAACAGCAGCAAAAGTAACTACTCGCAAACAGTCTTTTCAATTGCCTCTACCCTACAAATGAATTACTTTCAAGCATTAACCAAGGTTATATTCCCTGATGATAATCCCTTGGGGATTGCCGCAATGAAAGAGAACACCCTCCTATCCATACTAGAGAAAAATGGCTATTGCATTCGTAATTATTCCCTTTTTGATTTTAAAAACCACCCCACCCGGCATTTTAAATTCTTTGAACATTCAGCTTTTCATTTTTACTTCTCACAAAGTCTCATAAACCAAATAAATATCGCTTATGAAACACTAACCCCGCAAAGGCATCGCAGGCAATTATATCAGTTGATTGAAAATGCCTTACAGGTTGATGATGTTGCATCACAGCCCACCTTCACTTATCTGCACCTTGTATTACCTCACCACCCATTTATTTTTAAAGCAGATGGCAGCATCAGATCTGCTAAAAATTATCATAGTAAAAAAGACCCTGATTATGTGAAGAACTATTTACAGCAAGTTACCTTTACCAGAAAGGTAATTCAAGAAATAGTTGGGCGAATAAATAAAAGTAATAGAAATAAGATTATTGTGTTGGAAGGAGACCACGGTTTGCGTTTACCTAAGTTTAACAGAGGAAACTGGTATGAGGCCTATCAGAAAGCAGGCGGGCCGTATAAAAACCTGAACGCATATTACTTTTATGATAAAAAATACACACAACTGTATGACAGTATTTCGCCTGTAAACAGTTTTCGTGTAATAAGCAATCAGTACTTGGGGGCATCATGCAGCCTAATACCGGATCAACAGCTATTTTAAATTATCTGGCTGGCGTGCTCAGCAGTATTTACCTTATCAATGATGTTTTCAATCTTGCCGTTCTCATCAATTATAAAAGTGGTGCGAACAATGCCCATATACTTCCTTCCATACATTGATTTCTCTGCCCAAACACCGTAAGCTTCTGCAATGGCATGGTCTTCATCGGCCAGCAAGGAAAAAGGCAGATTATACTTGGCTATAAATTTTTGATGCTTAGCAGGGCTATCAGGACTCACACCTAATATGGCATATCCTTTTTTAATAAATGTGCTGTAATGGTCTCTTAAACTGCATGCCTCAGCTGTACATCCGGGAGTATCGTCTTTTGGATAAAAATAAAGGACCAGCTTCTTACCGGCAAAATCTTTTAAAGATACAGTTTCATTGTTTTGGTTCACCCCTTTGAATGCAGGGGCTTTTTTACCTAGAGCTAAAGTTGTCATTTTCTTTTAATACTGGTTTTATAGGTTGAAGAATTTCCTTTTTTATCCCAAACAGTTAAATCGATATCAAGTTTTGCTTCAGGCGTATGTTCATCAAAAAAATATTCGAGAAGATCGTTTTTAGCATCATACTCAAACAAAACCCATCGTCCATTGATTAGCCCCTTGTAACAGCAAATACCTGATAATGCATCCTCCACCTTTATTCGGATACTCAGACTATCAGTAACAATACCTGCAGCAATATTGATGGGTTTTATGACAGGAGAGATGGTATCGGCCAATATAAAAAAAGAACCAAACTGATTTGTTTTGCAGCTTACCCATCCATTTTCAAAACCACCACCGGCTGAGCGTATACTTCCGGATTTATTAAAAGTTCCGATTAATAACTTTGTCTTGAGTTTGTCTGAAACTGAATCGGCTTGGATTGCAATACCCATACTTCTATGCAAAGGTACCCATTCATGCGGCAATGTATGTATGTCGGATAACATACCGGACTGCCTGATTTGTTTACCATATTGTAAGTATAAGGTATCGTACAAACATGCAGCTGCAAATTCAGCCTTGAAACCAGGTGCTGAAAAGGTCTGACTTTTACGAGGATATATCATTGCTGCCATGTTGCTACCATTTGGAGCTGTGCCGGCTGGACCCTGCATGGTTGATTTTATATACAAATACACAGTTGCGCTCTTGCCATTAAAATCCCTGCAGGTTAACTGAAATAAATGCGGTGATGTATCTTTAAAAACAAATCTGCCCCTATTTCTTTTAAATGGATAAAGTGAAATAACATTACCATCATCTAAAAATAATTTATGGTAGCGCACATTTTGCTGCTTATAAACCGGATAATCTATGTGAACGTTTACACAACGTGTGTCATCAAAAGCAAAACGGTTTAGTTTAAACTCAAAGTAGCGCTTACTGTCTATCTTCAACTCAAGACCATATATGCTGTATTCACGCGTATTGTTATCCATAAAATCAATCGCATCAGCTGCCATTCCTATGGTTTGCACAGGAACAACCAAGGTATCGGTATAAAAATATCCGCTATCGGTTTGCAACCATTTATTTCCTTGTGCAGCAATACTAAGGAGTATTTCAGGTCGGTTAGGTTTTAGATTGTACAAATGAACACTTTTAAATGCAGGTGCGAATAAATCAACTGCGGGTATACCAAATAACTGAGGATGCATAGGCTCCTCGGTTCGTGTATCTCTAATTTCAAAATGCAGGTGCGGGCCTGTTGAAGTACCGGAATTTCCACTCCAGCCAATGGTATCACCTTTCTTTACAGGCAATCTGTTTCTGCCCGGGAAATGATCAAACTCAAATTGCTCCTGCTCATACTGGTAGCTTTTTATATAGGTGGCAATTGATCCGTTTGCCTGCTCCAGATGACCATATACACTTGTGTATCCGTTTGGATGATCTATGTAAATGGCTTTACCATATCCAACCGAAGCATATTTAATTCTGGATACGTAACCATCAGCAATTGCATAAATAGGCAAACCCGTTTTTTCATTGGTTCTGATATCCATACCACTGTGAAAATGATTATCTCGTAACGATCCGAATGGTGCACTAAGGAAAATAGGTGTGTCCATAGGTGATCGGAAATAATCAACAGAGAAAGGCTGTGCATGAGTTGTAAATGGACAAGTGAGCAATAGCAGGCAGTAATTAATAGTATGTTTAAAGAACTTCTTCATTGTAGCTATTTCACCTCACAACTCAACATCAACTTATCACCAAGAAATCCTTCTAACTTATCGCCAATACTAACTTTACTTACACCTGCAGGTGTTCCGGTATAAATTAAATCTCCTACCTTTAGTGTAAAATATTGCGAAACAAAACTGATAATTTTTTCAAAGGAAAAAATCATATCACCACTCTTGCCGATTTGAATTGGATTACCATTTTTATGTAATGAAAATTTGATTTCATTTAAATCTAACCCATCCAAATTGATAAAATTTCCTAAGCAAGCAGAACCGTCAAAACCTTTGGCCAGCTCCCAGGGTAATCCCTTTTCCTTGAGCTGCTGCTGCACATCGCGTGCAGTAAAATCAATTCCCAAACCTACTTCATTAAAATAGCTACGTGCAAATTTTTCCTGTATTTGTTTTCCGGTTTTATTGATTTTTATAACCAACTCTACTTCATGATGCACATCATTGCTAAATGCTGGTATATAAAACGGCTCTTTATTTTTGATGATCGCAGTATCCGGCTTACAAAATATAACCGGATTCACAGGAACTGCATTGCCTAATTCCTTAGCATGTTCGCTGTAATTGCGACCTACACATATTATTTTCATATCTTATTTAGCTAATAGTTAATAAATCGAAAATCACTCAAGCTGATTTTAGTTGAGTTTTGATAATTCAACTTTAACAAACGTCATCAATTCTTTTATATAAACGGCACTAAAATTAAACTCTATACCTGCGGTTTGATAGATTTCTCCAATGGGCTTGGTATAACCAAGACTCAATGCATTTTTATACTGATCAATGGCCTGTGCCTTGTTGCGCTGCGCATTGCGCCAAACAGCAAGCGCTCCTAACTGGGCCATTCCGTATTCAATATAGTAAAAAGGCACCTCAAACAAATGTAGTTGCTTTTGCCATGTGCATGCCTGAATATGCTCCAGTCCTATCCAATTAACCATACCTGTACCAAACTCCTTACTTAGCTCCATCCAGTATTTCCTGCGCTCTGCTGTGGTATGCTGTGGATTGGTATAAATCCAATGCTGAAATTTGTCAATGGTTGCAATCCATGGGAGTATTTTAATAATACCCTCCAGATGTTCTTCCTTGGCACGTTTTAAATCTGATGCCTCCTTGTAAAACACATCTTGTCCTTCATAACTAAGCAATTCCATACTCATACTGGCAAGTTCTGCTACTTCGCTCGGACAATTTTTAAACGCTGCCAGTTCCAGATCTTTACTTAGGAAAGAATGAACAGCATGCCCGCCTTCGTGCAGCATCGTTTCTACATCACGAGTAGAGGAAGCTGCATTCATAAAAATGAACGGCACATTGGTCTCAGCCATTGGGTAGTTATATCCTCCGGGTGCTTTGCCAATCCTGCTTTCCAGATCAAGTCGTTCCATGTTGTCCATGGTTTCAATACACCAGGCAAAATATTCATCTACTTTTTTAAAACATCCAATGGTTTTATCCAATAGATCGGCACCGCTCGTAAAAGGTTCAAGCGCAGGTCTGTTTTGGGTATCTACTTCCAAGTCCCACGGACGTAATTCATGTCCCAACTCCGCTTTGCGTTTTTCATTAAACGCTTTTACCAAAGGTACTACCTCCGTTTTGATGGCATCATGAAAAGCAAAGCAATCCGCAGGGGTATAATCAAACCTGCCTAATGCTGCAAACATATAGTCTCGGTAGTTATTAAAGCCTGCATTTACCGCTACCTGATGGCGTAATTTGAGTAAGCGGTTAAACAACCCATCCAATTCATCTGCATGCTGCAAACGCTTATCATTTATTTTAATAAACGCCTCTTCCCGTTTTGACCTATCGGTACTTTTCAGATAATTAGATGCCTGCTGTAAGGTGAGTTCCTTTCCGTCAATATTCACAGTAAGGCTACCCATTATACTTCCATATTTCTGTGACTCTGTTGCTATTTCAGCCATTAGTGGCACATTGGCCTCCCTGAAAATTTCTATTTCTTTTTTTATTCCCCGCAGATAAATAAAATATTTATCATGATCCAATGCATCCAGGAATGGGCTTTGTACCAGTTTTTTGTTGAGCAAATCATTGAGCGGTGAAATCTTTGGCTCCATCTCAGTAACAAAAAAAACATAGGCCTGCTCAAGCTCCTTATTGTTGGTATCACATGTCATGCGCACATAGCGCCATGCCAGGTCCTCACTTATAAAAGCCTCCAACTCGCTTCGGTCCTTTAGCCAGTTTTCAAGGTCTGCTTTCGATTCAATATTGCGTTGCAGCAATTGATTAAAATATGGCTCCAGCACTTCCCAGCCGGTAACTTTTAATTTATCAGGCAAAAACCTGCGTTGTTTGATTACAATCATATTAGTAAATTTAGGTATGCGATTTTACTATTTTTAGCCGAGTAAATTATCAACTATTGATAGCAATGATACAGTTTAATTTATTGCACTTTTATCTGCATATTGAAATTATTGATTAGGAAGTGTAAATTGTTGCATAAAAGCAAACAACCCCAATATGGAAATTGAATACAAAACGAATATGGTGCCTTCAACAGAAGAAATTATTGAACTGTATAACGAATCAGGACTGAATAGACCCACCGAGAACAGCTCGAGAATTGAAAAGATGTATGCCCACTCAAACCTGGTTGTTACCGCGTGGTATAAGAACAAATTGGTTGGCATAGCCAGATCACTTACCGACTTTTGTTATTGTTGCTATATGTCAGACCTTGCTGTTAACAAAACATTTCAAAAAGCCGGAATAGGTAAAAAGCTGATTGAATTAACTAAAAACACTATTGGGCCGGAAACGATGCTGCTTCTGCTATCTGCACCGGAAGCAATGGCATATTATCCCAAAGTTGGTTTTATTAAAGTTGATAATGGATTTATTATTAAGCGCTCAAAATAAAATCAGCTCACATTTAGATTTAATTCCACATAAAACGTACCTTTATATGAATTAACTCCCCCAACAAAAAAAGATATTTTAATTACTAAACTGAAGATGCGGTATATTATACGCTTGCAGCTTTAGCGATTCTATTCATCATCATTTAAACCATAGACCTGATTTACCTGTTTTATGTGGAGCTTAGCAGATTTTCTTTAGCTACAGAAAGACCTCTGGAACTCTCAGGAATGCCTATATACTTTAATATACTAATTAACCTTGAAATTTTGGAAAATTTCAAGCATCATCATAAAAGTATTCTTAGTAAAGTAAAAATTGTGGTGATGCTACAGCCGGCCGATAGTGATAGTTTTAAGGTAGGCACCGATTTTCTTGTGGTGAATATGATGCAGGATTATGTATCACTGGATAAATTTCGCTACAGGCTATACTGGCATGAGCATCCTTCAAATATTTCATTAAATCCAACTGCCCCCCGCATTTAATATTGAAAATGGCGGAACTATTAATGATGCAGATGGTAACAAAATAGAAGATGTATCATTTGATTTTGATATTCCGGATAGTACAAGAAAAGGATTATACAAGCTGGAATTATACTGCCATGATAAAGCGGGCAATGTTGGTAGCAACCAGGTACTGGTTGGTTTTAAAGACTAATAAGTATCCGCTAAATTTAGGGGCTATCAATTTATCTCTAGAGCTTAATTATTTGGCAGTATATATTTTATGGATTTTAATCGCTTACTTTTAAACCTTTAAAATAATTTTTAATCGAAACGGCTTAGAAGAAGTCTGAATTAATTTTAATTAGTGATGGAGATGTATATTAAATACGTTGCACTATTTTGAATAAATAAGCATATCTTCTATTAATACACGAAAAGATGAAACCAATAAAAGCGTCTACTATCATCCAAAAACTGTTACTGGTTATATGTATATTACCTATATCGTTTGCAGCATTGAGTCAAAACATATACGATAGTATTTATGTAGGTAACCGATGGCGCACATACATGACTCATTTACCTGTGGGATATAATCAAACAAAAAAATATCCGCTTGTATTTTGCTTTCATGGTGGACAAGCAAATAATGCATCATTAGGATGGAGTGCAATTGCATTCCAATCAAAATTATCTCAGAAATCTGACAGTGCAGGGTTTATTGTGGTTTATCCGGAAGGAACCGTATTTAACAATAACAGATCATGGAATGCCGGCAAATGCTGCCCACCTGCAATGAACCAGAATATAGATGATGTTGGATTTGTTAACTATTTGCTGAATGAATTACTCAAAAGCTATTCGATTGATTCGTTAAGCGTATATGCAACAGGATCGTCTAACGGTGGTATGTTGTGTTATCGTTTGGCATGTGAATTAAGTGAGCGTTTTGCAGCAATTGCGCCAAACGCCTGCTCACAAATGTTTTTTCCGTGCAATCCTACCCGAAAAGTACCCATCATCCATTTTCATTCCTACGCTGATAATGAGGTGCCTTACAACGGTGGCACAGGAACAGGCCCGTCCGGTGTTTCCATGACCTCTCAGGATTCAACCATGAAAATTTGGCGCGCACTTAATAATTGTCAGTCGGTAGATACCATAGTAAACGGAAAAGGTTTGAATTATGATTTTATAAAAATTCATAATTGCAGTTGTAAGGTTGAATATCATCATTACAGTACCACAGATGGCGGACACAGCTGGCCGGGTGGTAACCCAAATAATAATCCTGCGTCTACGCAAATAAATGCAACTGATTTGCTCTGGGAATTTTTTAAGCAATACAAACTAGGTTGCCTCAATACCGGAGTAGGTGAGGCAGAAACTCATTCAGAAGTATTGTCTGTTTTTCCCAATCCTACCAATGGAGTAGTTTATTTTAGCAAGTCTAATAATGCCATGCCATTTAAACTAATTGATGTAACAGGGAAAATAATATATTTCGGGAATAGCAACAGTCTTGACTTAAGTGAAATATTACCCGGGGTTTATTACCTGCTTATAGAAACAGAAAACGGAGTTACAAGAAAAAAGATTATTAAAAATCCATAGCAAAAATAAAAACAGCAATTACTCCTCAATCAATTCCAATTTTTTCTGATCGGGTTGCTGTTCATACTCGTTGCAGTTAATCTCTACGTTTAATGGCTGCCTGGGCGCTTCAAACTCATTTACTAACTCGAATACCGAACTGTCTTTTGCTACACTTTGCATATAATAGCCATAAATGGGCATGGCCATTGCAGAACCTGAACCCAGGTTCATGCTTCTGAAATGGATGGCACGGTCTTCAAATCCGGTCCAGCAACCGCTAACCAGTGTTGGTGTAATCCCAATAAACCAACCATCGCTATAGTTTTGCGTGGTACCTGTTTTACCGGCTACAGCACCCGGAACCTGATACATATATTTAATTTTAGCAGCAGTACCATGCGCTGTTACCCGTTCAAGCATTTTTTCCATGATATATGCCGTCTGCTCGCTCATAGCCTCTACACTGCGTGGCACAACTTCCTTTACTACATTGCCATTTTTATCTAAGATGCGGGTAATATAAACCGGTTCGGTCCAAACACCCTTATTGGCATAAGTTGAAAATGCACCCACCATTTCATATACAGAAATATCAAATACACCCAATGCAATGGCAGGGTACGGTTCAAGATTGCTCTTGATTCCCATTTTTCTTGCAAGATTTATAACAGACTGTGGGCCGCTGGGACCAAGCTGTTTCATCAGATACATTACAATATTATTTACCGAAAACTGCAGGCCTCTGTATAAAGTCATTTCCGGATCATTGTATTTATCATCTGCATTTTTAGGCGAATAATTATCATACTCTTCAAACACTACCGGCTGATTGGGAGCTTTGAAACAAGGGCTCCAACCATTATCAATAGCGAGGGTATAGACAATGGGCTTAAAGGTTGAACCAACCTGTCGCTTAGCATTAATATTTACGTGATCGTATTTAAAGTACTTGTGATTAACTCCACCAACCCATGCCTTAACATAACCCGTTCGCGGATCCACGCTCATAAAACCGCATTGCAGAAAATATTTGTAATACTTAATGGAGTCAAGTGGTGTCATCAAGGTATCAATTTCTCCCCTGCTCCAGGAAAATATTTTCATTTTAACAGGTGTGTTAAATGCTTTTTCTATTTCTGTTTCTGTCCTACCTTCTTTCTTTAAAGCACGGTAACGATCACTTCGCTTCATGCCGGCTGTGATCAATTCCTTTAATTCACCCCAAGGCGTGCGCCCCTTCCAATGGCTGTAGAATTTACCCTGCATTTCTTTAATATGGCGCGATACTGCTTGCTCTGCATACTGTTGTAATTTGCTGTTAATGGTGGTATAAATCTTCAAACCATCTTTATACAAATTATATCCGTTCTCCTCCGCCCATTCCATCAACTCCATTCGCAAAACTTCCCTGAAATATGGAGCTAGACCATCATTGTGGTCATCTTCATGATAAGAAAGCTCGATGGGTTTAACCGAAAGCGTATCATACATTTCATTAGAAATAAAATTGTATTTACGCATTTGGTTGAGTACGGTATTGCGCCTGTTCAATGCATTCTCCGGGTTTCTGATGGGATTAAAACGGGTAATGCCTTTGAGCATACCTACCAGCATGGCCGCTTCGTTTTCATTTAACTCGAGTGGTGTCTTACTAAAAAATACTTTTGCCGCAGAGCGTATGCCAAATGCATTTCCGCCAAACTCAACTGTATTTAAATACATGGTAATAATTTCTTCCTTGGTATATCGCTGCTCTATACGCACAGCGGTAATCCACTCTTTAAGCTTAGTGGTAGCTTTATAAAAAACATTATCAAAACGTTTGCGTGGGAACAAATTTTTTGCAAGCTGTTGTGTAATGGTGGAAGCCCCACGCTTTTTACCAATTAAGGCATATAAGGCGATGGATGATGCACCCCGAAAATCAATACCGGAATGATTATAAAAACGAATGTCTTCGGTAGCAACAAGGGCGTTAATTAAATTAGGGCTTAAATCATCAAATGCTGTATTGGAGCGATTTTGTAAAAAATATTTACCCAGCAATACCCCATCCTCCGAGTAGATTTCAGAGGCAAGAAAAGTTTTGGGATTTTCCAGTTCCTCGAGTGCAGGTAACTCACCAAACCATCCCATGGCAATCATTACGATAAACAACAAGAAAGCCAACAACCCACCTAATACAACAAACCAAAGCCACTTAATAAACTTTACGAAAGGATGGCCAAAAAAGAGTTCTTTTATGCTCACGGTTTTTGCGAATTTAGTTTCTGTATATATGCTGAAAATATTTTCTCGTATACCTCGGATTTGCTCTCCTTCATCATCTTTTTGAAATTGCTAACACTTATTACAAAGTTCAAATAAGTTCCTTCAAAGCCTAAAAATTTTTTTACCAGTATTCTGGTTTCCGCAGATTTAAAATAATCTACCCCCTGCTTAAGTTCCTTGAATTGCCTAACCAACAATAACTGATAACCATCATTAGCAATATACGTGTTGGCTCTCAGGTTATCAAACTGATAAAACTCATCATTGTATTTGGTAACCTTTGCTACCATCTCATTCATATCTGCTTTTTCTGCCTTGGTAGCAAATACATAATAATATTGCTGTCCTGGGTCTTCAATAATAAAATCAGGTTCATCTTCTTTTTTCAATGTATCCGGCAAAGATGCAGTTTCCTGCTTTTTCATGTAATCAAGTATCAGCTTCGCGCGCTCTGCCTCAGCCGTTTTGGGATATGCTGATACAATCTCTTCTAAACTGCGTTTGAATATTGATGTGGAGTCGGTTTTACCAAGGGCAAGTGTATACAATAATTCGAACTTAGCCTGTATGCGGTTTCCGCTATACTTCTTATCGGCCTCAGCTTTCATGCTTTTAACCAGCTGATATTCTCCGGAGGTGTATGCTTCATAAATTTTCTCATATAAAGCCAACACCTCTTTATTGGTTTCATTCTCAGTGTTAACAATGTTCTTGTTTTGAAGAATTAGTGCAAAAGGACTTTCCGGATAGGTTTCAATTAATCTGGAACGCACATCTGCAGCTTTTGCTGTTTGCCCCAGTCTGTTATAATCTTTATATAGCCTGTAAAGCGCCTCCGGCTCAAATTTATTATTAATAAAACGTGTATTAAGTGTTTCATACGCTTTGATAGCCTCTTTATAATCCAGTATCTTTTCATCATAAACCACACCAATTGCAAAGTGCGCCTCAACAGACTTTTCTACAGAACGATTAAACTCTTCCTGATTGGCGGGAATATTTTTAACCCATTCAGCCCTATCTGCAGCAATGTCTTTCTTAATATCACCTACTTCATTTGCATCTTTACTTTTGGCAACATCCCCATTATTGTTGGTATCTAATTTTTGTGCAGAGTCCTTAGGTTGTTTCAAATCCGTTCCATCATCTCCTTCTTTTCTGGGTTTTTCTTTAGCACTATATCGCCAGAAATCCTCATTGGTGCGATTGCCCCACTTTTTAGCACTGAAGAAATCAGCACGTCCGGATGCGATTAATCCTGCATTGTAAAAATACCATTGGGCACCGGAACCTCCCATATTGTTATTGATATTGGTATTGCCACCTGCATTTTGATTTAACCTGAGCAATTCTTCATTGCTTTTTCTTTCTTTTTCTGCCTTGGCTTTGGCCTCATCGGCAATTTTTTTTGCAGCAATCCACTGATCTATTTTTTTCTCCAACTCATTCTTACTTAACTTTGATAAACGTTGTAGGCTATCTTCCGTTTCAATAATTACGTAATTACTAATAAGTTCAGACAATACATTTTTTTTATCAATTATTTTCTGATAATATTTATAGGTGGAAGGAACGGTTGATGCCGTGCTATCATAGTATGCCTGCGCAAGTTTGTATTCCGGTATATCCAGATACAAATTACCCAATGCCAGGTATGACATTGCTTTTTGATAATTGTTACTTTTACTTTTTGCAACCGAAAGCTGGTATTGCTTTATAGCCTCGGGTAAATTTTTTTGCCTGTATTCAAGATTACCTAGTTCAAAATGTATCTGGTCATACAATCCGTCATTCTTTTCATCGCGCAACATGCGTTTAAGCGAGCGCCTGATTTTTTTTACCGATGATTTATCGTTCACATCATAAACCTTGGAGATATTAAGAATGGCATTAAATTCAAAATCATAAGGTGCCAGCATGCCTAGTATTTTAGTAAAATATTGTTTGGAAAGCGCCATGCTATCCATGGCTTCATATAATTGAGCAATGATATAGGTATATCTGATTTTATCAGGCTTCTTGTCAGAAAAGGAAAGCGCCTTCTGCATGTACTCTACACCACGTGCATATTTATCCTGTTTAATCGCTATGTCGGCTGCAGTGGCATAAATCTCTTTATAGTGCGCCTTCGGCACCACCCTGAAAATTCGTTTTAACAATGATGGCTTAATTTCTTTCCCTTTTGATGATTTCGGACCAACTTCACTCAGCAGTAACCCCATTACTGCCTCAGCCTCATCAACCTTTTTCAACCCATTATAACATTTACAAATCCATGCGGTTGACAAGGGTCTTAAACCATCATTCTTATACTTTGAGTTGATGTATTGAAAAACCTCAAGTGCTGCATAGTAATCTCTCTTAAAAAAATGTGATTTACCCATTAACAGATAGCTGTCATCCGTGTATCTGCCAACTGTATGGTTCTGTATGGAAAGAGAGGCTTTTTTAATTGCCTCATCAAAAAGTCCGCTATTGCCTTTTGCAGCAGCCTCATCGGCATAAGGAAAAACCTCCAGTATTCTTGAGAAATCATCTTTATGAGACTTTTCCAGCGCATCGGTTGCATCTAATAGTTTTTGTTCTCCGTTAAAATATACATTAAAATGACCAGTTAAGGTATGCCACTCCCTGTTAATTCTGCGATTACGGGTAGGATTACATGCCAAGAAAACCAGCACAGAAACAGTAAAAAGTATGATTTTAGGACTTTGCAACGCTTTATACAAACAGATTTGGGATGATTACTTAACTTTGAAAGCACAAAATTATTTTATTGCGCCTAACTACAAAATCATAAATCATATGAGCAATAAGCCAAGAAAGAAACTCATACATAAGCTTAAAAGCAAATTTAAGCTAGTTATTATTAACGATAGTACTTTTGAGGAAAAGTTTTCACTTAGCCTTACACCAATGAATGTTTTTGTGGCATTCAGCTCTTTTCTCGTATTTTTTGCCTCCATCATCATCACGCTTATAGTATTTACACCAATAAGGGAATACATACCGGGTTATACCGATACCAGGACCATTCAACTGGCTAAATTGGCTAATCTTAGGGTAGACTCTCTGGAAAAAGCACTCATTGATAAAGAATTGTATTATAAAAACCTACTGAACATCATGCATGATCGTATTCAATACTCAGATACAGCCATGATGAAGCAAGGCGACAAAAGAACATCCGAAAACTTGCCAGGCAATGCCGGAAAGTTGGAACAGCAACTACAGAAAGAGTTTGAACATGCTGAAGACAATTTTGCTTTAGAACAATTAAATGAGATGTCGGCTGCAGTTAATGCTGTGCATTTATATGCACCTGTTAAAGGCGTTGTAAGTGAAACATACAATGCCACTGAAGGTCACTATGCCGTAGATGTGGTTACTAAACAAAACGAACCGGTTAAAGCTATTTCCGATGGACTAGTTGTGCTGAGCACGTGGAGCCCTGAAACTGGAAATACTCTAGCTATACAGCACAAAAACAACTTGTTATCCATTTATAAGCACAATGCTGTTTTATTAAAAAAAGTTGGTATGTTTGTAAATGCAGGTGAGCCGGTTGCTGTTGTAGGAAACACCGGAGAGCTTACCACGGGTCCTCATCTGCACTTTGAAATTTGGGACAACGGGCAACCTACAAACCCGGAAGAGTACATTAACTTTAATTAAATTTGGATATGGCTATTTTTAATGCAAACAAGAATAATGGTCCGGTTTTTAATCCGAGTAACCTAAACATCATCAATGCAGGAACCACCATTTTGGGTGATTTAAGTTCAGAAGGCGATATGCGCATTGATGGCACGGTTAAAGGCTATATTTCATCGAAGGCCCGTTTAGTCTTGGGGCCTACTTGCCGAATTGAAGGCGATATCAAAGCTGCAAACGTAGAAATATCAGGCGAGGTGCATGGAAATATTTTTGTGAGTGAACTGCTCACCGTAAAAGCCACGGCAAGTATTCATGGCGATATTGTTTCTAACAAACTGATAATTGAGGCCGGTGCTGAATTTAATGGGAAATGCGCCATGAAAGATGGTAAAAACAGCCTAAAGAAAATTGTAAACGAGGAGCAAACAGCCGCCAAAACTTTTGACCAGTCAACCAAACAAGCGAATCAATAATATACTTCGCTATACCAACGTAGCAGGCCAAATGATTGCCTTGATTGTTGGTGGTACGCTAGCAGGCAAATGGCTGGATGGTTATCTGCAGCTATCTTTCCCCGCGTTTACGCTATGTGGGGCACTTTTTTCAGTTCTTACATCAATCTACATAACGATTAAGGAGTTTTTGAAAAAATAGAGGCTGGGTAATTACTTATAGCTTTAAAATGTAATCAAACATAAAGTATTTAATTACATTTGCCCGCCTTATGACAAGTCCAAAATCAATTAATCAGTTTACCAAAGCGCTTCTCCTTATTACAATCTGCTGCGCTTGTTTAATTGGCTTGCTTCAAACCGCACAACAACAATTTGAGGTAAATAATCTGGTTTGGGTGTCTTTGCTTTACTACGTATTGCTTTCATATATCCTTTTTCGTATTACGTATTCATCCATCACAAAAGACAATAAAACATTCATCACCCGTGTTTATAGTGCTGTGGGAATTAGATTTATTTTTTCTCTGTCACCCCTTCTTATCTACCTATTATTCAGCCCTAATAAGGAACTTTCATTTATTGTGAGTTATCTTTTGTTGTATTTATTATTCACATCTTTTGAAATTTATTTCCTTGTGGTTAACTTGCGCCCCGATTTCAAAAAAACAGACTTTGATGCCTCGAAATAAGATAAAGATAATCAGTATTTTAATATCCTCTTTTTTACTGCTTCTTCCTGTAGCTCACGCAGGCACCAACGTAGATCATGCTTCTTTGGAAAACCACCCAGAAAACACTTACGATAGTTCTACCCATCATGCAGGCGCAAGTTCAGCGGCTCATGACCAAGACAATCATAAGCATGTAGATCAAACTGAAGAAAAAGTAGATGCAGGCAAACTAATTATGGAGCATATTGCCGATGCGTATGATTGGCATATTGCAACAATTGGTCACAAACATATTTCAATTCCTCTTCCTGTTATTATCAAGGATCACAACGGTTTACATACATTCCTCTCAAGCAAATTTAATCACGGCCATAACATTGTAGATGGTTACAAGTTGGAACATGGGAAACTGATTGCTGTTAACAGCGATGGTGTCCCTAATGAGCACGCTGATTTCTTAGATTTATCTATCACCAAAAATGTTGCAGCAATGCTTATAGCTGTTATCGTATTATTATGGATAATGTTTAGTGTGGCCGGTCATTATAAACACAATAACCACAGAGCTCCCAAGGGTTTTCACAACCTTATAGAAACACTCATTATTTTTATTAGAGACGAGGTAGCGAAGCCATCTATTGGCGCCAAGTATGAGAAGTTCATGCCTTTTCTGTTAACCATATTCTTTTTCATTTTTATCAATAACCTGTTTGGCTTGATTCCATTCTTTCCTGGCGGAGCCAATGTAACAGGCAATATTGCAGTAACCCTAGTGCTTGCCACTTTCACTTTTATTATTACTTCTATAAACGGCAACAAAAGCTACTGGGGACATATTTTTGCTCCTCCAGGGGTCCCCAAAGCCCTTTGGATACTTTTGGTTCCAATTGAAATTATTGGCATGTTAAATAAACCTATTGTACTGATGATACGTTTATTTGCAAACATTACCGCAGGGCATATCATCATACTTGGATTTTTCTCCCTTATTTTCATTTTTGGAGCGGTAAATCAATCATTGGGATTAGGCGTATCAGTGCTTTCAGTTGCCTTTACCACCTTTATGAGCTTCCTTGAATTATTGGTAGCATTTCTTCAGGCATACGTTTTTACGCTACTTTCATCTCTTTATTTCGGATCAGCTGTAGAAGAGCATAACCACAATGACCATCATTAATAGATAACACAAGTAAACAAAATCAACCAAAAACAATAACAACTAAACAAAACAATTATGACACTTTTAAACATTCTTTTACAAGCAGCAACAGACCCAGGATTTGCTAAAATGGGTGCAGGTATCGGTGCAGGTTTGGCAGCTATTGGTGCAGGTCTCGGTATCGGCCGTATTGGTGGCAGCGCATTAGAGTCAATTGCCCGTCAACCTGAGGTATCTGGCGATATTCGTGCAAACATGATTGTAGCTGCTGCATTAATCGAAGGTGCTGCATTCTTCGGTATAGTAGTGTGTCTGTTGATCGTATTGCTATAATCACCAATAATGTTACTCAGAATACGGGATGCCTTAGTGGGCACTCCGTATTTTTATATTAACAGGTATTGATGAATTTTAGTCAATAAACACAAAACAAAAGCAATAACATGGAATTAGTAAAACCGGGTATTGGTCTGTTATTTTGGATGACAATAACCTTTAGCATTGTGCTTTGGTTGTTGTCTAAATTCGCATGGAAACCAATCCTTCAATCAATAAGAGAAAGAGAAGACTCTATAAACAATGCATTGAATGCGGCTGATGAGGCACGCAAGCAAATGGATGCGCTAAAATCTGATAATGAAAAATTATTGGCAGAGGCACGCAAGGAACGCGACAAATTGCTAAAAGAAGCAGTTGAAATGAAAGAGAGTATCATTGCCCAAGCAAAAAAATCTGCAGATGAGGAATCACGCAGAATCATAAGCAATGCTAATGATGCCATTGAAAAAGCTAAACTCAATGCCATGAATGAACTGAAAACCCAGATTGCTGAAATCTCCGTTGATATGGCTGAGAAAATCCTTCGTAAAAAATTGGATGACCGCAACCAGCAGGAAGCTTTTGTAAACGAAAACCTAAAATCCATAACACTCAACTGATATGTCGGAATTTAGGGGAGCCATTCGTTACGCAAAAGCACTAATAGACCTTAGCATAGAGCAAAACAGCTTGGAGCAGATTCATGGCGACATGAAACAGTTTCTGGTAGTATTAAAGCAAAACCCGGCTTTGGAGGCTACGCTTAAGAGTCCGGTTATTATAGGAGATAAGAAATTTGCTGTCCTTAAACTGATTTTTTCAAAATCCATGCATGCAAATAGTATTGCATTTTTTCAAATCATTATCCGCAAAAACCGCGGAATGTTTCTAAAAGCCATTGCAGAGGCTTTTATTCTTCAGTATAATGAAATTAAAAATATTGCAAGAGCAGAGGTTAAAACAGCAGTTGCACTGGATGAAAAAACCTATACTGAAATAAAGGAATTTATTGCCAAAAGCACCGGAAAAAATATCGAACTAAAAACTATTGTCCAGCCGGAATTGATTGGTGGAATAGTAGTAAAGATGAATGACCGTTTGTTTGATGCCAGCATCAAAGGCAAACTGCAACAAGTTAAACAAGAATTATTAAACACTTACATTTCTAAATAATATATTATGGTAGAGATCAGACCTGATGAGGTTTCGGCAATCATAAGAGAGCAACTCAGCAACTTTAAATCTGAGGCTGAACTGGAAGAAGTTGGTACCGTGCTCCAAGTGGGTGACGGTATTGCACGTATTTACGGTTTAAGCAAAGTACAATCCGGTGAGCTGGTAGAGTTTGCCAATGGCACACAAGCTATCGTGCTTAACCTAGAAGAAGACAACGTAGGTGCGGTGTTATTGGGTTCATCCGACCAGATTGTGGAAGGTGATACCGTTAAACGTACCGGTCGAATTGCTTCCATTAAAGTTGGTGAAGGCATGGTAGGACGCGTTGTAAACACGCTTGGCCAGCCAATTGATGGTAAAGGACCAATTAGTGGTGATTTGTATGAAATGCCCTTGGAGCGCAAAGCTCCAGGAGTAATTTACCGTGAGCCGGTAAAGGAACCACTGCAAACCGGACTGAAAGCTATTGATGCCATGATTCCAATTGGACGCGGACAGCGTGAGTTGGTGATTGGTGACCGCCAAACCGGTAAAACTGCCGTTTGTATCGATACTATCATCAATCAGAAAGAGTTTTATGATGCAGGAAAACCTGTTTACTGTATTTATGTGGCCATAGGTCAGAAAGCTTCTACAGTTGCCCAAGTAGTAAAAACTCTTGAAGAGCGCGGTGCAATGGCATTTACTATTGTGGTAGCTGCAACATCATCAGACCCTGCTCCTATGCAATTCTTTGCACCAATGGCAGGTGCTTCTATAGGCGAATTTTTCCGTGATACCGGACGCCCAGCGCTAATTGTTTATGATGATTTGTCTAAACAGGCTGTAGCTTATCGTGAGGTTTCTCTTTTATTGCGCAGACCTCCGGGACGTGAAGCTTATCCGGGCGATGTGTTTTATCTGCACAGCCGCCTATTGGAGCGTGCAGCTAAAATCAATTCAACCGATAGTATTGCACAATCCATGAATGATATTCCTCCATCAATTAAACACCTTGTTAAAGGTGGTGGCTCATTAACAGCTTTACCTATTATTGAAACACAAGCTGGTGACGTATCTGCTTATATCCCTACTAACGTAATCTCTATTACCGATGGGCAGATATTCCTTGAAGCAAACTTATTCAACAGTGGTGTTCGCCCTGCTATTAACGTAGGTATTTCCGTATCTCGTGTGGGTGGTAATGCACAAATAAAATCTATGAAAAAGGTTGCCGGTACATTAAAGTTAGATCAGGCGCAATACCGCGAGTTGGAAGCATTCTCAAAATTCGGTTCTGATTTGGATCCTGCAACCAAAGCAGTTTTGGCAAAAGGTGCCCGAAACGTGGAAATCCTGAAGCAGGGTCAGTTCTCTCCGCTACGTGTTGAACAACAAATTGCTATTATTTATTTAGGTACAAAAGGATTGCTTTCAAATATTCCGGTTAATAAAGTGCGTGAGTTTGAAACAGATTTCCATCAGTACATGGAAACCAAATACAAAAACATATTAGATGAATTAAAGAAAGGCAATTTTAATGACGAGATAACAGGAGCAATTGAAAATGCTGCTAAGGAATTATCGGCAAAATATAGTGCTTAAGTTTAAATCAAATGGCCAATTTAAAAGAAGTAAGAACCCGTATCACCTCAGTTAGCTCAACGCAGCAAATAACCAAAGCCATGAAGCTGGTTAGTGCTACAAAGCTAAGAAAGGCACAGAATGCCATCACGCAAATGAGGCCGTATGCTGTTAAACTAAATGGCATATTAGCCAACCTTTCTGACTCTATTGATGTTGATTCATTAAATATCTATTTCCAGACCCGTGAGGTTAAAAATGTGCTGTTGGTGGTGATTAGTTCTGACAGAGGTTTGTGCGGTTCATTCAATTCAAATATCATTAAAAAGGCTTCTTCACTGGTAGTTGAAAAATACGCTGGTAAAAACGTTACCATCCTTCCCGTAGGTAAAAAAGGCTCTGAGTTTTTTAGCAAACAGCAAAAGATGAAAGTAACCGTGAATACTGAGTACCGCGATACTTTCTTGCAGCTTAATGCCAATGCAGGTTTTCAACTAGGAAGTTATTTGCTAGATGTTTATCGCAGCGGAAAATATGATGTGATTGAGGTTGTATACAATCAGTTTAAGAATGCTGCAACCCAAATTCTCACAAACGATCAGTTCTTGCCTATTGATACAAAAAGTATCAAGGGCAACCAGAAAGCAAAGAATGATTATTTATTTGAACCATCTAAAGAAGAGATTCTGGAAGACCTGATTCCACGTATTCTAAAAACGCAAATATATCGCTCATTGCTAGATTCGGCAGCATCTGAACACGGTGCACGTATGGTTGCAATGGATAAAGCAACTGATAATGCAGGTGAATTGCTAAAGGCTCTTAAGATTGAATACAACCGCGTTCGTCAGGCAGCCATTACTACAGAAATTTCTGAAATTGTTGGTGGTGCGGCTGCATTAAGTGCTAACTAACCCATTTTATATATGCAAAAAAGCAGCCCCAAGGCTGCTTTTTTTATGCGATTTACCGCATTACTTTAATCATCATCCTGCTCGCTGTAAAAATCCTCCAACCCGCCAAAATACTCCGTATTCCAGCCCTCAACAATATCTTCGTAAGCTTCGTCAGGTATACGCACATGTCTTAATTCTACAGAGGTTCCTAATTTGTGTGCATGCAACTTAATGGTTACGATAGATGGCTCTTCCTGCTCACCAAAATACCATTCCTGCTCAATCTTTTTACCCGGCTCAAATACAAGATTCTTACCGCAAATGGCATCATCCCATAAAGAAAACTCTGTTCCAGGCTCAGCCTGCATTTTAGCTGGCGCACCTGACCACAACTGTATGGTAGCCTCGTTTGTAAGAGCCGCGTAAACTTCTTCTGGCGGTGCCGGTAAATGGTAATACTTTTTAAAATCTTTCATTTAAACAAAGGTATCAACTTCTGCCTGCATTCAATAAACATAGATAAAAGCGTTTGGCAAATAAATTCATACATTCGCAAGGGTGACCTATCAAAAAGTATATGCAAGGCTAATAAAAGATAAAGCCAAAGAACTTGGTTTCAGTGCTTGCGGCATTGCCAAAGCCGAATTCCTGGAACAAGAAGCACCTGTACTGGAGCAATGGTTAAAATCAGGAATGCATGGGCAAATGGCCTATATGGCGAATCATTTTGATAAGCGCCTCGACCCACGCTTGCTGGTTGACGGTGCCAAATCAGTTATTTCTTTACTATTTAATTACTACACGCCACTTACCCAAACGGATAAAACTGCACCAATCATTAGCAAATATGCCTATGGGGAAGACTACCATCAGGTAATAAAAGAAAAATTAAAACACTTACTGTTTTATATTCAAACTGAAATTACAGAAGTAAATGGTCGTGCATTTGTTGATTCTGCGCCAATACTTGAAAGAGCATGGGCTCAGCGCTCAGGAATCGGATGGATTGGTAAAAATGCAAACCTCATCAATAAAGGTAGCGGATCCTTTTACTTTATCTGCGAGTTAATTATAGATCTTGAACTGGAATATGATACCCCAACAACAGATCATTGCGGAACCTGCACAGCATGCATGGATGCCTGCCCAACTAAAGCTATTATTAAACCCGGTGTGGTGGATGGCAGTAAATGTATTTCCTATTTTACAATAGAACTCAAAGACTCAATCCCTCAGGAAATGAAAGGTACTTTTGAAAACCGAATGTTTGGTTGTGATATTTGTCAGGATGTTTGCCCATGGAATAGATTCTCACGTAAACATGGGGAGCCCAAATTTGATCCTTCTGCCGAATTATTGGAAATGACAAAACAAGAGTGGATTGAACTGACTGAAGAAGTTTTTAATAAACTCTTTAACAAATCTGCTGTAAAAAGAACAAAATACAACGGTTTAAAAAGAAATATTGACTTTATCATATCAGCATACCCAAATACAGGCAACACATAGTATTATTGCATACTACAGCATGAATAAAGGATTTAAAGTAATTTTTATTTTGATGATGTTTTGCATCAGCGCAAAGATAAGGGCGCAGCAAAACAACATCATGGATCAGGCTAAAGCCATAGGTTACGGGCTTCGCGTTGGTATCAATTATTCTTTAAGCGGATTAGAATATAACAACTATTCGGGCGCTGCAGGATTAAACGGAGGATTATTTATAACAAAGCCAATACATGATTATTTTACACTGATGCTTGAACCGGGTTATTCAGGTATCAGCTTTAGGGAGCAGTCTACAGATAAACGTTACAATGCAAATTATCTCGAAGCAGGGCTTACCTTGGTCATTTATCCATCCCTTATATCCCGAGAGTTCTCTTTTCATTTGGGCTACAAGCCTTCAATGCTCATTGCTTACAACACAGAAATCATTGAATTTGGCAATTATGTAACCAAAAGTTTTGATAACAATAAAAACAAGGTAGGAATGTTTGATGGTGCAGTTTATGGAGGAATTTCCGTTGCCATGTCAGATTTTGTAAACCTTGAGCTTGGCTATAATTACAGCTTAACTAATCGCAGCACCGCAACTGATGTTAAAGGCCGCCCAACTACAATCGAATTAGGATTACGACTGAATGCAGTTTCTCTAAAAGAGAAAATGACCAAGAAAGAGAAAAGTTTACGCGATATTATTGCTGGCTACAGCAGAGGCGCTTTATTTGTGATGCTTGCAACCCCAAACAGCAAGGAACTTAAAAAACTTGAAGAACAGGGAAAAACTGAAGAGGTTAATCTGATAAATACTGAGATTCTCTCTCGCAACCAGAAAATCATGCGTGATTTCCGTGAAAATTATACCATATCTAAGGTTTACTTTTTTATGGATACCAGTGCTTACAAGCTAATATCTGGCAGTTATAAAGGCATATTTGTAGATGTGAATTTGAAAGCAGATGAAACAATTCAACCCGACACAAACAATTATTTTGTTGCAGCTTTCAGTGAAGATATTTCAACCTATACCAACAAAATACACTATGGATTATTTGTGTTTGATGAGAAAATGAATCCATTAAGTAAACCGTTTAACCATCCAGGCAACTTGGTCTCAGCTGTGCTAGACGGTGATCCTATTAATTATCTTCGTAAAAAGGCTAATTATTTGGGAGTTCCTTATGGTAGGGTTATAGCTAAATTCAACACGCGACTGCTTAAGTATCTAAACTAACCGTTTAGTGGACACGGTCGCCACGCAATTCCATTTGCTTCATTATTTCGGCTTCACCTGCCAATATAGCTTGCCAGCGCTGCTTAACATAATCAGCATCAGCATAGAGATGTGCAAGGTTAAGAAAAGTGCGATAATGGCCGGCTTCGGATACCATAAACTCATGATAAAAAGTCTTCAACTCTTCGTCATTGATATGAAGGCTTAGTATACGGAATCGCTCGCAACTGCGGGCTTCAATCATAGCCAATACCAGCAAATGCTCAACCAGTTTTTTATCTCGGTTATCCGTTTTTATAGTCAGCTTCTGCAATTCATTCACATAGCGGTCCTTACGGGCCTTTCCAAACTTAAAACCACGTTTATCCAATTCTTTTAACACCTTACGAAAATGGCCCCACTCCTCAGCAATGATGGCCGTAAGTTCCTTAACCATTTCATCCTTATCAGGGTAGTGAACAATTAGTGAAATACCACTGCTGGCTGCCTTTTGTTCACAGAAAGCATGATCAATTAAAATTTCGGATATAGATTGTTCGGCAATATTTACCCATCTAGGGTCAGTTTGTAGTTTTAATCCCAACATAAGGCTGCAAATTTCAACAAAACAAAAAGAAAAAAGAAAACACAAATTTTAATCATATTATATTGTATAACTGATGTTTATATGATTGATAGCAATTCCCTTACCATATTATAGTTAGATAAAATTCTGACTAATTACTAAAAAATAATCAGATAGTTTGTTAAAACAAAAATCTGCCTTATCTTCGCAACCCCCAATTAAAAACATTGGAACCAAGATCGGTGAAGACTGATGGTTAAATAGTTAGCATTTAACCCGCTCAGCAAATCATATTTTAAAATATTTTTTGTCAGGCACTTGCTAACCTTATTTATTCCTTCTACCTTTGCCGTCCCTTAAAAATAACCAAACGATAGTAAAAGTATCATATGCCTACTATACAACAACTAGTTAGAAAAGGACGCACAGACGTAGCAACTAAGAGTAAATCTCCTGCTCTAAACTCATGTCCGCAGCGCAGAGGG
>CANGVA010000003.1 GCA_947457395.1 Bacteroidota bacterium | reverse complement strand
GGGGATACGGGTACTTCTGCCCAACTTACCTGCTTTGAGTTCGCCTTTGTCGATGAGCCTGTAAATGGTCCAGCGGCTGGCGTTGATTAACTGGCAGGCTTCATCTACGGTTAGAAATTCCTTTTGAGAGATGGCAGGGTTGTACATGGCTTTCTCGGTTTCTTCCTTGATGGCCACTTCGATTTTTTCATCCCGCTTCCGCTGTTTGTATGCTCTCTTGGCACAGGTATCTGAGCAAAACTGTGTAACAGTAGTCTTGGCGGTAAACCGGTTACCGCAGTGCTGACAAGTTTTTTGAAGACGAATGTTGCTGCTCATTTTGTTGCCTGTTGTTGCTACATGTAGCAGCTTGTAGCTGTATGTAGCATGTTCTCTCCCGAGTGTTGCCTGATTTGTGGGCAACAAATCTGGGCAACAATCAGGCAACAAATATAGGTAAAAAAGTGGAGTTGGGCAACAAATAAAAGAAAGATAAATCAGCTAAAAGCTAACAATAACAGGCATTTATGAAACAAAGGAAAGATAGTTACTTTCCGATACAAAATTTGGAGAAAATATTGGCCAACAAATCATCTGTTGTTACCTCGCCTGTTATCTCTGCCAGATGAAACAAGGCTTTGCGTATATCCAGCGCCAGCAGCTCACCGCTAACATGTGCACCTATTCCATTGAGCACTTGCTGCAAAGCATCGGCTGCATGTTTCAATGCCTCATAATGCCTCAGGTTGGTGATGATGATATCATTCTTAATTTCATCCTTGCGCACAGCTGTAACCAATCTTTGCCTAAGTAAATCTATACCGGTATTGTTTTTGGCACTAATTGCAATGCTGGTTTCAACAAAGGCCGGTGCGTTGGCAAGCATATCAGCTTTGTTGGCTACCGGAATTACAATTGCCTGGTATTTTTTAAGACTGCTTATATCCTGATTTAATTGCTCCGGTGAGGTTACAGTGGCATCAAAAACATACATAATAATGCTTGCCTTTTGCAATTTTTCGTAGGCACGTTCTATGCCAATCTCCTCAATTTCATCGGCAGCCTGTTGCCTGATTCCGGCAGTATCAATAAGCCTAAACGTAATGCCATCCATAACAAAAGCCTCCTCAATGGTATCACGGGTTGTGCCTGCAATATCACTTACAATAGCACGTTCCTCATTGATGAGTGCATTAAGCAGGGTTGACTTGCCTGCATTGGGTTTGCCTGCTATAACAGTTGGTATGCCGTTTTTAATGGCATTGCCATAATTAAATGACTGAAGTAAATTTTGAATAACTCCTGCAATCTTTGAAACCAATACAATTAACTCTTCTCGTTTGGCAAACTCCACATCCTCTTCGCTAAAATCAAGTTCCAGCTCAATAAGCGATGCGAAATTTACCAATTGCTCGCGCATGTGTTTTATTTGCTCACTAAATCCGCCACGCATTTGTTGCATAGCCATTTTATGGCTTTCAGCACTATCACTGGCAATAAGATCGGCCACTGCTTCGGCCTGACTCAGGTCTAGCTTTTTATTTAAAAATGCCCTGAGTGTAAACTCGCCCGGTTTTGCCAATCGGCAGCCTTGCTGCACCAGCAATTGTAAAATTTGTTGTTGTATATAAGGTGATCCATGGCAGCTTAACTCTACCGTATCATCACCGGTGTATGATGTTGGTGCAATAAATACAGATGCCAATACCTCATCAATAACACGACTGCCATCCGAAATTTTACCAAAATGAACGGTGTGGCTTGGTTGCTTACAAAGGTCTTTACCTTTAAACAAAGCATTAACTATCTCCAACGCCTTATTTCCGCTTACACGTATAACACCAATGGCTCCTGTGCCAGCTGGGGTTGCCAGTGCACAGATGGTATCATGTAAATCGGAATGCAGGTAAGCGCTCATGGGCGGCAAAGGTAAAGAATACAAGCGGAATAATGCCAAAGGCCAATTGCTCTTTGCATAGCCGCCAACTGCAACGCAACAAAACCTGATTAAGATTATGTTTTAACCAATGGCAAACAGGCATATTTGCTTAAAGAATAAAAGCGTTATGCAGCACAAAAAATTGCAATACATATCGGCAGCAGAAGCGGTGGCGCATGTTCAATCCGGGCAGCGGGTGTTTTTGCATGGGAGTGCGGCTACGCCCATAGCTTTGGTTGAAGCACTAACTAAAAGAACCGATCTTGAAAATGTTGAATTGGTAAGTATTAGCACACATGGTATAAACCTGAATAAAGAGGCACTAAAAGGCAGGTTTTATATTAACTCCCTGTTTGTTTCGGAAAGCACACGCATGGCAGTGAATACCGACCGTGGAGATTATATACCTGTTTTTTTAAGTGAAATACCCAAATTGTTTTCCAAAAATATACTGCCACTGGATGTAGCGTTGTTGCATGTTTCGCCACCGGACAAACATGGTTTCTGCTCACTTGGCACTTCAGTGGATGTGGCGCGCGCTGCCATGCAAAGTGCCAATCTCGTTATTGCACAAGTAAACCCAAACATGCCACGCATGCATGGCGATGCATTTATACCATCATGGATGATTGATTTGGCTGTTTGGGCAGAAGACCCCCTACCTGAAGTTAGCTATGCCAGCGCAATGAATGAGGTATATGACCGCATAGGAAAAAATGTAGCCGAACTGGTGGAAGACGGGGCTACGTTGCAGCTAGGTATTGGCACCCTGCCGGATGCGGTGCTCAAAAACCTGCACCACCTAAAGGATCTGGGTTTACATACAGAAATGTTTTCTGATGGAGTAATTCCATTAATAGAAAAAGGTATTATTAATAACAGTCGTAAAAGTATTGTTAAAGACTACTGCGTAACAGGATTTGTATTGGGCACCAAAAAACTATATGATTTTATTGATGACAATCCAATTATAAAAGGAATGGATATCAGCTTTGTAAACGACCCCCATATTATCAGTCGCAACAAAAAAGTAACAGCCATTAACAGTGCTATTGAAGTGGACCTAACAGGCCAGGTTTGTTCCGATCCTATTGGAAATTATCAATACTCCGGTATTGGCGGACAAATGGACTTTATCAGAGGTGCAGCCCTTTCTGAAGGAGGTAAGCCCATCATTGCCATTCCATCCGTTACAGCCAACGGAGACTCACGCATTGTATCCTATTTAAAACAAGGTGCAGGAGTGGTTACTACACGCGGGCATATACACTGGGTAGTTACCGAGTTTGGAACAGTAAACTTATATGGTTTAAACATGGAACAACGAGGAAAAGCATTGATTAGTATTGCTCATCCCAACCACAGGGAGCAGTTAAACAAAGAATACAAAGCACGCTTTAATTTATAAGGATTGTTTATGCAATACGCATAAAAGATTATGCTTCAGGTACGCTGGTATCATGATGATTATTCTTGGTCACCTTTTTCTTTTTCTTCTTTTTCTTTAAAAACTTTTGAGCAGCATCTACTCCATAAGTCAGCACCACATCTTTCAGCAGCTGCACTGCCATATCTTTTAGTGTTCCGCCTGTTGCAGTTTGTATAAGCGGAGAAACCACCTCACCGGCTGTTTCCACAAGCGTATTGCCTTTAAACGGATTTAGTTGGGCCCAGATAATTTTGCGCGAGTTGGCACGGATGTATGAACCGGTTTCTGCCAGGTCTTTTTGTTTGGCTTCCAGCAGTAGTTGCACCCGTTCCTTTTCAAGATGCAGGGTTTCTATATCAACTATTTTAATTGGTTTCATCGGCAGAAAAGAATAAACGGATAATGGCATTAATAACAGGTCGGTGAATAAGTATTTTTTTAAAGAGCAGAATAAGCAAAAACATAAGCACATAGAAACCACCAACCAAACCAAAGCCTGTAAAATAGCTGCCCCAGTAATCACTCAGATAAATGCCTATAACCAGGCTCACAAACAGTAAACAAAAGAATCCTGTAAACAACAATATGAGGCTGCTTATCATGTAAGCGGTAACCTTTGCCGATTTTTCAGCTGTTTCTATTTTGAGCAATTCCAACCTCAGGTTCACATATTCTCTCACCTCATCATAGGCTTTGCCCAACACGTCTTCATCTTTTACCTGTTCCATGCCTTAGTATATTTTTAGCAAATTAGTTAACTTTTTTAACAATTGCATCCCTTTTTCATTAGGAGAAAATCATGCAGATTTTTCAACTGCTGAATTTATATGCATATTTGAAACATGCATCTGAGTAATCGGCAATTATTTTTAAACAGACAGGCACAAACCACGCATTTCCCTTTGTTGCTTGAATTTGAAAAAGCCGAAGGCATTTATTTATATGACAAAAGCGGCAAGGCATATATCGACCTGATATCGGGCATTAGTGTAAGCAGCCTAGGGCATGGCAACAAGCGGGTAAATGAAGCCATTAAAAATCAGGTTGACCGCCACATGCACCTTATGGTATATGGTGAATACATTCAGGCCCCACAGGTGAAGCTGGCAGAAAAACTGACGGCACTTTTGCCGGCATCTTTAAACTGCGTATATTTTGTTAACTCAGGTGCAGAAGCAACCGATGGTGCGCTTAAGCTTGCAAAACGTGTTACAGGCAGAACAGAAATCATTGCTTTTAAGCATGCCTACCATGGCAGTACACATGCAGCTCTTAGCCTTAACAGTGAGGAGTATTATAAAAATGCTTTCAGACCCTTATTACCCGATATCCGTTTTCTTGAGCACAACCAAATTGCCGAACTAGAGAAGATAACAACACGCACAGCATGTGTAGTAGTAGAAGTAATCAGAGGTGAAAGTGGCTACATTGTATCAGACCCTTCATTTTTAGCTGCACTGCGTGCCACCTGCAACAATACAGGAACACTTTTGATATTTGATGAAATACAATCCGGCATGGGTCGCAGTGGTCGTCTGTTTGCATTTGAGCATACTGGTGTGACACCTGATATTTTACTACTAGGTAAAGCTTTAGGGGCAGGTATGCCCATCGGGGCATTTATTGCTTCACGGGAAATGATGGGCCAATTGGCTGATCAACCCATGCTGGGCCATATCACTACCTTTGGCGGGCACCCGGTTATATGCGCAGCAGCGCTGGCAGGTCTGGAAGAATTGCTTACCCACAACTGGATGGATGAGGTGGCAGAGAAAGAACAACTATTCAGGCATTTACTGCAACATAGCGCCATTAAACAAATAACAGGCATGGGCTTGATGCTGGCCCTGGAACTGGATAGTTTTGAGCTGAACAAAAAACTAATAGATACTTGCATTTCAGATGGTTTAATTACCGATTGGTTTTTATTTGCCACCCACAAGCTCAGAATAGCTCCCCCGCTTATCATAACCCGTGAAGAGATAACTAAAGCATGTGAAATCATTATTCGTAACCTGAATAAAATATTGAATCTTGGTTAAACCTTTTGTTAATTAGTATATCCTAAGCATTGTAAACAGTAAACGATGTAATTTGACTATGAAAAAAATAATTCAATTTGGTTTGGCAGCAATGGTTGTTGCCGGCCTTTCATTAAACAGTTGTAAAAAGGATGATGACACAATGGATGATGGATTGGAACAAGCAGAGTTGTCAACTGATGAAAGCAACCATAACAATGAGCTGGAAGCCTCATTAAACGAAGCTGATGCGACCGTATCGTCAAGTGGTTTTGGTAAAGGTCCGGGTATTCCCGGTGCAAAGGTTGACGACAGCACCTTCATCAGCCAGAAAAAAATTGTGATAACTTATAATGGCTTAAGCGGAGATGGTTTAAGAATGCGCACGGGTACTGTTATCCTGCAACTTATTACAGGCAGCAAATGGAGTGATGCAGGTGCTGTTCTAAGAGTAGAAGCCCAGAACCTTAAAGTTACCCGTGTAAGCAACGGAAAATCCGTAGTAATAAATGGCGTGCACTTCATTACCAATGTAACCGGTGGCCGGGCTTATGTGAGTAATAATGTTATTCATAAAGTTAGAGGCAACACAGAAGTTAGTTTTGACAATGGGACCATGCGCACCTGGCAGGTAGCCAGAAAAAGGACCTTCACCAACAACAATGGTCTGCTTGGTTTAACTGTAGAAGGTGATACTGCCGTTGGCGGGTATAACAATGTAGTGGTTTGGGGAACCAACAGAAGAGGTAATGCATTCTATTCTCAGATTACTTCGCCTATTGCATTTAAGAGCCTTTGCAGCAGCAGGCCTGTATCCGGGGTGAAAGTACACAATGGCTTAACCAAAGCCATAACGGTTACACTAGGCGTAGATGAATCAGGAAACCCATATACCGGAAGTGGATGCCCATATGGTTTTAAACTAAACTGGGAAGACCGCAAAGGAAATGCAAGAACTGCGGTTATTTCTTACTAAGCGAATCCAATGATAAAACAAAAAAGCGACCCCATTCTGGGCCGCTTTTTTTATGGGTTGGGTTTAACAGTAGACTTAAAGTCTGCTAGTGTTTTAAACAAATTCCTGAATACGTAATCCTGAATATAAACAACATCCTTTTCGTCATTCAGAAAGGCAAAATACTTATCCCGATCAATCGTTAGTTTGTTTCCTTCCTCATCAAATTGTTGGGTTGATCTGCGGTTTACCCCCTTTTTGTGTATCTGCAAACGGATAGTTTTACCTGTACTTTTTTGCTTTACCTCCATTAGGCAAAAAACAGGAGTTGCCCTGATGGAATCATGCTGTATCGGCTTCACATCTTCTACATAACCTTCGAAGTAAATATTATAGAAAGAAGCCGCGTAGTATTTTAGAAAACCTACATCAGCCGGGTGTATCTGATTGTTGCTATCTTTTAAAACAGGAGAGACTCCTGTATTATCAATGATAAAAGAAGCCGCTGCATCTTGAGGATAAGTAATGCCGATGGTTGCAATATCTTCGGCAGGCAGCACAAATACTTCTTTTGATTTCCAGCGAATGGCTTCTGTATTGAAGCGCGGTGTAAGGTATCCGACAAAACCGGGAATATGAGTAACATAAGGCGTTGATGCCCCATCAATCATCATAAATGTGCCTGTATTGTCATTGGTTTGTCCGCCCACATAAATAGTTTTAATGAGCTTATCGTTTTTATAAAACTCTGACTTAACCGAATTGGCTGCCATTTTAGCCACAACAGTATTAAACTCACTTTCGGCCAATGGATTTCTAACCTGAACTTGTTTCATGGTTGCCAGTAGTAAATCAACCTTTTTTTGGTCGGCTTTATGAATGCCATTTACTAACCAAGTTTGGTTGAGCTGCTTTTGCAGCAGTACAGATCTGCCGGTTTTATCGGCTAAAAATATTTTGGTAATAACAGCAGTATCCTGAATGGCAAAATCTTTGAGCTCACCTTTCAAAGTAGTCCATGGTTTATTAATAACCATCAAATAGGCGGCAATACCTGCCACCAGCAATACCAATAAAATTTTAATGCTTCTGTTCATACTTATGCAGCCTGCTTATACACGTATTTACGTTTACGCACCCAGCGGTTAATACCTCCAAAAAACAAAACCAATGCCAGCGGAGCAATCATATTAATTGCCTGCCAGGTTCCTTTTTCCTTTTTAATTTTTCCTTTATTGAGTAGTCGGAGGGTAATTTCTTTTCCGCGCACTTCTATAATGCCTGAGTCATCACATAGGTAATCTATGCAATTGAGCACAAAACGTTTGTTTCCAAATTGCTGATTTGTATAACGATTATAGCCAAGCGGATAAATTTCTCCGGTTGATTTTTTGCGTTGGTTTCGAATCACATCTCCATCTGCAACTACAATCATTTTATTGGAACTGATTCTTTCCTTAAATGGCAACTCACTTGATTCAGATGCTCCCATACGATATTGAAAGATGGAAGTAAATTCTCCTTCGAGCAATACAGCCAGTGGTATATTCCCTTTGGTAAACATATCCGGATCAGGTCTCACACGTGCCATATTTAAATCAACCCTCACAGGCGATGGCACTGCGCGCGCATAAGGTGAGGATTGAAGCAATACTGTTTTTCTTATTCTTTTGTTGGAAGTAGTATCTATACCCGATGCAAATTGAAACCAAACAGGATCCATATTTTTAACAATCGGATGATCAACAACAGGCGCAGCAGCTGGATAAAATAACCAGGGCAATAATTTTTGCTGCGGCATGCCGTTTCGCATACCGGCTAAAATAGGAATGGCCTCACATTGTATATCCTGAACCAAATTATAATTTATACGCACCCCATACCTAAAGAGCATGTCATCCAAATTTAGCTGATAACTACCGCTCATAAACATGGGTTCTTTTTGTAAACTATCCATATCGGCAATCTGTGAATCAATAAACCATAGCACCTTTCCACCGTTCATGATGTATTGGTCTAATTTAAACTTATCATACTCGGTAAACGCAGTTGTAGGCTTAGCAATAATAACGCCTGTATAATTATTTAATTCTTGGGGCGGCACCATGGTTAGCGGAATACGCTTTACATCGTAATACTGTTCCAGCTCTGCCTTGGCTTCTGCCACGTCCCACTTATCAAGTTCACCATGATCTTCCAGTATTGCAATTCGCTTTACTTTATTTTCTGTAGCTTTTCTTAACGCATTGGCAATTTCATACTCAAGCAATTCAATAGAACTATTGATTACTTCCTCTGGTGCTGCACCAAACTGCCCTTTAAGCAGGTTCACTGCAATTTCTTTGCCTTTATAATAAAAGAGTGCACCCGGCACAATTATTTTCTGCGATAGTTCATCATCCTTTTTTATCTGCACGCTGGTTGGTTGTAACCCTTTGGCTCCAAGTTCCTGCACAATATCACCAGATTTTTTTGCATCAGCCTCTGCAAACGGATCAATAAATTCATATTGTATTTGCCCGCCCGAGTATGCCCTGAATTCATCCAGCATTTCGCGGGTTGATTTGCTCAGGCGCTTAAAACCTGCAGGAAACTCGCCCTGTAAATAGCATTTTACATACAACACATCATCAACCTTTTTTGCCAGATTAATACTTGCAGCTGATAAGGAGTAACGCTTCTCCTTAGTTAAATCTATTCTGAAAAAATATCTGGACAGAATAAGATTGATGAACACCAGAACAGAAAGCATCAATACAAGCTCAACAATGGCCTGTGTTTTATAATTTCTTCTTTTATTGGTTTGTTTATTGTTCTTCACTTCTGTTCCTCCTCTTACCATTTGCGTGAACCAAAAACTGTTTTAGTAGCCCAAATAAAAGCCACAATAACAGATAAGAAATAAATGATATCCCTTGAATCAATCACTCCCCTGCTTATGGATTGATAATGTGCGCTAATTCCCAGTGATGCGATAACTGCATCGAATGACCCCAACAATTTAAAATCGGCAAACAAATCGAATAAAGAGTAAAAACCATAACACAAAAACATGGAAATAATGAAAGAAACAATTTGATTATCGCTGATGCTGGAAGAAAAAATACCAATAGCCACAAAACAACTGGCCAGAAAAAATAATCCGAGATAAGAACCCCACGTGGCACCCATATCCATATTGCCTTTGGTAGCTCCCAGCTGATAAATGGTATAGAAATAAATAAGTGTGGGTATCAAAGAGAAAATTACCAGCACCACACCGGCAAAATATTTACCTAAAATAATTTGCAAATCGGTTAATGGCTTGGTTGTTAAAATTTCAATGGTGCCTGCTCTTTTTTCTTCACTGAAGGAGCGCATGGTAATTGCTGAAATGAGGAAAATAAATAGCCAAGGCGCCATGCTAAATAACATGTCCAAATTGGCATAACCCATATCAAACACATTGTAATCGGGCAGTATCCACATAAATAAACCGGTGGCTGCCAAAAACACAATCATCACCACATAGGCAATAAGTGAACTGAGAAAAGCACGAACTTCTTTCTTGAGTATGATAATCATGATGACCGTTTGGTTAATTTTTGAAATACTTTTTCCAATGATTCGCCTTCGGCCGACATTGAAAGGAGAATCCAACCGTTGGTTGCGGCAGCAACCGAAATCTGCTCGCGCATATCACCTTCGCAACGCAGCACATATTTTTTGCCTGATTGCTTTACATCCTTTACACCTTGAATCTGCTTCAGTGTATCCACCGGTATCTGTTGTTTTAACTCAATGGTAATTTGCATATCGCCACTCAATCCCTGTTTAAGTTTACCAATCACGTCATCTGCAACAATCTTACCTTTATTAATAATCACCACGCGGTTGCACATACTCTCTACCTCTTGCATAATATGCGTAGAAAGAATAACCGTTTTATCTTTACCTATCTCCTTTATTAATGCCCTAATCTCCACTACCTGATTGGGATCAAGACCTGTTGTTGGCTCATCCAATATCAGTACTTGCGGATTATGAATCATGGCTTGTGCCAAACCAACGCGTTGTCGAAACCCTTTTGACAACTGCCCAATTTTTTTACTACGTTCAGGTATGAGACCCACACGTTCAATCATCTCATCCACTTTATTTATTACACCTTTCTTTACGCCCTGAACTTCGGCTGCAAACAAGAGGTACTCTTTAATATACATATCTGTATATAATGGATTTAACTCAGGTAAGTAGCCAATATGTTTTCTGACCTCAATAGACTGCTCGGCCACATCAAAACCGCAAACCGATGCCTTTCCGCTGGTTTGGGGAATATAACCGGTTAATATTTTCATGGTGGTTGATTTTCCTGCACCATTAGGCCCGAGGAAACCAAGGATCTCACCCGGCTTCACTGAAAAGGATATGGAATCGAGTGCTTTTTGCGCTCCGTAAACCTTAGTTAACTGCTCTACCTGTATCGACATATAGATATTGGTCAGCAAAAGTATGAAAAAGGTTGACAATGCAGGTTTTATTAAATGCCTGCCCGCATGGGCCACTGCATAAAAAATACGCCACCAAACACCACCTCCCGTAAACCATTGTAAAACCTGCATACTTCGGCAGTTGGTGGTGAATCTACACACCCATAAAAACCACATTTTTTCCACAAAGTGGGGGAAAGTAGCGAAAAGTGGTTTTTTATTTTTAGTTTAGCAGGCGAATCGAATCAAAAAAATGGCTCAACTGCACGGAGAATATGAATGTAAGCTGGATGTGAAGGGAAGGTTAATTATACCTGCCGCACTAAAAAAGCAGCTGCCCAAAGCCGCCAAGGACACCTTTTTTATCAACCGCGGTTTTGAGAAATGCTGTGTGCTGTATCCAAGCAATGAGTGGGAACAAATTGCATCAGAGATTAATAAGCTGAGTGATTATATAAAGAAGGAGCGTGAGTTTAAGCGCTATTTTCTGCGTGGTGCAAGCCAGCTGGAGATGGATGGCTCATCCAGGGTGCTTATACCCAAACCGCTGCAGGAATATGCCGGACTTAAAACCGATCTGGTTTTACTGGCTTATGGCAATAAAATAGAATTGTGGAGCAAAGCCAATTATGATAAGATGCTGAGCGAGGAGCCGGCAGACTTTTCAGCCCTTGCCGAAGAGGTAATGACCAAGAAGGAAAGGAGGAACGATGACTGAGTATCACGTTCCGGTAATGCTGAATGAATGTATCGAAGGCCTCCATATCAACCCTGACGGAATTTATGTCGATGTAACTTTTGGCGGTGGAGGTCATTCCCGTGCCATTTTGAAAAAGCTAAGCAGCAAAGGCATACTGGTTGCATTTGATCAGGATGAGGCTGCCAAACAGAACCTGCCTGATGACAAGCGGCTTGTTTTTATAGATCAAAATTTTTCCTTCCTAAAAAATCACCTGCGGTATCAGGAACTGCTACCGGTAGATGGCGTGCTGGCTGATCTGGGTGTTTCATCACATCAATTTGATACAGATGAACGCGGATTTTCCTTCCGGTTTGATGATGCCGTGCTGGATATGCGCATGAGCAAGGAAAACAAGCTGAGTGCTGCTTCCGTGCTAAATGAGTATAGCGAAGCGCAATTGGCATCCATTTTTTATCAATATGGTGAACTGAATAACAGCCGTAAACTAGCCAAGGCCATTTGCGAAAAAAGAACAGGTAAGCCATTTGTAACCATAGCCGATTTAAAAGCATGCCTGCAGCCATTTGCTCCAAAATTTAAAGATTACAAATTCTGGGCGCAGGTGTTTCAGGCCCTGCGTATTGAGGTAAATCAGGAGCTGGAAGTATTGAAACGATTGCTGGAACAATCAAAAGATGTGCTTAAAAGTAAAGGCCGTTTGGTGGTAATGAGCTACCACTCTCTTGAAGACAGGCTAGTAAAGAACTTTATAAATAGCGGCAATTTCAATGGAGAAGTAGAGAAAGATTTTTATGGCCACATCATCAGACCGTTTAATCCTGTAGATAAAAAAGCCATTACGGCAAGCACGCAAGAGCTGGAAAAAAATACACGCGCTCGCAGTGCCAAATTAAGAATAGCCGAAAAAGTTTAACCCTTATCACACGCATATACATTGGCCAATAAAATCATTATAGAGAAAGAAGAAACAGACACACCGGAGGTTGAAGAAAAACCAAAAGAAAAATCACGGCTTACCAGCACCATGCAAAAGGTAGCTGATTTTGATTTTAATATTTCCAATACCTGGTTGTTGCAACAAATTCCTTTCGGACTCTTTGTGGTAGGGCTGCTGCTGCTGCATATATGGAACGGACATAATACCGAAAGGATTATCCGAAAAACAGATAAACTTAATAAAGAGATAAAAGAGTTGCGCTCAGAGTATATCAGTATTTTAAGTGAACTGATGAGTGAGAGTAAACAGTCTGCTGTTGCAAAAAAACTAGATACGCTTGGCATTAAAGAACTGGTAACACCTCCTATAAAAATAACAACCGGTGGCAACTAATATCAGAAAAGTCATATTAATCCGCACTTATACCGCATTTGCCTTTGTGGCGGTGTTTGCAATGGTTATTGTGGCCTATCTGTTTAAAATACAATACCTGGAAAAAAAGCACTGGCTTGCACTTGCCGATCATCTGAGCACGAGTATTCAAACTGTTGAACCTTCACGCGGAAATATCTTTGCCGCTGACGGCAGTTTACTGGCTACCTCCTTACCTATTTATGATTTAAGACTGGATGGAAAAGCTCCGGCTTTTCAGGATGAGGAAATTTTCAGCAATCAACTCGACTCACTGGCTTACTGCCTTGCTACAGAGTTTGAGGACCGCAGCAAAGCTGAATATAAACGCATTTTAACCAATGTAAAAAACCGTGGCGACCGCTATTATTTGCTTAAGCGCAAGGTTAACTACACACAAATGAAAAGGGTAAAGCAATTCCCTATTTTCAGAGAAGGAAAGTATAAAGGCGGATTAAACATTGAAGAAAAAAACAGGCGCGAAAAACCTTTTGATTATTTGGCAGAACGTACCATCGGTTACAGTGTAAAAGGAATTGCACCTGTTGGTATTGAAGGGGCATTTGATAAAGAACTGGCAGGAAAACCGGGCAAGCGTGTAATGCAGCGCATTGCGGGTGGCACATGGATTCCGGTGAATGATGAGGAACAGCAAATTGAGGCACGAAACGGATTGGATGTGATGAGCACCATTGACGTAAACCTGCAGGATGTTGCTGAACAGGCGCTATTAAATACACTTATTAAAAATAAAGCCGAGTGGGGCACCGCAATTTTAATGGAAGTAAAAACCGGTGAGATAAAAGCCATTGCCAATCTTACAAGGGTAGCCGAAGGACAGTATACAGAGAAATATAATTATGCCGTAGGCGAAAGTCTGGAGCCCGGTTCCACCTTCAAAATTACATCCATGATGGCTTTGCTTGAAGATGGCAAAGCGCAGATGACCGATATGTATGATACAGAAGGTGGCAAGAAAAAATATTTTGCCAATGCCACCATGTATGATGCAGAAGAAGGTGGACACGGGATGGTTAATTTTCAGCAAGCATTTGAAATTTCATCCAATGTTGCCATATCTAAAGCAGTTTACGCAGCCTATAAAAACAATCCCGAGAAGTTTTATAACCACCTGAAGCGTTTAAAACTTACCGAGCCTATTGGCATACAACTCAGTGGTGAAGGCAAACCGCGCATCAAACATCCAAAAGATAAAGACTGGTATGGCACTACGCTTCCTTGGTCATCCATTGGTTATGAAGTAAAGGTTACACCTCTTCAAATTGTTACACTCTATAATGCGCTTGCCAATAATGGCAAAATGGTGAAACCGATTTTTGTAAAGCAAATTTTAAAAACAGGTACACCAATAAAAGAATTTAAAACAAGCGTGATGGTGGAGCAGGTTTGTAAACCATCCACACTTAAAAATTTGCATGCGATGATGAAAGGTGTAGTAGAACACGGAACTGCTACCAACCTTAAAAACCCTAATTATACAGTTGCAGGCAAAACCGGCACTGCACTGGTTGCAGATGGCCGTTATGGGTATGCCAAACAAATTTATCGGTCATCGTTTGTTGGATTTTTCCCGGCCGACCAACCCAAGTATACATGTATGGTTATGGTTAACGCGCCATCCAATGGTATTTACTATGGCTCTTTGGTAGCAGGCCCCGTATTTAAGGAACTTGCAGATAAAGTATATGCTACCAGCACCAATCTGCATAAGGAACTAAAATATGTTGTGACCCCTGAAACTCCGCAGCTACCACCTGCCAAGATTGGATTTGCAGATGATTTGAAAGCTATTCTTGATAAGCTTAGCATCTCATCACAGATGCAGGCTGACACGGAAGAAGAAAGCGGAAGCGAATGGGCGGTTGCAGAATTACAAGCAAACAATGTAAAACTGCGCACCATTAAAACATCCAAGCAATTCATTCCTGATGTAAAAGGAATGGGGCTTAAAGATGCCATCTATCTGCTTGAAAATGCCGGACTCAAAGTGCAAACAGAAGGTTATGGTAAAGTAAAATCTCAATCCATTAATCCGGGTGAACCCGTTACAAAAGGTGCCACCATTAACCTAAAACTTGGATAACGTGAAAAAGCTTAGTGAAATCATATTGAACCTGCCGGCAGAAATAAGCGGAAACACCGATAAGGAAACTTCTGTGCTTACCTATGACTCGAGAAAGGTTCAAAACGGTTGCGTATTTTTTGCCATTAAGGGCAGCACGGCTGATGGACATGTATTTATGGATGAAGTTGCTGCCAAAGGTGCAGCTGCCATTGTATGTGAGCATTTGCCTGCATCCCTGCATCCGGATGTGTGCTACATCAAAGTAAATAATAGCAGTGAAACGATGGGGTTAATTGCTGCGGCTTTTTATAACCACCCTTCAAAAAAATTAAAACTCACTGCTATAACAGGAACCAATGGCAAAACTACAGTGGCAACACTCCTGTTTCGTTTGTTTCGCTCGTTTGGTCACCATGTGGGTTTATTATCTACCGTGCAGAATCAGATTGATGAAGAGATAATACCTGCCACACATACCACACCTGATTCCATTAAAATTAATGAACTGTTAAGCATGATGGTTGAGCGTGGCTGCACATATTGCTTCATGGAAGCCAGCTCACATGCGATTGATCAGAACAGAATAAAAGGCCTACACTTTGCCGGAACCATTTTTAATAACATCACCCACGATCACCTGGATTATCACCTCACATTTGATAACTACATCAAAGCAAAAAAGAAATTGTTTGATGATGTGAATGAAGATGCCTTTGCATTAACAAACAAGGATGATAAAAACGGTATGCTCATGTTGCAAAACACCCATGCAACAAAATATACCTATGCATTAAACAGTGTTGCCGACTTTAAATGTAAAATACTGGAGAGCGACTTTACCGGTATGCTGCTAAATATCGATGGTGAGGAAGCGTGGTTTAGGCTGGTAGGAAATTTTAATGCCTACAATATCATGGCTGTATATGGCGCAGCCTTTTTACTGGGTAAAGATAAAAAAGAAATTATTACACACCTGAGCAGTATTGAAGCAGTGAAAGGTAGGTTTGATTATGTACGTTCTGCAACAGGCATTATTGGTATTGTAGATTATGCGCATACACCGGATGCATTAAAAAATGTATTGCATACCATAAATGAAATACGTACTAAAAACGAACAACTCATTACTGTTGTAGGATGCGGTGGAAACAGAGATGCAACCAAGCGTCCGCTAATGGCAGATATAGCCAGTGAACTTAGTACCAGTGTCATTTTTACTTCTGACAATCCGAGAAATGAAGATCCGGAAATTATCCTGGATGAAATGCAAAAAGGTGTAAAGCCTCTGCATTATAAAAAAACATTACGCATTGCTGATAGAAAGGAAGCCATGAAGGCTGCGGTTCGTGCAGCTAAACAAGGTGACATCATTTTGGTAGCAGGAAAAGGCCATGAAAACTACCAGGAGATAAAAGGTGTGAAGCACCACTTTGATGATAAAGAAACACTTATTGAACTATTTAACCTGTTTGAAAAATAAACATCACCTATGCTATATTATTTATTCAACTACTTAGATAAACAATTTGATTTACCCGGGGCAGGTGTATTTCAATACATTTCAACCAGAGCGGCACTTGCCATCATTCTTTCGCTTACCATTTCCATGGTTTTTGGCAAAAGACTTATTGAAATGCTGCGCAAGTTGCAGGTGGCAGAAACCGTAAGAAACCTGGGGCTTGAAGGTGAAAAGCAAAAACAGGGCACACCTACCATGGGTGGCTTAATCATTCTTGGAGCCATTTTGTTACCCACACTTTTGTTTGCCAGACTCGAAAATGTATATATCATCCTTATCGTCATTTCAACCGTTTGGCTGGGGTTAGTTGGTTTCATTGATGATTATATCAAAGTATTTAAGAAAAATAAAGAAGGACTGGCAGGTAGATTTAAAGTATTAGGTCAGGTTGGTTTAGGAATTATAGTAGCAACCACGCTTTACTACAACGAAAATGTAAAAATGCGTGAATTTTATAAACCCGATCAGGTAACTACAGAATTTATACAACAAAATAAACTTGAAACAACTGTTATTGATAACCAGATTCTGCTTGCCAAAGATGTGCACTCTACGGTAACCACTGTTCCTTTCTTTAAAACAACCTATTTTGATTATGCCGATATCCTAAAATTTTTAGGGGAGAGCTACAAAGACTATAACTACTGGATTTATCTGCTGGTAGTCATATTCATCATCACTGCAGTTTCTAATGGAGCCAATATTACGGATGGTATTGACGGACTTGCTGCAGGTACTTCAGCAATCATTGGTGTAACGCTTGGTGTGTTTGCTTATGTATCTGGCAATATCCTCTTCTCAAAATATTTAAACATCATGTACATACCACACCTGGGCGAGATGGTAATTTTTGCTGGCGCGCTGGTTGGTGCTTGTGTAGGTTTTCTTTGGTACAATGCCTACCCTGCTCAGGTATTTATGGGCGATACGGGCAGCCTTGCGCTGGGAGGCATTATTGCATCGTTTGCACTGATGGTGCGTAAGGAATTACTCATTCCCATTCTTTGCGGAATTTTTCTGGTAGAAAACCTCTCTGTAATCCTACAGGTATATTATTTCAAATACCAAAAACGCAAGCATGGCATTGAATATGCGCGCGAGCACAGGCTATTTAAAATGTCGCCCTTGCACCACCACTATCAAAAAAGTGGTTACCATGAATCAAAGATTGTAACACGCTTCTGGATTATAGGAATCATGCTGGCCATCTTCACCATACTCACTTTAAAAATAAGATAAACTTGGATAAAAGAATCGTCATTTTAGGTAGTGGAGAAAGCGGAACCGGTGCAGCATTGCTGGCGCAGCGGAAAGGATATGACGTGTTTGTAAGTGATATGGGTATGATTGGCGAAGCATTTAAAAAAGAATTAACCGATGCGGGTATAGCATTTGAAGAAGGACAACATACCGAATCGCTGATTTTAAACGCTACTGAAATTATTAAAAGTCCAGGCATACCGCATACAGCTCCATTGGTTAAACAGGCGCTGGCAAAAGGCATTCCTGTTATCTCTGAAATTGAATTTGCAGGCCGGTATTCTTCAGCTAAAAAAATATGCATTACCGGAACCAATGGTAAAACCACCACTACTTCTCTTGTATATCATCTGCTAAAAACTGCCGGCTTAGATGTAGCTGTTGGCGGAAACATCGGTACCAGTTATGCCAGGTTACTGCTTGAAAAAGATTACGACTATGTGGTTCTTGAAATAAGCAGCTTTCAGCTGGATGATATGTATGCATTCAGGGCAGATATCGCTGTAATTACCAATATCACACCCGATCATTTAGATCGATATGATTATCAGCTTCAGCATTATATCAACGCAAAATTCCGTATCACACAAAATCAGCTGCAAGGAGATGTGCTGATTTATTGTGATGATGATGCACTCACCAAACAAAACCTACAACAGATTCAAGGCAATGCCGTACTCATCCCTTTTGCATGGGACACCCCGCATAAACCGGGAGCGTATGTAAAAGATGGCAGCATGATCTGTACAATACCCGAACAAATAAATAATCCCTTTACTATGCATATGAATGAACTATCACTAAAAGGCCGTCACAACGGCTACAACTCCATGGCTGCGGCCATTATTGGCCAGGTGCTTAACATCCGCAAGGAAACCATCCGCGAAAGCCTGATGAGTTTTCAGAATGTAGAACACCGGCTTGAACCGGTAATGAGCGTAGGCGGTGTTGAGTTTATCAACGACTCAAAAGCCACCAATGTAAACTCAGCCTGGTATGCGCTGGAAAGTATGGAAAAACCAACCATCTGGATTGCAGGTGGTGTTGACAAAGGCAATGATTATTTGTTGCTGAAAGAATTGGTGAAGGAGAAAGTCCGTATCATCGTTTGTCTGGGTTTAGACAACCGCAAAATACATGAAGCGTTCGGAACCGAGGTTGACATGATTGTGAATACCACATCGATGAATGAAGCTGTGCATGTGGCACACAAACTGGCCAAACCGGGTGAAGCAGTATTACTCTCGCCTGCGTGCGCCTCATTTGACTTATTTAAAAACTACGAAGACAGAGGTCGTCAGTTTAAGAAAGAAGTAAAAGCACTGTAATACCAAGCATGAGTACCTGGGAACGCATAAGGCCGCGAGGTGATATGTTTATGTGGGGAATTATTTTTATTCTCTCTATATGGGGGCTGCTTGCTATTTACAGTTCCACAGGTGCACTGGCCTATAAAAAGAACGGTGGTAATGTAGAAATGTACCTGATGCAACAAGCAGCATTGCTTTGCGTAGGCTTCTTTATCATGTTTGTTATTCATACCATACACTATAAGTATTTTATAGGCTTATCAAAGCTGCTGCTTTGGATTACCTACCCGCTGCTTATTTACACATTGATTTTTGGCATAGAAATAAACGGTGCCAAGCGTTGGGTAAACTTCTTTGGCATCACCATTCAATCATCTGATATAGCCAAGCTGGCCATTATCATGTTTGTTACGCGTGAACTTTCGCGCAAGCAGGAAACCATTGATGATTTTAAGAAAACATTTCTTCCCATACTTGGGCATATCACATTAATTTGTTTGCTCATAGCACCAGAAAATTTATCTACGGCACTTGTATTGTTTTCTACGTGCTTTCTTATACTCTTTATAGGAAGGGTAAAAATTAAACACCTCTTACTCATTACCGGTGTCGTAGCACTGGCAGGTGGTTTATTTTTTACTACCTTGTTTCTATTACCCGAAAACGCTTTGAAAGGCACTGGTCGTTTGCTTACCTGGAAAAACAGAATAGAATCATTTGGTAAAAAAGAAACAGATCCGGATAAAACATTTCAAAACGATCATGCAAAAATTGCCATTGCCAGCGGAGGACTGTTTGGCAAGTGGCCGGGCAACAGTACGGAAAGAAACTTTCTTCCTGAAGCCTATTCAGATTTTATCTATGCCATCATTGCCGAAGAATACGGGCTGGTTGGCGCTTTGTTAATGCTTATACTTTATCTGTTCTTTCTATACAGAGCAATGCGCATGGTATTAAAAAGCCCAAAAGCATTTGGTGCTTTAATAGCCGTTGGCTTAAGTTTTTCATTGGTACTTCAGGCACTTATTAATATGGCAGTAGCTGTAAATGTATTCCCGGTTACCGGACTAACCTTACCGCTGGTTAGCAAAGGCGGAACATCTATTTTACTTACCAGTGTTGCCTTTGGTATCATCATGAGTGTAAGCAGATATGTAGAGCAGGATGAACCAGAAACTGAAGCAGAAAATAATATTCAGGAAAACACCCTAACAGCCGGCCATGAATAAAAAACTCAAAATAATCATTAGTGGTGGTGGCACAGGTGGGCATATTTATCCGGCTGTGGCTGTGGCGCAAACTTTGCAAAGAAAACATCCAGATGTAGAAATATTATTTGTAGGTGCTAAAGACAGAATGGAGATGGAGAAAGTGCCGAAAGCCGGTTATGCAATCATCGGCCTATGGATTAGTGGCCTTCAACGAAGCCTGTCTCTCAAAAATATTTTATTCCCGTTTAAGGTAATCCATAGCGTTTGGAAATCACTCAGCATTCTGAAAGCATTTCATGCCGATGCTGCAATTGGGTTTGGTGGCTATGCAAGTGGTGCGATGCTTTATGCCGCTACCATGAAAAAGATTCCAACAGTCATACATGAGCAAAACTCATATGCAGGTATTACCAATAAAATATTAAAGAACAGGGTTGATACCATATGCGTAGCCTATGACCATATGGAACAATTTTTCCCTGCAAGAAAAATTGTGAGAACAGGGAACCCCATTCGTCAGGATTTAAACCAGGTAGAGCAATATAAGGCAGCAGCATATAAGCATTTTGGTTTAGATGCAGGCAAAAAAACCATTCTCATTATAGGGGGTAGCTTGGGCGCACGTACTATTAATCAAAGTATACAACAACACCTTCAACAGTATACAGAAGCAGGTGTGCAGTTGCTGTGGCAAACAGGAAAATCATTTTACCAAAATGGTAAAACACTGGTGTCTGAAAAAGTGAAGGTATATGAATTTATTTATGATATGCATTTAGCTTATGCAGTGGCAGATATTGTCATTTCGAGAGCAGGTGCCTTAAGTATTGCAGAACTGGCATATGTAAAAAAGCCTGTTATTCTGGTTCCATCGCCCAATGTTGCAGAAGACCATCAAACAAAAAATGCGATGGCACTGGTAGAAAGACAAGCTGCAATTCTGGTAAAGGATGGTGATGCCATGAATACACTTGCTGATGAGGCGTTAAACCTATTAAATAACGAAGTGAAACAAGTGCAGCTAAAAAATAATATTGCCACATTCGATATGCCTGATGCAGCTGAACGTATCGTAGATGAGTTACTTAAACTCTTAAGAAAAGATTAAGATGAACCTTGCCAATATAAAACAAGCATACTTTTTAGGCATTGGAGGCATTGGAATGAGTGCCATTGCGCGCTACTTCCATACGATGGGTATAAAGGTAATGGGCTATGATCGAACTGAAACCACACTCACTGCTGAGTTACAACAGGAAGGAATAGCGGTGCATTACGAAGATTTAGGTGAGCATATACAATCATTACAATTAAATAAAGCACATTGCCTGGTGGTATTAACACCGGCTGTTCCCAAAGACCATCAGGAATGGAACTGGTTAAAAGAGCAAGGATTTACCATTCTTAAACGTTCACAGGTATTGGGTGTCATCACAGATGCCTATCAAACCATTGGTGTAGCAGGTACACACGGAAAAACAACTACCTCTACCCTGCTGGCTCATTTGCTTAAACAAAGCAAGGTTGATGCCGCTGCATTTCTGGGAGGTATCTCTACCAACTATGGTACCAACTTGTTGCTGCATAAAGAAAATGCATCCACACAAGAGCAGTGGATGGTTGTTGAGGCAGATGAGTTTGACCGTTCTTTTCTTACCCTGCATCCTGCCATTGGCATTATTACCTCAACCGATGCAGACCACCTGGATATTTATGGTGAGCATGATGCCCTGAAAAAATCATTTGCCGATTATGCAGCACAGGTAAAAAATACATTATTCATTAAAAAAGAGCTGGCCTTGTTTGATGAGTGTGCTGCACAATGGAAACAACATAAAAATATTTACTCCTATAGCATCAAACAAACGGCTGATGTTTGGGCAGAAAACATTTCCATTGAAAATGACAGATATAGTTTTGATCTGCACTACTTTAATCAGACTGTTACAGGATTATATCTGGGCATACCCGGATTACATAATGTAGAAAATGCTGTTGCTGCTTCGGCAGCCGCACTTGCAGCAGGAATCGATGAAGAAGAATTACGCGCAGGATTGGCATCTTTTAAAGGCGTAAAAAGAAGATTTGAATACATCATCAAATCTAAAAATCTGATTTATATTGACGATTACGCGCATCATCCGGAAGAGCTGAGAGCCATCATCGGATCGGTAAAGCAGATGTATGCAGGGAAAAAAATAACAGTGGTATTTCAGCCCCACCTGTATACCCGCACACGCGATTTTGCCGATGGATTTGCCGAAACACTTTCTATGGCAGATGAAACCATTCTGATGGAAATTTATCCAGCACGGGAGTTACCTATACCCGGTATTACCTCAGAAATGATTTTGAATAAAATGTCGCTTAAACAAAAATCACTGAGCAGCAAACAGCAACTACTTGAAAAAATTAGTGCAGCCAAACCCGAAGTATTGCTAACCCTGGGTGCCGGTGATATTGATCAGTTTGTGGAACCTATAAAAGAAGTATTAGCGCAACAACTGAAAGCAGAGTGAAATTTGATAAAGAAATATGGTTGAAAAGACTGCGCCTTGCCGGGCTTATTACCCTTTGGGTAGCGTTAACTGCAGGCCTGCTGATAAGTCTTGCATTTGTACAGAAAGAACATGATAAAGTAACATGCAGTAAAATTGTGGTGCATATCAAACCTGAAAAAGAATTGTTGTTTATCGATCGTGAAATGGTTATCCGAACCATGCGTGCCGATGGTGATGAAAATAAATTGTTGGGTAAAAAAATAGCCGATTTACAATTGCCGGAGCTCGAAGTACTGCTGGAACAAAATAAGCTCATTAAGGCTGCAGAAGTGTTCACAGATATGAACGGTATTGTACATATCCACATTGAGCAACGTGAGCCCGTTTTGCGCATTATTAACAATGAAGGCGAGAGTTATTACATTGACCAACAGGGGGGCAAAATGCCTGTTAGCAGTGCATTTACAGCCCGTGTACCAGTAGCCACCGGAAACATATTTGAAGGTTACCGTAACCGCGATTCCATCGAATCCTTCGTGCTAAGTGAGCTGTTTAAGATAGCCACATATGTTGATAAAGATGCTTTCTGGAAGGCGCAGATCGAACAGATATTTGTTACTGCCGAAAGTGAATTAATTCTTATACCCAAAGTAGGTGACCACATCATCTATTTCGGGAATTCGGAAGACACAGAAGCAAAGTTTAAAAAGTTAATGGTGTTTTACAAAGAAGCATTGAGCCGTGTTGGTTGGGAACAGTACAGCAGCATTGATTTAAGATTCAGGAACCAGATTGTTTGTAAGAAAAAAAATTAGACAACTGATATGGAGCATATCAAAAAAGTAATTGTAGGATTAGACATTGGTACCACCAAGGTATGCGCCATAGTTGGTGCAACAAATGAGCATGGTAAGGTAGAAATTCTAGGAATGGGCAAAGCCGAGTCCTTGGGCGTAATACGGGGTGAAGTAAGAAATATTGATAAAACCGTTAAAGCCATTCGCGAAGCTGTTGAAAAAGCCAAACAATCAATGGCCAACGGTAAAATTCGCATTGAAATTAATTCCGTTCATGTGGGCATTGCAGGACAGCATATCAAAAGTTTGCAGCACCGCAACTCCATTAGCCGCAACAATACCGAAGACGAAATCACAAAAGAGGATGTTGACAAACTGATTAAAGACACGTTTAATCTGGCGCTTCCTCCGGGTGATAAAATTATTCATGTATTACCGCAGGAGTATCAGGTGGATGAGTTTACTGATGTTACCGATCCGGTTGGTATTGCAGGTGTGCGCCTGTCGGGAAATTTCCACATCATTACAGGTAATGTAGATGCCATCAAAAACATTTACAAGAGTGTGAACCGTGCAGGGCTGGATGTTGCTGATTTAATTCTGGAACCACTTTCATCAGCAGAATCTGTTTTAACCATGGAAGAAATGGAAGCCGGTGTGTGCTTGGTTGATATTGGTGGCGGAACAACCGATGTGGCCATATTTAAGAATGGCATTATTCGCCATACGGCAGTTATTCCTTTCGGAGGTAACATCATTACTGATGATATTGTAGAAGGTTGCCAGGTGTTGCGCAACCAGGCAGAGTTGCTCAAACTCAAATTCGGTTCTGCTTTAGCAGAGGAAAACAAAGAAAATGAAATTGTGTGCATACCCGGATTCCACGGCAGACCACCAAAGGAGGTATCGGTAAAAAATCTGGCTATGGTTATTCAGGCGCGCGTAGAAGAAATTTTCGAATCGGTTTTATATGAAATAAAAAGTTCAGGATTGGAGCGTAAACTCAATGCAGGTATTGTAATTACAGGTGGCGGATCACAACTGAAACACCTTGATAAACTGGTTGAGTTTGTAACCGGTATTGATGCGCGCATCGGATATCCGAATGAGCATATTGCCAAATCAATTGTGGAGGAAATTAAAAGCCCTATGTATGCAACAGGCGTTGGACTTGTGCTAAAAGGTTTGCATACGGCAGATGAAGTTGAAATAACGCACGAAGATGATGACAAGAAAGAGAAGAAGCAACATCAACACAACAGTGGGTTTCTATCACGTTGGCTGGAAAAAGGCAAAGCATGGCTCAACGATGACGATATGAAAGATTACGATTAATCATCTGAGGAAAAGGGAACAACTCCTCATAATACAATAACTTATGACTTTAAAATTTGATTTACCCAAAGATAAGTCGAGCATCATTAAAGTGCTGGGCGTTGGCGGTGGCGGTGGCAATGCCATTAACCACATGTTTGAGCAAGGCATAAAAGGTGTTGACTTTGTAATATGCAATACCGATTTGCAGGCGCTTGAAAACAGCCCCATACCAAACAAAATACAATTGGGCGCGGGCCTTACCTCTGGTTTGGGTGCCGGTGCTAATCCTGAGGTTGGCAAAAAAGCAGCCATGGAGGCCATAGAAGATGTTATTGAAATCCTGGGTGTAAATACCAAAATGATTTTTATTACCGCTGGTATGGGTGGCGGAACCGGAACAGGCGCTGCACCCATCATTGCAAAAGCGGCACGTGAACTGGATATTTTAACAGTAGGCATCGTTACCACACCTTTTGCTTTTGAAGGTCGCAAACGCAAAGGCTTTGCTGATGAGGGCTTGGAAAATCTGAAGAAAAGCGTAGACTGCCTGCTGGTAATTAACAATGATAAAATAAAAGAAATGTATGGCAACCTGCCGCTGCGTGAAGCGTTTAGCCATGCCAACAACATACTTACCACAGCTGCAAAAGGTATTGCCGAAATCATTACCTATCCCGGCTATATCAATGTGGACTTTGAAGATGTAAAAACGGTGATGCAAAACAGCGGTGTGGCCATCATGGGATCGGCAACAGCTGAAGGTGAAAACCGTGCCATGGAAGCCGTGAAATCGGCATTGGCTTCACCACTGCTGAATGATAATCAGATAACCGGAGCAAAAAATATTTTACTCAATATCACTTCAGGTAGCGAAGAAGTATTGATGGATGAAGTAGATATCATTTCCAATTTTATACAAAATGAAGCAGGCCTCACTGCAGATATTATTCTGGGTACTTCATTTGATGAAACACTGGGTAATAAAATTTCTGTTACCCTAATTGCTACCGGTTTTGAAACCCGTCAGAATAAAATTATTTCACGCAACGAGGAAGTTGCACCAAGTACCAAACATGTTTTGTATGTGCCTTCACAAAAAGAAGAAATGAAGGTTACCCCTATCATCCTCAACGATGAGCCTGTAAAAATAGAACCGGTGCAGGAAATAAAACCAGAAATTAAAGCAGAAGAAATAACGGATGAAATTAAACTGGAACTCAGAATAGAAGAAGAAGAAACATTTCCGCTGGATGAAACTGCTGATGAATTTATAGAGATTTCTCCTGCAGTAAATGAAATACAGGAGGAAACAGAAGAAGAAGAAGAGTCTTTAAACATCTTTTCTATGGAGGCACCTGCCCCCCCTGCATCTGCAGAAATACAAGCTGAAGAAACGGAACATTTCGAATTATTTGAACTTGAGTACGATCAGGAAACAAGCGAAAATGATGAGCAGGAAGCCAAAATAGAAAAACAGATTCAGCGCATTAAGGAACTAAAAAACCTGAATGTAACGCTTAACTCACCGGGTGGTATCAGAGACCTTGAAAAAGAACCTGCATACAAAAGGAAAAACAAAAAACTGAATGATGTGCCACACTCATCAGAGAGCCAGATCTCAAGATTAACTTTGTTTGATGACAATAACCGCTCCGGCTTACGCACCAACAATTCTTTCTTACACGATAACGTAGATTAATATTAAATTACAACCTCACACAAAAAAAGGGATTTAACGAAAGTTAAGTCCCTTTTTTGTTTTTAGTACTACCGGTTAAATATACGATACTTGCCGCAATACTTGATATATAGTAAAGCTGCTTTATTTATTAATCCTGAAACTGCCCCTTATAGCTTAGCTTTATTTGCCTGGGTTTAAGGCCATTTTTAAAAACAAATTGCTCCTTGGCTTCAAACCTGCGCTCATCATCCAGAAAAAATATATACTGTGCTGTACGTTTGTCTTTCTTTCCACCATAATCAGTAAAGTAAACAACATCTAAGGTAATAGAACCGGACTTTGATGAACTCCTGCGCGAGTAGTTGGTGGACACCTTAAAATCTGCAGTAATGGTAAGGTTTGCTGATTTGTACAACTCTACATCACGTAGTTTGCTCTTGTTCTTTAAGTCAATGGTGCCACCAAAACCAGCAGATTCCATATTATTTTCTTTAACAACAACATCCGTTATATTCAAACGGGTATAATCTTCGCTTTGCGCATGAGCCATCAAACCAACGGCCAGGCAAATAATAAATGAGGTAATTTTCATGTTTTATTTTTATTTCGTATTCAACTCAAAAATACTAAATATTATGAAAAACGATTTTAAGTATGCGGCACTGGGTGCTGCCTTCACCTTATGCCTTTTTACCATCTGGGCGTTTAAACCTTCAGAGAAAAAAGAAACAACCAATTATGAATTCAAACAATTTTCTACCGTTGAATCAATCGTTCCCGGAGGTCTCGGACGTTCGCGTATTCTTTCTACTGATAAAAGCGGAACCATGGTTGAAAAAGACCTGATGAACTTTTACAGCCTGGTGGGCATTAACTTTAGCAATATTTCTAACAACGATAAACTCATCGTAGATAAGATTAATGAATACTGCGCAGAAGGGTGGGAATTGTACCAGGTAACCACAGGTTCAAGCACCAGCCAAAATAATGGCAGTACCAGCAATGGTATCTTTATTACCCGCTATTTATTCCGCAAATCAAAGTAAATCAATATTTTATAATTTGAAAGGATGGCAATTGCCATCCTTTTTTATTTATGTGAAAGATAACTCTGCATTGCTATATTCAATACCTTCGTATAGTTGAAATTTGCCAAAACATATAACAAAGAAGTATTTTGCCTGGAGGGCGACTGGAGTAAAAACCTTAAGCATCAAACCTCTGTGCAGGCGGTGCTGATGTTTTTAAAACAAAACAGGCAGATTGAATACATTCACCGCCACTGCGGCACCAAAGAAAACCTGCAATACTATATCAACCAATGGAGTCTTAAACGGTACAAGGATTACTCCATATTATATATTGCATTTCATGGCAAGCCAAATCAGATTCTGGTGGGCAAAGAGATTGTGACGTTGGATGAACTGGCCGATATGTTGGGACCCAACTGCCACAACAAAATCATTCATTTTGGCACCTGCCACACGCTCAATACCGATCGCAGGCATATTAAACGCTTTCTTAGAAAAACCAATGCTTTATGCGTTTGCGGATTTGGCAAAGAAATAAAATTTGTTGAAGGCTGCGTTTTTGATATCCTGCTCATTGATTTGCTGCAGGAATTTAAAAACATTGACAGTGTGATGCACCATATCAAAACCTACTACCGCTCACTGGCTGATAAGCTGGAGTTTAAACTGGTAAATCTGTAAAAAGACTCACAGGTAATGCACCATACATTCTGCCTGCATAGAACTCAACTTCAAACATCCATCTTCCAACCTTCTAATCTTTCAACCTCCCAATCTTTCAATCTTCTAATCTTCCAACCTTCTAATCTTTCAACCTCCCAATCTTTCAATCTTCTAATCTTTCAACCTCCCAATCTTTCAATCTTCTAATCTTCCAACCTTCTAACCGTTCAATCTCCTCTTCCTCCTTCTTCCTTTCACATAAGCATGAATCGCCTTCTCTGTAGTATACCAAACACGCCCCTCTTTGTAGGCATCAATCACACCTCTTCTGGCAAGTAAGCTAATGTATTCTTTGCCGTAGCCGTATGGCATTGCACTTTCCTCAACAATGGAGGTAATGGGTTTATAATCCTCTGCATCATCATCCAGATTGCTTAGGTAAATATCGAGGCTGCGCTCCATAGCCTGGCATGTGAGCAGCAACAATTTGCTATAATCACCGGCATTGGCTTTGTTCAGTGCATCGTAGTATTTTTTACGGTCATTGCGAAGGATAATAGCAGGCGGATAACCCTCCTTCATTAATAGCAGATTAAACAGCAAGCGCACGGTGCGGCCATTGCCATCAAAAAAAGGATGTATCCAAACAAAGCGGTGATGAAAAACGGTAGCACGCACCAGGCAATGCAGGTACCCTGATTCCTGATTTACCCAATGCATCAGCTCATGCACCAAATCATAAACCTTGCGGGCATTGGGTGGTGTAAAGTTGGCACCGGTAATGCGCACACCAGCGTTTCTAAAACGCCCGCTAAAATCTTTTTCAATCTTATCTAATACCAAAGCGTGGGTATGAAGCACATCATACTCTGCAATGGGTTTAGCGGCTTGTGCAACAGATTCAATATATGCAACGGCATCATGGTGGTTTACGGTTTCAAAATGTTCTCGCAAGGATTTTCCTTTCACCGTCATCCCGTCTTGCAATACCAGTTTGGTTTCCTGCAGGGTAAGGGTATTACCCTCTATGCTATTACTATTGTATGTCCACTCCAGCGATAGGCCTTCTTTAATGCGTGCAAGGGCAGCAGCAGGTAAAGGCCTTACCTGTTTAATGTGTTGCAGTTTATCATCCAGACGCTGCAGGAGTAATGTTGTTGTTGCATCTATATGTATGTTTTTCCAATCCACCCCACAAATATCGGTTATATCTTTTTTAATTATAAACGATATTAAATATCAACAAAACCGATATTTGCTTAAATTTCCCTTAAATGACCTGCGATTATGGCCTGTAAAACACCTATTAATATTGGTTTTGCAATAGTTATTGATTTCTTCAATACATTAAAAAATGACTTTTATCATAAAAGGGCTTCTTATTGTCATTTTTTATCCATAAAGTTGATGTTCAATTGTACTTAAAACAATACAAGTCTATGAAGAAAGTATATACAATAGCCTGTAACATTCAGGCGCAAGTTTTTTTCGCTACTCGTTTAGGTAAAGGTCTACCAAAACTAGCAATGCTAGTCATTCTATTTGCAAGTCAGGTTGTTTCTGCACAAAATATTTTTAGCGGTGAGGGTGTGAATTGGGTAGGTCAAATAAACGGTTACAGCCAACCCACTAACCTTGCAGCAGGTGATTACCGCGTACTGCAATACAGAAAAGTATCTACCACTGCCACCAACCCGGGTGATGGAAGGGGTCAATGGGCTACAACGATTAATGTACAAGCAACGGGTGGCAACGTAACACCATTGAATATGGCCGGTGGAAACGGAAATGGATTCATTTTTACCTCAGGGCCACCCGCTGGTCAATTTAACAATAAATGGAATTTTGCAGGTGTTGGGAGTGGGTCCCTTAACGCGGTTAATGGAGTTCAATATGTAACTACTGGTGGTCAAGACATGGGACTTAATATGAGCACTGCGGGCCATTATACTTTTGTGCTTAAAGATGCAGGTTATTCTTCAACTGGCTTTTATGTTGGTTATACTACAAATGCACCTGTTAATATCACCCATACCCCGGCAACACAACTGGCAATGCAAAGCGACCGTTCTGCCGTTGTAAGTTTTACACTAAGCGGAACCCCATCTACACAAGAAAGATTTTTTGTGCGCTATCGCACAACTACAAACGACTTTTCAACTACCAATACAGTTGTAGAAGCGTCCCAAGTTAGTGGCACAACGTATGCTGCAACCATACCTGCACAAGCAGCAGGCACCAATGTGTTTTACTATATTTTTAGTTCAACAATGACCTTATCTGCTATTACAACAGGTAATGCAGCAGACATAGCCTATGAGGCATTGAGATATGCTGATAATAGTGGGAATAATTATTCTTATGCAGCTAACCCCATCAGGGTTACCTCCAGCACCGGAACAGGTGCTCCTTCTGCAACGTATGCAACACTTGCCGCGGCCATTACAGCAATTAATACCGGCACCGCACATACAGTAACAGGTGGCAATATTACCTGCTTTGTGCCTTCAGGTTATACAGAAACAGCCCCAGCAGGTGGGTTTTCAATAACGGCAACAGGAACTGGTAGTAGCAATGCCATCATTTTTCAGAAATCGGGTACAGGTACTAATCCAACTTTTACTGCACCTACAACTCACAACTCAGGCAACCTGAATGATGCTATTTTTAAGTTAATTGGAGCTGACTGGGTAACCATCAATGGTTTTACCATGCAAGAAAATTCTTTAAATACTACAACTACAGCCGCATCCAATAATATGACGGAATGGGGTGTTGCATTGCTGTATGCCACCACAACCAATGGTGCACAAAATTGTACCATTCAAAATAATACAATTACCCTGAACCGCACCTACCAAAATACTTTTGGTATTTATTCCAACTCAACACACTCAGCTACTGCAGTAACTACTACTACTGCTTCTGCCACAACAACGGCTGGTGGAAACAGTGGTTTGAAAATTTATGGTAATACAATAAGTAACGTTAATCAGGGTATCAATGTAACTGGCCCTACTGCTGCTGCGGATTTAAACACCGGTCTTGACATTGGTGGAACATCTGCCGGCCAAGGCAACTCAATTACCAATTGGGGTACTACGGGTTCTTTCTCAGCATATGCTAACGTTTCAGGAACCTTGAATGGTATTTTGGTTCGTAACTGCGCGGGATACAATATTTCTTATAATACAGTAACAAGTTCCGCAGGTGGTAATACAGTTACATCATCACAAAGAGCAATCTATGTACCAAGTTTTTCAGCTGCACCAACTACTGCAGTAACTTGTACGATTAGTAATAATAGTATTTCTGTTCAAAGTGGAATTACGACTGGTACAGTAAACGGAATAATTGTTGAATCTTCAACAGGTTCTGCTTCGAGTTCATTAACTATTAGCTCCAACAATTTTAGCTCAATGGGTCATACGGTTGCTTCTCCAACTGGAGCACATACGTATATCAGTTCTTCTATGGCTCATTTAAATACTACTATCAATAATAATACTTTCACTAATATTTCAGCTACGACTACAGGAAGTATCACATTTGTAAGTAATGCAATTGCTGTCCCAACATCAGGAGGAACTCAGACTATTAGTGGAAACTCTATTGTTACTGCATTTACAAAATCAGGAGCAGGCGGAACTGTAACTTTTTTTAGTTCAAATGCTTCATCGGTTACTGGTTCAATTATTACTTTCCAAAATAATAATTTTTCTAATATCACATTAACGGGCGCAACAGGGTTCGTTGGAATTAACAATACTGATGGAGGGTCTCCAACCAAAACTATTACTGGAAATACCTTTAATAACATAAGTGGTGGAACGGGAACTATTAATCCAATGACTGTAAACTTTTTTGGAGGTACGACTAGTTCGGTTAGTTCAAATACAATAACCAATATAAGTTGGGGAGCAGCAATTACGGCTTTAACTATTGGATCTTCAAGTACTGCTACAACTTTAAATGTTAACTCTAATATTATCACTAACAATAGTACAACAGTTGGAAACAATACAGGCATATCAAATGCTTCTGCGAGTACAACTACAAATATTTCACTTAATACTATAAATAATTTAACTTCTACCAGTACGACTGCTACTGTAGTTGGTATTACCTCATCAGCAACTACAGCGAATATTTTCCAGAATACCATCAACACTCTGACTTGTGTAGGTACAACTTCAGGCGTAACAAATGGTATAATGGTTACCGGTGGAACAACTGCAACTGTAAACAGAAACAATATTTATGACTTATCAACTACTGGTGCTTTCAATACTACACCGGGTGTAAACGGTATTTTGATTTCTGGTGGAACAACTGTAAATTGCAATAATAACTTAATTGGAAATCTTTCGGCAGGCGCTTCTACCAGCACAGACGCTATCAGGGGTATTTCTATTACCTCAACTACAACTAATTCTACGTATAATATTTATTACAATACAGTTAATATTAACGCCTCATCAACGGGTGCAAATTTCGGTACTACGGGTATTTTCCATACAGCAAGTTCAACGGCAACTACTGCGGTATTAAATTTAAGAAACAATATCATTGTCAATACCTCAACCCCTGCCGGTACTGGTTTAACTGTTGCTTATAGAAGAAGTTCCGGGTTAGCAAGTACCCTTGCCAACTATGCTTCTACGTCTAATAACAACCTTTTCTATGCGGGTGCACCGGGTGCAAGCAATTTAATCTATTCTGATGGGACAAGTTCAGCACAAACTATGAGTGCCTATAAGTCAGGTGTTTTCACTGCAGGAACAATTGGTTCACGAGATGCTTCGTCAGCAAGTGAAGCTATTACCTTCCAGAGCACAACAGGATCAAGTGCCGACTTTTTAAAATACGATTTAAGCATCGCAACACAGGCCGAAAGTGGTGGAGCTGCTATTTCCGGTTTTACTACTGATTTTTTAGGAGCAACACGTAACGTATCAACTCCAGATATTGGAGCTTGGGAACTGAATGGGGTTGCAGCAGACCTTACCGGGCCATCTATCTCTTATACCGCCATACCCAATACCCTTTGTACAAATGCCCCAACTTTAAGTGCTACCATCACAGATGCAAGTGGTGTTAATATTTCTGCAGGTTCAGCTCCTCGTTTGTACTATAAAAAATCAGCCGATGATAACACTTATACAGGGAATACCTCTGCAGACAATGGTTGGAAATTTGTGGAATCTACAAGTAGTTCTTCTCCATTCTCTTTCACAATAGATGGAAGTATACTTCAGTCAGCGATGGCTGCAGGTGATGTAATCCAATATTTTGTAGTAGTACAAGACAATGCCAGTAGCCCAAATGTAGGAATAAATAGTGGAACCTTTACTTCTGCTCCTGCAAGCGTTGCTCTAACCTCTGCCTCATTCCCACTTACTGGAACCATTAACTCATATAATATTGGAAATGCCATACCAACTAGCGTTACCATTGGCGCAACTGGAACATATGCCAGTATTACCGGTACGGGTGGGCTATTTGCCGCCATTAATGCAGGCGGTTTAAGTGGTAATACGGTAGCAAATATTATTGATGCTTCTGTTACAGAAACAGGTGCTGTGGCGCTTAATCAAATATCTTATGGTTGCACACCGAATGCTACGCTAACTATAAAACCGCAAACTACAGCTACGTTAACAGGATCAAGTACAACCGCACTCATTACACTAAACGGTGCAGATTTTATTACCATTGATGGAAGTAACAACGGCACCACATCAAGAAACTTAACCATAACAAATACAAGTACTGGAACATCTTCTGCTGTTATTTGGCTGCAATCTAGTGGAACAAATGGTGCAACATCAAACAACATTATAAACTGTAATATAGTGGGTAATACTCCAACAACTACATTAATGGGTATTGGTAGCGGAAGTTCAACCATCAGCGCAACTTCGTTGGGTACAAACAATAATAACAACACATTTCAGAATAATAATATCAGCAAGGTACAATATGCAATTTACTCACAAGGTAATTCAGCAGGGACTAAAAATACAGGGAACCTGATTACCCAAAATCTAATTAACACAGCTTCCCCAAATCAAGTATCAAAATCTGGTATATTAGTTGGATTTGAAAACAATATAACAATTAGCAATAACAATATCTCAAATATCTCAGGTGTTAGTGCTAGTTACGCATGGGCAATTAATTTAGGTGCTTTAACCTCTATTACTAGCACAGCCCCATCTACAGGAAATGAAGTTACCAATGCCACTATATCAGCTAATGTGATTGGTTCCATTAGAGCAGCAAGCACTTACGGAGCGGGTGGTATCATTATTTCGCCTTCTACTTCAGGTATTAATTTAATTGCTAATAATATTATATTCGATGTTGCAGCAAATGGAACATTTGGAGATTGTGGTATTGGTATAATGGTTGCTGGTGGCAGCGGATCAACTACAAGGGTATACCATAACTCTGTATCAATGTCAGCAACTTTAACAGGAGGAAGTGGACCAAACATAGCCTTGGCTGTTAGTGACAATCCGGTTATTGATATTAGAAATAATATACTTGCAAGTACCGGTAGTACAGGCTCAGGTCCAAATAGATCCATTGCTTTAAATAATTCAACCTATACTAATTTAACATCAAATTACAACAACCTGTTTGTATCAGGCGGAGGGACAACAGCAGGTGTTGGTGCCACTGGTGGTTGGGCAGGTACTGCTCAAGTTGCATTATCTAACTGGCAAACAACAACCTCACAAGATGCCAATTCAATCAGCAGCAATCCACTTTTCACATCAAATACCAATTTAGTTCCTACCAATGGGACACCACTTGCAAATGCAGGTACGCCAATTGCAGGTATTACCACAGACTATAGAGGGACCACAAGAAATAATACCACACCTACAATTGGTGCTATAGAAATCGAAAATTGTACAGCTCCTGTTGCACAACCAACTTCTATTTTATTTAGCGCTATTGGCACGGGCCAAATGACCATTAGTTTTACTCCAGTTTCAGTTACAGGTATTAGGTATCTTGTAGTTCGCTATCCTAATGCAGCAACGCCAACCAACCCTTCAAATAGTACAACTTATGCATTAGGAGCATCATTAGGAAGCGGTACAGTAGTTTTATCTGGTTCAAACACCAGCAGAGTAGTTACTGGTTTGGCACCAAATACCACATATGACTATTACGTTTACTCATTTAATGATACCATTTGCTTGAATGGTCCAATATACAATACAAACAGCCCTTTATTTGGAAGTCAATCTACCAATCCTTGCCCAACACTTAATGCTACCGTTACCATTGGCCAAACAGGCGCTGATTATTCAAGCCTTACCGATGCGTTATTGGTTTTAAATGGATGCGGCATTACCCAACCAACCATACTTGAGCTTCAACCCGATTATATTAGTACAGGTGAAATCTTTCCTTTAACACTTGGTAATGTTTCTGGTGCAAACAGTACGAATACCATTACCATCAGACCGGCTGCAACTGTTGCTACACCATTGATTATAACAAGTAATAATGCTACAGGTACTATCAGTCACAATCAAGGTAGTTTCTTTATAATTGATGGCAGACCGGGTGGCGCAGGTACAAGCAGAATGTTAAATATTGAAAATTCCTCTACGAGCGGTTATGCAGTTAATTATCAAAACGAGTCATCAAACAATGCACTTAGGTATTTATTAATCGAAAGTGCGAATACAGGCACAACCTCCGGTACTATTGTGTTCTCAAACACAACCGGAACCAATGGTAATGATAACAACACCATTGAATATTGCAATATTTTTGCTTTTGACCCTATAAGTTTTACACCTACCAATGCCATATATGCAGCTGGCTCAACAGGCACCTCAGCAGCAAATAACAATGCCAATATTATTTCTAATAATAATATTTATGATTTTTACAATAACTCTGTCACTACCCAAATATGTGGTATCAATATTTCAGGTGGAAACAGCGATTGGAATATTACAAATAACAGTTTTTACCAAACTGTGAACAGAACCACATTTGGCACTGGCGTAACGCTGAATGCTATTTTAATTAATAATTCATCGGGGAATAATTTTGTAATTAATGATAATTTTATTGGAGGAAGTCAACCTCTTTGCGCTGGTACTCCAATGACATTAAATACAACAGCCACATTGGTCTTCAGAGCTATTCAACTTTCAGTAGGTAATTCAGCTGCAACTTCATTACAAAACAATACCATCAGAAATATATCAGTTACAACTGCTAGTGCATCAACAGTGCAATCTGCAATTTCGCTTTTAACAGGGTCATTTAATTGCGGAAATATAACCGGAAATACCATAGGCAGCCAATCATCTGCCGGTAGTATTACATTTACTCAAAGTACAACTTCAATTGCCGCAATTTTTTCAGGCATATTAGCAGGCACTGGCACCCCAGGTGCAATAAATATTTCTAACAATCTTATTGGAGGCATCACAGTTTCAAACTCTTCTACCGGTGCACTCAATTTAAGAGGAATTTCTGTACAAGGTGCCTCAACCAGTTATACCATTAGTAATAATACTATTGGTAGTACTACAGTAGCATCCAGTCTATCTAATTCCACCAATTCTTCTTTATTTGGGATTTTTTCTGCTTCTACATCTTTAATAAATAATATTTCTGCTAATACTATTGCCAACCTCACAAATTCAAGCACTGGTTCAAGTGCTCAGGTAGTTGGATTGTCTTTGCCTGGATCATCAGGAGGTGTATTTTCTGCTACAGGAAATACAGTGCGCAACCTAAATAATTCAGGAGCAAACACAGGAACTGCAAGTTTGACATCTGTAATTGGAATCTCACTTACGGCTGCAACAAATTCAGGCCAGTTAATTTCACAAAACACTATTTTTTCCTTAAGCAATGCAACTGCAGGCAGCAATGTTACTGGTATACATTATAACGGACCAACCACAGGTACCAATGAGATAAATTCAAATCTTATACATTCTCTTAATGCAGGTTCCACTGTTTCGGGTATAGAGATTGCAGATCTCGGAAATGCTTTGGTGTATAACAATATGGTAAGGTTGGGAATAGATGCATCAGGAAATGATATAACAGCCAATTTAAATATTAATGGCATCAGACAAACCAATGCGGCATCTAACCATGGTATTTATTTTAATAGCATTTATGTTGGCGGTGCAGGTATTCTAACTGGAGCCAATAACACATTTGCCATACATTCTGCTGCTACATCTGGCACAAGAATAATACGTAATAATATTTATACAAACTTGCGTACAAATGGAACAGGTACAGGCAAACATTACAGCATTAGAATAGCTAGTTTAACAGGTTTAACCATTAACAATAACGATTACTGGACGGGAAGTAATTTTCTTGCGCTAAATAACGCGGCAGATGTAACAACCTTGAACGGCTGGCAAACAGCAACCTCACAAGATGCAGGTTCGGTATCAAACGATCCTAACTTTATTAATGCTACGGGCAATACTGCTGCATTAGATCTTCATATTAACAACTCAACATCATCTGTTTTAGAGTCAGGTGGTGTAAATATTTCTGGGATAACTACCGACAGAGATGGACATACAAGACCTGGTCCAACGGGTTCAACCAATGGAGGTGCAATTTCGTCAGATATTGGTGCTGATGAATTTGACGGCATACCAGGTTATACATGCAGCACTTTCCCTGCACTTACTGCAACAACTACCAATGCTACTGTTTGTAATAGCGCTGCTGCACTGCTGCAAATAACCGGAACCATTTCCGGTACAGGTATTACTTACCAATGGCAATCTGCTACTACACAAAACGGAACCTACAGCAATATTTCCGGGGCTACCGGTGCTACTTATACAGTACCTTCTACCTCGGTATCTAATCTTTGGTATGTATGTCAGGTAACCTGCGCCAACGGACCTACTACTGCAACTACAGCCTCAGTAAATGTGCAGGTACAGGCATGCAATTATACGGTTACCAGAAATACTGCAATTACCTATAATTCTATCATGTCAACCGGTAGTACTTATACATCACTGTCGGACGCAGATGATGGAATAACCAACCTTATTAATTTACCAAGCACTACGTTTAGATATAGGGGTAGTCTTATTACGGGATTCATTGCAACAAGTAATGGTTGGATGACATTTAACACTTCAAACACAAGTAATCAATGGACTAATAATTTAGGTTCAACTGATTTTAATGTGCTTGCCCCTTTTTGGGATGATTTAGTTATACGAGGAGATGACATCAACAATAAGGATGTGAGCATGCGTTATCAAATAATTGGCACCTTAGGTTCAGGCACAGCCGATATTGTAATTGAATGGGCAGAAATGGAAAGATTTCAATATGGTGACCCAAATATTAATTTCCAAGTGGTACTGCATGAGGCGGATAACAGCATTGATTTTAACTACGGCAACTTCCAAATGTTTAATGGGGCTACTAACCCATCAACACAAACATGGACATACTCTGTTGGCATGAATGGCCCTACACCTGCAACTGCCTCAACCGACCAGCGCATTATTTTGCAGGCCGAGAACAGTACTTTCTTTAATGCTACCTCCCAAAATTCTTTAGGCTATTCTCTTCAATGTAACTCGCAATATCGTTTTGTGCCGAGTACTTCATTCAATGCGGGAAGCGCGCCCACATCCGGCTCATTTTTCGGTTCAACATTTGCACCTGCTAATAATGAAGTGGCAGGATCTATTGGTATTGCGGTTAACAATGCCCCATGTACTAGTAATTGCGGTAATATTTACACAAGCAAAAACGCTACTGCAACACCGGGTATTACTGCCTGTTCTGCAGCTATAACAGGCAATGCAGATGACGATGTATTTTTTAGCTTCACTACTACCAGTGCCTCTAACTATCGTATTTCTGTTGACCCATCAGCAGGATATGATGCAGTTGTGCAACTATTGGATAACTCACTTACACCTGTAACTTGTGTAAACGCAGCTGCAGCCGGATTATCTGAGTTGATAGCATCTGTTGCATTAAATCCTTCAAGTTTATATTATTTAAGAATTTATGATGCGGCTGCTGGATCAACTAACAACGGTGAGTTTGCTCTTTGTGTGAGTGAGGTAATACCACCACCGGCTAATGATAATCCTTCGGGTGCAGTTGTGCTCACTACAGGTACTACCTGCACCGGCACTTCATCAACACTTCCTGCTACCTTATCAGCCACTGCTACATCCGGTATCACAGCGTGCACGGCAGGTACACCCGGAACTCCTGATGATGACATCTGGTACAGTTTCACCACCAATTCCATTGCCGGCACAACCTATGCGATTTCAGCAACCGGAGTGAGCACATACAATGCAGTATTACAACTTTTCAGCGGAACTGTTGGCAGTCTGACAAGTGTGAACTGTGTGAATGCTACAGGAAACGGAGGAACAGAAACCATTAATGCAGCAGCGTTGGCGACCAACACAACTTACTATTTCAGGGTTTATCATTCAGGTGTAGGTGCAGCCAACGGGAACGTATCTGTTTGTGTAGTGCATACCTTACCAACTTGTTTAACTTCAATATCAGCAACCACAGGTGACTATATATGGCAAGGACAGTCAATTAATTTTAATACTGCAAATAATTGGTTAATTTATAATGGCCCATCGTCTTATTCAGTTGCCACAGCAGCACCTTCAGCGGCTAATATATTTATTCCTTCATCCACTTGTTTTGCAAATCAGCCTGCGATTAGCAGTGCCCCTGCTTCTGTAAATAATGTATCCATTTTAAGCGGTGCAACATTAGACTTAGGCAATAATACATTAACAGTTAATGGCAATCTTTCTTCAAGTGGTACTTTAACAACAGGTACCAGTACTGTAATTTTGAATGGCAGTTCAGCTCAAAGCATCACTGCGGGTCAGGCATTCTATAATCTTACTATAGATAATAACTTAGGTGTTAGTTTGGGACAGAATATTACAGTCACCAATAATTTAACCTTAACAGCAGGTACTTTAACAGTTGGCGCAAGAACATTGAGTATAAATGGCAGCATTATTAGATCTGCGGGAAACATTGACGCAAGCAATGCATCTGCTACGGTGCTCTTTGGTGGGTCTGCGGCTCAAAGTATTCCTGCTTCTACTTTCTCAGGAAACATCAATAACCTCACTGTAAATAATAGTGCCGGTTTAACTTCTGATCAGGCATTAACCGTTAACGGAACCCTAACACTTACTGCAGGTGTGCTTAATATGGGAGCCAATCTGCTAACCATAGGTTCTACCAATACAAGTGCTGTTAGCCGTACCTCAGGTTATGTGAGCGGGCCTGTGGCCTTAACATTGCCTGCAAACCTTGCAAGTGGTTCTACCTATTTGTTCCCGTTGGGCAAAGCTGCCTATACTCCTTTTGCCTTGGTAAATCCAACTACAAATGCAGGTGGTTTTGTGGTTATCAGAGCCGAAGTATTTGATGCAGCAACAGGTGGTAGTGCCGGTGCAGGATTGAGTTCAATTAATACCAACCGTTATTGGGATGTTAGCATCAGCAGCGGTACAAGTAATTTTATTAATACTTCGGTAAGGGCAACCGAAAGTGCCATCGGCACATTGAACCGACTGGCAAATAACGCTACTACCCTCACAGGTACTTATGCCGCTGTGAGCACAGGTTTCCCTGACGGTAATAGCATCACTTCATCCACACTTACCGGTCTGGGTTATTTTGTGTTTGCCGAAACCGTAGCATCCTTAACAGAAATTTATATGCCTCAGTTTATGCAAGGCAAAAGCGGTACGAATGATAACCGTATTCCGCATATATTCCGCGCAACACTTACCAATCTTTACCCGTCAACCACGTATCGTTATTTTAATGCAGCGGTAACGGCAGCAGATGCATCAAGCAGTAATGGAGCAGGGAATCCGATATTCATAAATGCAGGAACCTCAACACTAACCAGATCAACTGCGCCTGATTTAAGTTCATCATTTGGCAGCTTTACCACCGATGCAAACGGAACCTACACCGGATGGTTTATGCTGGAGCCAACAGGTGATGCACGCTTTGATGCTGCCAACTCCGTGCTGATGCGCATCATGCTGAATGATGGCAATGGTGGCACAACTGTAAGCACCAGAATTACCAGTACCAATGCTGCAAAAGTAATTGACCTGAATACAGGCAGTGGCGCCAATGATGGAACAGCCGTTTATGGTGGCTCATTAACCAATGAGAAAAATATGGTGGTGTTGTTTGATAATGTTACAGGCGCAGGCAGGCCAATTGCTGCATCGGTTGTTGAAAGTGATGGCATAGCCAATACTGCAGCCAATGGTTATGCTTCGTTCTATGAAAACAATGTGAATGGCACCGCACGCAGATGGGGAACCATTATACCCAATGCAAACGCCAATGGAATTAAACGCATTGAATATCGTAATCTATCCAATGGTAATATGCATTACTGGGTATCAGATAATGATGGGAACTGGGATGGCTCGGCAAATACTGTTAATCCAACCGGAGGCTCCACACCGCTTGTGATTCCTTCCAACATCTCTGATGATGCAACTTTTGCCCCAAATACCACTACCATTCTGTTGCAAGACATGAACTTTAATGGCAAGATTGATCTTGCTACAGGATCCAATATTGTAATAAATGGTTTTAACTTAACACTAAATGATGGTATTAAAATCGGCTCTATCGGAAGCTTTACAGGTTCCGGTACCTCTTCAATCATTATTGGAGGAACAGGTAATGGCGGAAGTTTAATAATGGATCAAACTACAACAGGAGTTACAAACACCCTGAGAAGACTTGTTATATCAAAAACAACAGGAACCATAACCCTAGGCAATACTTTAAATATTATAGACTCTGTTTCGGTTAGCAATACAGGTGCAACACTGGCAACAGGTGACAATCTGGTGCTTATTTCCAACGCTACACAAACTGCTCGTGTGGGCAGACTTGGTGGCAGCATCACAGGTAATGTTGCCGTACAACGATTTATTCCTGCAGTAACCAGACGTTTCCGTATGGTATCACCCAATACACAAAACTTTGCCTACAGCCAGTTAATTGATGATATTTTTGTTACCGGATCCGGTGGTGTAACCAATGGTTTTGATGCATCACCCAATAATGGTCCAACTATTTATACCTACCAGGAATCAACCACAGGTGGCCGCGGATGGAAACCCGTAACGAATATAAGCAGCAGTTTAGGTGCGGGTCAGGGTGCTATTGTGTTTGTCAGAGGCGACCGCACACTTGCCTCACCGGCTTGGTTTACACAAGGTCAATTCCCTGCACAAAATGCAGTAACACTAGATTTTATTCAAAACATTAACAGCGGTGCAAGTGGCGCTATTTCACCGGCACTAACTTATACCAATACATCTGCACCAACAGAGGATGGCTGGAATCTGGTTGGTAATCCTTATCCATCTCAGATCGATTGGAGATTGGTTAGTAAAAATAACCTGAGTACATTTTACTATGCATTTAATCCTGCTACCAATGCATATGTTGCTTCAGATGGCGATTTGAACAATAGCAACAATCCATTCATCGCTTCCGGTCAGGCATTTTTTGTGCAGGCTGTTGCGGCTTCACCAAGCATCTCCTTTGATGAAAACTGTAAATCCTCCGCAACACCAACAAGTTATTTCAAATCGGCCGGCAGTCAAATTACTATTGAAATGATTAGGGATTCTATCAATAGTGATATTGCATTTATGCAAATTAAACCGGGTGCAAATATGAGCTACTCCGGAGCAGAAGATGCACGCAAGTATCCAAACCCCGATATTAATTTTGGCTATCAAATAAGTGGCACACCGGTGCAGATAAATCGTGTTCCACCATTAACCAATATTGCTGATACGTTTATCCTATTTGCCAATGCCCCTCAGGGAACATATCGCCTCCAAGTAGGTGGCTTAAATAATATCCCTGCATTCAAAGCAGTATTGTTAAGAGATTTATTTACTTCTCAAACAACTGATCTTAGAAGCAATGGTGTGTATACGTTCCAGATTACATCAAACACTTCATCATCAGGCAACCGTTTCCAGCTTATCATCATTAACCAGTCGGCCCTACCTGTAGAGTTAATAAGTTTTACGGCTACAAGGGTTAATCAAACAGATGACGTGTCACTAAACTGGTTAACTGCAAACGAAAAGAACAATGCTGCATTTGTGGTTGAGCGCTCGTTTGACGGAGAAAGTTTTGAAGGCATAAGCACACTAAAAGGTGCCGGCAACAGCAATTCCTTGATTAGCTACGCATACCTGGATGAGGCCGCAGTAAAAGAAGCAAACAACAAACAGGCTGATGTATTGTATTACCGCTTAAGGCAGTTGGATTTCTCCGGTGAAAGTCAAACCAGCAATGTAGTGAGCATTTCCCTGCGTGATTGGTATAGTTTGGGTAAAAACAAATCAGGTATCAGCCTGTATCCGAATCCGGCAACTACAGAAGTATTTGTTTCAATGGCTAATAATGGAAATATCAAGCTTCTTGAAATTTTTGATGTAGCAGGTAAACGCGTATTGAGCATACAAAATCCTGAACAGGGCAAGCCAATTGATTTGTATGGACTCAAAGCAGGTGTATATCTGGTAAAGGTAAATGCCCAGGAAACCAGCAAACTGATTATTGAATAATTGCTGGTTTGCTTAAATCAAATACGAACGCTAAAAAGTTAGAATAATGGTTAACACGAACAATACATATATACAAACAAATCTGCTGAGAAAAGACTTTTTAGCGTATTTGATTGGCCTTACATTATTTATCTGCCCATTAATTGGTATGGCACAACAACAGGAGCAGGATGAGCAGGATGAGGAAGAGGAATATTATGACGATAGATACGACCGAAATCGTAGAGGTAAGATTATTTATGATAATAAAAATGGTAATGTCTATGATGCTTACCAACAAATAGAGAGCAAAAAAAGAAAAGTTGATGAAAATAGCTCATCAGTTACGATACCCGGTGGCTTATCATTGCCTGGGTTTGAAAGCAAAGAAGAGGAAATGTTACGTAATGAGTCTGCAAAATTGTTACAAGAACAAGGTGAACCAATTCTTTCAACCGACCCATCAAAGGCTAATGATAAGATTACACCCAATGAACCGGATGGAGAGCAAACACCTTCATTACCCAGTGATCCTGATTTGCCTGTAGACTCTGGCTTATACTATGCATTTGCTGCAGGGATACTCTACTGCTCGCGTAAAATTTACTTTAATAAAAAAGCAGCTTAGGCTGCTTTTTTATTATACCCACTGCTCAGCAACCAGGTTGATGTTGTTAACCGGTAAACCGCAGGTAAAATCTTTGCATACGTAAATTAAATTCTGTGCATGCTCCTTTTCCTTGAGTAAGGGTAAGACTGAGTCTGCATTTTTTATAAGTACCATACTGCCGGGTGCATATCTTTTTTGTAAAGCCTCAACGTGCACCTTAGCATGCTTACCCGTGCAAACTACTTGATAAAATCCATTTTGCATCCATAACAAACACTGCATCCAGTTGCTGTATCCATTCGGAAACTTTTCCATTTTTTGCTGTGCAATGCTTATCATTCCCTTGGCTCTATGGTAAAGCTTCAAATCGCTGAATAAATAACCGAGCATGAGATTGTTCTTTGCAAAAACCGAATTGGCGGCAGGTATCACATCGTCATTCAAATCAAGTTTATTGGTTATCAATTGTTCTTCCCTTACAGAAACAAAACGATATAAGCCTTGCTGCGCATCATAAAATAATTCATCAGCAAGCTGTGCTAACTGGTGTGCATGGCATGCGTAAGCTTCTATTCCAGTAATGATATAAGTATAAAGTAACGCTTCTGTAAAAATTGCATAATCTTCTGCAAATGCCGGAACAGTTACTTTATCTCCTTTACAAATGCGATAGAGTTTTTTACCGTCAAACATTTTTTCCCAGAGTAAATCGGTTGCCTTTACTGCTTTATTCAAGAATAATTCATCACCAAAAGCCATGTAGGCATCGGCATATCCTTTTATCATCAATGCATTCCATGAGGTAATCATTTTATCATCCAATCCCGGTTTTACTCTCTTGCTACGCTCTTTTAATAAGATGGCTTCACATCTGTTAATGATTGCTTGAATCTCCTCTTCGTGCTTTCCGGTTAGTGCAATCAGCTCTTGGTTGGAACGTGTTTTATAAAGAATATTATTACCATGTTCCCAATTGCCATAGGCATCAATATTATAATACAAACTAAATACAGGCTCATCATCACCCAACAGTTGCTTAAGTTCCTTTTGCTTCCATACATAGAATTTACCCTCCTCCCCTTCACTATCAGCATCCAATGCGGAGTAGAACAATCCATCAGGAGCACTGAGCTCAGCGTCTACACTTGCATGTATTTTATATACTAAGTTTTTATACAAATTCTTACCACTGAGTTTATAGGCATCACTGTATAAACTCATTAGCTGTGCATTGTCATATAACATTTTCTCAAAGTGAGGCACCTTCCAGTAGGGGTCGGTTGAGTAGCGTGCAAAGCCACCGCCCACCTGATCAAATATGCCGCCTTCAGCCATTTTATCAAGTGTGGTATAAACCGCAGTAAGTAGTTCGTTATTTTTAGTTTGATGTGCAAACTGCATAAACAAAGCATGCGCAGTAGGCATAGGAAATTTGGGCGACCAGTTAAAACCACCCAACTCCCTGTCCAAACTTTGACTCCACTGCCCAATCACAGCAGCCAGTTTTTCTTTATCCATCAATTCATCCTGTGCAGCAGGTAACATATCGAGTTTTTTAACACCAATGGTTAAGTCAGTTGCATATTGCAATGCCTCTTCTTTTTTATTTTTATAAAAATCGGCCAAAGATTTAAGTACACGTTCCCACTCCGCTTTGGGAAAATACGTACCTCCATGTAAAGGCCGACCATCGGGTAAAGTAAAGCAGTTGAGCGGCCAGCCGCCTCTTCCCGTAAGCAATTGAACAGCATCCATATAAATTTGGTCAATATCTGGACGTTCTTCTCTATCTACCTTAATACACACAAAATGTTCATTCATCAAGGCTGCGGTATCTTCTTTTTCAAAACACTCCTTCTCCATTACATGGCACCAGTGGCAGGCAGAGTAGCCTATACTAACCAATATCAGCTTATCTTCCCTCCGGGCTTTATCAAAAGCCTCCGGACTCCATTCATACCAGTCAACAGGATTATGGGCATGCTGCAATAAATAAGGGCTTGAGGCATGTATCAGTCTATTGCTGTTTTTTTTCATAACAGATTACTTTTTGCAGTAAGCAAAGAAAGTGTTTATTTTGGTACTTATGCTTGTAAGAACATTTGGAAGTGCGGTTTATGGTGTAAATGCAGTTACCATTACCATTGAAGTGAATGTATCCAATCAGGGTGTTGGATACAGCCTGGTGGGATTACCTGATAATGCGGTAAAAGAAAGTCATCACAGAATTGAAACAGCGGTGCGTAATATGGATTATAAATTACCCCGCCTGCGCACGGTTATTAATATGGCACCTGCCGATATTCGCAAGGAAGGTTCATCCTATGATTTACCCATTGCTTTGGGCATTCTGGCTGCATCAGAACAAATGAATGGTGAAGTTTTATCCAAGTACATTATCATGGGCGAACTGGCACTTGATGGTACACTCAAACCAATAAAGGGTGCCTTGCCCATAGCCATACAGGCACGCAAGGAGGGCTTTGAAGGCTTTATACTACCGGCTGAAAATGCACGCGAGGCAGCTATTGTTAACAACCTGAATGTAATTGGAGCAAACAGCTTGAAAGAAGTGGTTGATTTTTTTGATGGTAAAATTAAGCTGGAACCACTGGTAATTGATACAAGAAAAGAGTTTGAGCAAAACCAAACACATACCGATAGTGATTTTGCAGATGTGCGCGGTCAGGAAAATATTAAGCGTGCGCTAGAGATTGCAGCAGCAGGCGGACATAATGTTATATTAATCGGACCACCCGGTGCGGGTAAAACCATGTTGGCCAAAAGGCTTCCATCCATTCTCCCTCCGCTTACATTACAGGAAGCTCTCGAAACAACAAAAATTCATTCGGTAGCGGGCAAATTGGGGCAACAAACATCCTTGCTTTATATGCGTCCTTTTCGCTCACCACATCATACAATCAGCGATGTAGCGTTGGTAGGTGGTGGCAATAATCCGCAACCGGGCGAAATATCATTGTCTCATAATGGAGTTTTATTTTTAGATGAATTACCGGAATTTAAAAGAACGGTGTTAGAGGTGATGAGACAGCCGTTGGAAGAAAGACGAGTTACCATATCGCGTGCAAAATTTTCTATTGAGTACCCTGCAAGCTTTATGCTGATTGCAGCCATGAATCCCTGCCCTTGTGGATACTACAACCATCCGGAAAAAGAATGCGTATGTGCACCCGGTGCCGTGCAAAAATACCTGAGTAAAATATCGGGACCACTGCTTGATAGAATTGATATTCATGTAGAAGTAACGCCAGTAAATTTTGAGCAGTTATCAGAAACACGTAAAGCAGAGAATAGTGAAAGTATCAGAGATCGCGTAATAAAGGCCAGAGAATTTCAGACAGAGCGATTCAAGGAAAGAGAAGGTATATACAGCAATGCGCAGATGAGCTCTCCTATGGCTCGCGAAATTTGTCAGATAAATGCAGCCGGACAAAACCTGCTAAAAACCGCCATGACAAGACTGCAATTATCGGCCAGGGCTTACGACAGAATATTGAAAGTAGCACGCACAATTGCCGATCTTGCAGGAAGCAATGAAATTAAGATTGAACATTTGGCCGAAGCCATTCAATATCGAAGCTTAGACAGGGAAACCTGGGGAGGCAGCTAAACTTAAATACGCCTATAGTCTTATCTCCAACATGGGATCCCAAAAATGCTTTTCAAAATGGATGATCTGATCATCTTTAACTTTAACACCTTCTTGCTCCAGTAATTCCTGCATGCGGGTAAGTGTTGCAAAATGACGTTTACCTGTAAGCACACCTGCCCTGTTTACCACACGATGTGCAGGCACATCATGTAAAGCATGAGCAGCATTCATAGCATAACCAACCATCCTAGAGCTTTTGGCTGTACCAAGATAACGCGCAATGGCTCCGTAAGAAGTTACACGCCCGCGAGGGATAAGCCTCACCACCTCCCATACGTCTTCAAAGAATTTATATTGCTGTTCAGCCATATCTATACAAATAAAACTATTTAGGTGTAAATCTGTGTTACATAGGTATGTCTACCAACAAAACAATTGTGATTACCGGAACCAATAAAGGAATTGGCTTTGATCTGGTGAAGTTGCTTTGCAGCAAAGGTATGGAGGTTATTGCTACCTGCAGAGATGAAAAGAAATGTGATGCATTGAAAACTGCTGTTCCTCATGCCCGCGTTTATATTTTAGATTTAGATGATGAACAAAGCATCTCGTCCTTTGCCGAGCAAACAACAAATGATTATTCAAAAATTGATATACTCATAAATAATGCCGGTGCCATGCTTGACGGGGAATGGGTTGGAAATACCGTTTCGCATATCTCACCCGCAATACTGCAACAAACCTTTCAGTCTAATTTTTTTGGTACGGTTTATCTGACACAATTGCTCCTGCCGCTTATACAAAAAAGTGATGCAGGCAGAATTTTAAATGTATCCAGCATCATGGGCTCACTTGGGATGCACAGCATACCGGGAAATGAGTTGTGGGGAGTAAAACCCTTTGCCTACAATGCATCAAAAGCTGCACTAAACCATTTCACCGTGCACCTTGCACAATTATTTTATAATAGTGCTCATAGCGCTGTTTCTATACATCCGGGCTGGGTAAAAACCGACTTGGGTGGAGAAATGGCTCCGCTTGTAGCAGCTGATGCAGCAAAAGAACTTGCAGCTGTTGCACTTTGTGCAGATACCCGACACAACGGGAAATTTATTTTTAATGAAAATACATTGCCCTGGTAATCAATAAAAAAAACAACAATATCATTTATATGTTTTAACATTTAATGTATATACATATATTTGCAACCATACTTATAAAATGGATATAGGAACTGCCATACAACAGAAAAAATTTCGGTCAGAGCATGAAAAGCTGATTGTGAATTTGCTGTATACAAGCGGATGGCTGCAGGCAAACCAGGTACGTTTTTTTAAGCGGTATGATTTATCTCCGGAACAATACAATGTGTTGCGCATCCTACGTGGCCAATATCCAAAGGCTACATCTGTTTCGCTGGTGCAAGAACGGATGCTCGATAAAATGTCGAATGCTTCCAGGTTGATAGACAAATTGAAACTAAAAGGCCTGGTGAGCAGAACTACTTGTTCCAATGACAGGAGACAGGTTGATGTAAAGATAACAGAAGCTGGATTAAACCTGCTTGAAACCATAGATAAAGAACGAGATGATATTGAAAATCTCATGGGCTCATTGAAGGTAGCTGAAGCAAAAACACTAAATAACCTTTTAGATAAACTAAGAACTAAGAACCAATAATAAATAACATGAAAACTACAATTTTAACCATTGCATGTGCAGGCCTGGGATTGCTTGCCATTGCTACCCCTCCTAAAACCAAATCTGTTAATGCAGATAATTTCAAAGTAAACAGCACTGAAAGCTCACTTAAATGGCTTGCTAAAAAAGTAACCGGTGAGCACTCAGGTATTGTAAGAATTGCCGGTGGTGAAATCATTACCGAAGGTAAAAATCTGATTTCAGCAACTATTAATGTGGATATGACAAGCCTTGATGCTACAGATTTGCAGGGTGAATACCATGATAAACTAGTTGGCCACTTAAAATCAGATGACTTTTTCTCCGTAGAGAAATTCAAAACAGCTACCCTCAAAATAAAATCAGCAACTGCTATTAAAGGTGCTGCACCAGCAGGCAATAACTATAATATTGTTGCAGACTTAACCATTAAAGGTATTACGCAGGAGGTAAAATTTCCTGCCATGATTATCATCAACAATGGAAAAGTAATAGCTGTTGCCGACTTCAATATCGACCGTTCTAAGTTTGATATTCGCTATGGCTCTAAAACATTCTTTGCAGAAATAGGTGATAAAGCCATTGATGATGAGTTTAATATTAAGGTACGTATTGTTGCAAATAAGTAACAATCCTATTTAGTTGGCTTTAAAGCGCAGTAACCGAGAGGTGCTGCGCTTTTTTATTGCCTCCTGCCCATATCTGTTTATCAAAATCCATAAGCGTTGCAGGTTTCAAAGGTCTTGAACCCTGCCAAATCAGAAAAATAAAATCTAAATTGCGCGTCATTTGTTAAAATCATATGTTGGAAATAAACGAAAGCAGCATTCTTAAAGCACTATCAAGCGTAATGGAACCGGACTTGAAAAAAGATCTGGTGAGCCTCAATATGGTGCGCAACATCAAAATTACAGATAAACATGTGACATTTACACTGGTGCTAACAACACCGGCCTGTCCACTTAAAGATAAAATGGAACAGGATTGTAAAGATGCCATTCATTCAATTGTTGATGCCAGTTTGGAGGTAACAGTTGAAATGATTGCGAATGTTACAACCAACCGATTGGATAAACTTACCTTACCCGGAGTTAAAAATATAATTGCAGTTGCATCCGGGAAAGGAGGTGTTGGCAAGTCAACCGTTTCGTCCAACCTGGCTGTAGCGCTTGCGCAACGAGGAGCCAAAGTTGGCCTGCTAGATGCTGATATACACGGTCCTTCGGTTCCCATGATGTTTGGCGAACTGGATAATCAACCATTAATGCGAAATGTAGAGGGCAGGGAGCTCATGGTACCGATAGAAAAATATGGTATCCAATTACTTTCAATTGGCTTTTTAATTAAGCCTGAGCAGGCGGTTGTGTGGCGTGGACCCATGGTATCATCAGCTTTACGTCAGTTTATCAACGATACCGATTGGGGAGAGCTGGATTATTTAGTACTGGATTTACCTCCAGGCACCGGTGATATACACCTTACCATGATTCAGATTGTGCCGCTTACCGGTGTGGTTATGGTTACCACCCCTCAGGCTGTGGCACTTGCCGATGCGTTTAAAGCAGCAACCATGTTTAATATGATGCCAACCAAAGTACCTCTGCTTGGCGTAATTGAAAATATGGCATGGTTTACTCCGGAAGAGTTGCCCGATAATAAATATTTCATTTTCGGGCAAGGTGGTGGCAAAAAGATGGCCGAAGAGTTACAGGTACCTTTCCTAGGTGAAATACCCTTATTTATGGGAATCAGGGAAGGTGGCGATTCAGGCAAACCGGCAGTATTGGATGAAAAGAACCCTGCACGTAAATACTTTATGGATATGGCAGAAAGGGTGGCGCAGCGGATTGCCATCATCAATGCGCAGAAAGCCGCTTTGGCAAATGCCTGAAAAAATTAAATTTGTGATACATGAGTAACGAAATAATTGATAAAATAGAACTGGCTCTCAATTCCATGCGTCCGTTTTTACAGGCAGATGGTGGAGATGTGGAGTTGGTTGAGGTAACCACAGATATGGAGGTGCGGCTAAGGTTAACGGGTAATTGTTCCTCATGCGAGATGAGTCACATGACCATGAAAGCGGGCATAGAAAATGGGCTTAAAAGTGCCATCCCTCAAATTTCGCGTGTAGTTGCCATTTAGGGCCAATCTGTTGGGAAGATTTCTTATACGTTTCATCGGTAAAAATCGGCACCCTGTCGGAAACTGCATATATAATGATGCGATACACGACAAATTTGCTTCAACATAATAAACCATCCGATGAATACAATTTACTATTTGCTGCAAAGCAATGCACAACGCAAAAAAGTACTTAGGCTTTTAGCAGGCCCAATAGCCTTGCTCCTGTTTCTGTTAATTATAATACTACCTCAAGCCAATGCGCAAAGTAACACTCAAACTGTCAGAGGACGTATTATCGATCAGGAAAGTAAGCAACCGCTGATTGGTGCCACCGTTTTTATTCAAATTGAAGCAACTAAACTTGGATCGGTAACAGATGCAGATGGCTATTTTAAAATTCAGGATGTGCCCCTAGGCCGCAGAAACCTGCAAGCCACTTATGTGGGCTATGAACTGTTATCTGTACCAGATATTATTGTAACTGCAGGTAAAGAGGTTGTGCTAAATTTAACCATGACAGAAGCAATCGTAAAGATGAATGATGTAGTGGTAACCTATGATCGTAAAAAAGATCCAACCGTAACCAATAATGAAATGGCTGTTATCAGCTCACGTTCCTTTAATCCGGATGAAACAAAAAAATATGCCGGTGCATTGGGCGACCCAAGTCGCATGGCTGCTAACTTTGCAGGTGTGGTTGCAGGTAACGATAGCAGAAATGATATAGTCGTTCGTGGCAACTCACCCAATGCCATGCTGTGGCAACTAGAAGGAGTAAACATTTTTAATCCTAACCACTTTGGAAGCAATTTCAATACTGGCGGACCTGTGAGCATGCTAAATGCAAATAATATTGGTAAGTCAGATTTTTTTACAAGTGCTTTCCCTGCGCAGTATGGAAATGCAAATGGTGGTGTATTTGATCTGGTGATGCGCGAAGGCAATAATGAAAAGAGAGAATACATTGCACAAATTGGTTTCAATGGATTTGAATTTGGTGCCGAAGGGCCGTTCAGCAAAAACTCCAAAGCATCTTTTATATTCAACTACCGTTACTCAACACTTGCAGTAATGAAAGCATTTGGTGTAAATGTAGGTACAGGTGCCGCTGTTCCTTTGTACCAAGACATGAATTATAAAATTGCCATTCCTTTTAAAAACAAAAGCAAGTTAAGTATTTTTGGTATGGGTGGAATCAGCTCTATTGATTTGCTTGCAAAAGATGTGGATACAACCGGTGTTGATTTTTACGGAGACGTAGACCGTAACCAGTACCCTCGCTATGGTAAAATAGTAAATGGTATTGCGTATGAAAAAAATCTGGGTGCTAAAACATGGGCTAAGTTTACACTTGCAAACAGCTATAGCAGCGATCGCTACACGGTAGATAGCCTGAACCTTTCTGATGAAGAAAACACATTTCTAAGGGCCAGAGGCCGGTTTACTGAGAGTAAATATTCAGCAGTGGCAAATATCACCCATAAGTTTAATGCTAAAAATTCATTACATGCCGGCTTTACAAATGACTTAACTGTTTTTAATTATTCAAACACTGATTATTATAATCGTGCTACAATTGATTCCGTTCGGGTAAAACAAAACGGTAATGTAAATTTATCGCAGGCTTATGTTCAGTTTAAACATCGTTTTAATGCCCGCCTTACAGCCAATGTTGGTGTTCACGTGCAATATTTTGATGTAAATGAACAATTTGTGGCAGAGCCACGGGCTGGTATCCGATTTGCAATAAACGACCGTTCAAGCATCAATGCCGGATATGGTTTGCATCATCAAACCTTACCTATCTATAATTTATTCGTAAAGGATCAAAGTGGTAATACACCCAACAAAAATCTTGACTTTATGCGTTCCAACCATTTTGTTATAGGTTATGAAAATATGTTTACCCAAACACTGAAATTTAAAGTAGAAACATATTATCAGCAACTTGACCAGGTTCCGGTTAACACCTTTCCTTCCAGCTTCTCTATGCTAAACGTTGGCGCATCATTCAATCCAACTGATAATGTTAACCTGAATAATGATGGAACAGGCACGAATTATGGCGTTGAGATAACGTTGGAACGCTACTTTAACAAGGGCTTTTATTTCCTCATTACCGGTTCTGTATTTGATAGTAAATACAAAGGAAGTGATGGTATAGAGCGCAATACAGCATTTAACTCTGGGTATGCAGCGAATGTGCTGGCCGGTAAAGAGTTTAAAGTAAATAAAAAAGGAAGTGTGGTGTACTTTAATCTGAAGCTCACCACAGTTGGCGGCCGTTACTTTACACCTATTGATGAAGCAAAATCAGCTGCTAAAGGTGAGGTGGTATTTAACGATGCAAAAGCTTTCAGCGAAAAACAAACAGATTACTTTAGATCAGATGTGAAAATTGGTTACAGAAAAGATTTTAAGAAAAGCTCCATGGAATTTGGTGTAGATTTTCAGAACATAACCAATCATCAAAATATTTTTGCGCAAGGTTTTGATCGTAGGCGAAACAGAATTACTAATGAGTATCAGCAAGGATTTTTCCCGGTTCCCATGTTCAGATATACGTTTTAATTACAGGCAGGCAGATAATATTTTATCTGCCTGCATCAATTTATTTGTAATTTAGCAGCATCAGTAAATTATGGGAATAAAAACAGAAAGCGGACCCCAGTTATTTGATAAGCGTGATTTGATCATACGCCATATTATCATTGCGCTAATGGCCATTTTTTATGGTGCAATAGGTCATTTGAATGATCCGGTTGAAGAATTGAGATTAAATATTTTCACAACATTCCTGTACATAGTAATTATTTGGAATGGCAATATCTTATTGCTAAATCTGTTGGATAAAAGAATTAATTTAGAGAAGCAACTCAGAGCCAAGCTACTTATCAGCGCCAGCATAGCTCTTACCTGGCCCATTGCTGTTCATTATCTTTTCTATTTATTTCTATTCCCTTTAATTCATGGCCATCAATGTGATTTAAAATCGAAAGAGAATATTGCTAATATGGTTACCAGTGTAATCATAACCCTGCTTATCAATAGTATTTTTGTGGCAAATGCCTTCTTCAGGCAATGGAAAAGGACCTTACAGGAGAAGGAAGAACTAAAGAGAACAAGTCTATCAGCTGAATTTGAAACACTGAAAAGTCAGATTAATCCGCATTTTCTATTCAACTCATTGAATACCCTTACCAGTTTAATAGAAGAAAATCCAGCCACAGCAACAAAATTTATTCATAAATTATCTGATGTATATCGCTATGTTTTAAATCAGAAGGAGAAAGAAACAGTTACACTTGGGGAAGAGCTGGAATTTATACAGGCGTATGTATACCTTAATCAGATACGTTTCGGCAATAATCTGCGCGTACATATACATGTGCCGGCTGAATGCAGAAATAAAGCTATTGCCACTCTTTCTCTACAAATGTTACTGGAAAATGCAATTAAGCATAATATCATTTCAGCAAAGCATCCATTAGAAATTAATATATCTGCTAACCAAACAGAACTGCATATAAGAAATAATCTGCAACGTAAAATGAATGTAGAGAGCAATGGAATTGGTTTAAACAATATCATTACCCGCTACGGATATTTAACAAAAGGCCAAGTAGACATTACGGAAACAGAAGACTACTTTATGGTAAGCTTACCTTTAATCTAATCATGAGAATAATTATTATTGAAGACGAAACGCCCGCCTTAACGCGGTTGCAAAAGCTAATTAGAAAAGTAGAACCGGAAGCAGATATTATTGGAACTGCTGATAGCATTGAGTCTGCAGTTGAGTTATTTGCAAAAAATCCACAAGCTGAATTGGCTTTTATGGATATTGAACTGGCTGATGGCAGAAGCTTTGAAATTTTTAACCGCATACAGATTAAATGCCCGGTAATATTTACTACTGCCTATGATGAATTTGCATTACAGGCGTTTAAGGTAAACAGTATTGATTACTTACTCAAACCCGTTGATGCCGATTTACTGAAACAAGCCATAGAAAAGTTTAAACAGCTATATAATAGTAAAACACATTTACCTGATTTAACTGAACTACTTAAACAATTACAAAAACCTACCACAGCGGCAATAAAAAACAGGTTCCTATTAAAGGTAGGCACCAAATGGATCTCTGTTCCCCTTTCAGAAATATCCTGTTTCTATGCAGCAGATAAGTGTGTGTATTTGCTTACCATACAGAAGCAAAAATATGTTATGGATGAATCTTTGGATCAATTGCTGCCGCAACTTCCTGAACTAGATTTCTTTCAACTAAACAGAGGTTGTATTGCATCCTACAAGAGTATACAAAGTGTACATAGCTACTTTAACGGAAAGCTAAAGGTTGATTTATCTCCGTCACCGGATGAAGAAGTTACCGTAAGCAGGGAACGAGCTCCTGAGTTTAAGAAATGGCTGGATAGATGAAGGGGTCTAGGGGATTGAATGAGTGTAACTTAATATTTAAAATTCAACGTTCAGAAATTCAGCAGTTAGCCTTCGGATACATAAAATTAAAAGTTTAAGATTTTAGCATTTTCAGCAATTAATATATAATGCCTAAAATTTAAAATCAACCATTTTAGTTCTACGTGTGATCTTGTGTGCTGCACCAAACCAGCCTAATACTCTTACTTTTGAATTTGGATTTAATGGTAAAATATTACTGGGCACATTACCAACAGGAGACGCAAACAATCCAGAGAATCCACCACCTGTGCCATTGGTTAATTCCTGAATCATCCTTACATAAAAAAACAACTGCTCACGTGTAATGCTTAATACTTCCACTTTAATCGAATCGCCAGGATAGAAGCTTGGCAAGAATGCTGTTGGCCCTTGAACTTGCTCAACCAAATTGATTGAACGTCTTAGCGGGAAGTTAAAGCTTGACTCAATTTCAATTTGTGCGTTGGGTGAATTTTCTCCACTGGTTGATTCACTCACCACATAAAAATTCCTCACCTCACTATAGAATTTCCAATCTGTACCGTCTTTTTTCAGATATGGATTTTGAGCAATAGGATTTCTTTTTACATAATACTTTAATCGATAGCTATCACCCAAACCTGCCGGATCCACTGGTTTCATTTCTACATAGCCTACACCCTCTGCAATTGGTCCGCCTGGTCCGTTACTGCGCTCAGTTAATACCCGTGTATAAAAGCTATCTGGATGAAAGATAACCGGTCTGTTAATTCGTGACTGTGATATAAGGGTATCGCCTTCTGGTAATCTTACTAAAAGTATATAACTGCGGTTTGGTTGAGGCACTGTTGTAGTAGTAACATAATTGCCATTGCCTACGTGATTGCATATGTCAATATTAACTGTACCCCCGGCTGTATCTATAATTGCTACCGAAGCATTAATAACACGCTCCGGTTCTCCATTAAATAAATATGGTACCGAGCGAGATATTTTAATCGTATCCTTTATTAGCTTATTGGGGTCTTCCGGATCATACACAATCATCCCTTCAATAACATACTGCGATTCACCTTCACCTGCATCTACATCAATCGGGTCAATACAAGCATTAAAAAGGCCAATGCTCATCATCATTACCAGATATAAAAACGTCTTTTTCATCATTGATTAGAATTTAAAATTATAGGTAAATGCAGGTATTGGAAATGCAAACATGGAGAACTGTACCATTTCTGTTACATAATTTGAATTCTCAGCTATACGCGGATATACGGCAAAAGGATTGCGCCTACCCAGTAAATTATATACGCCAAATACAATCTCCCACTCATACGTATATTTCATGCGCTTAAAAAATGATTTTGGTAATTCCTGAGGCTTATTGCGTGGCTTACTTTTTACACTGGCCGTAATATCAACCCTTAAAAAATCAGGTATACGTACGTTATTTCTTGGTGCATTAGGGTTATGCGGCACACCATAGCCTTCAAAAACAAATTTATTAGATGGCAGGTTCACCGGTGTTCCACTTCCATAAATCAAATTTCCGTTCAATGTCCAGCGTGAACTTAATTCATAACTTCCAATTACGTTTAGATTATGGAGCTTATCAAAACGGGTTGGATACCATTCATCATTATTTACTCTTTCTACCTGACGCTCGGTGCGGGCAATGGTATAACTGATAAATCCTGTAAGCTTACCGGTATTTTTCTTTACGTAAAACTCAGCCCCATATGCCCTGCCTTTTCCATTAAGCAACTGCCCCTCAAGAAATGGGTTTAGTAATAAATCAGCACCATCTATATAATCAATTTGGTTTTGCATGGATTTGTAATATATCTCCACAGAGGTTTCATAATCATCTGCTGCGCCAAAATTTCTGAAATAACCTAGCGCTACCTGGTCTGATAATTGTGGTTTGATATTATTGGTACTGGGCGTCCAAACATCCAGTGGAATGGAGGCCGCTGTATTGGAAATAAGATGCAGGTATTGTGCCGTACGCATGTAGCTTGCCTTAATACTGCTGGCTGCATTAATTTCATATTTCACAGAGAAACGAGGCTCAAAATTAGGATAGGTTTGTATATTTTCTAATGTATTGAAACTGTCTGTACTTTCCAGTTCACGACCAAAAATGGTAAAACTGTCGGTATAGTTCTGCCTTACACCTTTTCCTAGGTAATGATAGGAAGAGAATCGCAAACCATAGGTAAGCGACCATCTGCTATTAATAATTTGCTCATTGGATATATAGAGTGCATTTTCCAGCGCATACTTATCGGGCAATTCTATACGCTGCTCAGCACCCTCACTTTTAAAGGTAGCCTTGCCGGGTTTGAATGTATAATAGATAGCCTGTCCACCTAGGTTTAATGTATTTTTATTATTGAGATACCAGGTGAAGTCTTGCTTTACGCTGTAATTAATTATACTTGATGTCCAGTTAAATCCATCTCTTGAACCAATTACACTGGCACCAATACCATAATCATAATTACTGTAAAATGCGGTGGTGTTGCTAAACAATTTATTACTGAACAAATGATTCCAGCGAGTGGTTAAAGTGGCATTGCCCCAGTTAAAACCAAATTCATCCACACCAAATACATCTCGGCCTAAATAACCTGAAACAAATAGTTTATCTTTTTGACCGATACTGTAATTAGCTTTCATGGTTAAATCATAAAAAAATAATTTTAATCCCTTAAAATCTGGATTACCGGCCAGAAAAGGTGCTGCCAGCACATCTCCATAACTTCTTCTGCCAGCAATAATAAAAGAACCTTTATCTTTATATAGAGGTCCCTCAAGCGTAAGCCTTGAAAATATAATACCTATACCACCCTGTGCAGCAAACTCTTTTTTATTACCTTCCTTTAAGCGCACATCCAAAATTGAAGAAAGTCTGCCGCCATATTTAGCGTTAATTCCTCCCTTATATAATTTTACATCCTTCACTGCATCCGGATTAAATACAGAGAATATGCCAAACAAATGTGAAGAATTATAAACCGGAGCTTCATCCAGTAAAATCATATTCTGATCTATGCTCCCTCCCCTAACATTAAATCCTGATGCGCCTTCGCCAACTGTGCTTACTCCGGGAAGTAATTGTATGCTTCTCACCAAATCTACTTCCCCAAGTAATGCCGGTATTTTACTAATGGTTTTTATATCAAGTCTGTTTACAGACATTTCATTGCGTTTCACATTTTCATCCTTTCGCTCAGCCGTTACGTTTACTTCTTTGAGTTCTTTGCCCATAGGCACCATTTCAAAACTAAGCTTAAGTGGTGCAGTTAAATCAATTGTCTTGGCTTGGGTTTCATACCCAATATACTGGCAAATCAATGTGTATTTGCCGGGCAGTAAACTAATAGAATAATATCCATATTCATTGCTCACTACACCTGCATTGTTTTCTTTAACAAGTATGGTTGCACCGATGAGTTCCTCACCGGTTTTAGCATCTTTCAGATATCCATTTACAGGTATTTTTTTCTGTGCATTTGCAAATACAGAAGAGCATATAAAGAAAAGGAGTAATAATTTTATTTTCATGAAATTAAGATGAACAGTTTTACATCAAGCAAAAATGAATGTGTTTTTAAAATCTTATATGTTTTTTAGTTATGCGGCAGCGCATGGTGATAAACGGTTATAATGTATTATTCAATAATGGTAATTCGCAAACCTTTTGATAATTGTGTGAGCGCACCACTGCCTGCAAAACGTCTAAGTGACGTGGACCATGCGTATCGGATCCAACCATATGTACCATTTTATTGGCAATAAGCCATTCAGCAGATTTTTGCACTTCTTTGGAGTAATACCCAACCAATGAGAATAAATTAACCTGAAACAAAATACCTGCCTGATAGAGTTCTTCGTACTTTGTTTTACGCTGCGCCATATAACCATAACGCTCCGGATGAGCTAAAACAGGCTTATATCCATTTACCTGCAAATCAAACAATATTTGCTTAAAGTTGGCAGGCTCTTCTGTAAAAGGTAACTCAACTAAAATATGGTTATCGCCAAAAGTAAGCAAGTCATTGTTTTTTATCTTTGTCTCCAGTGCGTCATCTACCATATATTCAGCTGCTGCATGTAGCTCAATGGAAATATTTTTATCTTTTAACTGCAATTGCAACTGTTTGCACAAATCAGGGATATTATGAAAACCGTTTTTATAAAAATCGCCCATAATATGCGGAGTGGTGATTACCTTTTTATATCCCATATCAGCCATGGTTTGAAGCACAATAAGGCTTTCATCGAATGTGCGCACACCATCATCTATTGCCGGCAGCAGATGGGAATGAAATTCCGTAGTTATTGGATTTATAAAATTGCGGTCGGCAAGTTTAGGGGTGCTTTTGAAAAGGCTGCCAAAAAATCTCATGTCATTTAAGCGTTCTCTAAAAATTCTTTTAAGGATGCAATATTGGGAACATTGAGTGAATCCACCTTGCGGTGATCGGCAATAAAAAGTGACAACCAGTCGAGGCGATGAATGAGTTTATAAATACTGTGATAAGTAAAATCGGCCAGCTCCATATGTATCACCTTGTTATACTCCACCGCAAGCAAGCTATTTAAGAACTCGAATCTGGAAGTAACACGTTCATTTTGCATAGAATCCAGCATGATAAAAACAGTATCAAGCTGCCCGTAGTAAGACTCAATAACGTTGTGGTTCATTTCAGGCAATGAATGTTGAAAACACTCATGCTTTGCATTCTCCTGTACCTGCTGTGCAAAGCGAATACCAATAGGCTCAAGTGGACCATCTGTTAGAACCACAACTTTACTCTTTACCTTAGGCTTAATTACTTCAAATAATTCCATTGCTTCATCTTCGTACGGTTTATTGTTTTCAAATAATGAAGCAATATTTTCTAATCCGGTTTGAACTGACTTTCCGGTTAATTCATTAAATATTTGAATAAGGTATGTTAATGAGAATCCTAGTGCCATGCGTGGCTGGAAGCCCGGTTCGATATGATATTGATGTAAATGATTTGCTGAAGCTAATTCTGCCAGTTTACCTCCGGAAGTAAGCACAAGTATTTTACTGCCACGTTTTAAGGTTTCTTCAAACATCTGCAATGTTTCCTCTGTGTTACCGGAATATGAGCCCAGTATAACCAATGATTTTTCATTGACATAAGCAGGCAAACCATAGTCTGCAATACACTCAACCGGAACCGGACAAGAATTGGCAAACAATGATTTTACTATACGGCCGCCTATACCTGAACCTCCAAGTCCGCCAATAATAATATTGTTGTATGTTGCCGCTGATAAACCGTGAGGATTATAATGGCTCAATGCAAATGAAATTTGATAACTGAATTTTCTTAACGCTTCGTGTTGTGCATTACTCATAATATTCTGATGTTTACTTTATAAGATTTAATAAATATTGTCCGTAGCCACTTTTGAGCAGTTTAGCTGCTTCATGCTTTAATTTTTCTTTGGTTATCCAACCATTTTTGAATGCTATTTCTTCAATGCAACCAATTTTAAGCCCCTGCCTTTCTTCAATAACCTGTACAAACTGTCCGGCCTGCATAAGCGAAGCAAAAGTACCTGTATCAAGCCAGGCGGTGCCGCGCTGCAATACGCCTACCTTAAGTTTGCCTTGCTCCAGATACACTCTGTTTACATCTGTAATTTCAAGCTCACCACGTGGAGAAGGCTTAATGTTCTTTGCAATTTCAATAACCGAGTTATCATAAAAATATAATCCCGGTACCGCATAATTAGATTTTGGATTTACTGGTTTTTCTTCAATACTGATTGCATTCATCTGTTCGTCAAACTCTACTACACCATAGCGCTCAGGATCGCTAACATGGTAGGCAAACACCACGCCACCATCCGGGTTGTTATTGTCCTTTAATAATTTGCTTAATCCTGAGCTGAAGAAAATATTATCCCCTAAAATCAATGCTACCTTATCATTACCAACAAATTTTTCGCCAATAATAAATGCTTGAGCTAACCCATCGGGGCTAGGTTGCTCGGCATATTCGAAGCGACAACCCACCTGTGAGCCATCTCCCAGTAATTTTTTAAATCCTGGCAAATCATGCGGTGTGGAAATGATGAGAATCTCATTGATGCCTGCCAGCATCAGCGTGCTCAGCGGATAATAAATCATGGGCTTATCATACACAGGCATCAGTTGTTTGCTTACAGCAAGTGTAAGCGGATGCAAACGAGTGCCGCTTCCTCCGGCTAAAATTATTCCTTTCATAGTTTATCGTTTCGCGTACATGTTTTCGTAATACTTCTGATAATCGCCACTGGTAACTTCATCCATCCACTGCTGGTTTGCCAGATACCAATCAATAGTTTTGGCAATACCTTCTTCAAACTGAAGAGATGGCTGCCATCCAAGTTCTTTCATGATTTTAGATGAATCAATGGCATAACGCAAATCGTGTCCGGCACGATCGGTTACATAGGTAATCAGTTTCTCTGATTCGCCTGCAGGCCTGCCAAGCTTTTCATCCATGGTTTTACAAATCACTTTAATCAAATCAATATTCTTCCATTCGTTGAAGCCACCAATATTATACGTTTGCCCTATTTTACCTTTATGAAACACATCATCAATGGCCCGGGCATGGTCAATAACATAGAGCCAGTCGCGCACATTCTCTCCTTTACCATAAACAGGCAGTTGCTTGTTATGACGAATATTATTGATGAATAGTGGAATGAGTTTTTCCGGAAATTGATTAGGCCCGTAGTTGTTTGAGCAGTTACTGAGCACCACCGGAATTTTATAAGTGTTATGGTAGGCTCTTACGAAATGATCAGAACTTGCTTTAGAAGCTGAGTAAGGTGATTGTGGATCATAAGGCGTTGTTTCCAAAAAAAATCCACCATCGTGCAAACTTCCGTACACCTCATCTGTACTAACATGATAAAACAATTTACCTTCCGTTTGCCCCTTCCATAAATTTTTAAATGCATTGAGCAGGTTTACTGTTCCAACCACATTGGTCATTACAAAATCCATGGGATTGGTAATACTGCGATCTACATGACTTTCTGCAGCCAGGTGAATAACGGCATCAAAACGATGGGTTTCAAATAGCATATTTATCTGAGCAGCGTCTACAATATCTGCTTTAATAAATTCATAATTGGGCTTGCCTTGCACATCTTCAATATTTCTAAGATTACCTGCATATGTAAGCTTGTCTAAATTAAAAATACGATAGTGTGGATATTTATTCACGAATAAGCGCACTACATGTGAGCCTATAAACCCCGCACCGCCTGTAATTAAAATATTCTTTTGTGTTGTCATCTTTATATATATGTCTGAATTTATGATTGAATATTGAGCTGATTTAATTGCTGTTCCCACTGCCATGCTGTTTGCATACAGTTATCAAGATCACGAGTGGCTTTCCATCCCAATTCATGTTGTGCTTTGTTGCATACTGCATAAATCTGCACCACATCACCAGTCCTGCGAGGACCAATTTCATAACGGAGTTTTGTACCGCTAACTTTCTCAAATGAGCGAATAACCTCCATTACCGAGTTACCCTTTCCTGTGCCGATATTAAACACATAATAACCGCTTGTTACCATTTGCTTTTTTAAATATGAAATAGCTGCCACGTGTGCTTTAGCTAAATCTACTACATGAATATAATCTCTGATGCAAGTGCCATCCGCTGTAGGATAATCATCACCAAACACCGTAAGTTTTTGCCTTTTACCTATGGCTGTTTGTGTGATAAATGGCACAAGGTTATTGGGTACACCAACAGGTAATTCTCCAAGCAATGCACTGTCGTGCGCACCTACCGGATTAAAATAACGCAATGAAACCACACGTAGGTTGGCAGTTGCTGTTTGGTCCTGTAACATTTCTTCACATATCTTCTTGGTATTACCATAAGGTGAATTGGCTTTTACTACCGGTGTAAATTCATCTACCGGAGGATTGGCTACATCACCATAAACTGTGCACGAGGATGAGAAAACTAAATCATTTACGTGATGCGCCTGCATAACCTCTAGCAAATTAGCTGTACCACCAATATTGTTCTGATAATATTTGAGCGGATGCGCTACACTTTCACCTACTGCCTTGTAGGCGGCAAAGTGAATAACAGCTGCAATATCAGGATAGGTATTAAACACATCATGCAATGCTGTCTTATCTCGGAGGTCACCACGTTCCAAATGCGGACGTACTCCTGTTATTCTTTCAATATGATTTACAATGAATGGCTGTGAGTTTTCAAAATTATCAATAATCACTACCTCATAACCTGCCTGCTGCAACTCAACCACTGTATGTGAGCCGATATATCCTGTTCCGCCTGTTACCAGTATTTTCATTGCAGTGTTTGAGATTTAATAAGTATAGGTAAAAGTATGAGCTGGCGAAATAATTTTTACACTTCCTTCACCGGCCTCTACGCTTCCAATAATTTTGGCATCAATATGAAAGGCCTTTGCAACAGCAATAAGTTCAGCGGCTGTGTTTTCATTTGTATAAAACTCAAGCAAATTACCCATATTAAATACTTTATACATCTCTTGCCAGGATGTTTGTGATTGTTCCTGTATCATCTGAAACAACGGAGGGGTTTCAAATAAATTATCTTTAATAATGTTTAATCCTTTGGTAAAATGCAGCACCTTGGTTTGACCACCACCTGTATTGTGTATCATCCCATCTATTTGCGGAGCATATTTCTCCATAATTTCTTTGATAAGCGGAGAGAAGGTGCGTGTGGGAGATAAGATCATCTTGCCTACATTCAGCGGATGTCCCGGTAGTTGCTCGGTTAACTTTAAATTGCCTGTATACACCAAATCATCCGGCAAAAGTGGGTCATAAGACTCTGAAAAAGATTTATAAAAAGCCCCCAGTGTATCATGTCTCGCAAGTGTTAAACCGTTGCTCCCCATGCCTGCGTTGTATGTTTGTTCATAAACAGCCTTACCAAAAGAAGCAAAGCCAACAATAACGTTTCCTGGCTTTATCCTACTATTATCAATAACCTTATTTCTGGGGAGACGCGCAGTAACTGTTGAATCAACAATAATGGTGCGCACCAAATCGCCTACATCTGCTGTTTCGCCACCGGTGCTGTGCACCTGTATGCCATATTGTTGCAACATAGAAATAAACTCTTCTGTTCCTTCAATAATTGCAGCTATAACTTCACCGGGAATAAGGTTTTTATTGCGTCCAATAGTTGAAGAAAGTGTAATATGCTGATATGCCCCTGCACATAATAAATCATTCAGATTCATAACAATTGCATCTTGTGCAATACCTTTCCAAACACTTAGGTCGCCAGTTTCTTTCCAATATAAATATGCCAGAGATGATTTGGTTCCTGCACCATCGGCATGCATGATATTGCAGTATTCTTCATCGCCCCCCAAATAATCCGGAACAATTTTGCAAAAGGCTTTCGGGAAAATACCCTTGTCTACATTTTTAATGGCAGCATGTACATCTTCTTTTTTAGAAGATACACCGCGTTTCATGTATTTATCAGCTGACATGTAAGATTGTTGTAACGCGTGCGAAGGTAGCTAAAGACCTGTGTTTATCCTAACCTCAATTAATATGCAATATCTTGATATTCAGTTATATTAATCTTATGATTGAGATTTATTTACCCGAACCATCTCACTTGCAAATTCCTTATTTAAGAATGCTGCAATTTTCTCACGACTCATCCCTTCCAGCATTTTACCACCTTTGGCCACCGTCATATTACCCTTTTCCTCAGAAACCACCAAAGCAATAGCATCTGTTTGCTCTGTAATACCAATTGCTGCCAGGTGCCTCAATCCATATTGGTTTTGAATATCAGGATTATCGCTTAAAGGTAATACAGCGTTTGCCGCTTTAATTTTGCTGTTGGCTATTATTATGGCACCATCATGCAACGGGCTCTTTTTATTGAAAATACTCAGTATTAAGCGCTTGCTTATATTGGCATCAATCCATTCCCCGCTGGCACCAATAAACTTCATTTCAGATGTTTTAGGAAAAACTATAAGGGCCCCTGTTTTGCTTTGTGCCAATGTTTCACAAGCATCTACAATTTCATCGAAATTGGTATTAAAACTGTTTTCTATTTTCCAGTTCCAGGGTAAAAATCTGAAAACAGATCTGTTTTCATTTCCAAAAGTGCCTTTGCCAATGAGCAATAAAAATTTTCTTATTTCCTGCTGAAAAACAATGAGAATTGCAATAAAACCAACCTTTGTAAACTCTCCTAAAATAGTTTCGAGGAGCGGCATTTCAAAAAGGCGCACAATAACCCAAAATAAATAAATGGTTACCAGACCGATGAGCATATTAAATGCCAGACTGCCTTTTAGCAGTCGGTATAACTGATAAATGATACCGGCCACCAGCAAGATATCAATAATATTTACCAGAGTAAACCTAAAGTCGTAAAACTTAAATAATTCCATTTACCGCGTTTACTATTGCTATACATTCCATGGCCTCTGCTACATCATGCACCCTTAGTATATCAGCTCCTTTGGTTAGAGCCAGGGCATGCAAGGCCGTAGTTCCGTTTAATGCATGAGCGGTATCAACGTGAAGTAGCTTCTGAATCATACTTTTTCTTGACACCCCCACTAATACCGGAACTCCAAATATACTCAAATCTTGCAGCGAGGCAAACAGCCTGTAGTTGTGTTCCAGATTTTTACCAAAACCAAACCCGGGGTCAATAATAATATCTGCAATACCCGCCTCCTTGCAAAGCTCAATTCGCTGCCTTAGGTAATCAATCACCTCAAGCACTACATCATCATAATGCGGATTAACCTGCATAGTTTGTGGTGTCCCTTTCTTGTGCATTATAATATAAGGAACTTTGAGTGCTGCCACGGTTTTAATCATCTCCGGATCATCCTCTCCGGCAGATACATCATTTACCATGCAAGCCCCTGCTCTTACTGCCTCTGTTGCAACGCTAGCTCTAAATGTATCGATACTGATAAGAGCCTGCGGATATGACTGATGTATGGCAGCAATAACCGGTATAACCCTGCTTAGTTCTTCTTCCACAGTTACCGCTGCTGCACCGGGTCGGGTGGAGTAACCGCCAATATCCAGTATGCGGGCTCCGGCAGCCAGCATGCAGCCTGCCTGCTCAACCGCAGATTCCACAGCCTGATGCCTGCTGCCTGCAAAAAACGAATCTGGCGTGGTATTGATAATACCCATTACCGCAGGTTTATTAAGTACAAGTAAATGAGAGCAGCAGTTAAGCGTTATTTTTTTTTGAAATGTTTGCATTTTAAAAGGCTCTGTTATTTTTGTGCGATATACCTGCACCGAAATAAATGCTTTATTGCCGAATAACAAAGCACCATGCAGCATGCAGATTATAGATAATTATTAAACCAACGTGAGTAATAAAACATCCATACAATACGATGAGGCCATAAACAAATGCCGCAGTATTTTTTTAACCAAGAGTAAAGATTACGGTACCTCCTGGCGAATCATGCGTGTTTCTTCGCTCATGGACCAGATTTTTATAAAAGCGCAGCGCATACGAACTATTGAAGAAAATGCAGTGAAAAAGGTAAATGAAGATGAACGCACAGAGTTTATCGGGATTGTGAATTATTGCATCATTGCACTGATTCAGCTTGAGCTTAAAGATTTATCGGAAACCAATTTGCCATTAACACAATTGGAAACATTGTATAATAAACAGGTAACTGAAGTAAAAGCCTTGATGGAAGAAAAAAATCATGACTATGGAGAAGCCTGGAGAGATATGCGTGTAAGTACCTTTACCGATATGATACTGATGCGACTGCTCCGAATTCGCCAGATTGAAGAAGCCAAAGGCCAGACCATCATGTCAGAAGGTATTGATGCCAATATCCGGGATATGATGAATTATGCGGTTTTTGCACTAATACATCTAGATTGAGAGGGGGTAACGAGTTTAAATGCTGATTAAAAACCTCGAAAATCAAAAATATGAGTGGAAAAAACTTTTAACTTAAACGCAGGTTACTAATAATGCATAAAGAAATAATTAAGAGAGCTGCTTCGTTTACAAAAATGTTTTAATCAGATAAACCATGAATATTCTTGTACAGTTGAGTCGCATACTTGTTGGTGTGCTTTTTATTATCTCCGGTTTTATTAAGGCCAATGATACCATAGGATTTTCCTATAAACTGGAAGAGTATTTTGAAGTGTTTCACATGCCTTTCTTCGCCCATTATGCCGTGCCGATAGCCATGTTTATTTGCATTTTCGAAATTATGGTAGGCGTAGTTTTGCTTGTGGGTACGTATGCGCGTTTAAATGCATGGCTATTATTACTCATGATCATTTTCTTCACCTTACTCACCGGCTATTCTGCCATAACCAATAAGGTTACAGATTGCGGATGTTTTGGTGATGCCATTAAACTAAAACCATTTCAGTCATTTATTAAGGATTTGGTGCTGCTTGTATTTATAGGCATCATATTCATCGGACACAGCTTTATTAAACCCATATTTAACAGAACCATTTGCCATATAGGCATGTTTATTTCCCTGCTTGTTACAACCTTCTTCACCATCTATACTTTTATGTTCCTGCCCAAAATAGATTTTCTTCCATACAAGGTGGGCAATGATATTGGTAAGCTCATGGAAATACCGGAAGGAGCCCCAAGAGACGAATATGAAATGATTTTTATTTATGAAAAAGGCGGTCAGCCATTTGAATTTACAGCAAATAATTTACCGGCAGATTTAGAAAATTATAAATTTATTGACCGAAAAGATAAACTGATTAAAGAAGGGTACAAGCCTGCCATTTTTGATTTTAAATTATATAATGATGCAGGCATCGATTATACCGATTCTTTGCTTGCCGATAAACAAAACTACAAGTTAATTCTGGTACAGAAGAGTGTATTTGAGGGTAGAAAAGGCATCGAATCGCAAATTGCTGCACTTGCTGATAACTGGCAAAAAAGTGGTTTGACGTTTTGGGCACTGAGTGCAACTGCACCTGAGGAAGTAGAGGTTTACAGACATGAACACCAATTGGCGTTTTCATATTATTTAATGGATGCCACACCTATCAAATCAATGGTGCGTGCAAATCCCGGATTAATTTTATTAAAAGGAAATACTGTAATTAAAAAATGGAGTGCATATAATTTTCCATCGTTTGAAACAGTAAAAAAATACATGAAATAAAACAGATGCCGGGAACGTCTGTAAAAAAAATTTACCTTGTTGGCATGCCGGGTGCAGGTAAGACCACTTTTGGTAAAAAACTTGCAAATGCTTTGGGCTATGCATTTATTGATTTAGATGCAAGAATTGAAGCAGAAGTACAATTAACCATACCGGAAATTTTTGAAAGCAAAGGCGAAACATATTTCAGACAAGTAGAACACGACTGTTTGCTTCAAACTAAATTTAAACATTCAGCTATCATTGCTACAGGTGGTGGTACACCATGTTTTTTTAACCAAATGGAATGGATGAATGCGCATGGATTAACCATTTATTTAGAGGCAATGCCACAATTACTGGCAGACCGAATTGTTGCAGGTGAAGGCAGGCGGCCTTTGTTTGATGGAAAAAATCCGCAAGAGCGCTTACAATATATAATCCATTTGCTTGAAGCCCGTAAACATTGCTACAACCAGGCTAAGCTAAAAATTAAAGTGCCCGTAAATAACTTACAAACCGTTGCTACACAAGCGTTACAGCTGCTAAACCGAGCAGATTAATATGCCCCGAAAAGGCCCAAAGCCCTGTTAATGTTGAAAACCTGTGAAAATCTATTTAGTTAAAAAGTGGCTCAAAGCCTTGCTGTAGCTTGATTTGTTCAATCAGTTTTATAAGTTTGTTAGTGTAAAACAACCCTAAATAAATTTTTAACATTATGAACAAGTCAGATTTAATCGACAAAATGGCCGGAGATGCCGGTATCACAAAAGTACAAGCTGCAGCTGCATTAGATGCTTTCATGACAGGTACACAAACAGCTTTGAAAAAAGGCGACAAATTAATCCTTGTTGGATTCGGAACTTTCTCAGTAACTAAGCGTGCTGCTCGCAAAGGCCGTAACCCACAAACAGGTAAAGTAATTAACATCCCTGCTAAGAAAGTTGTTAAATTTAAAGCAGGTGCCGGTTTACAAGGTAAAATCAAATAAGCTGATTACATATTGTAAATAAAAAAAACCCGGCATGCCGGGTTTTTTTTATTTAAATGCAGTTATTAGTCTCTTCTACGTGAATATCCACTTCTTTCCTTTCTTCCGCCAAATGAACGGCCTGCTCTGTCGCTTCCTCTCTCTCCACCTCTGCTTCCGCCTTCACGGCTTCTGCCACCTTCACTTCTTCTGCGACCATATCTTCCATCGTCTCCGCTTCTGCCTTTAGAAAAACTTCTTTCTTGCTCACCGGAAACTTCTACCCTCACTGTTCTTCCGCGATAGTTGCTTCCATGCAAACCTTTGGTTACCTGCTCCACAACTTCGGGCTCAACATTGATAAAAGAGTATACACCCTTAACATCAATGCGCAGCAATTGCTTTCCACTAATTCCTGTAAGACTCAATACCAAGTCTTTCATTGATCCCGTGTTTAAACCATCTTTTGAACCGATGCTCACAAATAATCGTGAGCCCCTGCCCCTTGCTTCACCTTCAGCTTTACCTGAATCTTTCTCACCCACATTTAAATCAGGTCCATTCATATACTCAGCACTAAAACGTCTTAACTCCAGGCTAAGCATTTTCTTTAATACTTCTTCCTTATCTAAAAGCAATAATGGCTTCAGGTGCTTCTCTACCACATCATCAAAAAATGTTTCTTCGATTTCCGTTGAATTAATGGTATCAATAAAAGCCAGTAATTTTTTGTCACGTACTTCCATTGCTGATGGAATAAGGACACGTTTAAATTTAATATTAGCTAATTTTTCAATTTCACGAAGTCTGTAAAATTCTCTTACATTAAGCAGTGTAAGTGAGGTGCCCGTTTTACCGGCACGGGCTGTACGTCCGCTTCGGTGTGTATAGTTCTCAATATCATCAGGCAGGTGATAGTGTATAACGTGTGTTAATCCGCTTACATCAATACCACGCGCAGCCACATCCGTTGCCAATAAAATTTTAATGGCATGATGACGAAAGCGATTCATTACCTTCTCACGCTGACTTTGACTTAAATCACCATGAAGGCAATCGGCATTGTAACCATCACGTATCAACTTATCGCTAATTTCCTGCGTTTCATGCTTGGTCGTACAAAAAATAATTCCATAGAAATGCTCGCTGGTATAATCCAACACCCGCTTCATGGCAGCATACTTATCTTTGGCATGCACCACTGCGTATTCATGAGCAATGTTTACGTTAGAAGAATTGGCTTTACCAACTGAAACCTCTACCGGATCATTCATATACCTATCGGCAATTTGTCTGATTTCTTTCGGCATGGTAGCACTGAACAAGCAAACACGTTTGGTGTCAGGTGTAACAGACAGAATGTTTTCAATATCCTCTCTAAAACCCATGTTCAGCATTTCATCTGCCTCATCAAGCACCACATATTTAATGCTCTTGATGTTAACCGCTTTGCGTTCCATCAAATCCATTAGTCTGCCGGGTGTGGCCACTACAATGTGCGCTCCTCTTCGTAGTTCATCAATCTGATGCGAAATACTTGCACCACCATAAACCGAGACAACACGCACATTTTTCATGTGTTTGCTGTAATTGGTTAGGTCGCGAGAGATTTGCATACACAGCTCGCGTGTTGGGCAAATAATTAAAGTTTGTGTGCTTTTTGCACTGAAATCCGTTAGCTGCAAAAGGGGTAAGCCAAATGCTGCTGTTTTTCCGGTACCGGTTTGTGCTAATCCTAAAATGTCTCTTTCAGTTTCTAAAAAAACAGGAATGGACTTTTCCTGAATAGGCGTGGGATTCACAAATCCCAGTTCCGAGATGGCGCTTAGAACGGACGCGTCTAAGCCCAGATCGTTAAAAGTTGTCAATGTACGTTATTTATTAAAATGAGCGACAAAGGTAGGCTAAACATTTCATATAGTCACTATTACAGCTAATTATGGGCTTTTTACTTCTGTCTGAAAACAGCATAAATTGAGTGATTACAGGTACTACAGGGCATAAAATCATGAAATAATATTATTACAGTTAAAACATAACACCTAATGAATATGCCGAAAAAGCTGTATTAATTGTGTGAGGTTGCAAACTTGAATGGCAGGAATAGATGACTAATACAAGAGCTCCTGCGTTAAAGCATATATATTATTTGGGTATACCGTGTTTAGCTCTTAATTTTGAATACTTTTACAGTAGATATATGAATATTAAAGACCTGTTAAATAAGCGAATTTTGATTTTAGATGGGGCCATGGGTACCATGATACAACGTTATAAACTGGATGAAAACGACTTCAGAAACGAAGAACTGAAAAACCATCCGCATCCATTAAAAGGGAATAACGATTTGCTTTCTATAACCCGTCCTGATATAATTAAAGCCATACATGCACAATACTTTGATGCGGGTGCAGATATTATTGAAACCAATACCTTTAGCGGTACTACCGTTGCACAAGCTGATTATCATTTAGGAGAAGACTGGGTTTGGAAGATTAATTACGAGTCGGCTAAAATTGCGCGAGAAGTAGCCGATGCATACACGGCAAAAAATCCTGATAAGCCAAGGTTCGTAGCAGGCTCCATGGGGCCTACCACCAAACTTTCATCCATGTCGCCCGATGTAAATAATCCGGGTTATCGCGCCATTACGTTTGATGAACTTGCACATGCTTTTAAATGGCAAATTAAAGGACTGATAGCGGGTGGCGCTGATTTACTATTGATTGAAACCATCACTGATACATTAAATGCAAAAGCTGCATTGTATGCCGCACAGGAATTATTTGAAGAAATGGGTAAAACCTATCCCATCATGATTTCCGGTACCATTACGGATGCATCAGGCAGAACTTTAAGTGGTCAAACCACTGAAGCCTTCCTTACTTCACTTCGCCATGTGCCTTTGTTAAGCATTGGTTTAAATTGTGCCCTGGGTGCTAATGCACTCAGACCTTACCTGCAGGTACTGGCCAATACCGCTCCTTTCTACGTGAGTGCCTATCCCAATGCCGGGTTGCCAAATGAAATGGGACAATATGATGAGAGTCCCGAGTTTATGACCCGCCAGGTTGAAGAATTTTGTAAAGAGGGTTTGGTAAATATTTTAGGCGGATGCTGTGGTACCACGCCTGAGCACATCAAAGCCATTGCTGAAATGGCTGCCAAATATCAGCCCAGAAAACTTGAAATGTCTTCCGCTAATTAAAGTACTTGCATGAATATACAACTAATTATAGTTGGGATTATGATAGCAGCTGCAGCCGTATTTCTAATTAAAAATATGATACGCAGCAGCAAAGGCCATGCTTGTGATTCAGGCAATTGCAAACATGCGCTCAAGAAATAGCCGGGAACGGGTAATTCAGACTAAAACTTTATATTGCTTCTTTAAGCAATCCTTATTGTGGGCTATTCAAATTTTTTCAGAAAAAAATCCATTGCACAAATTGCTGCAGAAGCAGATTCATTGGATCAAGGCGAGCATACACTCAAAAAAACACTCTCACTACGTGATATTACCTCACTTGGTATAGCAGCCATTATTGGTGCAGGAATTTTTAGCACCATTGGAAATGCCAGTGCCGCAGGCGGACCCGCAGTTATTCTCTTATTTATTTTTATAGCCATTGCCTGCTCTTTCTCAGCCATGAGTTATGCCGAGTTTGCTTCCAGTATTCCTATTTCAGGTAGTGCGTATACTTATGCTTATGCTGCGTTTGGAGAACTCACCGCATGGATTATTGGCTGGGCACTAATTGTAGAGTATGCCATAGGAAATATTGTAGTAGCCATTTCATGGAGTGATTATTTTACAGGATTAATGGAAGGCATTGGTTTGCATATACCGGAATTTTTAACCATGGACTATTTAAGTGCCAAAAATGGTTTTGCCGAAGCCACTGCTATGCTTGGAAATGGAGAAACACTTACTCAAATCTTACAACAACAAATGCTGGCCTGGCAACAAGCGCCTGAAATTTTTGGCATGAAACTGATTTGTGATTTACCCGCACTGGCTGTTGTTTTTGCTATTACTGCATTGATTTATCGTGGTGTGCATGAAACCAAAACAGTAGGCAACTATTTTGTGGCTCTCAAGCTTTCTGTCATTGTTCTTGTCATTATTGTTGGAGCTTTTTACGTAAACCCGGGCAATTGGAGTCCATTTGCACCTAATGGTTTAGCAGGTGTGTTGCAAGGTGTAGCTTCTGTTTTCTTTGCATACATTGGTTTTGATGCCTTGGCTACAACTGCTGAGGAATGCAAAAATCCGAAAAGAGATTTACCTAAAGCCATGATTGCATCCCTTACTATTTGTACGGTATTGTATATTTTAATTGCACTTACCTTAACAGGATTGGTAAGTTATAAAGAATTAGGTGTGGGCGATCCATTGGCACATGCTTTTGAATTAATTAACCTGCCATGGATGCAAGGCATTGTAGCCGTGAGTGCAGTAATTGCTATGGCCAGTGTTTTGCTCGTGTTTCAAAACGGACAACCCAGAATATGGATGAGCATGAGCAGAGACGGATTGTTACCTGCACGTTTCAGTAGCATACATAAACAATTTAAAACGCCCGCTTTCTCTACCATTGTTACCGGAGTATTTGTAGCAGTGCCTGCTTTGTTTTTAAACCTGAAAGAAGTAACCGATTTATCAAGCATCGGAACTTTGTTTGCGTTTGTAATTGTAAACGCAGGTGTGATTAGAATGGAGAGCCATAAGAATGAATACCATGTTGGCTTTAGGGTTCCTTATATCAACGGACGCTTGCTGGTTCCCTTGCTATGTCTGGTTAGTTTATACTTTTATATTGCACTGGGCGCAATGGCAGAAGACCTCAATCTGAATCAAGCAAAAGAGCAGATGAATATTCCTATGTTGTTATTCTGGTTCTTGTTTGTGGTATTAGCCATATTGTCCTTTATAAAAAGATATTCAGCAATTCCGGTATTGGGCATGATTACCAATTTTTATCTGATGGCACAGTTAAACTTTACCAACTGGGCTGCTTTTATTGTCTGGTTATTAGTTGGACTGATTATTTATCTAACTTATGGCAGATTTAAGAGCAAGCTAAACAATAGTGCTGCAATCTAACTACTGTGATCGCTTACAATCACCCAACGCTTTCCTATCTTTTTAAGCAGCAAACTAAAGTGTCCGCCTATATTGCCTTTCTCTTTTCTGGTGAGGTTCCACTTCCCAACAACATAGGCATGGGTAGGAGAAACAATTTCAACTTTAAGGATATCATACTCCAGTTGCCCCATGCTCTCCTTATCAGGGTATGATTTTTTGTAAGTATCCAATGTAGCCTGCCAGCCTTTGGTTATTCCCTTTTTGCCAATAAAGCTGAGCGAATCGCTTTTCCAATAACCCATCATGTATTGCTCCAGATTTCCATCGTTCCAGGCATTCTTTTGGTTAATAAGCAACTGCAAAATCAAGGTCTTATCAGGCACTTGTTGTTTGATGTGCTTTGGTTTTTTGCGTTGCGCTGAAACAGTAAATGCAGATATAACTAAAATAATCAGAATAAATTTCTTCATGGCCATTTGTGTAAGTTTTAGCATAATGCCATCCCTGTTGGATCTAATATAGTTATGCAATTAAATGCCAGAGTTGTTCCATATATGCCGCGTCCGCTATCTTTTCCTCCGCTTTTTCTGCAATAATCTTTTCCAGTAGCGTATCGTTTTTCTTTCCTTGTGCTAATGCATATGCATAAGGCATGGTGCTAAAGGATACCAATTCATATTGTGAAATAAATTTATCCGGATAAAGTTCTGCCAATTCGTGTTCAATAAACTTCTTATGCAAGAAATGTTTATCGCCTACTTTATCTGCCATTTCATAATAATTTTGAATGGCAAGGTCGGCAATAGCATCTGCATTGGGTTTACGCAATTGCTGGTATTCTGCAAACACCTTTGTCCAGTTGGGATAATACTTCTCAATACATTCATCCAACACCATAACATCTTCAAAAGAACAGTTCATCCCTTGACCAAAAAACGGAACAATGGCATGAGCGGCATCACCGGCCAAAGCTAACTTGTCTGATTTTACCCAGGGGAAACATTTAACTGTAACCAAAGATGAAGTAGGGTTATTAAAATAATCCTCCACCAGCGTTGGCATAAGCGGCACCGCATCGGGAAAATATGTATTAAAAAACTGCATCACATCTTCCGGAGTTTTAATTCGGTCGAAACCTGTTTCGCCATCAAAAGGCATAAATAATGTGCAGGTAAAATCGCCCGAAGGATTGGGCAGGGCTATCATCATAAAGGCACCGCGAGGCCAGATATGCAAATCATTTTTCTTCATCAGAAACTTACCACCTTCACCGGCCGGTATTGACAACTCTTTGTAGCCCACATGCAGGTATTGTTGGGAGTAATTAAATCTATCAGTGGTTTGCAAACGCCCGCGCGTTGCAGCATAGGCACCATCGGTACCAATGATTCTGTCAGATTGTACGGTTTTAATTGAACCATCTTCCATTTCAAATCTAGCAATACCATTTTCAATATCTACATCCACACACTTTGCCTGAAAATGGAGGTTGATATTGCTGAAAGCATCTGCTAACTCCAGGAGTTGCATATTTAACCGACCACGTGAAACAGAATTAATGGCCTGCCCTTCCTTACCATAAGGTTGAAATGATAATTCCCCACTTACACTGTGCATCATGCGCCCATACATTGGAATGGCATCCGACATAATTTCCTTATCCAAACCTACTTTCTCAAGCGCCTTGAGTCCGCGCACAGATAGAGCAAGGTTTATGGACCTTCCTGCTGATACTTTATTCTTGCGCATATCGGGTCTGCGCTCAAAGAGGTTGATTTCAAACCCACGCTTGGCTAAATAAATGGCCAGTAAGCTTCCGGATAATCCGCCTCCGATAATGGTTATACGTTCTTTCATTTTAAATGACTTATAGAATGCGCTTGCAACTAATTAATTTCAACATACTTTTTCAAAATCTGACCAATCTGATATACCTCTTCGAATGTATTATACAGAGGCACCGGACTCATTCTGATGACATCCGGTTCACGCCAATCGGGCAATACATTGTGCTCCACCAAATAGTCAAACAATTTTTTGCCGTTTTGTTTTACAATAATGGATAGCTGACAACCCCTTTCTGCAGGATTGGCCGGTGTAATAACCGTTAAATGCTCCTGATAATCTTTTAATATAAACTCCAGATATCCGGTTAGTTTTTCACTCTTCTTTCTCAGATTCTCCATTCCAGCCTGCGCAAACAATTCAAGTGAAGCTTTATGAATAGCCATTGGAAAAATTTGCGCATTGCTTAATTGCCAGCCTGCAGCACCTTGCATGGGCTTAAATCCCTTTTTCATTTGAAAACGTTCTTTCTCATCATGGCCCCACCAGCCGGCAAAACGAGGCAAATCTTTATTATTGGCGTGGCGCTCATGCACAAATACACCGCTGGTGCCACCCGGACCTGAGTTTAAATACTTATACGTACACCAAACGGCAAAATCAACATTCCAATCGTGCAATTGCAAATGCAAATTACCGGCAGCATGCGCACAATCAAAACCCACATTGGCACCAACTGCATGTGCCGCTTCGGTAATGGCTTTCATATCAAATGCCTGACCTGTATAATAGTTTACCCCACCCATCATTATAATTGCCAAATCATCTTTATGTGCATTTATTTTGGCAATGATATCTTCGGTGCGTAACGTATACTCGCCTGCACGCGGGGTAAGTTCAATGATTGCATCATCAGGATCCAATCCATGAAAGCGGGCCTGCGTTTCCATGGCATACTGATCACTAGGGAAAGCCGAGACCTCCATCATAATTTTATATCGGGTTTTCGTTGGCCTGTAAAAACTCACCATCATTAAATGTAAGTTAGCGGTAAGATTATTCATTACCACTACTTCTACCGGTTTGGCCCCTACCACTGCAGCTGCATTTTCTGTAAGGAAATGATGGTAATACATCCAGGGATTTTTGCCATCAAAATGCCCCTCAACGCCTAACTCTGCCCAGTCTTTCAGCTCTTGTTCGATAGCCGCTTTAACCGATTTGGGTTGCAAACCCAAGGAATTTCCGCAGAGGTATATTACATGCTTATCATTCTTTTTTAGCAGATAAAACGCATCACGAAATCGAGACAAGGAGTCTTCCTTATCTAACTGTTGGGCGAAGGAGAGGGTATTTTGAAATTGTATCATCTGCTATAGGTATTGGGTCTTGGGGATTAGGTGTTTGGTTAAATTATCTCAAAATTAACATTATTATTTAGCTGTTTTTTTAACTCTATTCTTTATGGATGATATGAAAGCATTCAATTGTTTTTGAACCTGATTAATTTTAGCTAATACAGGCTCAGTCTTTTGTTCAGTAAAATAACCAATTCTTACTGCCAATAAAACCTGTGTTTCCAATTCAAATGTCGAGCCTATTGCAATTTCAAGAAATCTCTTGAAGTCCAATTCACTTGATCTGCTGCATCCTTCAGCAATATTGGAGGGTATAGAAATTGTAGATCTCTGCATTTGCAATTGCATACTAAACTTCTCGCTGTCCGGCAGTAACTTTAGTATTTGATAAACAAGCTCAACCAAAGCCATAGAGTCAGTCCATATGTTTAGTTTCCTAAAATCTCTCATCAAGATTTACTTATAACAACTCTCAATAAACATTTTCAAAGCCCAACACCTAATACCCAACACCCTTAGGTTATTTAACTAAATTCACCAAACTCATTTCCAATCCCTTTTTAAGTAACCCTGTACGCTTTGGATTAAATTGATTTAGACGCATCAATGCCTGTCTGATAGTTTTAGATGCATCCTTAAAAATTTCTTCATCACTCAACTGAAATTCTTCACTCATGCAATAGGCAAATACACGTGCCATTCCGCAATTGGCAATAAAATCCGGTATAACCGCCACTTGGTCATCGGCACTGTTACCTATAGAGCCAAGAAAAATTTCTTTATCGGCAAAAGGCACATTGGCTCCACAGGAAATCACTTCTAAATCATTAGCCACCATTGCATCCAATTGGGCTTGTGTAAGCATGCGTGAGGCTGCTGCAGGAACAAATATTTCTGCACCTACGCTCCATACTTTTTGATTGATATCGTCATACGCAATAAACTCCAGACCCATTTTCTTACAGGTATCTTTTGACAGTTTATTGCCATCTCGCTCCACAAACAATTGTTTGATTTCTTCTTTTGAAAATCCTTTGGGGTTAATTAATCCGCCTTCTCTGTCGATAATACCCACAATCATCACATTCATTTGAGATAGATAATATGCAGCTGCTGCTGCCACATTTCCCCATCCCTGAATAATGGCACGCTTGTAGGCAAAATTTGGCCCCCAGAAATCATAAAAATGACGAACTGCTTCTGCCACACCCCAGCCGGTAATCATGTCAGCTACTACATATTTCTTGGTTGTGTCGGGAGAGAAGCGGGCATCATCCAGCACTTTGGAAACACCTTCACGCAGGTTTTTGATCATGCGTTGTTTTGAGGCTTCATCGGGTTGAAAATGACCAACAGCCGTGCCTTCCTGTGGATGTAACAACCCATACTTTTCTGTAATAGGTATTACTTCATGTATTTCATCCACGTTTAAATCGCCACCTGTACCATAGTATGTTTTAAGCAAAGGCATTACAGCTTTATACCAGCGTTCCAATACACCTTTTTTACGCGGATCGGCAGGATCAAAATTAATTCCTGATTTGGCGCCACCAATTGGGGGGCCCGAAACGGTAAATTTAATTTCCATGGTTTTAGCCAAAGAAATTACTTCATCTTTATTCAAACCCTTACGCATGCGCGTGCCTCCACCGGCACTTCCGTTGCGTAAAGAGTTAATGACTACCCATCCTTCTGCTTCTGTTTCACTGTCCTTCCATTCAAACACAATCTCGGGTTGCTTACTTTCGTACTTCTGAATTAATTTGTCAATCTGCATATCAGGATATTCTTAAAATTGCGGGAAGATAAGGTCTAATTCTCACCTGCGGAACTGATTTATATCAACGCAGAAAAATCGCCATATAAGGCGCCACCAATATTGCTGCGAGAGGCTCCGGTAACACTTTTTAAACTGTTATTCAGGTTGTTTACCCGCAATACACCAAGCAAGGCAAAAATGATGGCCTCCTTATATTGAATGGCTTGCTCGTCAGGAATATGGATTTGTGTGGTTTGCTGTTGCTGTAATTGCTCAATAAGATGGGTATTAAACGCCCCGCCTCCGGTGATGAGCATTTTTTGAGGACGGTATTTTTCTATAACACGTTTAATCTGAAAAGCAATGTGCGCAGATAGTGTAGCCATCATATCAGCCTCACTGATGTCAGAAAAAGATTTAACAACCGGCCAAAACACTTCATTGATCCACTCGCGTCCAAGAGACTTTGCCGTTTGCAGGTGATAATAATCCAGGTCATTTAATTTATTTAACAGCTCCTCATCTGCTATACCTGAGGCCGCAATTTTACCCCCATCATCATAAACCAGATTTAGCCAACGGGCTACACGGTTTAACACAATATTGCAGGGCGCGATATCAAATGCTTTTACATCAGACAATCGTGTAAAACTAATATTGGCAATACCACCCAGGTTTAAACAAGCATCATAAGCTGAAAACAATAATTGATCACCAATGGGTACCAATGGCGCTCCTTGTCCGCCAAGGGCTACATCTGTTGTTCTGAAATCGCATACCACAGGCAACCCTGTAATGGCGTGAATAGCTGCACCATCGCCTATCTGTGCAGTAAATCCTGCTTCGGGCTGATGAAAAATGGTATGTCCATGCGAACTGATCAAATCTGCTTGGATAGCATGTTTTTTAACAAACTGATTGACGAGTTGCCCAAGATATTTTCCATAGTATGCACTGGTTTTAGGATAGAGAAACATAGGTTGCTTGTGCAACTGAGACAAGCGGATGCGCCAACGCTCTTCATAAGGAATGGTTTGGGTAAAAGCACAGTTATATTGCCAGGCAGACCCATCTTTTGTAAACTTTACGTGTGCAATATCCACACCATCCATGGAAGTACCACTCATCAGGCCAATTACATTGATTTCGTTTTTCATGACAGGAAGCGAAATTAACTTTTTACATTCATAAACTTTTTACCATATTTGATTGACTATGAAAACAAACAGACGCTCCTTTATCAAACACTCTTCAGCGGCCTTGATGGGCAGCCTGCTCTGGCAAAACGAAGAGGCCTCAGCTGTTACACTGGATAGCCTGAAAAATAATGCGGATGAAGATGATGAAGCCTTCTGGAAAAATGTACGAAAACATTTTCCGCTTGCAAACGATTTTGCCTATTTAAATAACGGAACCATGGGCCCTTCACCTTATTACGTGATTGAAGCAGTGAAAAAGGGAATGATGGATGGCGACCAGTTTGGCAACTATGGCGGGTGGGAAAACCTGCATGCCAAACTCGCAGCATTTGTTGGGGCAGATGAAAAAGAGATTGCACTAACGCACAATGTAACAGATGGAATTAATATTGCCTGCTGGGGTCTGCCATTAAAAAAAGGAGATGAGGTAATTCTAACTACACATGAACATGTAGGTAATGCATTTCCATGGCTTAACAGACAACGCCTGCATGGTATCGTAATCCGCACGTTTACGCCTGCACCAACCGCTGCAGAAACATTGGAGCGCATTGCCGCTTTGATAAACAAAAAAACACGTGCGCTTGCCATACCTCATATTCCATGCACGCAAGGACAGATATTACCTGCTAAAGAAATTTGTAAACTGGGAAGAGATAAGGGATTATTTATTTTTATTGATGGCGCACATGGTCCGGGCATGTTGCCTCTCAATTTAAAAGAGATGGATTGTGATATGTATGCCAGTTGCTGCCACAAGTGGATGCTGGGACCCAAGGGAACGGGATTCTTATATGTGAAAAAGATTTTCAGCAAACATTACAAACTTATTTTGTAGGCGGAGGAAGCGACAATGCCAAATGGAATATGGCAAAAATACCTGTTGAAATGGGTGATTATGCCGACTCTGCGCACCGATACTATGGCGGCACACAGTCATCTGGTTTATATAAAGGTGTTGAGGCATCGATTGAATTTATTGAAAGTATTGGGATGACACGTATACATGAACGCATCAAGTATTTAGGTAAATACACCCAAGACCAGTTGCTGACTTTGGGAAATAGAATAGAACTGCTTACACCAACAGAAGAACAATCGAGATGCTCCGTAAACGGATTTAGAATTAAAGGGGTAGACTATGCTGCTTTTTATAAAAAGGCAGCTGAAGCTAAGGTAAGAATTAGAATGGTGCCTGAAAACGGATTAAACTCCCTGCGGGTATCGACCCATATTTATAACCGCAAAGAAGAAATTGATTTATTAATTGATGAAATAAAAAAAGCCATCGGATGATGGCTTTATATAAGTTAAGAAAAAAAATTACTTAACATGGCCTAATGTAACAACAACAGTATAAGCTGTTGGAACCCCCATGATGGTATCAGTAGAATTCCCCTTTAAAACTAATTTATGCTCTGATAATTCATTAATATCTATAGCGTTTGAATTACCGCCTTCAGTCATTGTGAGCACCTTATTATTACTTGATAATGCCCAGGTTCCGGAAGAAACCGAAGCTCCACATGTAATATTGCCGGGATTATCTGTAAAAGTATTACCTGATTTGTTAAACGTTAAAAAATCATCAGCTTCACAGGAGTCTATAGGGTCTAAAGTTCCGTTAAATGTGCGGGATTGAATTCTCCAAGATTTTGCACTACCACCAGTAAGTAAATCGGTTGCCGATTTAGATTCTTCATCTTTACTGCAGGCGAAAATAATTGTGGTGCTTAAAAGCAGCAGAACTAAGCGCATATTTGTTAACTTCATGGGGTTAATAATTTAAATTATTATTCAATGATAGTAAATTTCTCTACTAAGTGTTGTAACGTTTCAAAATCTTTTATCCCCACCATTTCCTCATTGCTACCTGTTATGTAAATACCATCTGGTTTACCGGTAATAAAAGCTTTATACAGCTCGTCCGGATTGTCTATGCCTGTAATAAACAATGCAGTATCATTTAATAGGATGGTTCGTATTCCTGCCAGACTTTCTATATCATCTGGAGATACTTTGCAAACATAACCTGCACATACCTTACTGTATGCTTGTATTTCTGCTTTTAGCTGTGCCTCATTCATTGTTTTAAGGTTCAGGTATTTGATGACAGGCTTGCCAAGTTTAGCAACCTCATCCGGCAATAAATCGTTGTTTATTTCAATCAGGTCGAGCTGCAATAACTCGGCAATCTGATTGATCTCCTCAGGCTTCTGTTCACCAAATTCACCTACCATAAAAGGGCCTGAAACCCAATCAATAATTTCCTTGGCCTTAACCGGAGGAATAAATGCAGGATTTAACGTATCAAAGCAAAATCCCAAATAATCAAATCCTGCGGCAGCACCAAAACGTGCATCCGATAAATTATTTACCTCACTCAATTTTATTTTACAAACAAAACTCATTAGTTTATTATCATTACTTAACACGTTTACCATTTAAAAACACTGCAGCCGGCATCAGCATTCTGATATCTTCCAGATTATCTTTCATCAAGTCTTTATCAACCAGTATAAAATCTGCCAATTTACCTTTCTCCAACGAGCCTTTGATCTGCTCTTCAAAAGCTGCTTTGGCTGCCCAGATAGTCATCCCCCGCAAAGCTTCTTCCCTGCTCAGTGCATTTTCAATCTGAAAACCACCGGCAGGAAATTGCTTGGCATCCATGCGCGCAACTGCTGCATAAAAAGTATAAAAAGGATTGGGCGACTCCACCGGAAAATCAGTTCCCAGTGGAATCCATCCATTTTGCTTCATCAGCGTCTTTAGTGCATAGGCCCCTTTTAAGCGTTCCTCGCCTAATCGGTCTTTTGCCCAATACATATCACTGGTGGCATGCGTTGGCTGAACGGAAGGAATGATTCCAAATTGACCAAACAAATCAAAATCATTTCGATTTACCACTTGTGCATGTTCTATGCGCCAGCGTCTATCTTTATATCCATTTAAATATTTGCCATACAGTTGAAGTATAAACCGATTGGCGGAGTCGCCAATACAATGCGTGTTGAGTTGATATGGCGACTGACTGATTCGTTTTACATATTCCTCCATCTTTTGATGCGATGTAAGGATAAGACCGTGATGACTCGGCTGATCTGAATACGGATGCGTGAGACAAGCTCCGCGTGAGCCTAATGCACCATCGGCATACATTTTAAAAGAAGATGCGTTCAGCCGTTCATTAATGATAGGCTTTCGTGCCAGCCATTCATCTACCTGCTTATCATTGGCGCTTATCATGGCATAGATTCGCATGTGTAGAAGACCTGCCTGCTGCAATGAGTCGATGATATAAATAATTTCAGATGGCAATCCGGCATCACATACCCCGGTTAATCCGTATTGGAAGCAGGCCTGTTGTGCCAGCAGCAAAGAGCGGATGATGCTTTCCTTGTCGGGTTTAGGCAACTTATCTTCTACCAAATCAACTGCATTATCTATTAATACACCTGAAAGTACCTTATTTTTCTTCAGTAACTCACCTCCTGCTACTTGAGTGTTTATATCAATGCCGGCCAACTGCAGTGCTTTGTTATTGGCAATAGCTGCGTGGCCATCAACCCTTTTCAGTAACACCGGAATAGTTGGGAACAACTCATTAAGCAGGCTATTATCCGGATACTCCTTCACCGGCCAGTCATTTTGATCCCAACCTCTACCGGTAAGTAACGTGAGCTGACTTATTGCAGCAAACGACTTACATCTTTCCAACACTTCCTGCCAACTGTTGGTACCTGTTAAATCAACTTTCTGCTCTTGTGTGCCCAATCCGTAAAAATGTGAATGGGCGTCAATAAGACCCGGATAAATAAATTTTCCTATTGCATTAATAATCGTGTCTGCCTGATAGTTTGCTAATAACTCACTACTACCAACTTCCAGAATTTTTCCTTCATCAATCACCATCACATTTGCGGTATTCATGGCTGAATCAACAGTGTAGATGGTGCCTCCTGTCACCAGCATATCAACTTGCTTTCTGTTGTTACAAGAAGCAGTAATAATTATTATGCAGCAGGCAAGTACTGCATATTTATTTATTTGCATTAAACCTTTCATACCTTTGCTTATCATAAAAATCCGGGTGAAATATTTTTCTTCAATACTAATTCTTTGTTTTTATTTTCAGAAACTTTCTGCACAGGATAGCGCTGTTTACATGAATAAGAAAGGAATAAAATATACACGTGCTACCTATGTAGATGACAAAACAAATCTGATACAGCTTACAGGATTTCTTTATAACTCACGCAATCATTTTGAGGTACAGGATAAACGTGTTTTAACATTTGAACCCAATGAAAGTATAAATTTTGGTTTACGCTTTATGCATAAGTGGTTAGGTTTTGCTTTTTCAGTAGGATTAAAAAACACACAGGCTGAAAAAAGAGGAAAAACGGATTACTTAAACTTACAATTAAATAGCTACGGAAAAAAATTTGGGTTTAATTTGTATTACTCTGACTACTCCGGATATTATCTGGAAAACTATAAACGATTTCCTGCACTGGTAGAAGCCTATGGCGATAATTTTCCGATGCGTGCAGACATAAGTACAACTAGTATTGGAGGAAACGCATACTATATATTTAATCATAAGAAATATTCATACCGATCTACCTTTGTGCAGAATGAAATACAGAAAAAAAGTGCAGGCTCATTTTTACTAAATGGGTCATTATCATATTTCAGTATCAGAAGCGATTCGGCTATTGTGCCAAAAGGAATCAATAATTTTTATGAACTACGCTCACGTTTTGAAGATGGTAATTTTTACAGTTTATCCTTATTACCGGGTTACTCACACACACTGGTGTTTTTTCAGCGATTTTTTATAACGGGCTCCATTTGCTTGGGAGCAACCAGTCAATATCAGGAACTTTTTCTTGAATATAATTCGGGGAGTAGCCGTTGGGTAATATTACCACGTGCCTTATCTAGGTTTGGTATTGGCTATAATGGAAACCGCTTTTATGCCGGCTTAACCTCCATGGCTGATGCATACAACATGCCACTTGGTAACCAATCTAAACTTACTTATTTTATTGCCAGTGGTTCTGTTTACTTTGGCATACGCCTGCAGGTACCCAAGGCACTAAAGAAAATATCCGATAAAATGGATCGCATCTCTCCTACTTTTATTTTTCAGCAGCACCACTAGTTGGAGGATTGTGCTTCCAACGCCTGTGGCTCCATAACCATGTTTCAGGACAACTGATGATATCTTGTTCCAGCAACCTTGTATATTTTTCTGTGATTTCATTTTCAGATGTTGCAGCAGGATTATCAGTTACCAGCTTAAAAGAAACATGATAATAACCCCTACGTAATCTTTTTACCGATGCATAAGCAACAGGAAAGTTTAATTTCTTTGCCATAAATTCCGCACCGGTTAGCACGGGAGTTGGCTGGCTAAGAAACGTGAGCCAAAGCGCATCCTTAGGATTGGAAGGAGTTTGATCTGCTATAAATGCAGTGATGGTTCTTTGCTTGCGCAGGGCAATCATTTTTTTTGCAGCAAGATGCATATTGAGCAAGTTCATGCCAAAACGCATACGAATTTTGGCTGTAAGCCAGTTAAAAAACGGATTTTTAATGGGGTGATATAACACATAGGATGGATAGGGATGATGCATCATAAAGGAATGGCCACCCCACTCCCAATTACCCCAATGGCCCAATACCATAATTACACTCTGATTATTTTGATAAAAGGAATCTATCAGTTGCACTGAAGCCTCATCATAGGTGCATCTTCTTTTTAATTCCCTTTTACTTAGGTTTACAACTTTATAAGTTTCAATCATCAAATCAATTAAATAACGGTAATATTTTTTTGCAATGGCATCAATTTCAGCAGCCGACTTATCAGGGAAAGCATTGTGCAAATTGGTATAAACAACTTTTTTTCGGTAACCAATCATATAGTACATGATATAATAAAGCATGTCTGACAGCAAATAAAGTAAGGACAAAGGCAACATCATCAGCAGCAATAGTGGCGCTGCTAATAGCTGGTAGTACCATTTTGACTTTATGGTTTCTGTCATTGGAAAGGAGTGTATATTATGAAGTAATACGACCCTCAATATTAACCAAATAATCATTTAATTTGAAAGCTATGAGAATCATCCTAATATTTGGCAGTTTATTTACCTTCATTCCGTTTCAGATGTTTGCACAGGTAAGCATCCTACAGCCAGGCACAGCTTATGTTAACAACATGGACTCACTTGCCAGAATTGGAGTGGCCTCATTGCCCTTGCCGGATGGTTGGCTATTTGCCGAAACAGGCACAAGTGCCAATACTACTTATGCGGCAGATATTGGTTCTGCTGCAACAGGTAACACCTATAGCTATGGCAATACCAATGCGTTTGACCGTGCACTCGGCAGTTTATCTAGTGGAAGTGTACTGAGTAATATCGGAGCTCGCTATATCAATCAAACCGGCAATACCATTAATGCTGTTGAGCTTAATTTTATCATGGAGCAATGGAGAACAGGTGGAAGCAGAACTACACCTGATAGTTCTGAATTTTTTTATGGTATTAATAATGGCGGTTTGCTAACAGCCAATGGAACTTGGACAAAAGACTCACGTCTGAATCTGGTGTCTAAAAGATTTGGCAGTACTACTCCAGCCGGAGCTCAGAATGGAAACGATACAGCGAATCAGCGAATTTACAGTAGTATTGAAATAGGTAGTTTAACCTTAAATAATGGCGATACTTTATACCTGCGCTGGTTTGATGTAAATGTGGCAGGTAATGATGATGCCCTGGCTATTGATAACTTTACAATCACATTTAAAACACCATCATCTGTTATACCCAAACCAAATCCCATCCCTACTTTTTCCTTTAGTCAAATCGGTAGGCAGCAAGCAATAATAAACTGGTCAAAGCCCATTGGCTATGCAGATAGTGCGCAAACCATGCTATTGTTTCTTAAAGCAGGATCGGCACCTGCAGCAGGCAACCTTAATCAGTCTCCTGGAAGATTTACTGCGTCAGATGATCTCCTTTCAACCCAGAGCAGCCGATATCCTTTTGATAGTGCAGCAAAATGTATTTATAAAGGTGATAGTAACCATGTTTTTTTACGCGGATTAAATCAGGCTACCTGGTATCATCTTATTGGTTATGCAGCAAGAGACAACGACTCTGCGTATTCAATAATCAGTAGTGATTCTTTTCAAACAGCAAGTGTACCACAACCGGTTAGCAATATCTCATTTACTGGAGATTTGGTTACAAGTACGCAAATTTCATGGACATTGCCGGCTGCCTATAATGCTGCTGCTTCCAGCGTATTGGTTTTTATAAAAGCTGATAGTAATATTAACGTGCAGGTACCCACTGTTTCCGTTTCACGTTATCAGGCTAATAACGTTATTGGTGCAGGCACCATTTATCAAAATGATGGAGCTGCATTTTGCATTGCCAAAACCGATTTACAACAGGTAACTGTTTTCGGCTTACAAAACGCAAAGAGATATCATATACTGATACTGATTGTGAATGATGCAGATTCCGCATATTCACAAGCTACCACCTCCTCATTTACGCAACAAGTCCCCTTACCCCAACCTGTATTTCAATTATCAAGTACACCTTTTACATCCACAAGCGCACGAATTACCTGGCAAAAACCTGTGGGTTATAACAATACAAAATATTCTACCATCCTTTTCTTAAAGGAAGACACCATTATTAATCACGGCCTTCAAACTGCAGGTATAGTTTCCATTATTGCATCGCCTGTATTTAAAAACGGCAGCACATACAGGTTTGACAGCTTGGCTTACTGCATTTATAAAGCAGACAGTAATTTTGTAACGGTATCCGGATTGAGTAATTCAAAAAAGTATTTCGTGAGTGCATGGGTAGTAGAAGATTTTGACTCTGTGTATAGTTCTGCAGCAAGCCTTCAGGTTGCTTCCAAGCCACTATCGCCTTTTTTTAGCATTGGCAGCATCAACAAAACAAATCCGATAACCGGAGTTGTAGATTCCTTAAATAAGGAAGCCACCATCCGAGGACTTGTTTATGGATTTAATCAAACATTTAATGGATTAAGTTTTATGCTTGCCGATGGTAGCGGAGGTATTCAAATTATTAGTCCTGCAAATAAATTTGGCTACACGCCTATGGAAGGCGATAGTTTACAGATTAGCGGAATGGTTGGGACGCAAAGAGGACTTGCCGTTTTTCAAAATCTGGATACAGTAATAAAACTCACCGATTCACGACAACTTCAAAAGGCTGAAGTAGTAAATACGCTAAATGAATCAACAGAAAATAAACTTGTGCAGTTAAACCGGCTTAGGTTTGTTACAGCTCCTGCAGGAAGTAACTGGCCCACGGTAAATTCCTCTGTAAAAGTTGTTAAAGTTGGAACAACTGACACATTAATAATTAGAATACTGAGCACATCTGCAGTAGCAGGACAGCCACTACCGAAAGCTTCCATTTTTTCGGTGACAGGCATTGGAAATCAAGTAAGCTCAAGCATGTTTGCACCATTTCAGTTTGACGGCTATCAAATTATTCCGCGCTATCCGATAGATATTAAAACAAATGACTCACTTGAAGTTTATTCATTACTGCTACCAACAGACAATAGTGTAGTGAATATTGACACCATGCCTGCAACGCAATTAATCTTTAAGTGGCAGCGTAGTATAAATTTGCCCATTGTATCCTTGCCAACCTATTCTCTGGAATTGGATAAAACAGATAGTAGCGGTTTATTTGCAACACCCGATTATAAAAGTGCATCAGGCAACGGAGGAAATGATACCACACTTGTGTTAAATAATCAGCAGCTGCGCACACTTGCACTTTCAATTGGTGTTGGTCAGGGTAAAACATATAATGGCAGTTGGCGCGTTGTAGCAACAACTGGCAATTATCAGCGTATTTCAACTGATACATTTAGCCTGCAGCTAAAAAATAGTTTTTCAACCGGGTTGATTGATAGGTATGCCGCCAAGAAAAACGTTATGATTTATCCAAACCCTGCATCAACAAATGTTGTTATTGAGTGTGATAAATCAATTCAATACTGGTATATAACGGATTTTAAAGGTAAAAAAGTAGCTGATGGACCGGGCAATGAATCCGGTAAAGTTGAACTAAAAATTGGTGAACTTAAAAATGGTCTTTACGTCATCACTGTTTATAGCGAGCAAATATCCACTCAATTAAAATTAATGAAGGAATAAGTAGCTTTAAAACAGATAAGATAATCAGTAGAATATTGTTTAATATGCATATAATTGTCGGGCCATTTAACCCAATTATGAGAAAAATTTATGTTGTTGCGCTAATGCTTGCTTCTTTCACCTTGAAAGCACAGCAAGGAGGCGAGTTAACAGACAAAGGTCAATTTTCAGGCAATTTTCAGATGAATACACAATTCTATATGCGTGATGATAGAATTGGAGCTAACACTACACAGTATTTGAGAGAAAAGTCATCTACAGAAGCATGGCTCTTTATGAATTATAAACTGCATGGCTTTAACTTTACTGTTCGTTATGATTTATTCAATAATTCTCCGCTATTCAATCCTTTTCAGGCATATACAAATCAGGGACTGGGCTATTGGGAAATAACAAAGGAGATAGATAAATTCAGTATCACAGGAGGTTACTTTTACGATCAGTTTGGTACTGGCCTCATCTTTCGTGCATACGAAGATCGTAACATAGGTATAGATTTTGCAATTCAAGGGGCACGCATTGTTTATACCCCGAATGAAAACTTACGCATTAAAGCATTTACAGGCAGACAAAAATTCCGCTTTGATTTCAGAGAGCCTGTTATCAAAGGAGGCAATGTAGAATACCGTTTACCTGTTTCAGAAAATGCCATTTTGGATATGGGAGCTTCCTTGGTAAATAGAACACTCGACCAGAACACCATGAGCCAAATTGCTAATACAATTAATGGCTATGCACTTGAGAAAAGATTTAATCCTACATATAATGTGTATTCTTGGAATATCTATAATACACTCAACTACAAAAAGTTTACACTCTATCTGGAGTATTGCAATAAGTCGCCCGAAGCAATTTTAGATTACAGCAATACATTAGTTAAAAAAGGAGGCAACGTTTATTATGCGAGTCTTTCTTATGCAACAAAAGGTCTTGGTATCAATGGTCAAATACGCAGAATTGAAACGTATCCGTTACGTGTTAATCCATTAGAAATACAACCTTTCCCTAATAGTGCAGTAATTAACTATTTACCTGCACTAACACGCCAAAATACGTATAGATTACTGGCTCGCTATAACTCAGTGGTGCAGGAGCTTGGTGAAAATGCCGCACAACTTGAAATTACATTCAAGCCAAATAAAAAGTTTGCCATGAATGTAAACACATCTGCAGTTAATATGCTTAGCGGAGTTAATTTTAAAAACGCCATACCTGAAATTAAATGGGATAGCACAACGCGCTTATTCAGCGAGTTTTATATAGACGCAACTTATAAATTTACCTCTGCATTTAAAATGATGGCAGGCATTCAATTTATCGGATATAATCAGGTACTGTTTGAGGGCAAACCACAGGAGAAAGCACCTTATGTTAATGCCATTACTCCGTTTGGTGAATTTACCTATAAGTTTAATTCTACGCGCTCTTTAAGGTTTGAGTGGCAATATATGCATACCAATCAGGATCTTGGCAAGTTTGTGAATGCATTGATTGAATATAATATTGCACCTCATTGGTCGTTTGCAGCAGGTGATTTGATAAATATCGAACATGGCACCATCAATAAACCTGGACCAGGCGAAAAGTTTGAGTTTATTCATTACTACAACTTTTTTGCTGCCTACACTTATAAAACATCACGCTTAACCGTGGCATTTTTAAAGCAGCCCCAGGGTGTTAATTGCACCGGTGGTGTTTGCCGCATAGAGCCTGCTTTTAGCGGGGGCCGAATTACTTTGACAACAAATTTTTAAATTTGACAAATGAAAAGATTAAATCTGCTTGCATGGGGTATGGCGTTGGTGCTTTTTAGCAGCTGCGAAGAAGAACCACCATTTATAGATTATAACCCGCCTAAAATATTATTTGATACCACCTATATAGATAATAATATTCCGGCACCTCAACGAAAAATCACACTGCTGGAGGATATATCAGGAGTAAAATGTCCAAATTGTCCGGATGCAACCAAAATTGCTCTAGCTACTAAAACTGAATTACAAGGCAGATTAAATTTAGTAGTAATTCATCCTAATATTTCAGCTTTGGGATCTTTTGTAGATCCGGTTACTACTCCATTTATAAGCAAGCAGGACTTTAGAACAGACGCAGGAAAAGCTATTTGTGAACAAATAATAGGTACTCCTAACTCACTTCCGCGCGGCAGTGTTGACCGTGTAAAATTTACTGATCAGTTGGCAATCTTAACCGACCGAACAATATGGAATGCCAAAATAAAAGAGCGTGACGCCCTCACCACTCCGGTAAATCTTGAAATAAAGCAGCTGCCTGCTGCTGCTAATCAAATCCTGATTGAGGTGAGTATGCACTATACACAGGCACAAACCGACTCCAATTATTTAAGTGTGATGCTACTGGAGGACAGTATGATTGATGTGCAAGAATACCAAACCGTTGTAGATGGAATAATTACACAAAAGTTTGATTCAGCTTACGTGCACAACCATGTATTACGTGATATGTTTACGCTTTATACAGGTGAATTATTGAATAAATCAGGCATCACACTTACAGCCGGCAGGGTAATTAAAAAACGTTACTTATATAATATCCCTTCCGACAGACCTCGCTTTATTATCACGAAAAAACACACAAAAATTCTAGCCTTTGTGCATCGAAACAGCGCAACTAATAAGGATGTATTGCAATCGCAGGAAATTGAAATAAATGAATAAAATTATTCTGGCACTTGCATGGCTACCCGTTTTAATTGGTTGCAACAAAACTGATAAGGCGTATATCCAATCCGTAACAAAACAGCATAAGCAATATGCCGCTACATTCTCAGATAGCACACAAACTCCATTAGATGCTTCAGAGCGTCTTTCATTTAATGGAATCTTTCATTTTGCACCCGATGAACATTTTAAAGTAAAAGCAAAAGTACTTTGGCTGCCCAATACTGGTGCTATTGAATTGCCCCATTCACGCGGAGATTTCAGGCCTTACTTCCAAGCTGCGCAGCTCAATTTTACCCTAAACGGAATAGCCTACTCATTAATTGGATATCAGAATGAAAAAATGCGTACACAACGTATACTTTTTGTTCCTTTTGCAGATGCTACCAATGGCAAAGAAACTTATGAAGGAGGTCGTTATCTGGATATATCCTACTCACCCAACGCATCTGAAACCGAAGTAGATTTTAACCTAAGCTACTATCCATATTGTGCGCACAGCCATCGCTATTCTTGCCCAAAGGTGCCAGTAGAAAATAACTTATCCATTGCAATAACTGCAGGCGAACGCAACAAGCCTTAAAGACTATAAACTAACCTGAAATCAAGGAAATTGGCAACCTGCCGGTGTGCCAGCACGTTCATGCCCACACCCCAATGCTCGGTAAATCGATACCATAATCCATAACGTTGAAAAACCGGATCAAAATATCCACTTGGGTTAAATAGATAAATACCCAGTTGCTGACTAAAAATAATCTTACCCATTAAAAATTCATGACCACCGGTAATAGCCATCCGCTGATTGCTTATATCGGTTTTCCCATCGCGCTTGAGTCTTTCCCTGAGTGAATTATCTATATTCCATTCCGCTCCGAAGGTAAGTGCATTAAATATGCCGATTTGCTTGCTCATCTGCGCAGCTACTCCTCCAATCATCCATCTATCCTTCTCTCCTGCCTGAACCGTTTTGCTCGACCAAAATGCACTAATATCCAAGCGGGGTGGCTTACCCTTATAGTTTTTATATCTTATTTTTTCCCTCACAGGAAGAACTGCTGCAATAGGCTTATAGTCTATACCCAAAGCAGCCGTTGGCCAGTTTACACCTTTATTCGGGTCTTTGATACCCCCGTTAGATACATGGTTATAATGAACATATGCACTCATATTTAAACGCTGCGAAAGTTTAATGTGAGCACCCAAACCCAATGAAACAAAACCGGTAACCGGTAAACTATATGACAAGTTGCTTGGATTATTTACGGGATGATACGGATTGGTTAAATAAGATAATCCTGCTGCTGCCTTTAATGCCATATTGATGCGATTCGTAAAAGAAAAATATGGTTCAATGAACGCGGCTGTGGTAATGGCATGGCCCAAAATCTGATTGTCAAAATTAAAGTACTGGATAAAAAATCCGGTTTTTGGATAGCAATAGCAAGTATTCCAGGTTTTGGCATCAGCCAGTTGCCAGTTAAAGTCTATTTGAAAACCTGTAGGATAAGAATTGGCTGTATTTTGTACCTCCCTGCTATGGGCAAAAATAAAGCCCTTATGAAGGGTTGCCCCATAACTAAAAACACTACGCAACGAATCCTGTTGTGCATTTGCAGCAAAGACAATGGCATGCAATAAAATAAAAAAGAGCTTCTTTATTCCCATCTTTACTGCGAATTAAAACCATTGCAAATAAAATTTTATCAGGTATAGAAAAGAATCATCCCCGGAAGACCCTAATTGGGTAAAAAGTAGTGATTACTTTTTACGAATCAGATAATATATAGGAATACCTGCAAGGACTATGGCAAGCCCCGGATAGGTATATAAAGGCTTAAAAATTAGTAAGCTCAGGCATACAAACATGGCCAGCATTATATATAATGCAGGAAGGTAAGGATAACCCCAAACCTTATAAGGTCTTATGGTATGCGGCTCCTTTTTTCTGAGAATAAATATCCCGGCAACAGTGAGTATATAAAAAAGTAGCACAGCAAAAACCACATAATCCAGCAGATCACTGTATGAGCCACTAAGCGTTAATATGCTGGTCCAAATAGCCTGCATAACCAGAGCAGCCTGCGGAGAATCGTTAATATTCTTTGTTGCCGCACGTTTAAAAAACAATCCATCAAGTGCCATAGCATAATAAACCCTTGCACCGGATAACGTAATACCATTGATGCAGCCGAAAGTAGAAATCATAATAAATGCAGCCATTACATACATGCCTATATCGCCCATAACCGTTTGCAATAGTAAGGTGCCTACCCTGTCTGAAGGAGCATGCTCTATGGCATCAAAAGGTAATACCCCGATATAAATCCAGTTAATAAAAACATATAAGGCAGTAACGCTGAGTGTGCCTATGAGCAGTGATAGAGGTAAATTTCGTTGTGGTTGCGCAATCTCTCCTCCTGTAAACGTTATATTGTTCCATGCATCTGCAGAGAAGATGGAGCCAACCAGTGCAGCACAAAATAAGCCCCAGTAAGAAATATTACCGGAAGGAAGCGCATAAGAAATGGGTTGCATTCCTTTGCCATACAAATGGTACAGGCCTGCCAACAACAGAAATACAATGGCACCAATTTTTGTAAAGGTGAATGTATTTTGAAGTATGGCTCCGTTTTTAACAGGTAAAAAATTAAAAATGGTAAGTATCCATATCACAAGCATGGCAAGAGCTTGTTGCGATTGTATCTGTATCATTCCTAAATCAAGCAACACTACCTTATCAGAAATAATTGGCAAAAAAACTCCGGTAAATTTGGCAAATGCAACAGCAACAGCAGCTATGGTGCCGGTTTGAATAACGGCAAAAAGAGTCCATCCATATAAAAATCCAAATAAGTTATTATAAGCTCGTTGCAAATACACATATTGACCTCCTGCTTTAGGTATCATGGCAGAAAGTTCACCATAATTCAAAGCAGCGATTACTGTAATAAAGGCCGTAACAACCCATGCCAAAAGCAATATAGCAGGCGATTGTAAATCGCGGCTCATGGCAGCAGGTACAATAAAAATTCCTGACCCAATCATACTGCCCATGATAAGCATGATACAATCCAATAAACCCAACTTTTTATTCATAAGATAATTTAATGCAAACGAATATAGGAATTGTTTGCAGTTCAATGAGGAATTAAACCAATTCGCATAATAGGGGTACTTAAAAAGGAATTGAGGGTTTTGGCTGATGTATGAATTAGTGCTGTAAAAACTACCTCGAAAATAAAAACAGTAGCGGCAGATGCAATCTATTTCGCCACGCACGCTCACTGTGTTCGGCACCTTCATCAAAATAGGTAATCCAGTTGGTTTGATTATATTTCATTGCGCGCATGATATCATCCACATTTTTCTGTAAAGGTGGGTATAGTGCATCCAGCGTCTGGTTGCCAAAATCAAAATAAATACGATGATCCTTGGAATCGGGCAGTTGCGTTGTTAGATAAAGCTGCATGGCTAATGGAAACGGATTATTTAAAACATTAAACGTGCCTGGCCAATGCGTAGATAAACATGCTGCACCACCAAATACTTCCGGATACTCGCATACGGCATACAAAGAAATTAACCCGCCCATGCTACTTCCTGCAATAAATGTATGCTCCGGTTTTGTATATACTGCATAGCTTTTATCAATCATCGGTTTTAACTCATTCACAATAAATTTCAAATAATTATCTGATTGTGGTTTAAATACTGTTGTTATGCGCCCGGCACTTTGTAATTGTGAGGTAATGGTATCACGTTCTGTGTTATTGAGGAGAAGCTCAAATGGTTTCTGCGGAAAATAATCACTGTGTCGGGTTTGCCCGCCATTCCAAATCCCCACAACAATAAAGTTCTTAACCCTGCCTGATTGCATAAGTTTTGTAGCAACTTTATCTATTTCCCATGCCTGCTTATTCCATGTATTGGCAGAGTCGTATAGCATTTGTCCATCATGCATATATAAAACCTCATATTTACCTGAATCCGGATAGCCCGGAGGAACCCAGATATCAATATGACGTGGTGTGATAAATCCTGATTTAAAATTACTGATGCGCTCTACTTTTCCTGAAGTAACCTTTGGCAAGGTATCTTGTGCGTACAAACTAAGCAGAATAATGCAGTTAATAATTACGAGCAGTATTCGCTTACCTGTTACTTGTTGCATGTGATGATTTCGTGTTGTTAGGTTTGAAATATTTATGCAGTGTTCTCTCAATCTTATTTTCCACCCAGTGCTGCATATCTTCTCATACACTCCTCAGCTTCGGCATTTTTACCTTGTTTGCTAAACACTTCTGCAAGTAAGCGGTATGACATAGCATTGTTAGGCTCCAGCGTAAGTGCTAGTATCATGTTGTCTTCCGCTTTTTTATAACTGCCTGTATTAAAATAGCCGAGTCCAAGATTATAATAAACATCAGCCACACTACCACCGCCACGTTTTACTGCCATCTCCAGATATTTTATTCCTTCAGAAAAATCTTTTTTCTGATAGTATGCCATGGCTGTGTAATAGTATGCATCGGTATAATTAAACTTATACTCATTGGCTTTTCTAAAATATTCAATAGCTTTATCCGGATTTTTATTTAGGTTAATTTCTACCAAGCCCAGAGCCGACCATGCCATGTAATTTTCAGGATATATATCAATGGCTTTATTTAAACTTCTGGTGGCTTCTGTTGCATTACGCATCGCCATGAAAGTTAAACCCAGCATGCGAAAAACCTCTTCATCTTTTGGGTTGTAGGCTTCGGCATTCCTAAAACAGATAAGTGCGGTATCATAATTTCTGGCTTCAAATGCCTGATACCCCTTGGGCATCCAGTCATTTTCCCTTTTAACAACAGCCGCCAGCGGCATGCCATCTGCTTCAACTGTATAAACAGTTCCTTTAGGAGGGAATGCTCCATTAGCCAACTCTTTTGAAGAATATGTGCGTGAGGTTAGGATAGCATAGTCCCAAGGGATTTTTTGTTCCTCATACTCTCGCATCCACCTGAACTCCATATTGGGATTAAACTTATTGGCATAGTAGGATGCAGTAAGTGGTTCATTATTGATGCCTACCAGTAATTTTTTATTGGGCTCTTGCTTGGAAAGCCATTCTGCTGCGGCACGGCATGAGTTAGAGTAATAATCCATTTCGTATTTACCATAAGCTGCCCGGGTTCCGCCACTAAGGGTATTAAAATACACACATTGGTTGGGATGATTGGCAATCATCCACGAAACCGGAAGCATACTTAAAACCAGCACGCCTGCCAATGCAAGATGTGATGCCATTTTATTTCTGATAACAGCGCCCAAGGCATCCCAGCCACAAGCAGCCAACACCACAATTGGCGGATATACAAACAGATAATGCCTCCAGCCATTATAATAATACATGCTCTGAACCTCAGCATAAGCTATAGGAAATATTGCAACAAATAATACCACACCAATGAGGTACCAGCGGGTATACGTTTTCTTTAAAACCCAGATAAGCGGCACGAGTAAAAGCAAACCGGCCCAAACCACTTCCGGTGTATTAATAAAAATAAACTTAGGCAAATAATACCAGGGCACGTTGGCCATGTACATCCGAACACCTTCAAATAATTCATGGTTATAGGTAAAGTAAGCACCCTCAGTTGATTTTTTAAGTGCCTCATACCAGTTGGTAAATGGTTTTTGCTGGGCAAACGGCCATAAGGAAATACCAACCAAGTGACCAATAATCACGATAAGCAATAAGATACGTGCATAAGGCCAAATCATTTTAATGGCTTTACCCATGCCATCTTTCTTTGCAATAAACAACCATGCCAAGCCAAGAAACAAACCGGTGTAGGCATACCAGATGATGCCACCCACACGAGATCCGATGGCCATGCCTATACCTGCTGCACACCATACCAGATGCGATAATGTTGGTGCAGGTAAATTTTTAAGCACCTTTAATAAATAATAAAGTGCCATAGCAGAACCCGCTGCAAAAGGAATATCCGTTGGGTTATTCATGCTGTGTCCGAAAAATACGGGACTACAAAAAATCAATACAAAAGCAAAAAAGCCTCCACGCCAGGAGGTGATTTCTTTGGCAGCCAATGCTGCAAATAACATGGCCAGCAATCCATACAAAGCATTAAGCAAATGGCGCATTTCAAACTCACCCAGCACACCAAAATAAGTATTAAAAAATGCACTGATTACATTGAAATGCTCACCGTAGTATCTAAACTCCTGAATGGGTGATGTAGCAGATAATGCGGTAGAATCACTGCCAAATGAGGTAAAATAATTGAGCATCTGATAGCCATATTGATTGTGGCGCTTTGCATCCCATGTAATACCAAAATCCTGACTCAAGTATGGCATGGCAATAAATGCAAACAGAAAAAAGGCCACAAAAAGCAAACGGTATAATGGCTGATAACCTGCGGCATCTTCTACACCGTAACGCACCAACGGATCTTTAATAAACCAGCTAATGCGCGGGGCCAGTATATTGCTGCTAATTACATTAAAACGAACTTTTCGATAAGGATGTTCTTTGCCTGTAAGGTTTAATGATATGAAAGGTGTTTGCAAATAAGCCAGCCTGCTGCAAACGGAGATACTTTTGGTATGACCGGATGTAATACCTTTTAATGCTGCATCCTTGCCAAAAAATATAAATGGATGTGTAAAATCTTTGATGCCTGCAGGCAGCAGCATTGAAGCCAGTAAATTGTATAAACCAATACCTGCTTTTTGAAAAACAGAAAGCGGTAACTTACCCGACTGTTTGTTAAACTCACCTGCATAAACTGCATCTGTATGTGTGAACGATTTTTTTTGTGCAGCAAAACAGGTTACTACTGCTTGCGGATTAAATGAAGCAGCATCATCTACCACATAAACTACTTGCCCCGCGTGTTGCTGCCACTCATCCATATTTTTTATTACATGACAGCGTCCTTTCTCTCTGAGTGCAGCAATAGCCTGTTGGGTTTCTGCATCACAACTCCAATCCATTACTACCAATGAGGCTTCGGTTCGCACCTTTAATATAGCCTGAGCAATCAGGTTGGCATCTGAAGCAGTACCTTTTGAAACAAACAAAAAAGTAAGCTCCTGATCACTTACTGTTTTTACCGGCTCAGCGGCCGGTTTACTTGTGTTTTTCTTACTCATTTTTTTACCAGCCCGGTTTTAGTAATAACTGAACTTTCCTGATAACTTTCGTAATCAGTATTTATTTCCCAAAGATTGTGCTTGGTATGCTTTAAAATATTTTCAGCTGCCAGCATACCCATTAAAATGGAGTGATCCTGGTTGTTATACTTAAACGCACCATATCGGCCAATTACATGTAGATGCTGAATGCTGCTTAGGTATTGCTCAACAGGGCTCAGAATTTCTTTGTACCCTTTTGAGTATACAGGATAACAACGTGGTATGCGATACGTATGTGCATGTAAAATATTTGCCTCGCCAATTAATCCGGTTTTACGTATTTCCTCCATACCTAAATTGTTCAACTGTTCATCTGTCCATTTCCAGAAATCATCTTCGTCATAGCACCAGTATTCCAAAGCAAGTATGCTGGTTTTTTTATCCTTATATAATTGAGGTACCCAGTTTCTGAAATTGGTAATACGCCCGGTGCGTAAATCTGTTGAATGCACATACAGCCAATTGTCTTCAAACAAATTGGTTGCATCTACCTCAACAAAAACAATAATGGTATTTCTGAAACGCAGTTGTGCATTCAGACTTTTTATTTGCTGGGGTGCTTCATCAATGCGACTTACCAGCAGCGTAAGTGGCATGGAAGAAATAATATGGTCGTAATATTTTATCTCACCGTTTTCCAGTTCAAGCCCCTTGGCCATGCCACCTTCAACAATCACACGCTTTACAGGTGTTTTTAAAAATACTTTGCCACCTTTTTCTTTAATCAGCTGCTCCATCCGATTATAAACCATACCTGTTCCCTGCAATGGGTAAGCAAATTCATCCACCAGCGTTTTGTGCTTTTTATCTTTATCACCAAACAGTGCCGCTTTTACCGCCTCCCACAAGGAGAGTTTTTTAATGCGTTGTGCTGCAAAATCAGCATCCAGTTCATTGCAGGGAATACCCCAAAGTTTTTCGCTGTAGGTTTTAAAAAATATTTCATAGAGCCTTTTCCCAAAGCGGCTGCGCACCCATCCTTCAAACGTACTCTTATCCTTGGTTGGCAATATTCTTTCCAGACCAAAACTAAGCATACAGCGTGCTGCTTCAAATAGGCCCAGTTTACTAAGCGCGTCAAGTGCTTTAATTGGATAGAAATATAAATTGTTTTTATAGAGGATACGCGTAAGGCGGTTTACCATAGCATAGTCTTCTTTTACAACCTCTAGCCATAAAGAGTTTACTCTTGTATCGCTACTAAAAAAACGGTGCGGACCAATATCAACAGTTTGCCCCCATAGCTCAACCGACTTGGCAAGGCCCCCAACAGACGAGCTGGCCTCATATATATCAACCGATGATATTTCTTTGCTTAATTGATATGCAGCTGTGATACCGGCAGGACCGGCACCAATAACTGCTACTTTAATTGAATTGCTCACAATACTTGCTGCTTAATAATAAGTTGTAAAGAAAAGACCTTTATGATACTTTTTCAAATACAAATACATGATTAAGCCCAAACTGAAATGTTTTGTGGCTGAGGAGTTTAAATAGAGGTGAAGAAAAAATGTGCGGGGTATCTGTTGTTTTAAAGCCATAGTGCTCCTCCAGCGACATGCCGTCTATGATGCGCAAAAAGCGCAAAACTGCCAATATATAATCTACCTGTGGCGCAGGAACCGTAATAATTACCCTGCCTTTTGGTTTCAGGTGTTGGTGGCAGGCTTGGGCAAGTTTAGGCTGCTCCCCTACCGGAATATGCTCCAAAACAGCCAGCATGGTAATACAATCAAACAACTCATCGGGTTGAAATGCCTGTGGAAATAAACCCTTTACCAAGCGGTAATGGCCATAACCGGCCGTTTTAGCCAGAGGATCTACGCCAGCTCCAGTAATATTTTTATCGTACAGTTGCTTAAAGAGTGCGCCATCATATGAACCAATATCTAACACATGAGCGCCTGTATTAATAAATGCCGCAGCCTGTGCAATTCTTTTTTTTTGCAGCCAGTAATCAAACGCCTTCATCGCTTGCGGTTAAGGGAAAGCACACTTAAAAAGAAACTTGAGAAAATGGTTTGAATGCCCAGAATAATAAAAACAACCGATGGTATAACAACACGCAGAATTGAAGAATATTCCAGTGTTCCAAAATCAACCTGATCCCATAGATACAAAGAGTAAGCAGAACCTGCAACACCGGCAAGGGTAATGAGCACACCAACTACAATTCCTCGTTCCAGAGTTAGCCATTTTTCTACCAGAGAAATTGTTTTTTGGTCGGGCATTAATCCAGTTTGAATGGCATACCTGCGCGTAAAAATTCCGAACACCATTAACTGAAAACCAATAATGGCAGCAGCTCCTGAATAAAGCAAGGTGTTGGTATCAAAATAAATATTAAACAAATGAACAGGGCCATTCATAATAAATCCGCCTGATAGCATACCGGTTAGCATCAACAATATTCCGGGATATAAAAAAAGCCAGCGCGGACTGTAAATAAGTAAAAAGCGTAGATGCCGCCAGCCGTCTTGCCAAGTGCGCAGGTGCGGTGGGCGGCTACGACCAGCCACACTCAACGTAGTTGGCACTTCGCAGATACGCAACTTAAATAAGCTTGCTTTCACAATCATCTCACTAGCAAACTCCATGCCCGTGGTACGGAGATTTAACAGCGAGACGATATCCTGTCTGAAGCCGCGTAAACCACAATGAAAATCATTTACAGGTGAATGAAAAAACAATTTGCCAATAAATGACAAGACCGGATTACCTAAATATTTATGCAGAAAAGGCATGGCACCTTTGCCAATTCCGCCTTTAAAGCGGTTGCCTACCACCAAATCGTAACCTTCACGTAGTTTTATAAGAAAAGGATTGAGAGCAGAGAAATCATAGCTATCATCCGAGTCACCCATGATTACATATTTGCCAAATGCTGCTTCTATCCCATACATCAATGCGCTGCCATAACCCTTTTCAGTAGCATGCACCACACGGGCGCCAAGCCTTTCGGCAATAGCAATGGAGCCATCGGTACTTCCGTTATCAGAAACAATTACTTCTCCCCTAATATGATGCTGATTTAAGTAACGTATTGCTTTTTCAATACATGCACCAATTGTTTCAGCCTCATTTAGGCAAGGCATTACAATAGACAATTCAAGTTGCTGCTCTGTAGTCATTGCAACGAAAATAATAAAATTAAGGGGAAGGGAAAATTAGAAGGTTAGAAGACAACAAGGTTGAAAGGTTGTATGATCGGCTTTTTATGGGTTAATTTAGAATCAGCTGTTAAGTTTTAGCCGTTCAAAGTTCACAACCGCACTATTTACATTCAAATTTCAGCATTGAATTTCGTTTCACACTTCTCTGCTCTTTTAGCGCATCGATCTTTCTTCTGTTTTCTCGTTTCTCGCATATCGCTTCATTCGTCTATTTTCCCTCAAAAGGGATATCTACGGCATCGCCCCACAGTTCCTCTACTGCATAAAACTCGCGCTTTTCCTGCTGAAAAATATGCGCCACCACATCTATATAGTCCAATAACACCCACTCCAAATTTTCATAGCCCTCACGGTGCCACGGCCATTCTTTAAATATTTTAAAAACTTCTTCTTCTACTGAATCACCAATAGCTTCCACCTGTTTATCTGATTTTGCATGACAAATAACAAAGAAGTCAGCTGATGCCTTATCAATGTTTCGCATATCCAGTATCTTAATGTCTTCTGCCTTTAACTCAAACATACCCTGTGCCACAGCCTTTGCAAGTGCCATGCTGCTATAGGTAGTAACATCTGCAACTTTCTTTGTTTTGGGTCGCTCTGCTTTGGGCTTGGTACTTACTTTTTTTACTGCTGTTTTTTTAGGTGCTGCTTTCTTTTTTGCAGGTTCTTTCTTCGCCATTTTTTCTATCTTTGGCTGCAAAGGTAAACATTTTGCAACATCACATTGGATCTTCTGTCATTTGGCTAGATGAAGCAGATTCTACCAATAACATAGCCAAACACTTATGCGAGCGGGGCGCCTGTGATGACGGAGCGGTTATTTGTGCTCATTACCAATATGCAGGAAGGGGTCAGGGAGAAAATAAGTGGGAAGCAGCAAAAGATCTGAATCTTACGGTAAGCATAGTATTATTCCCACACAACCTACATGCGCAGGAACAAGTAAAAATAAACCTGGCATTAAGTTTAGGCGTGCATGAATTCGTTTCTGCATATGCCAATGGGCAGGCAAGCATCAAATGGCCAAATGATATATATGCGGGTGATAAAAAAATTGCCGGCTTACTAATAGAAAACAGCCTGCAGGGAGAGTTTATCAGGCAAAGCATTTGCGGCATTGGGATGAATATAAACCAAACACATTTTACAAGCAGCAATGCCACATCCTTGGCACAGCTAACCGGTGCAAATTATGAGCTAAAATCCCTGCTAAAATTATTGATTAATTGCTTGCAGCGCAGCATTAACAAAATGTATATGCAGGATTTGGGAGCACTTATTGCTGCTTACGAACAAGTTATGTACCGTAAAGGTTTGCAAACTCGCTTTTTAATAGATAAAGAACCGGAAGAGGGCATTCCTATGGGTATTAATGAAGAAGGCAGCCTACGCGTACAAACCGGTAAAACTGTTACAAATTTCAGTAATAAAGAAATTACATGGCTGCAATAAAACACACATTGGTGGTAGATGCAGGTAATACACTCATCAAACTTGCACATTTTAACGGCAATGAGCTTGCATCCTTACATGTGCTGCCACTAATCGATGTAAGTAACATAACAGCGCACCTGCATAATGCATCCGTTGCCATCATCAGTTCTGTATCGGTTGATTCCAATCTTATTCAGAAATTACTTGCTCCCTTGCCTTGTCTGATATTTTCCGCTCATACCCCGTTGCCATTCATCAACGATTATGAAACTCCACAAACACTAGGAGCCGACAGACTTGCTGGTATTGCAGGGGCAAAGGCAAGGCATCCGGATAAGCCGGTATTGGTAATTGATAGTGGCACCTGTGTTACATATGATCTGTTAACTGCTGACGGACATTATCAAGGAGGTGCTATTTCGCCCGGTTTGCACATGCGCCTGCGCGCCATGCAAACCTTTACACAACGCCTACCGCTTCCTGAGTGGCAGATACCTGAACAAATTACAGGTAAAAACACCGCTGCTTGCCTGCTTGCCGGAGCCTATTTTGGGTTGATTGATGAAATAAATGGGCGCATCAGCCGTTATGAAGAAACCTATCGGGAACTGCAAACCCTACTTTGCGGTGGCAATGCAGGTATTTTGCAGAAACAGCTAAAAAACAACATATTTGCTGCCCCCAATCTTGTGTTGGAAGGACTTAACCAAATACTCCATTACAATGTTAAATAATGCCATTAGGCTGGTTTTCTGTATGATTGCTATACCACTTGCAGCGATGGCACAAAATTTCACCCGTTCGCCATATTCTGCCTTTGGTATCGGGGAACAGCATTTTGGCGGTACAGTTAAACAATTTGGCATGGGCCAGTTAAGCCTTACGCTAAATAATCCGTTTGAAATAAACTCAACCAATCCTGCCTCCTATGGCAGCTTGCTGCAAACAGTTATTGAGGCTGGTGCAGAATATAGCAACGGAACACTAACCAATGCAACCAGCTCATCACCAGTTGAAAGTTATTCATTTAGCTATTTCAGAATTGCCTTTCCTCTTTCATACAAGTTAAAATGGGGATTTGGATTTGGCTTAGACCCATATAGCAATATGGGTTATGACGTGAGCAGCAAAGCTATTTTTCCTGATTATACTGCTACCATTAAACAAAAAGGTATGGGCGGGTTAACCCGTTTTTACGGAGGTACAGGAATTTCATTGTTCAAGGGGTTCTCTGCCGGTATACAGGCTTCCTATATTTTTGGAACACTTGAAAACACGCAAACGCTAATTATTCCTAGTGAATTTAAGCGATTCAATATTGAAAATCAGAACCGCATTATTGCCGGAGATTTTCAGTTTCAATATAGTTTTCAATACCAGCATAACCTAAAAGACACCAATTACCGTGTAATTATTGCCGGAAGCATAATGCAACAAAGTAATCTAAGCGCACAACGTGAATTTTTTGTTAAATCGATGGGTATTGGCGGCTTAATTGGAGTGGTTGATACCATTGATTATCGCAACAATATTTCAGGTAATATTATTTTACCTGCATCATACGCTTTGGGTATTGGCTTAAATAAAAAAGATAAATGGTTTGTGGGTGCAGAGGCAAATTATACCCAATGGAGTGATTACAGAATCTTTGGATCCAGCGATTCATTGTTTAATTCTTTTGGCATAAATGCAGGCGGATCTTGGGTACCCAATTATCTCGATTTTAAAAATTATTTCAGCAGGGTTGAATACCGTGCTGGTATCAGATATAACAACGGCAGCCTTAAGATTGACGGTGAAAATATTGGCAATCTGGGCCTGTCTGTTGGTCTTGGCCTGCCGCTTGGTAAATCAAGAAACAAACTAAACATTGGTTTTGAATACCTCATGCGCGGCACCACTAAAGTTGGGTTAATTCAAGAAGAATATTTCAGATTTACACTTGGTGTTTCAGTTAGCGACAAGTGGTTTACCCGCTATAAGTATGACTAAATCGCTACTAATTGTAATTGGTTTTTTTTTAACGGCTGCCTGTGGTGTTAATGATGCGGATAAAGTGAAGGTGATGACAGATCGCAGAAACATGCCGCTGGAAACAGGTAAAAATATGGTTATTAATTATACCGACTCCGGTTATGTTAAGGCCAAAATTTTTGCACCCATGATGGAGCGTTATGCCAATGAAGAGAGAAATGAAACCGTTATGAAGCAAGGTATGACTGCCTACTTCTTAAATAAAAATAAAAAAGTTGAAAGTTATCTTAAATCCAAATATGCCATCCGCCTCGATCGAGAGCGTAAGATGGTGGCGCGGGATGATGTAATCTTGGTTAATAATAAAGGCGATACGCTGAGAACAGAATTACTTACCTGGGATGAAACCACACAAAAGATTTATACCGATAAATTTATTCGCATTACCACTCCCGATCAGATTATACTAGGCGATGGACTTGAGTCCAATACTGAGTTTACAGAATACAAGATTTTCAAAATCAGGGGAACCATCAACTTAAAGAAACCATGAAACGCATCATTTTCTATAATTGGCTGGTGCTGGCAATATCATCATTTCTGGTTGGTATTTATATTAGCATTTTTGAACATGTAATGAAAGATAAGGGCTATTTATATTTTATCATGGCCATCCTGTTTGGAGTAATATTTTATTATCGCAGGAAAAAAGGTGATGGAAAGCCATAGTGATTAATTGAGCCGCTTACCTTATTTTTGAAACTCATGGATTCAAACACCATTCTTATCATCACTATTAGCATCCTCATTTCTGCGTTTTTTTCCGGAATTGAAATTGCATTTATAACCGCAAATAAGTTGCTGATTGAACTAAGAAACAAGCAAGGTAGCTTATCAGCTAAAATACTATCACCGTTTGTAAGCAATCCCTCACGTTTCATAAGCACCACGCTTGTTGGCAATAATTTGGGCTTAGTTTTATATGGTATTTATATGGGTGCTTTTCTTGACCCCATTCTACATGATATATTACCCGGTATTGCGGAGAAGAAATTTCTGCTATTGTTTATATCAACTGTTGTATCCACTATTATTGTTTTGGTGATGGGTGAGTTTATTCCTAAGGCTCTATTCAGAATAAACCCTGATATTGTATTGCGCGTGCTGGCTGTTCCTTTCTTGCTCACATATTATCTGTTCTGGCCATTGGTGCATTTTATTACCTGGCTAGCAAAGTTTATTCTGAACAATTTATTTAAATTAAATTTTACCGAAAATACACCGGTTTTTAGCAAGGTAGATTTAGACCAGTATATTTCAGACAGCGTAGAAGATTTGGACGAAGATGCAGATGTGGATACAGAGATTTTTAAGAACGCACTGGATTTTGCCAATGTGAAGGTACGTGATTGCATGACCCCCCGAACAGAACTGGTTAGTATTTCCATACAGTCAAGTGTTGATGACTTGTATATGAAATTTGTGAATACAGGACTTTCAAAAATCCTTGTGCATAACAACAATGTAGACCATATAATTGGTTACGTGCACCAGAAAGATCTGTTTAAAAAACCACAGACCATTCGTTCCATTCTAATACCAATAGAAATAGCAACGGAAACGATGGCTGCCAATGAACTTCTGAATATTTTTACACGCTCAAGAAAAAGTATTGCACTGGTGGTTGATGAACTAGGTGTTACTGCAGGTATCGTAACCATTGAAGATATTATGGAAGAAATTTTTGGTGAGATAGAAGATGAGCATGATGTGGAGCAACTTACCGAAAAGCAACTCAGCGAAAAGGAATTTCTATTTAATGCCCGCCTTGAAATAGATTACCTGAACGATAAATACAGCCTCCATATACCTGAAGGTGATTACCAAACCTTGGGTGGCTACATTCTTGCCAGGTATGAAAATATACCCAGACGAGGTGAAATTATTGAAATTGAAAAGTTTGAATTCACCATTGTATCTACTGATAAAACAAGACTGGTGGATGTTCGTTTACGTATCAAATAATCAAGCATTGCTAACCTACTGTGCATAATGTTTAATGCAGTAGCTGGAATTCAAACCGTGGCGAGCCCTTATTTCCTTTATCGTCATAAAAATCGAGAAAACGAAGTTTATAAACGGTTGCATGCATGTGCTGGTGTCTTAAAAAGTAATTAATATAACTTCTGGTTCGATAGCGCACACCATTTGGTGTAAAATCAGGATACTTCCATTCAAACCCGATTTGATCCCTGTCATTTGAATAACAAAGTGTAGGACTCAAGGAGTGGTCGAACTTAATATCGTAGAACTGGAGTGTACTATCTACCGCTACATCAAACATTCGTTTGTTTAAATGAACACCTGTAACCTGATACAGCAGCGGTGGGGTAAATTCATAATAAACCCACCGGTAACGTAAAAACTTAAAATGCCATTGGTGAATAGAGGGCTCAAAATTATGATATGTACCCCCGTTATCGAATGAAAAATATACCAGCATCTTATCAGGAGACTTATAAACATTTGTTTCTTTAATAAATCTGCCCTTCATATCTGCAACTGAAATAACATACTTCTGCGGTGTCACAGCAATTATCTTAAACTTAAAATAATTATTGGCATTGCTTGATCCCATTCCCCTATCGATAACATAAACACTGTCATATGATCTGCGATTATGCAGATTACACCAATTGCTCAACGCAAGTGAATCCGGATTGCCTGAAGACTCATCCCAGCGCCAATTTAACTCAGAAGTGATTCTGATATCAGAAAAATCTGTGCTACCGGTATTTGCTACCAACACATTCTTGCCTCCATTTATATAAATAGCAAAACCTTCCGGTGCTGCATCAAAACTTAGATCCCATAAATTATTATCTACTGATTGAACTATTCCTGAGTCAAGATTAATATAAACCTGCTTATCGTATTCTGTGCCTAAATCAACGCTCATCATACCAACATTATGATCTTTAGGTGGTAATTTAATGGGCACTTCCTCCTTCTCACATGATGAAAAGAAAATAGCCATTGTCAACATATATGCGGTATATCTAACTTTAATCATCGCTTATCTATACTTAATTGATATTGAACTGCACAAAAGTAAGTTCTACCCATTGCTACTGCAGCGTTGTTTCCAGCCGGTGCATGCGGACCAGTAACTAAACTGGCCTGAACATTGAGCACATCCAATATATTTTTTATGCCAGTTTGAATAGCCAGTTTTTGTTTAAAAAAACTTCTGCCTGCTGTTAAATCAAACAAAGCAAATCCTTGAATAAAACCGGTTCTAACCTGCCCTTCGTTAATATTATATTGAAATAGCTGCATGCGGGAATTATACTTATAAAACAATGAAATCTGCGTTTTGATTTTTCGAATCAGATAACGCGCATTACAACGATACTCCTGGGTTGTAAAATACTTGTCAGACTCCAATAGATTGGTAAAAGTATTATTGATACCTATGAGTGCATAGCCCAAACTCACTGCATAATCTGGTGCCACATATTCAGCTGTAACATTAGTACCGACATTTCTAAAATCACTGATGGATGAATAACGTGCCTCCACATTGGTGCTGTTTAATAAAACTAAATCTATTTTGTTAAAGATTTCATTGTAAAAAAATGCGACATCCATTTTAAGCATTTGGTCCTGCATTCTATGCTGGTGTGTTAGACTTACCTGATAATTATTTTGCGTTTCAGCTTTTAAATCTGGGTTACCCTTAATATTGTGTGCAGGATCTGTAAAGCTTAAATACAATTCCTTTAACGTAGGTGATCTGAATCCTCTTCCGAAGGAAGCACGAAGGCTTAGGTCCGAGCGAATATCCCATTTAATATTTATCGAAGGTATAAGCGGGGCCTGATACTTACTGTTATAGGTTAGACGTATTCCGGGCCTAACCAGCAGCCGCTGAAAGAACTTAAGTTCCATACTGGCAAAACCACTGATATCTGTAATAGATTGACTACCATTAGCAATGCGGCTACCGTTAAACTGATCATGCGTTGCTTCATAACCAAACTGATAATTATATTTAGCCTTATCCTTATTTCTGGAGAATGTTCCTCTACTCATTATATTACTAAAGTAACCTGTATCCTGCAAGTGAGCTTCAGGTATCAGCGATTCCTCCAGTGTAACAAGATCTTTTCTAATAGTATTTACAATGCGCCTGTAATGGTTGTAGGCGGCCACTACATGTAGTGAATGGTTGCTAAAAAGTTTTCGCTCATAAAATACCGCAGTTGATGCCCTTCTGGTGTAATAATACTGATCTATTCCGTATGCGCTATAAGGTGTAATGGTTCCGGAATCTCTGTTGGTAACCTTCTCATCCAAAATACTAGCGGTTAAACGGAGCGATGAGTTAGAATATTTTTTAGATATACTTAAATCTCCAAAATATTGTGTGCGTGGCTTCCATAGTTTTACGCGTGAATCCTCATTTTGAGCAAAGCCTTCAAAAAAGTTTCTTGATCCGTTTACCTCCAAACGCCATTCTCTGTTCAAATAGATACTTGTAAATAAATTCAGGTTATACTGCCCAATATTTTCGTAGTATATTTTGGCTCCTAGTTGATCCTGATGCTTGTATGATTTCTTTGTAATAAGATTAATAACACCGCCCAGTGCATCGGTTCCAAAACTCACACTCATGGGCCCTTCAACTACTTCTATTCGTTCAATATTATTTAGATTAAGCTGATTGAGATCGATAAAATTTCCTTCACGACCAATAATGGGCACACCATCAATCATAATTTTTATGTTTTGCCCATTGATGCCCTGAATGCTTAAACCACTACCCAGTGCGGGGTCGTTGTTTATACGCATATTCAGTTCATTGTTTAACAAATCACGCAGGTTAACTGCACCTTGCTGCTCAATTCTTTTTTGCCCAATTACCTTTACCCTGTAAACCGATTGCGAAAGGGAATTTTCGCCATACTGCCCCGTTATCACCACATCATCTAATTGCTTACTTTTTGCGGTGTCCGCTTGCTGTGCCATAGAGGGCACAAAAACAACAAACACCATGCAAAACATGGTGAGTGTTGTTTTTAAACCATATGAAAAAATATTTTCCAAGTAGGATTACTCCACAATAAATTTGCCGGTTACCATTCCTATCGGGGTTTCTACATGATAAAAGTAAATACCTTTACTTATTTGATCGGTCTTAACTTGTGAGAGAAAACCATCGTCTGCAACTTCCATGGATGTTTGGTAAACAGTTTTCCCGGTTATATCAATAACTGAAAGACGGGCATTATAGGCCTCTGTTATAACCTTGATGGTTACATCCGTCTTGGCAGGATTGGGATACGCCAATACACTTGCAACAGGATTGCTTACCTTACTTACCGAAGTAACATCTATAGATGATTTGTTGAAAACAATCATATTAGGATTTGCATCAAATCTGTCAAATAACAATTTATAAATAAGATTGCCCTTTTTTACAAAAAACACCAATGTATCAACAATAGGCCATGATGGTGTTGGCGGACCCATAGGAGAAACTTTCCAATCCCAACCAATGGTATTAATGATAGAAATGTATGCTGTAACTTTGCTACGATTAACGCTATCACGCTGTAGACCTGAAACACGGGCAGCCATCACATTTGTAGGATTGATTAGTACACCTGTTACATTATAAAAAGTATCGGAGCCTAGGTAATTTACCCTAGCATGATAGCGGGTAAACAATAAGTCCCAATTGGCTCTTAATGGCTCTCGATCAAATAAAGTTTTAGTAAATAAATTATAATACGCAAACATTTTACCGGTATAAGCAGCCTTGTTAAAACGCACATTGTTGCTATCTGTATTGTTTAGATTAGCAAAAGTAAAGTTCCAAGCCGTATCGCGGGTAAGCTGGTTAATCATGAGTTTCTTAAATACGGTATTGCTACCATTTCTAATTGCGAAAAGGTAGATCACTTTTCCATCAATATGGTGCGTATTCATATTGTAGTCTCCCCAGCCGAAATCAAACCCATTGGTTCTTCCCTGATTTAAGGCTCCAACATCCCATGATGTGTCGCTATCTCTAACCACATTCCAGTTTCTCCAGTTAGTCGTATCAAAACTGGACCAGGAATCAGGACCTTGGTTTGATTTGTATACCGTAACCCCACGAGCCATATTGATGCGCACGGTAGCAGCAAGTAATACATTCATTGGTGGCTGTGCATTACGCACGGAGAACGCAATATGCCAGTTGTTATTTCTTGCTGTATCCTTGGATCCGGTGGTAATATTATAATACACATCCAAAGGATAAGCAGTTGTTCCGCCTCCCATCGAAACTGAATCGACATTTTGGGCATGTAATTGGCTGATGAACAAGACGGCTGTTAAAAGAAGTAATAGTTTTTTCATTGACTTAGATTGGATATAATGAATCGGGTTAATTTTAGTGGGTGCAAATAAAGTTAATTCCATGGGCCCGTATGTTTTGTTTACATCCATTTTACCCTATTTTGACATTCATACAAACATTAATTTTATGATTGATTTTTATCATATTTTGCGGGTTAACAGACAAAACATATATTCGGCAACAGAAAACCCGCTATTTCAGCTAAATAGGGGTGTTTAACCCAATTTAAACAAAAACACATGAATTCACTTTTGCAGAAAAAATGGTTTCCTCATCTGGCTGCCATTATCATTGCCCTTACTGCCATTATCATTTATTTTAATCCGTTACTTTCAGGGAAAGCACTAAAACAACATGACGTGCAGCAATGGCAAGCTACCTACAATGAAATTGCACAATATCAAAAGGCAAGCGGAGAGCGCACTTTTTGGACCAATTCTGTGTTTAGCGGCATGCCCACCTATCTCATCGGGCCATCTTATAAAAACAACTTCACATCAACGGTAAGTGATTTTATTAGCCGGGTTTTACCTAACCCGGTAGACACGATGTTTCTGTTGTTTATTTGCTTTTATATCTTATTGCTAACCTTCGAGGTCTCGCCCTGGCTGGCCATTGCAGGAAGTCTGGCATTTATGTTTTCCTCTTTTAACCTCATCAATATAGATGCAGGGCACGTAGGCAAAGGCAATGCCATTGCCTTTATGCCTCTGGTGCTTGCAGGTATCAACTATACTTTACGCAAAAACAGGCTTATCGGGGCCTTGCTCACAGGTATTGCTTTATCGCTACAGCTGGCTGCAGGCCACTTGCAAATAACCTATTACCTAATGATTCTGATTGGCGTGTGGATGATAGCCGAGATTGTGATTGCAGCCAAAGACAAAAAGATCGCACACTTACTTATTTGCGGTGTATTTCTGGCTGTTGCCGCAGCCGTTGGTGTGGCAACAGGCGCCAACAATCTGCTACCAACAGAAGAATATGGCAAGTATAGTATACGTGGCAAATCAGAACTTACCAAAACGGCTACAGGCGAAGGTAATGCCGCTATTGCCTCCTCCGGATTGGATAAAGATTATGCCCTGCAATGGAGCAATGGTGTTGCAGAACCATTTACCCTGCTCATCCCTAATTTTTATGGCGGCTCCAGTTCGGCAGAACTCAGCACCTCATCCGAAACCTATAAAATCTTAAAGCAAAACGGGGTTCCTAATGCAAAGCAAATCATTCAGGGTATGCCTGTTTACTGGGGTGACCAGCCATTTACAGCCGGCCCCATATACTATGGCGCCATCATTTGTTTTCTGTTTGTGCTAGGCTTATTTGTTATCAAAGGGCCTGAAAAATGGTGGATACTGGCCATTTCTGTATTGGCCATCATGCTTTCCATGGGCAAAAATTTTATGACACTAACGGATTTGTTCTTCTATAACTTTCCTTTGTATAACAAATTCCGCTCGGTAACTTTTATTCTGTGCATTACCCAAACAACATTTCCGCTGCTTGCCCTGCTTGCCTTGCGCGATTTGCTTTCAGGAAAAATAAAGCCGGCCGATTTGAAAAAACCCTTACTGTACAGCTTTTATATTGTTGGGGGGCTATGCGCAGTTTTTTCATTTATGCCTGATCTTTTTCTTAACTTCATTTCACCGGTTGACGACCGCCTGCCTGAATGGCTTAGAGAATCGATCGTTAAGGACCGTGAAGCCTTACTAAAAGCGGATGCACTTAGGTCATTACTGTTTATAGGTGCTGCATTCACCCTTATATGGTTTTATCTGAACGGAAAAGTGAAGCAGCAATTATTTGTGGGTGTTTTGTTAGGTCTTATTGTTATTGACTTGTGGGGCGTTGACAAACGTTACCTAAACGATTCAGATTTTGAAACCAAGAAGAAAAATCTGGAAGCTTCCTTTCCAAAATCACAAGCCGATGAAATGATTTTGCAGGATAAAGATATTCATTACCGTGTATACAATACTACGCAACGCCTGGATCAGGATGCCCTCACCTCCTATTGGCATAAATCCATTGGCGGATATCATGGCGCTAAAATGCGGAGATATCAGGAATTAATAGAGTTTCACTTATCACGCGGGAATATGCAGGCTTTTAATATGCTCAATGTTAAATACTTTATAGTAGGTGATAGTGCCAATAATTTGTTTGCTCAAGCCAATCCGGAAGCAAATGGCAACGCGTGGTTTATTAGCAACCTGATGATGGTTGATAATGCGGATGCAGAAATAGACTCACTTAAAACAATCAATACAAAAACTACTGCATTGGTTGATAAACGTTTTGCTGAAATGCTTAAAGGATTCAATCCAACGGCAGATTCTACATCATCTATTAAACTGCTAAGTTATGCGCCCAACAAACTGGTTTATGAATCGAACAGCAGTTCGGATAACCTGGCAGTATTTTCTGAAATCTACTACGATAAAGGATGGAAGGCCTCAATTGATGGCAATGCAGCAGAACATCTTCGCTGTAACTATGTATTACGCGGCATGAAAGTGCCTGCAGGTAAACATCGCATTGAATTTGTGTTTGAGCCTGAGGTTGTAGAAACGGGTGAACGTGTTTCAATGTTTGCTTCCATTATTTTATATGGTGGGATTGTAGTTGCGGGTGGATTTACCTTTTTCAGGAGAAGAAAAACCGAACAAAAGAGCTAATAACCATGCTGGAAGTTTTGCTACTCATGCTCTATGCCTCTATAATTGGCTATGCTGCAGGAGTAACAACCATTCTGTTTATCATGAAACTTACAGGGGAGCACGAGCCCTGGCACTTGCGCTCACCACTGGTGGTTATTATTGGATTTGCTGTTATTTCATGCATCGTTTCACTGCTTCATTTTATCATTCCAATTGACTGGCGCTGTCATGTTGTAGTCTGGATTTTTATCACCGCGTCACTTACAGCCTGCCAAAAGCAAATGATAAGTGTGTTGCCCGATTTGATGTATCGCATTCGCAAAAGCATATGGTTTAATTTGCTGCTGCTGCTTACAGCAATTATCAGCGTAGCCATAAAGCCGGGGTCGGGCGATATTGCGGACTACCACCTGCAGGCCATTAAATGGTCTGAGTATTACAAACTGCTACCTGGCATTGGTAATTTTAACCGTCCACTTGTAAATAATAACTGGTGGTTTCATCTACAGGCATTTTTCGGTTTACGCAACATGGACGTGCAATCTGTGTATGTACTTAACGGTGTTTGGTACGTGTTGCTCATGATTTATTTTAGTCGTAATGTGTTTGAAACCAAACAACGTTTGTTCAGGGTGCCTGTTATTTTATTCCTGCTGCTTACTGTAAAAACTGCTTTTATTGGCAGCGTTACACCTGATATTGTTATCACCGGTATTATTTTTCTTTGCTTTGACTTATTCCTGGAGAGCAGACAAAGCAACGCATCAAAAGGCTTTTACAGCCTCATTATTTCATTGCTGATATTTTGGGGCATCACAATCAAGGCAACGGCCTTGCTGCTGGTGTTTCTAATTATAATATTACTCTGGTACTTGCGCAGCAGCAAACAGGTTTGGTTGTATGTTTCCATAATTGCTGTTTTTGGCTGCATCTGGCTGCTGCCATGGCTTGCAGGTAATGTGGTACGTGGCGGTTTCCTCCTTTATCCATTTAATCAGATAGATCTATTTCAGGTAGACTGGAAAGTGCCTGCTTCGTACTTTGAATATGATAAAATAGTTTTAAAAGGATGGGGACGCATACCTTATTCCAATATTTATGAAACAGCACAGCTCTCATATGAGCAATGGGTGCCGGTTTGGTTTAATCAACTCGACTTGTTTAATAAGGGAATGGTTTTAGCGTTTGTTGCATCTTTGCTGAGCCTGCTGATTATCTCCATTAAACAAAAATCTTTTCCGATACAAACACTGGCAGCACTTGCAGGCTGGTTCATGTTATTTAACAGCGGACCACATATGCGTTTTATGTACGGATATATGGTGGTGATGATGGGCATAGCCTTGTCTCAATATACATTACCTGCATTTAACATGGCACGTAAAGCATATATGGGAGTAGTGGCGCTGATGCTATGCTGGCTTATTTGGCATAACCAAGATAAAATTACTCTTATAAAGCCGCTACGCTATCCTCAGCATACACTCACACAAAGTCAAATCAATCAGTTTCCTGTTTTTGTGGTACAATCAAACAACCTGTGCTGGGATCAATTTCCTTGCACGTATTACATTGCAGATAAAATAATGCTGCGCACCTCTGATATCAATGATGGATTTAAGGTTGCACAATAATTCTGTTCTTTTAAAACTACTTGAAACAAGATGGCAGTTGCTTACCTGCGCACCACTTTAAACGCCATGTTGCGACCATGGCCCTGCATAATAGCCAGATTTATCCATGATAGGGCAAATTTTTCCAAGAGTTCAACCTTATCAGCCTTGCCAAAATCCATACATGATCCAAAACCTGCATCGCTTGCCAAAATACTTGCTATAGCTTTAGCCTTATCACTATCGCCTGCCATAAACATATCAATGCCTTGCCCATTATAAATCGGATTAAGCATGTTTTCAAAACCGGTACTGTTAAAACATTTTACCACATCTGCTTTGGTTTTATCGGCCAGGCAATGATATACGGTTTTATAGGGATCGGGGGCCAGCCTCACGGCATTGGTGGCATCAATTATGGTTTTACCTGTTACATCACCCATTAATTCTAACACACCAAAAATGGCCTGAGGCGGTATGGCCATTAATATCACATCTGCCTTAGCCACTGCTTCTGCAATGGAGCATGCCTGTGTTTGTTGATTCTTGAGCAAATCCCTACCCTTAAACTGATTGAGATCCTGCACACCGAGAAAAATATGATGACCTTTGGCTGCCCAGGCAGTAGCCAATGCACCGCCAACATTTCCTGTTCCGATAATTGCTATATTCATGTTGCGTTAGTATTAAAAAAAATGCATTACTACGGCAACTTTACTTCTGACCAATGAGTAAAAATTGCTTACCCATAATAGGCCAAACCATGGGCATATTTAAATAGGTACGCACCAAAAATGCATTTACAGGTAACCTGCTTTTAAATGATAATGGCAAAAATTTTGGGTGCACTTCAATGGGATTAAAACCTGCACCATACAAATGCTCGGCAACTCCGCCTTCAGAAAGCAGCACAGTATGATCAGCAAAATCAAAATAATATTTGTAGGTATATTTAAAGTTGGGTCCCATGATGGCAATACGCCCTCCGGGTTTGATGGCTTTATACATGCGCTCCAGAAAAAATGCAACCTGCTCCTGGCTGTGCAAGTGCTCTAAAAAATTGGAGATAAAAACCCCATCAAAATAATTTTCGGGTAAGTCTACTTCTAAATTATTACCTGTGATTACCTTAATACCTTGCTGCGCCATTTTAGGTGTTATTTCACTCATATCAACCGCCCAGCGTTCTTCCGAGGCAATCTGATTAATAAACTCACAATCCCCTGCAGCAGGATCAAGCATACGTTTTGGTTTATCCAGCTTATTATATATGAAAGTAGCAATCTCTTTCCATGTCATGAGTTTTTTCTCACGGTCAACATCCTTAAAGCGATATTCGTAAATACGGTCGTAATTCATAATATATTAATTTATCGTTGCCTGTTCTTAGGCAAATCATAATGGTCTGAAAATATTTCGCGATATACCTTACGCATATCTTTAATGGTGCGCATAATATTTTTAAAGCTGGTAGATGCGCCCTGACCAAATTTACGCGGAAATGTTTGTATGCCTACTTCGCCCACTCTGTAGCCCTTTAGCATAGTTTTAATAGTAAGCTCTGCGCCAATAAACGGACTATCTGTTATCAGGTTTATATCAGCTAATATATCTTTCCTCACCAGGCGTAAACCAGTACTAATATCACGAAAGTTGGTTCTGAATATCCATCGCAGCAAACGATTGTAGATATAAGAAATAAAAATCCTTTTATTGGAATAAATCTTTTTGTAGCGAAAGGTAATTATAAGGTCGTAATAGTCTTTCAGCTTGATGAGTTTCTTAAATTCTTCCATATCATACTCATCATCACCATCGGTAAAACAGACATATTCATATTGGGCTGCACCCAAACCAGATTTTACTGCTGCGCCATAGCCCATATTTTTTGGATGATGTATGACGCGCACATTTGGATAAGTGAGGGCTAATGTATCTGCAATTTTTCCTGAATTATCCGGACTGCAGTCGTTTATAATAATGACTTCAAACAAACCGGCACACTCTTTACCAAAAGCCAGTGCTTTTTCTGTAACAGCCTGCACGGTGCGCTCATCATTATAAACCGGAAAAAATATACTGATATTGGACTTGCTCATGAAGGGGGAAAAGTAATTAAAATTTCAGTTTTTTAAATATAAACCAAGGCAAATATTGCAGCACCCACGATAAAGGTAGCCAGAATACCGGCACATAGATCAAGCCTGTATCTTTATGTCTGTTTTTAATCAAAACACGGGCAACACGCTCAGGCTTTGCAACAGGAAACAATAATTTCTTACCTGTGCTTAAAGCGGTTTCCATATAACCAGCCCTGTATACCTGAATGCGCAATGGGCTTTGCGCAAAATGATGCCTCAAACCCAATGCCATATACTCCAGTGCAATTTTAGAAGCGCTGTAGGCAATATTGGAGCCACGGGGCCTGATGGCCGCTATGGAAGAGATAAGGGTAATATTGGCTGACCGATTTTGCAACCATTGGCAACACGCATTCATCACATAGCTTATGCCCATGCAATTTACCTGCATAAGTTTAGGCAAATAATCAACAGCCTCGGTTCCTTTATCCAGCTCATCTATAATGCCTGCAGTAATATACACCTGAGAACAGTGTGGCATTTTTTCAAAACATTGATCAACATAGTTTTTAGCAGTTGCTGTAGTAAGGGTAGCTAGATCTAACGGAATAACCTCTGCCTGTATTTGGTAACGGATGCGCAAATGGGTGGCCAAAATTTGTAGTTCCTGTTCTGCGCGGGCACTCATTATTACATCCGTGCCTGTGCGGGCAATTGCTTCTGCCAATGCGCGTCCTAAGCCTGAGCTTGCTCCAATGATAATTGCTGCCTGTTTCATTATAAATCTAATCTGGTTCTTATTTCACTTCCAAAATACTGGTTGGGGTCATGCCGATGGATTCCCTGCTTAAACTGTTCATAATGCGGGAAACAATGTTTAACCAAATTGGCATCAGCTCTGCTGTCTTTACTTAAGTTAATGATGCCTCCATATTTTAAAGTAATTTTATCTAATGCCTCAAAAAAAGAAATCGATTTTTTGTTATTAGGCACATCAATGGTAACACAGAGTCCGCTGCCTGAGAAACTGATATTGTGAGGCTCCCCTTTAAATATTTTTAATGATCCTAATGCAATTGGCATATTCATTTGAGCTATGATCTTCTGAATTTCAGCAACAGCAGCCTGCCATTTATCTAAATCAAATATCACTTGGTACTCCCTAAACCCTTTTTTACCAAAAAAATAATAGTATAATTCCTTGTTATAAATTGGGAATGAAGCCTGCACCAAATCAATTACGCGTTGCCTGGGTTGCAAGGCATCCATCAATTCATAAACCCGATTCATGGTTTTTACCGTAAGGCCATTATACAACACAGGAATTTTTTTAAATCTATTTAGTTTATTGATGTATGGCTTAGGGTTTAATTCCTTTCTGTCAGGTAAATGATTTTCAAGGTATACAATGCCCTTTCCAAAATGCTTACCCCTTAGGTTAAAATTATTCCATGCATAAATATAATCATACTCTTCAGCTTTTGTTGCCATTACCTCCACAGCGGTTTGTATCTCCGGCACCTTCATTGCCTGAATTGACATGAGGTTCCCGTCTATTTTTTTTAATGCAATGGTAGCCGAAATAATAATACCCGTAAGGCCCATGCCACCAACCGTTAATTGAAATAATTCAGTATCAGGTGTGCATGTTTGCAAACCTGTATCGGGATGAAATAAGGTGATAGATTTTACCCAATTGATAAACGTACCAACTTTGTATTGTGATTTGCCGTGCACATTAAACCCAATACAACCCCCAATGGTAATGGCAGGATAACCGGGAAGCACTGGCAAAACCCAGTTTTTCCCAATCAGAAAATTATTTAACTCCCCCGCAGGTATACCCGCCTCTACGGTTATTATTCCGTTAATTTCATCAAAAGACAGTATGCGGTTAAAGTTTCGCATATCTACTGACACGCATTGATTGCCTGCAGAAGCAGCGCAATATGACAGGCCGGCACCTCTTGCAATAATTGGCTTATGTAAAGGCAGGTTCCATAAATCACGGTAGCGCTCAGGTTCTACTAAGCTACCAATGGTTGTAGTGGTTTTATCAAAACTTTGAATAAGGTAAGGCATTTTTAACACCTCAATATTAAGGCATTTACACGTAGTTATAAAATCAGGCTCAGGTTGGCATAAATGTGCAGATAATTTAATGGCCTAAATCCAAAATAGTTCTATTTTTACACCCGCTTAAGCACAATCAATGGCTGAAAAGATTTTAATTATTGGTGCCAACGGACAAATTGGTACCGAATTGAGTACAGAACTCAGAAAAATTTTTGGTACCAACAATGTTGTTACTTCTGATATAAAAGCACCTGCACAAGCTGAAGGTCCTTATGAATTGCTGGATGTAATGGACAAAGAAAACATGTATGCCATTATAAAAAAGCATGGCATTACACAGGTTTACCTGCTGGCCGCACTGCTTTCGGCCACAGCTGAAAAAAATCCAAAGCTGGGCTGGGACCTGAACATGCAGGGATTGTTTAACGGTTTGGATGCTGCCAAGGAAGGACTGATAAAGAAATTATACTGGCCAAGTTCCATTGCTGTATTTGGCCCCACTACACCAAGGGTTAGTACGCCTCAATACACCGTAATGGAGCCTAATACCATTTACGGCATAAGCAAACAAGCAGGCGAGCGTTTTTGCGAGTATTATCATCAGAAATATGGTGTAGATGTGAGGAGTTTGCGCTATCCCGGATTAATTGGATACAAATCTGCTCCGGGCGGAGGCACCACGGATTATGCCGTGCATATTTATCATGAAGCTTTAAAAAGCAAAACCTATGAATGCTTTTTGAAAGCAGGAACTGTTTTGCCTATGATGTATATGCCGGACGCTTTGCGCGCCACGATTGAACTCATGGAAGCACCTGCAGAAAAAGTAAAAATACGCAGCAGCTATAATATAGCAGGCGTGAGTTTTGATCCGGAAGAGATTGCAGCGTCTATTCGCAAGCACATTCCTGAGTTTACCATCAGCTATAAGCCGGATTTCAGACAAGCCATTGCAGATAGCTGGCCTGCCAGTATTGACGATACCGAGGCACGCAATCACTGGGGTTGGAAACCTGAATTTGATTTAGATAATATGACCAAAGATATGCTGCATCATTTAGGTGGTCAAACATCATAAGTAATGCTATCTTTTAGCTTGCATAAAAAAGGCTGCCCTATGTGGACAGCCTTTTCTATTAACAATCGAGCTAGTATCATTGCTAGTCAACTTTTAAATTTAGATAGCTAGGTATAAGATATGAGGGTATAGCAAATCCCACACCTTCTGTAGCAAAACCCACCAATTTAGAAGTAACTACCCCATGCAGAGCACCCGCCTTATCAAATAGAGCACCACCGCTATTACCGGGGTTAATACTCATATTTACCTGCAGCATGCTTCCACTGTTTACTTTGCGCTCATTAGACAGAATTCCTAAACTAACAGATTGACCCAACTCAAGTGATTTAGGAGTTCCCACTGCATAAATCTCTGATAGCTTTTTATAGCTTTTCTCGCCTTTCAATTCAAAAACAACATCAAAATTTTTCTCAACTTTAAGTAAGGCTAAATCTCTTGCCTTGTTATACCTGACCACATTAACAGGAATTTCTTCGCCATCAGACAGCACAACCTTAATATCATCTGGTCTGCCGGCATAATCTCCAGCAATAACATGATAGTTTGTTAAAATATAACCATCATGCGTGATGGCAAAGCCAGATCCATGTCCTTTGTCACTGCGCTTAATTGAAACTGCAGCAGCTGTTGCATCACCAATCTCTTTAACAACTTTGGTAGGTTTTTTTAAAGTAAGCACCTGATCGTTGATTGAATAATTGGAATCAACTGCAAGATACTTTTGAAATTGTTCGCTCTTTAATAAGGTAAAGTAAGAAAAGTCAACAGCATCTGCATACATTTGGTAGCTCTTATCCTTAGCAAGGAATAAGCCAGGGAAATTACCTGAATAGCTCCAAAAATTTTGCGAATCAAGTTTCTCTCCATAACTATTCAAAATATACCAGGTAATATTTAGTTTAGTTTTATAGAAAGAAGCGAAGTTTGTTTCTATTTCATACAAATGCGATTTTTTTATCACGCCTTCAAGGTAAACGGTGTTGTTATTGTCTTGAAAAACCTTGTTAACTGTATCAATATAACCGGTAGTTTTCAAGGTATTGAATACCATTTCTGAAAATTTGGTGTCGTCATAATGAACTTCATTTTTGTCTGATTCCGACACGAGTTGTTCTTTCGCAGTTTTCTTCCTTTTAGCAGCTTTAGCAGCCTCTTTTTGTTCTCTTTTCCGCTCATCTGAAAAGAACTCAAGCTCTCTTGCTTCAATATCCTTGATGATATTAGGATGAGTGGTATATTCTACATCATCTATATATCTGATATCTTTATTCTTATCATCAATCTTAAGTTTGATTGCCTCCAGCTTTACATATTTTTGGTTATTGCTTCTTTTCTCAAGCAGGTTACCTGATTTCAATGGTATATATTTATTATACGGGAAAAACTTATCATCTTCTATATACATATCCACAAGACCAGGATACACAAAGAAACCATAACTCAGTATAACCAATAATGGTCTTGCCACTGTTCTTTTAACAGGTACAATTACGTCAAATGCATCTTTACAATCGGGGGTTCTAATAATAACCTGCTGGACTCCGAATTTATCTAGTTTTGCAGTAAACGATTTGCCTTTACCAACCAACTCATTGCGTATAAATACTTTTGAATCTTTGTTTTCGGTTTGAAAGTTTACTTTTTGCTTTCTTGGGATTAAAATCCAACTACAAGATGTTAAATAACTAAGTAAAATAAATAACAACCCTAATCTGCAGGCAGAAGGTAACTTTAAGAGAGTTTTTTGAACGCTTTTAGAAATAAAGGTTTTTAGAGTTGAGCGGTTGGTTGTGTGTGGTGAATTCATATTTAACAATTTAACTTTTCCTATTTTAGTATCTCTCGCGATATTACGATTCGTTGCACCTCTGATGTGCCTTCATATATCTGTGTAATTTTTGCATCGCGCATCAATCGCTCAACATGGTATTCCTTCACATAACCATATCCACCATGCACTTGTACAGCCTCCGTTGTAACCCACATAGCTGTTTCTGATGCAAATACTTTAGCCATAGAACTGGCTAATGCATAATCTTGGTCTGCATCTTTCAATGCCGCAGCTTTTAAGCACAATAAACGTGCTGCTTCTATTTGTGTGGCCATATCAGCAAGTTTAAATTGTATGGCCTGGTGATGCATAATTTCTTTACCAAAAGCCTTGCGCTCTTTAGAATATTTTAATGCCAATTCATAGGCACCGCTGGCAATACCCAGGGCTTGCGCAGCAATACCAATGCGGCCACCGGTTAATACTTTCATAGCAAACTTAAATCCAAAACCATCTTCGCCAATTCTGTTTTCTTTTGGCACTTTTACATCGGTAAACATAATAGAATGCGTATCGCTTCCGCGTATACCCATTTTATCTTCTTTTTTTCCTATTGTAACACCCGGCCAGCTTTTCTCTACAATAAATGCATTTATGCCTTTATGCTTCTTATCTACATCGGTTTGGGCAATGACCAGATAATAAGTGGCAGTACTTCCGTTGGTTATCCAGTTTTTGGTTCCGTTTAATAAGTAATAATCTCCTTTATCTTCAGCTGTTGTGCGTTGAGAAGTAGCATCACTACCCGCCTCAGGCTCTGACAGCAAGAATGCTCCATGCACCTTGCCGCTTGCCATTGGTACCAAGTATTTTTGTTTTTGTTCTTCGGTGCCATAAGTTTCAATACCCCAGCATACCAAAGAATTATTAACCGATACCACTACTGAGGCAGATGCATCAACTTTTGAAAGTTCTTCCATAGCCAATACATAGGAAATCGTATCCATACCTGAACCTCCGTACTTCGGATCTACCATCATACCCATAAATCCAAGTTCGCCAAGCTTTTTCACCTGCTCATACGGAAACTCCTGTTTATCATCACGCTCAATTACTCCGGGTAATAATTCTGTTTGGGCAAAATCTCTTGCTGCCTGCTGCACAGCTAATTGTTCTTCGGTTAATTCAAAATTCATAGGATAAAAAAAATTATCAGGAGGCGAAAATAAAGTTATCTGTCGGATAAAACCAAAGCATTTGTTAGTTTAATTTCAAGCAGATTGTTTTGTTCACCTCAACATAAACAACTCACATCCAGCCTTTTCTTTTAAACCAAATCCAGATGAACAGGGTAATGAGCAGCATAAGGCCCAGAACAATTGGGTAGCCGGATGGGTGATTGAGTTCTGGCATGTAATGAAAGTTCATGCCATAAACACCCACAATAAATGTTAGAGGCAGAAAAAAAGCAGTAAACACAGTTAAGGTGCGCATAACCTCATTGGTGCGTTGAGACGAGAGTGAAATATAAATATTCATTAAACTGTTAATACTGTCATATACCTCTTCTATCACAGTATCTAGTTTGATGTAGTAATCTTTCAGATCCTGATAAGCAGGTATGCGCTTATTGTTGGTGCCAAGTTTTTCCGGAATCTCTTTGCTAAGATTAGATATACGCCTGATAACATAAGTTTTGCGTTTAATAAAATAAAGGTTTTTTAGTAAATCGGGTATGCGTTTTTTTAAAAAGATACGGCTTTCATAAAAATCAATTTCAGTATCCAGTTTTTGCAGTGGCTCTTCATACGTTTGAAGGCAGGCTTTAACCAACTTACACACCAGCACATAAGGTTGATCAATCGTATGTGCGCGACCAGCCACCTCATCAAATGCTTCAAAAGATTTACGGTGAACAGTTATGATAAAATCCTTTCCCCAGAAAATAGCCAGCTTACGACTTATCAGCCGAATAGAATCTGCATTTTTGGGGCACTCGCTATCATAGTAGCGACAAATCATGAACTGCACATCCTCTATTAACTCATACTTTGGTAAATGCTCCGGTTGCAAACAATCCTGCACAGCTGCCGGATGCAGTTTATATGCACTAGCCATGGCTTGGAGTTCTTCATCGGTAGGCTCAACCAAATCAATCCATTCAAAGCCGTGGTTACTTTTTAATTTTATTGTGTGCTGCATAAACGAATGTAAAAAATCAATAACTGTTTTTGTTAAAATTTTTTCACCATATGTTTGCTGAGTAATTAGAGTTAATTTTTTTCATAATTGTGGGTATTGGTGTAACAACCAAGAAAAAAGAAACCCCGGCCTTAACTCTGCCGGGGTTCTTTTTTATCATCAAATATGTCAACTACATCTTAAGCCAATGCCGCATTTTTGGCGCGCTTGCGATCATTTTCATTCAACAATATCTTTCTTAACCTTAAGGATTTTGGAGTTATCTCAACGTATTCATCTTCCTGGATATATTCCATGCACTCTTCCAACGAAAAATTAATTTTTGGTGCAATTTTAACATTATCATCACTACCTGCTGCACGAAAATTGGTAAGTTGTTTGGCTCGTATGATATTCAAAACCATATCATCGGGTCTGATATTCTCACCCACAACCTGTCCTTCATACACCTCATCACCCGGTTCAATAAAGAAACGACCTCTATCCTGCAACTTATCAATGGCATAGGCTGTTGCCGTTCCTTTGTCACCACTGATTAATACGCCTGCCAGACGGGATGGGATTTGCCCTTTCCAAGGCTCATATCCTTTTAATCGATGTGCCATAATGGCCTCACCGGCAGTGGCTGTGAGAATATTATTTCTTAGACCAATAATGCCGCGAGATGGAATACTAAATTCAAGATGTTGTAAATCACCTTTAGGCTCCATAACCAATAACTCACCTTTGCGCTGGCTAACCAACTCAATAACTTTTCCTGCAGATTCTTCAGGTGTATCTACTGTTAAAATCTCTATTGGTTCACATTTTGCACCATCTATTTCCTTTACAATTACACGTGGCTGACCAACCTGCAATTCATACCCTTCACGCCTCATGGTTTCAATCAGAATAGACAAGTGCAGAATACCGCGACCATATACCAGAATGGCATCAGGTGAGTCGGTATCTTCCAGTTTTAATGCCAGATTCTTTTCAGTTTCTTTCTCCAGACGATCTCTAAGGTGGCGGCTGGTTACAAACTTACCTTCTTTGCCAAAAAACGGAGAGTTATTAATGGTAAACAACATGCTCATGGTTGGCTCATCTATGGCAATTGGTTTTAAGCCTTCAGGGTTTTCAAAATCAGCAATGGTATCACCAATTTCAAAACCTTCAATACCAAAAACCGCACAAATGTCACCAGCCTTTACTTCTTCAACTTTAGCACGGCCCAATCCTTCAAATGTATATAACTCCTTCACACGGCTTTTCTGTATGGAACCATCACGCTTAACCAAAGAAACCGGCTGATTTACTTTTAGTGAACCTCTTAACAGACGGCCTACTGCAATACGACCGGTGAATGAAGAATAATCAAGTGAGGTAATTTGCATTTGCAACGTACCTTCATGAACCACCGGAGGAGGTATTTGCTCAATTATATCGTCAAGCAATGCAGTAAAATCTTCTGTAGGTGTTTTCCAATCTCTTCCCATCCAGCCCATTTTTGAGCTTCCGTAAATGGTATGAAAATTTAATTGCTCTTCTGTAGCATCCAGATTAAAAAACAAATCAAAAACTGCATCATGAACCTCATCCGGCCTACAGTTAGGTTTGTCTACCTTATTAATAACCACAATTGGTTTCTTGCCCAATGAAAGGGCTTTATGCAGCACAAAACGGGTTTGGGGCATAGGGCCCTCAAACGCGTCTACCAACAGCAATACGCCATCAGCCATATTTAATACACGCTCTACCTCACCGCCAAAATCCGCGTGGCCCGGTGTGTCAATAATATTAATTTTTACGTCTTTGTATCTAACCGATACATTTTTAGCCAAAATGGTAATCCCGCGTTCGCGCTCCAGGTCGTTATTATCTAAAATAAGTTCTCCTGTTTCCTGATTTTCACGGAAAAGTTTGGTTTGATGTAAAATCTTGTCAACCAGTGTTGTTTTGCCGTGGTCAACGTGGGCAATGATGGCTATGTTTCTAATGTTTTGTTGCATGAGCACCTAAAAAAATTGAGGCGCAAAGGTAGGCAATACTTTTGTTATTACCTGATTAAGTTTAAATTAATGGCCGGAGGCCGAACCCGTATCTAAAGAAATGCCTTGCTTATCAAGCAACTGTTTAGCCTTTATACCATACCATGCCAAATACATAAAGCACAATACAGCAACCCAGTAAGAGGCATGAATACCCACTGAAGGCATATCGGCCAGCAAACCCTGAACAGGGGGAATAACTGCACCGCCCACAATCATCATAATTAAAAATGCAGATCCCTGCGAAGTATATTTTCCTAAGCCTGCTATGGCAATACTAAAAATGCAGGGCCAAAGCACTGAGCAGGCCAAACCACCGCTTACAAAAGCATACATGGCAAGCGTACCTGTGCTGAATAAACCGATTATCATGCCAGCTATGCCCAGAGCGGCAAAGGCAGTTAGTGATTTAAACTGGTTATCACCCCAAATTACATTGATAACGATAAGGCAGGCAATGGCAGGTATGTACATGAGCATACCCGACACCTGATAGCCGTGCAATGCATTGGCACCCAACACAACAGCAAATGCCAACAGCGGAATAACAACTTGAGCCAATATCTTTTTAAAGCCACTGAGATTAAAAATAGTAATACTACCGGTCCACCTGCCAATCATTAAACTGCCCCAGTATAAAGAAATAAAAGGCGAAATGCCTGATTCAACAAACCCTCCAAATTCTGGCAATGCCAACAACGCACCCATATTGCTTTGAATACTTACCTCAACACCCACATACACAAAAATTGCCAGCATACCTAGCACCAGATGCGGATAAGCTAGCGCACCTGCACCTTTTTCTATTTGTTCATCATTAGTTAGTGAGGGCAAAGATGAAAAACCAAAAAATGCAGACATTGCCGCAAAAAGCAGTGCAACAGCTGCATACAGGCCACTAATGGAAGTTATAGAGGCTGAAGAAGCAGGAGAATCAATGGCGCCAAATAAAAAATAACTCACCACCACCGGACCAACAGTTGTTCCAAGTGAGTTAATACCACCTGCCAGGTTTAAACGATGCGCACCTGTTTGAACTGCTCCCAAAGCTACAACAAAGGGTTGAGCACAGGTTTGTTGCAAAGAGAAGCCCAATGCAATGATGAAATATGCGGTGAGTATCATTGGGTAAGAACCTGCATGAACCGATGGGATGATTGCCAGGGAGCCCAACGCGGAAAGTAATAAACCATATACAATACCCTTTTTAAGACCAATTTTATTCAACAAATCTTTGCCGCTCAATAGCCCATATAAATATAGAATCAGCGATCCTGCAAAGTAGCCGCCATAAAAAGTCATATCAATTAGCTGAGAACGAAACTGGTTTAACTGAAAATGTGATTTGCAAAAGGGAATGAAAATTCCGTTGGAAGAGGCAATAAAACCCCAGAAAAAAAATACAATAATGATGCTATACAGTTGTGAATGTTTGTTTTCCATAGGGGTCTTTTCTTTCAAAAATGGCATGTAATTGCGTGTCAATCAAATTCCATTCTCCACAAGCAGCCTTAATTGACCTAAAATAAAGTCAGGGGTTTTTCCGTTTATCCGATAATGTTGCCGAAAACGGAAAAACGACTAAATAATAAAAATTATCTGTTAGTTTCGAAATCAATTACCACACCATAAAACACCAAAATTATGAAATTGATGAGCGCAATTATTATACTGGGATTTGGAGTATTTCAGTTTAAGACATGCACCAAAGTAAAGAAGAAAGAAAAAGCAGACTGCACAGTTAAAGAGCAAAACTGCTCAGCAGAACTTGCATTAGGCGGGCCGATAAATCGATTCCCCACCTCTTCTGAAAAGAAAAAAGTCTGAATTGAGGATGAACAAGGCTCGATTATATTGGTATTGCCAACTGGGTGGATGGACACTTTTTAATGTTATTGAAATCATTAGCTATGGTAACATACTTGGCTACCATTCAAATCTGTTTATCAACGGTGCCATCAATTTAATTTTAGGTGTTGCCATCACCCATTTATATCGCAACTTTCTGCTTAAAACAAACTGGCTGGCACTGCCACTTTATAAACTCATACCCAGACTAATCTGGGCTATTGCAGTAATGACGGTTGTTTTATCAATCAGTAATATTGGTTTAGATCGTTTCTTGCTGCCCGTATTCCAGGAAATACCCCTTTCGTTTGAACTGGTTATGCCATACTTTTTCAATTTTGGTAAATATGTTCTGCTATGGGTTCTCATCTATCACCTATTTCAATATTGGGAACGCTCACTTAAAGCAGAGCGAGATTATTACCAGCTTGAGGCTGCAGTAAAAGAAACACAGTATAATAACCTAAAAACACAACTCAATCCGCATTTTCTTTTCAATTCATTAAACAGCATCCGTACACTGGTTGACTTAAACCCTGAAATGGCTAAAAACGCAATAAATCAACTTTCCGGTTTGTTGCGCAGTTCACTTCATAAAGGCAATCAAAAAACAGTATCACTAGCAGATGAATTGCAAACGGTTAAAGATTATATAGCTATAGAAACCATACGTTTTGATACAAGACTAAAATTTGTATTACAAACTACAGAAGAAGCCATGCTATGTATGGTTCCGCCATTGATGCTGCAAACGCTTGTTGAAAATGCTGTTAAACATGGCATCTCAGCAAGCAAAGAAGGCGGAATCATCAACCTGTCAGCCAAACGACTTGGTAATCATTTACACATCAGTATTGAAAACACAGGTGTCTATCAGCCTAAAGCCTACCATCAGGGTGTAGGCTTAGTCAATACCATTGAAAGGCTAAAGATTTTATTTGATGAAAAAGCAAGTTTTGGAATTTCAAATACAGCAAACAATACGGTACTTACTGAAATAATTTTACCTGCATGAGCATTAAAACAATTATTGTAGACGATGAAAGACTAGCCCGCGAAGGCCTTAAAAATCTACTTAAGGATTTTCCTGAAATTGATGTTATAGGTGAAGCGGGAAATGCCGATGAAGCAGTTGAGTTGATAGAAAGACTTAAACCGCACTTACTTTTTCTGGATATTGAGATGCCCGAAAAAAATGGCTTTGCACTACTAGAAGAACTCATAGATACACCATGTGTAATCTTTACAACTGCTTATAATGAGTTTGCCATCAAAGCATTTGAGGTTAATGCATTGGATTATTTGCTGAAACCAATACAAACGGAAAGATTAAGAGATGGTATTGCGCGTGTTAATAAAGAACTTGCCGATATTTCTGCCGATAGCCAGAAAAATCAGTTAGGAGATAAAGATCAGGTATTCATCCGAGATGGGGAAAAATGCTGGTTTGTAAAACTGGAAAATATCAGGGTGATAGAATCAGCAGGTAACTATGCAAAAATTTATTTCGATGAATACCACCCACTCATTCATAAAACTCTCAATGCGCTTGACGAAAGATTATCGCCAAGTATGTTTTTCAGAGCCAACCGCCAGCAGATTATTAACCTTCGTTATATAGATAAGATTGAGCCATTTTTTAATGCGGGTTTTATTATCCTAATGAAAGACGGAACCAAGGTTGAGGTTTCGCGGAGGCAATCAGTAAAATTTAAAGAAATGATGAGTTTATAGCCCAGTTATATCGCACCGTTCCATTTTCTGATAAACCACTCCACACCAAATAGAGCAATGATCAAAAAGAAAATCCAATTCAGATTAATCCAGTTTTTAATTTCTTCCTGTTTATAAACTACCGGTTTAATATTCTCATTATCCCTTATGGCTTTAGCAAGTTGTTTGGGTTCTGTCAGGTAAAATAATGCGGCTCCAGATTGTGAGGAAAGCTCACGTAATAGCTGATGATCGGCTGTAGTTTGAAGAAACTCTACCTGAAGGGGGGCAACAACAAACTGGCCCTTTACTGTTTCGTTTTTATTGCCGGCTAAGGTTTTTGCTATAAAGCTATAGCTTCCGGGAGGCATTAACCCTGCATTTAACTGATAACCTTTTCCGTTTTTACTGAATGTATACTGAAATTGTTTGTCTCTGCTATCAGTAATAACCATCTGTACATCTGATGTATTGATAAGTTCAAAGCTTTCATTATAAACTTCGGCATCAAATATCACAGATTCAGCCTCACTAAATCTTTTATGGTGATTTACTCTGAATCGTCCTTTATCGTCTTTCACAGCAAGATATTGAACTGTTTTGCCAATAAGTGCATTAAACGTTTGCTGTTTACTTTGCTGATAATCCCACAACCGCCATTTCCATATCCCCTCTCCGCAAACAAATCCTTTTCTAACGCCTTCTGATCTGGTAAAAAACCACAATGGATAATCTGTCTTTACATAACCTATTTGCTGTTTGAGTAATACATCTGCCTCTGATCGGATGATATAATTACCAAAAGGTGTAAGCAATGGCGGAAATTTTGAAATTCTTTCTGCATCTTCCGTGCTTAAGATAAACGATGCGAATGTATTCTGAACTATAGGCTGGGCATCATTGCTACCCATTCGGCCCGATTCTATTACTAAACCATTCTCTATTTGGTTCCATATAGAAAGATTGGTTTGCGAACCCAAAATATACCAAACAGGAATTTTCTGATCATTGATTTGACGCATAAGCATAGCACCTTCGCCACGCGGACCCGGTAGTTGATGCAATACCATCAAACTGATATCTTTAGTTAGGTTTATTGCTTCATTTTGATTGACAAACTGCACACTGACTTCATAATTCTCATTATCTGTTATGCTGTTACGCAGCGCAGCTATATCAGGATGAGAAGCCAATGCAACAATCTTAATCTTTTGCTTTCCGTTTATTACCTGCACAAACACATCATAGCGGTTGTTTGCAATTGAGGCTTCACCTCTCAGCGGTGTAACTGTAATAATGTAATGCTGTGTTCCCTCCTTCCCAGCTTCAACATCAAGCTGAATGGTATTAAAAAATTGCCTCCGGTCTATATTGATAACTTTGCTATGTATGACCTGCTCGTTGTGTTTAACATTTAGGGTTGCTGCAGCACCCTGGTATCCAAAGGCACGCAGATCAATACTTAAAGGAAAAATATTACCTGCATAAACTAATTGGTTGTGCCTAACCTGCTGAATAATGATATCTCTTTGCTGAACGGTATCTCCCAATGCAACAGCATAAACTGGCGATCGCAGATCAGCCGCTGCATATAATGGGTTACTACCTTCATTATAAATACCATCTGTTGCCAGAACCACTGCACCTGTATTTCTCCAATCAAATGTTTGATTAATCTCCTTAAATACATTTGCTATATCCGTTTGCTTATCATTAAAATCCGGTTGAATACCTGCACTCATTTTTTTTCCGAATAAAAAAGTGCGTACCTCAAAATCAGATTCAAGTTCTTCGGTCAATTCGTCTCTCCATTTTACAATGGCCTGTCTTACCTTAGCCGAATCTTTCACCGCTAAAACAGACTGAGAATTATCCAGCGCAAGAATGATATAAGGTTTTTCTGTTTTGGAAGATATCCATTTAAATAGCGGGCCAAGGATGAGTAAACAAAGAATAAAAAGTCCTGCAAATCTTATAAACAATAAAAGCTTATCTAACCAGCGCGAGAACCTGTCAGTAAATTCAAATTTATGATTACGGTATAAAATCCATGCACCGGTTATTGCAACCAGCAATGAAGGAATAATAAGCCATGCAGATAATTCAGTGCTTAGAAACATGAACTTGCTTTAGCAAAAATCCATTACATAACCATACCACCACAAACATTGATGGTTTGGCCGCTGATATAAGCTGAGAGATCGGATGCAAGGAATAGTACACAATTTGCCACATCTTCAGGAGATCCGCCACGCTTCAGCGCAATGCCTTTGGTCCACTCTGCACGAACCTCTGCTGTTAAAGCCTCTGTCATTTCGGTTTCAATAAAACCGGGAGCAATGGCATTGCAGCGAATATTGCGTGATCCTAGCTCCTTGGCAACAGATTTGGTAAATCCAATCATCCCGGCTTTAGAAGCAGCATAATTAGCCTGTCCTGCATTACCGGTAATGCCTACAACAGATGTAATATTGATAATAGAACCTGCCTTGGCCTTCATCATCGGGCGCATAGCGGATTTGGTTAATGCAAAAGCTGATTTTAAGTTAGTATTCATAACTTCGTCCCATTGCTGTTCTGTCATTCGCATGAGCAAACCATCACGGGTAATACCAGCGTTATTTACCAATATATCCAGTGATCCGAAATCCTTCACAATTTCATCTACAATTTTATCCGCTTCAGCAAACTCTGCTGCATTACTTTGAAAACCTCTTGCTTTTACTCCAAGTGCAGCCAATTCGGCTTCAAAAGCCCTTGCTTTTTCTACAGAACTAACAAACGTAAAAGCGATATTTGCTCCTTGTTGTGCAAGTTTAAGTGCTATACCCTTGCCAATGCCTCTGGTGGCACCTGTTACCAATGCATTTTTTCCAGTTAAAAGTGTCATGATATAAAAATGTTATCAGCCGTAAAAGTAAGCTTGTGAAAGTTATTGTGCAAATCCATTATTAGCCACCTGCAGCACACTCTGCTCATCAATGACATGTCCACCCTCAAAAGTAATGATACGGGCATTCAAAGCTTTCATAAGTTTGGTATACGCCTGAAGCTTTTCTTGCGAAATTAATTTATCTGCATTACCGGTAATATATGTTATCGGAGTTTTTAATAACATGGGGTGCACAGGTTGCTGCATCTCGGCCGCAATTTCACCGGAACATACAATGAAATGATCAAATGAAACACTGCCGCTAGCCACCCACCTGGAGGCTGTTGCAACTCCCTGAGAAAAACCCAGTAGTATAACTTTGATACTGCTAGATGGCAGTTTAAGAGATTCAGAAAGCTGATTCAGGTAGTCAATATAATCCGCTATTTCATGGATGCGGTCTTCACTTGTCATCCACGATGCGGCAGGCTTCCCTCCAAAGCCTTTGGCATAAAATTTATTCAGACCTTCAGGGGCAATAATCAGGCGATGACTATTATCAAGGCATTCAAAGTGTTTAATAAAATCTGCTGCCAGCTGGGCATATCCGTGTAAAACAAACCAAACCTCTGTGGTACCTGGTTGTATTGTACCGATGGTAAAATACCGTGCAGTTTTTTTAACCTGAATATAATGCGTGCTCATACTTTTTTAAGCTTACGCATGTGCCAGATGTATAGCAACAGACAACCAATAAAATCAGCCAGCATATCAAAGTAATCAAATGTACGGCTCAGTGTTAGCCATCCCTGCATTACTTCGGTTAAAATACCGTAAACTCCGGCAATTGCAGCAGCAATTCTGATTTGTTGTTTAACTGGTGATGCCTGTGCAATAATGATTAAATGGGTTTGAACAGCAAACAAAATCAGATGTATGGGTTTATCAAAAGCAAATAAACTATCTAAACTTAATTGCTCCAATGTACCTGTATTGGCAATGGTTGCAAACAAAATAAATCCTGCCCAGAGCATTGCATATTTATATCTGAGTAGGTTTAGCATTTATCGGAACAACTTAGTACTTTAATTAAGAATGGCTTTTATACCCGGCAACTCCTTACCTTCAAAATACTCAAGCAATGCGCCTCCTCCTGTAGAAACATAACTTACTTTGCTTTCAAAACCGAATTTAGCAACTGCTGCGGCACTATCTCCCCCACCTATAAGTGAGAAAGCACCATCATCGGTTGCCTGAGCAACTGCAATGGCTGCTGCTTTAGTACCTTTTTCATAATTACTCATTTCAAACACACCCATTGGCCCGTTCCATAAAATGGTTTTTGAAGCCCTGATAACTGCGTTATTTGCCTCGATGGCCTTTGGCCCAATATCCAGGCCCATCCAGCCTTTTTCAATCATTTTATTATCACATACTTTATGGTTGGCATCGTTAGAGAAGGCATCAGCCACAACTGAATCTTCCGGCAGCAACAGTTTTACGCCCTTGCTTTCTGCCTTTTTAATCAATGATAAACACAAATCCAATCTATCATCCTCACATAAAGAGGAACCAATCTCATATCCCATTGCCTTTAAAAAAGTATATGCCATACCACCGCCAATAATAAGGTTATCAACCCGGTCTATTAGATTATTCAATATGAGAAGTTTATCGGAAACTTTTGCACCACCTGTAATGGCGGTAAAAGGTCTGGCTGCGTTTTTCATCACTTTCTCGGCATTTTCAATTTCTCTGGCCATTACATAACCAAAGCATTTGGCTTTAGGAAAAAATTGCGCAACTACTGTAGTAGATGCATGGGCTCGGTGAGCTGTTCCAAATGCATCATTTACATATACATCTCCGTAGGAAGACAGCTTGCGTGCAAACTCAACATCTCCTTTTTCCTCTTCCTTATATAATCTCACGTTTTCAAGAAGTAATACCTCTCCCGGTTTCAATGCTGCTGCCATTTGTGCTGTTTGTTGGCCCATGCAATCTTCAGCAAATTTTACCGGAACCCCCAACAACTCAGCAGTGCGGTTAACGGTATGCTTCAGTGTATGTTTATCATAATCAACAGAGCCATCTTCCTTTAATTTTTTGAGAGGTCTGCCGAGGTGTGACATGAGGATGCATGAGCCGCCATCTGCCAAAATTTTTTTTATTGTAGGTATGGTTGCCCTTATACGCGCATCATCTGTGATCTCATATGTTTTTTTATCAAGCGGAACATTAAAATCAACACGAATAAGGGCTTTTTTCCCTGTAAATGAGATATGATCAACAGTTTGCATGGCAATAAATTATTTATGTAAAAGTTGGGCAAAAATACTTTTTTTGAGGAGATTTAATATTCACATTTAAATATGGTAAAGAACATAATACTATGGACATGCTGCATTGCATGCATGTATATGATTTCATGCAGCAATAAGCAGGAAAAGATGCTTTGCCAAGCCTGGCAGGTAAGTGATGTTGTTTTTATGAATGAATCACAATCGCTGGTTCAAAGTGATACCCTGCAAGGTAATATGCAAGAGGTAACAAAAACGCTGATAACCGATGTACTCAAAAAAAATATCCATGTATTTAATGATGATGGCAGTTACCTAACCGGCAATGCGGTAGCCAAAACAGAAGGAAAATGGGAGCTGGAAGGAAAATCCATTCGTTTTATTACGGAGAAAGAAGGCAAAAAAACAGATAAGATTATACCAATTGAAAAGCTCATTAATGATACGCTCATTCTAATAATGAAAAATGACCAGTCGAGCATGCAAATGAAACTCATCTTAACACCGCTTCAACAATAACCATGAGTAAAAGAATTATCTGGTATAAAGTATATGATTTTAGTAAGCATGGTGCAGAACCGCAGCAACTCAATACAACTCGTACCATTGAAATTGACGGTAAGCGATTATGCATGGCCCGAACAGAGCTAGGTTATTTTGCAGTTGATGATAAATGTCCGCATGCCGGAGCACGATTTGGTATGGGTGGCTGGTGTGAGAGAGGAATGGTGGTTTGCCCGGTTCACAGATATAAATACGATGCCAAAACAGGTAAAGGAATGCAGGGAGATTATGTAGAAACGTATCCGACAGAGTTAAGAAAAGACGGAGTATATATTGGAATAAAATCTGACAAGCCTCGCTGGTGGCCGTTTTAATTTAATCAACAAATTTGTATCCAACACCTCTTTGTGATAAAATATAACGAGGATTTCTTGGATCGTCTTCAAAATATTTTCTTAGTGCAAGAATAAAATTGTCGATTGTACGTGTATTAGGTATAACCGTGTAATCCCAAACTACTTTTAGAATATGCTCTCTGCTTACAACCTGATTTTTATTCTCGATAAGCAACTTCATAAGCAATATTTCTTTTTTGGTTAAATCTACTCTTCCATTTACTCCAACGGCCTCATAACTTTCAAAATTTATTTTGTTCTTACCAAATGTATATACAGAAGCTAGCTTGCCTGCTTCAACGTGCTGATATTTTTGACTTTTCTCAATTAACTTTTTTACCCGTAGCAGCAACTCTTCTAAATCAAAAGGTTTGGTTAAATAATCATCTGCGCCTTTACGCAATCCTTGTATACGATCGGCAGGTGTATTCTTGGCCGAAAGAAAAAGTACTGGTACATCGTTATCGTGAAGTCTGATGTGCTCACATACCATCAGTCCATTCATTTCAGGAAGCATAATATCAAGAATAACCAAGTCAAACTTCTGCTCTCTAAATGCTTTCACTGCGCTATTCCCGTCTGTTGCAAGCACTACGGTGTACCCCTCCAGTTCTAGATTAAGTTTTAGGGCATGATAAAGATGTTCTTCATCTTCTACCAGTAATATTCTAATCATGATTTATGCTTTGAATGATAGTTCAAAGATAGTCCCTTTAGGTTGGTTATCTTTTACAACTATCTCGCCCTGCATAAGGTTTAACAGATTTTTTACAATGAAGAGGCCAAGTCCTGTTCCTTTTGTTTTTCTGACACTCTCATCACCAATACGGAAAAATTTATTAAACAGGTTTCTTTTATCTGCTTCACTAATGCCATTCCCTTCATCGGATACACTCAATATCACGTTATCCTTATTCTCACTCATATTCAGTTTCACGGTAATCAAACCTTCGGCCGGTGAATACTTATTGGCATTGCTCAGCAAATTAACCACAACCGTTTCAATTGCCAGTTGATCAGCCATCATATAAATATCATCCTGTATCTGGCAAATGAGGCGCTGTGTTAAATTTCTGGGTAGAGCATACTTTTCAATACATTGAGATACCACCTCACTCATATTGATATTGACTTTATTAAGCGTATAACGTTTGCTGTCAAGTTGAGTTGCTATAAGAATATTATCAACCAGATCTTTTAAGCGATTTACATCACTAATGGAATTGGTAATCATAACCTGGGCTTGCTCTCTGCTTAAATCGCGTTTCAATAAAGTTTCCAGATAAAGTTTAATAGAAGCCAGTGGTGTTTTTAATTCATGGGTAACCGAGAGTAGAAAATTATTTTGCCAGCGATTTAGCATGAGCCGTGAAAGTAATGAACGGTAAATCCATACAATACCCCAAAATAGAATGAAAACCATTACTACACCTTCCATGAGGTACATATTTATCTTTCGATCAAACTTTTTATCTATTTGAATATATGATTCCTTACGGGGCCTAATCATGTAATTCTCGAGCGGATTTAAATTTTGATCAAAAACAACTTCAAGTTCTGGCCAGTTGGCATCAAAGAAAGTTTTAAATGCTATTGTATCCCTAATCATCTCCTGCGCTACTGTACCGTTGCACTCCAGTGTTGCCTTGTAGCACATCAGCTCCAGTTTTTGAGTGTGCATGGCAGACAGACTTTGCGCAGATCGAATATGAGAGTAGGTCCACCAACTAAAAGCTGCAACAATATACACCGATAAAAATGCGAAAATAATACCGGGTTTCTTTACGTAATAAAATGCTTTGAATAAATTCGGCATTATAAATCCCAGATTGTTTTATTACTTCTGATATACTTTCTTAGATTAATCCAGAAAGCAGCAACAAGATAAAATATGATAGGCGAACCCATGGTTATGAAAGATGTATATATAAAATAAAGCCTGATACGGGAAACAGAAATGCCAAACTTATCCCCGATATAGGTGCATACACCAAAAGCATGCTTTTCGAAGAAGTATTTGATTTTTTCCATGTTTACAAATGTATCCAAATTTGATTTCAATTAATATCTTGGCTCCGGCTATCTGGCTGTTTGCGGTTTAACCGAAGATGATTGCCAACCATCACTCATTTGATACTTCACGCCTTCCGGGAATAATATGGTTAAAAGAACCTTGGTTGCTAAGCCTGCACCAAATGTAATTAGAAATTTTTCTGATGAACTAAAACTAGATGATTCAAAGACGTCTTCAGCTAAAACGACTAAACCTAGCACCGACCCAATCTGCAATACAGATTTTGTTAGTATACTACCTACACCAATTCTTCTGAAAGCAACAATATCTTTAATGGCAATAACTTTAAAATTGGGTCCTAATTTCTCTGCTTTTCGCTTTTGACCCCTGCTAATAAAATTATTTGCATGGTTATAGTTATTACCAAGCGTTACCGTACTGTCTGTAATCTCTGTAATAATTTCTCTATAAAATTCAGTCTGGTTGTTGTATCCTTTATACATTACCACGAGCTGATCACCGGGTTTTGCTACAATGATCTTGTTGACTTGCGCATTATAAAAGTACAAGGCAGGCTGACAAACAGCTGCCAAGGGTAGGATAAAAAAACTAAGAATAATTAATCTATTCATTTAATAAAATATTTTGTCCGAACATGCATGTCAAACAGGCTAATTGAGTACAATAGTACTGATTAAGTTGCAATAATGCCTGACTTTGTGCTGCATTTTGAGCCTTAAGCCCTTTAGATGCCCAAAATCGAATGGTTGCGTTTTGTTCTGCGTTCAATTCTTCTATAAAAGACAGTGCCTTTTCACATAACTCGGGCTTATTCATTTTTTTTCCGTATAAAAATAAAGCAGGTATACTGGTATTGATTAGTATTAGTTGAATGGATTGTCTACTGAGTTTTGACTCGCCAGTAACAGTATAGAGTTCCTCCAACTCACATACATCTCTTACCTGCATCACCTTTGAAAAAAGATGTGATGACTCATGAATCAAGGCAGCAAATTGCTTAATACGAACTGTTGGGAAATTAGCCGGTCTTGTTTGTGAAAATTTCCAGACATGTCTAGGCAAGGCTTCCAGATGATACTTATGCTGAAGAAATAAGAATTCAGCCTGCAAATCTGGCTGCTTCGTTTCATCAATCAATCCTGCAGTTCCCATAAGCATTGCCAATATTTGCTCAGGTCTCTCCTTATGTTTAGCTAAAGCAATAAGTGGTATGCGTTCTGCAAGCCATTCAAAAGGCTGTGCATTTGTTTTCATACCAAAGTACCTTGCAGTAAACAAATAAAAACTCTGCTCCCAATTTTGATTTGTTCTGATTAATAAATCGTTCAGATAATTACATTTATGTTCAAGACGCTCAATTAATAGTCTGCTTAGCCAAAGATTTGTTTTTACAGGATCAGGTAATCTAAAAATAGTCTCACAGGCTATGGTATGCTTGTTCTGAAGGAGGTATGTATACTTTCTGATGAGTGCAGGTTGGAGCAGTTCTTTTAATTCAAGTGTAGGTAATTCTTGCCCATGTTTGTTTAAAACAGGTTTATCATGATGGTAGACTACGTGTAAAATAACATTATCATAGGCTCGGTCATTTTGATGGCGGTGCTGCAGCCATTCTGAGGAATGAATATGCATTTCCAGATTGCCTGCCCACTCTGTTCCACCAATTTTTATACGTGCATTGAGGAAATCAGGTCCTGCATCTTTATTATATATACCCTGCTTGATTATTTGAATAGGCTCACCATTAGTTGTGAATAGTTTATTTCCTGCAAGCAACTTGCTTTGCCAAATAAAATGTAAGAGTTCCTCCTTCATCGTTTATCAAAAATAACAAATCAACTAGCTGTTTGCAGGACCTTACTGATTGATATTTTTCATAAGTATAGTAAAGAAATTATGATGATGGAAATCATGAAATTGAAAAATACTTATATATACTTTTGAAACACTAAACTGTTCTGGTTTTTTTATAAAAACCAAGCTAAAGAAAATATATGCGCCTGATAATTACTTTATTTTTTCTAACTATATCTAACTTAGCTACAAAGGGACAATCAGCGGATAGTATAGGTTTATCTGTAGTCACCTTATTACTCAATGATGGCTCTACAATTTATGGTTTGCTTGATTACCAACAATCAGACTCTGTTGCTATTTATGATTTTAATTTAGGCAGGGTTGCCATTGCTGTGAAAGAAGTTAAAGAAATAGATATTAATAAACTCGAAGACAAAATAGTGATTGAGGCTGCCAATGGGAAAACCTATATAGGGGAAATGATTGGTTTAAACGGTGGCGTTGTATTTCTTAAAACAGGCTCTGCTGGCATCATCTCCTTCCCGGTAAATATGATAAGTAAAATTACATCTTACTCTTTATTTGCAAGCAGAAAAGGTAGTATTTGGTTTGCCAATCCCAATGCTACCCGCTACTTTTTTGCACCCAGTGCTATTCCGTTAAAAAAGAAAGAAGGCTATTTTCAAAATGCCTATATCATAGGCAACTCGGTCAACGTGGGGATAACCAATAACCTCACTGTTGGAGGAGGTGTTGTAATACCTTTTCTGTTTTATATCACTCCGAAAGTATCATTTAAACTAACCGAACGTTTTTATACCGGTGCAGGTATATTATTTACCCAATCCTTTCTTAGTGAAATGGGACTAAGCGCAGGGGTTGCCTATGGCCTCGCTACCTATGGTTCTACCGAGCACAATATTACCCTTGGCGCAGGTTATGGCTTTGCCAGCTTTGATAATAAATACAGTGCTACACCAGGACCCATAGCTACCATAAATGGCATGACAAGGATATCAAAGAAAATTTCTTTGGTTACAGAAAACTGGATGATTCCAAGAGCAGGTTATAATAGACAAGTGCTGCGAGCCAGCGGAACCGGGAGTGAATGGATGGAATCTGTATACGAAAAGAAGAATTTTTACTCAACTGCTTTATCACTTGGCTTACGCTTTATGCCAAGTAATGCAATCAGCATTGATTTTGCAGTAGTTAATATTGCACCTGATCCTGATACCAGAAATGTAACGCTTCCTTATCTTGATTTTGTATACAAGTTTTAACAGGATGAAAATTATCGCAGTGAATACATTTACATATTAAAAAATAAAATTGCACTTATTTTTCATGGATTTAAATTCACTCTACCTTCAAACTAAAAACACCTGACTGAATCAGTCAGGTGTTTTTAGTTAAATATTGAAATTTATTAATTCTTATTTAATTAACTTAACTGTTTTAGTAACCTTGTTACACATTACTTTCAAATAGTAGACGCCCGCCTGATAGTTAGCCAGGCCGCTCAACTCAAATGAATTTGTTTTAGCATGCTCACCTTCTTGCAGCAGCATGCCACTGGTATTATATAGACTCCATGAAATATTACCATCAATCTCCTCATTGAAGTGAATTTTCACATTGTCCTTAAAAGGAATTGGGTATACACCCAAATTTAAATCCGAAGTGAGCGCTTCTAATGTTACAATCTTTGAATAAGCGTAGGTTTCATTAAAATCTACCTGCTTAATTCTGTAATAACTAATTTGATTGGCATCCTTATCATGGAACGAGTAGTTTCTTTGAGTCTTACTTTCACCGGAACCTTCAACAAATCCCATATCTTCGAAATCAACACCGTTAATTGACCTTTGAATAAAGAAACCCCTATTATTGGTTTCGGATGCAGTTGTCCAATTAATTATTGCACCTGCCCCTTTGCGAATGGCCGATATACTTATAAACTGAACAGGAAGTGCTGTATTACATGCATTAAATACAAACCCTAACAGCACCGGATTGGCATTAACCCTAGTATAAACGCGATTAAATCCGCCAAAGCCATTGCTTATAACACATGCGCGTTGTGCAGGATTTGGGAAGCTTTCTTGGTTACCAATTACCGAACTGTCTCCATTAACAAATTTATACTCAAACGAAGCAGGACAAACATTGTTCACTACAGCCTGAAAGTGATTTGGCAAACCTGCAATAGGAGTCATACGTATAGCACCACTTATCCAGGTGGCTGTTCCAAAATTACCAATTACATAAATTCTACCAAGCGGATCTGGTGACTGTCCGGTTAAATTAACTGCAAATGTTATATTAGATGGAGGAGGAATTGCTACACATGCAGATGTAGTACCAAAGCAAGGTGTGCTAAGCGTACTATCTTTGATTGGAACCAATTCTCTGTTTCCTGAAGGTGTTGAAAAGGTGCCTTCCCAATTAGTAGCACCATTCCTGTGAAAACGAAACTTATACTCAACCGCAACTCCTGAATCAAGTTGCAATGTCCTGTTATAAACATTTGTTGTTCCTACCCTATTAAGTCTGTGTCCGTTGCCCCAAATTGACATAGCGGCAACAGAACCGGTAATCGTAACGGAATCTATGCCTGAACAATTACTGTTCGTAACGTCAACCGAGAATGTAACATTGAATTTAGGTGCAAAAGCAACAATATAATTATTTCCACCATTATCATTTACCTGTAGGCAACACAATGTTCTGTCTAATTCAGTTAGCTGATTTAAACGGGAAAGAGGTAACGTAGAAGTAAACGCATAATACCTGATTGAGGTACCTGGAGCCTGCGAAGGAATAGTTGCCTGCCAGGTTGTATTAGCTGGTGCATTGGTTGATATTGCCTCTACAATGTTAGTGGTGCTAGTAGATGCAAAAGTTGCAGCACTAGTAAATCTAACAAATACACGTTCACCCGGAGATGGCGCAGCAGAAGTAGTAATATTTACAAGTACACTATTATTAGCTTGTATGCTTTGCGAGACGTTTGTTGGTATCACGGGAATATTCAAAGTATAGCCAACATAATATCTAGCATTAACACTGGTATATCCACAATCATTAAATACAAATGTATACCTGCCAGCTGTGCTCATATTTAATCCCATATCCTGACCTGTGTTATAAGCATCAGCAATATTGACGGAGTCTTTGCGGGCCTGAGCAATGTTACTGAATACCCACTTATTCTGAAAACGATTTGCAGCAGGACCGGATATAAAAAGAAAACCTGCACTGCCTCCTCCCGGCATATTGGCATTTGTTACATCACCACCCGTTACTTGGGCATTGTAAGTTTTAACCCACTGCCCTCTGCCATCCGTTGGATTGCCAATAGTAGTAGTTATTCTTCTGTAGGTAGCATTGGCTGCTGCTGATGTACCGTAGCTACTCATACTGCCGGTTACCTGAACAGGTTCTCCTGAAAAGATATTTTGTGCATGAAGATGCAAGGAGCAAAATACAAATAGAAGCAACAAGGTTAAACAATTAACCTTTGATAGAAGTAATTTTAATTTCATAGGTTCATTTTTTAAAGTTTTATCAATTTAAATATTTGCAAACCAGATTCAGTGCTGATGTTTAAAAAATAAACACCTGCAGGCAGCATGTGCGTTTCAATGAAGCCTTTCTCCTGATGATATACCACTTGATGAATTACACCTGTTATGCCTTTAATGGTGACATTTGTTTGGTTGGTTAATCCGCTGAAATAAATTTTATCAGTAAAAGGATTTGGGTAAATTGATACTGCATGATTTTGCACTTGTTGCACTCCGGTTGATCCAATATTAACGGCTATGCTTAAGGTATCAACACACGGTTCAGGAGGATAAACACTGACATTACCGGATGTGCCGTTTTGCCAGATAACTTTTACTTGCGGGGTTCCTGCACCGCTGATTAATTTACCATTACTGCTTATCTGCCATAAGTAAACACTAAATGATTTATTGGCGGCCTCATAAGTAACCGTATCTGCAGGCTTAACTTGTCTTGGTCCTATAATACTGTCTGCACCTACCGGCTGACAAACTGAAACAGTTAGCTGCGTTTGATTACTACAGGTATCATTGGCTTTTACCTTGATGCTGTGTAATCCATCATTCATCCACTGTACGGTAATCTTATCCGTTCCTCCGCCAGTTTGAATTAAACCTCCGGTAACTTCCCAAATAGCTGTTGAGCCTTGAGGTAAAGTTGTTTGATACGGGTGAATTGCATTCTTTCTTACAAAAGATGCCCCACTTATTGTGCCAACTGATACAGATGACCTTCTAGTGATTTCCATTGCAGAACTGATAATACTTCTTGCAGGAGAAACAAGTCTAATCCAGTATTTTCCTGAGAAAGCAGGGGCCGGAATGGCAAGATTGGTTTGACCGGTTTGATTAAACAACTTAACTGTTCCGGCATTTACAGGTTGAGTAAAGCTTCCTGATGTATCTGAGATTTCTATGGTGAATATCGTATCTGTGTATTGCGCAAAACGTAAACTATATTGCACCGTAACAATACCATTACCACAAACTATAGTGGGAACGGGATTACTGATTTGAGCCTCTTCTTTTTTACTGCATTTATTAAATAAATATTCTACTTCCGTTAGGTTTGTCGAATTTCTCACAAGCATTCTGTTAAATCCTCCAAGTCCATTACTTATCAAACATCCTCTCTGATTAGGATCAGGATATGATTCAGCATTTGCTACAATTGAACTATCGCCATTGATGAATTTATAAAAAATAGTATCAACACAAACCTGTGTGGTAAGCTCAAAAAAGCCAGGCCTTCCGGAAACCACTTGCATCCTTAGTGCACCGCCCTGCCATTGGGGCTGTGTGAAATTACCCATAACAAATACCCTTGACTGAGCATCCGGAATTATATCCGATAAGTCAACTCTGAATTTTACTGCAGACGGAGGATTTCCTGAAGGACAATTGGCTGTTTCTCCAAAACAGAAAGGACCTGCTTTTAGGTTACCGTTAACCAGCAGCTCTCTATTTTTACTCGGAGTCATAAAATCAGCCTCCCAGATACTTTGCCCATTGCGATGGGCTCTGAATTTATATTGCAAAACTAGTCCTGAATCTATTTGCAAAGAATCTATATAGCGATTGGTTCCTGGTATTCTGGTCATTTTTCTGCCACTTCCCCAACCACCCAAAAAAACACTGTTACCCACCAAACATACAGAGTCAGGTAATGCACACTTCTGCTTTTCTAGGTTCACTTCAAATACAATCTTAAGTTTCGGTAAAACAGGTGCCGCCATACAACTATCAAACATGAAGTCCAAAACAGCAGGCAAACTATCATTCCTAATAAATCTTCTATTAAACCCTCCTCCTGATGCAGGCACAACGCAGGTGCGCTGGGATGGTGAAGGAAAACTTTCAGCGTTGGCAATAACACTACTATCTCCATTTATAAACTTATACAATAACGTATCTCTGCACGTAGTTATCGTTCTTTCGTATTGTCCGGGTTTACCTGCAACAGGGAATAACCGCAATGCTCCTTGTTGCCATGGCTGTTGGGTAAAATTACCCATCACAAATATTCTTCCCTGCACATCCGGTGAACCTCTGCTTAAATCTACCCTAAAGGTAATCTGTGAGGGAGGAATGAAAGCGGGGCAGGCCTGCTGCTGACCGAAGCAAAAAGCAGGTAATATAGTATCTCTTGAAACTCTTAACTCTCTGTTGCCACTAGTAGTAGAAAATGTTCCCTCCCAGTTTGCTAGGCCATTGCGGTGGTATCTGAATTTATACTCCAACAAATTACCTGAATCAAGCAAAAGTGTATCTGAGAATATAGAACCGACAGGCTTTAATCTTCTTGATGTAATCCAGTTTCCTAATGCCTGCTGATTACCTGTTAAGGTTATAGAATCGAATGGCGTGCATGCAAATGCAGCCATATTTATCCTAAATACCACATTATATTTTGGAACAAAACTATACTGAAAATTTGATCCGTTATTATCTGCAACGCTAATTGCACATAAAGACTTACCCGTTTCATTAAGAGCGTTTAGTTGCGCTGCCGAAAGCGTTGATGTGAAAAAATAATAGCTTACGCTACTTCCTGCAGAAGCCGCAGGAATATTTGCCTGCCAAAGCGTATCTTTAGGACTGTTTATAGAAGAACACTGAATAATACTACTACCCGAAGAGGTACCAAAATTGTTATTGAGTGTATACCTGATAAATACCCTTTCCGTTGCGGAAGGTGTTGATGAAGTTGATATTTGTACCTGAACACTGCCATTCTGCAGCAACTGCATGCCTGCTCCGCTTAGTTGCACCGGCTGATTTTGTGTGTAACCCACATAAAAAAAGGCATTGGTTGCTGTATAACCACAATCATTAAACACAAAAGTGTATCTACCCGGAGTGGCCATATTCAAACCCATATCCTGACCAAAATTATAGGCTGAGATTGAATTGATCGTATCTAATTTGGCCTGACCAACTCCTGAGAAAACCCATTTATTTTGAAACCTGTTGGATGGAGGTCCTGAAATAAATAAAAAGCCACCACCCGAGCCACCGGGCATATTTGTATTGGTTACATCTCCACCTGTTGGCTGTGCGTTATAGGTTTTAACCCATTGACCTCTTCCATCCGTAGGATTTCCTGTTGTGGTAGTAATCCTTCGGTAGGTAGAATTGGCTGCAGCTGCTGTGGTAAAACTATTCATAGTGCCGGTAACCTGCACCGGCTCTCCTGAAAATATATTCTGAGCAAGTGCAAGGTTAGCGGAAACTGTAAATAGAAGTGAGTAGAGGAAGAGTTGTTTCATAGGCCGGCTTAATGCTTTATCAAAATTTTCTTTATTTCATTGGTTTGGGCAGTACTTACTTTTAGTAAATACATACCATCAGCAACCTCGCTGATATCTAATTCCCCTTCATTACCAATATCATTTAATTGCAGAATAGTTTTACCTGAACAGTCCATTAAAATAACAGAGATAATAGGGTTCTTCAGTGATTGAATAACGAGCCTGTTAATTGCGGGATTAGGAAACACATTGCTCAATCCGCTCATGGACATCTCTGAAAGTCCAACCGGATTAACCACCGGTTTGATATTCATTTTTTTATCTGTGTATACAACATAATCGCCCGGTTGAAGTGAAACAGTTTGATTAGTATTGGTCACATTAATAGAATCCCCAGTGATATAATTATACCACCAACCTGTGCGCTGAAATCCGGGGGTAAGGTTAAGCGCAACCACATCAAAGTTTCCTGCAATTAGCGTATTCATGCTATCGTGATTCACTTTTAATATCTTACCTGTACCCGCCACATTGTATACATAATTGTCTGATGAAAATGAAATATGTTGCTTCAATGCAGCAAGCATACCTACCTGATTCAGGGTGGCTACACGTTCCGGATTATTCAAATATTCCCATTTAAAGGGCTTATTACCGGTTCTACCATTTGTATTAATAGAAATTTCATAGCCCAACTCTCCACCCTGCCATAACATTTTAGGTCCTTTTAACGGAAGCAGCAAAGCATGGTAGGCAGCTACCCGTTTAAGTGCATTGCTTAGGTTCTTTGTACTGTATGAACCACTGGTATTTCCAAAATTAAGTGCAAAATACATCACACGCTCTTCGTCATGACTCTCGGCATAGGTTACCAGATTGGGGAAATTCCAGCCCCTTACTTTATAATTTCCCCAGCTTAGATTTGCTTTAGCATTGTTATAACCCATCAAAGACTCAGCATAAGCCTCAGTTAATTTACCCCACAACATAAAGCCCATATTGGCCAACACCGTTTCTTCTGAATTATCACTTAAGTGCTCCAAAATTAAATAGGCATCTGGTGCGTATTTAATGATTTCACTTCTGATTCTACTCCAAATATTAACGCGCGATTGATCATATGCGCCCCAAGCGCCAACATCTCCAAGTGTATTTTTTTGAGTAAAGCCTTTAGACAAATCAAAACGATAGCCATCAATTTTGTATTCCGTTAGCCAAAATTTTAGCACCCTGTCAGTAAACTGTTGCACAATCTGCGCCTCATGGTTATAATCATACCCCACACCATAGGGGTGCTTATCAACTTCATTAAACCATGGATTTTGTGGAGTTGGCTGACCGTACTGACCAGCAGCCGGATTAAAGTACATCCTTACCTGCGGATTCTGGCCAAAGGAATGATTAAGTACCACATCCAGGACCACTGCAATACCATTTGCATGACATGCATCCACAAATGCTTTAAAATCATTTTTGGTTCCATAATATTTATCAATTGCAAAATAGAACATGGGGTTATAACCCCAACTTTCATTACCTTCAAACTCCATAATTGGCATAAGTTTAACACAATTTGCACCAACTCTTTTCAGATAACTGATGGTATCAATCAATGTTTTGAAATCATGCTTGCCAATAAAGTCTCTTACCAGTAATTCATAAATAACAAGTTGATCATTGGTGGGCTTTTTAAAATTTGTTACTTTCCATTCATAAGCAGGTTGCCCAATTTGTAAAACTGAAACCACGTCAGTGGTTTTACCTGTTGGATATGGCTTTAGATTGGGATACGTTTCAGCACTAATCCAGGGGTCATTCCAAGGATCAAGATATTTCTCAGCATACACATCTGCTACCTTCATCTGTGCATCATCAATGCTATATTGGAAACCATACTCCACACCTTTTTTCAATCCTGTAATTGTTAACCAATATCTGTTTTGATCCGGGGTCTTTCGCATTAAGAAATCTGTGTTAAACTCCCAGTTATTAAAATCGCCCACCACGTATACAAAATTTTTGGCTGGGGCAAATAATTGTAAGGTAACCGTAGAATCATTGATGTAGTTGATACCATCTATGATACCTGCGGGGGCAGCAGCAATGATGGGGTTTAATCTGGGCATGATATAGCTGCTATCATAAGACTTTGTACCATTGGAGTTGCCTTCCAATACTAAATTAAGTCTGCTGTTGCCAAAAGCTGCTAGGGTATTCTTATATGTTAATGAATTGGCACCGGTAACTTGCGCTACCTGTGTGCCATTTGCATAAAGTATAAGATTGGCAGGAGCAGAGGATGTTGCTGATACCGTAAAAGAATCTGATAAATTAAAAAAACTTCCCCTTTGCGGACTATTTACCTTCGCCTGAAAAATGCCTTGATTGATGTCAATGAAAATATCACCACCTGCTGCTGTTTTACCTGTTTTAGTACCATCAGCGTTTCTGAATACAAAAGCCAACCGAAGTACTGTTTCGCCTGAAGGTATACCGTAGTAAGCTCTTATATTACCAATATTCAGCGTATACAAGTTAGAAGTCCCCACGCGTGTTAGTAGGGCTTTAGGTAAATTAGTTGTCCAGTTGGTAAGTACATATCTCCAATCAGAACCTGATGTGCTTGCCGAAGTAATGACACCTGTATGCGCATAAATGGTATTCTCTCCAAGCAATCCGCCACTGCCCTGAGATGCATCATAAGTAATAACCACACCATTATCATTTGCTGTAGCAAATGGCGGGTTAATGCTAACCGGTTGAGCAGCCATTTTCTCTGCTCCAACAAACACTAGTAAACTCAATAAAAACTTAAATTTCATAATTTTTTTAACGATATAATGAGAAAGTGTAAAAATAACACTTAATATCAGATTACCCAACTCCTTTGCAATCTATTAATTTTTTCAATTAAAGCGTGCGTTAAATTTACAGGGGATTGATGTTTAACCATGATTAAACACCCACAAAAACTGGATTGCAATGCTTATATACCCATATTTGGGGAACCTCTATATTTTATTGCTTTTGTATCCGCATTCTATAAACAGTCTTATCAGGCAGTAAGAGCTCGAGTATATAAAGCCCGCGTATTAACTTTTCCGTTGATAGAATGAATTCATTATTTCCCGGATTTACGGATGAAAATACTTCTTGCCCCAATAAATCATAAATGGCAACTCTGGTCTTTTCAGGTATTCTGCTAATGGATAAAGTTTGTTCGAAAGGATTGGGATAACAAGTAATACGTGTTAGAATGTGTTCCGCAGTTGAATTACTTATAGCCGTTGAAAAATACCATTCACCCGGAGCTGTGATTCCCCGAAAAAGATTATTTACCGCATCCTTAAATGCTCCCGGATCTACCAGCACATATATGTTGCTTCCGCTAGCAAAACCTCCATGGTAAATGGTAACAGTATTACCTGATATACTAAGATTACTGTTACTTATGGGATAGGAATATTTAAGTGTATTGTTTTCGTATATACGCACATTACCGTTACCCTTCGAAATTGTTTCGGAAAAAATAATACTGATTGGCTGAGTAGAACCAATATTTGTGGCACCTTTTGACGGATTGAGAGAACTAACTACAGGGGGCTGCGTATCAGACTGACCATTTCCTAGAGGAGTTTTATAATCCTGAGTGCTGTTGTTATCCCAACTACCGTTGCCATTATGAAAAGCAGCACAAAAATTAATGGCAGCATTCATCGGAACAGTAACACTTATAGTCCATGTATTGCCTGATTTTATCATTGCTTTATCCTGAACACCACCAACCGTCCAATTATCCCAGCTGTAATGCATGATTACCTGAGACTGTGATGCAAGGCTACCTGTATAAGTAATAGTAAGGGTTTGCCCCTGTGACGGATTAACAGGTTGAAAAGTTACCGCTGCTGTTCCTCCGCCACCTGAACTCGAACTTTGGAAAAAACCATCGCCCAATGCACCAATTATTCCTGGACCGTTTAGCACATAAACACCGGCACTTGAAGGTTGCACTGAAAAACTTAGACTACCATTGCTAACAGTAACTGCATTACCTGTAACTGCATCGCGATAAATGCCATTGGTTAAGCCGGAAAAAGTAAATGAAACTGCTGCATCTTTTGCCAGACCTACGGCAACCTCACTTAAACCCAATTTCCTTACAAAACCAACACCGTTTGCATGATTGGTGCCATCCCAGCGCCATGAACCTTTTTGAAGTGCAGGCACTGCTTTTCGTATGGCATTCAGTTTTCTAATATGCTTATATAGTTGATGATTGGGAGCATTGGCTATTTCATTACCAAAGTATGCTCGCCCGGTTTTGTCTATAGAAAAATTGATATCATTTGAAGAATGAATATCAGCATAAGCGCCCTTTTTAAACTGTATTTCCGTGCCATAATACACGCATGGCAGTCCCCTCCAAAAAAACATAAAATTAAGAGCTGCCGCAAGATTCTGCGCATCTCCATCATAACGCTTATTCCAATCATTGTTCGGACCAAAATCATGATTATCTAGGAACATCACATTTGTAGAAGGATCGGCATATAAATCATCATAGCGTGCTGCAGCTTTTACATTGGCAAACGCTTCGCCTTTGCCAAACAGATGAAAAGTGCCCATTGCAAAAAAATCTAATACAGCTACATTACTTGACGCTGAATTTTTAGCCTGCCCACGCCATGTATACCAATGTGGATTGATTTCTTCTATCTGATGCAGCTCGTGCCTTTTCTGTGCAACTTCTGCAAACACCATCAGATTGGGATTAACCTGCCTGAAACGATCAACAAAATACAATACATCTCTTTTTGGCATATGCTTTACTGCATCAAGGCGCATACCATCTATACCCATATCAATAAATGTTTTATAGGCATTGAATAAGTAATTTCGAACACTATCACCCCCTGTTAGTAAATCAGGTGTATCGCCTGCAAGTGCACGATAAAAAAGATTGGTTGTGTCATCATAACCCTGCGCAAAGCCATTGCCCGACTTATTATACCAGGCAGCATCGCTTGTGTTGATATAGCTTTCCATACTTGGCCAATTAAATGCTGCCAAGTTTTGGTGGTATGGCGGAGGCATCTTTGCCAAATTAGAACGGCTCCAGATTTTTCCATCCAATGCATTAGGTGTTAAACCATCATACTGCCAGTTTGGATTGTCTTGCAGCGGTTGCCCTAATAAGTTTCTACCCCATGGCTGGTTGGGATCAGTATTATATTTAATTTCTGCACGACCTTTAATGCCAAATCGACCTGCATGATTTAATACCACATCCAGAAAAACCTTTATACCTTTTGCATGGGCAGAATCTATTAGGTTTTTAAACGTGTAACCGGGCGATTCAAGCCTTGGGTCTACCTTGGTAAAATCCCATGCGTGGTATCCATGATAATCAAGCGGGCTCCTGTTTTGCACAACAGGTGTTATCCAGATAGCGGTAAAGCCCATATCTTTTATATAATCCAGCTTATGTATCAATCCTTTAAAATCACCCTTCCAGGTTACATCATCAGTACCTGCATAATTACCGTTATTGGGGTTGCCCGGAAAATGCGAACACCATTCGGTTGGTCGGTTATTGGCAGGATCCCCATCAAAAAAACGGGTGGTAAGTAAAAAGTAAATACTCTCCTCCCTGATATCCTTTTGCGCAAGTAATTGCAACGCAAATAAGCATAGCATAACATGTATCAAGGCCTTTTTCATCTATCAAATATATGAAAATGAAATTAGGAAAAATCAAGAGAAAATGTAATTTATACACTTTGCTTTATAAAAGCACGCAAACATCAAAAGGAGGTATTGCGTTTTTACTACAGTTTTTCTTTATGCTTTACCTTTCAACTCATCAAAAAGAAACATCCTTATAGAGGGAAAAAGGTGATCTAGTTCCGTAAATGCTAACAAGAAATACATAAAATAATGGAACAATATTAACCTAGTCAAACAACTCTTATTAATATTGTAGTGCACTAAATTTTATGAATTATGTTATTATTTATTCGTTGCTTAATCTGCATTTTAGTTACAGTATTACCCTCGTGTAACATTATTCAGTTTGAGAAATATACTTTAACAGACGAAACTCAGGGAGCGTATTTATCATACGAAGACCTTTCTACACACACACCCGTAGTTGGTGATTCAGTCATGTTCTGGACTGATGCTGAAAAACTCAAGAAACATATTGCACAAAATAAGGCCGTTTGGATTCATTTTGTAAATAGCTGGCTATGTGCCGATGCTGAACTATATAGTTGTGAGGCTTACAAAGAATTAAATACAACTTATCGCGATAAAATCTCGTATGTGATGGTGACTGAGATAGCACACAGCCAATTGGCCCGAATGCTAAAAAACGATTGTGAGCTGGTTGGATATCACACCTTCGTTGTGGGTAATAAAAAGATAAACAATGAAGTCAGAACATTGAGGAGGTTCAAAAAAGAACTATTTGGTTATAATAATAAAGACACATTACTATTCCAGACAAACTACATCATCATCGACAATCAAATTGTCTATGCATCTGATCATACTTTGGAAAAAGAAAAAATAAAGGCGCTGCTGGATAAGTTATAAGATTTGTGTGGAACCAAATCATATTGCCTAAGCATCTTATAACTAAAAAGCCCCATAAACAATATGTTTACAGGGCTTTATGTGGTGTGGGAGCCCCGAGTGCTCGGGGGAACCCCCGATATCATGCCAAAAACTAAAAAAGCCCCATAAACAAAATGTTTACAGGGCTTTATGTGGTGTGGGAGCCCCGAGTGCTCGGGGGAACCCCCGATATCATACCAAAAACTAAAAAAGCCCCATAAACAATATGTTTACAGGGCTTTATGTGGTGTGGGAGCCCCGAGTGCTCGGGGGAACCCCCGATATCATACCAAAAACTAAAAAAGCCCCATAAACAATATGTTTACAGGGCTTTATGTGGTGTGGGAGGGAATCGAACCCCCGACACAAGGATTTTCAGTCCTTTGCTCTACCAACTGAGCTACCGCACCATTCCTAAGGGGTTGCAAATCTAAACTTTTTCCTTTTCTGTCCAAAAAAAATATCATAATTCCCCAAAGCCTATTATTTGGTGGTATCCGCCAACTTTTTTCTATTATTGTATCCAAGCATTTATACTCATGATTGCACAACTTTTATTTCTGTTGCTAACGGCTGTTGCCGTGTATTTTTTTGCTAAAAACCTGGGTAAAATCAGGCGAAATATCTTACTTGGTAAAGACATTGATCTAAGCGATAACAAAGCCATGCGTTGGCAAACCATGCTTAAAGTAGCATTTGGTCAAACCAAAATGGCCGTTAGACCAGTACCGTTTGTACTTCATTTGATTGTTTATGCCGGATTTGTACTCATTAATATAGAGGTACTTGAAATTCTTATTGATGGGATATTTGGTACCCATCGGGTGCTTTCGTTTTTTGGCCCTGTTTATAATCTGGCTATCGGATTTTTTGAAGTACTTGCGTTTGGCGTGCTGGTGGCCTGTATTCTATTCCTAGCCCGCAGGTATATTCTTAAAATCGCTCGCTTTCAAAGTCCCGAGTTGTCAGGGCAACCCAATAAAGATGCGGCAACCATTTTATTGGTTGAAATCATCTTAATGGCAGCTTTGTTAACAATGAATGCTGCCGATCAGCTCTTACAAAGTCGTGGTGCCGAGCATTACATAAACGCAGGCGCATTCCCAATCAGCAGTTGGTTGGTTGCACCTTTATTTGTTTCGTTTAATAATGATACGCTGATACTCATTGAGCGTGCCTCATGGTGGTTTCATATCATTGGCATATTTGCCTTTATGAATTATTTGCCTTTTAGTAAACACTTCCACATCATCATGGCGTTTCCTAATACCTACTACTCAAACCTGAAAGCTAAAGGTGAATTGAATAATATGGCAAGCGTTACACAGGAAGTTAAACTAATGCTGGACCCCACTGCATCAACGCCTGAAGGATATGCTCCTCCTACCAGTTTTGGGGTAAAAGATGTTCAGGATTTAACCTGGAAAAACTTAATGGATGCTTACACTTGCACCGAGTGCGGCCGTTGCACAAGCAGCTGTCCGCAAAACATTACCGGTAAGTTACTATCACCTCGTAAAATTGTAATGGATGTAAGAGATAGGCTGGAAGAGGTAGGCAAAAATATAGATGCCAACAAAGGCTCTTTTGTTGATGATGGTAAAAACCTGCACAGTTATATATCAGAAGAAGAATTATGGGCATGCAATACCTGCAATGCATGTGTTGAGGCCTGCCCTATTAACATTAACCCAATGGAAATAATTGTGGAAATGAGAAGATACAAGGTGATGGAGCAATCATCTGCACCAGCATCTCTCAATAATATGTTTAATAACCTTGAGAACAATCAGGCTCCATGGCAGTTTAGCCCTATGGACAGGGCAAACTGGACTCAAGAGGGCTAATGATAAAAACAAAAAACCTTTAATAAAACCATATGAGTGATTTTAGGGTAAAAACCATGGCTGAAGTTGCTGCCTCAGGCGAAGAAGCCGAAATACTATTTTGGGTTGGCTGCGCAGGAAGCTTTGATGAACGTGCGCAAAAAATAACCAAGGCCATTGCAAAAATTTTGCATCATGCAGGAATAAAATTTGCCATACTTGGTACCGAAGAAGCCTGCACCGGTGATCCGGCTAAACGGGCAGGTAATGAATTTCTTTTTCAAATGATGGCCATGCAAAACATCACCACGCTTAATATGTATGGCATAAAAAAGATTGTTACGGGCTGCCCGCATTGCTTTAACACACTTAAAAATGAATACCCTGAGTTGGGTGGAAACTACGAAGTATTGCATCACACCACTCTTATTAATCAATTATTACAAACAGGTAAACTTAGTATAACGGGTGGGGCCTTTAAAGGGCAGCGTATTACTTACCATGATAGTTGCTATCTGGGTCGTGCCAATGATATTTATGAAGCACCCAGAGAAATTATTGAAAAACTGGATGCAGCTTTGGTTGAAATGAAGCGCAGCCGCGCCAACGGCTTGTGCTGCGGTGCAGGTGGTGCTCAAATGTTTAAAGATGCCGAAAATGGGAAAAAGGAAGTGAACCTGGAACGTGCGGATGACATGCTGGAAACTCAACCCAAAGTAGTTGCTGCAGCATGCCCTTTTTGTATGACCATGTTGCGTGATGGCGTAAAACATCATAACAAAGAACAGGAAATTGAAGTAAAGGATATTGCCGAGTTGGTAGCCAACGCGATGGAGTTGTAACAAGTGCATTGCGTCTATTTTTGTTCATTCACATAAAAATATATTTATAGCATACATAAAAAATCCCCCACCGGAAACCGATGGGGGATTTTATTTTATAGGGTAATGTTCCTCCCCACGTGCGGAGGTAAATACGTGGCTTAACTACAACCCGTCTGCGTTCCGCAGTTCATGCATTTATAGCATGCACCGCTGCGAATAGTTAGGTGTCCGCAACTTGGGCAGGCAGGGCTATCACCAAAACTCTTTAGGTAGGTGCTAACCTGGTCTCCTGTATTGGCTGCAGCTTCCATGCTGGTGCTGCTTACCTTATCTTCAACGGGAGCTACAGGCTTATAAAAACCTATGGGTTGTGGGGTAACTTCAGCGCCCAATAGCGATTGGGGAGCCACAGAACTTACAACAGGAGCAACAACTTTGTGCTGATTAACTGCCAGGTGTGCACGTTGAGTTTCGGTTGGAGGCACTTGTACAAAATCTTCTCTGCCCAAATATTCAAAGCCAAGCATGCGGAACATATAATCAATAATAGAAGTAGCATTCTTTATGTTTTCGTGTCCGGTTACCATACCTGCAGGCTCAAAGCGGGTAAACGTAAATTTATCTACATACTCTTCCAATGGCACACCATATTGCAGGCCTAAAGAAACGGCTATAGAAAAACAGTTCATCAAAGAGCGTAGTGTTGCACCTTCTTTGTGTAGGTCAACAAAAATTTCACCCAATGTTCCGTCTTCATACTCGCCTGTGCGCACAAAAATGGTTTGACCGCCAACGGTTGCTTTTTGTGTAAAGCCTCCGCGTTTACCGGGCAACGCTTTGCGTGCAACCACGCCTGCAAGCTTGTGTTTGAATGCAGTGTCGTGTGTTTTATTTAAGATAGCCGTTGCTGCTTCCAGCACTTGCTCAGGGCTTAGCTCTCCAACAGGTTTGTTGGCATCTTCGCCCAATACAGCTTCCACTGCTTCTTGAACATCCTCTTCATCTTTTACATCAGACTTATTGCTAAGTGGCTGAGACAATTTACATCCATCACGATACAAGGCGTTGGCTTTTAATCCAAGGCTCCAGCTTAAGTAATAGCAATCTTTAATATCATCTACACTGGCTTCATTTGGCAGGTTAATGGTTTTGGAAATTGCACCTGATAAGAAAGGTTGTGCAGCGGCCATCATACGGATGTGACCTTGTGCGGCAATGTATCGCTCACCTTTGGTTCCGCATTTGTTGGCACAATCAAACACAGGGAGGTGCTCATCTTTAAGAGCCGGTGCACCTTCTACAGTCATGGTTCCGCATACGTAATCGTTTGCTTCTTCAATTTCTTTTTTGGTAAAGCCTAATTTGCGCAGCAGATTAAAGTTGTGGCTGTTGTATTCATCAGCTGTAAAGCCCATGCGTTGCATGCACTCTTCGCCCAGTGTCCACTGATTAAATGCAAAACCAATTTCAAATGCTCCGGCTACAGCTTTATCTAATTTCTGTATTTCTTCTTCTGTAAAGCCGCGGAATTTTAACGATTCAAAATTGATGTGCGGTGCGCCTTCAAGAGTAGCGTGTCCTATTGCGTACTTAATGATGCCATCAATTTCTGACTCGGTATAACCAAGGTTTTTAAGCGCAAGCGGTACAGATGAGTTAATAATTTTGAAATAACCACCACCTGATAATTTCTTAAATTTAACCAGAGCAAAGTCAGGTTCAATACCGGTGGTATCACAATCCATAACCAATCCAATGGTTCCGGTTGGCGCGATTACTGTTGCCTGTGCATTGCGGTAGCCGTGCTCCTCGCCAAGCTGAACCGCTATATCCCATGCGTTGCAAGCAGCTTTTAACAAATAATCTGGGCAGTATTTTGGATCAATACCTACGGGCTGTATTGATAAACCTTCATAAGCATCGGTGGCATTGTATGCTGCATAACGGTGGTTGCGCATTACGCGCAGCATGTGTTTCTTATTTTCCTCATAACGCTCAAATGCACCCAGATATTTAGCCATCTCAGCAGAAGTCTGATAAGCAACACCGTTTAGAATAGCTGTTACTGCTCCGCAAATAGCAAATGCTTTTGGTGAGTCGTAAGGAATGCCGGCAACCATTAACACAGTTCCCAAGTTGGCATAACCTAAACCAAGTGTGCGATATTCATAAGAAAGTTGTGCTACTTCTTTAGAAGGGAACTGGGCCATGAGAACTGAAATTTCCAACACCACTGTCCATACACGTGTGGCTTGCTCATATGCTTTTACATCAAACTCCAGTGTTTCTGTATTAAAAAATTTAATCAGGTTTAGTGATGCCAGGTTACATGCGGTATTATCTAAAAACATGTACTCAGAGCAAGGGTTGGATGCATTGATGCGTCCGCCTTCAGGGCAAGTATGCCACTCATTAATGGTGGTATCATATTGCACACCGGGGTCTGCGCAAGCCCAGGCAGCATCGCCAATCATATCCCACATTTCTTTAGCCGATATGGTTTTCATTACGCGACCATCTGTGCGTGCTTTTAGTTCCCAATCCTTTTCTTCATTAAGTGCGGTAAAAAATTCATGCGGGATGCGCACAGAGTTATTGGAGTTTTGACCGGATACGGTTGCATATGCTTCGCCTTCATAATCGCTAGGATAACCTGCAGCAATAAGGGCAGCTACTTTTTTCTCTTCATCTTTTTTCCAGTTAATGAACTCTACAATTTCCGGATGGTCTAAATCCAAACATACCATTTTAGCGGCACGTCTGGTTGTTCCGCCCGATTTTATGGCACCAGCAGCACGGTCGCCAATTTTCAGGAAGCTCATCAAACCTGAAGATGAACCACCACCTGAAAGTTTTTCATTTGCACCGCGTATGCGTGAGAAATTTGTACCTACACCTGAACCATATTTAAATATGCGAGCCTCACGAACCCAAAGATCCATGATACCGCCATCGTTTACCAAATCATCATCAACAGACAAAATAAAACAAGCATGCGGCTGCGGACGCTCATAAGCTGAAGTTGATTTCTCAAGTTTCTTTGTAATCGGATCTACATAATAGTGTCCTTGAGGTTTACCCTTAATTCCATAAGCAGTAGCCAAACCTGTATTAAACCATTGTGGCGAGTTAGGTGCAGCATACTGACCAATTATCATATACACCAACTCATCATAAAATATCTGCGCATCATTTGAAGAATCAAAATATCCATACTTTTCACCCCACTGTTTCCAGCAATCGGCCATACGGTGTGCAACTTGTTTAATAGAAGTTTCGCTTCCTGTGCTGCCATCCGGTTGTGGCACGCCTGCTTTACGGAAATATTTTTGAGCCAACACATCCGTGGCAACCTGACTCCATTGTTTGGGAACCTCCACGTTGGTCATTTCAAATACTTTTGTTCCGTTTGGATTTTTAATTACCGATGTGCGGTAATCATACTCAAACATGTCGTAAGGACTTACACCATCTTTGGTGAAATTGCGTTGAAAGCGCAGGCCGCTCTGTTGTGTTTTTTTGGTTTGTTTGCTGCTCATGTTCTGGTCAGGTTTTACAGGTTAATATATCTTTAAATAATGGTTACCGATTTTTTACGGAGTTTTAATCCAAAAATCTATTTCAGAATGACACCAATCAATTTTCATTTTCCACAGCAAAAAATAACCCACAGCCCACACCCTGATTTTACTTGATTTAAGTATGTGTATAATGTAATTTATTCACATGAAAAGGGTTGATTTTGTTGGGTTGTTGATTTTGGTAGCATGCTGATAATTAAGGGGGTTTGTCTTGATAAAAGGACAGCATACTTTTAATCAGCAACTTACAAATATTAAAATGATGGAGTAATCATACATACTTTTTCTTATCATACGAAGGTTTATGGTATGAATAATGGTGATTTTGGCTTTAGCCGCGCAAATATTCGTTTAAAAACCTTTTATTTGTTGAGGGTTAGCGCCCGCACTATTAAAACACCACCTTGAAAAACGATATTGGTAAGCATCTTATGGAAACTGCTGCTGCAGGTAGAAAGCAGCTAGCAGTATTAATAGACCCTGATAGTGTAAGCAGCGAACAAATGCTTACTGATACATGCGAGGCTTGCAATATATCCGGTGTTGATTTGATTTTGGTTGGTGGCAGCCTAATAACAAACGGCTTTTTTGATAAGTGCATATCACTCATCAAAAAACACACCACCATACCGGTTATCATTTTCCCCGGTAACATTATGCAGGTAAATCCGGATGCTGATGCCATCTTATTTCTTTCGCTTATTTCCGGCCGCAATCCGGATTTGTTAATTGGTAAGCATGTATTGGCTGCTCCGGTGCTTAAAAAAAGTGGCATAGAGGTTATTCCAACCGGTTATATTATTGTAGACGGAGGCCGCATAACTTCTGTTTCCTATATGAGTAATACCACACCCATGCCGGCCGATAAACATGCCATTGCGGCAACTACAGCCATGGCAGGTGAAATGCTGGGCCTGCGTTGTATCTATATGGATGCAGGCAGCGGGGCTATTCAGCCAGTTTCAGCCGAAATGATACAGGCCGTAAAAAAACAAATATCCGTTCCTCTTTTTATTGGTGGCGGCATTCGCACCCCGGAACAAGCAAGGGCAGCTTGCCAGGCAGGAGCAGACGTAGTAGTGGTTGGTAACGCCATCGAAAAAAACCCTTCGCTAATTCCCTCGCTGAAAGCAGCTATTCAGTAATTAATTTAAACTGTAGCGCTTAGATAAGTGCGATAAGAGATAGCCTCTCGCAATACAAATTATCCAAAATTACTTTTTATTTTATCGGGGTTTTCATACATTCGGTTTTTAAGCTATGATTCAGCAAGAACCCAATATTGACGAAATCTCTTTACGGGCAATCTTTAATGATGCTATTGATGCCATGATTATTATTAATGAGCGTGGAATCATAGAACAGTTAAATCCGTCAGTTATCAGGTTGTTTGGGTATAATAGAGAAGAAATGCTGGGTAAAAATATTGCCATGCTTATGCCTGAGCCCTACCACGGCCAGCACGATAAATATTTAAACAACTACCACCAAACAGGAGAGAAAAAAGTAATTGGAATTGGCCGAGAGGTAAGCGGAAAGCGGAAAGACGGTTCCATATTCCCGATTTTCCTAAGTGTGAGCGAAGTTTTTTTGCCCGAAGGTCGCAAGGTATTTGCCGGGGTAATGCGTGATGTAAGTGATTTAACCGATGCCCGAGAGAAAGCCAACCGGTATACCCAACAATTGGAAAGGGTGGTTGAAGAAAGAACGCAGGAGATTCGAGGCGTGGTAAGAGCGCTTGAGCTAACCAACCAAAGTTTGGAAAACCAGTATAAGGAAACCAAAAGGGCAGAACAGGAGCTGCTTACCAACCAGCTGTTGTTTTCCAGCATTGCCAAAAATTATCCCAATGGCACCATCTGTATTTTTAACCGTGATATGGTGTGTGAGTTTGTTGAAGGCAAAGAGTTGGAGCGGATTGGATTAACCAGAGAAGATTTTCTTGGAAAAAAAATTACCGAATCCTTTGCCGGTCATGAGAATGCGTCTATTCATGAATATTACTTTAAAAGAACTATTGCCGGAGAAGAGACCTCTTATGAAATCAGTTTTGCCGGCCAAAGTTATTTAATGAATACCACACCAATACTGGAAGATAGTGGTGAAATAAACCGCATGGTAGCGGTGGTACTCAATGTTTCTGCAATGAAAGAAGCGGAAGAGAAAATGAAGCAGGCACTTGATGAAGCCACTCAGTTAAATGAAATGAAATCACGCTTTATTTCTATGGCTTCACATGAGTTCAGAACCCCACTCAGCACAATATTATCATCGCTTAACCTGATGCTGCGCTACCATGAAAACCAACAAACGGATAAAGTTAAAACCCATGCAAAAAAGATGAAGGCATCAATTGCCAATCTAACAGAAATATTGGAATACTTTTTATCTGTAGAGAAACTTGAAAGCGGTGAGGTAAAACTGGAATACAGCCCAATGGATATTCAGAATTTTACTTTGGATTTTGTGGCCGAAATGCGCGATACAATAGATGATGACCTTCAGATTCAATTCACATCGAATCTTATTCATAAGGAAATGTTGATGGATAAAAAAGCTTACCGAACCATTATTCAAAACCTCATTTCCAATGCCATCAAATACTCCCCTAAAGGTGGCCGCATACATATTGAATTGCAGACTAACCAACAACAACTCCTGCTTAGCATCAGTGATGAGGGTTTGGGCATACCTGAGGAAGACCAACGGCATTTGTTTGAGAGATTCTATCGGGCTTCCAATGCATCAAATATTCAGGGAACCGGGTTGGGGCTAAACATCATTAAAAAATACATTGAATTGCTTGGAGGACAAATTTCATTTAAAAGTACATTAGGTAAAGGAACTTCTTTTTATATCAGCATACCCATTAAATCTTAATTTTATGAAACACATATTAATTATAGAAGACAATAAAGATGTTAGAGAGAACACTGCAGAGCTGCTTGAACTCTCCGGATATAAGGTTAGTAAATCTGCGCATGGTGCAGATGGAGTTAAACAAGCAAGAACAGAAAAGCCGGATCTTATTATTTGTGATATTATGATGCCCGAAATGGATGGGTATGAAGTACTGAAACAGTTATCCAATAATCCGCAAACCGCCTATCTTCCATTTATCTTTCTTACAGCAAAAACTGAACGTACGGATATTAGAAAAGGCATGACGCTTGGTGCAGATGACTATATTACCAAGCCATTTGATGAAGCGGATATTCTGAACGCCATTGAAGCCAGATTAAAAAGGAATGAGTTGCTTAAAGCAGATTTTCAGCGATCGGCAGATGGGATAGAGAGCTTTATTTCACAAGCTCGGTCACTCGAAGACCTCAATAATCTGTCAAAAAACCGCACTACGCATGTGTTTAAAAAGAAAGAATACATTTACCATGCGGGTAATTATCCAAGAGGGATTTATTTCATTCAACAGGGAAAAGTTAAAGCATTTAAATCCAATGAAGATGGTAAAGATATTATTGTAGGATTATATAGCACGGGCGACTTTTTCGGCTATCTATCATTAATGGAGGAAAGGCCCTATCAGGAATCAGCAGAAGCCATGGAAGAATCCCAAATTTATTTCATCCCCAATGAAGATTTTCATGAATTAATTGCTAAAAACAGAGATGTGGCTAACCGATTTATAAAAATGCTGAGCAATAACATTATGGAAATGGAAGACAGAATGCTAAAACTGGCCTATAATTCTGTACGTAAAAGGGTTGCAGAAGGATTACTTACCCTTGAAAAAACATATAATAAAGAAAAAAAGGATCCCTTTTCAATGGCAGTTAATCGGGAGGACCTTGCCAACCTGGTTGGAACCTCAACAGAAACGGTTATCAGAACATTATCAGACTTTAAAGATGAGCAGTTGATTGACATAAAGGCCAGGCAAATTACCCTTCTGAATATGGAAAAACTGAAAAAGATGAAAAACTGATAACCATCATTTTTTTACCTTAGGCCAAAAATACCTTTGCATGTTATTTTTAAAATGCTCAGGGTTCTTATTCCAATTGATTTTTCTGATGCCGCAATAAATGCGATATGCTATGCATTTAATATGTTTAAGCAGGATGCATCCTATGATCTACTTCATATAACCTACTATGAAGGTTCAGATGCAGCCGATGCATTTGGCAAAGAATTACATCAGGAAATAAAGCAGCAGTTTGACAAAACCCTTCAGCAGATTAAGGAACAAAGAGGAAACATCCCTGCATCTATTCATTTCCATACTGCTCATGGAATGCAGATTGCCGAAGTTATAAATGCTTATGCCGAGAAGAGTAAAGCAGATATTATCATCCTGGCATCAACCGGTGCATCAGATAATAACCATATTTTTTGGGGAGGCCACACTTCACTTATGATAACCACCTCCGCCAGACCCATTATATCAGTACCTAAGTATGCAATATTTAATGGCTTAAAAAATATTGTGTATGCCACCGATTTTTCAGATACTGATTTAGAGGGACAGGCACTGGTTGCATTGGCCAAAATCTTTGGAGCACATATACGTTTTCTGCATATTTTTCCGGAAGTAATCAATGCCTCCAATTTCAGCCCTGAACTGATTGCCCAAGATTTGCAACGCAGGTTTCAATACAAAGCTATTTCCTTTGATGCGGTGATGAGCAATGAGCCTGCAACCGCAATTGAATCCTTTGTAGAAGAACATCATCCTGATTTGCTTGCAATTTTATCTCATACCAGAAACTCAACGGACAGGGTACTTTGTACAAGCATTATCAGTAGTTTAGCAGCAAAAGTAGGTGTACCCTTATTGGCATTTAAAACAGATGCCGATCAGAATTTTTCAGAATAAATCACTTCCAGCAAGGTTTGGCCAACAGCCTTTAACGTAGTTCTGTCTATAGCATTCATGTTGTCTCGGTGTGTATGCCAGTGTTCCGGGAAACCAGTTTGTGTTTGCGTATCAAAATGTATGATATCAATAGTTGGAATACCTGCATTTTTATTCACATAGGCATGATCATCAATGATGCCTCCTTTGTTGTAATACACAAAATGCGGATAACCCAAGGCCTGAGCAGTAGCCCAAACTTTTTCCAATATCGGTCTTGCATATGTAACCGAAACCTCCTCCCAAGCAAATTTGGCATTGGCCGCTCCTACCATATCCAGTAATATTCCATACGCTGCTTTGTAGCCGGGCTTGTGCAAATTGGTGCTCCAGTATTGTGAGCCTAAACAATAGGAGTTGTTATGCTCAGATTTTCCCAGATCCTCTGCGTCAAATAACACAATATCTATTCCAAACGAAAGTGGATTGTTTTTAATGATACGCGCAATTTCCATTAACACCCCTACTCCGCTGCCTCCATCATTGGCTCCTAAAATAGGTTTATCTGTATCTTTGGTATCTTCATCAGCAAAGGGCCTGCTATCCCAGTGGGCACAAAGTAAAATACGCTTATCAGCTTTTGGATTTATTTCTGCAATGATATTTCTGATGTTTAATTGCCTGCCATCATAATTGGTAAGTGTGGTTTTTTGCTCAATTACATTATCGCACATTTTTCTTAGCTCAGCCACCAACCAATCTCCACATTTCTTATGCGGCTCAGAATTGGTTACACGTGGACCGAAAGAAACCTGTTTATCTACAAAGTAGTAGGCACTATCGGCATTAAAATTTGGTGATAATTGTTTATAGGCTTTTGGCTGTTCAGCTGTTTGCTGCGTGGTTTGTGCTGTTTTACCTGATTGCCCGCCACCACCGCATGCAGCAAGCATTAGCAATGCTAAAAAAGTTAATGCTTTAAACAAGTTATACAATTGCATACTTAAACAATACTATAGGTTGTTCCGTCTTTACCATCCTTAATCTCAAAGCCCAGCTCTTTTAATTTATCTCTGATTAAATCAGAAGATGCAAAATCTTTTCTGGCCTTAGCGTCTTTACGCTGGTCTAAAATCATCTGCATCAGTCCGTCTATTTTATCAGTATTTATCGCTTGCTCCTCACGTAATCCCAGCACATCGAATACCATCTCATGCATCAATTTTTTAAGCGTTTGCTTATCTGCTTCACTCAGCGTTTCTTTACCATCATTCACGCTGTTGATGATGCGCACGGCTTCAAATAAATGTGCGAGTGCAATGGGTGTGTTGAAATCATCATTCATAGCTGCGTATACGTTTTGCTTAAGCAGCTCAATATTGGATGTGGTTGCAGCACCGGTTTTTAAACTATCTATTAAACGTATGGCATTCATTAATCGTGCAAATCCTTTTTCAGCTGCCAGAAGGGCTTCATTACTAAAATCGAGCGTACTGCGATAGTGCGCCTGAAGCATGAAAAATCTTACAGTCATTGGACTGTAGCCCTTATCTAGCAATGCATGACTGCCGGTAAACAATTCTAAAGGCAGGAATGAATTACCCAAACTCTTACTCATTTTTTGCCCATTTACCGTTAGCATATTGGTGTGCATCCAATATTTTACCGGATGATGCTGGCCTGTGCAAGCAACGTTTTGTGCCACTTCATTGGTGTGATGGGTGGGAATTAAATCCATACCACCCCCGTGTATATCAAATACATCGCCCAAATATTTTCTGCTCATAGCAGAGCACTCTAAATGCCAACCCGGAAAACCTTGGCCCCATGGGCTTGGCCAGCGCATAATATGTTCAGGCTTGGCTTTTATCCAAAGTGCAAAATCCAATCTTCCGCGCTTCTCATCCTGCCCGTCAAGTTCACGTGTATTATTCAGCAAATCATCCAGATTTCGATTAGATAAAGCAGTGTATGGATGGGTTTGTGCAAATTTGGTTACATCAAAATAAACTGAGCCGTTTACCTCATACGCAAAGCCATTGGCAATAATTTGTTTGGTCATTTCAATTTGCTCAATGATATGCCCGGTAGCCGTAGGTTCAATGCTTGGAGACAAGGTGTTGAACGCACGCATTACATCATGAAAATCTATGGTGTAACGTTGCACAATTTCCATTGGCTCCAGCTGCTCCAGTTTTGCTTTCTTGCTTATTTTATCTTCCCCTTCATCTGCATCGCTTTCTAAATGTCCGGCATCTGTAATATTGCGTACGTAACGCACCTTATAGCCCAAATGCTGCAGGTAGCGAAACACTACATCAAAAGAAATAAAGGTACGTGCATTACCCAGATGAGCATTATTGTATACCGTTGGCCCGCAAACATACATACCCACCATTCCATGATACAATGGAGTAAATATTTCATTCTTACGAGTAAGGGTATTGTATATGCTTAATGTTTCACTCATGATAAAAGATGAATCGGCATGGTTTATAAAATAAAAATGGGCAAATAAGATTTACCCATTTCCATTTTTACTCATTTATTTTTTTAGAATGGTAAATCATCAGAAGCTGCATCGCTGCTGAATCCGGGCTCAGGATCGGCATGGAAGGTATCTGTACCTGTTTGGCTGTTACCTCCGTTTGTGGCCGCCTGGGCCGAGTTTATTTTCCAAGCGCGTACATCGGTATACCAACGACCGTTATACTCACGTGATTCGATATTGAGTGATGCATTGATGGTATCGCCTACATTATAGCGCTCCAATTCATTTACCTTATCGTTCATTACGCTTAAGCAAACTTTACGCGGATAGGTATCAAATGTTTCAATCACAAATTCCTGTTTGCTCCAGGGTTTACCTGCTTTGCTAATTCCTTCTGTTTTGTTCATTTTCTGAACAATTTTTCCTGAAATATCTAGTGCCATAAAAATTAAATTATCTTGTTTTTGACTATTAAGGCTCAAACTTACACAAATGCCTAAACCCAAACAAATAAGTGGAAAAATTAGCAGGTTTTTGCCTTTAAAAGTACATCAGACAAACTGCAATGGCAGTGATAATACAAACCAAATCAACCAGCAGCATAATACCCAATGTGTAGCTACTATCCTTTACATTCACCGACCCAAAATACAGGGCCAATACATAAAAAGTCGTCTCGGCAGCACCCTGAAACAGGCAGGATAGTTGCCCTGCCAAACTATCGGCACCATAAGTTTTCATGGCATCCAGCATAAACCCGCGTGAGCCACCTGCACTGAAAGGCCGCATCAGCGCCACGGGGATAGCCTGAATAATTTGCTCATTTACACCAAAAGCTGCCAACACCGAGGATAGCCCTCCCATGACAATATGCATAAGCCCTGAGTTGCGAAAAATGCTCAATGCCACCAGCATGGCTATCATATAGGGTAATACGCGCACACCTGTGGTAAATCCATCCTTTGCTCCATGCACAAATGAATCAAACAGGTTGGTATTGTTTTGCTTAAATATTTTCTCGTTGAGTATGCTGTATAATACAATCAGTAAAATAATAACAAGCAATACACTGTTACTTAAATTACCTGTAAAATGCATTTTATCAATACCATCCAGTTTGGTAATATAATACATAAGCACACCAATAATGGCACTTACTACACCTACAAAACCCAGCACGGCAGCATTAACCAAATTAATACGCTGTTTGATACTTACAAAAATCAGCGCAGCCAATGTGCCTACAAAAGATGTAATGATGCAAGGCAACATTATATCAGAAGGGTTGGCTGCCCCTTGTGCAGCGCGATAACCAATAATGGATGTTGGAATAAGGGTGAGCCCGGCTGCATGCAAACACAAAAACATAATCTGGCTATTGCTTGCTTTTTCTTTGTTTGGGTTTACCTCCTGCATACTTTCCATGGCTTTGAGACCAAAAGGTGTTGCAGCATTATCCAGCCCTAAAAAATTGGCGGCAAAATTCATGGTCATAAAACCATAGGCATTGTGGCCTTTGGGTAACTCAGGAAAAATACGCACAAAAAATGGGGTGAGAACCCCAGCCAGTTTGGTTATGGCGTTCGAGTCGTTAAGCAGGTTTAGCAATCCGCAAAAAAAAGTAAGGTAACCAATAAGCGGCAACCATAAATCGGTCATGGTATTTTTACAGGTAGCAAAAATACCATCGGCAGGTTGTTTGCCCCTGCAAACCTCTACAATTCCATTATCCAGCAAGCGGTACAGGGTATCACCGTTCTGATAGCCACTGGCCTTTGCCGCAGCCAAATTATTGTACAATGTACTATCAACTTGTTCAATAGTGCTGCTTTGCACTTCTGCTATAACCAGTGCATCGTTTTGTTTGCCATTTACCAATTGACCCAGTTGATATAATTGATCGGTTGCCAGCAGATAAAAAATGTATACCACGCTGCAAACAATTATATATGACCAAAATCTACTTAATGCCATGTGTTAAGAATTATGATGATTCAATGGTAACACAAAAACCTTTTGTGTAAAAACACAAGTTATGGGCAGGTGTGGATTATGCCTAAAATTTCAAAAAAAAGAATGAGTAAAAGCTGAAATTCAAAATTTAAATATATTTGAACATTAATACATTAACCTATGAAAAAGTTGATTTTAACTTTTGTCCTTTTATTCACCTTAATTGGAAATATAGTAGCTCAAGCCTCATTAAAGCTGCAGCAAAATTGGTGGCAGCCAAATGGCCAAGTGAGCTCAATTGTAAGAAAGGAGAATACAATTTTCATTGGTGGTAGCTTTACCTATATAGGTCCTCAAAACAAAAATTTAGCTTCATACAACACAAACACCAATGAACCTGCCTATACCTTTGCTAAACCTAATGGAACTGTTTTGCGTGTAATTGGTGATGGAAATGGGGGTTGGTATATTGCAGGTACCTTTACGCAAATTGACAATCAAAACAGAAGTGGCTTGGCTCGCATCAATGCAGATGGCACTTTGCATGCATGGAATCCTACCATTAGTGGCGGCACCATTCGAGATATGGTTTTTTATAACCACACCCTTTTTATTGGCGGAAGTTTTACTACTGTAAATAGCACTACACGATCTAGGATATGCGCTATTGATACCAATGGAAATATCACCAACTGGAATCCAAACGCAAACAATGATGTAAATGTAATGAGTGTTTACAATAACAAAATGTACGTTGGCGGCACATTTACCAATATTGGTGGCCAAAACAGAAACCGTTTGGCGGAATTGGATATAACCACAGGAAACGCATCTGCATGGAACCCAAATGTGAATCAAGCCGTTTTAGCAATGGCACCAGTTGACAATAAAATATACATTGGTGGCGATTTTTCAACGGTTGGTTCTACATCTAGGTCTAGGCTGGCCTGTGTTAATTTAATAACAGGGGTGGCTACAGGATTTACAGCCAACACAGATGCTAGTGTAACCTGTTTGCATTTTAGTCAAGGAACACTGTTTGTAGGGGGCGTTTTTACCACAGTTAATGCCAATAGCAGAAAAAGCGTTTTTGCAATTGACACTGCTTTAGCAGGTACCGTTACCAGCTTCTCCATCCCTTCTGCTCAAGAAATGACATCTGTATTTAATATTCGTGAATATGCCAACAGGCTATATTTTACAGGTCCATTTTTAGAAGGAATCAAAGTATTTAGCCGTACGGGTAGTTATTTAACTAACAATCAGATAGCGGTATCTTCTACCACTCTGCATGATGTGTATATTGATTCGTTAGGTAAGAGTATTATTGCAGGTAGCTTTAGTTCTGCAGGGGGTAAATTTGTAAACGGTTTAGCGGCATTAGATGGTGTAAACGGACAATTAAAATACAATTGGAATGGCACTACTACTTCTGCTGTTACTGCCATGGATGCCAACGACTCAATTCTATTTATTATTGAAGGCAGCCCAACCAATCAACTTAGAGGGTTAAGAATTTCAGATGGATCTTCCACAACACTTTCGTTAAGCAATGTTTCTAATATTACGCTTCTAAAACATTATCAAAACAAATTATATGTTTCAGGTAACTTTTCTACCATCAATAGTATTTCACGTTCAGATTTTGCAGTTATTAATTTGGCAACTAATAATGTAGATGCTTTTACACTAAATACAAATAACAGAATTAATGATATCTCATTTAGAAACGATACTGCATATTGCGTTGGTGCGTTTACTTTGATAGGCGGAATAACCAGAAACAATATTGCCTCATTTAATATAAATTCAGCAACTGTTTATTCTTGGAATCCCAATGCCAATGCTGAAATCAGCTCATTGGTACTTAAAAACAACAGTGCTTTTGTAGGTGGAAATTATACCAGTATTGGCGGTGCCATTAGAAACAGGTTAGCGGAAATAGATTTGACTAGCGGAAATGCCAATGCTTGGAATCCAAATGCCAATGCCAAAATAAATTCAATGGCATTGTTAGGCGACTCACTGTTTGTTGGAGGTGATTTTACCAACATAGCTGCACAAAACACACGTTATGTTACTTGCTTTTTAACCTCAACAGGAAACACGGTGCCTTCCAGAGTTTCTAACCGAATTGTTACTAAGGTTTATAAAGATGCAAACTATGAAATATTAATATTATCAGGCTTCTTAGATAGTATAGACAATCAACAAACAGGTAGGCTGGCAGTATTAATGAATACATGTAAAGCACTAACTACTTTTACGCACAACAAGCCTTTATGTTCAGGAGATACCATTCAGCTCTTTACCCAAAGAGGGAATGAATATTCTTATCAATGGTTATTAAATAACGCACCTGTAGTAAACTCAAATAGCTGGAACATTAAATCAGTAAACTCAGGTTCATACAGAGCGGTTGTTCAGAATAATACTTTAAGCTGCGCAGATACCTCTGCGGCTATTCAAATAACTGTTAACCCCAAATCTTTAGCTAATTTAAAACCTGCAACCGATACTAGTTTTTGTTCGGGTAATCCTTCTTCTATCATTTTATCAGTTGATTCTGGTGCTTTGGTTACAAATATCAGATGGCTTAGAAACAACCTGCTTTTAACTCCCAGAACAGATTCATTAACAGTAACTCAAACAGGGCAGTACAAATCAGTTGTTACCAATATCTTTGGATGTATTGATACCTCAAAAACCATACAAGTTACAATTAATAGCAACCCAACTGCTTTTTCTATTCAAGCATCCTCATCGGTTATTTGCAACAATGATAGTTTGTTATTACGAATTCCTAGACCATTAGGTACAGTTACTTACCAATGGAAATTCAAGGGTAATTTTATACCGGGAGCTACAGATACTTTTTATTTTGCAAAAGATAGTGGCAGGTACGAAGTGGTTTTTACCAATACCTCAGGTTGCACATCTACTTCTGCTCGAAGCATTTTAAAGGGCATCACTCCAAATATTCAAATAGCAGATATAGGAGGCACACAATTATGCACCGGGCAAACCACTTTGCTTTATTATACCGATAGTGCTAACACACCATTGAATTCATACAGATGGTTAAGAAATGGTAGTTTGATTATTCCATTAATCAGCAGTGCTTCTTATACTGTTACCTCATCAGCGGCTTACTCATTAGTAGGAACCAGCACATCCGGGTGCCGTGATACATCTAATGTGATACAGGTAAAAATTAACCCTAAGCCTGCCGGCATTGGCATAACTGGTAATACTTTGGTTGTTTCAGGAACCACGCATGCTTATGATGTAACATCAAAGCCTTTATCAACTTACACATGGCTGTTGTCAAATGGAACGCAGATGTCTGGAAACAATACCGCTTCTATAACCGTTAGATGGGGTGCAGCAGGAGCAGGTTTAATCAGAGTTGTTGAAACCGATTCTGTTGGCTGCAAAGGTGATACTGCCGAGCAAAATATCGGTATTGAAGCACAAGCATTGTTATTGGATAAGAGTTCAATCACATTGTCAAATACACTTCAGGAGACATTCCCATTATTACTTGAAACCAATTTAAACTGGACATCAACCAGTCAGCATAATTGGTATTACCTGGATAAAACCTCAGGCAGTGCAGGCATTAATCCTTTAGATGTAATTGTTGCCGAAAGGAATAATACAGGAACCACCAGGCAATCTACCATCACATTTTCTGCGGGTACGTTGCAGCAAACGCTCACCATTATTCAGCCATCAACCAATGTTGGAATCAATGAATCATCCGCTAAGAAACATATATTTGTATCACCTAACCCATCAAATGGCAATATTGTACTTGTAAATCCATTCAATAACATAATAGGTGTCAAAATATATTCAGTAGATGGTAAACAGGTTGGCAATGAACTCAAACTCTCTCCATATGAAAAACTAAGCTTGCCAAACCAATTGGCAAAAGGAATGTATTTTGTATGGATTAATGACGGAAACGAGGAATACACCGTTAAACATCTTGTTGGTGACTAATCCATTATTGTTTAAGTTTAACATCAATTTCATGCCTTTGAATTTAGCCCCTAACGAGAGCTATATTGCTTTTTTATAGGCATAAATGATATATTGCCCGAAATTTCTAAAACCTACATGGAATACGATCCTATAAAAAACGACCTTGGTAAAGTGTTTAATCAATCAGTGGCATTACGCAAGTTATTTTATAAGCTACTTGACTTATTATTGCTTCGCACCTGGCACGTGCATAAAGAATTGAAAGCCTGGCCAATATTTAAACAGGCATTTACCATGATGGATGCGGGCAGCGGCTTTGGTCAATATTCCTTTTACATTGCCAATCGCAATCGTCAGTGCACCATTGACGCAGTAGATGTAAAAGAAGAGCAGATTAAAGATTGTAATGCATTCTTCAGCAAATGTGGTTTAAATAATGTAACCTTTGCTTTTGGCGATTTAACCAAACCGCATGCAACCAATAAATATGATTTGATTTTGTGCGTAGATGTAATGGAGCATATTTTAGAAGATGTAGATGTATTTACACATTTTAATAAAAGTATGAAACCCGGTGCCATGCTTCTCATTTCCACCCCCAGCGACCAGGGTGGCAGCAATGCCGATGAACATGGCGAATCATTTATTGGTGAGCATGTGCGTGATGGATATCCGGTTGAAGAAATGCGTGAAAAGTTGATAAAAGCCGGATTTGAAAAAATAGATATCAAATACAGCTACGGAACTCCGGGGAAAATAGCATGGAAACTAAGTATGAAATACCCGATGCAGATGTTAAACGCTACCAAACTATTTTTTGTAATACTACCGCTGTATTATTTGATAACTTATCCGGTTGCATATGTTTTAAACTGGATGGATACTTATGGCAATCATAAAACCGGAACCGGTTTAATTGTAAAGGCTTGGAAATAAACTAAACCTCTCTTTCGCTTTCCTTCTTTTCTTTGCGCTGCTGCCTGATATTGTTAATGATTGGTATGCTAGTTACCACGATAAAAGCAATCACAATGTAATCCAGATACTGCAGTGCTCCCGGGAAAACGCTCCCCACATAATAACCAGCACTAACAATGGTGAGTGGCCACAACACCGCCCCTGTTATGTTATAAAGAAAAAACGTAGCATGATTAACGCGAACCACACCCGCAAGTATGGGAGCAAAGGTTCGAACAATGGGTAAGAAGCGGCCCAATATCAGGGCAAAACCACCGTATTTTTGGTAAAATTTCTCTGCTGTAATGATGTATTGTTTCTTAAAAAATAAGGAGTCTTTTCTTTTGTATAAGGCTTGCCCGGTTTTATACCCAAAAAAATATCCAAAATAATACCCCAACACAGCACTTACAGCTATACCTGCAATCAAGGTGCTAAGTTCGGTGTGTAACAACTGATTTTCACCGGGAAAACAAAGCAAACCAGCTGTGAAAAGGAGCGAATCTCCCGGAAGAAAAAATCCGAAAAACACACCGTTCTCCAGAAAAATAATGATAAGAACAAGGGCAAGACCTCCGTACTCAATCAACTCCTGTGGTTTAAACAAATCCCAAAAACTACTCACTGTAATTAAACTTAGTTCGTAAACATATAAAAAGGAAACGAAATAAAAAATGACAGCCCTGTAAATAAAAAAGGAGAACAGCATAGCAGTCCTCCTTTAATTTAACCATACAGAATAATTACTGAATGGTTATTTTCTGAGTAAAGGTTTCCTCTCCCAGCATTACCTGCACAAAGTAAATTCCCGCCTTCAGGTGTTGCGTATCGAGATGTAATTTATTTAATCCCTGAACCGAAACTGCATCTAGGTGTTCCACTACCTGTCCAACTAAATTCAGGATATTGATGCTCAATGTAGATTTTTGTTTTGCTTCTATCTCCACATACAAATCATTATTTGCAGGGTTAGGATAAATTTTAGGCTGTGCGGTTTTCTTCAACTCAGCCACACCCACAGTTGATTTCACCCGCACATTCTGAACTTTTTCTGTTCCCTTGCAGCCACCAATATTTGTTTCTGTAACTTTAACCTGGGCGTTGTTTACTGCACCCCAATTTACTTTTATCTGACTGGTGTTTTGGCCGCTGAAAATAACTCCGCCTCCTGTTACACTCCATTGGTAAATGGAGCCTGTTGTTGGTGTTACAGAAAACGTTGTTTGTGTTTCGAAGTTTCTAACTGTATCCGGACCGGATATTGCACTTGTATTTGGCCTGCTGTTTACATTAATTGCTATACTGCCCTGTGCAGAAGCGCATCCGTTTTTGTTCACTACTGCATTGTATGTTCCTGAATTAGCCGGAGTTAAATTGGTAATTTTAGGATTATTAAGTGCGGACTGAAAACCTGCAGGGCCAGTCCATTCATAAGTTGCACCGCTTACAAATGTTGCAAAAAACTGAATACTATCTCCGGCACAAATTAATTGTGAGCCTTTATCATTACTAAGGGTTGGAGCAGGCAGCGGTGTACCTACCACAATATCTGTTGTTGATGCACCGGAAACGCAACCACTTACAATTGCTACCACACTGTATGTGCCGGCCAAGGCAGTAGTGATATTTGTTAATACAGGATTTTGCTGATTTGATGAATAACCTCCGGGGCCACTCCAACTATAGCTTGCACCGGTTATGGCAGAGGCAGTAAGTGAAAGGTTATCACCGGTGCACTTTGGCCCGTTGTTACCTGCGGTTGGTGATGCAGGTTTAGGATTAACCAAAACAGATGTGCTGGCAGGAGCAGATGCGCAACCATTTACAACTGATTGAACGGTATAAGAACCGGATGCAGCTGGTGTAACGCCAATAATAATTGGATCTTCGGCACCTGAACTAAAACCGTTTGGACCAATCCATTTATAGGTTGCACCTGCAATGGTTGTTGAAAATAAATTGATATTGGCCCCCTCACATACATTACCTCCGTTGCTGGCAACAGGCGTTGCAGGCAGGGCTTTAACAGAAACCGTTACCGAAGCTGGTGGTGAGCTGCAGCCTGAATCAGATGCAATAGCACTATACGTGCCTGCATTGGCAGCTGCCGAAACATTTGCAATTTCATTGGTTCTATTACTTGAGGTATATCCACCAGGGCCACTCCATGAATAAGTTGCATTGGGTCCTGCCGTGCTACTTAATGCGGAGAACCTTAAGGTATCTCCTGCACAAACCTGATTATTTGCAGTAATTGTCGGTTGTGAAGGATTTCTTCTTACAATAACATTTGTATTGGCTACAGGCGATGTGCCGCAACCGGCAACAGTTACTGAAACAGAATAGTTACCTGCTTTTAATGAACTGGCATTGGTTATAATAGGATTTTGAGCAGTTGATGAAAAACCATTAGGGCCACTCCAGTTGTATGATCCTCCGGTAACAGTTGAGGCTGTTAGGTTGATATTTTGACCATCACATAAAGGACCATTATTTGAAACCGTTGGTGCTGCCGGTAATGTATTAACTGCAATATTTACCGTTCCAGGGCTAGATGTTCCGCAACCTGATGTAGTGGCCGTAACACTATATAACCCCGCCTGACCAGCAGTTACATTATTAATAACCGGATTTTGCAGGTTTGATGTGAAACTATTTGGACCTGTCCAGCTATAGGTTGCTCCAGTAATATTAGATGCGGTAAGTTGTAAATTTTGTCCTGGGCACAATGGACCATTGCTACCCGCAACAGGTGTTGGAGTATTGGTAGTTATGTTTACCGTAATGGTTGCCGTTGCTGATGGACATCCGTTAACGGTTGCAAACACACTGTATACACCGCCATCAATTGTACCTACATTGGTACGGGTTGGATTTTGTGAAGTGGAACTAAAATTATTGGGGCCGCTCCAAGTATACGTTGCTCCTGGAATAGAAGTGGCCGTTAAACTCAGCGACTGACCTGCACATAAAGGCCCGTTGCTACCTGCAGTTGGCGCAGCAGGTATATTGTTTATATTAACTGTGGTTGATACCGAAGGGGATGAACATCCATTGGCGGTTAAGGTAACCGAATAAGATCCTGCCATGAGAGTGGTAACATTTGGCCTGCTGGGGTTTTGTTGTGTTGAACTAAATCCATTAGGGCCGGTCCATGCATAGCTGCCTCCTGCAAAACTACTTGCCGTTAAGTTTAGGTTATCACCTGCACAAAGAGGACCATTGTTGCTTGCCGTTGGTGTTGGTGGCACCGGATTTACCGAAACATACGTTGAGAAAGGCCCAATGTTTCCGCAACCGGGAACCGTCATGGTAACGCTATATGTGCCGGTATCCGAGCGCTGCATATTGGCTTTACTCGGATTTGAAAGTGCAGATGTAAATCCGTTTGGTCCACTCCATGCATAAACGGCACCTGTAATAGCCGTAGCAGCTAGGTTAAGAGTTTGACCAACGCAAAGTGGCGAGTTGCTTTGCACATTTGGTGTAGCGATGATACCGAAATTGGTAGAAGCAACCATAGATGAGCATTGCCCGGAAATGGCTCTTACGTTATAAGTGCCGACCTGCAAAGATGTTACCCCTGCAATGCTTGGATTACGAAGCGTGGATGTAAAATTATTAGGACCGGTCCAGTAATATGTTGCGCCCGGAATTGAGTCTGCAGTAAGTTGTAAAGTTGCTCCCTGACATAAAGGCCCGTTATTGGTAGCATTTGGCGTTGACGGAGCCGGATTGATTAGCCTGGTTCTTGTATCAACACAGCCTCTTGTCCAGCCAATAATTGAATCTTTTAAACTTACTGTATATGGCACACGGTAATTATATGTGCGTGATCCGTTCACAGCAAAAAACGTTCCCGATGAATCACCATAATCCCAGGTAAACATAAATTGAGGTAGATTTTGAAATGCCCTTAAACTATAAAATCTGTTAAAATTTATTGGAGATGAAGTATTGGTGTAGGTCATAAGGTTTCCTCCCTGATTACATGCCGGTGATACCGTGAAATCAGACGTGAGTGAATAGCTGGTGTATGGACAGAAAATAAAATCAGCATTGAAAACCGGACCACCTACATTAACATTATAACTTCTGATAATATTAGTTCCAATTCTAACTGAACTTAGCCACTCACTTGCACCGTTTCCTGCTGTCCAACTGTTTGTGATAACAGAAACGTTTGTTGCACTGCTATTTTCTATGCTGATGATATACGGACCGGTTACTGTTACAGGTACACTAAATACTGCTCTTCTGCGCAAATTAGACAACAAACCGCCACCAAAAGTTGAGTCAACATTCACAATAACCGTAGCCAGTGGTGGATTAGTTGTAGGCGGTGTTCCGGAATATGCGGGTAAAGAGTCGATAATACTTGCACTGTAAATCCTGCAGGTAATAGGCACCACAGCATTGGTATTGGCCGATTGCCAGGCATAAAAATCAAACCCATTAATGGTTAAGGATTGTGGCGCAGGATACCACTGATAAAATGTATTTCCACTGGTTGTATTGTTTAATGCAATGGCGTTAAACTGCGTAGTTTTATTAAAGGTATAGTTTACCGTATCAGGCCCACAGTTGGTGGTTTTACCAAAAGCACCGGCTGGTGTTTGTGCATTCCATACGCGCTGGTGCTGCAGGTTATTAATTATCTGCACAGGGGTGCTATGCACTTGTGCGCCCGCATGCTGTATGCATACAGTAAGAATAGCTAAGGTTAGTAAGGTGTTTTTCATAGTAAGCCTGGTTGTTAATTAAATCCGAATTTAATAAATAAATATTTGAATATTCGCACTGCTACATTAAATAAATGCTTAAATTCTTCTCAATTATACTTTCTCAAACCGTGTTGCTTGGTTTCACTTCAGCACAAAGCAGGGAAACCGGCCGTTTTAACTTTACCCGCATTCAGCTAGAATATGGTAATCGCAGCATAACTGCTGCAAAAGACAGCGCAGAACAAACATTTGCCTACCAAGCACTGCAAGTGGGTGCATTGATACCTATATGGTCTAAGGCAACAGGATCAGAAAACACCACTAACTTAGGATTCTTTTTAAACCCTATACTGCAACTGAGCAAGGCAGATATCAGCCTTGTGCAGCAATCACGTTTGCTCATCAATGCAGGTGCAGGAGTTGGAGGGTATGCAGGTTTTGGCAATAAACATATGTTGCTAGCACAAATCAGACCGCAATGGAATGAAGATGAGTTTACCATTTCAAACCCTACCATGCGTTTTAGCTCTGTTTTTATATACTCCTATAGATGGTCGCCCAAACTACTTACACAGTCAGGCATGACTTATACATTTCAGTTTGGCGAAGGACTTGCCTTGCCCCTATTAGGTGCATGTTATCAGTTTTCAAGTGGTTCACGCTTATCAGTATTATTGCCTATGCAACTTTCCTACAGGCAACCATTAAGCAAGCAATGGAGCCTTGTATTGCTGATGCGACCCAATGGTGGCATCAACCGTTTTGAGAACAGAAATTATTTTGCTGGCACTGCTGCAAGCATTGCTGTGCATAGGTTACGCTCTTTACAAACAGGTATGGCAGGCATTTACAAGGCAAAAAACAACCTTCGGCTTCAGGCGGGTATTTACCTAATAACTAAACAACGAATTACTTTTACCGAAGATGGAAACAGAGATGGAGAAACTTATTATCGTGCCGATACCCATCCAACCATATTGATTCAGGCTGGTATTATTTGGCTCCCTGCATTAAACAATATGCGCAATGCATTTAAAACAAGTAAAAACGGAGAGGAGGACGATGCGGATGGATTGTTTCCGGGTTTTTAATAAAACATTAAGCTAACACTTCTTTTTTTTAGTTAGTTTTGCTTGTAATGAAATACTTATTAGCTTTTATAGCCTGTTTATTTCTGTTGCAGCCTGCCTTTGCTCAGGAAGCCGACAGCCTGGCTAATGAAGAAGATGATCCTGGTGTTTTGGTCATCCCTCCTATCAACGAAAAAATAAAATTAGGTGTAAAATTAGGGTGTGGCTTGTTTATGATGGGTGGCGAAGAAGCAAACAATCCATATCCTACTTTTGGTTTGGTTGGTGGTGGCTATTTCCGCTATCGGTTTAACAGACATTGGGCATTGCAAACCGAGACTAATATCAGCATCAGAGGAGGCAAGTTTGATAATAAGGTAGATGAATACGGAACCATACGAACTTACTTTGTTGATATACCGGTATTGCTGATGTACGGGCTCAATGAAAAAAACACAAGCAATGTATTTGTGGGTGCGCAATACGCAAACCTGCTTAATTCCATTATGTTTAAAACAAATTCACAGGTTCAGGAGTCTCAATCACCTGCGCTAAACAAGCATGATTTGATGCTGCTGGCAGGCGCACAATTTCATACGCCATTTGTGGGATTTCAATTGGCTGTAAAATACGGATTACTTGATGCTAATAAAGGCCTATTACCTGCCGTTGGACCGGTAAATCAGAGCAAAAACCTGCAGCACATGGCTTTTGAATTCAGCTTTATATTTTAAAAACATGAACAGAACAGAACTCATAAAGCAGATTAAACTAAAAAAAAGTTTTTTATGTGTAGGCCTAGATACCGATATTAAAAAAATACCGTCACACTTATTACACCTGGATGATCCTGTATTTGAATTTAATAAGGCCATTATTGATGCCACCAAAGATTACTGTGTTAGTTATAAAATCAACACTGCATTTTATGAGGCCAATGGCGTTAAGGGTTGGGAAAGCATGGAGCGCACCCTGTTTCACATACCTGAAAATATCTTTACCATAGCAGATGCCAAAAGAGGAGATATTGGCAATACCAGCAATATGTATGCACGCGCATTCTTTGAAACATTGCCATTTCATTCCGTAACACTGGCACCATACATGGGTAAAGATTCCATAGCACCATTCTTTGCCTACGACAACAGATGGGGCATTGTACTTGCGCTTACATCCAATCCGGGCAGTGCCGACTATGAACAACAACTTATTGGTAACCGAAAGTTATATGAGCATGTGATTACAACTACCACACAAATTGGTAATACAGGCAACCTGATGTTTGTGGTTGGTGCAACCAAAGCAGAGGAATTGGCTCATATTCGTAAACTCATCCCCGATCATTTTCTATTGGTACCCGGTGTGGGTGCGCAAGGAGGCAGTCTGGCCGATGTGGTAAAATATGGCATGAATCAGGATTGCGGATTGCTTATCAATGCCTCACGCAGCATCATCTATGCCTCATCAGGTAAAGATTTTGCCGAAGCTGCTGCAGCCGAAGCTAAAAAAATGGCAGATGAAATGGCGCAGTATGTAGGAGATTAGAAGATTGGAAGATTAAAAGATTGAAAGTTTAGAAGGTTAGAAGGTTTGTTATTAGAAGATTGAAAGATTAGAAGGTTAGAAGGTTTGTTATTAGAAGATTAAAAGATTAGAAAATTAGGAGATTGAGTAATTTAGATATTTATATTTAATCGCAAATCATCAACACCTAATACCCAAATCCCAAGCATTAGACACTACGTTAAAAAACTTCAAACAGCCAAAGGCCAACAGCTGTATACTCATTGTTGAATATTAAGTTGCATAGACCTAACACCTAATTCCCGCATTCCCCTTCAAGATTCTTTTACCAGCATCACCTCCCTTGCTACATTAAATTGAGTTTGTAAACGCAGATATATCGGGTCTGCTTTGCCTCTTACCATTCCTACCCATGCTATTTTTGATTGTACACTGCTCAACATCTTTTTTACATGCGCAGTATTTATTTGCGTTGTAGCCGGTAATTTTAAATACCTGCACACAACAGCTTCTGCAGCATGAACCCGCATCTGATGTATGACAGCTCTCAGGTTTCTGATATAATACCTGCTAATGTTTAATCTTTCATTCACCTTTATTCCCGTCACCCATTGAGGTCCATGAGGTGTTTGTGCCCTTGTTTTTTTTGCATTGATTTCAAATCCCTCAGTAGCAAAAAATGATATGATGCGAGCCTGCAGTGAAAGCACCAGATTTGCCGATCCTGAAAAAGTTAAATCATCTGCATATCTGGTATAACTAATGCCTGTTTCATCAATTTGCTTTGTCTCGTTCACATCTGTTATCCATTGCAACAAAGCCACATCCGGAATATAAAATACCATGTTTGATAATACGGGAGAAGTAGGAGCGCCTGTAGGCAATTGTTTTTGATACGTGCACAACAATGCAATAGCTGTTGCCACTTCTTCATTAAAATAATATGGAAATTCACACAAGCTTTTCTTCACTTTTTTTGCCGTTATACTTTCAAAAAAGTTTTTAATATCCATATTTAATACAAAGGGCTTATTTAAATGAGGTACTGCATTTGACAGAACTCCATATTTTAGCAAACCGGCTGATGGAACAAATCCATGTATGCATGGCAAGTGATGGCGGGAATAAACTGTCTGAAGGTACTTTGCCAGCAGAACCTGTGTTTGACGCAACAATCCCTGAGGCGCCTGAATGGTGCGTGTGCCTCCGCTTTTTTTGGAAATATGGTATATCGTATACTCCGGTGCTGCAAGTAATTGTTGCAAAAGCTCCGAAGAAATTGCTAATATTTTTAAAAGTTCTTCAAGTGATCTCATCACCAAAAATTCATCGTTAAAAATCGGGCACACATTACAACAAATACAATCTATTTAACCCCCTGAAGCAACGAACAAGTGAACGAAGTGAAACTTGTTCGTTGGCTGCCACCGGCTATTTTTAAATCAACTGCAGAAACAACAGTTACAAGACTTTAGCATGTCTTCATTGTATTTGTGTAATGGTGCACCGAATATGTTTATTCCAAATCGGTTAGCCTGTTTGCCGGAAACTCAAACACCATAGGCAGTGGTTGTGCTTTAGGCAAAAACTTCCCCAACTTACTATCAAATGATAATAACACCTTACCCGATTTTCCATACTTATTTTTAGCTATCAAAACATTGCTGTCATTACCGGTTGGTGTGCCATCCTCATACACTGTAATACCATAATAGTCATATCTGTGCAGCAGCAAAACCTTATCGGCCACTTCTTCCAGATAGCTGGTTTCTTTAAGGTCGCTCAATACGGGCATTCCCAAATAGCCGCGCTTTTCTGTCATTCTGCTCAGTTGAGAAGTAAGTATAACCGCCATATTCATTTCTTTAGCCATGCGTTTTATTTCCTTCAACACCTGTCCAAGTTCATAATCACGGTAATTCATTTTAGGCTGATAGGTAATTTGCTGAAAGCAGTCGATAGCCAGCACCTGGATATCATATTTATATTTGAGGTAATTGGCTGCCGCCTTAATATCCCTAAAACGACTACCTGCTAAATTATTGCTGATATATATTGGCCATGGCTGTTCATGATCAGGCAATGTATCATGCTTTAACTCATCTCTGCAGCCTTCAGAAACCTTAAGTAATTTTAGCACCAGATTGTGATCATTTTCTACCAGGTTAATATAGCCAACCGGTATCTTACAGGCACATGCCAGATGAACCAGCTGTGTATGGATAAAAGCTGTTTTGCCCACACCGGGTCGGGAACCTATCACTACCAGCTCTCCCGGATCAAGGTTTCCTAAATAATCCTGCAGCTGCGTATCAAACCATGTGCAGTTGTTTGCAACAGAATTTTCTATTTGTATGCGATCCAGTATTTGTTTTAAACTTTCCGTTTGGCTAGCAGGTTGCATCTCATCCAGCATACGGGTATATGTATGTATATAATCTTTGAGTTCTGAAACCTCTATTTCATCATTGAAACTCTTTTGCTGCAGCAATTTACCTAAATCATGAACCAATCTGCGTGCCGCATAATCCTTTAGTAAAGAAATATCATACGTTATATCATCGGATTCAACTACTGCTGCTGACCACTGATGAAGTGTTGCAAGCGTGGTTTCATCAAGTTCATAATGCAAACTGTTTCTAAGCAGATACAAATCAAATATGCCAAAGGTGCCATGCAGCGTGTGCATAGTACGGATTAATAATTTAAGATTGGGTTCGGTAAAATAATCTTCACGCAATTGTTCGGCATAACGCAAAAATAATCTTGGTTGCTGCAAGAGTACCTTCACCACCCTTTGCTGAGCAGCTATCCATTTACTATCCGGACCTGTTGATGAAAAATCCATGAAACAAAATTAAAATGCGTAGGGTGTCCAAATCCAACTTATTCATGCACAATGGCTGAAAGCCGCAAAGGGATTGCCATTGCGTTATACACACCTTATATTTACTGAAGAACTACTTGTGGAGAATTATTAATGAAGATGGTTTTCAATTAATTGAAAAGAGAATGATTTTTTAGTTGGGAAAAGAACAAAATTTTTACTAATAGATGTAACACACAGGAAATTTCGAGGTTTGAATGATATGAATGAGAGGAAAGATTGCTGCGCTGAAGACGAAAGACAAAAGACCGCTACACTCAAATAGGAAAGATGCGAGAGATGAAACAGAATTTTCTAATCTTCTAATAATTACCCCGCAATAACAAAACGCGTAATAAACCAACCCTGCAATCACTCTCCCTCTTTAACCGGAAGAATATCTCTTAGTTTAACATTCACTTTCATTTCACCGGTAAGTAAATATTGTAGCATGGGACCTGCCATAACCGATGTAATTACTGCCATTACAACCAACGCCACAAACAGTGGTTCAGAAATAACCCCCGCCTGTAAGGCAAGTAAACCCAACACAATTTCCATAGCACCGCGTGCATTCATACCAAATCCTACTGCCGATGCTTCCCTAAAACTTAACCCTCCCCAAAGTGCGCCCAATCCTGCTCCCAGCAATTTGCAAGCAATGGCCAACACCAGCACCACGGTAACAATACTCAGGTCAAAGTTTTTTATAAAATCAACTTTAAAACCTACCGAAACAAAAAACAGTGGAGCAAAAATATTGGTTACAAACTGATGAATAATGTCACGTGTTTTTTCATTTAGATGAACAGAATCACCAATGGCTACACCGGCTATAAATGCACCAAATATGGCATGTATACCAATTTTTTCGGTAAGTGCAGCACCCAAAAAGGCAAGTCCAAAGGAGAATGCAAGCACTCCACCGGGCCAGCTTAAATTACGTTGTGCCCAGGGCAGCGCGCGGTTAATTATAATGCGGCCTGCGGTTAGCATAAGTATGGCATACAAAAAGGTATAACCCAGAATGTATAAAAATTCAAACTGATCACTTCCGGTATGTATCATGCCCAACACCACGCTAAATAAAATCCAGCCTATTAAATCATCAAACATGGCTGCCGCAATAATGATCATGCCTATTTTGGTTTTAAACAAATCAAGATCCATGAGGGTGCGGGCAATAACAGGTAAGGCCGATATGGCCATGGCTGTACCCATAAACAATGCAAATACCTTTCCATCATGTTGCCCTTTGCCGCCAAGCCAGTCTGCAAAATAGTATCCTGCTGCAAAGCCTAAGCCAAGTGGAATCAGCAATCCAACCAGACTGGATTTAAATGCAGTAGTGCCTTGCTGTCTTATTATAGAAAGTTCTACCTCCATGCCGGCAACAAAAAGTAACATCACAACGGAAATGGTGGTGATACCGTTTAGTGCCATGCCCACATTTCCTTTTGTTGTAAAAATAAGCTGATTTAGTTCCGGGTAAAATTTACCCAACAGGCTTGGTCCCAGAATAAGGCCTGCCAGTAGCTCACCCACAACCAGCGGCATTTTAAGTTTTCTAAAAAACTCACCCAGAACACGGCCGAGCAGCAGCATGATGCCTAAGCAAAACAACAAATTTATCAGTTCGGCATGGTTCATTTATTGTCTATTTAATCATCAGTTCTGGAGTGCACAATAAGCAAATCACAAGGCAAATCGGCCAAAGCAAATTCAATATCATGCGGGAAAACCCGGTCAATTACATTCAGCTTGGTATCAGGAGAATTGAGCACCAGCAAGTCGGCCTCATGCTCGCGTGCATATTTGGTAATCATAAAACCCGGTTTACCTTCCAGTCTTTCTACATTCACCTTCAGGTTGCCACAATCGGTGCAACTAAGAATTTCTTCCAGTTTTTCATTTTCATGTTTCAGCATTTTTTCTCGGTTATTATCCGCTTCATTATCTGTAAATGCATCAGAACGGATAAGGGCAAGTCTGCCCGGATCTTCTTCCTGAATTACATCAACCGCAAGGGCATGTGTAGCCTTTGCCACATAAATGGCTGCCTCAATGGTAGCAACCGTTTTGGGATGATCGCTTCCTTCTACCACAATGCGTTGAACAGGTTTGTTAAGCAAATCCGGATCCCTCAGCATCAATATGCTGCATTTGGCTCTGCGACATAGTTTGCGTGCTACAGAGCCCAGGAAATACTTGAGTAGGCTCTCTTTCTCCAGTGCACCTGCAACCAGCAAATCAACCTGCCGTGCTTTACAAACTTCCAGAATTTTATCTACGGTATCGCCTGTTTCCCAAATTATTTCATGGTTATTCTGCTCAAACGCAAAACGCGTAATCAATTCTTTCAGATAGGTTTCCTGCGCTGCATCGTGATTGCCTACATGTATAAAAAGTATAGATACGTTAAAAATATTCTGCAGCCTTTTAGAGGCAGCTATAATGGCTTCTATATTTGGGGAGAATGCTACCGCAACTGCAATTTTTTCAAACGGATAAACAGGCTTTTTCTCAATATTGCTCATGCATACAAAAATATAAATCTAAGCTTACCAATTACAGATTAATTTTCTGTTATGTATTTGCCGATAGGTTTAGTAAACTTGCCACTTTATCATGGTTAAAAAAGATATATTAATAGAGGCTTACTCCCTGATGTGCACGGCAAGGGCTATGGCAGAAATGTATGATGCCAACCGCAATATTTGCAAGTATGTGCACTCCACTTCCAAGGGACATGAAGCCATACAGTTGGCTACAGGCATGCAGCTGAAACCTTATGATTATGCCGCACCCTACTATCGTGATGAATCCATGCTGTTGGGTATGGGGCTTAGTCCGTATGAGTTAATGCTGCAATTGTTGGGCAAAGCGGATGATCCGTTTTCCGGTGGACGCACGTATTATGCACATCCCAGCCTAAACAGAGAAGAGTTCCCGAAAATGCCACACCAAAGCAGCGCCACTGGTATGCAGGCCATTCCGGCCACCGGCATGGCTCATGGCATAGCTTATAAAGAGCGTGAAGGAATTAATAAAAAAGGAGAATATCCGGTAGTGCTTTGTTCTTTCGGAGATGGCTCAGTAACAGAAGGGGAGGTTGCCGAGGCTTTTCAAATGGCTGTACTTAAGCAGCTGCCCATTATCTATCTGGTGCAGGATAACGAGTGGGGAATTTCGGCCAGTGCAGATGAAATGCGTGCCATGGATGCCTATGAGTATGCAGCAGGCTTTAAAGGATTAAAACGCATGCGGGTTGATGGAAGTGATTTTGTTGAGGCCTATGAAGCCATGACAGAAGCTATTGATTATGTAAGAAATAACAGAAAGCCCATATTGGTTCATGCGCGTATTCCTTTGTTGGGGCATCATACATCAGGCGTTAGAAAGGAATGGTACCGAAGTGAAGATGATTTGGAAAAACACGCCAAAGATGATCCCATTCCCAAAATGCGCAAGCTGTTACTTGAGATAGGATTGGAAGAAAAAGAGTTAATTGAAATTGAAAAAGACGCTGCCAATAAAGTTGATCAACAATTTAAGCAGGCTGTAGAAGCTGCAGAGCCAGACCCTGCAACGGTTGAAGAGCATGTGTTTACACCAAGCGGAGCAACGGAGGAAACAGGCAACCGTAAACCCAATGGAAAAGAACCGGTGGTGATGGTGGATGCGGCATTACATGCCGTGGATGAGTTGATGGCAAAGCATCCGGAGTGTATTTTTTACGGGCAGGATGTGGGTGCACGTTTAGGTGGGGTTTTTCGCGAAGCGGCTACCTTGGCCAAAAAATATGGCGATAACCGCGTGTTTAATACACCCATACAAGAAGCATATATTGTAGGCTCTACGGTTGGTATGAGTGCCGTGGGTGTGAAGCCGATTGTAGAAATTCAGTTTGCCGATTATGTGTGGACCGGAGTAAATCAGCTGGTATGTGAAATAACCAAATCGTGCTACCTAACCATGGGAAAATATCCGGTAAGCGCCATTATTCGCATACCCATTGGTGCCTATGGAGGCGGTGGTCCTTACCACAGCGGAAGTATTGAATCTACTTTGCTTACGCTTAAAGGAATAAAAATAGCTTATCCAAGCAATGCTGCTGATATGAAGGGCTTGATGAAGGCAGCCTATTATGATGGGAATCCGGTCATTATGTTAGAGCATAAGGGATTGTACTGGAGTAAAAATCCGGGAACGGAAGGTGCAAAATGCATTGAACCGGATGAAGATTATATATTACCATTTGGCAAGGCACAAATTGTATTGGAGGCAACGGATGATGCAGCAGATAATGGCCAATCATGTGCTATAATAACCTGGGGAATGGGGGTATACTGGAGCATGGCTGCAGCTAAAAGATTTAATGGCAGTGTTGAAGTGTTAGACCTGCGTTCATTGCAGCCACTGGATGAGGACATGATTATGCAAATGGCAAAGAAGCACGGTAAGGTAATGATTGTAACAGAGGAGCCATTACTTAACTCGTTTGCCGAATCGCTTGCAGGCCGCATTTCACAGCAGTGCTTCCGATACCTGGATGCACCGGTAGCAACGGTTGGCTCAAAAAATTTACCGGCTGTAGCACTGAATATGGGTTTGGAGGCAGCCATGTTGCCCAATGCAGAGAAGGTAGCAGAGAAAATAGAAGAATTATTGAAATATTGAACCGGGTTTGATTAATAAGCGAAAAGATATATTTTCGCATCCCGTTTTTCATTTAGGGCCCATAGCTCATTCGGTTAGAGCATCTGACTCATAATCAGGGGGTGCTTGGTTCGATCCCAAGTGGGCCCACAACGTGGGACCGGGCAGCGCAGGCTGACCCGGTTTTTTTATTTAAAAAAACCGTTATTGGGGAAGAAGTTTATCCCGAATTGCGGAGGTAAGCGCAGCTAAGGCACTCGGGAATCCCAAGTGGGCCCACAACGTGGGACCGGGCAGCGCAGGCTGACCCGGTTTTTTTATTTAAAAAAACCGTTATTGGGGAAGAAGTTTATCCCGAATTGCGGAGGTAAGTTTTTTAGGGGCAAACACCTTCGGACGACCTCTCAGATAAACTATCCTGCAAACATTAATTTAGGTAGTACTATGTCAACAATATCTACAGTTATTTTCGATTTGGGCGGTGTAATTCTGAATCTTAATCAGGACCTCACACTTCGTGCATTTCAGCGCTTAGGCCTGGATTTATCGGAAGTAAATTTTAACAGCAGCATTTTTACGGATTTTGAAACAGGAAAAATAACTGCATCAGATTTTAGATCGGGCATAAAAACCCATTTAAATGAAGAGACATCAGATATAGCAATTGATAAAGCATGGAACGCCATGCTACTCGATTTGCCTGAGCACAGGCTGAAAGCAATTGAGCATCTCAGAAAAACGCATAAGGTATATTTATTAAGTAATACCAATAGCATTCATATTGATGCATTTAACGCCTACTTCATGCAGCAATATAAGCCGGAAAGGTGGGTTCAATTATTTGATAAGATATATTATTCCTATGAAATAGGACTACGCAAACCCAATACCGATATTTATGAATTTGTAACCGCTGATATTCGAACGCAACCGGAACAATGCTTATTTGTTGATGATAGTTTGGCCAATATAAAAGGAGCAGCATCTGCAGGATTAAACACATTGCATGCACATGAGCCGCTGGGTGAAGATCTCTGGAAACAACTAAAAGGAGCACTTGCGAAGTAGGGGTTACGTTTGTTAGGAGAAGATTGAAGGATTAGAGATTGCGGGTTAATTATTACGGGTTAAATATTGCGAGTTTGTTATTAAGTGTTATTTATTGCGGGTTAATTATTAGAAGATTGAAAGATTTGATATGGCGGGTTAATGATTACGGGTTTGTGATTGCGGGTTTGTTATTAGAAGATTGAAAAATTTGATATGGCGGGTTAATGATTACGGGTTTGTGATTGCGGGTTTGTTATTAGAAGATTGAAAAATTAAAAGATTGAAAGATTTGATATGGCGGGTTAATGATTGCGGTTTGTGATTGCGGGTTAATGATTAGAAGGTTAGAAAATTCTGTTTCATCTCTCGCATCTTTCCTCTTTGAGTACAGCGGTCTTTTGTCTTTCCTCTTTGAGTACAGCGGTCTTTTGTCTTTCCTCTTTGAGCGTAGCGGTCTTTCTTCTTTTGTCTCGTTTCTCGTCTCTCGCTTCTCCATTCTTTTTTTATTTATTTGCAGCCGTATGCCTAAAGATAAAATCAGACGTTTTGCGGAGTTTAAGCAGTTCGATCATTGTTTTGATTTTCCTTATGAATTAAAAGGGAAATGGCGAAGTGATGTATTTAAAAACAATAATCCCATTGTAGTGGAATTGGGTTGCGGCAAGGGCGAATATTCCGTTTCATTGGCTGCTGCCTTTCCTGATAAAAACTTTATTGGCATTGATATTAAAAGTAACCGTATGTGGCGTGGTGCGGGCATTGCAAAAGAACAAGGTTTGTACAATGTTACATTTGCTCGTTTACTCATGTATAAAATTACAGAGGTTTTTGAGCAGGCAGAAGTAGATGAAATTTGGATAACCTTTCCCGACCCTTTTCCCAAACTGCGTCATGCCAAACACCGCTTAACACATCCCAGATATTTAACGCTATACAAGCAAATCTTAAAACCCGGTGGGTTGGTTAACTTTAAAACCGACTCTGATGAGTTGTTTCATTTTACAATAGAAATGTTGCCACAAGTAGGTATTACTCCCTTAGCCATTGACCATGATGTGCACCACAACCCCAATGCATCTGCCTACCTCAGGGAAATTAAAACCTATTACGAACAGAAGTTTATGGCCAAAGGGCAAAAAATAAAATACACTCAATTTTTACTAGATATGTTTGATATAACCAAGGGAATTGCATTTGAAGAAATGCAGGAGGCTGAGCGAAAAAAGTTAGCTAAGTCTGATCTATAGCAGCAAACTCAGTAACAAGTGCAGACCCATCAATACGCAAAATAACAACTTCATAAGCGAGCCTGCCATAAATCCGATAAAACTGGCTGCAGCAGCAATCAATGCTTGTTTTTCATTTTTGCCGGCATAACGTTCTCCAAAATAAGCCCCAACAAAGGCTCCTAAAAACATACCCAGCGGTACGGGTATAAGCATGCCAATAAACGTACCATATAAAGCACCTCTGGCTCCTGCCTTGGTACCACCGGAAAGCTTGGTGCTCCATGCCGGTAAGAAATAATCCAATACAACTATACAAATGGTTAGTACGCCATACCATACCAACGCTGTGTAACCAATGGGATGTTGTGTAGTAAATGTGGTTAACCACAATCCGGCATATGCCAATGGTGGTCCTGGTAATAAGGGTAAAAAGCTACCTGCACAACCTGCCAGAAAAAGCAGAAAAACGAATAACCATAAAATAATATCAATTGTCATTACTTTGCATGTGATGATACACGCGCAAGATACCAATTTTAGCTGGGATGAATTAAAAAAAGCTGATGAAATCCGCTTTCAATCGTATAGCGAAACAGGCCGTTTTGCGCTTACGTTTTGCAAACAGTGGTTACAAGGAACAAGCAGTTTTATCTTTCATACATCAGGTTCTACAGGCACTCCCAAAGCCATAGAGGTGAGTCGCGAGCAGATGTTATGGAGCGCACAAAATACCATCGATGCCTTGCATCTCAATTCAACCGAACACATTCTACTTTGTATAAACCCGCACATGATTGGTGGTGCCATGATGCTGGTAAGAGCCATGGTATTGGGCTGCCGAGTTTCGCTTATAGAGCCCTCCGCACAAATCCTTTATCAACTTCCGGTAGAACATAACTATACGTTTGCCTCATTTGTGCCTTTGCAACTGGCTACCCTATTAGAAGAAAACAGCAGCGCATTGCTGCAAAAACTAAACCGGTTTAAACACATACTCATTGGTGGTGCACATGTAGCAGGTAAGCTCAATAATATACTAACCACATGCACCGCATCTGTTTGGCATACCTATGGTATGACAGAAACCATTAGTCATATTGCACTCAGAAATGTAAAAGATACTGCATACCAAACCTTGCCCGGCACACGTATTAAACTCGATGAACGTGGTTGTTTAGGTATAAACAATGTTGCAACACATAACCAATGGTTAGCTACAAATGATATGGCAACAATAGTAGATGAAACACATTTTTTTATTATTGGCAGAGCAGATGAAGTGGTGAATAGCGGAGGCATTAAGTTTCATATCAGAGAAATTGAAATATGGCTTGAGCAACTGGCACCTCAACTTACGTTTTTTGTAACTGCAGTGCCTGATGAAAAACTGGGAGAAAAAATTATTGCCGTGTTTGAAGGTAATTTACCTGATGAAAAAATCCTTGAACAATGGAAAGGCGCCATCCAAAAAAATATTTCTGCTTATGCTGTTCCAAAAGCGTTTTTGGTAGCCAAAGCATTTGTAAAAACAGCGGGTGACAAAATCAATAAGCAAAAAACCATACAAAACATCCTCATTTAAAGGCATTTAAACATCTTTTGCACATTGCGAAAATTTTATACGTTCAAATACCAATAATTTTATATTCGCGTTTAGAAAAAGATACCACTATGTACTGGACACTTGAATTGGCTTCCTACCTGGATGATGCGCCCTGGCCGGCAACGAAAGATGAATTAATAGATTACGCGATACGCTCAGGAGCACCGCTGGAGGTTATTGAAAACCTGCAGGAGCTTGAAGACGATGGTGAGCCGTTTGAAAGTATTGAAGAAGTTTGGCCGGATTACCCAACCAACGAAGATTATTTTTACAACGAAGACGAATTGTAATAAAAAACCCCGCACGTGCGGGGTTTTTTATTACAATAAATTCATCAGCTTCTGAAGGTAATGTCTTTAATATTGAGCTGAAGATTTACATGCCCGTTGAAATGGTTTTCTTCTATTGTATAACAAATATCAAATGATATGCCTTGTGAAACTTTGTCATAGTGCTCTCCTAAGCCAAATGCAATGGCTTTAAATATACGTCCACCCTCTTCCTGTGTTAAACTCATTTTTAAATGATTGTTTCCTACAATCATCACATCACCTACATCCCACACATTTTTACTCATAAATACCGGATTCATATTACCCGGACCAAAAGGTGAAAATTGCTTTAACACACTGAAAAATTTTGGAGAAATAGCCCTCAACGGTATTTCTGCATCATATTCAATTTCCGGAGTAAGGCTTCGCTCTTTAATGCTGCCTGAAACAACTGTTTCAAATTTTTGAGAAAAGGCAGGTACATTATCAATTTTAAGTGTAAGTCCGGCTGCATGGGTATGTCCTCCGTATTGCTCCAGCAAATCACTGCAGGCCTCAATGGCGTTGTATAAATCAAACCCATCTACTGAACGTGCCGAACCGGTGGCCATGCCGTTTGATTCTGTTAACACAATGGTGGGACGGTAATATTTTTCTATGAGTCGGGAAGCTACAATTCCAATCACCCCTTTATGCCACTCCCTATGAAAAAGTACAGTTGATTTTCTTTCGTGAAATGCGGCATCCTTTTCAATCATATCAAACGCCTGTTCAGTTATCGATAAATCAAAACTTCTGCGCTCGGTATTGTGCTGATTTACCAGGTTGGCAATTTTCCTTGCCTCATCTGTATTATCCGAAATCATAAGCCGCACTGAATCCTTGGCATCTGCTATGCGACCTGCTGCATTAATACGCGGACCAATAAAGAAAACCACATCACTCACCTGATAATCGGGTCGCTCTGCATATGTTTCAAGCAAAGCTTTTAATCCATTATTGGGATTGTGCTTTAGTTTCTTCAGTCCGTAATGAACCAGGATGCGGTTCTCATCCAGAATAGGCACCAAATCGGCAGAAATGGAAACAGCTACCAGATCAATATATTTCTCAATAGCTGAGAATACAATCTGATGAGCTGCAGCATAAGCCTGTATGAGCTTAAAGCCAATGCCACAACCCGATAGTTCCTTAAACGGGTAAGTACAATCAGATTGTTTGGGATTTAAAACCGCAACTGCAGCGGGTATTTCTTCGCCCGGTAAATGGTGATCACAAATAATAAAATCAATTCCTCTGTCATTTGCATACTTCACTTTATCAATAGACTTGATACCACAATCAAGCGCAATGATGAGTTTAAATCCATTGGTGCTTGCCCAGTCAATAGACATAAAAGAAATGCCATAACCTTCGGTATACCTATCCGGAATATAGTAGTCAATTTGCGAGGTATAATCTTTAAAAAAACCAAAAACCGTTGCAACAGATGTTGTACCATCTACATCATAATCACCATAAACCAGAATTTTTTCCTGATTGCTGATAGCGGTTTTAATGCGATCCACTGCTGTTTTCATGCCCTTCATTAAAAAAGGGTCATGCAGGTCTTCATACTGCGGTCTGAAAAACTTTTTTGCCTGATCAAAAGTATGTATACCACGCTGCACCAAAATGCCTGTGAGCGTTTTGTTGAGGTTGATGCCTGCAGACAAGTGCTCCAAGGTTTGGTTATCGGGTTCAGGTTTTGGTATCCAGCGTTTACTCATAGTTGTCAGGCGAATTTAAATGAATTACACAAACCTTGCTTATTTATTTGCTAAGCCCCTGAAACAGCTATTTTTATGCAGAAGAACGGCTAAGCATGCTGCCTGATAGATTTTTTTTGCAGGCACTTGCCTAAGTTTGCCGCATGGGTTTAATACTATGTATAGAAACATCCACTGAAGTTTGCTCAGTTTGCCTGAGCAGAGATGGTCATGCATGGGCAGTAAAAGAAATAGCAGAACCCAACAGGCACGCTTCATTGCTATCTCCGCTGATTGATGAGATATTAAAAGAAAACGGCCATACATTTAACCAACTGGATGCGGTTGCGATAAGCAAAGGGCCGGGAAGTTATACCGGATTGCGCGTGGGCATTAGCACAGCCAAGGGTTTATGCTATGCATTGGATAAGCCACTTATTGCGGTTCCTACCTTACAGGCACTGGCAGCTTTGGCCCAAAAGCAAATCAGCTCCAAAAAACCATATACACTGATTCCCATGATTGATGCCAGACGCATGGAGGTATTCACGGCCGCTTACAATCATTTACTTGAAGAAAGCACAGCCACCCACGCCCATATCATAGATGAAAGTAGCTTTGCTTCTATGCAATTTCCTTCCTATTATTTTGGCAATGGTGCTGCCAAATGTGTTGCTACACTTATGCACCCCAATTTGCATTACCTGGCAAACATACAATGCTCTGCAAGCGGAATGGCTGCACTGGCTGAGGCTGCTTTTGTCCAAAAACGGTTTGAAGATGTGGCGTATGTTGAACCTTATTACTTGAAAGATTTTGTAGGCACTACACCTAAAAACAAATAACCCCGCACTAAGGCGGGGAAATTCGTCATATGAAATAATCTACTACTGGTTCTTTATTAATTTATGATGTGTTTTGGCATCACCGTTAGCTAGCACTATCAAATATATTCCATTGGCATACTCAGACATATCAATTATCATCTCATTATCGCATACACCACTTCTGAGTGCCTTACCATTTACATCAAACAATGTATAACTTACTGATATGCCCAACTCATTGCTCACATGCAATTTATCTGTAACAGGGTTAGGATATAAGTGAATACCTTTACCCAATTGTTTAGCTAATCCGATGTTAACATCTTTGAGTCTTACAGCTTTTAATTGGAATGAAGTATTGGCAAGAATAGAATCTACATTCGTTTCTAGCGCACGCACAGTCCATTTCAAGTTAATGGAATCCCCTTTAGCTACACCTGCATTGCCAAGTAATGTGCTGATGGCACCTGATGATAGTGTGAGTGTAGTTGCTGTTCCGGAATTATCAGAAAGCAGACTGGCAATGGGATTAGCAAAATTACCTGTAGGCAAATCAATCAGCCACTTGTATTGAGTAGCAGCTGCAGAAGCCTGCCAGGTAATCACAACTTTACTTGTGTCATTATCTTTAACCGCAATGCGCGCATTATCAGCAGGAGATAATAAGCCAAACGTGCCCAGGTTGCGTTTTCTTACCAAGTTTAAAACAAAATCATTAGATGCCTTAAGTGAGTCTACACCACGATATCCGAATACGGTCCATCTAACAGTTACTGAATCGCCTAACTTAACACCGAGGGTTCCTAGGGTTGCATGCAACACGCCTGACGTAAGGGTTAATGCGGTAGCTGTACCAGCTGCATCAGATGGAAGAACCAGCAATGGATTGCTGAAATTTCCTGTTAGCAGAGTAGCCATCCATTTATATGAAACAGCCTGACCATTGCCCCAGGTAATACTAACTGGTGTTGTATTGCCTGATTCTGCAACAACTCTGCTGTTGTTAGCAGGCGAAGTTAGCGAGAAGGCAACCAGTATTCTTTCACGAACCAGTTTTAGGTTAAACGATTGTGTGGCCGTTAATGAATCGGTGGTAGTAAATGATTTTACTGTCCATTTCACTGTGATGGAATCGCCACGTTGCACGCCCAGTGTTCCAAGTAATGCATCAATCTGCGCAATGGTTAATGTTAGAGCTGTATCGGCACCGCTGTTGTTAGACAACTGCGAGTATAAACCCGGATTGAAGTTACCGGCAGGTACATCCAAATACCAACGGTAGCGTATAGCATTTGTAGAGCGGGTCCAGTTAATTACTGCGCTTCCGGGGTTTGCTGATGAAATCACCAAACGTGCATTGTTGGCTGGTGATAATAAATTAAATGCACCCAATTGTGGGGCAGGTGCCTGCCTTACCAACAATAAATTAAAAGACTGAGCTGCATTTAATGAGTCCGAAGCAGTAAATGATTTTACTGTCCATTTTACATTGATGGAATCACCTTGTTGCACACCCAGTGAACCCAGCAGTGCATCAATTTGTGAAACAGTTAATGTTAGCAAGGTATCAGCTCCGTTGTTGTTTGAAAGCTGTGAATACAAGCCGGGATTAAAGCTGCCGGCAGGAACATCCAAGTACCAGCGGTAACGAATGGCATTTGAAGAGCGAGTCCAGTTGATGACTACATTATTAGCATTTCCTGATGAAGTAACCAGGCGTGTGCCCGATGCAGGACCAATCAGGTTAAATGCTCCCAATTGCGGAATAATTTCTGATTTGCGTACACCCTGCAATTGATAACCGGTGGCACATCCGCTTGCAGGTGAAGAACAAAACTGGATAACAGTACCTTCAAAGGTAAACAGTCCTGAAGGTATAGCCAATGCAGGTGCATCATCTATTTCGGTATCGGCTGCTGCAATTACTCTCAATACGGTGGTATCGCCTGTGGTGGTTCCATCCCATACGGTATAATTAGTGCTGGCTGCAAAATTACCAGTACTGCCAGTTCTCAGATTTACAATACGTACGAGTTCACTTTCAAAACTTTCAGGGTTAGCTAAAAATTGTTTAACGGTAATCGTTTGTGCTGCTGGCAGTGGTCTGTTTGTAGCTAGTTTAATGATAGTATTTGTTGGTGTGTAAGCACCGCTTACCAATTGTATTTGCGCATAATTATTAAAGTCATTTCTATTGGCAATTACTTCTACGCTATCCCCTGCTCTCAATCCACCTGTAACTATTGAATCAACCATAGCACCGGATGACTGACGCACTCCTATGGCGGCTGTTGCATCCTGAACATAAATGAAACGGCCCCAAGCCCTTGTTATGACCCCACGTATGCGTACCAAGTTTGGCGCAGCAATATTGCGGGCCTGCTGTATAGAAACAGCAGGATTTGTTTCAGGGAAAATGGCATCAGGTCTTGCGTTGAGCAGCTGAATTTTTCTGTCGCCAATCAATGAAGTATCTCTTACATTGAAAGGAGTAGCCGTGTGAAAAGTACCCATGTATTCGGCAAACGCATCTTGCTCACTGCCAATAGCGGCAAATGTGGCGATGCCTGTATTTTTTATTGCTGTATCCAGATTTACCCTGTTGGTAGCATTGGCAGGAAACGGATACGAATCGCCCCCTGTGAACAGGAAGTTAAGGGTTACCAATTTAAACGTACGTGTGGTATCGCCCACCAGCAATCCATTGCGCACAATGGTATCCAAGCGGTTTCCGGCTGAGTCGGTAACAACCAGCGAAAGTATCTCACTGCCGCGCGGGCGCGTGGTATCGTAGCTAAACTGCACCCCACCTACCTGAGGGAATTGACCCGGTGTTGCACCCGGCACCGTTGCTGAAATACCATGTTCTAATATTCTTCTTAAGCCGGCAGCATTAACCGTTCCAATAACCAAACCATTGTTAAAGCGTAAAGAGTTTTCAATATCCAGTTGCGATACATCGCCTCTGTTTTTATTGGCACTTGGGTTGGCAAGCGTTTGCTCCAGTGTTACATTAGAGCCTACAGCATTTACATATCCGATGGCTGAGCGAATACCTCCGCCATTTTTTATAGAAATCCTCACCTGAGGATCATATTGTTTGGCATACCACAAGTTGGCATCAGATGTAAGGTTACCAAAATTTGTTTCTTCTGTCCTAACAAAATTTCTTCTGCCTTCCAGAAACACGTTTGATCTGCCGAATTTGTTGCCATCCTTTGCGGTAATAACAGAACCAACCGCGTTGCATAATGTTCTTACATTGGCTCCTTTAGTTCCGGTTGCAAATGCAGCAGCATAGCTGCCCCAAAGTGATGTAACCATTGCCGTATCGGCTACATAGGCACCATTTATGGTTGAGTCGAGCAAGTTAGGCAACAACACACCCGCTGTGTCAAAATCACAAACAAAACGGCCAACATATTTCCACTCACTGGTGGTGTTAAGAATAGCCAAAGGCTGTCCGTTATTGTTGGTCGTTAAAATAGGATATCTTTCGGTAGCTACATGGCCCGGAGTTAAGCGATCATTACCATCTGCAGTGAATGCATGGTTACCCCCCGAAATAATAATATCCACATGCCTGAGCAAAGGGGCCAGCCCTTTTTCATTGGCAATTTGCTGCAGGTGTGAGAGTAAAATAATTTTATTGATGCCCAACGAACGGAGTGAGTCAACTACAGGTTGTATAATGGCTGCCAACGCAGGCATATTATCTGTTGTAGGGCCGATAATGGTAGTTGCACCGGGAGAAGAAATGGATGCAAGAACCTGAGTGGTGGCACCTACTATACCAATGCGCTCACCACCGCGTTCAATAATTACAGAAGGTGCAATACCTCTTTTTTGTGAGTTGGCAGTAATGGTTGGTGAAGTTCTGAATGCTGTATCTGATAATATCTGGTTGGTATACAGATAACTTAAATTAACATCATTTGCAAAGTTAAGGTTACATGATACAAACGGGAATTGAGCACCTATCCAGCGCCTGTCTGCCCCACTACTTCTTATATCTACACCAATCTGACTGTTTAATTCTGATGTTCCCAAATCAAATTCATGGTTTCCTAAAGCAGATGCATTGTATCCAATTGCATTCATGATAGCAATATCAGGACGGCCAATAGCAGCCCGTAGTTGACCGCTGTTTCCCGACCAGTAAGATGATGCCGTTGTGCGCAGAGGTGTTTGCAATGAAGCATCTTCACCTGATGACAAAAACGGACCCGGAAGCACATTATCGCCTGAAGAAAGGATAAGTGTATTGGTGTGGCGGTCTTCCAGCTCATCCACAACGGCTGCAAAATTCGGAGCATCCACTACTGCAGAAACACTGCTCTCCATATCTGATGAATGTAAAATTTGCATCTGATAAGCGCTACGTGAATTGACCTGATAAATTGCAACGGTGCCGCTTACTTCGTTGGAAAGCATTATCAAATCTTTTCCGTTGGGGCTTTCGTTTCGTGGTATAAACACTATGCCTTCAGGACCCAAATCTCCTACTGTTGCTAAATTAGCCTGGCTGGGTGTTACGCTAAAATTTCTGGTGTTAATATATTGAACAAAATACGGATTATTGGGATTGGTGATATTGTAAACAAAGAAACCACCAATACGCTCAAGACCAACAAATGCATAGGTCGAATCCAGTATGCGACCAACAGTAACAGCTTCGGGTTCGGGACCTTTATTATCACTGCGATCATCCAAAGCATTGGTGGTGTGGCCTGCATTAAAGTTTGACGGGAAAAGCGCTGCAATGCGTTGTTCAAAATCGTCTTTGCTATCCCACACCAATGCACCGGTAGTTGCATTCCAGACAGAAAATGAACGTGCGCCAAACGTAAAGATACTATCTATTCTGCCGTCATTATTGAAATCGCCCCAGCGGTTGGTTACATTTAAACGGCCTAATACACTATCGGTTTTTATTGCTGCTACTGCCGCTGCCCCACCAAACTTAACTGTATCCAATATAAACGAGGCGTTATTTACTCTTACTTCTTCATTATTGGCACTGCCCCAATCTGCGCGGGCATCACCTTCATTTGCAGTTACCAAGAATGTTTGACTGCCTGCACGGTAGCTAACAATGCCATCGGGCTGATACATGCCGAATACAGGTAAGGTGCGGATATTGATTATTCCCGGTAATGTAGAAGATTGTCTGTCGGATGCATCCAGGCCATTGCCAGCCAAATTATGGTTTTTGAAACCTAGCGGTAAAAGTGCTGTAACTGTAGCTGTATTTATATTCACCACTGCCAGTGCATTATTCTCCTGGCAAGTTACCCACGCTGTGCTGTTGTCATCAGAAACAGCGATGTACTCCGGTTCCAAATCTTCAGCTACTGTTGAGTTGCGTAGGAAAGCGCCTCCGCTTTGTATTCTTCCTAAAATGCGGATATTGGGATTAATGGTGGCAGGAGCATTGAAAGCAGTAAAGCCTGCTGTTTGCACATTGGCTTGTGTAAGCGATGAAGCACCACCTGATAAATCTATGATAGAGATAGAACCTTCAGGATCTATCGTATATCCAACATTGGGCTCTCCTTCATTGGCACACAATAATTTTTTACCATCCGGTGTAAAGATAATATGGTCAGCATTCGCTCCTGCTTTCACCTTACTGATGAAATTTCCATTTGCATCTAAAAATACGATGCTGCTGGGGTTTGTTTTTCCGTTCGAATCTATCACCGCAATGGCAACCAATCCTTTTTTATTTGTAGTTATAGATGTTACATCAATACCATAAGGTTTAACAGAGATGGTTGAAATCAGAACAGGATTAGACGGATTGGCCATATTCACAATTCTGAATGAAGTGTCCGGTCCGTTAACAATATACATTCGTTTGGTACTTGGGTCATAAGCTGATATTTCAGCCACGCCACCATTTGAATTATAGGTACCAATAGAATATCTTCCAAGAAACTGCACATTAATTTGTGCGGAGGCGATGAATGGTGTTGCGCTAATCAGTGCGAACACAACGCCTGTAAACAGGAGTAAATTTTTTCTGCTCATATGTATTATAATGAGCTACGAAATAGGCTTGGAAAAGCCATCAAATTGTTATCCCGGTTTTATTTTTAAATCAAACTAATGTTATGCAAATATCAATTCGATTGAAAGCTATTTGGATAATCTCAATTTAATTTTAAGTAAATGACATTCCGTTAACGTTTGCTTTTCTAAATCATAACGATTCTTAAAGATTCAGATAAATCTGTACTTGTTTTTTTGCAACATCAATATTTATAAAATGAAAAAAATATTACTATCAACTTTTGCCCTATCTAGCATGATAGTTGGCAATGCGCAAATTCCATTTCCTGTAAATATCGACACTTCATGGTCGGTTAAAACAGTATGGATGCCGAAAAGCCCATTAAAGTATCAAACTATTTTTGTGGGAGGAACCGATACGGTACAAACAACCGCTACGTATGGAAACCCTGCCGGCTCCACAGTGGCTAAGCAGTGGCACGATTTTATCGGATTTACCAAAGAAACAGACCAGGCAAAAATCGCTGCTGGTGATTTAGGATGGGTAACGGTGAATCATGAAATGATAGAAAAGAATGATAAAGTAGGTGATGGTGGTGGTATGACTGTTTTTAAACTTCGAAGATTAAAAGGAAACGTATTGGAGCTTGTACCACAAACCTTAATAGACGGAAGAAGCGGAAAATTCTTCAATGTTGATTTTGTTAACACAGTAGGCGAAACCGGAATGAACTGCGGAGGTATTTCAGCAGATAATGGAAGAATATGGACAGCTGAAGAGTGGATGCAATCGAGCAATGCCAGTATTAATGGAGGTGTGCGCGACACAGCAGACTTTACTATAGGTACCACAACACCTGCAGGTTTCCCGGGATTTAACGGTAGAACCATTAAAAAATTTCAAAACCTGAACTGGATGGTTGAAATTGATCCTAAGCAAGGCAAAGCTATCAGAAAACAATACAACTGGGGCCGTGGAGGTTGGGAAGGTGGCGTTTTGATGAACGATAATAAAACAGTTTATCTGTTTGAAGATGGTACACCCGGAATGCTTGTTAAATTCGTAGCCAACACTGCAGGTGATTTTACCACCGGTCAACTTTATGTACACAATGCATCTGCACCAAGCAAATGGGTTACGATAGAAAATAATTTAGATACCTTAATAAACCTGAGAAGTGTAGCTCTCAGAAGGGGTGCAACCATGTACACCCGTTTAGAGTGGGGTGCAGTGAATAATACAAATGGGAAAATTTACATCACCGAAACCGGCAATGACAACCCTGGTACTGCATTTAAAAACGGCAACTCGGCATTCGGTACTATTGCCCCTCATTTAGTTGTGGCTTACAAAAATCGTTATCAGGCTGTAAACGGAACAGCATTCCCCGGAACAGATGCAGCTGCTGCTGACTCCGTAAGAAATGGTGCATTCCGCGATTATTACGGACGTGTATTGGAACTAGATCCGGCTACAGGTGAAGTCAAAACTTACATTGAAGGAGGTCCACTGCACACAGGTACAACATCTCAGAGCGTTTCTTCATATCCTTCTATTCACTTCTCAAACCCTGATGGTTTAAACTTTGCCTATATTGGCAATAAAACATACATGGTAATTCAGGAAGACCTGAACGGACGTAACTGGAACCGTATGCCTGCCGAATACCAGTCGGGAAGCCAAACCGTATGTGAATCCTTTTTACTGGATATGAGCATTCCTAATCCTACATTCAGTAATTTGGTGCGTTTCACTGCCTGCCCTCCGGGTGCCGAAATTACTGGTGGTATTTTTCTCGACACAAAAACAATGCTTATTAATTCACAGCATCCAGATGGTAACAATACATTCCCATACAACAACTCATTAACATATGCAATAAGTGGTTGGGATGGTATAGCTACATCTATTGCCGAATATATGAGTAAAAAACAAGGCGCTAATTCATTCAGTGCCTACCCTAATCCTGTAGCTACCGAGTTAACACTGAACAGATTGAGTGATGTTGCTATATACGATATGACAGGTAAACGAATCAAAGTATTAAGAGATGTAATCAAAATCGATATGAGCGATTTGAAATCAGGTACCTATTTGATCATGAATACAGAAGGAGAAAAAATAAAAGTAGTAGTAGAGTAAATTTCCATATCCATTCAATTGTACAAGACCTGGAGACAGCAATGCCTCCGGGTTTTTGTGTAAATGAAATAACCTGTTGGCTTATGAATATATTGTACATTAAACATGGTTTCGTTTTTATAATGATGGCCATATCGCTTCTTACCATTTTCGGTTCGGGACGCTATGCCGAACCGGTTGGCCCTTCCATTGAGGTAACGACTATGATCCAAAACAACTTTCAGGAACTAAAAAAAGTATCGGCCACGTTTAATGAATGTTGCCGCAACGCTAAACCTGAAAAGGATGCCCGAAAGCTACTACCGCTTTACTATCAATTGCGTGATGCTTTTAAACGAACGGAGTTTATTTGGGAATATTTAGATCCAACTTATGTGAAAGAATGGATTAATGGTGCACCCCTTCCAAAACTGGATAAGAATGCACCAAGCATGTTGATTGTTGAGCCTAAAGGACTGCAGGTTCTTGATGAGCTACTCTTTAGTGATTCCATCGACTGGATGCATCTAAAAGAAATTACGGCTAAGTTAAATGAAGCCATACAGCTATATCCTTTGCCGGGTAAAGTAAACGACAGGCAAATTATTGACGCCTCGCGAATGGAACTCATTCGCCTTTTCACGCTCGGATTAACTGGGTTTGATGTTCCCGCATCAGACAGGAGCTTGCAGGATGCAACTGTTGTATGGAAAGAATTGGAAAAAACAATAATACTCTATTACAAGCCGGTGTTAGTTAAAGATAAGAAGTTGGCAGAATCCATCCGTAAAAAATCAGAAATGGGCACCACTTACCTGCTAAAACATCATCAATTTGATGAATTTGACCGGTTAACTTTTTTAAGAAGCTATGTAAATCCGCTATTTAATGAGTTAAGAATAATGCAGGAATTACTGGGTATTGAAAGCATTTATGAAACGGTATCAAATACCCGTTTTACATTCAATTATCGTGCAGGCAATTTATTTGATAATACCATACTTGATGCTTCCACTTACTTACAAATACCTGATGCCATTCTATCAGCCAAACTTACCGAACTTGGCCGCTTGCTTTTTTATGACCCTGTGCTCTCCATCAATAACGATAAAAGTTGTGCTAGCTGCCATCAACCCGGTAAAGCATTTACTGACGGGCTGCCAAAAAGTAAAGCGTCATCAGGTACTGATGAAACAGTTGACCGCAATGCACCCACGCTGATTAATTGTGTTTATAGCGAACGGTTCTTCTATGATTTACGAGCCGATGCACTCGAAGATCAAATAGAGCATGTAGTGATAAGCGAAAAGGAATTCAATACTACATTTTTTGAAATAACTTCCAGGCTAGCCAAAAGCGATGAGTATAAAAACAGATTTGAAACATGCTTCCCAATGTATCCTCAACCCATCAGTAAACAAACAATAGCTTTTGCAATGGCTGCCTATGTTGGCTCACTTAATAGTTTTAACTCCACATTTGATAGGTATGCAAGAAATGAAACCAACAACCTACCCGAACAAGTAAAGCTTGGCTTTAACATCTTTATGGGTAAAGCAGCTTGTGGCACCTGCCACTTTGCACCGGTTTTTAATGGTACCGTACCGCCCTATTATACCGAAAGTGAAAGCGAAGTGCTGGGAGTGCTTGAAAATCCTTATAGAAAAGAACTTGTATTAGATAAAGACGAAGGAAGGATAAAAGGGAAACTCAAGGAGTCTGTTGATTTTTATCGCTACTCATTTAAAACTCCTACGGTACGAAATACTGCACTAACTGCTCCCTATATGCATAATGGCGCATATAGAACGCTAGATGATGTCATTAATTTTTATAATAATGGAGGTGGTGCCGGTATGGGGCTGCATGTACCGCATCAAACATTATCACCCGACAGCCTTAATTTAACCGTGAGAGAAAAGAGCGCACTCGTTGCTTTTATGGTGAGCTTAACCGATACAGTTGGTTTAACAGCTGTACCCACAGCTTTACCGTTGTTTAATCATGAACCGAAATTAAATAAGCGTGCCGTTGGAGGGACCTACTGAAATGAACAGAGGTGAATTTATCCGATTGTTGACAGGAAGTTTAGTAATCCTTAGTGCATGCCAAAAGCAAGAAGACGAGGAGAACAGCCCGGGAATACTTTTTCCAAAAGCTGGTGATTTCTTTATTGGCGGTTGTGTAAACCTGGTAACCATAAATGAGCAAAGCAATTTTTCCGTTCAGCTTTTCGATAGCAATTCCACTAGTCTTATTGCACGTGCAGAGGGAACTGGAACCGCACAACTAATTATACCTGAAGTAACTGCAGATACTCCCGTTGAGGTATTCATAAACGGGAAGAAAAAGATGTCAGGTTTAATCAAAAAAATAACAGGTATAAAAGTTTCGCTAACACCTTACGTAGCCTTACTAGATCAGGGTATGCCTGCTATTATCAATACTGTATCTGAGCAAATTGCTCTTTACAAAGATGGTGCAAACAATTTCAGAGCCCTATCCATGAAATGCACACACAATGGTTGTGCCATAGCTGTTGCCAATCGCACAGGTTTGTTTTGCAACTGCCACGGTTCGGAGTTCACTACCTTAGGAGAAGTGCAAAAAGGCCCTGCAGAAAAGCCGCTTACAACCTATACAGTTGTGCATTATCTCAATCATCGGGTAATTAGCATAATTATATGAGTATATACAAACTCCTCTGTTTTATCCTACTTTTCGCCTCCGGCTTTCTTCATGCCCAACCTGAAGAGTATCGGGAAATAAAACAAATCGTTGAACAAAAATGCCTCTCCTGTCACCGCACAAATGGATATGCTCCGTTTGGCCTCGAAAAAAAAGACGACTGGTTGAAACGGAAAAAATTTATCTCCTATGTTATTCAACAAAACATCATGCCCCCCTGGAAAGCCGATGAGCATTACCGCTCTTTTTCCAATAGCAAAGCATTAAATAAGCACGAAAAAGAACTGCTGCTAAAATGGTTGGAAGCAGATATGCCGGGCATGAATGTGCAACTTATTCAACCTACTATTTTTGCCCAAGGCTCACAAGTGCTTAGAAAACCAGACCTAATAGTGCGTATGCCTAAACCATTTACTGTACCTGGTAACAATAAAAATACTTATATCTGCTATAAAATTCCTTATGAAATAGACCAAGATACTTTTGTAAGCGGAATTGAGTTTATACCAGGCAATAAAGCAGTGGTGCACCATGCCAGCTATCAGATTATAGCTGTAGCACCGGATGTGAATATGTATGGAGGTCCTGATTATTTTGTATACGATGCAGATACATTAAATCGTGTAAGAGATGATCACGACTATGCGTATTTCAATCTTATTGGCGAAGGCAATCAAATGCCTATTGAGTTGTATCACAATGGATGGTTGCCGGGAACATCGGCTCAGGTATATCCTGAAAAAATGGGGTTTTACCTGCCTAAAAAAGGAGTGATACTGATTAGAAACTTTCACTATTCACCTACACCGGTAGCGCAACAAGACCAATCTTCATTTTACCTGTACTTTGCCTCATCAGTACCGGATCGCAAAATCGGATTTGCAGCATTTAAACCTAAAAATCCGACACCGGATGGACAGTGGCTTATACATGCCAACGATAGTCAATTCAAATCACATATAAACGTCAGATTTCATAATGATGTATCCCTTTTGGCAATCAATCCACACATGCATCAGTTGGGTAAAAATTTCCTCGCATATGCCGTTACCCCAGCACAGGATACGATTAAACTCATTCACATACCTGAGTGGGATCATAACTGGCAAGAATTTTACCGTTTCAGAACCCTAATTAAGATATCTGCAGGTTCGGTGTTACATGCCGAAGCTGAGTATGATAACTCATCCAAGAATCCTGAAAATCCGTTTTCACCGCCTAAAGATATTTTATTTGAGTGGGGCATGAATGAAGAAAGCGAGATGATGAGGCTGGTATTGTTGTATTTACCATATGCCAATGGGGACGAAACAGTTAGCCTGGAGTAAACTGTGTTCATACTATTCAGCTCGTTTGTATATTTGCATTCTAACGTTAATAGCCATGTTTATACAACAACTTTATACCAATTGCCTTGCACAGGCAGCATATTATATTGAATCGGAAGGCGAAGCCGCCATCATTGATCCGCTAAGAGATTATGATGCATACCTGCAACTTGCGCAATCGCATCACGCCAATATCAAATATATTTTTGAAACACATTTTCATGCCGACTTTGTTAGCGGACACATAGACCTTGCAAATAAAACAGGTGCAAAAATCATTTACGGGCCTACTACGCAAACATCCTACCCGGTCCACGTAGCAACGGATGGCGAAGAAATAAAATTGGGAAAACTCACTATAAAAGTGTTGCACACGCCCGGCCATACCCCGGAATCAAGCTGCTTTTTATTGGTTGATGAAATAGGTAAAGCACACTGCGTTTTTACTGGTGATACACTGTTTGTTGGCGATGTAGGCCGACCTGATTTACTGGATGGTGTAATGACCAAGGAAGAACTTGCCGGGATGATGTATGATTCCTTACGCAACAAACTCATGATATTGCCTGATGAAGTAATCGTTTACCCGGCTCATGGAGCGGGCAGTGCCTGTGGTAAAAATATTGGCAAAGAAACATACTCAACTATTGGTGAGCAAAAGCAAAGCAACTACGCTTTGCAACCTATGAACAAGGAAACATTTATTCAAACTGTAACAGATGGCATACAGCCTGCCCCTGCCTACTTTTTTAAAGATGCCCGATTAAATAAACAAGGCTATACCCCAATTGAACAGATTATTAAAACCGGCTTAACTCCGCTTAGTGTTGATGCATTTGAAAAATGTATGCAAGAAGGATGCACCATAATTGATACACGCATACCGGATGTGTTTGAACAAGGATTTATTCCAGGTGCACTCAATTTCGGACTAAACGGGCAGTATGCCATCTGGGCTGCTACCCTACTCGATATTCAAACACCCCTTGTGATTGTGGCAGATGAAGGGAAAGAAAGAGAAAGCATAGAAAGGCTAACGCGTGTGGGTTTTGAGCATATCAAGGGTTATTTGAAAGGAAGTTTTGATACATGGAAAGATACCGGTAAGCGCTATGATATGGTAATAAGCATTGATGATGAAGAGTTTGCACTTGATGTAAAGAATACACATGTAAAAGTGTTGGATGTGCGCAAGCCGGGTGAGTTTGCAGGGTTGCATATGAAAACTGCATTAAACTTTCCGCTTGATTCGCTTACTAAAGACTATAGCAATCTGGATAAAAATGAGGAATACTTGGTGCACTGTGCAGGTGGTTATCGCAGTATGATTGCGGCATCCTTTCTTAAATCAAAAGGTTTTACCCTGATTAAAAATGTATATGGCGGATTTGCCAACATACGCAACCTAAATCTGGAATTTGAGGGCACAACCAATCCGGTTACTTCATAACTAACTGCAGGTTAAAGCCGGTGTTTTATAGTGCAATCCCCAGCAGGTCAGCTGCTTTTTCAGATGCCATCTGTTCAGCTTTCTTTTTAGAAATATGCTCGGCAGATCCTTTTGTTTCTTTATTTATTACTACACTCACGGTATAAATTTTTTGTTTGCCGCTCATTTCTTCCGTGCTTTCAAACTCAATAGAATGGCTGTTTTTCTGCGCCCACTCTATTAGTTTACCTTTAAAGTTTTTTTCGGTATGTTGTATTTTATCAATATCAAGATGTGCAAGTAGCCGTTGTGTTATAAACTTTTTTGCAGCATAAAAGCCTGCATCTAAAAAAATAGCACCTATAAAAGCCTCTAGTGCATTACCAAAAATGGTATTCTTATTATTTATACCCAGTGCTCTTCTATCATACACTACCAAATGATTCAGACCCAACTTTAATGCCAGTTCATTTAAACTTTCCCTGCTCACAATTTTAGAGCGCATTTCGGTTAAAAAACCTTCGCTTTTAAACGGATATTTTTTAAACAGGTATTCTGCTATAACAGTATTTAAAACGGCATCACCTAAAAACTCTAAACGCTCATTGCTGTCCTTTGAACCGTTTTCATGAATGGTACTTGAAACAGAATGGTGCCTGAGTGCCTGTATATAACATTTAACATTAACAGGAGCAACACCTGATATATGCGTGATGCTGTTGCACAATTTTTTGTGCCCTGAGAAAGGAATAATGAAAACGCTGTTGAGTAAACGTTTAACCAAACTATATTGGGTTTACACTTTTTTAAAGATAACTGAAGCATTGTGGCCGCCAAAGCCAAACGTATTGCTTAAAGCCACATTCACTTCACGGTTCTGTGCCTTGTTAAAAGTAAGATTTAACTTAGGGTCAATCTCCGGATCATCCGTAAAATGATTAATGGTTGGAGGCACAATACCTTTATTAATTGCCAGCAAGCAGGCAATAGATTCAATGGCACCTGCACCGCCCAGTAAGTGGCCGGTCATTGATTTGGTTGAACTAATATTTAATTGGTAAGCATGTTCCCCAAACACATGCTGTATGGCTTTAATTTCCTGCGGATCGCCAAGCGGTGTAGATGTGCCATGCACATTGATATAATCAACATCCTCCGGTTTCAATCCGGCATCATTCAATGCCATATGCATCACATTTCTTGCGCCTAAACCTTCAGGGTGAGGAGCCGTCATGTGGTAAGCATCTCCGGATGCTCCGCAACCTACAATCTCTGCATAAATTTTTGCTCCGCGTGCTAGCGCATGCTCATATTCTTCAAGTATAAGTGCGCCTGCTCCTTCTCCCAACACAAATCCATCTCGGTCCTTATCGTATGGTCTTGAAGCCGTCTCAGGGCTGTCGTTCCTTTCTGAGAGGGCTTTCATGGCATTAAAACCACCAATGGCAGGCTCATTTACGCAAGCCTCAGAACCGCCTGTGATGGCCAGATCTGCCTTGCCCATGCGTATATAATGAAAAGCTTCTGATATAGCATTTGTTGAACTGGCACAGGCGGAAACCACTGCAAAGTTGGGGCCTCTGAAACCATATTTAATTGAGATGAGTCCGGCTGCGATGTCGGCAATCATCATGGGAATGAAAAACGGGCTAAATCGAGGTGTTCCATCACCCCTACCAAAGGCAACTACTTCGTGAAAAAAACTGGTTAAACCTCCAATGCCGGAAGCCCAGATAACCGCTGCGCGATCCTTGTTTACCTTTTCAAGGTCAAGTCCAGAATCCTTTATAGCCTCATCTGAAGTGATGATGGCATAATGGGTATATGGATCCATTCTGCGGGCTTCTTTTCTGTCAATAAACTGATTGACATCAAAATTCTTTAATTCACAGGCAAAACGGGTTTTAAATTTGGAAGCGTCAAAACGGGTGATGGGGGCTGCCCCGCTCACTCCGTTCGACAATGCGTTCCAATACTCCTGTAAATTGTTACCAATGGGCGTTAAAGCTCCAATTCCCGTAACAACTACTCTGCGAGGTGACATTGAACTGTCTTTTTTTTTAAATGAGTTGGTAAAAATTAGCTTTTTACGTTCTGCTCAATGTAGGAGATAGCCTGACCTACCGTGCCGATTTTTTCAGCCTGATCATCAGGGATGGCAATGTTGAACTCTTTTTCAAATTCCATGATAAGTTCAACAGTGTCGAGCGAATCAGCTCCAAGATCATTGGTAAAATTTGATTCGTTGGTGATTTCGCTTTCTTCTACTCCAAGCTTATCCATAATGATAGCTTTTACTCTTGTTGCGATGTCTGACATTGTTGTTTGGTTTAAAAGGTTTTGAGGGTGCAAATAAAGTATTTTTTTAAAGAAAATGACAAAAGGTTCATTTTTTTGAAAATATTAGCCCTTAAAAGGTGTCATTCTTTTTATACATTGGTACCTTGGTATGCTTGAAAATATTTGGGTGGCAGATGTTATTTATTCATATACAATGCTAACCTTTGTCTGGTGAAAAAAATATTTCTCGACACCGGATATGACGATGATTTTCTGCTTTTCGGCATCGTATCGCAGGAAAAACCACACCGCATGGCTTGGCTCATCAACAAACATCTCGGTTATAATCTTCGTTCAGATGATGATCTTACGATATACTCCGGTGAGGAAATACAACAGCTACATCACCGTTATTTTTACGAAGATGAAATAAACCACCTTTCTATTTATTTGTTACAAAACAGGGATGATTCCCTGATACTGATGCACGAGTTAAGAAACATCGATTATCTTATCATCATTAAAGGTGGTTTAGAATTCTTTGAAAAGACTACCTTTACACGCCACATACAATCCATACCGGAAGTTCAACTCATATCAGCATTGCATCACAAACAATTAAAACAAAGACAATATTTGAATTTTTAACTTTGTATCCATGAAACAGACCCCGTTTTTTAACCGCACCAAAATTGTGGCCACCATTGGCCCTGCTACTTCCTCTATTGACGGCCTATCAGCCATTATAGATCAGGGTGTGGATGTATGCAGACTTAACTTTTCGCATGGAAGTTATGAAGACCACAAACAGGTAATAGACAATATTAATACCGTAAATGAAAGCAAGGGCACTTTTGTAGCAAAACTGCTCGACCTGCAGGGGCCCAAATTGCGTGTGGGTGAAATGAAGGAAGGAAAAGTTACCCTCATAACTGATTCCATTATTACAGTAACTACAAAACCGGAAATCGGAACAGCGGAAAGAATTTCGGTTAAATTTAATACGTTGCCGGCAGACGTTAAACCCGGTGAACTTATTTTATTGGATGATGGCAAGCTGCAGTTGGAAGTACTCTCCAGCAATGGTGTGGATGAAATAAAATGTAAGGTGAATTTTGGTGGTGTACTTTCCTCAAAAAAAGGTTTTAACCTACCACAAACCAATCTATCCATTCCGGCATTAACAGAAAAAGACCGCGCTGATTTATTGTTTGGCATAGAGCATAAAGTAGATTGGATAGGGCTTTCTTTTGTGCGCAAGGCAGAGGATATTATTGAGCTCAAACAAATAATTGAGCAGTATGAATGGAAGCCACGGGTGATTGCCAAAATTGAAAAACCTGAAGCAGTTAAAAATCTTGACGAAATTTTAGAGGTAACAGACGGGGTAATGGTAGCGCGTGGTGATTTAGGTGTAGAAATGCCTATGGCACAAGTGCCCATTATTCAGAAGATGATTGTGAAGAAGTGCATTGAAAAAGGCAAACCCGTAATTATTGCAACCCAGATGATGGAAAGCATGATTCAAAGCCCCTCTCCTACACGTGCTGAATTAAATGATATTGCCAATGCGGTGATGGATGGTGCAGATGCGGTAATGCTCAGTGCCGAAACCTCTGTTGGTGCATATCCGGTGCTTGCCGTTAAATACATGCGCGAAACAATAACAGAAGCAGAAAAAACCAATGCTCCCTTTTTTAAAGGCAATAGGCCATCAGAGCAATCACCCACATTTTTAAGTGATGAAATTTGTTTTACAGCTGTGCGCATTTCTGACCATTTGAAAGCTGCAGCAATCGTAAGCATGACTTTTTCCGGTTATACTGCCTATAAAATATCATCTTTTCGTCCGCGTGCCACCATATTTATTTTTACCAGCAACGTGCGACTAATCTCAACTCTTAATTTGGTATGGGGGGTTCGCGCATTTTATTATAAGGGTTTTGATAGCACAGATCACTCCATTCAAACCGTTAATGATACACTGCTTGAAATGGGTTTTATAAAAAAGGGTGATTTGGTAATTAATACGGCAAGTATGCCTATTAAAGAAAGATCAAGAACCAATGCATTAAAAATAACTGAAATTAAATAGTGAAGCTGATTCTTCGTTGTTTAACTATTATAGGGTGCATGGTTACCACATTGGCTCATGCACAATGGGGCTGCATAGATTCTTTAAGTATAAGCCCAGGCTTTCCGTGCCCAACAGAATTTAGGCCGGTTTGCGGATGCGATAACAAAACCTACCGGAACATTTGTGATGCGCAACTTAGAAACGGTGTGCGCACCTACACCGATGGCTCATGCACCGGCTATGAAATAGATATTTTACCCACCTATGCCCAATCCAGTATTACCTTTACCATTCAGCAAAGTACACCCAAGTTTTCCAGGCTATTTGTGTTTGATATTTGGGGCAGATTATGGATAGAGCAGGAAATTACCGCTGCACCCTGGTTTTCGTTTGATATCAATATCAGCTATTTAACAATTGGCAGCTATATTGTTTATGTATACAATTCTGATGGCATTTTTCGTACCAAAAGGTTTGTTAAAATTCTTTGAGGCATGCGGTGCGTTGCACCGGGTTACAACTATCTGAAAATCAGAAGAAGCGATAAATGACCTACTGATTTTACTTTTTTTCACATTTAGTTGTGAATTACAAAACCTTGCCATATTTTTGCCACCCCTTTAATAAAACTGAATTAATATTATCTATTGTGGATACTTTAAGTTATAAAACCGTTTCAGCCAACAGCGCCACCGTAAAAAAAGAGTGGTTTATTGTTGATGCAGAAGGCCAGACATTAGGCCGCTTTGCCAGTAAAGTGGCAAACATTTTAAGAGGCAAGCATAAGCCTGATTTTACACCTCATGTAGATTGTGGAGACAATGTCATCATCATCAACGCAGATAAAATCCGTTTTACTGGAAACAAGCGTGATGAAAAGGAATATGTGTTTTACTCAGGTTATCCTGGCGGACAGCGTTTTGAAACAGCCAAAAATTTGCTGGAAAGAAGACCAACATATGTTGTGGAGCACGCTATAGATGGTATGCTGCCAAATAATAAACTGGGTCGCGAAATTTTCAGAAACCTATATGTATATGCAGGTTCTGAGCATCCGCATGCTGCACAACAGCCTAAACCTTTAAAATTCTAATCAATGGAAGCGATAAACGCATTAGGAAGAAGAAAAACATCTGTAGCCCGCATTTACATGACTGCCGGAACAGGTAAAATTACAGTTAACGGAAAAGAAGCTAACGTATTTTTTCCAACTGTATTGCTGCAAAACAGCGTAAATAAACCTTTTGAAGTAACCGGTACGGCCGGCCAGTTTGATGTTAACTGTAATGTAGATGGTGGTGGTGTAACCGGCCAGTCTGATGCAGTAAAACTGGCTATTGCACGTGCATTGGTAAAATACAACGCAGAACTGAAGCCCGCTATGAAGGCTGTTGGTTTACTTACCCGCGACCCACGTATGGTTGAACGTAAGAAATCAGGTCAGAAAAAAGCACGTAAACGCTTCCAGTTCGTTAAACGTTAATCTCTATTTTTTAACGAATCAATATACACTTAATCTAAATGGTAAAACAGGAAGAATTATTGGAAGCGGGTGTTCACTTTGGACACTTAACCCGCAAATGGAATCCGAAAATGGCCCCATATATTTTTATGGAAAAGAACGGAATCCACCTCATCGATCTAAACAAAACAGCAGTAAAGCTGGATGAGGCCGCAGCAGCCATTAAAAACATTGTAAAATCAGGACGTAAGGTGCTTTTTGTGGCTACTAAGAAACAAGCCAAAGAAATCATCGAAAATGAAGCAACACGCGTGAACATGCCTTTTGTAACTGAGCGCTGGCTTGGTGGTATGCTTACCAATTTTGCTACCGTACGTAAATCCATTAAAAAACTTCAGGCCCTGGAGAAAATGGCTACAGACGGTACTTACGAAAACATCAACAAAAAAGAACGTTTGATGGTGGAGCGTGAGAAAGTAAAATTGAGAAGGTTGTTAGGTGGTATTGCAGATTTAAACCGCCTGCCTGCTGCTTTGTTTATTGTAGATATTAAACGTGAGCACATCTCGGTTGCCGAGGCACACAAACTCAATATCCCTACTTTTGGTATTGTAGATACCAATTCTGACCCAACTGTAGTGGATTATCCGATTCCGGCAAATGATGATGCCGCCAAATCAATAGCACTGATTTCACGTGTGATTACAGATGCCATTGTGGAAGGCTTATCAGAGCGTAAACGCGAAAAGGAATCAGAGGCCGAAAACAAAGAGGCAGCAGCTGAAAGAGAAGAAGCTTAATCATAAAAAAAATCGGCTGCGTGCCGATTTTTTTACATACTTCTCATAATTTAATCATTTAATAATCAATAATTAAGAAAATATACTATGACTACTATCAGTGCAGCTGATGTTAATAAGCTCCGCCAAATGACAGGAGCCGGAATGATGGATTGCAAAAAGGCATTAACCGAAGCCAATGGCGATTTTGAAGCCGCTATAGATAACCTGCGTAAAAAAGGCGCGAAGGTTTCTGCAGCACGTGCCGATCGTGAAGCTAAAGAAGGCGCAGTTATTGCAAAAACAACAGCCGACAGAAAAGCGGGTGTGATTGTGCAACTTAGCTGTGAAACCGATTTTGTTGCAAAAAATGAAGACTTCGTAAAATTTGCCAACGCCATTGCAGATTTGGCCCTGGCTAATATGCCTGCTAACGCTGATGCGCTTAAAGCATTGCCGTTTGATGGTGCAACCCTTGCTGAACGCATAACCGATCAGGTTGGTAAAATAGGAGAGAAAATTGATGTGGTGCGTTATGAACTGATGGAAGGCGAAAATATTGTTGCCTATATACATGGTGCAAACCGCTTAGGTGTGCTGGTTTCATTAAGCATTGCCCCTAGTGATGCCAATTTTGTAGCAGGAAAAGATGTGGCCATGCAGGTTGCAGCCCTTAATCCTGTTGCAGTTGATAAAGATGATGTAGACCCTACCATTGTAACACGCGAAATTGAAATTGGTAAAGAGCAAGCGCGTGCCGAAGGAAAACCTGAAGCTATGCTTGAGAAAATTGCTCAGGGAAAATTGGGTAAATTCTACAAAGAGTCTACCTTAATGAATCAGGAGTTTGTAAAAGATAACTCAAAAAGCATAGCCCAGATGCTGGATGGCGTAGAAAAAGGCCTTGTTGTAAAAGCCTTTAAACGTGTTGCTTTAGGCTAATCAATTAAATTTTTTAATCCCCCGTTTATCGGGGGATTTTTTTTGCCGTATACTTGTATAATTTATATCAAACCCAACCCAGATGAAGTATAAACGTGTACTCCTAAAACTCAGCGGTGAATCCCTGATGGGCAATCAACAATATGGTATTGACCCAAAAATTTTAGAACAATATGCAAACGATATCAAACAAGTGCTTGATAAAGGTGTGCAAGTAGCAGTTGTAATAGGAGGCGGAAATATTTTCAGAGGTGTACAAGGCGTTTCAGGCGGTATTGCAGATAGAGCACAGGCTGATTATATGGGCATGCTGGCAACTGTTATTAATGCCATGGCGTTGCAGGGGGCATTGGAAAAAAATGGTATAAAAACACGCCTGCTCAGCGCCATAAAGATGGAACAAATATGCGAGCCATTTATTCGTAGAAGAGCCATGCGCCACTTAGAAAAAGGTCGTGTAGTTATTTTTGGTGCCGGCACCGGTAATCCTTATTTTACTACAGATACAGCTGCCTCCTTAAGAGCAGTAGAAATAGAAGCCAATCTGGTGCTTAAAGGCACCCGTGTAGATGGCATTTATACGGCCGATCCTGAAAAAGATAAAAACGCTAAACGTTTTGATAAAATCAGCTTTAACGAAGTATATGAACGTGGGCTGAATGTAATGGACCTTACCGCCATTACCTTGTGTCAGGAAAACAACATGCCCATCATGGTTTTTGATATGAATAAAAAGGGTAATTTTCTGAAGGTTTGCGAAGGAAAAAAAGTAGGCACCCTGGTAAGCTGATTTTTTTCATCACTTTTCATATTCACTTTTTCATTATTTTCGAATCCCTATTAATAGCACCGTCATATGAGCGACCCACGTTTAAAAGAAGTTTTTGATAGCCTGAAATCAGCCATGGATAAGGCGATTGATCACGCAGCATCTGAGTTTGCAAAAATTCGCGCAGGCAAAGCACACCCCAGCATGGTTGATGCCGTAAAAGTTGATTATTATGGAAGCCTAGTGCCGCTGAATCAGGTAGCCAACGTAAGTACACCCGATGCAAAATCCATTGTGATACAACCATGGGAAAAGGCCATGATACAACCTATTGAAAAAGGTATTGTGATTGCCAATCTTGGGCTGCAGCCAACCAATGATGGAAATATTGTGCGCATTACACTTCCACCCCTAACTGAAGAGCGCAGAAAAGAAACGGTGAAAAAAGTAAAAGGTGAAGCGGAACACGCCAAAGTAGCCATTCGAAATATTCGTAAAGATGCGAATGAAGCTGTAAAGAAACTTCAAAAAGAAGGTTTAGCCGAGGATGAAGCAAAGGGTGCCGAAACACAAATACAAAAAACAACCGACAACTATATTAAGAAAATAGACGATATCACTGCTGCCAAAGAAGCGGAATTGATGCACGTTTAATTTTGATTAGCAAACCATCCATGGTTGTTGCCCGTAAAGCAAAAAAGATATTCAGAACACTGGCCATTGTTGCCGGTGTTTTTTTGCTTTTAGCTGTGTTGTCTTTCTTTGGCCTGCGTAATTATCTTTTGCGCAAGGTGATGGATAAGGCAGCTGCTAAACTGCAAACAACTTACCAAACAAAATTAACATACAGCCACGCTGCATTTACCGGGCTGGCCGGTGTGCAAATTCAGCAGCTTTGTCTTGTACCCGCTGGGATGGATACCTTGCTGTATGCACAAAACGTGCAAAGTAGCATTAGGCTAGGATACGCTCTACTCCTTGATTTTAGGATAAGGGATGTACTGGTTGAAAATGGCCTTATACAATTAGTTAAAACAGATTCAGTAACCAATATTGATTACTTTCTGCATCCTGAAAAATCCGATGAAGAAGCAACAACCGAAGATGCCAATACCGATAAGCAATCAAACTATGCAAAAACGGTTTACAACCTGATTTCAAAAATATTATCTCAGGTGCCAAGTAATTTGCTGTTACAAGCATGTGAGCTACGTTTTAAAGAAGATGCACAAACTGTTTCTTTCAAGGTGCAGCAGTTACAACTGGCAGATGAGGCCCTACACTCTGACATCATTGTAAATGCCAGAGATTTTAAGCAGCATTGGGTGCTTGAAGGTAATGCCAGTCCGAGAGAAAAGAAAGCCGATGTTCAATTGTTTAATCAGGATACCGATGGTATTCGTATACCATATATTACAGATAAATTTAATCTGAATACCGGTTTTGATTCAATTCGTTTTACACTGGCATCCGTAACCCTGGAAGATGATGTATTGCACGTTAAAGGCTCTGCCTCCATTTCGCAATTTTTAATCAATCATCCCAAAATATCTAAACGTGATGTAGTAATAAACCATGCATCGATTGCTTATCATGTGCAGGCAGGTGCAAGCTTTATAGGTTTAGATAGCAGTTCTGTTATTCGCTTTAATCAAGTAGCATTTCATCCGTTTATACAATTTGAAAACAGCCCTGATACCATTGTTAGGCTTGGCATTCGCATACCGCAAATGCCGGCACAGGAGTTTATTTCATCTTTACCTGAAGGGCTCTTCAACCATTTTCAAGGCATGTTGGTAGAAGGCTCGTTTGATTACCGTATGGATTTTGTTTACAATGAAAACAAACCAAAAGACTTGCTTTTTGAAAGCAATCTGCAAAAGTATGGCCTGTTTATTAAACAATATGGCGAAGCTAATCTAAATAAGCTTAACAGTGATTTTGTGCACGTGCCAATTGAAAACGGAAGACCCATGCGCCCCATCCTGGTTAGCCTTGCCAATCCTGATTTTACTCCGCTTGATCAGATTTCACCCTACCTAAAAAAATCTGTGCTTACTACTGAAGATCCATCTTTCTTTTATCACCGAGGTTTTATTGATGAAGCCTTTCGTCAGTCAATAATTAAAAACATTCGTAAAAGAAAATTTGCACGCGGTGCCAGCACCATCAGCATGCAGTTGGTTAAAAATGTATTCTTAACAAGAGAAAAAACCTTATCGCGAAAACTGGAAGAAATATTGCTGGTATATATTTTAGAAAACAATCGCTTGTCCACTAAAGAGCGCATGTTTGAGGTGTATTTAAATATTATTGAATGGGGACCCAATGTTTATGGTATTGGTGAGGCATCACGTTTTTACTTTAGTAAAAAACCTTCAGACCTAACCCTTGGAGAGAGCTTGTTTTTAGCAACCATTATTCCAAGGCCTAAAGGGTTTATGTGGCGTTTTGACAAACAAGGAAACCTGAAAGATTTTGTAGGCAGGCAGTTTAAATTTTTATCTGATTTGATGGTTCGCAGAACAGTTTTGATGCCGGAAGATACCATGAACCTAACACACCTATTTCCTATTCCGGGTAAAGCAAAAGAGTTTATTAAACTTGCACCGGATACTAATCTGGTTGACACCATAATGAGCCCGGATGGCATTTTGGGTGACGAAGCAGAATAAAGCTAAACTGATTTCATTATTGCCTGCGAGGCTATTTATTATTGCTCTGTAACCTGGCGATTTAAAAAGTATTTTTTCTTTGGCGCTTCTGAAGGGCCCAAAGTAAACAAAATTATTTTCCCGACCTTAACCTGCTTAAGGTTTCCTGCTTCATTCCCAAATAGGTTGCCACCTTACCCAAAGGCGCACGGTTAAATATTTCAGGTCGCTTATTAAATAGCATATCGTATCGCTCCTTAGCTGTTTTAAATTGAATGGAGATTAAACGTTCTTCAAGTCTGGAATAATAATTTTCCAGAATTAATCGTCCGGCTTTTTCTGTCTCAGGAAACTTTTTATATAACTCCTGAACATGATGATAGCTTATGGACTGAACCGTACAATTCTCAAATGCTACAATGGTTTCATAAGAGGGCTCACGGGAGATAAAGCTGTAATAACAAGTAGCCATATCTTCTTCCATCGCAATCCAGTTACATACTTCCTGATCATCGATTATATAGTAACTACCCACCAATCCATTTACAACATAATACAGATGGTTGCATACTTTACCTTCATTCAGTATAATCTCATTTTTCTTAAATATAAACTCCTCTGTATGTTGTTTTAGCCAAGCTAGTGCATACTCGCTGATGGGTGTTAATTTACTAATATGATTAATGAGGCTCATAATATTTATAAAGATATAAATCCTGCTGTTAATGTTGCTGCATTTCTTTTTCAGCCAGCCTTGGCTCTCCTAAAATTGGCTTTAACATAAACTCAAGAGCACGCCAAAAATAAACTGCATCTAGGATATAATTTGCATAAGGGGTAAGCACGCAGTATGATTTATTTTTTTCTCCGGAGTGATGCACAGCATGATGCTTTGGCTTTTGGAACAACCCTACTTGCTGTAGAAATCTAACAATAAAAGGAACCTTCCGTGCAGGCATATGAACATATTTGTGCACCTGATTTGCATTGGCTGAAAGCACGGCAAAAACCCAAACATGCCATGTAAGTGCATTGTTCCAATAAGCAATGAGTACAATTAATCCTGAAATTAAGGTAAGATCCCAAGAACTTTGCAGCCATGTTTTTTTGGTAAATGCTGCCGGATGCACATGGTGCTCCAGATTGGGTTTAACAACCCATTTACCCCAAATAGGGGTTTTCTCCGTACCATAAGTGTCTTCAAACCAATGCACAAATCCTGAAATAAAATCGGCAAATAAAATGGTGAGTGCCAACTCAACAATCATCTGAATTACTTGAATAATCATAAGTTTAAAATTACAAGTACAAATAAAATTGAACCCGCTGATTGGAATTTTGACATAAATCAAAAAAGCCTTTTCAGATAAAATACTTATGACTAATTAGAATCTAATGATAATTGTCTGCGCTGTTATGATAACACATGCTTAACTCTGGGCGGGCACCGGTACGCAAGGCATACGCTTCTGTTTGATCTATGTTATAACGAAGGATTTGCGTAAAATCTGAAATGGCCATAACAAATAAACCCGGTTGTACGTGAGCTTTGCCTCTAAGCATCCAGGCCTCTTCACGTTGCGTTCTATAAGCAATTAAAGAATCGCAGTACACAATGGTTTCATTGTACTGTTCTTTGGCATACAAATCAAGGGCACGTGTAATGGATAGCTAATCCATGTATAAAGAGGCTATTTATAAACAACCCAACTTACAAATATTTCGCATGCAACAATACTATTAAAACAATTGTGTTGTGATTAAGCAAAGTAAGCCTGTTTTATTCAAGAAAATTATACGTGTTATTTACCTGTGAAGGATAACAGCATTGTTTGGTAAGATGAAATACCCACAATAAACAAGGCCTGCGGTAAGATAAAAACCTGAGCGTATTTTACTTTTTAGGACGATAACGACACAATAAACCGGGTGATTCTGTTAAGAAATAAAGATAACCATCCCAACCTGCCTTTACGCACCTGAACCTGGCAAAGCCCTGCAACAGGCGCTCTTCTTTGGTAACCTTATTTCCTGAAAGGGTTATGATGTTTAAATGCTGGCCTACCAGTGCACCAATAAACAACCTGCCTTTCCATTGTGGAATGCTGTCCGACATATAAAAATCCATACCGCATGGTGCAATAGATGGCACCCAGTAATGCACAGGCTGAAGGGTTCCAGGCACAGCCGTATCTTTTGTAACAGGGGTGCCATTATAATTGATGCCAAAAGAAGCAAGTGGCCAGCCATAGTTTGCACCCGGCTGAATCAGGTTAATTTCATCCCCACCTTTGGGTCCATGTTCATGCAACCAAATTTGCCCGGTTAGCGGATGCATTACCATGCCTTGAGGATTACGATGACCATAGGAATAAATATCTTTAATTGCTCCGGTTGTATTGATGAAAGGATTATCAGAAGGTATACTTCCATCATCATTGATACGAATTACCTTCCCAGCATGATTGCTCAAGTTTTGTGATTGTGTGGTTTCATTCCGTTCACCCAAACATACATATACTTTTCCGTTTTTATCAAAAACAATGCGGCTGCCAAAATGCACATTTGAGGTATTTACCTGTGTACTTTGAAACAGTTTTTTAACTCCTGTTAACTGATTGGATGTTAAGTTAGCACTATACAAAGCAGTGCTATAACCGCTTGCAGTATCTGTTGTGGCGGTAAAATAAATGAGGTTGTTTTGGGCAAAGTTGGGGTGTAAGGCTATATCCATTAACCCACCTTGACCGGCATTTCTAATATTGGGCAAACCTGCAACAGTTGCAGTGATTCCATTTTGCCATAATTTCATGGTGCCCGTTTTTTCTGCAATTAGTATGTTACCGTTAGGTAATACGGCCATGCCCCAAGGTTGATCTAAACCTGTGAGAAGCGTATCTAATATAAGATTAACCGGCCCTACTACCACCGGTGTTTCAGGCACGGTATTCTCTTTTTTATCTCCCTCTTTACAAGAAACGAGTTGAGTTAGCAGAATTAAAATGCCAGCAACTGTAATAATTTGGTTTTTCATATAACTAAAATGTTTGTATAACAGATGTTGAATAATTATTAAGTGTATAAAACGAGATTATTATCTGTATCAAGAACCAGAAAAACCGGAATTGGTTTAGTTTTTTTATGAAACAACTCAAGCAATTGTAGCTTGGTTAGTTTCACAAAAACAAAGAAGCCCTGAATTATTTGAAATTCAAATTTTTAATTGCTTTTATTGGTAGTCTCGACAGGAATCGAACCTGTATCAAATGTTTAGGAAACATCTATTCTATCCATTGAACTACGAGACCATATATTCTATCCATTGAATGCCGCAACAGTCAAAATCTTTGATTTTGCTCTGTCGCGAGCATCCTCGAAAAATTACGCAAACATCGTTTGCTATTTTTCGGGACTACGAGACCATATATTCTATCCATTGAATGCCGCAAATATCTGCAATCTGTTATACAAATCAAGTTGCCACACCATTTTGTTTATTTCACTACACTACCGGGCTCAATATCCTGCTCAGGTCCTACGCTGTATAATTTACCAAAATCATTTCCTGCCATGAGCAGCATTCCCTGACTTTCAATACCGCGTATTTTGCGGGGTGCCAGGTTAGCCACAACCGTTACCAGTTTGCCAACCAACTCCTCCGGCTTGTAATACTCAGCAATACCTGATAAAATGGTACGCTTTTCAAAACCCAAATCCACAGTAAGTTTTAATAATTTATCTGCTTTAGGCACACGCTCTGCTTCCAGAATTTTACCTACACGTAAGTCTATCTTATCAAAATCATCATACGTAATATCTGCCTTAACTGCATTAAGCGCAGTTGGCTGTGTTGCCGTTTTGCTTTCATTATCTTTTTTTATCTGTTCTAATCTATCCGTTTGCTTTTGAACTTCTTCGTCTTCAATTGGCTTAAACAAAATGGATGCTTCATTGAGTTGATGACCTGCTCCTAAAAACTCAAGACTTTCAAAAAAATGCACATCCCACAATTTCTTATCAAAAGTAAGGTTAAGCAGAAAGGCAATTTTATCAGCGGTTTTTGGTAGAAAAGGTCTGCCTGCAATGCTAAGCGCAGCTGCAATCTGTAGACCAACATGCAATACACTGGCTGTTTTTTCCTTATCAGTTTTAATTAGGTGCCAGGGCTCCAGCTCTGCCAGATACTTATTACCCATACGGGCCATATTTATTAATTCTGATTGTGCCTCGCGAAAACGAAAGTGGCGAAGTGCCTCTTCCATTACATGAAAACCATACTTCAGCTCCTTGCGGTATTGCTGATCCTGCGTATGGTATGCTGCATTGTAGGCTGGAACTTTCCCATCAAAAAATTTCCAGGTAAGCACCATTACACGGTTAATAAAATTACCCAGTATGGAAACCAATTCACTATTTACGCGCTGCTGATAATCTTTCCAGCTAAAATCACTATCCTTGGTTTCAGGAGCAATAGAGGTAAGTACATATCGCAACTCATCCTCCCTACCAGGAAAATCATGCAGATACTCATGCAGCCAAACAGCCCAATTACGAGAAGTGGAAATTTTATCACCTTCAAGATTTAAAAACTCATTTGCCGGCACGTTATCGGGTAGCACAAACTCACCCTGTGCATGCAAAATGGCAGGAAATATGAGACAGTGAAATACAATATTGTCTTTACCTATAAAATGCAGCAAACGGGTTCCGCTATTTTTATCCCAGTAGTCGTGCCAATTTTTTCCGTTGGCTTCACACCAGGCTTTGGTAGCCGATACATAACCAATTGGGGCATCAAACCAAACATAAAGCACTTTCCCTTCAGCACCTTTTACGGGTACGGGTACACCCCAATCCAAATCGCGGGTAATGGCGCGTGGTTGCAAACCGGCATCCAGCCAGCTTTTGCATTGTCCATATACGTTTACCTTCCAGTCATCTTTATGCTGGTTTATGTAATCATTTAAGAACGTTTCCTGCAACCGGTCAAGCGGTAAATACCAATGACTGGTGGTTTTAAGTACAGGTGTATTACCGCTGATGGCTGATCGCGGATTAATCAAATCCTTAGGGCTTAAACTGGTTCCGCATTTTTCACACTGATCGCCATAGGCACCTGCGTTGCCGCAACGCGGACAGGTGCCGGTAATATAGCGGTCGGCCAAAAATTGTTTTTGCTCCGCATCATAATACTGCTCCTCTGTTTTTTCTATAAAACCACCCTTATCATACATCACCTTAAAAAAATCTGATGCTGTCTCGGCATGCAATTTTTCTGAGGTGCGGTGATATATGTCGAATGAAATACCAAACTGCTCAAAACTTTCTTTCATGAGGGTGTGGTATTTATCAACCAATTGTTGAGGAGTAATGCCTTCTTTTTTAGCCTTAAGGGTAATGGCCACGCCATGCTCATCGCTGCCGCAAACAAAAAGTGTTTCTTTACCGCACAGGCGCAAATAGCGGGCATATATATCTGCAGGCAGGTAGCAGCCCGCTAAATGACCAATATGAACGGGTCCGTTTGCATATGGCAATGCTGCAGTAATGAGGGTTCTTTTGGGTTCTGCGTGTATCATAAAAGCATTGCAAATTACAGTAAAATGAACGAAAGCGAAAACGATAATTGTGGCTTATCGTTCCCACGCCTTGCGCTCGTTGCCGATTGCGTAGCAGAAACTGTCAACCAAGATAAAATATTTTGCGTACATAAAAATATTATTTTACCACGTCACCGGCAATGGCGCAAGCACCCATGTAAAAGCAGTAAATTGGTTGCATAAAAATAAATAAAGTTTCACCTGTAGTCTGAGGAGATAAATCAACAGCTACCAAAACAAATGTGATTATGACAACACAACTTACTGCAAGT
>CANGVA010000002.1 GCA_947457395.1 Bacteroidota bacterium | reverse complement strand
CCCAGATGGGTCATTTTAGCGAGGAGCGAGACTGCAGGGGGAGCGTAAGCGAGAGAAACCTGTGCGGCAACGTACAGGTTTTTTTGTGCAACAAAAAGAGTAGAAGTTTACCCCGATGCTGCAGATCCTTTACAAGCTATTAGGCATCTACAAGGACTTGAGGCATATTTCAAAAGCAGGATATCGTTTTTTCAACTCGCTTAAAGAAATAAAAACACCCTTTGAATCGGTAAAAAAGTCGAGGCTATTTGCAAACAGCAGCAACTTTACAAATGATATATTCAATACTTCACAAATCACAAAAGCTTGTTTCAATGTAATCTCACAATTCTCGCGCTCCATGCGCGCAAAATGATTCATAGAATAGTTCATGTGGCGGCTCAGTTGTTTGCTGTTAATTTGATGAATATGGCGTAAGGTGCGTATACCCTTATACAGACGCTGATAAAAATGGGCAGCATGCAAATCATGGTGTACCACACAAATTTTATTGAGCAATAAGGCATAATCTATTTCCTGAATTGGCACGGATACTTTGTTATCCTGTAGGGGTGTGCTAGATGGAATTTTCTTGGGGGGGGGTGAAGCAAGTGTATCCAGATATATACAGCAGTATTATAGGCGAAAGACATAACTCATGGGATATTTTTTTAAGGCAATGCAGTTTTAATTCCTTCTGGCAGCGTTCTATCTTTCCATAATAATCCTCATCGCTTGAGCCTAGCTTATGCGCAAGATACAATTGTGTTATTTGGGCATGCTTACGAAAATGTGTGATATGCTGAATAAGTATTTCGTAACTCATAGTTAAACGAATATAAAACAAGCCTTAGCTGCAGTCAACCAATTTATAGATAGAATTACTGCAGGAATCATTTTCAGAGTATGATTTTACAAAAGGAATCATTTAGGGAGTATGCTATTTTGTAATTACCGAAAATTAGCTTATAACATTGATGTGCTTAAATAAACACAAGCACATATGAAAACTACATTACTTAACTTAAAATTAGCCATTGCAGGATGCATGGCTATTGTCCTTACATTACAATCATGCAAAAAAGAAACAGAAAACACAGTATTAAATACTGCAACCGGAAACCAAACAGCATTCGTATATTACAAGCAGGATGAACTGGAACAAAAAATGGCAAAACTCTGGAAAAACTATGCTGCCTATCAAGGTATAGATTTGAATAATGGAATACAAGCAGACTTAAATGAAACGATGAGTACAGAAGAGGCCATCACCTTGCTCCATTATAGTTTAAATATTGCCATGGTAAACCCACGTATTGCATATGCTAATGAACTTGCTAATTCCTTTTGCAGCAATTTTTCGCTGAATGCAGATAAACAAATTACATACAATGCATTGAGTGCCACCATTGCGTCTGTTTCAAATGAATTGAAACAAATACGAAGCGGCATAAGCAATGAAAATAAAACCCTTAACAGGCTTTCATTTTCCATTGAGGGCGAAGGATCAAATAATACTTTGATAGTTAAAACCCATTATTTGTTCACTTACGGTCCAGTATGGTCAAAAGATGATATTAGAGATGAAGCTAACTACAAGCCCATTGGCATACAATTTAATGCACCTACACCTTGGATTTCGCAACAGTCTTTTCAAGGGTTTGAAAACCCAAACAAGCAGTCTCAGGGACAAATACCCGCCTACCAACAACAATATTACATGTGGGTCTTTACCAATACAGACCAATCTACAACACTAACACAAAGGCAAAATACCTTTAATAATTCGTTAGAAAATGTTAAAGCGGTGCATCATTATTTAACCAATTGTGCTGTATATTGGCCCAATCCGGCACAGCAACTCAATGGCTGGTTTCCAAATTATAAGGGGGTTGTACCTGTAATGACTCCTCCAACCACTATAGTACCGGGTAGTGAATTTGCTACCTTTTCAGGTAAATTTTTTCCTAATGACCCAAATATGGGCGCGGTAATTACCACAGATGTAATAGATTGTAATAATCCTAACAAATTATCAGGGGCGTCACAACCGACAGCGTCAAATATGGTACACTCAAAACTACTGGGATATTATGGTAAGGAATATGATTACTCTTTAAGCACCGCTCGCAAAGTTGACCAATCTACCATCAACTTTTTTTGGGCTAAACGACCTGAGATTGCAGTAACTTCCGTAACCAAAAATAACGCAAGAATCAACCAACGCATGAATCACTTTAATACTGGCTTTTATGCAATGACAGGATATCACACATTGCCTAATAAAGACAGAAACTACACCGGACTATGCCAATCGGGTACCGTATGCAATGGTGGAAATGTGTGCTTATATGCAACAGAATATTATTTAGAAGGTGAATTTTCGCATTACCGCTTGCTGCCACCAACCCCCGCACAATTGGGTCAATTTTTTTAACAATTAACATAACTTAAAGATGCTGCTTTGGAATTTCGGGTTCCAAAGCAGCATCTTTGTATATATTAAATTATGCGTATTCAACTCATTATAATTTTATTCCTAATCACAAAACTGGTATACGCGCAGCGCATACCTGCTTATGATAGCATCAGCACCCCACAGCAGGATTACCCATGTGTGGTGCAGGCATTGGAAGATGGTACGTTGCTGATGGCAGCAGTAAACCGCCCGTGGCTGTGGAATGGTAAAGGCAGCTTAGTATTGGTACGTATGGATATAGAGGGACAGCCTATGTACCATAAAACACTTGAACTACCCGATATGGGTATTAATAATGCCGGGGGTATTTTTAAAACCGGAGAAAACCAATACACCGTGTTTTGCACGTTTGATACCACAGCGCCTACGTTTAATAATAAGCCGACTCACTTTGGGTATATTCAAACCGATACATCGTTTGAATTTCTTGACATTCATTACATGGCTCCCAACTACTATTCCCCAATTGATCGCTCAGGGATATATGATATAAAAATAAAACACAGAAAAAATGCAGAGTATTTTGGCACACTTGGTATTGCAGATACGAGCTTAGGTTCTCCTTATGTAATTGATGCACATTTTAAGTTGCAAACACATGCCATATCTTATCAATGGGATACTTTAAATTTCTTGAAAACTGATGATGGTCGTTTACTTAAAATCACAATAAGTCAAACATTACCCATGGATTTTGAATGGGTATATAATAGTTTTTTATTAAAATCAAGGAAAGCATCTGGCGTAACGGGGTCTGTAGTGAATTTTTTTAATTCAAATGATTCGACATGGAGAGGACTTTATGCTGGTGGTATCTTACCCCTAGCTATTGACTCAAATAATATCCCAAAGCATGTATTTAATTACCAATGGCGACAGAATATTCGATATTTTAAAGACAGTTTGTTATTCATTGTAGGGCCAGGTAGTTATTACTGTGAAAAAGGATTTTGTTTAGATTCACTATATCAATATAATCCAAGTCAATCGGGGATTGCAATTATACCATTAAACCAACATGCTCTTAGAAATTTTAGCAATATTCCCTACCGTTTCAGCTTTGTAGAAGACATACGCGAAGCATTTTATGATACCATTGACGATGGCATTAATATGTATCGTTTATATGGCGACCTTTACAGTTCTGCTTTTATGCAATGCCTCGACTATTGGGATGAAAACAAAATTTATTACGGCAGGCAAATAGGCGATGTGGTAAATGTGCAAAGGAGATATGATTCTTTCCCTAGCTTATTACTCATCAGCCAATTTGACAGCACACTCAATAAAACATGGGAGCGCAGAATACCCGCACGCAATCGCGAAGGAATTGTATCGGTAAATGCCACACAAGATGGGGGGATGATTTTAACCACACGCAGTAGCCCGGGGCCATTAAACGATCCGCAATTTCCAGGTATGCAAGTGCATGCATTTGATATTTCGGTTTATAAAATCAATCAATATGGTGTAATCACTTCCGTAAAGCAAGTTAATTCACTCGCTATACAACACAACTATACCCTCTATCCCAACCCGGCAGTAAATCAAATATACATACAAGGCAATAAACCTGTAAGTGCCATACAGATTTGGGATGAACAAGGTAAGCGATACGCTGTGGATTGGGAAAAAACGATACAAAAAGCAAATATCAACCATCTGCCTACAGGTATTTATTTTATCCAATTGCTTAATGAAGCAAACAAATTATTGCAAGTAATAAGATTTGTAAAAGAGTAAAGCGTTTTGTCAATATTTATTTTCGTTTAAAATAATTTGTAATCTTTGGATTATTAATTACAAAACAGTATGCTATGTATTTTTAAATGAACAACAAGAAATACGAACAAGATTAGAAAGTAAGACTTGAAACATTATCAAACATCAGCCACCTTTAGTTCCTTTGATTTTAATAATTTTACATAATATTCGCATAAGCGCTGAATAATATAGCTAGCTAACTTAAGATTTAATTAGCTACATAGAACCTGATAAGAATCTAAGATTAAGCAACAGAGTCGAGCGTGAACGTACAGGTTTTTTTTGTGCAACAAAAAACAAGATCTGGCATAAAAAAAGCCACCTTTTTACGGGTGGCTTATTAATTGTCTTATTCCAATCCTTACTTGCCCGGGGCAGGTGGCTCAGCAATGGTGGTAATATTTAATTTCTTTTTTACTGCTGCCATCAAATTATCACCCTCTGGCTTATACAAAAGAGGTGTGCCGGGGCTGCTATCAAAAACATAAGCAATGCCCTGTGCTTTTGCTACATCAGCAATGGCTGTTTTTGCTTTATCAACAATAGGCTTAAGCAAATCCTGTTCTTTTTTGCGAACATTTTCTTGTGCTGTTTCCTGAAACTCTTGCAAACGGGCCTGAATATCTCTCAATTCTTTTTGCTTATATTCTTTAATGGCATCATTCATCTTAGCTTCGCCCTTTTGGTATTCATCATACTTCTTCTCAAGCTCTGAGCTCATTTTTTTCATTTCTTCCTGTAGCTGTTTTCCAAAAGCCTCCATTTCACCGGTTGCTTTTTTATACTCAGGCATCTGGGTCATTAAATCCTGAAACTCGATATAGCCAAATTTTTGTGCTTGTACCTTTCCGGGTGTAATTGCCACTGCCAGCAGCAATACAAATGCAATTGTTGTGATTCTTTTCATTGTTTTACTATTACTTATTTTTTCTTGTTAGTGTCTTTATCTGTTTTGTTTATAGCAACACCCAATTCTGCCAAAACCTCATCACTTTTATCGTATTTGGCATTGGAGTATAGCATAATAAACTCACCTGATTTGGCAAATATAAAGTCAAGCGCGCTTTGTTTGGCAACTTTTTGTATGGCATCAAACACCCGATCCTGAATTGGCTTTATTAATTCCTGCCTTTTTTTAAATAATTCACCCTCATAACCAAACTTTTGGTTTCGGAAGTCTCGCAGCTCCTTCTCTTTCAATTTAATTTCTTCTTCTCGCTTTTTTCTTAGGTCCTCTGTAAGCAAAACCTGTTCTGCCTGAAAATCGCGATACATTTTATCTATACCCTGCTGCTTTTTCTCTACCTCTTTTTGCCAGTCTTCGCTTAGCTGATCCAACTGTTTTTGGGCAGATTTATATTCAGGCATTAAATCAAGAATATATTCAGTATCAACATATCCAAATCGTTGCGCTTGGGCAAAACAAGTAATGGCAATTGCCAATATGATGAATGCTATTTTTTTCATTTAAGCCTTTTTAAAATTGCTGCCCTAACAGAAAATGAATATTTCCTCTGTTTGCAGCGCTCTGAAAGGGAACATCATCAAATCCATATCCGTAATCGAGCCCAATCATGCCAAACATAGGCAAAAATATCCGAACGCCAAGTCCGGTAGAACGATAAACGGAAAATGGGGAGAAATCTTCATATCTGGACCACGCTTTCCCTGCTTCAAAAAACACAAGCGGATACACCGTTGCAGAGGGGTTAAGAGAAATAGGATACCTAAGTTCCATGGTGTATCGGTTATAGATGAGTCCGCCTTGCTGCACTACCCTACCAGCCTGAGGATTAAACACCAAAGGTGTAAGAGAATTATCTGAATATCCGCGAAGGGCAATCAGTTCTCTACCATCTAAACTAAAGCCCATTAAACCGGATCCACCCAACCAAAATCGTTCAAATGGAGTATAGCCAACATCTCTATTATACTGGCCAATAAAACCAAAATTGACCCTTGACATAAAAACAAGGTTTCCTACCAGTTTAGCATACCAAGTGGCATCAAATTTCCACTTATGAAACTCCAGCCAGCGCATCTTCTCTGAAGCATCAATTGTTTTATAATCGCGGCCATTAATTAATGAGTAAGGAGGAGTGAATTGCACAGACAGTGTTATGTTTGAGCCTTGCCTTGGATATATAGGCTGATCAACAGAGTTTCTTGATAATACTATGCGGAAGTTTAAATTGTTTGAAGGACCGGGAGGTATGAAGTTAAGAAAACTCTCGCCCAGTGCACTTACTTCATTAAAATAGCGCTGATAGGTTAATGAGTATTGCAGGGTAAACCAGTCGTCAGGAAACTTTAAACGCTTACCTAATCCGATGGTGGCTCCACTCGTCCATAGCGCGGTGCGCCTGGCATCTCCAATACTAAGTCCGTTTGATTGTATAGAAAGAAAGACAGAAGCAGAAAAAGAGTTTGGCTTTTTGCCCCCTAACCATGGCTCAGTAAATGATGCATTGTATGACTGAAAAAACGTTCCGTTTGTTTGTGCTCTGAGGGCAAGCCTTTGGCCATCACCACTTGGAATGGGGTTCCAGGCTCTTTTATTAAACATGCGCTTGGTAGAAAAATTGTTTAACGAAAGGCCTAAGGTTCCTACAATGGTGCTTGCACCCCAACCGGCAGAAAGTTCTATCTGGTCATTAGGCTTTTCCTCTACTTTGTATTCAATATCAACAGTTCCCGCCTCAGGGTTTGGCACAGGGTTTACATTTAATGCTTCAGGATTGAAATAACCAACCTGTGCAAGCTCACGCAAGGAGCGTGTAACATCTGACCTGCTAAACAGCTGGCCTGGTTTAGTTCTTAGCTCTCTTAAAATAACATGATCACTTGTTTTAGTATTTCCTGATACGGTAACTTTATTAATTCGGGCTTGCGCACCTTCGTTAATACGTATTTCCAGATCTATGGAGTCATTCTCCACCAATACCTCTACTGGCTGTACATTAAAAAACAAATAGCCATCATCCATATATAGTGTGCTAATATCTAAGCCATTCTGGTTCATATTTAATCTTGTATCTAACACAGACTGGTCATATACATCACCCTTGTTAATTTTTAAAATACTCATCAACTCTTCGGTTGTGTACTTACTATTACCAATAAATCGTATATCCCTGAAATAATATTTCTTACCTTCATTCAAAACTATCTTAATGTTCAAATTCTTTAGGTCATGGCGGTAAACAGAGTCAGAAACAATATCAATATCCCGATAGCCAAGAGACAAATATTTTTCTATAATGCGTTGTTTATCTTCCTGAAATTTATCCTCTTCAAACCTTGATTTGGCAAACAAACGGTGACGAGATTTGGTGTCCTTAAACAGCTTCCTTATTTTTTTATCAGTTAGTGCAGAGTTGCCCTCAATTTCAATTTGGTTAATTTTAATTTTTGGACCTCTGTTAACGGTTATCTTTAGTCTTGCTGTATTTTTTCTTGCATCATCTGTTTCCTGCTCAAAGGTGGCATCTGCATCCAAAAATCCTTTTTCTTTAAAGTGGCGTTTTATTTCGGTACGGGTTGCTGCTAGCATATTATCTGTAATAATTTGACCCGATTTGAGTGTTAGCTCTTCTCTTAATGTATTTGCCTTACCTTTTTTAAGTCCTTTAATAGAAAAAGTTGAAAGACGGGGTTTTTCCAGCAAAAATATTTCCAGGGCTATTTTATCATCTTGTATTTCAAAAATCCTAATCTGAACATCATCAAAAAGTTTTTGTTTCCATAGGTTGGATATAGCTTTAGAAATATCATCAGAAGGGATTTTTATTTTTTGCCCCACGGTTAGCCCTGATAAAATCTGCAACACACTTTTATCGTAAAAATTAGTTCCGGTAATAACAATATTAGCGAGTTCATAGGTTTGCGGCCTTGAATAATCAACGCTGAGAGAAACTGAAGATGTTGTACTATCGGATTGGGCAAATAGTTTTTGAGGCGCAGTAAAGGCCGCACAAATCATTAGGAGATAAAGAAAAACTTTATACCGACTGGGCCATTTGTTCGCTGGTTTTTCCAAATCTTCTTTCGCGGTTTTGATAGTTAATTACTGCTTCAAATAAATCTTCTTTAGTAAAATCAGGCCAGAGCTTGGAGCTGAAATACAATTCACTGTAGGCAATCTCCCAAAGTAAAAAATTGCTTATGCGTTGCTCTCCACTGGTTCTTATCATTAATTCTGGGTGCGGATATGCAGCAGTTGAAAGATGATTATTTATGATGTTTTCATCAATCTCTTCAGGCTTTACTAGGCCCAAACTAACCTGTTTAGCTATTTCCTTAACCGAATTTACTATATCCCATTTAGCGCTATAGCTTAACGCCAAAATAAGGGTCATTCGTGTATTTTGTTCTGTTTCTTTAATAGACTCTTCCAACTCTTTTCTGCATTTGGCCGGTAAATCTTCTTTATTTCCAATACTTTGGAGCCTAATGCCATTTTTCATCAATGTTGGTGTTTCTTTCCTTATAGTTGATACCAACAATTCCATTAATGCGTTGATTTCCTCTTTAGGCCTGCTCCAGTTTTCGGTTGAAAAAGCGTACAATGTAAGGTACTTTACACCTAACTCTGCACAGGCTTCAGTTGTTTCCCTTACTGCCTTTACCCCATTTTGATGCCCGAATATGCGAAACTTGCCTTTACCCTTGGCCCAACGACCATTACCATCCATGATGATGGCAATATGTTTAGGTAGTTTATTTTGAAGTATGTTTTGCTTTTGGCTCATTAAAAAGGACAAAGCGCGAAATTAATAAAATCTTGAACACTTAATCCTACTATAAAATCTGTAGGTTAAACTGATGCCACCTATGATATACCAGTCATCAAAATCACTATTGCCTCTTCTGTAGCCTTCTTTGCTAGTAAAAGGTTGCCCCGAAACTTCAACCGACCGGTCGCTTAACAAGGCTGCCAGTTCTCCATTATTTTCTAATATAGAGAGGACATTGGGATAGGTACCGCTTACATCATCGAGATAGTCTGAGTAAAGCCTTCTGAATCCAATATTTCCTTCCAGCGCAAGATGCTTTGTCATTCGGCATTTAAAGCCCATCCCAAAAGGAACAGAAACGGCAAGCGTACTATATCTTTTACCCTCTGTTTGAATATTAGACAAGTTTATCCATGTGCCGTTTACATTTGCCTGAGGATTGAAGCCTGTAGCTGCAAGACCAAGAAAAATATAAGTTGTGTACCGCTTGTCAAGCACACCCACACCATACTTAGAAAAGTTAAATTCAACGAGTGTTGCCATCTCATAAATACTTGAGCGGAAACTAAGGTTGCGATACTGATTTTCTTTAAAATTTTGATCGGTACCCGAAACCATGGCTACCGAGAATGATCCTGTAAATGCAAATGATGAAGAAATATTGTATCGTCCGAAAATTGCTCCTGCTGGTTTTATTTCTTTTAAAACCGGACTTGGTGCAAGGTCTCCAAAATAGTTACTAACGCCAATAGTTGTTCCAATCTCAATTTCCTGAGAAAACGTAGGGGCATTTATAGCCACAATAAGGCATAAGGTAAGAATTCGCTTCTGCAAGTATGTACAACGTTAAAATTTAGGGCATCTCATGCCCTGAGGAAAAAACTTGTATGTAATCGTAACGCCACCAAGCATATAAATATCATTAAGAGGCATCCACTTCTTGGACCGCCTCCTGCCTTCAGCAAACGTAGGAAAGCCAGATGGATTTACTTCGGCACTTCGGTCTGCCAAGGCCCCTGCAACTTCTCCGCTTGCCCTTCTAACAACGTTATTATTAGCAAACTTTCCGCCTATATCATCCAAATAATTTGTGAAAGTATATCGCAGACCTGCTTCAATGCCAAACGTAAGGTGTTTTCCAAATCGTTTCTTTAATCCAAAGCCCAAAGGAATTGAAATTTGCGTTAGCGCATATTTCTCCCGATCATTATATTCAGTAGTGCCCTGTCCTTCGGTTCCCAGCGGCTGAAGTTCATATTCCTCTCCCTTGTAGGTGGCCCTTGGATTAAAATTAAAAATTGCGATGCCGGAAAAAAGATATGGGATAATCTTGTTCGTACTATTAAAACCCGTTTTATTCTTAATCAGGTTAAGTTCGAACTGAGCCGATACCTCAAAAATATCGCTTACAAAACTTAGGTTGCGTTGTTTATCTCTGCTACTTTTACTAATAGAGTCTGCGCCAGAAATTTTACCATAGCCAAAATAGCCCTTCACCGCCCATCTCTCATTGATATTATATCTTCCGATAATGCCCCCTGAGGCGTGAACGTGAGAAGCAGATAATTGCTGGCCGTTTAAGTCGCCATAATAAGTTGAACCGCCTAATAACACACCAAACTCTAAGCTTGTTTGAGCGAAAAGCGAGAATGGCATCAATAGAAAAACAAATCTTATGAGGTAAGTGCCCTTCATTTTTTCCTGACTATAAAGTGATTAGGGTTAAGGCCAAATTGTTCTGCTTAGGAAGGATTTCTAATAGAACCTTGGACAACGAATGGCTTTACCGCCATAACTGCGACCTTTAGTTCCAAGGCGCTTACCTAATTTATATGAAACGGTAAAAGTTCCAAGCATATAAAAATCGTTATAATTGAAGTTGCTTAACCCCAACTTACCTCGGTAGTCTCCGGGGTTCCTATTGGCACCGGTCCTATTGTAAACAAATTCTGTAGCTTTCGGAAATGGTGTAGATGCTGGGTCAACATATCTATCATTGTTTCCAATATCATCTAAATAAGAAGTATTGGTATATCTTAAACCTATTTCTGCACCTATTAAGAAGTTGCCAAATGCATAATACCTTAATCCAATTCCAAAAGGCATACAAACTCCATATTCGCTATAGGCTACTCCTGATAATTGCAGTGGCCTAAGGCTTTGGTCTCTGCCAAAAATATCGGTTCCTGGCCTGTAATAAAATATTCCTACCCCTCCAAAAACATAAGGTATATATGGATTTCTAATTCTTCTACCTGTGTTTCGGTCATCAATTAAATTAAACTCAAAAACTCCGGAGGCCTCTAATATATCGGTATAAAAACGAAAATCGCGTTCTTGCTGCCATTCACTTGTGCTCAACCTGTCATCACCTGAAATTCTAGCATACAAACCATTGGCTCTTACTGCAAAACGGCTTGTTAAGTGGTATCTGATAAAACCGCCTATTGTTGGTCTAATAGTACTTGGAGTGACCTCATTAACCACATCACCATAGTAGTATGCACCACCAATAGACGCTCCAATATCCACTTTTTGTGCACATACAGTTATAGAGGTGGTTGTCAGTGTAATAAATAATAGAAAAAGCCTAAGGGATGTCATTTAATGGCATTTTTATAACGACAAAAGTAGCTAAAATTTCGAATAATGCAAGATTTTTTGTGCCTATTGACTTTGGAGGTTTGCTATACATTTCGATTATCCAATCCCCACATCAACTTTTTTCTCAATGTCTTAAGATAATTTTCCTGATTTAGTCTTGCAATCTTAAAATTAAAATCAGCTTTTTTTATCGCTAGCTGGGTGCTTGAATTTATTGTTTCAGATCTGGAGTCTAGCGAGATAAGGAATGACGTACTACGACCTTCAATTTCAAACGTTATAATGTGATTATCAGAGATAACCATAGGCCTTACATTCAGGTTATGTGGTGCAATTGGCGTTATTAGCATGCTTGATGTTCCGGGATATAATATTGGGCCTCCACAACTTAAGGAGTATCCTGTGGAACCTGTTGGAGTTGAAATAATTAAACCATCAGACCAGTAGGAATTCAAAAATTCTCCGTTTAAGTAGGTGTGTATGGTAATCATTGCGGAACTGTCTTTTTTGTGAATAACAAAATCGTTTAATGCAAAATTTGCGCCTCCGAACATAGACCCGCCTGAAACCAACTGCAAACAAGACCGCTCATCAATAGCATAATGCCCTTTTAAAATTTGCTCAACCAGCGAGTCTACGGGCATTTCTGCGTCTGCTGCCAAAAAACCCAGACGCCCGGTGTTGATGCCAAGAACCGGAATTGGCTTTTTGTGCACATATGCCATTGTATCCAGTATTGTACCATCTCCGCCAAAAACAATCAGCATATCCAAGTCGAGCTTCTTCACTTCATTCGCATCTGCAAAAGTTTGTGTTTGGTTAACTTTGATACCATTTGCTACACACTGAGCCAAAAATAGCTCTTCTGTAGCATAATCAACTTCGCGCTGCTGCAGAGAATTATATAGTTGCTGAATTTTTTCTGCAAATTCTTTCTTGTAAATCCTGCCGTATATGCCAATTCTCATTTTTTAAGTATTAAGATATTTTAGTAGCCAATCAAGCCTGCCCGACATATCCGAGGGCGACTCGGAATACTGATGAACAGAGGTAATTGCATATCCAAACCTTTCCAAAGCCGCAAGCACACTTTTTACATCCGTATTATTCAACTTAATTGAAACTGTGATTTTGTTGCTTTCTTTATCTGTTGAAAACAGGAACAGCCCAATTATTTTTTGATCATTATACTCTATGATTCTTGACAGTTCTGCTAACGAATAATCTCTGGCACTCAACTCAAGATTGATAATTGCACCCGGCTGCGCAAGTGATGACTCTCCCAGTGCATGAATCAACTGCTTTAAGGCAACTATACCTGCAAATTTATTCTTCTGGCCATGCATAACGGGTATGCAAGAAAATCCTGTTTGGGCAAAGAGTTTAATCAATTCAAACGGATGGTCTTCCAGGTGTGGCAACCTTACTTGATATGGCTTAATATACTTGTCTAATTGTTCATTATCTCTTGCATCATTTAAATCTTCATGATAAATAAACCCAAGTACATTATTATCGTCTACTACAGGCAGTTGTTGCTGACCCCAATCTTCAAGAAATATTCTTGCAGCCGAAACTTTGTCGTTCTTTTTCAGAGCAAAAATGTCATTCGATAATATCTCAGAAACTAACATGGATTATCAGGAAGCTGTGTGTTTAGATAAAAAAGCATCCACAATCTTATTAAAGTCTGCTGGTTTTTCCATCATTGGTGCATGGCCGCAATGATCAAGAAAATGAAGTTCAGAATTTGGCAGCAATGCATGAAACTCCTCTGCCACTTCGGGTGGAGTGATTGTGTCCTGCTTTCCCCATATTAAACACGTAGGCTGTTTGAAGCCTGGCAATTCCTTTCTCATATTGTGACGTATGGCCGATTTGGCCATCGTAAGAATACGCAGCACTTTCCCTTTATCCTGCAAGGTTGAATAAACCTCATCTACCAATTCATCAGTTGTAGATGCCGGATCATAAAATGTTAATTGAATACGTTCTCTCAAATAAGCTTTATCCCCTTTTTTTGGATAAGATGCGCCAAAAGCACTTTCATACAAGCCTGAACTTCCTGTTAGCACCAATGTATTTACTTTTTCGGGATATTTTCTTATAAAAACCAATCCAACATGACCACCAAGCGAATTACCAAGCAGGTTTACCTTTTCATACTTCTTGTATGCCACAAAATCATGAATAAAATTAGCAAGTCCATCAACGCTCAATGAAAGGATATTCATTTCAAAAATTGGCATCAGTGGAATTACAACCCTATATCTTGGTGAAAAATGATTAAGTACGTCTTTCCAGTTACTCAATGCGCCAAACAATCCATGAAGCAGCAACAGAACCTCGCCCTCTCCTTCTTCAATATATTTAAACTTGTCTTCTTGTTTTAAGTTTATTTCCATCAAGTATGCTTATGTGCTGATTTAACAAAGATATAAAAATTAAACCGTAGCAAGTGTTTTAACTTCTTTTAAAAAATTATGAATAATCTGCATTCCAACCTTGGTTAGACATGACTCCGGATGAAACTGAATGCCCCAAATAGGAAGGCTCTTATGCTTGATTGCCATTACTTCTTTACTCGCTGTCCATGCCAGCAATTCAAGCTCCACTCCTAAGTTGGTTAAAATCAGTGAATGGTATCGTGTAGCACAAAATTCGTTCATGCCATCAAATAATTGCGTATTAAGACAGTATATGGTTTCCACTTTACCATGTTTGGGTAGAGTTGCAGGGCCTAATTCAGCTCCAAAAAACGCTCCAATTGCCTGATGGCCTAAGCATACCCCTAAAACCGGATAATGCTCAACCAGAAAAGGCAAAACCGCCATGAGCTTGCCAGCATCGGCAGGTTTTCCCGGGCCGGGAGAAATCACGATGGCGTCCGGCTTAATCTCTTCAACAGCATTCACAGATAGCACATCATTTCTTATCACCATACACGTTGCCCCTGCCTGCATCAAATAATCTCTCAGCATATAGGTAAAGGAGTCGAAGTTGTCTATCAGTAAAATTTTCATTTCTATCAAACAAAATAATTTATAATGTAATTTACCAATTCAATTCATAATCAGAAAATCTATAAATTGCGAACCTATTATAAAATATTACAATGCCTACCATTAATTGGTTAAGAAAAGAATTTTATTACGGATACGACAGCGGGGATGTGTTGTCGGCTATACCCAACTGGAGAAGATTTAATGAAGAACGAATCATAGGTGGTTCTTACCGGAATGTTTTTCTGAAAGGTGCCGTACCCTACATTAAGGCCGACTCTCATGTACTGGAACTCGGACCCGGAAGAGGCTCTTGGAGCAGGGCCATTATGCGATATATTCCCAACGGAAAGCTTACCACATTAGATTTTCAGGATGTAAGACAATGGCTTCACCCGGAGAGATACAACATGCGGATGGACAATATTCAGGTTGCTGATAATTCATTTAGTGCTGTACCAGATCATTCATTTGATTTTTTTTGGTCTTTCGGGGTATTATGCCACAATAATTTAACGGATATCAAAGAAATCCTGAAAAACGCTTTGCCTAAAATGAAAAAAGGCGCCTATGCCGTGCATATGTATGGTGATTGGGAAAAACTGGAACAATGGGGATGGAAAAAAGGCAAAGTTCCTGCTGAATTTAAAAACAAACCTGACGATGAAATCTGGTGGCCCAGAAACAACAGCAAGGAAATGGCTGCTGCTGCAGCTGCTGCTGGCTGGGATGTAGTTTCACCTGACCTTGGACTTGTAAAAAGAGACTCGATTATTTTACTAAGAGCTAAATAGTTTGCTGGCACTTTTAACCAAATTTTGGAAACTCATACCTATACAGCGCCTGCAAAATCAATGGAATAGGGCATGGCATGTAAATGATGCCATTTTTGAGTCAACAACTCATTTGCACAAGGGTGCTAAAATATTAAATCTGCAAAAAAACAAAGGTCAGGTAAGGATTGGCCATAACACACACATGAGGGGAGAGCTCCTTGTATTTGCTCATGGCGGAGAAATATGTATTGGTAACTACTGCTATGTGGGTGAAGGCACAAGAATTTGGTCTGCAAAAAATATAAGCATCGGAAACTATGTGCTTATTGCGCATGGGGTAAATATTCATGACAACATCTCTCATCCGATTGAAGCCGGATTAAGAAGAACACATACCGAGCAAATTATTCATCATGGTCATCCGAAAAAGGATATTGATTTGAAAGAGAAAGAAGTGATGATTATGGACGATGCATGGATTGGTTTTAACGCAACGGTGCTTAGGGGTGTTACCATTGGTCGCGGAGCAGTAATTGGGGCATGCAGCGTGGTGACGGAGAATGTGCCCGATTATGCAATCGTTGTTGGGAGTCCTGCGCGAATTATTGGATACGCAAATAAACAGGGATGATAAAAACACTTAAACATACGCTTGTTCCTTTTAGAAAGCTGGTTTATATGCTTAGCGGCAAAAAGCCATGGAGCTATGGATACAATGATACACGCTGGGCAAAAATTGCTCAAAGCATCCGTAACAATAATCTATTGGCAGCATTTAATAAGGGGGCTATTCCACAGGAATTTGGTATTGGGTTTGACGAACGCATGGTAGAATACCCGTGGATTTTCAGTAAAATCAAAAAAGATAAAGCGGCATTTTTAGATGCAGGTTCTACTTTTAATTTTACTGAAATCATCTCTCATCCGGATTTATCAGATGAGGCGTTAACCATATTTACTTATTATCCTGAGCACAATAACTTTTGCCACAAACGTATTTCTTATGTTTATGGTGATTTAAGAGAGATGCCTTTCCGGTCTAACTATTTCAGCCAGGTGGTTTGCCAATCTACTATTGAGCATGTAGATATGGATAATGCCATTTACGGCTATGAGTTGAAAAAAAATGAGAATGAAGCCGCAAAAAGCTATGAATACCTAAAAGTAATTCATGAGTTAATTAGGGTACTAAAACCGGGAGGCCAATTGTTGCTTACCTTTCCATATGGCAAATTTGAACACCATGGGTTTTTTCAGCAATTTGATGCGGAAATGGTAAATCACATGAAAGAGGTGATGCATAAAGCCGGAACCGTTACAGATGAATATTTGGCCTACCACCCGAACGGCTGGAGGTTTGAAACTGCTGAAGCATGTAAAAACATTATTTCCTTTAACCCGCATACAGGCAAAGGCAAAGGAACTGATGGCGCAGCCCACTGCCGTTGTGTATGCTGCATAACATTTATAAAAGATTGATACCATGACCTGGGAAGAGGCTGTTAAAGAACTGCGAGGCAACCCGGCTAACCACCAAAGTATTTTAGAGAACTACTTTGATGAAGATATATTTGCTTCGGCTGAACGCTTTTTTCAAAGCGATGAGTTTAATGCACTTGCTCAACTGCTTCCATCCCATGCTAAAACACTTTTGGATATAGGTGCAGGCCGCGGAATTGCATCCTATGCATTTGCCAAAAAAGGCCTACAAATTACAGCGCTAGAGCCTGATACCAGCAATGATGTAGGTTCAGGGGCCATTAAAGCAATTGCATCTAAATACAACTTGCCTATTAAAGTAGAAGAATCGTTTGGCGAGCAACTACCATTTGCGTCTGATTTTTTTGATGTGGTGTATGTAAGGCAGGTACTCCATCATGCACATAACCTTGAGCAATTTTGCAAGGAGGCTGCACGTGTATTAAAACCGGGCGGTATTTTTATTGCTACCCGTGAGCATGTAATTAGTAAAGAATCAGATTTGGCCCTTTTTCTGGCGCAACATCCTTTACATAAACAATATGGCGGGGAGCATGCATTTACATTAAAACAATACTTGGATTCGATAAAAAGTGCCGGTCTTCAGATAAAAAAGGTTTTACATCCATATGCATCTGTTATCAATTATGCACCCCTTACAGAGAATCAGCTGAAGAATCTCTTTAGAGAATCACTTGCAGGTATTACCGGAAACTTTTTGGCCAATTGCATCATAAGAAATAAAAATATATTTACCTTTCTTACCCATTTAAAAGCATCTCGGTTTAATCAGCCCGGGCGCCTTTATTCATTTATAGCAACAAAATAAATATGCAAAAAATAATTGTAACCGGTGGTGCCGGTTTTATTGGCTCACATCTTGTGGATTTATTGCTAGCCGATGGCCATAAGGTGCTGGTAATGGATAATTTTTCATATGGTAAAAAACAATTTTTACCGGCTGATAACAATTTGCTATTGGTTGCAGAAGGTGATATAACAGACACAGACTTTGTGCATGAAAATATAACCTCATTTGAGGCTGAATTAATTTTTCATTTAGCAGCATTGCATCACATACCAACCTGCGAAAACAAACCCGAGGAAGCTTTGAAAATTAATATTGAGGGCACCCAACATATTTTAAATGCAGCTGCAACCTGCACTAGCTTAAAAAAGATTGTATTTGCATCAAGTGGCGCAGTGTATGATATTGTTAATACACCGCTGCTTGAAGATCAAACGCCTACAATACCTTATGATATTTACAGCGTATCAAAGCTGAGTGGTGAATACCTGATGAGACTTTGGGCAAATAAATATAAAAAGCAAGCCGTAGTGGCAAGGATATTTAATACCATTGGTGGCCGCGAAACCAATGCGCACCTTGTTCCTGAAATTGTTGAACAACTGCTTGGCGGAAAAAGTGCTATAGAACTGGGCAATCTTGAGCCAAAAAGAAGTTATATTGATGCAAGGGATACTTCTGCAGGTTTATATGCTTTAAGCAGAATTGCGTCCGATAAACCATTTGATGTGTTTAATATGGGAAGAGAGGATGAATACAACGTAAAAGAAATTGTGCAAATGCTGGGTATTGCGCAAGGTAAGCCCATAGATATCATTCAATCTGCTGCACGCATGAGAAAAGTTGATAGGCTGAAACAACAAGCATCTATGCAAAAAACAAAAGCAGCAGCCGGTTGGGAACCGAAATTCAGCGTACAAGAGGGGCTTGCCTATGCTTTTACTTTTGATCAGGAAAAAAGGACAAGATAATGCCCGACAAAAAAATACATATCTGCTTAAACCTAATTGCGGATCCTAACTGGCATGCAGGTAATATTTATATTTTTAACATGATTCATGCCCTCTCCAAATTACCAAAGGCTGAGCGCACAAAAATAAAATTGAGCATTGCCACACGTAACCTGCAGGATATTCCGGATGAGATAAAACACAAGGTTGATTATATTTATAAAGAAACCTTCTATCATCTGGCATTTTATAAATTATTAAAAGCAATCCCTTCTTTCTTCAGATTAAGGATATTTAATTTCAGAAAAATTGACTTTTACTACCCTGGTGGCAACCTGCCGCGCAAATGGATTTTTAACTGGGGCGGATGGATTCCTGATTTCCAATATCGTTATCTTCCTCAGTTATTCTCAACTGAAGAATACGATAGTAGAGAAAGGCGAAATGCTTATTTGGCAGCCCAGTCGCCTGTGCTTGCTTTTAGCAGCAAGAATGCCATGGAAGATTACATCAGATTTTTCCCGCAGTATAAAGAAAATGCATTTTTGCTTCGTTTTGTTAGCAATGCTAATGAGGAATGGCTTAAAGACAACCCTGTAGATACTCAAAAAAAATTTAACTTACCGGATTCTTTCTTCATCGTTTGTAACCAGTTTTGGAAACACAAAGATCATCCTACGATTATTAATGCTATTTATGCATTAAAACAAAAGGGCATCATTATTCATGTGGTTTGCACAGGCGCCACTGAAGATTTCAGGAATCCGGATTATTATCCTAGCCTGCTTCAAAAAGCTAAAGAACTAGGAGTAAGCGAACAATTTATCGTACTTGGTTTCATCTCTCGCAAAGATCAGATTCAACTTATCAGACGCAGTGTTGGCATTATACAGCCTTCATTGTTTGAAGGTTGGAGCACAGTGGTAGAAGATGGCCGCTCATTGGGTAAGCCCATCTTTTTAAGCGACTTTCCTGTGCATATAGAGCAAAACCCTCCGTATACATGGTATTTTAAACAACAAGACGCAGACGGGCTGGCTAAGTTAATTGAGACGCATCTGAAGGAGCTTAAACCAGGCCCGGATGTACAGAAAGAAAGGGCAGCATTTGAAGAAAATCAATTGATGATGGGCGAGTTTGGCAGGCGCATTATCAAAATGGCCCAATTACATCAATAATACGGGTATCATATCCGCTAAACGCTTTTCATATGTATAATCGTTTAATGTTCGCCTCTGTCCGGCTAGCGCTATAGCGTGCATTTTATCAGGGTTGTTTAATAAATATTGTACTTTATCCGCACATTCTTGCGGTGTTTTGTAAACAACCACCTCTTCATCCGGAACAAATAATGAATCCATATTCTGTTTCCAATCAGTAACAAGACAGGCTCCAACACCGGTGGCTTCCCATAGTCTGATATTTCCTCCGTAATTCAAGGCGGTATCAATATGGGAATTCAGGGTAATATTTGAATATGCAAGTGCCTGATACATCTCTAAGCCAAATAAATTACCTTTATTGATGCGCCAAAGATGAAAGATGTCCTGAACATCTTGCCACTTACCCTGCTTTAATTTCAATAGTATGTTTTTAATAAGATAAGGCTTATTGTCATCAAATGATGCCAACCAATAATCAACCTTATGCTTACGTGCTACTTCGCCCAAAACCCTTAGTCTATTATGATGACCGTTGTTTCTAAGGGTTAACGAGCCAACAAAGCTGATATCATATTTTTTAAACGCAGTATCAATCTTACTCAAAATTGTTTGCTCAAATGCAAACTGAAACAAATGAGTTTTAAATCCATTTGCAGCATAATATTTCAAGAAATGTTCTCCCCCTGATAACATTAGGTCACACCCTTCAAAACGTTTGGCATCGCACATGCCAATGCCATCCCAGCCTATTACTTTTTTAATGGTAGGGCATTGTTTCTTAACCTTTTTTCTAAGTGCTGCATTTACATATACATAATCATTTGCAAAAAATATCTCCGGCTCAAAAGCTCTTACCTGTGCTAAGAAAATTTCTTCCAGCCAGTTCTGATTATCGTAAGAAACATTGTTTTCATGTGCCCATTTTTTCTGTGCAAACTCGTTATTAATTATAACCAACTCAACCAAAAACTGTCCTGTTTTCTCCAAATTAATTTTCCAGTAATCTGCCCAGCCTATGCCTTGCTCCATCATCTTCTCATACTGCCGAACGTATGGTTTATCAGATAAACCCCCATCTAGCTTATATAATCTATCCAGGTATTCAGGATAAAAAGATGCAACTTTAAAAAGCCTAACCTTGCTCACCTTTAATAAAATTATTTTCGAACCAGAGATAATGTATATACTTCCAGAAATTGCCGGTACTATTCCAATCCCACGTTTTATTTTTATACCTTTTTTCTGCCTCTTGTTTAAGGGTCTGATGGTTGATTAGTGCGCTTGGTTTATCCAGCTGCTCCATCAGCCATGGGAAAACAGGTCCGTTAAACCACTCCGGCATAGGTGCATTAAACCCAATTTTTACGCGAGAAGAGCGTATGCTTTCCGGCATATATCCTTTCATAGCTTCACGCGCAACCAGTTTGGTGTAGCCATTCTGAATTTTGCTGCTGCCGGGCATGGAAAAAGCATAAGCTACCAGCCGCCAATCCATGAAAGGCATTCTAACTTCTATCCCATTTGCCATACTCATTCTGTCAAAGTTTCTCAGAATGGTTGGCAAAACATCGGCATGAAATAATTGATATAGTTTACGATTGGTTTCATCCATTTCTAATGGTGCCTCATCAAAAACCGCAAAACCATCGGTCTGTAAATGATAGGCATCTTTATGAATAAATGATTGCCAAAAAGAAGGCGCCCAGCGGTCTTTCCAAGATTTAAACGTCTTGAGTGTATGCCTGTAATGCTCAAAATCCGGGTGATATGTTAGTTGTACCGATAAGCTATCTTTAATTGCATGCATAATACCCGTGTAAGGGTTTTTACCTGTATACTGCCGGTAAGCATTTAGCAGGTTCATGTTTTGTTGCACTCCGCCAATCCAGGATGGTGCATTACTTAAAAACGCTCCATCGGCATGCAGATAGCCCCCCAGCAGTTCATCTGCCCCATGCCCATCTAATGAAACCACAATATTGTTTCTTCTAAGTTCTCGGTATATTAGCCATGGGGCTATCGGTATTCCCACATATACATCATCAAAATCATACAACACCTGATCCATCATTTGAAGTGATTCTTCTTCCTTCACCTCAAAAAAATGTCCCTTTACTTTATTGTATGCGATTACCTCTTCGGCCTGTGGTCGCTCATCGTTACTTTTGCCGGGAAAAGTTGCAACAAAAGTTTGCTGCCAGTCTGATGCCATTCGTTCATTGCCCTGCTGATTTCCCATTCTTGCCAAGGCAGAAACTACTGCACTAGAATCAAACCCGCCACTTAAGCTACATCCAACCGATACATCGCTACGCATACGTAATCTTACTGCATCAAAAAAGAGCTCTCTGAAACGATTGGCTTGTGAATCCAGGTCTGATGGTACGGCCTGCAAATGATCTGTTGTATTCCACCAGCGCTTAATTTTAATAGTTCCGTTGGTTATCCAGGCGCAGTGACCGGCTTGCAGTTTATGCACGTTTCTGAACATGCTTTTTGCAGATGATTCTACGCCAAAACCTGTTTTAAGAAATTGCACAGCACTTTCATTATCTACCGCAGGTACATAGCCGTCCAGGTGTTTAAATGATTTTAGTTCGGATGCAAATGCAAAACGGTCTTTGTTTAGCAGGTAATGTAGCGGCTTTATTCCAAAGCGATCTCTGGCAATAAAACAAGAATGCTGTTGGCTATCAAAAATACAAATTGCCCACATGCCATTAAACCTATGCAACATCTGCTCCCTCCATTCATGGTAAGCAGCCATAATCACCTCTGTATCGCCATTGGTCTTAAACGAATATCCTTTGCCTATGAGTTCCTCTTTTATTTCAATGAAGTTAAAAATTTCACCATTGTAAACGATATGATACCTGTTATCGGCATAATGCATGGGCTGATTGCCCTCTTTGCTCAAATCAATTATAGCCAGGCGCCTGTGGCCTAATGCAAGGTTTTGTGTTTCATTAAACCAAATGCCCCTACCATCCGGACCACGATGCTTTAAACTGTCAGTAAATCGCGTGATGCTTTGCTCTGCAATTTGCTCCCCATTAAAATTCCATATGCCCGCAATACCACACATTTTACTTTGCTTGTTTTATTTTATTGGTTAGATGCGCAAAAAGCTTAAATAGCAACTCCTCATGCGCTTTGCCATAGGGCAGCATTCGTGTAATAAAATAAATTAGTAGCAGTGAGCTAGCAACTACAAGAGAATAAACGAAGAACAAGTCCAACCAACCATACACAGGAAATGGTTGTAAAAAAGTGTAAAAAATTGTCCATGAGATTCCAATAATTATAGGCGCAACAACAGCACTCAGTACTGCTGATAATGGTATAATATTTTTAACTGCTGTATGCATAACCTTTGTTATGCTAAACAACTGAGAAATAGCGGCAAGAAGTACACTAAAACCTGCGCCATTTAAACCAAACTTAGGTATAATAAACATGGCTGCAACTACATTGACAATACCCGATATTATGGATATATAAGTGATTTTTTGTGTTTTGCCTACTCCGAGTAAGAAGAAATAGCCTGCGCTTGTTGCAGAACCCACAGCCCCTGCAACACACATAGTTTGTAACAAAATTTCCCCACTTTTGGCAATGATCTCATTTTTCATCCAAAGATTAATTAACGGATGAGCTATTGGTATAATTGAACATAGCAAGCAAACTGCAATAGTTGTTAGTATCCAGCTCGATTTGATGAGTATGTTTGCTTTCCTTTCGGCAGAATCATTCGAGAGTGCACTAAAAGTAGGAAACAAAACCTCAGAGAGCTTATAAACAATTGAATAGATTTTACTTTCAATATTTTGTGCAACATTATATACACCGACTGAAGTTGCAGCAAGATAAAGACCTAAAATAAAACGCTCTGCCTGTTGAGTAAGAATTCCTCCAATTTGAGCAATGGTCTGCCAGCCCCCATAGCTAAATGAATTTTTCCATGCCTCTTTATGGATTCCGGGTATAAAACTAACTGAAGGCAACAGCTTTTTGGCAATTATAAACCAATAGAGGAAAGTAAAAACCTGACCACCTACGGTTCCCAGCGTGTATCCAAACAAATTACTTTCGTAATGCAAGATGACATAAGTGAGAATTGCTGTGGTAGTTAAGGAGAGTATATTGCCTAAGGCAACCAGCTGAAAGCGCTGGAGTGCAACCGGTATTCCCATGAATGCAGCACAACATTGATTGGCCAGCCATCCAAATGCCACCAATCTTATACTAACCTGGATGATTTCATTTAACTCCGGTTTAATATTCTCACCAAACAAGTAAATGAAAATTTGATACCCACCAAAAAAAATCAGAATAAATCCTGTTAATCCTACAACAAGGTTCATGAAAAAAGTGGTTTGAATAAATGTAGCAGCCCTTTTATAATCGCCAAGATGAATAAATTCTGACACGTATTTGGTTGTTGCCTCACCAAAGCCCAAGTTGGCCAAAGTAAGGGGTTGAATAATGACCAACAACAAAGCAGAAATACCATAAGAATCAATTCCGATTTGTGCTACCACATATCGTAGCAGGTAAAAATTAATGGCTAAACCAACCAAAAAACTAATCAGATTGAGTATGGAGTTTTTTATTGTTTTTATCGCGAGAGCAGAATCGGCCATAATTTTTTGCAAATTAATAATATGTTTGATTGTTGTAGCATATTTGCCATATGAATATTTCAAGCAATAAAATCACCTTTCTTGTTTATAATAAATTAAGAAAATGGGTGGATTTTCAAAGGGATAAGCTTCGGCAGCAAAAAAATATTGCCTTATTTGATGAATTAAGAACAGCAGGAATTTGTCCGGCATGCAAAGGTGCCAGCGTTTACCATATTTCAGATATCCCTTATTCTGAGACTTTCCTGAATAAATGGAATGGAAGTGTTGGTGACTTTTATTCAATTGTGCCAACAGAATACTTGGACATTAGCTTCCCTTACGCGTTTTGTCAAGAATGTTTTTTATCGTTTCAAAGTGCTACTATAAGTGGCTTTGCTGCAAGGATTGAAAACAACCCTATTATAAACGAAAAAGTATTACTTGCTTATGAACAGCAGACACAGGTAGATGTTACCCCTGAACTCATAAAAAACCTTCAGTCAAGCAATGATAATTTAAGTACCATTGAAAACCACTACAGATGGCTGCTTGGTGAACTAGGTAAAATTATAATTCCGGGGTGTTCAATCCTGGATCTTGGATGCAATCGTGGAACTTTTGCAGAGTTAATGCGCAATGTATATCCGGAATGTGCGGTTTGGGGTTGTGAAATAAATACAACCTATGCTACTGCATGCAAAAACAGATATCCAAAGATTAATCTGATTGAGGAGCCTTTATCCGAAATTAAAAAACACGGGGCATTTGATGTCATTTTTTGCAGTGATGTAATTGAGCATATTTGGGATCTTGATGGTTTTATAAAATGTATCAAAAACAACCTAAAACCTTCAGGAAAAATAATGTTTGTTACACCTAATTTAATGTGCGCTTCTGCAATAAAAAACGGTGTTAACTGGTGGGGGTATATGCCTCCTCATCATACACAATTGTTCTCGTCAAGCGCCTTATCAATGCTTCTAAAAAGGAACGGATTTAATATGCTACGCACGACTGTGTTCGGTGATGAACTTGCTAGCGTTTTTGAACTTTATTAATTAGTGTCTGGCTAAGACCTCCATCAGTTTCTCTGATACAAAATCTATTTGATTTTGCGTTAACTCTGCATACATCGGTAATGACAAAAGTTTATCCATTTGGCCTGCAGCAACAGGAAAGTCATTAGGCTGGTGTTCCATGTATGCATATGCCTTAAGCAGAGGTAAGGCAATCGGATAATGAATACCTGTATCTATACCCTGTTCTTTTAACTGCTGCTGCACCTTTTCTCTATGGGGAACCTGCACTACAAATAAATGAAATACATGCCTGATGCCATCCGGAATTACGGGTAACTGAATGCCTGCATGTTGCAGGTTTGAAAGGTAACGCTGCGCGTGTTGCATGCGTGCTTGTGTCCATTGCTCTAAATAAGGAAGTTTAGCAGTAAGTATAGCCGCCTGTATTCCGTCCATTCGGCTATTTCTGCCTTCCACACCATGGTCATGTTTCCCTAAACGACCATGATTTGCTATCATCCGCGCTTTGGTTGCAATGGCCTCATCATTGGTAGCCATGCCACCGGCATCGCCATATGCCCCAAGGTTTTTTCCAGGGTAAAAACTGAATGATGATGCATGACCTATGGTGCCAATGGTTTTACCTCTATAAGATGCACCGTGGGCCTGCGCACAATCTTCTATAACAATAAGATTATGTTTGTTAGCCATTTGCATAATGGTATCCATATCAGCCGGGCAACCGTATAAATGCACAGGAATAATGGCTTTGGTGCGAGGGGTTATTTTCTCTTCTATTTTGGTTACATCTATGGTATACAAAGTTGGGTGTGAGTCTACAAACACTAATTTGGCCCCAACCGTTGTAACACACTCTGATGTTGAAATCCAGCTGTTGGCCGGAACTATGACTTCATCTCCTGCGCCAATTTGATAGGCCTTAAGCAATATCTCCAGCGAATCAGTACCATTAGCACATGCAATTACATGATTAACCCCAAGATACTGAGCAAAAGCTTCTTCAAAAGCTGTAGCATATTTACCGCTGATAAAAGCTGTTTCATTGATTACAGATTGAATGCCTTTATCAATTTGGGATTGAATGTTTTGGTATTGAAGTTTTAAATCTACGAACGGTACATACATATTAGTATTCCAGTAAAATTTCTATAGGAGACCTCTTGCTTATTTGCTTAAACAACTCAAATTGTTCTTTGACGTAATCGTTTATTTGAACGGTTGATTTAGACTTATAATATTCCTTAATGCCCGGAATGTTTTCTTCGAATCCATAGCGCGTTATACCCCATTCATTTAATTTGGCTGCATTCCTGATTGGCGCCCCAAATGCAGTAACAAAGGGGGGGATATCTTTATTAATAACCGAGCCCATACCAATCATTGCAAAACTACCTATGGTACTTCTCTGATGAACCACGCTTGACAATCCAACATTGGCATAAGGAAGGATAGATGTGTGGCCACCTATTTGTGTGTTATTAGACAAAATAACATTATCATAAATGGTGGTATCATGAGAAATGTGATTGTATGCCATGATATAGCAGTTATTACTTATTCTGGTAAAGGAAGTAGAAGTGGGCATATGCACTGTTGTAAATTCCCTTATAACATTATTGGAACCAATTATTACCTCCCTTTTATGGGTCTCTTCTTCAGAAAAACCATTAATTTCATATTTCTTAAAACTATGCTGGCAAAGTTCTCCAATTACGGTATGGCTTCCGATAAAGTTATTACTTCCTATTGTTGTCCCGCTTTTTATAACAGCATAATGACCAATATAGTTATTATCACCAAGCTCAACGCCACTTTCAATTATAGCAGTCTTTTCTATCCGGTTCATGATTTACTATAAATAAGTTCTATCGCCTCAATTGTTTTCATGCCTTCATTGCCTTCAACCACATTGTGTCGCTCATTTAACAATTCGGCAACCACATCATGAACAACCTTATCATGGTTAGAGCTTGTGCCCTGGTATTTGCCATAAGCATTCGGTTTGTCATTAAACTCTATTTCCTCAGGCAGTGGATATGATTTTACATCCCAAAATTCTATTTTATTTAAATATTGGCCACCAATTTTAATGGTGCCGTTTTCACCAATTACCGTAATACTGCCTTCATAATTTTTGTTATAAACACAGGTGGTCCAAATAATGGATCCCATCACACCCGAACCAAATTTTACAAGCGATTGTCCGCAATCTTCAATTTCAATATCATGATTTTTTGTTTCCAAATGCGTTTTAGCTTCTTTTAAATCGCCAAACCACCAAACCAAAAGATCTATAAAGTGGCTTACTTGTGTATGTAAAGCTCCCCCTTCCAATTTTTTACTACCCCTCCAGTTTGAGTCTTTGTAATATCCCTGATGCCGATTCCACAATACATTGCATTGGACCATAAAAATTTGTCCCAAAAACCCACTATCAAGCGCTTGTTTGGTTAAAGCAATAGGAACGTTATAGCGGTTTTGCTTCACAACCATCAGTTTTACTCCATTAGCCTGCGCAGCATCTATCATACGGTGGCAATCGGCTACATTTAAAGCCATGGGCTTTTCAACCAAAATATTTTTTTTAGCATTAGCTGCTTTAATAGCCATTTCGGCATGAAGCCCATGCGGGGTGCAAATATTTACCACATCAGCATCACAACTTGCAAGCATGGTTTCATAATCCGTAAAGTATGGAATACCGCCATAGGTTTCTGATAAAGCCTTTACTTTTTGCTCATCAATATCACACAACGCAACAATCTCTGCCCGTTCCTCAGCATCTGTTACTGCAATATGGCGAGAGCCTATACTGCCACAGCCTGCAATGGCAAATTTTATCTTATTACTCATCGGCTCAATAATCGATAAAAACAATAACTTTAACAAATTCGTATCTAATCAATATTTTTGATGTAAATGGTTATTCAAGATAAGCTCATACTGCTTTTGCTGACCTTTCCGGTATTTATTTACAATTCTCAGGCCCAAGATTGTCTGGGTTGCGCTTCAAATGATTCTATAAACCTTGGGGTTGTACTTTGTTTGCCGCTAAATGGGAACCCGCATGATGAGACGGTTGCAAAATTCCAGGGCACTGCAATGAATAATCCGCAACTCATAAGCGATAGATTTGGTAAAGCTAATTCAGCTTACTCATTTAACGGAACAAATCAATATATACGTTTAGGGGATATACTTGATTCGGTCTTTTGCAGAACTCCTGTAGCAAAATTTACCATAACTGGCTGGGCCAGGACCAACTCTGTAAATACCTTGTTTGGTGCAGGCTTAATTTTTGCCAAACAGGCTGGAGGGAGCGGACCAGATCAATGGAGCATTAGCCACTTCAGTGACGGTACTGTACGAGGTATTGTTAAAACTTCTTCTTTGTGGGATTATGTTGAATGGAAGACAACAACTGCTATTCCTACAAACCAATGGTTTTTTTTCGCCCTTATGTTTGACGGTTCTGTCTCGAATGAGTCGAATAGGGTTACATTTTACGTAAATGGACTGCCTACTGTTTTCTCAAGGAAAAATGGCACTTTTGGCACCAATTGTGTAAACTCGACTCAAGAAATAACAATTGGGGCTGGTCATGTGGCCGGCAATCCAATGGCGCCCGCAAATCAATATGATGGCGCAGTTGATGATATCAGAATATATAACCGGGTAATTTCATTAAATGAAATTCAGGCGCTCTACTCTGGTAAAGATAGCATTAACTATACGAAATCATCAGATACACAAATTTGCCTTGGAGACAGCGCAACACTTTCTGTGGCGGGTGGTGATAAGTTTTTATGGAAAACGGCTGGCGGCTGGAAGGATTCATTGAACCGAAATGTGCGCGTAAAGCCAACCGCCAAAACCACCTATTTACTCAAAATTTCTGAAGGACTATGCTCGGTTGATGATTCTATTTTAGTTGATATCAAAAACACACCGGCAAATGCCGGTGCAGATAAATCAATTTGTCCTGGCGATAGTGTAATGATAGGCACTACGGGGCCATGGAGCGCATCCTGGAATCCCATTAACGGTTTAAGCAACTACCAGGCTGGAACACCATTTGCTAAACCAAACAATTCAATTGATTATATTCTTACCGCTACAGAAAAAGGATGCATTACCTATGATACAGTAACCGTAAATTTGGTAAATTCCTTGGTAACAAACGCAGGGTCTGATAAAACCATTTGTGGTGCCGACTCCATTACCCTCTCTGCATCTGGAGGTACTCAATTTGAATGGCAACCCGGAAACTTATTTGCAAACAATAAACTGCAAACGGCAAAAGTATTTGTACCTACCACTACTACATTTTTTCTGAAGGCAAGCTCTGCGGCATGCGTGGCTTTTGATACGATAACAATTACCGTAAACAATATTAAAGCAGCATTTGATGCCAGCCCCTTAAACGGGCTTAAACCTTTGCCGGTTAAATTTCAGAATAAAAGCATATCCTCTTCACCTATTTATTTCTGGGAGTTTGGCGATGGTATTGGAAAATCATCCATAGAAAATCCGGAATATGTTTATAAGCAGTCGGGCAAATTTAAAGTGCGGCTTATTATCAACGACAGCAATGGATGCGCAGACACTGCTTTTGCATATATAGAAGTATCGGGCACATCCGAGGTTTTTATTCCAAACGTGTTTACACCAAATGGCGATAGTGAAAACGAATATTTTGCACCTGTTTATGATAAGGAATTTTATAAACAAATGACCTGCCGTATCTGGAACAGATGGGGAGGCCTTGTGCATGAGTTTGATGATAAAAGCACAGTTGGCTGGAACGGAAAATCTGATGGTAATGATTGTTCCGCGGGTGTGTATGTGTACATTATGGAATTTGTTGATTTAAACGGCCAAACAAAGCGACACAGCGGAACGCTTACACTCATCAGATAGCAATTTTTCAAAAGACTTAAGAATCAATCAATAGTTTTCTTAGTAGATGAATCGTTTCAGGTGTAACCAGCTCATGCTTTTTTCTAACCAAAAACACCTTGTACTTTTGAAATAGATTCCGCACATATTTAATCATTTTGTAAGGTGGGACCAGGGCATCGTTTTTTCCGGCAATCAATATCAGTTCTATTTTATGCTTGTTTGCCAAACGGGCAATTTGGGCAAGGTTTGTTCTGAGCCTGCGCTGTGCAGTCCATGTTTTATAAACCTTTGTCATGCGTTGTTTTTCGCCAATATTTTTTGAAGAATAAAGATATACCGATCTGTTTAGTATTTTCCATCTGTGCAGGCGTTGCAACCAAACAACTAACATGCTATGGTTAGTTGCAACATATTTGAAAACCAATGAGCCCAACAACGTGCCTGTTGTAAAATTTACAAGCTGATTGAATTCTATTGTCGGGGGAGATAGCAATATCAGTCGTTCTATACTTTCAGGTATAGTTTGCACCAATACGCGCGCCATTCTGGCCCCCATACTAAAGCCACAAACCGTTATCTTTTTCATCAATAGCTGTTCTTGTGCAATAATTGCTAATACCAGTTCACGCAAGTCTGTTTCCGTAACATCATGTGGCTCCTGCCACTCCGATTTACCGTGCCAGAAAAAATCAATGGCAATGAAGGTGTATTTATGCTGTAGCACTTCTGCAATGGGTGCAAAATCTGCTCCTGTCTGATTATATCCGTGAAATGCAATGATTACCTCTTTGCCTCTGCCATAGCGGTAATAGGAAACCGTGGAGTTCTTGTATTGATAAATCTGTTGCTTCAAATCGACTATAAATATACAACCTGTTGCCGAATCTTTTATGCACAACTCTTTTCGGTTTGAATTATTCGATTATTTTTGCCCAATTTTCAGACATAGGTTAAATCGCCTGTCGGGGAAGGTTCATTTAAACCATTTGCTCATGCCAAAAGACCCCAGCATCAAATCAGTATTAATTATCGGAAGCGGACCTATTATCATCGGACAAGCCTGTGAGTTTGATTATTCAGGCAGCCAGGCGGCCCGCTCACTAAAAGAAGAAGGAATAGAGGTTACGCTTATTAATAGCAATCCGGCTACCATCATGACGGATCCTGTTACAGCCGATCATGTGTACCTGCTTCCGCTTACTTCTGATTCTATTGATAAAATTCTATCCGAAAGAAAAATTGATGCCGTATTGCCTACCATGGGTGGACAAACCGCACTCAATCTGTGTATTGAATGTGAGGAATTGGGTATCTGGCAAAAACACGGGGTTAGATTGATTGGTGTAGACACAAAAGCCATTGATACGGTAGAAAACCGTGAACTCTTCAGACAAAAAATGATTGAGCTGGGTATTGCGGTTGCTCCTTCTCGCACGGCCAACTCTTTTCTGGAAGGAAAAGAAATTGCACAGGAGTTGGGCTTACCTATTGTTATCAGACCATCCTATACATTGGGGGGAACAGGTGGCGGTTTTGTTCTGAAAAAAGAAGAGCTGGATGCTGCTTTGCAAAAAGGTTTATCTGCTTCACCTACACATGAAGTGCTGGTAGAAAAAGCAGTATTTGGCTGGAAAGAATATGAGTTGGAGTTATTAAGAGACAAAGCAGATAATGTAGCCGTTATTTGTGTGATAGAAAACTTTGACCCAATGGGCATTCATACGGGTGATTCAATAACCGTAGCGCCCGCAATGACCCTGAGCGATACCTGCTACCAGCGCATGCGCGATATGGCCATTCACATGATGCGCAGTATTGGCAATTTTCATGGTGGTTGCAATGTGCAATTTGCGGTAAACCCGGCTAATGAAGATATTATTGCCATAGAAATTAATCCGCGTGTATCACGCTCTTCTGCACTGGCATCTAAAGCAACAGGGTATCCTATTGCAAAAATTGCTTCAAAACTTGCTATCGGTTACACGCTGGATGAATTAAAAAATCCGGTTACAAAAACCACATCGGCATACTTTGAACCTGCATTGGATTATGTAATTGTAAAAGTGCCTCGCTGGAATTTTGATAAGTTCAAAGGGGCTGATAAGCGTTTGGGGCTTCAAATGAAATCGGTTGGAGAAACCATGGGCATTGGCCGCACATTTATTGAAGCGTTACAAAAAGCCATACAATCTCTTGAGATTAAGCGCAGCGGCTTGGGCGCAGATGGGTACCAAAGCCGTAACCTGGAGCAAATTGTAGAAAAACTGAAGAACCCATCGTGGGATAGAATATTTGCCGTAAAAGATGCGCTGAGTTTGGGAATGCCCATTTCATCCATTGAAAAAATTACCGGCATTGACCGCTGGTTCTTAAACCAAATAAATGATCTGGCCCTTATTGAAGCGCAAACCAGAAGGTTTAATTTAAAAAATTTGCCCAAACAGTTACTTATTGACCTGAAGCAAAAAGGCTATACCGATGTGCAAATTGCCCACTTGCTTGGTGGAGATACAACAGAGGATGATGTTTGGAACCTGCGCAAGGAAATGGGCATTCACCGCGTTTACAAAATGGTTGATACCTGCGCTGCTGAGTTCCCCTCTCCTACCAACTACTTTTATTCTTCATTTGATGGAGAAAATGAAAGTGTGGTTTCTAACAGAAAAAAAATTGTGGTATTGGGCTCGGGCCCTAACAGAATTGGGCAGGGAATTGAGTTTGATTACTGTTGCGTTCATGGTTTACTTGCCGCTAAAGAATGCGGTTATGAGGCCATTATGATTAACTGCAATCCCGAAACCGTGAGCACCGATTTTGATATGGCCGATAAACTATATTTTGAACCGGTATTCTGGGAGCACTTGCGTGAAATTATTGAGCTTGAAAAGCCGGAAGGTGTAATTGTGCAACTAGGCGGTCAAACAGCTTTAAAGTTGGCAAAAAAGCTGCATGAAGCCGGCATAAAAATTATTGGTACCAGTTTCCCTGATATGGATCTGTCAGAAGATCGCGGATCATTCTCTGATTTGTTAAAAGAACTGGGCATTCCTTACCCTGATTATGGCGTGGCAGAAGACGCAGAAGAAGCCATTCAGGTTGCCAATAAAGTTGGTTATCCCGTATTGGTTAGGCCTTCCTATGTTTTGGGCGGACAAGGAATGAAAATTGTAATTAATGATGAAGACCTGGAAAAAGCAGTTATCGAATTGCTTGGCGATTTACCCGGAAACCGCGTTCTAATTGATCACTTCCTGGATCGTGCAGAAGAAGCAGAAATTGACCTGATTTGCGATGGTACCGATGTGCATATTGTTGGCATGATGGAGCATATTGAGCCTGCCGGTATCCACTCCGGAGATTCAAGCGCAGTGTTGCCACCTTTTAGCCTAAGCAAAACTGTGCAGGATCAAATGGAGGCCTATGCCATTAAACTGGCTCATAAAATGAATATCCGCGGACTGCTGAATATTCAGTTTGCCATCAAAAATGATAAAGTGTATGTGATTGAGGCCAATCCTCGCGGCTCACGCACTGTGCCATTTATTGCAAAAGCCTACCAGATTCCATATGTAAATATTGCGGCCAAGGTAATGATGGGCACACATAAACTTAAAGACTTTACTTTTGAAAGAAAGCTCACAGGTTATGCCATTAAAGAACCCGTTTTTTCATTCAATAAGTTTGAAGGCGTGAATAAAGAGTTAGGGCCCGAGATGAAATCAACAGGTGAAGCCATTCGTTTCATCAAAGACCTGCAAGACCCCATTTTCCGTCAGTGGACCAAAGAAAAGAGTATGTATCTGAGCAGGTAGATTTACTGCTCATGTAGTTATGACTATAAAAGGCTCAATAGGTGTATTTGATTCCGGCTATGGCGGACTCACTGTTTTGCGTGAATTTGTAAAACACCTGCCTCAATACGATTATTTATACCTGGGCGATAATGCGCGTGCACCTTATGGCAACCGGTCTTTTGATACCGTACATCAATATACCCTTCAATGTGTGAGACAGTTGTTTGATATGGGCTGCCCAATTGTGATACTGGCATGCAATACAGCTTCTGCAAAAGCCCTGCGCACTATACAACAAAAAGACTTACCGCTAATAGACCCTGCCAAACGGGTGCTGGGTGTCATCAGGCCTACTACTGAAATAGTTGGCAAATACTCCAAAACCGGACATATAGGTGTCTTTGCTACAGCAGGAACCGTAGCGTCAGATTCATATGTGGTTGAGATAAAAAAGTTTTATCCGCACATGCAGGTGGTGCAAGAGGCTTGCCCCATGTGGGTACCACTGGTTGAAAACAATGAGTTTGACAAACCCGGTGCAGATTATTACATAAAACAGCATATACAAAACCTGCTTCATAAAGACGCACAAATTGATACCATTGTATTGGGCTGCACACACTATCCATTACTTGCCCCTAAGATAAAATCGTTTTTGCCGGAACATATTACCTTGCTTTCGCAAGGTGAATTGGTTTCAAGCAGCCTCAAAGATTATTTGCACAGGCATCCGGAAATAAAAGAAAAACTTACGGTAAATAATACCTGCCGGTTTTATACCACAGACGATGCCGATACCTTTAACAAAAACGGCTCTTTGTTTTTTGGGCACGAAATTAGCGCGACACACCTGGCTTTGCAGATGTAGCGGAATTGCTAACTTTGCAAACTCAACAGCCATAGTAGTATCATGTTTAAATTTTTATTATACCTGTTTGTATTTTATGTGGTTTTCCGTTTCATCTTCGGAAAGCTATTTGGCGTTACCGTTAAATCAAAAGTGTTTACCTACCAAGCGGGCAAACCGCAATACACAAATAAAAAAGAGGGCGAAATACATATAGACACCAATAACGCAAAATGTGGCGACAACAATAAAAATATTGGCGAATACGTAGATTACGAGGAAATAAAGTGAAAAAGCTAAACATATTAGCCATTGTTCCTTACCCGTTTTTGCCGCCCACCTGTGGCGGAGATTACTCCTCCATGCGCTTGTTTAATTCTTTAGGAAAACAGCACCGTGTAACGCTTTTTACATGCGAACCCTTTAGTTCCGTTGATCACCTTCGTTTTGATTTTGAAATGATATCGTATGTGAAATTTAAACCACAGCGATATTTAAATCTGTTTTTGGTATATGATTTACTGCGGCTAATTAAAAGCAAAAGAATTGATGCAGTATTTATGGAACAACCTTGGTTTTGGGCAATGGCGTTTTTCCTTAAAATGCTTAGCGGCAAACCCATGGTGATGCGCTCCAATAATATTGAGTTTTTACGCTTTAAATCGGTAAACAAATGGTGGTGGTGGTTCTTATTTGTTTATGAGCGCTGGTGCCTGCGCAGCATGGATTATGTATTTTTTGTTACCGAAGAGGATCGAGAAAGGGCCATTAAATACTTCGGTATTAATAAACATAAAACATTGGTTACACCTTATGGTGTAGACGTGCAGGAACCACCGGCAGATAATGGTGCAGCTGAACAAATCAGGATCCAATACAATATTAAGCCTCATCAGCAAATATTGCTTTTTTTTGGTTCGCTGGATTATCCGCCCAACCGCGAAGCGCTGGATGTTATGCTATCCAACGTATTGCCATTACTTGATGCCGACAAATATGTATTTATTGTTTGCGGCCGCAGGGCGCAACCGGATTTTCTTGCTGCCATTGCAGGAAACAATCAAATAATACATGCAGGGTTTGTAGAAAACATTGATGATTATGTTTTGGCTGCCGATGTAGTGGTAAATCCCATTCTAAATGGTGGAGGAATTAAAACCAAAGCAGTTGATGCGCTGGCTTTAAATAAAATAGTAGTTTCTACCAATACCGGTGCCGAGGGTATTGACCGGCAGATTTGCGGAGAGAATTTGGTTGTGGTACCAGATTTTGAGTGGCAGGCATTTGCAAATGCGATAAAGCAAAGCGAAGGAAAACAACCTGTAATACCTGCAGCTTTTTATGCACGCTTTAGTTGGAGCGGCATAGCTGCGCAAATGGGAGAAAAAATAATTACACTAATAAAATAAGATTATTGGTTGCCTACCAATCTTCCTCATCAACAAAAACAGGATCTTTCATGGCCTTAACAAAGCCGTCTATCATCTTGTTTAGTTCTTTATCGGCATAACGCAGGGTTTGGTCACTACCTTTTACATTGATGGTAGTGGTATAATAGTACTCAAAATAATTTCTTGTCGCCTCGCCTGCATTTCCTTTAATCCCCTCGTGCACAAGGTTAGTAATTGCATAACGGTAACGGCCTTCTTTTATCCAAACCGTCATTTTAAAGTTATAGCGGCCTATTGATTTTTTTGTGTATTTGTTAGAGTAAGAATATGCTTCTAAATAACCATTGATTACCAGTTTCTGATTTCGCTTATCTGTTTGGTAGGATGGTTTTCCGCCAAACTGTTTCTCTGCCCATTTCTTGGCTCGCATGTATAATGAATCAGAAGGGCTCTCCTCTTGTTCAATTACACCTGTATAGGTAATGAGGTTGGTAACAGAATCTACATTTAGTTTTATTCTTTCATAGGGTTTAACAACAGGTGCCGGAGCCTGCTGTTCAGACTCGCTACCTTCTCCGTCAGGTGCAAAAGGATTTTGGGTAGTAGTAGAATCGGTTGCGCCCATATCAAAACCCGGTGAGGCGGGATCCTGAACCTGAGCCATTGCACAGTAAGAAAATATGCTACACAATATCAGCAGTACTCTTTTCATTTATTCAAATAGGTAAGTTAATGTTAATCAGTTTTTTTAAAGCAGCACCAAAAATAGAGAATCATTTTATTTTTCATAACGCATTTGTATCGATATTTTTGACACTTGATAACATTTACACCCTGCTGTTGTTTACTAAATAGTGCAAAAACACGTTTATATTACTTCTAAAGTATGCCGAAAGGCAAAAATCAATCATGTGGTTGTATCACCGGGGTCGCGCTCTGCACCACTAACACTGGCTTTTGCCTCTGATGTGCATTTTACCTGCCACAGTGCTGCAGATGAACGAAGCGCTGCTTATATGGCACTTGGAATGGCGCGGCATTTGCAGCAGCCTGTAGTACTCATCTGCACTTCGGGCACTGCGGCATTAAATTATTTTCCTGCCATTGCAGAAGCATTTTTTCAGCAGGTGCCCTTACTGATACTAACTGCAGATAGACCCCCAGAGTTGCTCCATCAGCAAGACGGTCAAATGATTGTGCAAAAAAACGTTTATGGCAACCATGTGCTTGCATCATTTGAAATACCTTGTTATGCGCATGGCAAGGAGAACCTAAAACAAACTGCAAGCATTGTTACACAAGCCATTTTTAAAGCAAATAATCCATTACGCAAAGGACCCGTGCACATAAATGTACCGCTAACCGAACCTCTTTATGAGCCAATTAAAAAAAGAGCGGCACATGTTGAGTTGCCTACCCTTGTATACCCAAAAATAAAGGATGTACAAATTAGTGCTGATATCAAAAAGCGTTGGCAAAATAGTTCACGCATATTGGTGCTGGCCGGATCCATGGAGCCGGATACTGCGCTCTTTACTGCATTAAGAGAGCTAGGCAAGTTACCACAGGTGGTTGTGTTAACTGATTTGCTATCAAACCAGCATGCAACAGCAACGGTAAATTGTTTTGATTTTTTATTGAGCCATGCTTCAAAGGATTTGCTGCACAACCTTAGGCCAGATTTTATCATTTCATTTGGTGGTCCTGTTTTATCAAAAGCACTAAAGCTTTGGCTAAAAGAACAAAAGCCGCACACACATATACGCATTCAAACGCATGAGCCAACAGTAAACACCTATCAAAATGTTACACATACCATTTTTACAAAAGCCTCTACATATCTGCTCGCGCTTTCAAAAATAGCAGAAGGAGAAAAAGTAAATACAACATGGAAAAACTTGTGGCAACAAACTGCCGAGCTTGCCCTTGTTCAAATAGGCCGCTTTGTTAATACACATAAAAATAATGAGCTTGGTATTACACACACCATTTTAAAGCATTTGCCAGATGCGATTGATCTGCATCTGGCCAACAGCAGTGTTATCAGGTATGTAAGTTTGCTGGGCACATACCAACAAAGCTGGATTATGCATGGCAATCGTGGTACCAGCGGTATAGATGGTTGTTCATCTACAGCAGTAGGTGCAGCAATGGTAAACAACAGGCCAACTGTTTTAATTACGGGAGATTTGGCGTTTCTTTATGATAGCCACGCCTGGTGGGTTAAACAAATACCTGATAACTTAAGAGTAATTGTAATAAACAATGGTGGTGGAGGTATTTTTAGCCTGATACCTGGACCAGGAATAAACAAAAATCAAACAGCGCTTTTTACCACCCCGCATGCATATACTGCTGCGCAAATAGCTTTACAATACCAAATGGAATACTACTTTTGTCGCGACTTGTCCAGTTTGGAGCAAATGTTAAACCGCTTTTTTAACCCAAGAGGTAAAGCGGCTGTGCTCGAAATAAAGACCAGCATGAAGGACAATGCAAAAGCATTTGAGGCATTCAGAAAAATAAAATTACTATAACATGGAAAGTAAACACCCCTGGAAAACGATTAAAGAATACAAGGAGATTAAATTTTCTTTTTTAGATGGCATTGCCAAAATAAGTATTAACAGACCGGAAAAACACAATGCATTTACTCCGCTAACGGTAAAGGAAATGAGCGAAGCAATGGAACTTGCACGACAGGATGAAAACGTATATTGCGTGATACTAACCGGTGAGGGCGGCAATGCTTTTTGCAGTGGTGGCGACCAAAGCGTGCGCGGCCATGGTGGCTATGTTGGAGATGATGGTGTACCAAGACTTAATGTACTTGATTTACAAATGCAGATACGCAGAATACCCAAACCGGTGGTGGCGATGGTGGCTGGCTGGGCCATTGGCGGAGGCCATGTATTGCATGTAATTTGTGATTTGAGTATTGCTGCCGAGAATGCGCGTTTTGGACAAACCGGACCCAAGGTAGGCAGTTTTGATGGTGGCTTTGGGGCTAGCTATCTGGCAAGAATTGTGGGCCAGAAAAAAGCCAGAGAAATTTGGTATTTGTGCGACCAATATAACGCACAGGAAGCTCTTGAAATGGGTTTGGTTAACAAAGTGGTGCCGTTGGAAAAACTGGAAGATACAACCATTGAATGGTGCAGAAAAATGATGGATAAAAGCCCCATTGCTTTGCGTATGCTTAAATCTGCTTTTAATGCCGAGTTGGATGGGCAGGCAGGTATACAAGAACTTGCCGGAAATGCCACACTGCTATATTACCTGAGTGATGAAGCCAAAGAAGGTAAAAACTCATTTTTAGAGAAACGTAAACCAGATTTTAAAAAGTTTCCTAAATTTCCTTAATTCTTATAGCTGGTTATTTAAAACCAATGGATGATGGCCCTTTTTCAACCCTGGCTGCTTTCTCCAACACCTCTTCTTTTAATTTATCTTTATATTTCTGCATTTCATGTGCCAGGTGCACATCGTGGGTGGCGAGTATCTGAACCGCAAGCAAACCTGCATTTTTAGCATTATTAATAGCAACTGCTGCTACAGGAACACCTGCAGGCATTTGTACAATAGACAATAATGAATCCATACCGTCTAGCGCTTTTAATTTTACAGGTACACCAATAACGGGTAGAGAGGTAACGGAGGCCACCATGCCCGGTAAATGGGCGGCACCGCCTGCACCGGCAATAATTACTTTAAGGCCTCGCTCTCTGGCTGTTTTGGCATACTCCATCATGCGCTCTGGTGTGCGGTGCGCAGATACCACAGTTATTTCATAAGGCACGTTAAATGCCTCCAGCACTTTTGCAGCCTCCTGCATCACTTCCAGATCACTATCACTGCCCATTATAATGCCAACTGTTTTGCTCATGGTGTGTTGCAATTAAAATTGTACTGCGAAATAAGGGTTTTAATTTGAAAAAGGATATGCTATTCAAAGCCACGATATCTTTGGTTACTTTTTTTATCATGATAAAAGGTCACTAGGCGTTGTTGGGGAGAAACCCCAACTAGTTAGTCAGAAACTCAGAAAGCTAGCGTTTTATTAGTTAAAAGCTCATGTAATTCATTTAACACTTTTTAATGGCCAAAAGCACTGTAAAACATGGCTTAGGGATGGCAGTGAAAAGCCCGCAGACACAACTTGTTGTGGCGAGGACTTGCAACACACAGCCCGACCCTGATGTTGCTAATAAGGCCTGTGCGCAAGTGCATGCATCAGGGGAAGCCCCAAAAAACTTTAATAATTAAATAGCCGATGCAAACACAAGTGTTTGGTGCACTTGTTTTGCCGTTTGCCTGGCTTTGGCCAGTGTAAGCGCAATGATGGTTACGTGCCCCATTTTGCGCATAGGCTTGCTTTCTTTTTTTCCATATAAATGCACATATACTCCCTGCATGGCACTTACCTCTTCAAGCCCCTGAAGTAGGTATGGGCCATTTACACCTGGGCTGCCCAACAAATTCATCATTACTGCGGGTTGAATTAAATCTGTGCTGCCGAGGGGCAAGCCTGCCAGTATTCTTACCAACTGCTCAAACTGTGATGTATAGCAGGCCTCAATGGTGTGATGGCCGGAATTGTGCGGCCTTGGTGCCACTTCATTAACCAAAATATCTCCACTTTGCGTTAAAAACATTTCTACGGCAAAAACACCTGCACTGTTAAACGCCTGAATGGTTTGGTGTGCAATGGCTCTTGCTTTTTGTTCTGCAGTTTCATTGATTGATGCAGGGCAATCTAAAAAGGTAACCAGGTTTGCCTTGGCATCAAACACCATTTCCACCACAGGCCAGGTTACAACATTGCCACTTTTATCAACCGCCACCATTACCGATAGCTCCTTTTGGCATGGAATGAATTGCTCCAGTACACACGGTTCTGTAAACGGAATATGATTGCTTGAGTTAAGTATATCTGCTGTATTAAAAATTTGCACCCCTTTACCATCATACCCTTCTGTACGCGTTTTGGCCACCATTTTTTCGCCCCCCAATTGTTGTATGGCCTGCTGCCACTCTTCCGGATTGTTTACCAATAGATAAGGCGCAGTTGGTATTTGATGCTTAATAAAAAACTCTTTTTGCAGCCCCTTATCTTGTATTACCTGAAGCACTTTGGGTGATGGGATAATCTCCTTACCTTGTTGCTCCAGCTCCAGCAGGGCTTGCACATTTACATGTTCAATTTCATACGTAAGCACATCGGAAATGGCAGCCAGCTCTTTAATTTGTGATGCATCGGTTAGTTTGCCATGCAAATGTTTTTGTGCAAGTGTTGCACAGGGACAATCAGGTGCATCCAAAACATTAAACGCAATGTTAAGTCTAAGTGATTCTTCAATCATCATGCGGCCAAGCTGGCCGCCACCAATAATGCCTATGGTTTTTTTTAGGGGGTTGGATACATCCACGGTGCGAAAGTAACAAAATTTGGTGGTTGGTGAGCGGATGTGTGTTTTGGCCACTTTTTAAACCTGTTAAGCTGCATTTGCAGAAGATTGAAGTAAGGCACGCTGCCCGTAATCATTATGAAGCGTACAACTAATAAACAGCTAAAGATTGCTTAGGTATTCTTTTAAAATAATTTTGAACCAAGATGTAAAATGGTTGGGGTGGTAGTAAACTTCATTAATCAAGTCGTCTATTTTAAGCCAGCGGTATGATGCTACCTCCTCCGGATTAATTTGTGGTATACCATTAAACTCACCGGTATAAACAAAGTCCAACTCGTGTTCAGTTAATCCGTTTTCAAAAGGTGTGCGGTAAATAAAGTGGAACTTCTCTTTTAGTTCACAATCAAAACCCATTTCTTCCATTAGCCTTCGGTGTGCTGCATCCAGCGTACGTTCATTGGCTCTGGGATGGCTGCAACAAGTATTGGTCCACAAGCCACCGGAATGGTATTTATTAAATGCACGCTGCTGCAAAAGCAACTCACCGTTATTATTGAATACAAAAACAGAAAACGCCCGGTGCAGCAGGGCTTTTTCATGAGCCTCTTGTTTTGCCATGAGCCCAAGTTCATTGTCCTGCTCATCAACCAGTATTACAAATTCATCTGTTTTCATAACGCTGCTTGAATTTTTTGCTTCTCTGCAGGGGTAAGCGCTTCGCTTGATAGCAGGTAGTTAGATATTTTCTCTTTGAGCACTTTGTCTTTAAGCGAAACAATATTGGCAAGCAGAAAAGCCTTATCGGTTGCCAGATGCTGGTTATAATTTAAAAATCCCGGAGAATTAGATTGAATACTGAAACGCAGAAAAACCAGCTCAACACCCTGGGGCTGCGCAGCCAATGCTTTTTCCAGCAACTCTCTTCCCTGGTTGAATGAGTGGAGTTTGGCCCAGGGATTAAAATAATGCTTGGCCATAATCATTTTTACTGCGCCCACATAACCCATGATTAATGGTTCTGTTGGATTTAATTTTTCTGCCTGAGCCAGAAAGGTTTTACCGGCACTTGCTTTGTAAACCGCCTCATCATAAGCCTTGCGGGCGTCCGGAATGGATATGGCCTCAACATTGATTAGCAATGATGTTAAAAGAATCATCAGTGTAGCAATTCTGATCATAATAAATTAAAACTGTGCCTGAGATAAGAACCAAAAAACAGGGCCACCTTCTTTTTATCATTTATTCTTACACGCTCTTTCATGATGCGTTGGGGCGGCATATTCATTATTTTTTTGAGAAGGTTTGAGTAATACATATAAGCAACATACACACCAAACCTTGCATCTTTAGGAAGACGCTTTATGCCTTCAAGGCCCAAATAAAAATCGTGTTGTATATCTGCCTCAATTTCTTTTTTTGTTTCCTCATTAAAAGCTTTGTGTTGCAGTTGAGGGAAGTAGGCGCGGCCCAGCTGTTGTACATCATCATTAAAATCTCGCAGAAAATTGATTTTTTGAAACGCAGAACCAAGTTTCATAGCATAAGGTGTAAGTTCTTTATACTGTTTATCATCTCCATTAACAAATACCTTAAGGCACATTAGGCCAACCACTTCTGCGGAGCCCAAAATATATTCCTCATAACCTTTTTGATCATACGCCTGTTTATTTAAATCCATTTCCATGCTATTCAGAAATGTTTCTATTAACCATGGGTCAATATTGTATTGCCTTACCACCTGCTGAAAACTATTAAGCACCGGATTGAGGCTTATGCCTCTTTCTATGGAGGTCCAGGTTTCATTCTTAAACTCTTCCAGCAGCAGGGCCTTATCAAAATCATGGAAAGTATCTACTATTTCATCGGCAAACCTTACAAAACCGTATATGGCATATATAGGGTTGTGCAGTTTTTTAGCTAAAAATTTTATGCCTAAAGAAAAGGATGTACTATAGGCGTTGGTTACCATTTTACTTGTGCGTATTGATACGGAATCAAATAATTCTTTCATGGTGTTAATGGGATTAATGTGCAGCCATGCTTTTAGCATGTGCCTTTGTTAAAAATTCTTTTTCTATTTGCGCTGCCACCACTTTGCCGCTAATGATGCTGGGCGGCAAACCCGGGCCCGGAACGGTAAGTTGGCCTGCAAAAAACAGGTTAGCTACTTTTTTACTTTTTAAGCTGGGTTTTAGTATGGCTGTTTGGCTTAATGTGTTGGCCAGCCCATATGCATTGCCTTTAAAGGAATGATAATCGTTTACAAAATCTCTGAAGGCATAAGATCTTTTATATACCACATGCTGTTTTATTGCATTGCCTGTTAGTTTTTCAAGCCTATTCATTAGCATATCAAAATATTTATCTCTTACCTCATCGGTATCTTCAAGCCCGGGCGCTACGGGTATTAATAAAAACAAGTTTTCTTGTCCATTGGGTGCAACCGTGGCATCAGTAACAGAGGGAACAGAGGCATAAAACAAAGGCTGACTTGGCCAGCGAGGGTTTTCATAAATCTCCTTGGCATGGGCATTAAAGTCTGCATCAAAAAACAAATTGTGGTGCCTAAGATTGGTTAATTTTTTGTTGAGCCCAACATAATACAAAAGGCACGAAGGTGCCATTTTTCTTGAATTCCAGTATTGCTCGGTATAATTTCTTTTCTCGGCCGGAAGCAGGTGCTGGTCTATATGGCGGTAATCTCCTGCACCTACAATTACATCGGCCTCAAAAACACCCTGGGTAGTAACAACCCTTTTGGCGGTCATTCCCTCGGTTTCTATTTTCGTTACCTCGTGGTTTAGCTTTATTGAAACACCCTGTTCTGTGGCTATGCTTTCAAAAGCCTTAATTATCTGGTGCATGCCACCCATAGGATACCAGGTTCCCAAGCTCATGTCGGCATAGTTCATTAGGCTATATAGCGCAGGTGTGTTGCCGGGCATAGCGCCCAAAAACAATACAGGAAACTCCAATAACTCAACCAGGAAGGGGTGCGAAACAAATTGCCGGATATGCTTTTTCATGCTTGTAAGCACATCCATTTTTAGCAGCCCTTTAAGCAGCCGCATATCGGCAAACTCCAGGAGGCTTAAACTAGGCTTATAAACTAAATCATTAATGCCAACCTGATATTTATACGCTGCTTCTTTTAAAAACTGCCTTAGGCGCAGGCTGCTGCCTTTTTCAAAACGCTCAAACAACTGCTCTAACTCCTGCATATTGGCAGGTATATCTACTGCTTCTCCGTTTTTAGAAAAAACCCGGTAAGATGGGTCAAGCCGTTTTAGGTTATAAAAGTCAGACGTAGTATGACCAAAATCATTGTAAAATTTTTCAAAAACATCGGGCATCCAGTACCAACTTGGTCCCATATCAAACAAAAAGCCACCTGCATCAAACACCCTTGCCCTACCTCCGGCCTGATTATTTTTTTCAAGCACGGTAACCTGCATTCCCATCTTAGCCAGATATGACGCGGCAGAAAGGCCTGCTACTCCTGATCCTATGACAATAGCTTTTTTCACAAACGGTGGTTTGTTTAATTTTTAGAACATACAAGTTAGACAAAAGTTTGGCTATTTGCTAAAACTCCACAATGAAGCCAAAGGTGGGCAGAAAAGTATCGTTCACATTATTTAGCACAAGCGGAATGGCATTGCTACCATTTTGCTGCACTGGTTTTCCATCGGTCGTGGCCCAACCACTATTATCTGCCGTGCGCTGAAATGTGTATTGGGGCGTTGCCGGGTTTGAGTTACGGGTTACATTTTGAATATCAAGGAATATATCCAGCGTAATGCGTTTAAAATTAAACTTCTTATCAACCCGGATATCGGTTTGGTTAAAACCACCAAGCCTCAATGTATTTAAATCGCCATAAGTAAAAGACCCTGTTCCTGTTAGCAAATAGTTTTGTTGTGAGGCAGCCATATCAAACGGTGTATAGGGCGATCCACCCGCAAACCGATGCTTAACGCCTATTTCCCAGCCACGCGGCAGTTTATAGCCGGCAATGGCAGAAAGCAGGTGCCTGTTATCCCAGGCTGATGCAACAAAACGGCCATCTGCTCCACTAAAGCTGCTCACAAATAAGGTATAAGAAACAGTGGTATAAAAATTTTTGGTGAGCTTTTGCTGAAAAAAAACCTCGGCACCATAAGCGCGGCCCTTTCCGGAACTAATTGTTTTTTCATTGCCAATAGCGCCAAACTCTGTGCCTTGGTTTGCTAGGGATATACCGGTAGCGGCCGACACTGCATATTGGCTATACTGCTTATAAAAACCTTCTACCGTTATGCGTGTGGCGTTTGTTGGCAAAAATTCTATGCCAGCCACATAATGGTTTACTGCCAGGTAATCATTGTCTTTATTTACCAGATTGCCCGTGGCATCTCTAAACCCCAATACGGTATATATTGGCAACTTGTAATAGCGCCCAACGGTTGCATTAATATTCCATTGCTCTGTTAGGGCATAACTTGCAGAAAAGCGGGGAGAAAAGGTGCGCCAAAACTCGTTACCGGTTTGCGTAAAGGTGTTTCCATCTGCACGTAAACCTATAGTTAGGGAAAGCCTGTTGTCCATTATCTTGCGGTTTGCTTCGCCAAAAAAACCGTATCTAAAAAACTCAATGTCCGAGTTAAGTCCAACACTTACAGCCGGTATGCTATCTACACCGCTTGCGCCTTTAACAGCGTTTCTAATACGCGTAAACCCTTCGTTACTAAACTTAACATATTGAAAGGCCCCACCATAACTATATTTCCATTTGCCCAAATACTTGTTTATATCCAGCCTGAATTTGTTTTCAATTTCGCGTGACCTGATTTTCAATACACGAAAAGCCTCTTCATTATGCCTGCCATCTTCAAACCTGTCAAGCCTGTTTTCGAACATGTTTCTGCTGGCCGATATATTGAGCACGCCATTATTCATACGCCTTTTTACCAATGCGCCAACCGTATAGTTCCACTGGTTTATAATAGGGTTTGAACGAATGGCATATTCCTTTTCAGGTGTTGACTCTTTAGGTACAGCAAAACTAAACTCATCTATGGCGCCTACACCCAAGGTGGTAAGTGTTGTTTTGTCATTAATGCGTGTGGTTGTTTTGTATTGAAAATCCCAGTAGTTGGGCCTGATGGGCAAATCAATTGCCTGAAATAAAAATTGCAAATAACTTCTGCGGGCCGATGCAAGAAAGGTGGTGTTTTTAGTAAGCGGCCCGTCAAGTGTTAGGCCAAACTCAGATGCACTTAACCTGGCATTGCCCTGTAACCGCTCCCTGTTTCCTTCCTTTTGTTTAAATGCAATTACCGAAGAAAGTGCGTTATCATACCGGGCACCAAAACTGCTTGAACTTAGTGTTACATCTTCTATAAAACTAACATTTAAGATGCCCTGTGGCCCGCCAGTGCTGCCTTGTGTAGTAAAGTGGTTAATAACAGGTATTTCTATCCCATCAATGTAAAAGACGTTCTCATTGGGTCCGCCACCGCGTATAATAATATCGTTTCTGAACGCGGCACCACCTGTGCTGCCCCCCACACCTGGCAAAGCTTGAATAACGCGCGATATATCAAAATTACCACCGGGGTTGCTTCTAATTTCTTCGGCAGTAAGGCTCTGAACCGACAGGGGTGTTTCAGTTTTTTTGCCAAAGGTGCGCCCCCGCACCACCACTTCATTCAAATTTTTAGATTCAGGATCCAACTCTATATTAAAATTAAGAATATTGCCCGTGGTAACCACGGCATTAAAAATGGTTTTTGGCTTATACCCCACGTACTGAACCAGCACGTTGTATGATTTTGGAGGTATGCCACTTATCTTAAATCGCCCATCGGCATCTGTTTGTGCACCAAGACCTGTGCCCTCAAGCAGCACCGTTGCCCCAATAAGCAGCTCCTGCGTGTTGCGGTCTTTAACCTGGCCGGTAATGATACCGCTTTTTTGAGCAAACACTTTTGCTTGTAACAAGGTTATGAAGAAAAGTAGTGTAAGCTTTTTCATTGAATAGTGATGATGGGTATATCATATTAAAAGATTTTATTACAAAATTGTTTAATAAAAAATGTTTAGTTGAAATTTGTTGACTTTAAAAACGAGCTAAATCAAATAAATAAACCTATTAACAGGGTTTAATCATTACATGAAACACATCATCATCATCGGTTCGGGCATCGCGGGCATTGCCACCTCCATTAGGCTGGCATGCGCAGGCTATCGTGTTTCCGTTTATGAAGCCAATGCATATCCGGGAGGAAAATTATCTGAGATAACCGGCAATGGTTTTCGTTTTGATGCCGGCCCTTCCCTGTTTACTTTGCCCCACCAGGTTGATGAATTGTTTACACTTGCCGGAAAAAACCCTGTTAATTATTTTAATTACTTACAACTCGAAAAAACATGTTGCTATTTTTTTGATGATGGTGTGCGTTTTATAGCCTACCATGATCAGGATTTAATGGCGGCCGAATTAAAATCGGCATTGGGCATAAGCGATGTTTCACCTTTTTTTAATTACCTGAAAAAGGCAAAGTTCAGGTATGAGCTTACTGCACCTATTTTTATAAGGCACAGCCTGCATCGGTTAAACAACTACACCAACCGTCAAACCCTAAAGGGTATTGCAAACGCATGGCGAATTGGGCTTTGGGGCAGTATGAATGACGAAAACAAACAGGCGCTAAAAAACCCTTATCTGGTGCAATACTTTAATCGCTTTGCCACTTACAATGGTAGCAGTCCATATAAAGCGCCCGCCCTGCTTAATATGATACCCCACCTGGAGCATGGCATAGGCTCTTTTTTTCCTGTTGGTGGCATGCACCAAATTACACAAAGCCTTTATAGGCTGGCAAAAGAGCTTGGCGTAACCTTTTATTTTAATGCGCGCGTGCATCAAATACTTACTAATAAAAGTGGGGCTTCGGGAATTGTGGCAAACGTCAAAGAAATAGCGGCCGATTATGTGGTGAGCAATGCCGATGTTCATCAAACCTATCGCAGGTTATTGCCCGGGCATAAGGCGCCCGAAAAAATTCTGAAGCAGGAAAAATCTTCCTCTGCGCTTATATTTTACTGGGGCATTAACCGTACGTTTGCGCAACTGGATTTGCATAATGTGTTTTTTTCATCGGACTATGAAGCAGAGTTTGATTGCCTGTTTAATAAAAAAAGTATTTACCATGACCCAACGGTTTATATAAACATTACCTCTAAATACAACCAAGCAGACGCACCGGCAGGTTGCGAAAACTGGTTTGTGATGATTAATGTGCCAAACAACAGCGGACAAGAATGGGATGACGAAATAAAAAAAGCAAAAAAGCAGATTATTAAAAAATTATCTCGCTTGCTGCATACAGAAATTGAGCCATTGATTGTATATGAATCTGTGCTGGACCCACGAAGCATTGAGCAAAAAACCGGAAGTTTTGCAGGAGCACTTTATGGCAATGCCAGCAATAATATGTTTGCTGCATTCTTGCGTCATAAAAATTTTAGCAGCAAAATAAATGGTTTGTATTTTTGCGGGGGCAGCGTGCACCCGGGTGGTGGCATACCGCTTTGCCTAAACAGCGCACGCATTGTAGCTCAACTCATAAACGAAGATGATGCATGAATAAAAGACAAGCTGCTGCTATTCTAATTTTATTGATACTTTATGCTGTTGGCGCAGTTGGCACTATTACAGGCCAATGGCAGGTTATGCACCTAACACCCATAAATCTACTTATTAGCGCAGGCATTTTATTTGCGTTTCATCCGATAAACGAAAGAGCTTTGCTCGTTTATGCACTGGTGGTTTTTGTTTGCGGCTTTATTATTGAGTGGGCAGGGGTAGAAACGGGTCGCATTTTTGGCCATTATTTTTATGGAAACAATCTGGGAATAAAGTTACTCGATGTACCCGTTATTATCGGCATAAACTGGTTATTGTTAAGCTACTGCTCCTCTGTTGTTGCTACCAAAATTGCTGGTGGCCAACAAAACAACCCGGTATTGCTCTCCGGCATAGGTGCAGGCTTAATGGTTGTTGTAGATTTTTTTATAGAACAGGTGGCTCCTGCTTTTGATTTCTGGTACTGGCAAAACAATGTGGTTCCCATGCAAAATTATACCGCCTGGTTTGCGTTTTCATTTGCATTTAACTTCTTGTTTTTTAAACTTCATATACACACCAAAAACCCAATTGCGCCCATACTTTATTTGTTGCAATTGCTATTTTTTGTAGCATTATTTTTTCTTCATTAATCAGGTTGCTACTTTCGTTATGGATGAGTGAAGAGTCGAAACTGTTAGGTATTAAGCAGTGGGCAGAAGATGACAGGCCACGTGAAAAACTATTGATGAAAGGCAAGGCTTCATTAAGCGATGCTGAGCTGCTGGCCATACTTATTGCCACCGGCACGCGTGAGTTAACCGCATTTGATTTAGGGCGGCAAGTGCTTAAACTGGCCAACAACAACCTAAACGAGTTGGGAAAGTTGGGTGTAAAGGAATTGCAGAAAGTGAAGGGCATTGGCACAGCAAAGGCCATTACCATTGCAGCTGCGCTGGAGCTTGGCCGAAGAAGAAAAGAAACCGAACCGCTGCAGCGCAATGCCTTTACCTCAAGCAAAGATGCATACCAATACTTTGAGCCCATGCTGGCCGACCTGAAAAATGAGGAGTTTTGGGTAATGCTGCTCAATCGTTCAAACAAATTTATTGGTGCCAAACGGATTAGCGAAGGCGGAGTAAGCGGCACCGTAGCCGATCCGAAAATAATTATGCGTTACGCCATTGATGAGCTGGCCTCCTGTATTATTCTGTGCCACAATCATCCGTCCGGCTCGGTTAAGCCCAGCGAGGCAGATGTGAGGCTAACGGATAAAATAAAGCAAGCTGCAAACTTGCTTGATATTCATTTGATAGACCATATTATTATAGGAGAAAAAACCTATTACAGTTTTGCAGACGAGGGCCGCCTTTAAACTTGGGTTTGATATGAGCAACATTATTATAATTTTGCTGCAACATGTCGGGGGTTTTTCATTCCATACGCAAACAAGTAAGAAAGCATCCCTTTCTTCATAAATTCATCAAATTCTGTTTTGTTGGTGCAGCCAGCGCATTGGTTAGCTTGTTTGTTTTCTGGGTTTTTTCCATGCAGTTTCCGCAGTATAATCTTTTGGGCAAAGCCATTGGCTATGTTATAGGATTTTTTGTTGGGTTTACCCTTAATAAATTCTGGACGTACGTAGACCGAACCGATGACGGGGAAAAATACCTAGTGAAATATGTGATTGTTTATGCTGCAACCTTTGTGGTGTATCTTATTTTTAATTATACGTGCGATCACCTGTTGCGTCTGCACCAGCCTGTTTACTGGGTGTTAGACCATTTGCAAATGAGCAACCTGTCTGGCTGGGCTTATAAATATGATACCACAGTTTCTAATGCAGCATCTATCGTTGTAAATGCAATTCTAAATTTTTTGGGAACCAATTTTTTGGTGTTCAGAGTTCCTAAGCCGGAAGATTTTTTTGATTAATCTTTTCTTTTCAGCTTTCTTTTTTGTGTGGCACTCATGCCATTAATCCGCTTGTAGTATCCGGTTTTGCTGGCCTTAACCCAAATCGTTAGTTTCTGGCCGCGCTTGAGTTTATCTGACTTAAGCTTGTTCCATGATTTTATTTCTTTTGGGGTTACATCAAACCAATCGGCAACATCGGACAGCATATCTCCTTTTTTTACCGTGTAGCTTACCCTCTTTTTATCAAACTTAAGCGTCTCTTTCTCTGCTATTGGCTGTGTGGTTGCTGTTGTTGCATCTTGCACCGATGTAGAATCTGCCGGGGCTTGTTGAATAATAGTTGGTGCAAATTCGGTTGGTTTTGGCAACGGGTTGTATACAGAGTCTTTAAGCAACTCAAATAATTTTCCTTTTGTTTTTGGTAAATATATCCAGTATCCATCAACATTATAAGGAATTATATCTTTCTTAAAAACCGGGTTAAGCTTTCTTAGCTGCTCCAGCGGAATATCAATGGTTGCAGAAATTTGCTGAAAAGAAAGCCACTTGTTTACAAGAACACTATCATTTTCTGTATAGAGTTCGGGGTATATGGGCCTAATGCCGTGTTCTTTGTAGTAGTTAAGGATGTATGCTGCTGCCACAAAACGCGGATATACCTCACGGGTGTTCTCTGGTATATAAGGATAAATTTCCCAAAAATATAGGCTGTTTTCTGCCATGCGTATACATTTATTTAGCATAACCGGAGAACAGGCATATGAGGCAATAACCAATGGCCATTGCCGGTAAATACTATATAAATCTTTAAAATGCGTAACAGCTGTCGCGGTTGACTTTCTGATGTCTTTTCTTTCATCAACAAAAGAATTTACCTTTAGCTTATACATCTTTGAAACGTTGTACATCATCATCCAAACGCCTGTTGCGCCATAAGGATTTTGGGTAAGCGGATCCAACCCTGAAAGCGACACGGCAAGATATTTTAAATCGATTGGTAGGTTTTTTTGTTTGAGTGCCTTTTCAATCATTGGAAAATAAACCTTACTCATTCCTATAATTTCCCTTGTTTTTTCAGGATTTTCCAAATACGCATCAATATGCTTTTTTACTTCGGGGTGATAGCTTAAATCAACGGGTGATTTAAGTGCAGCAAGCCTTGCCTGATAAATCTCTTCGCTTCCAGCTTTAATCTGGCAGTATCCGCTGAGTGGCAACAAAAGATATAAAAGGCTGAAAAATAAAAAGCATTTTTTCATCACAAGTTCTGATACAGGATTAAAGTGTATTGGCAAAAGCAAGCAGCTCGGCCTCCGTAAAATTTTTACTCATAAGCTGAACACCCATCGGTAATCCGTTGCTGTGTGTGCCACAAGGAATAGAAACAGCCGGGTTTCCGGCAATATTTGCATGCACTGTAAAAATATCCGCAAGGTACATGGCTATGGGATCTTTTGATTTTTCACCTGCTTTAAATGCCGGTGTTGGTGTGGTGGGTAAAAGAATAAAATCAAATTTTTCAAAAATATGGTTTGTGGTTTCACGAACCAACCTGCGCACTTGCTGTGCTTTGCTGTAATAAGCATCAAAAAAACCGGCCGACAAAACAAAGGTACCTAGCATGATTCTTCTTTTTACCTCAGGGCCAAAACCCTCGCTACGCGATTTTTTATAAGTATCTTCCAGGTCTTTTGCCTGCGGACTTCTATAGCCATACATCAATCCGGAGAAACGAGACAAGTTGGATGAGGCCTCTGCTGTAGTAAGTACGTAATATACAGGAACAAGCACATCCAGCAGCGGAAAACTAATTTCCTCTACCTGGTGACCGTTTGTCTTTAGTTTTTCAATGGTTTCTTCTACCGCTTTTTTCACCTCTGCATCTACCCCATTATGATATAACCCTTCTTTCATCACCGCAATTTTTGCTTTAAGCCGGGGCATGCAAGTAGTAAAGTTTGGTACCGGTTGTGCAGATGTAGTGGCATCATTTAAATCCTTGCCTGCTATTACCTGCATAATAAGCTGCATATCGGATATGCTTGCTGTAAGCGGACCAATCTGATCAAAAGATGAAGCATAGGCTATAAGGCCATAACGCGATACACGGCCATAAGTTGGTTTAAGTCCATATACACCGCAAAATGCGGCTGGCTGCCTAACAGAACCTCCCGTATCAGATCCGAGTGCCGCCAAACACAAATCAGCCTGAACAGCAACTGCAGCCCCTCCGGAAGAGCCTCCGGAAACATGATCATGGTTGGCTGCATTAAGTACCCTGCCAAAAGCTGAGTTTTCATTTGATGCGCCCATAGCAAATTCATCGCAGTTTAAACGACCAATAATGATGGCGTCTTCGGCCAGCAATTTTTCTACCACAGTAGCGGAATAAACAGACTGAAAACCATCTAGGATTTTTGATGAGGCAGAAACACAATGACCCTTATAACAGATATTATCTTTCAGGCCAATTACCATTCCGGCAAGTTTGCCTGCGGTGCCATTTTTTATTTTTTGTTCAACCCGCTCTGCTGCAAGCAACGCTTCTTCCGCCCACACTTCCAAAAAGGCGTTCAGCATTTTTTGTTTTTCAATATTATCCAGATAATACGAAACAAGACCACGCATGGTGATCTTGCCTGCCTGCATATCGGCATTTATCTCATTAAGACTATTATATCTTTTCACGAATTATTTGCTTTCTTCCTTGGCCTTGTCTTTTTCTTTCATGCCCTCCTCTATCTGAGATTTTACATTCTTTTTGGCATCATTAAATTCTCTGATGCCCTGGCCCACGCCACGCATCAATTCAGGAATTTTTTTACCGCCAAACAATAACAGTATGGCCAGAATAATCAGAATCCACTCGCCACCACCAAGATTTCCAATAAAAAGTAACGTGTTCATTTGTTAAAATAAATTAGCGTACGAAATTAATTTTTTATTTGAATAATCTGCATGTGCCTACAACTGCACTTGTTTTTTTAACTGTGATACTTCTCTTGCATTTAACTCTCGCCATTCACCGCGTTTCATGCCCTTTTTGTTGAAGCCTGCATACACTACGCGATCCAGCTTATCAAGCGAATAACCCAAAGTCTCAAAAAGCCTATGAACAATTCTGTTTTTGCCGCTGTGCAGTTCAACAATCACTTCGTTTTTTTGGGCAGGGTCAGGCATAAGCACCGCATCGGGTTTCATAAATCCATCTTCTAATTCCAAGCCGTTGGCAAGCTCCCATAGGTGCTCGCCTTTAAAGTTTTTGTTGAGTGTTGCCTTATACACTTTCTGGATGCCGTATTTTGGATGCATGAGCCGCTGTGACAATTCGCCATCGTTTGTTAAAATCAGCACACCTGTTGTGTTTCTATCCAAACGGCCTATCGGATAAACCCTTGGCAAATCATGTCCAATGAGTAAATCGGTTACTATTCTTCTTTTATCCGGATCCTCTAAGGATGTGATTGTATCCTTAGGCTTGTTCATAATAATATATGCTTTTCTTTCGGTTGATAGACGCTCGTTGTTAAACTTCACCTCATCGCCTGGCTTTACTTTTGAGCCAAGCTCTGTAATAGTAACTCCGTTTACACTTACAAGACCCGCTGCTATCAACTCGTCTGCTTCTCTTCTGGAGCAAACACCCGCATTGGACAAATACCTGTTTAGTCTGATTTCACCGTCAAAAGATTCCGTTGCAACATCCGTTTCTTTGCGCTTTTTTTCATATGATTTTTGATACCCCTTTTTATACGTAAATTTTTTATCGGTACTCTTTTTTGTAAAGCTTCGTTTTTCCGACCCCCTTCTTTCAACCTGTTTGTCTCTGCCGCCATCAAATAATGATTTGCGACCATCTCCTTGTTTATTTGTACGATTACGGCTAAATGGCTTTTCTTTCTCGTTTTTGGGAGATGTTCTTTTGTCGGCCAAACGTGCTTTGGCTTTATCTATGGTATTGGTGCGGCTTGATTTTTCTGCAGGCTTTCCAAATCTGCTTTTTACGCCATCCTGTTCTGCTTTATTTTTTGAAGAAATTGCAGGTCTGGATTTTTTAAATGGGCCCCTTTTTTCCTCCGTAAATCGACTATTGCTCTTTTTGTTGTTTCGGCCACCTGTTTTTGCCTGACCAAATTTTCCGGAAGTTTTTTTTGCTCCCTGGGTTTGTTTTCTGTTTTTCATCTTCATGGCAAAGGTATGTTATTTTTTAAGCATGCCTTGTTTAACTTAATCCCGCAAGTGCTTAAGGTTATTGACAGTTTTCAACGCATGTGCACATCAAAAGCTTGTATTTTATACCAAAGTGGCTGCTAATGAGTGTATTAAATTCGACCCATTTATTTTGTGTCTATTAAATTATTTAGGCCTGGGGCACCATTTGTGTTTTCCGCACCGCTGACGCGCTCTAATGCAAAAAAACAGGGTAAATTTGCCTTGTAGCATAAAACACCCAAGTAATTGATCAACTATCAGCGTTTTTTTCTTCCAAATGGGCTTACGGTCATTCACCACCACGATCCCAATACCAAACTCTGCGTATTAAACATTCTTTATAAGGTTGGCTCAAAAAATGAGCTGCCTAATAAAACCGGCTTTGCTCATTTATTTGAACACCTCATGTTTGGGGGATCAGTAAATATTCCGGATTATGATGATGCCCTGCAAAAAGCCGGTGGAGAAAACAATGCTTTTACCAGCAACGATATTACCAATTATTACCTCACACTGCCGCAGCAAAATATTGAAACGGGCTTTTGGCTAGAAAGCGACCGTATGCTGAGCCTTAATTTTAATGAGCATTCGCTGGATGTGCAGCGCAATGTGGTAATTGAAGAGTTTAAAGAACGTTACCTGAACCAACCGTATGGAGACATTTGGTTAAAGTTGCTCCCCTTGGCCTATAAGGTTCATCCTTACAGTTGGCCAACAATTGGCAAAGAAATAAGCCATATTGAATCAGCAACACTGGATGATGTAAAGGACTTCTTTTTCTCTTTCTATGCTCCTAATAATGCCATTCTGGTTGTAGCCGGAAATATCAACCTTGAACAAACAAAGGCGTTTTGCCAAAAATGGTTTGCAGACATACCGACCAGAGAGGTGCGCAAACCAAGCTATGGGCAAGAGCCAAAGCAAACAGCGGCCCGTTTTCAGGGCATTGAGGCAGATGTGCCGCTGCATGCTATTGTTAAAGCATACCATATGCCAGCTCGCATGGAAAATGGATATTACGAAGCAGATTTATTATCAGACATGCTAGGTTCCGGGCGCTCGGCAATCTTATATCAGGAACTTGTTAAAAAACAACGGTTATTCTCTGAACTTGATTGTTATATATCGGGTGATGTTGATCGCGGTTTGTTTATAATTGAGGGTAAACTGATGAAAAACATCACGCACGAACAAGCAAATAAAGAAATAGAAAAAACCCTGCAATGGGCGTTAGAAAATATAGCAGAAAAGGAGTTGCAGAAAGTAAAAAATAAAACAGAAACCAACATACGCTTTAATGAAATAAGTGTGCTGAACAGGGCCATGAAACTAGCATATTGTGAAATGCTAGGCGATATTGAAATTGCAAACAAAGAGGTGGAGCATTATCTGGCGGTGAATTTAAACACACTTAAAGCAGCAGGAACAGATATGCTTAAACCCGAAAACTGCTCTACCCTATTTTATATAAATAAAAATGCCAATTAACAGAATATCGGCCCCAAACGTGCGGGAAATTGATAAGGTTCAAATAACTCCGGCAGTTTGCTCAACGATAGCAAGCGGGGTTGAAATTTATTCCGTGAATGACCCCAATGTTGAGGTGCTGAAGATCGAGTTTGTGTTTGATGCAGGCGCTCGTCTTCAACCTGCGCCATATGTGGCAAGCGCAACAAACACATTATTGGTTGAAGGAACCACCCACTACACTTCTAAAGAACTGGCTGAGCACCTTGATTTTTATGGTGCGTACTTGCAAAACCGCTCAGGAAACGATGATGCAACTCTTACCCTGTTTTGCCTGCCTAAACACCTAGAATCTTGTCTGCCTCTTGTAGTTGATATTTTATCCCATGCCAGCTATAGCGAGGAGGAAATAAAAACCCAAAAAGAAAATGCTGTACAGCGTTTGTTGGTGAACGAAAGCAAAACCTCTTACCTTGCAAGAAGATCATTCTTTGAGGCTGTTTTTGGAAACAAAAACCCATATGGAGCCCCTGTTTATCAACATGATATAAAAAATATTTCACGTGAAACACTGGTTTCTTTCTATGAGATGCACTACAGGCGCAAGCTAAAATACATTATGGCTTCAGGGTCTGTGGGTATCGGTGTTATTGATAAAATAACGGATGTGCTCTCTACTTTCGGCCGGCATAACCAATCTATATTTGAATACGCACCCCCACAGGAACGGGCACAGAAAATTGAAATTCATAAAGGGGGTTCGGTACAATCCACCATTAGAATAGGGCGTAAACTATTTAACCGGAATCATCCGGATTTTAGGAAAATGCAATTGCTAAATTTAATTCTTGGTGGGTATTTTGGGTCTCGGCTTATGTCAAACATTCGAGAGGAAAAGGGTCTTACTTATGGAATTTATTCCGCTCTAGAATCCTACCTTTATGATGGAGTATTTTATATTGAAACCGACATTAACAATGAGCTAGTTGATCTTGGTGTTTCAGAAATATATAAAGAGCTGGAACGGCTTCGTAACATAGCGGTTGGAGAAGAAGAATTAAATACCGCCAAGAATTATATGTTGGGTTCTTTTCTGAGAAGCCTGGATGGGGTGTTTGAACAGGCTAGCCGTCAAAGAATTTTAATAGATTATGGTCTAAGCGCAGAATACTATAATGAATTTATTGAAATAATTAAAAACACCACCTCGTTATCTCTTCAAGAAATGGCAAATAAATATTTGAAACACGAAGATCTTTATGAAGTTGTTGCGGGGAAATAGTTTATACACTTTTTTGTTGTTGCTCCATTTTGCAATGGGTGTATGGGGTACAGAACCACCAAAAATGAGGCGGGTATGCAGGGTTGGGCCAAATAATTCTATGTTTTTCTTTCCATCAAACGATACATGCCAGCGCTTCAGAACATACTACGTTTGGGGGCGAAATGGAAACAGCGGGCCTTTCCTATTAATTGATTCGCTCAGCATAAAATCGGCCGATTCATATATGCACTTGGGCGCAAATCCGATTGGCACCACCACCAATTGGCGTTATTTTATTCAATATCTGGATTCTTGTTCTACAAATAATTCATTTTCAGATACAATGGGAGTAGACGACACACCTCCCGATACACTATTTTTAGACTCTGTTAGCGTAGACATACCAACGAACAGGGTTAAGATTGGGTGGAGAAAAAGCCCCACACCAGACTTTTTCCGATACCTGTTATTTTATGACAGCTTGGCGATTAAGTGGGTTGAGGTCGTTTCTGGTGTGCTTAGAGATACTTTTGCAACAGATAATAATCTCTTTTCTGATCCTAGACTTAGGCCGTTAAAATATGATATAACATCAATAGATAGTTGTAACACAAGGCCACAAGTTTTTAATATTAATCCGCACATTACCATATATTTAAGCGGAAGCGTAGATACGTGTAAAAAAACAGCAAGTCTGCAATGGACCCACTATGTGGGCTGGCCCAAGGTAAGATATTACTATATTTTTAGGCAAATAAATGGTGCCGGATATAAGTTAATTGATTCATTACCAGGTAATTTAAACAGCTACCAATTACCCATTTTACTTGGCGATGTCAATGATTTTTTTGTTCGAGCCTACAGAGATACAAGCGTTTCGGTCAGCTCCACTTCATCTCAACTAACTTTGCAAACAAGGGGCCGAAAAGAGCCCACAAACACGCTTTTAATTAATATAAGCGCTGTAAACCCGGATGCTGATGAATTAAAGGCTGATTTACTCATCGTGAACAACGAGGAATCTAAGCAAATCAATATTTGGTATAATGCTTCTGCAAATAGGGGTACATTTTCGAATATAGCATCCATTTCTAGCCTTGGGCAGACCGGGCGCATTTCTCATGTGTTTATGACTCCCGACAGAGAAGATGAGTTACATTTCAGACTTGAAAGCGTTAATTTATGTAATATTCTGTATGAAAATAATGTAGTAATGCCCCAAATGGTACTTAAAGTTGTGTCCAATAGTAACGAAAATACACTTACCTGGAATAGGTATTTTGGTTGGCCGGCTGGTGTATCCATATACCGTATTTACAGGGGTACAGATGATGATTTTGGGAAAAGAAGCTATATATTAATTGATTCTGTTCCAGGAACGGATAGCATGTATGTAGACAACCAACTCCCCGAAAACGTGGGGAGTTTTGGGTTGTGCTATTTTGTTGAAGCCGTTCAAGCCCTTCCGGCACCAGCCGATCCGGTTTCGGCCAAGAGCTTTTCAGATTGTCTTATTGGTGAAATGGTGGTTTATGTACCAAACGCATTCCGGCCAGGGGGGGTAAATACGATATTCCGGCCAGAAGGAAGTTATATTGATTACGCAAATTCATCTATGGAAATATTTGACCGCTGGGGGGGGCTTATTGTTTCCCAAAAAGACATTTCGGGCGGATGGGACGGTAAAGACGCCTCTGGTAATAGTTGTATTGGTGGTGTTTACTATTATAAGTTTTATATAATTAGCCCCAATGGTAAAAAACAAACAAAATCCGGGTTCGTTACCCTCCTCAAATAGTCACATCTCTTTTAATTTTATTGATGTGAAGCCATTCGTTCGCAACAAGCAGGAACTAAGAAGGTGGATTGCCCTTTGCATTAAAGAAGAAAGGAAATCATTTGGAGAAATCTCTTTTAATTTTTGTAGCGATAATCACCTACTTGAAATGAACCGAGAATTTCTTAATCACAATTATTACACCGACATCATCACCTTTGACTTCACTGAAAATAATTTAATTTCCGGGGATATTTACATAAGCAAGGGGCGTGTCAAAGAAAATGCGGCAGAACTAAAGGAAACGTTTCACGTGGAACTCAAACGCGTCATGATTCACGGAATATTACACCTCTGCGGTTACAAAGACAAAAGCAAAGCCGAAAAGGAAAAAATGAGAAAGAAAGAGGATGTTTGCTTATCTTTGCTTCGCTGATTTTCCATGTTTCACGTGGAACCTTAAATATATAAATTATTGTTTTTCAGATGTTTATTGACTATGATATCATTGTAGTAGGTGCAGGGCATGCGGGTTGTGAAGCTGCTGCTGCTGCTGCTAATCTTGGCTCCCGGGTTTTGCTTATCACCATGGACATGAATAAAATTGCTCAAATGAGCTGCAACCCGGCCATGGGAGGAATCGCGAAGGGCCAGATTATCAGGGAAATAGATGCAATTGGGGGTTATTCAGGTATCGTTTCAGACAAATCTACTATTCAATTTCGCATGCTAAACCGCTCTAAGGGTCCTGCCATGTGGAGCCCAAGAAGCCAAAACGATAGAATGCTTTTTAGCCAATACTGGAGGGAAATTCTTGAGGCTACGCCCAATGTAGATTTCTGGCAAGACATGGTAAAAGAGCTCGTGCTTGATAAAGGAAAGGTTTGTGGTGTAATTACCGGAATGGGGCAAAAAATAGGCTGCAAGGCCGTAATACTTACAAGCGGTACTTTTCTTAACGGAATTATTCATATTGGAACCAAACAATTTGGCGGAGGAAGAATAGGAGAGAAGTCATCAACAGGGATAACCGAACAGCTTGTTTCATTGGGTTTTGAGAGTGGCCGGATGAAAACGGGCACTCCACCAAGGGTTGATGGAAGATCATTGAACTACGACAAAATGGAGCGACAGGATGGCGATGAAAACCCGGGAAGGTTTTCTTATAGTAGTCTAACCACACCCGTTTCCAACCAGCGTTGCTGTTGGATTACCTATACCAACGAAGCTGTTCATGAGGTATTGAGAACCGGTTTTGATGAATCGCCCATGTATGCAGGCCGAATTCAAGGGCTTGGGCCTAGGTATTGCCCTTCAATTGAAGACAAAATAAATCGTTTTGCCGAAAGAGAGCGCCACCAAATTTTTGTAGAACCCGAGGGTTGGAGCACAGTTGAAATATACGTAAACGGGTTCTCCACCTCATTGCCTGATCATGTTCAAATAAAAGCGCTGAGACTAATACCCGGATTTGAAGATGCCAAAATCTTCAGACCTGGATATGCCATTGAATATGATTATTTCCCCCCAACGCAACTCAAACTTACCCTTGAAACCCATTTAATAGAAAACCTGTTTTTTGCCGGCCAAATTAATGGCACTACGGGCTATGAAGAGGCAGCATGCCAGGGGCTAATTGCGGGCATAAATGCCCATGGTAAACTGGCAGGAAAAGAAGACTTTGTTCTTAAACGATCTGAAGCATACATAGGCGTGCTCATAGATGATCTTGTTAACAAAGGCACCGATGAACCCTATCGCATGTTTACCTCCAGGGCCGAATACAGAATTATGTTAAGACAAGACAATGCTGATATCAGACTAACCGAAAAAGGGTATAGGCTAGGATTAGCTAGTAAATTACGGATGCATGCTGTGGAAGAAAAAGAAAAGCAGACTGCAGATATAGTCACATACTTTAAAAAAACCTCTGTTATACCAACCGATATAAACCCCTTACTGGCAGAACTGAGCACCGCACCAATACCACAAAATTATAAGCTTGATGCGATATTAAGCCGCCCGCAAGTTGATATGGCAAACCTAAAGCGCTTACCACAGGTAAATGAATTTCTGCAAGGTTTTAAAGAGGATGCTGTTTTGCAAGCCGAAGTTTTGATGAAATATGAGGGCTACTTGGAAAAAGAAAAACAGATGGTTGATAAAATGAACAGGCTTGAAGAAATAAGAATTAAAGATGGTTTTGATTATAATACAGTAAAGTCAATTTCATTAGAGGCGCGCGAAAAACTTATCAAGCAAAGACCCGTTACACTTGGGCAAGCGGCTAGAATAAGCGGCATTTCACCAGCGGATATTTCTGTATTGCTGGTGCATTTGGGTCGTTAAGCGGTTTTACTGCAGATTATTTTATTAATTTGCCGCAATGGAACATCTTTCCTTTTGTCTTGTTTGTGGCGGAAACCATCTTGCCAAAGAAATTTCTTGTACAGACTTTGTGGCCAGCGCAGAAACATTTGATTTGTTCAGGTGTGCAGATTGCGGCTTTTTATTTACCAACCCCAGACCATCCGTACGGGAAATTGGTCCTTATTACCAAAGCGATCGTTATGTTTCTCATGCGGGAAGCAAAGAGGGTTTTAGTTTCATGTATAAGGTATATGATGTGGTGCGAGATTATAGCATTGGCCGCAAAATTAAACTAATCAAATCTTTTCATCCATCAGGAGATATAATGGATTTGGGGTGCGGGTTGGGGTATTTCCTAAACGCGCTGCATAAAGATGGGTCTTTTAAGCCAGTAGGGGTTGATGTAAGTGATGAGGCGGTAACCTATGTTAAGCAACATTTTGGCATAATAGTTAGAAAAGAAAGCGAGCTGGACTCCTTTGAACCCAATTCCTTTGATGCCATAACACAGTGGCATGTTTTGGAACATGTACATGCGCTTAACGAAAGAATGCAGCAGCTGAAACGGTTGCTGAAAAAAGACGGAACACTTTTTATAGCGGTTCCTAATAGCAGTAGTTGGGACGCAAAGTATTATGGCGCCCATTGGGACGGGTATGATGTACCGCGCCACTTGTACCATTTTAACAAGATCAGCTTTTCATTGCTTATGCAAAAACATGGTTTTAAGGTTGTGCAAACACGTGCACTGGTTTTTGACGCGCCTTACATAAGCATGCGAAGCGAAGTACACAGGGGAAGTGGTGGAGCGTTTTTGCGCGGAGCAGCAAGCGGCTTGGTATCTACAGTAAATGCCTGGTTTAGCGGCAACTACTCTAGCTTACTATTTGTGGTTAAAAATGTTTAATTAACAGTTGAGTAGGCTTAATATCATACTTGTTTTAGGGATAGCAGCAATCATTTGCGGTTGTGCTCAAGTTGTTGCGCCAACGGGTGGAGCAAAAGACACACAACCTCCGGTTGTGACCAAAGAGGTTCCATCCAATGCAAAAGCGGGATTTAATTCCAATAAAATTGTGGTTGGATTTGATGAATACATACAACTGATTAGCCCGGAAGAACAGATCGTAATTTCTCCACCGCTGGAAGAAAAGCCGGAATATGAAATAAGTGGAAAAAATCTTATCATACGATTTAGATCGGCACCGAAACCAAACACAACCTATACGATTAATTTTGGTAATTCACTTGCCGATAATCATGAGGGTAATGTTCTTGGAGATTATCGTTATGTTTTTTCAACCGGAAGCACCATAGATACCCTAAACATTTCTGGTAAAATAGTTTGGGCAGAAAACAACGAGCCAAAGAAAAATATGAATGTGTGTTTATACCCAATAAATGGTTTTTCTGACTCTTCAATATACCTAACTAAACCCGCATATTTTGCCAAAAGCAAAGAAGCTGGATTTTTTAGGTTATATAACCTGCCTGATAAAAAATTTAGACTAATTGCTTTTGCGGATGATAATAAAAATCTTAAGTATGATAAAAATGAAGCAATAGCTTTTGTAAACAATCCTGTTTTAACATCAGATACTTCCACGCGTTATGAATTAAAAATGTATCAGCCTGACCTATATGAGGCGGGAAAAATTATTGATACATTTAGCCGAGAGGAAAACAGGTTCACTTTTTTAATTTATAAACCCTCAGGTGTTTTACCAATACCTCTTAATAAATCGGTTTTCTTTTTACGTAAGATGGTGGGTAAATCAGATATTGATTCGGTTTTTATATATACCGGGCCTAAAGAAAAAGATAGTCTATGTTTTACATATAATACTGACTTTGTTTGTGTAAAAACAAAAAAATCTACTAAGAAGCCTTCGTTATATTTAGATATGCAGAAAAATGTTGAGTTAAACGATACAGTAACTATTTCCTTATCTAATCCTTGTTTTAATATAGATACAAGTAAATTAGTATTAATAGAAGATACCTTAAATCAAGCATATAAGTACATAATAGACACATCATACTTTGTTATAAAAATTATATATAAATGGAAGGAAAACACTAAATATACTCTGCAGGTAAAAGACTCCTGTTTTAAAGATATTTATAACCAATACAGCAAAAAGCAAAGTATAAATTGGGTTTCTAAAAACCTTAAAAGTTACAGCACGCTTATGGCTAAATTTATATATTATGGTAATAATCAAAACCTATTAATTCAGCTCATTAGTGCTGATGAAAAAAAGGTTTATAAGTCTTTTTATTTAAACAACCAATCTGAATATTTTTTTGATTACTTATTACCTGGCACATATAAGCTAAAAGTTATTGATGACCGCAACAGAAATGGTAAATGGGATAATGGTAATTTTATAATGCAGCAGCAACCTGAAAATGTATTTTATTTTCCTGAGATCTTTAATTTAAGAGCCTTTTGGGATTTAGAACAACAATTTGACTTAAATAATCTTATTAAGTAATGTGTATAAACGTAATTTTTATAAGCTTAATGTTAATTACAAATGTGGGTATATTAATATTAGCTAATAAACCCTATTTTACCCACCTGTTAAACGATATATATCTACATTAATAATGCTTATTTTTTTTCCATATTTTTAAGTGGGTTAGGTTACCAACATTGTTTATAAAACTATATAAGTAATTGATTATTAAAATTTCTTAATGTTAGTAAACTGTGCGTCTGAAGAGAATAAGATAAAATACAAGAATTTTGAAAATGATATTTCAACCAATTCACAGGACTTATTACTAATACAATTATTTAAAGGTTTATTGTTTTAATACATGTGTGTTTAGGTATAATTTTAAAATGTATTAGTTTTGGTGATTGTAAAAAAGCAGAACCAATCCCGTTAAATAATGATTGAAAAATTAAAGCAGGTAATTGAGGAAATAAAGGTGTTGAGTATTAATAATGCCGATGAGCTGGAGGTTTTCCGGATCAAGTATTTATCACGCAAAGGAATTATTAGTGATCTGTTTGAGTTGTTTAAATCCATTCCTAATGATCAGAAAAAGGAAACTGGAAAGGTGATGAATGAGTTAAAACAAACGGCCGAAATAAAATACAACGAGCTAAAGGTAGTTTTTGGTGATCAACAAAAAGAAGAAAAAACAGCAACAGATATAAGTTTACCTGGTGAGCCTATTTACCTTGGTTCTCGTCATCCTATTTATATTTTTCAAAATAAAGTGTTGGATGTTTTCAGAAAATTAGGTTTTACAATTGCTGAAGGGCCTGAAATTGAAGACGATTGGCATAATTTTTCCGGATTAAATTTTCCTGATAACCATCCTGCAAGAGATATGCAGGATACTTTTTTTATTAATAAGGATTATTCACTTCGCACACATTGTACCAGTGTTCAAGTTAGAATCATGGAAAATCAATCACCACCTATAAGAGTTGTTATGCCGGGCAGGGTATATAGAAACGAAGCAATATCAGCCAGGTCTCATTGTTTTTTTCATCAGATTGATGGTGTTTATATTGATAAAAATGTATCGTTTGCAGATTTAAAGCAAACTTTATACTTTTTTGTGAAAGAGTTATTTGGAGAAGATTATGGAATTCGCTTTAGGCCTAGTTATTTTCCTTTTACAGAACCATCCGCAGAAATGGATATTGCATGTATAATTTGCAAAGGAACAGGCTGCAATGTTTGCAAACACACAGGATGGTTAGAAATTCTTGGTTGTGGTATGATAGACCCGAACGTATTACAGGTAAACGGTATTAACCCGGATGAATATTCCGGTTTTGCTTTTGGTATGGGTGTGGAGCGAACCACAATGATGTTATATGGAATAAAAGATATAAGGGTTCTTAGCCAGAATGATATACGTTTTCTTAGCCAGTTCTCTTCGCAGTAAACTTTTATTTAGTTATTGTATCAGTTTCATTAATCTGTGCTTGAATAATCTTTTCTAAAGAATCCATAGCGGCCTCATCATTTTTAATACGATCTTCTACAGTATTTTTTTCCGTTTGGTTTAATTCTTCCGGATTATTTGCAGATTTATTTTTACAAGCAGTGTTTATGAGTAATAAACCAAAAAAAGAAAGTGTTAAGTATTTTTTCATATAATCGGTTACTTTATCTAAGAACAAAATTCTGACCAAGATAAACTTTTCTAACTATTTCATCTTCTGCCAACTCACGTGCGGTTCCAGCTTTCAATAATTTACCTTCAAAAAGCAGATATGCACGGTCAACAATAGAAAGCGTTTCATGCACGTTATGATCAGTTATTAAAATACCAATATTTCGATGCTTTAGCTTTGATACGATTTGCTGTATATCCTCAACAGCAATTGGATCAACTCCGGCAAAAGGCTCGTCTAGTAAAATAAATTTTGGATTTACTGCTAGTGCACGAGCAATCTCACAACGTCTTCTTTCACCACCACTTAAAACATTACCTAGGTTTTTTCTTACCCTGTTTAAACCAAATTCCTCTAACAACTCCTCCAGCTTATGGGTTTGTTCCTGTTTGGTAAGTTTGGTCATTTCTAATACCGCCTTAAGGTTGTCTTCTACGCTTAGTGTTCTAAAAACAGATGCTTCCTGAGGCAAGTAACCAATACCCTTTTGTGCACGCTTATACATGGCAAGGTGGGTTATATCTTCATCACCTAGCCATACAGTTCCTTCATCAGGCTTAACAATTCCTACGGTCATATAAAAAGAGGTGGTTTTACCTGCACCGTTTGGACCAAGCAATCCTACACACTCGCCCTGGTTAACATCAAAAGAAACATGGTTAACCACAGTCCTTTTTTTGTATCGTTTTACCAGATTTTCTGTTTTTAATAACATAGCCTATCTCTTTTAATAAGCACGGGCAGCAACACCCTCTATAAAGTTAATGAAAGCTTTGTTTACCACTTTATTCCCACCAGGAGTTGGGTAGTCGCCACTAAAATACCAGTCACCCCTATGCTCTGGGCAGGCCTTATGTACGTTTTCTATGCTTTGATAAATTACTCCAACTTCAGCCTCAATATCATCCGGTTTTACAATTTGAGCCACCTTATTACTTATTTCATCATCACTAAAAAGCGCATACAAATCTTTTAAATAATTTACCATTTGCTCTTTGGGAAGATTTTCTTGAGCCTTACACTTCTTATACACATCCTGCAATAAATGCTCCCTTTTAGTTTCTTTTAATAGCGCCAACATTGCCTGAAATGCTACAAAATCTTTTAGTCGGCTCATATCTATGCCATAACAATCAGGATATCGGATTTGTGGTGCACTGGAAACTATTATGATTTTTTTAGGATGCAAACGATCTAAGATGCGTAAAATACTTGTGCGAAGCGTTGTTCCGCGAACAATAGAGTCATCCATTACCACCAGGGTATCGGTATTATTATTGATGATTCCATATGTTACATCATATACGTGTGCCACCATATCCTCGCGGTGTTGGTCGTCTGTTATAAAGGTGCGCAGCTTGGCATCTTTAACTGCAATTTTCTCTCTTCGCGGCTTAAGCGCCAGCAATTTTTTTAGCTTATCCTTATCAGGGTTTGGCCCCATTTTGAAAATCTCATCTGCTTTGTATTGGCTTAAATAATCCAGTACGCCATCAATCATACCATAAAAAGCGGTAGCTGCAGTATTGGGTATGTAAGAGAAAACCGTATTGGTAATATCATGGTTGATAGACGCAAGCACTTTGGGCGTAAGCAGATAGCCCAGTTTTTTGCGTTCTTTGTAAATATCCCTATCGTTACCCCGAGAGAAATAGATGCGCTCAAAGGTGCACTGTTTTTTATCTCCGGCAGGAATGATGTTTGTTTCGGTTACTACCCCATCTTTTTTAATTATCAGGGCATTACCGGCACCCAACTCTTTGATGCTACCAACACGAACATTAAAACCTGTTTGTATAGCGGGTCTTTCAGAGGTAACAACCACCACCTCATCATCATGATAATAAAAACAGGGCCTTATACCATTAGGGTCTCGCACAATAAATGCATCACCATGACCAATGAGGCCCGCAAGCACATAGCCGCCATCCACCTCTTTTAATGAGCGCTTTAGTATATTTTCAATACTCAGACTATTTGCAATGTGTTGGGTAATTTCTTTGTTGTTTAATCCTTTGGCCTTGTAATGCTCAAAGAGCGTCTGATTTTCTTCATCTAAAAAATGACCAATTTTTTCCAGCATGGTAATGGTGTCTGCTTTTTCGCTGGGGTGTTGTCCAAGCTCCATCAGCAAATCAAACAACTCATCAACGTTGGTCATATTAAAATTACCTGCAAGCATCAGGTTTCTGGTCATCCAGTTGTTTTCTCTGATGAAAGGGTGGCAAAGATTACTTTCGCTTCCCCCATAGGTCCCATAGCGCAAGTGGCCAAGCAACACTTCGCCTCCAAAAGGAGAGTGCTGCTTAAAGTAATCGGCATTCTGAAGCTCTTTTTTACTCCCCGATTCGTTAATTTTCTTGCTTATCTTACCAAAAATTTCAGCAATAGCATTGCTTCCGCTGGCACGCCTTCTAAATATGTAAGGGCTTCCCGGATTAGGGTTTAATTTAATTACGCCAACACCGGCACCATCCTGGCCGCGGTTGTGTTGTTTTTCCATTAACAGGTACAGCTTTTTAAGGCCATACAGAGAGGAGCCGTATTTCTGCTGATAATAATCAAGTGGTTTTAGCAGCCTGATGAATGCGATACCGCATTCGTGTTTTATTGCATCACTCATAATGGAGCAGCGAAGGTAAGGATATACAAGTTATTTTTTATTTTCTTCAATGGCCGATTGTAAAATCTTTTTAAAGTCTTCAGGGCCTTTATAGCCAGGGTCAATAATGATTCTCATTTTGCGGGGAAACAAATAATAAGTTGTTGGAAAACCGGTTGATTTTCCCTGTGACAACATACCATATAACTGCGGTCCGCTAACAGTATCGGTTTCTACATAATACAATGCATTTTCAATTTCCGGATTAAACTTAATAGGAACAAAATGGGTATTAATCAGAGCAATAACATCAGAGTTGCTATAAGTGTCTCTATCCATTCTTTTGCACCAACCACACCAGTCGGTATAGGCGTCAACAAGGGCAATTTTACCCGTCTTTTTAGCCAGCTCATAACCGGTATTCCAATCATACCATATAAGTTTTTGTGATTCGTCCTGTTTGTTGTCGGTAGGGCCTGTGTTTTTGTTTTTCTGAGCAAGAAGCGCTGTTGGGCAAAACAAAATTAAAACCACCGCTAAATGGGTAAATTTTATCATCATTCAAATGTATTATCAATAATCGTACCTCAAAATATTATTTTCAAACCACTAAAATAAAAAATACCACAGCAAGGTTCTCGTTATTCTCTTAATTTCGCACATTGGCAATGCTAGCAACAGAAAATATATTAATACAAAAACTCGATGCATTCATCAGGAGGTATTATAAAAATCAACTGATAAGGGGTTTTATATATACCATATTGGCCATCCTGCTTACCGTTTTGCTAGCCGTTGTTATGGAATACTATGGCCATTTCGGCACAACAATAAGGGCTGTTTTGTTTTTTACCATTTTAAGTACGGCATTATATTTTATTGTTTGGTTTGTATTGGTTCCACTTGCGCATATGTATAGGCTGGGTAAAATCATAAACCATACACAAGCAGCACAAATAATTGGAAAACACTTTCCGGAAGTAAAAGACAAGTTGCTAAACACGCTGCAGTTGCAACAAGAATTAAAAAGCAGTCAAGATACAGGATTAATAAAGGCTGCTATTGAACAAAAAACAAGTCAACTTAAACCCATTCCGTTTACTGCAGCAATTGACCTAAAAAAAAATCTACGATATGCAAGATATGTTCTTTTACCAGTAATACTATACGCTGCTATATACTTAGTGGCTCCCGGTATGATAAGCGATGGTGGCAAACGCGTTATTGCGTACAATCAAACGTTTAAGCCGGTGGCGCCATTCCGTTTTATTATAACAAATCCACAACTAAGGGCAGAGCAATTCTCTGATTTTAATTTGGAATTAAGACTTGAAGGAAGCAAGCTTCCGGATGAGGTTTACCTTGTAAGAGGAGATTATAAGATAAAAATGCAGAAGCAAGACAACACGCATTTCGGTTATCTTTTTAATACGCTTAAGCGCTCGGAAGTTTTTTACTTTGAGGCAAATGATTTCACATCGGAAACATATAGCCTTGACGTTGTTTCAAGGCCAAGGCTTGTTGGATATAAGTTACAGTTACAATACCCCAAATATCTTAACAAAAAAAGTGAAACGCTTAACAGCCCCGGAGATATTACTATACCGGCAGGAACAAATCTTAACTGGCAATTTGCCGCAGAGCAGGCCAATCAGATTATTTTGGGGTTTAATGGCGTTACAGCCAAAGCAAACCCGCAGGAAACAGATGTGTTTACATTTAGTAAAAAAATGTTTTTATCAACAGCATATTATATCAAAACAACCAACAATATTATTAGCACAGGCGATTCATTGTATTACCAGATAAATGTTTTGCCAGATACCTACCCAACCATTGCAGCAGAAGAAAAGATAGATACATTAACAGGAAAACAGATTTATTTCGTTGGTGATGCATCGGATGATTATGGTTTAGCCCGACTACTATTCTGCTATCGTTTTATTAAATCTGATGACATTGAAAAAATCAAGCATGGGACAAAGAACAAGACTCTTGCGGTTCAGAAAAACGCAATCGCGCAGCGTTTTTATTACCAAATGAATTTAGATGAAATTGGTTTTGCCCCCTCAGACGAGTTGGAATATTATTTTGAAGTTTGGGATAATGATGGCGTGCACGGACCCAAATCAACCAAAAGTAAAATAATGCTTCGCAGGGCTCCGTCTTTGCAGGAGTTGGAGCAAAAGGCAGAAGCCGGAAGCAGCGCCCTAAAACAGAAAATGGAAGACGCCATCAGAGAAAGCAAACAAATGCAAAGAGAGCTTAAGGATCTCGAACGAAAAATGCAGGAAAAACGAGAGCTTACATGGGAAGAGAAGAAAAAATTGGATCAACTGATAGAGCGTCAAAAGAAGCTGGCAGAAAAAATTGAACAAATAAAACAGGAGCAAAAACAATTGAAAGAACAGGAACATGAGTTTAAAAAACAAAGCGATGAATTGCTGCAAAAGCAACAGTTAATAGAGAAAATGTTTAACGAGGTAATGAGTGAGGAAATGAAGAAACTGATTAAACAGGTTGAGCAAATGATGCAACTGCAAAACAAGGACCTGATTAAACAGGAAATGGAGAAAATGCAATTGAATAACAAAGACGTAGAAAAAGAGCTGGACCGGATGCTGGAACAGTTTAAACGCCTTGAGGTAGAAAAAAAGCAGGAAGAAGCCCTAGAAAAACTTCAACAATTGCAAAAGAAACAGGAAGAACTCGCTGGCAAAAGCGAAGCATTAAGTACGGAAAAAAACATAAACAAAGAAGATAAGCAACAAAAACTTGATCAAATAAAAAAGGAGCAACAAGAAAATAAGCAGGTGTTTGATGAACTGAAAAAAGACCTGAACGAATTGAACGAGAAAAACAAAGCGCTAGAGGACCCCAAACAACTTGAAAATACTGAACAAGAGCAGAAGGAAACAGAGGAACAAATGGAAGGAAGTGAGCAGGAGTTGGACAAAAAGGATAGCAAGAAAGCTGCTGAAAAACAAAAAAAGGCAGCCGAAAGCATGAAGCGAATGGAAGAGAAAATGAAAGATGCAGCAGATAAGCAAAACGAAAAGGAAATTGAACTGAACGCAGAAGCATTACGCGAGATTTTGGAAAACACCATACAACTCTCCAAAGACCAGGAAAAGCTAATGGAGGAACTAAAACAGATAAATGGATATAACCCCCAGTTTGTGGAAAAGGCAAAGGAGCAAAAGCGAATTAAAGATAATGCCAAAATTATTGAAGACAGCCTGTTGGCATTAAGTAAGCGGGTACCCGAACTGGGATCTTTTATAAATCGAGAGGTAACTAAATTAAATGATAATCTTGATAGAAGTGTAGCAAGTTTTGGCAAACGGTTTTTTGGTGAAATACGCACACGCCAACAATATGCAATGACTCACGCTAACAACCTGGCAGTAATGTTAAGTGAGGTACTAAAACAAATGCAAGATCAGATGAGTGGCGAAGGTCAGAAGGGCGGAAAATCAAAACCCAAACCTGGCAAGGGTAAAGGTAAAGGCAAGGAAAAAGGAAAATCAATGAGCGAGCTAAAGAAGATGCAGGAAGAACTAAACAAGCAGTTGCGTGAAGGCTTAAATAACCAACAACAACCCAATGGTCAGAAACCAGGAGGGCAGCAGGGAATGGGCAGCCAGGAGTTTGCCCGAATGGCCGCCCAGCAGCAGGCTATTAGGCAGCAAATGCAAAAAATGATGCAGGAAATGGGGGCGAAAGAAAAACAAGGTTTTGGCGGAAATAAAGCACTCCAGGAAATGCAGAAGATGATGGAGCAAACCGAGAAAGAACTCTTTAACAAGCAACTAACCAGTGAAATGTTGTACCGGCAGCAGGAAATACTAACCCGTTTGCTGGAGAGTGAGAAAGCAGAGAAAAAACAGGAGCAAGAACAAAAACGTGAGGCCGAACAGGCAAAAGAAAAGACCAAACCCGCACCCCCTGATTTTGAGCAATACATTAAGCAGAAAAATAAAGAGAAAGAGTTGCATCAAACCATACCCGCACAAATGCAGCCATATTATATAGAGAAAACAAGAGCCTATTTTAACAAAATAGGAAGCAGGCAACCATAATAAGCCTCATAACAATAAGCCCGTATAAATTATATTCATACGGGCTTATTGTTACAAAAAAAATTTAGAAACGCTCAAAAGCACTGAAGAAGAAAGATGCTTCACGATTCGCATTCTCATCACTATCGCTGCCATGTATGGCGTTTGCATCAATAGATTTAGCATATAGGTTTCGTATGGTTCCAGCCTCGGCTTTTTGAGGGTCGGTTGCACCAATTACATTTCTAAAGTCGGCAACGGCATTCTCTTTTTCAAGCACAGCAGCAACGATTGGCCCTGAGGTCATAAAGGCTACTAGGTCTTTAAAAAATGGACGCTCACGGTGTATATCATAAAATTCTCCGGCTTTTTCATCGGAAAGGCGTGTATATTTCATGGCAACAATTTTGAAGCCCTTTTCAATAATGTGGTCAATAATTTTTCCGGTGTGTCCGTTTGCAACAGCATCCGGCTTAATCATGGTAAAAGTGGTTTTTCCGCTCATGTTTTATGTTTAGATTTTTGGCGCGCAAAAATAAAACAAATGCGCGGATAATCAGTAAAAATTCAATAATATATCTAAAAGATGCTGGTTTTATTTAACCTTGGAACGAAGTGGGTTTCTAATTCCCTTCATCTCAATCAGGTCGGCTTTTAATGAGCCTACCCAAATTTCAGACTGCACGCGCAGGGGTATTTTGTTTTCATCATCGGTTACCCACATAGTAATAGCCTCCTGATCTTTAAATACGCGCCCTTCGATTACCTGTGGCTTAACCTTAAGTGCATTGAAGCGGCCCAATTCAGTATCTATGGTTTCGCGGCCCAAAAATTTAAAACGAAACTCATAGTTTTTATGGTCTAGATAAAATGTTACAGGAAAAACATCGCCCGGCTTGGCATTTACCATATCCATAGTACGTGCATAGTAGATTGACGAGACCAGGTCTTTTGTTCCTTCGGGTATAGCCAGTTGGCCCCTACGGCTGCTTGCAATGCGCCTGCGGTGATCAAACATAATAAAGTCGGTATCGCGGTATCCTCCCTCACGCACGTTCTTCGTTGCTTTCCATGGCACCAGCGCATCCACATCCATGTATGACTCATACTCGTCTCGTACTTTAAACATCACATCTACCAATCCGGTTGATTTTCCATGAACCTTGATGTGGTAGGTTTGTCTATCATTTACCGGATGTGGCTTGTCATCAACTTCAAAATAAGCATTTCCACCATTAAGCAGGCCATAATGTATGCGGTAGGTGAGCCGTTCACCAAAAGTAAAGGCTTTGTTTGGCAGCGGTTTTATTTCATAAAGCACCTCATCAGTGGGTGTATTCTGGTTTTTTCCTATATGACCAATAGCCAACAGTGTGGCTAATAAAATTACCTTTTTCATTTTTTAGGTTTTATATCCTATAACACCTGAATCAATTAGCGTTCCAAAAACAAAGAATCACCTATAAATAACACAAAATCAGATATTAAATTCAATTCCTTGGGCTAAAGGCAACTCTTTGCCATAGTTGATGGTATTGGTTTGCCTGCGCATATATGCCTTCCATGAGTCGCTGCCCGATTCCCTGCCACCACCTGTTTCTTTTTCACCGCCAAAAGCCCCACCAATTTCTGCACCGGATGTACCTATGTTTACGTTAGCTATGCCGCAATCAGAACCCGCGCCCGATAGAAAACGCTCAGCCTCTTGCAAATTATCAGTAAACACTGCTGAGCTCAGTCCTTGTTTAACTCCATTTTGAAGAGCAATAGCCTCCTCTAGGGTTTGGTATTTCATAAGATATAATATAGGAGCAAAAGTTTCTTCCTGTACAATTTGAAAATGGTTTTCTGCTTCGCAAATGGTTGGTTTTACATAACACCCGGAATCATAGCCTGTGCCACTAAGCACCTCGGCCCCACATAACACTTTTCCGCCTTCTTTCTTCAAGGTTTCTAAGGCATGTAAATAGGCTTTAACAGCATCTTTATCAATTAGTGGACCCACCAGCACACCTTTCTCCAGTGGATTACCAATGGTTAGTTGGCCGAAAATGTGCACCAGTTTATTTTTTACGGTTTCATACAGGCTTTCATGCACAATTAACCTGCGCGTAGTGGTGCAGCGTTGGCCTGCAGTACCGGCTGCGCCAAATGTAATGGCACGTAAGGCCAAATCAAGATTGGCATTGGGCGTAACAATGATGGCGTTGTTTCCACCCAGTTCAAGCAGGGAACGCCCAAGACGCTTAGCCACCTCAGCACCAACAATTTTACCCATTCTAACAGATCCTGTAGCAGAAATCAACGGTATACGCGTATCGCGTGTCATTAATTCACCAATGGTATGGTCGCCATTAATAAGGCAGAAGATGCCTTCCGGCAAATTATTTTCTTTTAGAACCTGCTCCAGCAGGTTCTGACAAGCTATTGCAGAAAGCGGAGTTTTTTCAGACGGTTTCCATATACATACATCTCCGCAAACTGCTGCAATCATAGCGTTCCAGCTCCATACGGCCACTGGAAAATTAAAAGCCGATATAATGCCCACTATGCCCAGTGGATGCCATTGCTCATACATGCGATGGTTCGAACGCTCAGAATGCATGGTTAAGCCCGTAAGTTGTCGCGAAAGCCCAACAGCAAAATCACAGATGTCTATCATTTCCTGCACCTCACCTAGCCCTTCCTGCAGGCTTTTACCCATTTCATAACTAACCAAGGTGCCCAATTCTGTTTTATTGGCACGCAGTGTGTTTCCATATTGCCTTACAACCTCTCCGCGTTTTGGTGCGGGTAACATGCGCCATGTTTCAAAAGCCTTAGCAGAAGCTTGAACAACCTGCTCATATTCAGCGGAGGTGGTAAATGTAACGGAGGCAATTGCCTTACCATCTACCGGTGAGAAAATGTCTTTTTTTGTGGCACCTTCAGTTGAAAAATGGTTTATTCCGGTTGAGGTACCATGGTTTAAGGGCAGAATGCCAAGTTTGTTTAATACGGAGTGAATCATGTGAGTTTATTTGCTTGCAAAAGTAGGGTTTGGCAGCCAAACTGTATACATTTTTCACAATGCACGTTAGTATGTTCATTAGCTCTTATATGAAATATCATATCTTGGTTCAAAAATTAACCCCTTTGAAACAAAAATCTACTCTATCACTACTCTTTGCAATTTGTAATACATTAGCTGTTTTTGCGCAGGATTTAGATCTTGATTCCATCCGTTCAGGAATGCTTACCTACATTAATCAGCAGCGTGCGGCTGCGCAAATGGAAGATGTGGTTACAACTCAGGTGCTTGAGAATGCCTCTCAGGATCAGGCTAATTATTGCAGCGAAATAAAACAAGAAACCAATGTGCAAAAGGAGCTTAAAAAAAGCACAACTGCATTACGAGTTTATTTTCATGGTGGAATAAAAGATGGCCTTCCGCAAGAAATAATTCTTGCGGAGGCAACCAACTCAAAAGGAAAAACACCAAGCGAGCGCGAAATTTTAGAAAAACTTTTTAAAAAAATGGGCAAGCATAGAAAGTTATTTCTTCGGGCCGATTTGTATTATGCCGGTGTAGGCGCTGCTTTTGATCCGCTCACCAATAAAATATTTATTTCTATTGTGCTGGGTGATATAAATATTGTGAACAACACGGCTGCACATAGCAGCGATTTGGATAAAAATTATAAGGTTAATAGCCATGCTGCACATTGGTGGTTTAGAAAACTTGGGTGTAAGGTTAAATGCCTTCTTGGAAGTTGTGACGATGGCAATGTTTGCCCTAGCGTTGATGAATATAAAGCCTGGTACAAATCCATGGATATGGATAAGGCGTTTTATATTAAGGAAAGCAAACTCTACCTGAAAGAAAGCTATAAAAAGTATTTTATTGGCGATGAAAACAACCGCACCTCTCCCAAACTTATTGCCGATGGAAACGACAGGCTGCTGATTTATATCATTGAGTTGTCACAGTTTCCATGTGGTACCTCATATAATATTTCTGCAGGTGGTAATGCTCAGGCCGACTTGTCTATTGCTCTCAGGCCGGTAAACCTTGCCCGACTCAAAGCCAAGGGCGACTTGATGATAGATAAGCTACCAAAAGGGTTTTCAGAGAATTTTGAAATAGGTATTAAGGTGGCCAAATATTGCGATGAGAAATTGAAATGCGAGGTTTGGGGTTTTTATGATAAGCTATATCGCCTAGAGCCATACTTCACCCCTGCTAAATATAATGATTTGCCATTGTTGCTTGACACACAAACAGCCAAAACACCAGAACCCTACGTTGAGCAAAAAAGCCTCTCATTCAAAATTCCTTTTGAGCGAAACAAGTTTGATTTTAAACAGGACGATATATCTCCTTTCATAGATAGTTTAAATGAACCACGTTTCACCATCAGCAATATTCAAATTGTTGCATACTCATCAGTTGAGGGGGATTCTGTTAAAAACCAGCAACTACAGGAAAAACGTGCGGCCAGCATTGTAAAAGTGCTAGAGCAGCAACAAAATGGCACTAAAATAAATTATACAGTAAAGCAAGGCAATGCCTGGGATATTTTTAAGAAACAGATTGTATTAACCAACTGGTATTATCTGGCTGATAGCTCCCAACAATATGTACGTAAGCGCTTGGATTCAGACACCATGCTGCTTAGAAAAATTGAACCACTCTTGAAAGAAGAGCGCTTTGCTACTATTGAAATGAAAGTGGTATTTGATTTGAAGAAACTTCCACCTGATGAATACTGGACGTATCGATTTAATAAAGCAATTGAAAGAAAAGACTTAAAGCGCGCACTAAGCAATCAAACTGCATTAATTAAACTGCTGCAAGAAGGTAAGATGGAGTATAAAAAATTTATGGCATTGAACATACCGCAGGAGCCCAGATACGTTAATATGCTTAATAATCAGTATGCCATGATTAATAATGATACTGATAAAACTTTAAAATTTGAAGAATTAAGAAGAATTGACCCCAATTATCCGATTGCGAAATACAATTATTTGGCACTAAAAATAAATGCAGCAGAAAGAAAGAGTCAGGAGCAGCGCAGAGAGGAGCTGTTTACACAGGCCTCACTTTTTGGTTCCATTAACGCAACGGCAATTCCGGCAGGATTAAGAAATACCCTTATTTCACGTTTTTATCCGGTGCTAAATGAAAATAAAAAACAAAAAAAGCCCGATACCTATAACACTGTCAAGGAGGTTTCAAAGAATAGTCCCGCACTAGAGGCACTTGCTATTGCGGATTTTTATGCCCAACAAAAGCGATTTGATATTGCTGCTCAGGTTTTATTTGACCACTATAATGATGTTCAGGAGCAAAGTCTCGTTAGAGAGTACAGCCTTCGCATATTGTATTTCTCAAAGGCATCAGGCATGGCAGAATTTGATAAACAGATGTTGCGCATTTTTAAACGCCTTCAAAAAACAGATCCTGAATTGTTTTGTAAGATTTTTAATGAAAAACAGGTATCGTCAAAGTTTTTCGAAAACCTGCATATAAAGAAACTCTTTTGCGAACAATGTGGTTCTAAATAGTTATTTTATAGGTTTGGCCTTTAATTTATCTTCACCAATTTTGTATTCCCACAAGAGGTTGTTCTTTTTATCAAAGCAACTAAACTGTACATGTCGATTTTTTCTTTCACCACTAACTTTTATAACGCAATAATTATTTTCTGTTACCAGAGTGTTTGAAATGCGCATGGGGTTGGTTGCTTCGATTGTTTCTTTTGCATTTCCCGGCCTGCTGCTTATGGCAGATGAGGTTAGTTCTATAAGCGCATAACCCAAATCGTTTTCGCTTTTATTATAAGTAAGTAATTCTGTGTGGTGTCTGTCTCCGGTTAAAAATATTACACCGCTTATTTTGTTTTCAATGATATAGTTAAGTATCTTTTTTCTTTCGGCCTTGTATTGGTTAAACGATTCTTTATCGGTGTTCTCATTCAAGAACTGACCACCAACACAAATAAATTTGAACGTGGCTCTGCTATGGGCAAGTTGATAAAAAAGCCATTCCAGCTGTTTGGTGCCCAGTTGGGTTTTATTGTTATGCAGGGTTTCGTCCAGGTCGCTTTCGTCTCGCCACCAGCGGTTATCAAGTAAGATAAAATCTGCATCAGCGTGGCTAAAAGAGCTATAAACCCCTTCGTTGTTTTGGCCATATTGTTTATTGCCCCAGTAATCTGTAAAACATTGTCTGCTGCTTTCTTTCAAGGCAAACCCTTTTCCGCTGTTGTTATCTCCAAAATCATGATCATCCCATATCGCGTAATGATTACGGCTGCGCAATAAAGGTTGCAAATTTTTATCTGCACGTGTATGGGCATATCTATACTTTATGCCACTTTCAGAGGAGTAGTCTACCTCCCTTAAATATACATTATCGCCCAACCAAAGCATAAAGTCTGTTGGCTGCTGAACCATTTGTAAGAAAATATCTGTACTCTGTCCATATGGTTTACCGGGACGGTCGTAGGCCGAATCGTTTACATAGTTGCAAGATGCTGCAATAAACGAAAAATCGGGAGCAGGAGTGCGCCATTCCCACAATGGTTTGGTTTTAAAAAACAGATCAACTCCGGTTGTGGCAGGTTTGTCGTCTAACAGCAACGAGTATTTATAGGTGCATCCGGGCTCAAGGTTTTGGGGTATAAATTTAACCACACTACTATTGTTGCAGTTGGGGTCTAAGATATGACGTGTTATGCGACTAACCGGAGCGGTTAAATTCACCGGGGTATAAATTAATGTGATTGTTTTGGCGCAGGACACTTGTACCCAAATCAGCGCCTCACGGTGCTCAGTATAGCCAAGCATTGGGCCTGAAATAATGTTGGAACCACCGGTCCTTTGCGCAAACAAAGGTGTACAGTACAATAATAAAATCCAAAGGCAAAAGCGTATCATGTTAAGAAAGGTATTTAGCTGTTTCAAATAAACACAACAAATTGTAACAATATCAAGTATGCACCCGGTAATTTGATGAGATACGGAATGGTTTTTATACATTTACATATCTGCAACAACAATCAAAGGGTATTAAACCTTTTATTCATCTTGCTATCCAACCCCCAAAATACAACATGAGAATTATTTCATTGTCGGTATTGCTTCAAATAGCAAATCTGGCAAATGCACAAGTAGATTTCATTGGCTGTGCCACAGAAGCTCCTAGTATCCGCTGGGAGTCTGTTCTTCAAGGGCTTATTAAAAAACCATTGGCAGAAAACAAGCATGGTAAAACTATGACAAGCCATTATGTAATACCTGTTGTTTTTCATGTTATACACGGAGGAGAACCGGTGGGAGCGTATCCCAATATTCTGCAGCAACAAATAGCGTCACAGGTTACCATTATTAATCAGGATTTTTCAGGTAATGGCTATAATGCAGCCAACTATCCTGCTGCAGCGTTTGTAAATTGGGCAAATAATCAGAAAATACCTTTAGCCAATATAGATCAGAACGGCCGTATTAAAATAGCCGATTTTAATATTGAATTTTGTTTGGCAACAATTGATAACAATGGTAACTCATTAACTGAACCCGGCATTAACCGAATTAATTATTTGCAGGAGGGTTGGGTCAACCCAAATAAGTTTAGCACACAAGCAACCATGAAAAGCTATTTGGATAGCATCATAAAACCACAAAGTATTTGGGATGTCAAAAAATACCTGAATGTTTGGATTACGGACAAAAGCACTTTGCTTAATTATGCAGGAGTTTCTTCTGTACCCCCATTAAGCGGTCTGCCTGATTTGCCTGGTAATGCTACCGAATCAACAGACGGTATTTGGTGTTTTACCAAAGCCGTTGGCTCTTACACACTATTTCCTGCAGGTACATATGTTTCAACATTTATTGACGGAAGAACACTTACACATGAAATAGGTCATTACCTGGGATTGCGCCACATCTGGGGAGATTTAGCATGTGGCAACGATTTTTGTGATGATACTCCGCCAGCTTCTGCAGAAAATACCGGTACGCCTGTGTATCCTTTGAATGCGGGCTCTTGTGCATCGCCATCCAATAACCCGGATGGAGAAATGTTTATGAATTTTATGGATTATACCAGAGGGCCAAGTAAATATATGTTTACCACCGATCAAAAAACAAGAGCCCAAACAGTAATGCTTAATAGCCCCTTTAGAAATCAGCTGGGAACACATAATTTATGTGGCACAATCAATAGCACCAACGATGTAATAGGACCCAATCCAATTGCGGTATTTCCAAATCCTTCAAACAATCATATACAAATAGGTGCTGGCAAGCAGCAAATATTGCGAATTAAGATACTGGACAGAACAGGATTAATAGTAAAGGAGACAACAAGTAGTTCAATTTCAGTGCAAGAACTACCCGCAGGTGTTTATTTTGTTTTGGTTGAAGGCGTTAACCAAAATTTTAGCACTAAATTGCTTGTAAGCCACCATTAACCTTGGCTTTAGCTTTGTTTTATAGATGAACTCAAAAAATAAAGCAACCATCATTTTTCGGCTAGTATATTGCAAATGGTTAGAGAATAATTTCAAATAACTCGGAGACACTTTTTATGGCGGTAAAAAAAACCTGGCTGGAAAAGCTAAATGAAAAAAAGGATGCAATTGTAAAGCGCATAGATTCTGGCTTTGCTGATATACCAGCAGGTAGCCTGATGCTCATAGCTACACCTGCAATTATTGAAAGCTATATCCGAAAAATACCGAAAGGGAGAAAAGTAACACTTCAAACCATGCGAAAAGATTTGGCATTGGAAGCCGGTGCAGAATATACCTGCCCGCTAACCACAGGTATTTTTTTGCGCATTGTTGCGGAAGCAAATTATGAGAAGTATGCAACAACAAAATCGTTCAGGGGGGTTGCTCCCTTTTGGCGCGTGGTGCAACCGGGTACAACACTCGCCAAAAAATTAACTTTTGGCCAAGCGTTTATTATTAAGCAACGTAAGGTAGAAAAAATAGTTGACTAGAAGATTTTACTTGTTTTTGCACCAAGGTTTTTATTGAAAACAGCTGTGTAGTAACCGAAATAAAATTTTGTTAGAAGCAAAGTAAGGTGCATAAAAAGGAAATTCTTTAAACCTTTCCGTAAGGATGGCATCTCACCTTAAAGTATCGAACAACAAATGAGGAAGTATTATTTAATTTATCTGATATGCGTTGCAGGATTAATGGGATTGCGAGCGCAGCCATTAGATTCGCTATTGGCAAGTAGAATGCAAGTTACCATTGATAGCATGCGCCTTGCCACAAATGTTAAAGGCATTTCAGCTTGCGTCCTGTATCCGGGTAAAGGCTTGTGGAAAGGAGTATCGGGAATGTCAAATAATGGCCAGCCTATTACCCCTGAATTATTGTTTGGTATAGGTAGTAATACCAAATTATTTACGGGGGTGCTGTTGCTTAAGCTGGCACAAAACAACGTCATCAAACTAGACGATTCCCTCAGTAGTTATTTGCCGACATTTAACAATGTCAACCCCAATATTACCATACGGCAATTACTCAACCACACCAGTGGGCTTGCTGATATAATCAATGTACCGGGTTATATGGATTCAGTTCTTTCTAATCCGAACCGCATTTTTACTCCCGCGGAACTCATCTCCTGGTTAGGACCACCGCTATTTGCACCGGGAAAGGGGTGGAATTATTGTAATACAAACTATATGTTAGCCGGCATGATTGCAGAAGCCGCAACCGGTAAAAGTTATGGTAAACTTTTGCGCGACAGCATTCTGATTCCGCTGAATTTGGATAGCACCTTTCTTGGTGTTTATGAAAATGTATTATACGCGGTTGCGCACCCCTGGCAGGGATCAACTAATAATGTAGGCGTGCCAAGAAAGGCGCTTAATAGTGCAGCCTGGTCGGCCGGTGCTATGTATTCAAATGCTACACAGATGATAAAATGGTATGAAGCCTTGATGGGAGGGAAGGTATTAAGCCCAGCCTATTTTAAAGAGCTTACTACGTTTGTTGGTCAAGGCAAATACGGAATGGGCATCATAGAATCTGAGATAAATGGAAGAACAGTTTGGCAGCATGGTGGCACTATATGGGGTGGTTATAACTCGTGCATGATGTATGATACAGCAACAGGAATAATTATTTGTGTGCTTATTAATCAGCTTCCTGCACAGGCATTTCAGGTCTCATCACAGCTCCTGTCGGTTGCTATTACCCAAACCGTTGGCACAACAGAGCCATTAGGCATAAGCCGCAAAATAGATGTTTACCCTAATCCAACAGAAGACGTAGTTCATATAAATGTATTGGGGCAAACATTTTGCAGCGTGCAATTTTACAGCGTAGAAGGAAAATTGATAAAAACGTATTATACAGCAGATTTTAATATTACTGAACTACCAGCCGGTATATATGTTCTGCAGATACAAACCGATACCACAACCGCAGTTATTAAATATAGAAAAAAGTGAGTTCTCTTTTTCCCCAATTTCTTTAATCAGGCAAGCTTTGATGCACGGGTTTTTAATAATTATTACAATGCAAGTCATCTGGGTTTTGCTTTGGTTGGTACCAAAACTATTCCAATGGAATAATGTGTTTACACAAAAAGCTCGGGGCTGAAATAGATGTAGATATATCCCATTGGATTGGTATTGCTGGGTGTTTTTGTTTGTGTGCAGGCCTAATTGTTTGGGAAATAACAAAACCAAACTTGCGGATAAGGATGTATATTTTCATAATTAGCTTTCTATTAAAGAACATTCGGACAAAAAAGCAAGCGTGCGTATTTTTCAAGTAATATTTGCGGAAAAGACCAATTAACATGTAGAAAGCCAATACCGGAATATGCACAACCCGCATTCTTAAAGAAAGATGAACATAGCAGACCTAAGTAACAATATCTTTATGCTTCAGATTACCGATGCAACCAATGCCCGCATAAATAAAATTTATTTGGGTTTTACAATGTATACGAAAATGCATTGTTTAAGGCAAGCATAATAAAAACATAAAACAGATGATTTTGTAAGCAGGCTTACCAAAAAATGACAGAACAAAGCCCTGTGTCTTTTGTTTTTTTTTTGTGAAACGCAATGCTCTCTTCATTTTCATAGGCTTTTTGTTCATTAATATAGATTTGGCCGCCCAAAAGCAAAACAATCAGTGGCGTTTTGGATATGGTAGTGGCATCGATTTTAATAGTACTCCCCTTTCTGTTGTTACAGGATCTTCAAGTGCAACAGGGGAGGGTGGTGCCTCTGTAGCAGATAGAAACACGGGTAAATTATTGTTTTACACAGATGGAGTAACCGTTTGGGGGGCTAATGATCAACCCATGCCTAATGGGAATAATCTGTTTGGCGGAACGCCATCCATGCTTTCTTCTACAACGGCAGCGGTTATAATTCCTAAGCCTGGCAGCAATAATCTTTTCTATATCATTACCATAGATGAAGGCGCTACCACCGCCAATAGTAGGGGTTTGCGATACAGTTTGATAGATATGTCTCTTAATAGTGGGCTTGGAGATGTGGTAGTTGGGCAAAAAAATATTTTCCTTTTTCAAACGGGTTCTGAAAGGGCAGAAGTTGCTCCGGTTGCGGATGGCTCCGGATACTGGATTATTACTCATGATTTCGGCACGTTTGCATGCTTTAAAGTCACAAGCGCAGGAATTCAAACCACCCCGGTAATTTCTACCGTGGGCGGCAATCTGCCCAACACGGCAGGACACCTAAAGGTTAACAGGCAGTTCAATAAATTGGCATGCGGAAGTCTTTTTGAGAATAGAATTAAACTCTTTGATTTCAACAACACTACAGGAGTAGTCAGCGACCTTATATCATGGACCCCTCCTTCAGATTTTGTGCCCTTGGTTTATGGGGTTGAGTTTTCACCAAGCGGAGAATTTTTGTATGTAAGCGATATAAACACCATATATCAATACAATATAAAGCAGCTCAACGAAGTAGCTATTCAAAACTCTGCTTATCGCGTGGCGGTAGGAATGTCATATGCAACCATGCAACTTGGTCCTGATGGCAAAATATATATTAATGCTGGGCCTATTTGTTTCATTTCTTGTCCTAATAAAGCAGGAGCTAATTGCGGCTATGAAAGTTCTACAATCCCGGGAGGCGGTTACGGACTTCCTAAATGGATTTATTACCCAAATGATACCACCACATTTTTCAAGCCCAATGTCATTAGCTATGCGGATTCCTGTTTTGGCAAAGCAACCCAATTTAGTTTACGAGACACCACGGGTATTTCCAGTGTCGCTTGGCTTTTTGGAGATTCCGCTTCTCAAGCTAGCAATTCCGCATCGGGCAACAATGTGAACCACATCTTTACTAAACCAGGCAGTTATAGGGTAAGGGCTATATTAGTAAATAAATGTGGTCCTGATACGCTGTTTCTTAACATTGAAATTGTTAACTGCATATTACCATGCTCGGGTATAATAACCACATCTAATGACTCTTGTCTGAAATCGGCTACGCAATTTTCAATAACAGCAGACTCAACTATAATTGATGTGAACTGGAATTTTGGCGATTCGGGTAGTGGAGCAAATAACGAGGCTATGGGTATTGCTCAGGTTCATACATTTTCGGCAGCGGGTACATTTCTTGTCAGGGCCATTGTTAAGTTTTCTTGTGGAACCGATACCCTTTATAAAAACATAAATATCACCGATTGTACAACTCCTCCGAAAGAAGATTGCAAGATTTTTATTCCAAATACCTTTACACCCAACGCTGATAGCATAAATGACAAATTTTTCCCATCAACTCAATGTTTATTCGAGCATTATCGGCTCTTCGTTTATAATCGCTGGGGCCAACTTGTTTTTGAAACTACAAATCAGCTAGATAAATGGAACGGCACATCAGGTGGAGCGGATTGCACCGAAGGAGTTTACTTTTATTTAATAGATTATAAGTTTCCATCAGAGCAGCCGCTTACCAAATATGGAACCATAACCCTGTTAAAGTAATACTATTTATTGTCCAATATGGTTAACTTTCTCTTTTACCACCACCTAAAACTATATAGGTGGCATAAAAAAACAGCAGTAAAAAATGCTGGTGTAACCTAAGAAACCGTTATAAAATTAAAAACCAATGAGTGTCACACCTGCTGTGAATAATCTGATATCAGGAGCCTTGGCTGCATCAATATAAGGTGTTAATGAATAGTTGGCGAAAAAGCGGATCCAGTCATAACCAAATCTAATGGTGCCATCAACCCTGAAGGGATTTATACCAAAGTCGGTAACATAATTTGTGGTTTTTTCATAACCATTATCGGCTGTTACTGTTTTAAGTCGAGTAGTGGCCACATAATGTGCGATTATACCCGCAGCAATATGAAGGCCCTTGTCTGCCTTCTTTTTGTTGCCTGGTGCAAGCTTTAATAACACAGGTAATGTGATGTTAAAGGTGTTGAGTTCGTTTTCCTGCAGGTTGTTGCCTGAAGGAATAAAAACCAAAGTATTGGTATCTGGTCGCATGATATTATTTGACTTAAATTCCATCCAGCTCCATTTAATGCCAAGTCCGGTGGTAATAGCTAGTTTGTTACGTATGAGGTGACCATCTAATTCAGGAAAGTTAAATCCTATGAACCAAGAGCGACCAAAATGTGTATTTAGATCTGTGTAACCCTCTTGCATTCTAAAGTTAAGATCAGGCGTTGTAAAACCATTAATCCCTAACTCAATACCCCCCCAAACACTCTTCATGCTTCGTCTTTTATATGGGTTATGAGATAAGTCGGTTTCCTCATCTTCTTCCGCATCGTGTAGGTTATTTAATTCACCATCAATGATAAGAAACTTTTTGCGACCAATTTTTACACGCACCGTATCTTGCTCACCCATGTTATCATCTTTGCTGAAAGCCTTGCCGTCTGATAGGCTTTTAACTTGTGCCATACCATCTACTGAAATATTTTTATTTGCAGGGCTACCTATATATTGAATAGATGAAACCCCATCTGCATTAGCGGTAATTGTTTGAGTAACTTGTAATTTAATAGATGATGTGCCATCGCTGGATGCATTAGCCTTGTCTACCATTAATCTCTCTGCTTTAACAGAAGAGGCCCCATCCGCTTGAATGGTAAAGATTTCTGCCACTCCGTCTAGTGTTATATCTGATGCGCCATCCGCATCAACTTTAAGCTCTGAAACCTTAAGAGTCAATTTGATCTTTGCTGCTCCATCAGATTTAATTTGCAGTCGTTGTGTGCGGAGCGTATCTGTATGGGTAATAGTGGCAATTCCCGAACATGCTAACTCCTCCAGATTCTTAAAGTATATTTTTACCTTAATATGGTTTTTCATGCCATAACCGTTAATGTTTAAGATCTTATTATTTATACGTATATCGATAGCGATAGGCTTCTCTTGGCCATCAAACGCATCTAAGTAATAAGAGTTTCTGTCAGCCTGAATCAGTTCAACATTGGCGCGTCCGCTTATGCGTATCTTATCAAAATCAGCAAGCGGTTCGCTTGTTTGCGCCTTGACGGTTGTGGATAGTAGCAAAGAAGCTCCTCCCAGAAACAAGAGTAAAAAGTGTTTACAGATATTCATATTCAATTATATTTACGGTGTTACGTTTATAATATATAAAAGTTACAAAGGATTAGAGGTTTTTTTGCCCATTTTAAATTCAAAACCATTGGCACTGATATCAATGCCTTTTGTTTTGCCTTTTGCATTAAATGTGCGCACTACCCGAATATTTGCCTGCGTAATTTTATTGATAAAAGCAAGCGCAAGCCACCCTGCGTCTTCTGTTTTTAGTTTTGTAGACGTTATGTTTTCTACCAGCACCTTTTCCTTTTGCGCTTTAACCCCTGCATAAATCAAATCCGGAAGCGCCACAAATTCTTCCATCTTTTCTTGCCTTTGCCTATAAGCAATCTGGTTAATTTGATTGGGTATATTTAATGGCTTCAGAACATTAACTGATTTTGAAATCAATGCCATTTTTGGTGTAATAATTATTACCTGTGTGTGTTGGGTAATTTGTTTAGATGTAGATTGTATGAGAACACCATTATTAAAATTTGGCCTATTCCTTTTATGCGCATGAGCCACAAACTTTTGCCCGTTAACACGATTTGTTTTTTCCTTTTGGTTTTGGGTATTTAAACTAATTTTTTTATTTGCCCTTTGTTCAATTTCTTGACTTTCTAATGTTTTTTGGGGCCTACTTTCTGAAACCCTATTTTGTAGCTTGGTATCATCCAGCTTAATTAAAAACCAACCTATGCTACTGATCATGAGTAATGCAGCTGCAGCTTGTAACCAAGAGGAATAAGATGTAAATAGCGGTCGCGATTTCTTTAGTTTCTTTTTATTGGGGTAAACAATACTTAAGTCTGGCTTAATACGTGTTTTTTCAAATAGCAGCAATTCGTTAATCAGTTCAGGATAAGCAGCCATGGCGTGTTTTAGCTTTTCTTCCTGCTGCCTACTCAGTGTGTTCTCAACTGCACCTACAAGCAAAGCGTTGTGATTGTGTTTTGTTTCACTAAACAATGGTTTCTTTAGTGAAGATTTATCGAAAGCCGATATTGTTTCCTCTTTCTCCAGTATCACCTGATCAAGGTTTTCCATAGCTACTTTAACCTCCGGGTTTTGCTCGAGAAAACTCATCAATTCTCTAACCTCAGCAGCACCGAGTTTACCATCAAGGTAATCCATCAACCATATTTCATAATTGTGTTTGTTAATCATAATACTTTATCCATGCTGCCTATAAACTCTTTTAAAAAAAGACGTGCCCTGAAAATATATACCTTTACCTGAGCCGAACTAAGGCCTGTTATTTCGCCTATTTCTTCATATGAATACCCTTCATAATCTCTGAGTAAAACTACCGAACGTTGCACAGGACTAAGTTTTTGCAGCCCTAATTGTAGTAAGGATTTCAGATCGTTATATTGGTTGTCATGATGAATAATATCATCGTGGTCTGATTCAAGGGGTGTCGTATGCTTATTTTTTCTGATATTATCAATCATGGTATGGTATGCTGTAGTAAACAAATAAGATTTTGCCTTATCTGCTTGTATCTCATGCACGCGTTGCCAAACCTTTTCAAAGGTATCCTGCACCACATCGCGTGCCCTTTCTTCATCCTTCATATTTTTAAGAATGAACCGAAATAGGCCATCAGCATATAAATCTACGCACTCATTAAATTCAGATACAGTCATGTGGTGTAATCTTTCATACGGATATGGGTTGCGTAAAGTTACACCACTATATCAAAAACGCATAATCAATTGATAAACAGAACAAAAAATTAAGGAAGAATGCGGCTGGCATATTCCGGTTTAAGGAAATATGCCATTAGCCTAATGGGTATATTTAATTCAACAGTAGCGTAAGCATAACGACTATGTTGGGCCAGTAGGTGAAGAACAAGTGCATCGGGTTTAATGTAGAATTTGGTATCAAGTTGGTTTCCATAGGTGACTTCATTGCCCGGAGTAGTGCTGCCGTTTGATGAGTTTACAACAACAGGTGTTGTTGATGAGTAGGAGCAAGAAGGTATTGTTTTAATGCGGTAACGATTGGCAATCATAATTACAAAATTTACCAATGAATCATACTTTGCCGGAGTAATGATATCTCTTAGCACGAGCAGTTTCCCTTTGGTGCTGTCCAGCACGGCCATTACCGTTTCCATTTCAGATTGTGGCTTTTTGTCGCATGCGTTATATGGGCAGCCGGTAAAACTGTAAATCCCCCTTTTGGCAAAGGTACAACCAGCCATTATGGTAAAACCCAAAACAGAGTCACCGTTATACTGGCGCTCGTCATAAAATGCCTTTAGATTTACCAGTTGCTGTTCAAATAAAAAATGATGTTTGGTAAGTGCGTTTATTACTAACCTATTTAGCTCATCTTTTTTTGTTTCTTTAGGAAACAGGGGTAACATAATATAAGTTGAGCAGTCTTCTCTCAGGTAAGAGCTAACGGTGTAATTTTTTAGGTCATATTGTGCGCAAGTAAAAAGAGCCTGCAAGAGCAAACAGGCAAGCAATAACTTTTTCATGGTAAAAAGCTCAGTTGTTTTTTGATTAAATCCCTTTTGGCATTATCTGCCAGTTGTTGATAGGATTGTATAAATAGATTGCGATAAGTGGTTTGCAGTGCAAAGTGTTCTATTAGTTGAGTGGCGGGGCCGGATAACCTTCCGTTGGTGCTTGTAACGGCATCAAGCAAATGGGCTGCGAATTGTGTATTACAGTGATTAAGCGCCTTGAGAGCAGCAAAGGCATTATTTCTGGTTCTAAACTCCCAAGCGTTGCTGCTTAGCCAAACCAGTGCATCAAGGTTTTTATCTTTATCAATATTGCAGGAGGCTGCCAGCTCGTGCCATTTTACACGTAGATTGTTGGTGGTGCCGTCCAACCCTATTGTTTGATTTAAAAAGACTTGTGCTTCTGCAGGATATCCTTTACACAACTTTTCGAGCGCAGCACCTACCACATCATAGCTTGAATCAGCAAGACATTTTACAAGCCTCTCTTTCCAGAAGACATCATCAGCTGCATGTTTGATGGCAGCAAGTTTGGGTGCACTATGGTATTGATCAAAAACTTTCGCCACAATTGATGCTGTTTCTTTATCCCCGCTAAGCTGATTAATGGCTTCTGTTTTCATGGCATGAAACGATTCATTATTTAATATGTCTATCAGCAAAGCTCTTTTTTTATCAAGCGAAAAATCTTTTAGCGCCACCAATGCATCATATCTGTCTAGCATGTTGGGGGCTTTTAAAAGTTGCGCTTTCAGCTCATTAAAGTCCTTTTTAAATGTTACTGATTTTAGTACCATGCTATTGGGATCAAACAACACATAGGCAATATCTTTTTTGTTTTTGTTCTGAATTTTTACCACCTCAAAAGCCTCATCAATCCATTCTGTAGACTTATCTGAAGAACCATCGGTATAATGCACCTCTATGGTTATGGGCATTTTAAATAAGCCCACCACTTCATCACGCAGGTGAGTTTGTTCAACGGCAACTTCTGTGGCTCTTGAACCGTCTTTATAAAATAAATCTTCATAATGAACCTTGTAGTGTGGTTCTCCGCCACGTAGAATCCATTGATCAAAGAACCAACTCAGGTCAATTCCCAATTTATCCTGTATGGCTTGTTGCAAATCATTGGTTTCTACGTTGGCATAAGCATGTGTTTTCAGATAATGATTCAGTGCACGCTTCCACTGTTCATCTCCCAGCGCATAGCTGAGCATGCTAATTACGGCAGATCCCTTGGGATATACCCTTGCTGTTCCTGCTTGTGTGTGTCTTATAGGATTTCTGTCTTTTTTGCTTGCTTCAAGCGCAGTGTTGTGCTCACCTCTGCGTTGCCAGTTGTAATCATCTTCTCCAAGTATTTCTCGGTTAAACATTTTAGGATAATAAGTGGCATAACTTTCCTGCAGCCAAGTATCTCGACCATCTCGGGCGGTAATAAAATCTCCAAACCACTGGTGTGTTAGCTCATGACAGTTCACGCCTACATAGTTTCTATCTTTGAATGCACGTGCATCCACATTAAAAAAATCTCCAAAAATGGTAGCAGTTGTATTTTCCATCGCGCCATACAAAAAGTCCTGTACCATTATTTGCGAGTAACTTTCCCAAGGATATAGGATGCCGGTTTCCTTTTCCAGAAAATCAACCATGCGCTCAGAGTATCGGTAAGTAGGCTCCAAACGGCTGGCAAACTCAGGGTAGTAATAAAACTTCATAGGCACCCCCCGCGCACTTTTGGATTCTTTGATTGCATATTTGCCTATGCCCAGCATAAGCAAATAGCCTGCATGCGGCCGGGTCATGCTGTAATGCCATGTAATGGTTTGGTCTTTATTAGCTGTTTTTTTAAGCAAGGTGCCGTTAGATAATACCTCGTAATCTTTATTAAACGTGATTACGGTTTCGGTAATGAATTTATCATTCATGTCATCATACATCGGAATCCAGTAGCGGTTATCAATACCTTGTCCTTGGGTCCATATTTGTTTGCGTACTGCCCAAGGGCTTTGCTCAGGATTATCTGTTGCATTCCAGCCTATGAAATAAATTCCTTTACGCGGGTTGGCTTCATACTCAAAAACAATTTGACCGTTTTGGTCCCAAATTAACGGTGTTGCCAGTTTCACCCAAACGCCTTTACCGTTGGTTTGATAAGCAAGCGTCTTGCCATTTAAGGAAGCATTTTTAATGCGAATGCCGGGTGCATCAAAAAACACAGAGTCTACTTGTTTTTGCAAAACAAGAAAGCTATGTGTAACCTTTCCTTTTACCAAACCTGCATTGGGCTCAAACGCAACCTCAACTTTCATCCTGGTAATATCCAATGGGTGTTCGCGATAGGTGGTCTGATCTTTTAAATAGCTGCGATAGGTATTTTGTGCAAATACACCATTACAGGTAATAGCTAATGCGAAAAGAATTCTTTTATACATGGTTATGCAATTTAATAAGTAGTTTCTTAATCAATACTTAAAACAGAGAGGGTTAATATTGGCCGAGGCAAATCCAAATATGTGCTTAAAATTTGATATTTTTTACAGCCTTTATGGGGTTAAGTTTATTTAGGTCAAGAGAAAAGGATATGCGTTCTCCATAAGATTTTCCGGGGTTAACCGTATTGCCCTTAAAGTATTCAACAATTTCATTGGAGGCCACCATCGGGAAATTGATGCGGAGAATTTCTCTAAACATAACCACACTTACACCGGCAGTATATAAAAACTTATTTTCTAATGAAATGATTTTACCGGTATTGGTTGTAGTAGCTATTTCATATTGTATAAACGCTAAATCAGCATATACGCGTAACGGCAATATGCCCGGCAGCGTGGTTTCCAAATTAGCAGCTGTTACCCATTGGTTTGACTGAGCAAGCGGATAAAGCTCTTTAAAATTTAGCTCGCTAAACATGAGTTGTTGTGCAAAAAGGCTGTTACTGCCAACAACCGGGTTTCCTTCACCTCTTCCAAATTGTGATTGATCATATAAATAATCGGTATAGCCTGTTTGATTTCCTGCACGGTAGAGTACACGGGAGTCATCACCTTTGTAGGGTTCAATAAAAGCACCTGCAAAGACCCTGATGCTAAAACCTTTTTTAGGTTTTTCGTAGCTAATTGTGTAGTAGGCTTCTGCCTGAATTTTCTGAAACGTTTCATCCATGCTGCCCCATTGGTAAGTAATGTTTGCTCCGTAGGGATTAATGGGTCTGGCATGTTCATAGCGGTAAGAGGTTGTAACAAATGAATTGACATTGTTAGTATAGCGAAGCAATTGTTTGGTAATTTTATCTTCAGTGGTGAATGTATAGCGTAGGCGTATAAATTGCGAAACACCGTTTAATGCGTTTTTACTGGAGAGTTTGATAAGTGCAGAAGGCTCAATTTTTTCATAAACTTCAGTGCCGATAAAAGTGCGATTGTATATGGCACCATCTGCGTCAATATCTGGTCTTACATAATCACCATATGTGCCAAAACGAGCTGCTTTTAGTGTAAAGGTTATATCTTTTATGCCCAACCTGTTTATTATAGCAAAGTGATTTACTTCGGCATATCCTACCAAATCACGCGTACCAAAAGCATACATGGGCACCAGCGTAAAATCTGTTTTTTTTGACGGAACCAGGCCATTATAAAATGCCATGCCCAGCATCGTTTTATTATATAGGTTCATGCCCAATACAGGGCTTACAAAAAACCGATGTTCATTGGGTTTTTCTACATTTGCCAGCCATTGCAATATCGGCCTGCGCCAAGATTTTAATATACCACGTGTTCTTGTTGAATTATTGTACCGGTAAAAGTCGGGGGTGTGCTCATAGGCATCAAGTACAATATAATCAAAACCGTTACCGGGCAATAAAATGCTGGTATCCTTGCCGGCAAAACCATCATACCACTTAGTTTCAGTAGCAATATTGTTGTTAAAAAAAGTAACAGGAAAGGGCACACTTTCAGCATTATTGCCCTCAATGAAAAGCTTATTCGTTTTTGATTCATACTTTTTTATGCGCCAGTCGGGGGTACTTGTTTTAGCCATCAATACATCAAAAAACCAGCCTAGATTTTTTCCGGTAAATGTCTCGGCATGTTCTCTGAAATCATCCGGAAGCGGGTGCTTAAACTTCCATTTTTCATAGTAGGCCTTCATCATACTGTCAAAAAGGGAATCTCCCAAATACTGATTTAGGTGCATCATATTAAGGGTACCTTTTGCATACACCATGGCGCCATAATTTTCGTTTGAAAAAGAATCGCTTTTAAGATTTACAGGTTGATCATCATTTAGCCGGGCATGCATGGCATGGTGTAATTGATAAAAATTTAATCCGCTAAACTCCTCTTCCAAATTGTTTCCTTTCAAATTGCTTAAAGAAATACCATCATGTGTAGGAACCTTTTTTTGATAAGCACTGCGTGTTTCATAATAATTATTAAAGCTTTCGTCCATCCAGGGATATAGGCGCTCATTGTTTCCTAAAATCCCGTAAAACCAGTTATGACCAACCTCGTGAACAATTACCTGCCGTTCCACCGTGCTCATATTTGTTATGGTAGGATACTCCATGCCCCCACCTGCCAGCAATGGAGTGTACACACCCGTTGCCTGGGCAAACGGATATTCCCCCACATGGGCAGAATAAAAAAGAATGGCCGAATCTACCCAGTGCACCACACTCTTTTTCGGGTTACTGCTATAAAACCAGGTAGTAACTTTTCTTCCGCTATGTGGCAAAACCACTTCGCTTCTTTCCAACTTAAATCGCTTATCACAAAACCACGCAAAATCATGAATGCTGTCCTGTAAATACCGAAGTGTTTTATAGGTTGTTGCAGAAGGTGGATTTTCGGGAGATGCAGTTTTACCTTTAGCTGATGTAAATTTCTTTTTACTTAGATCAAATAATTTTATCAGTTCATCTGTGTTTGTAAGGTTTCCTGTAGCAGCAACAAGATAATTTTCGGGTACAGATATACGAACATCAAATGAACCAAATTCACTATAAAATTCCCCTTGGTCCAGATAAGGCATAGGGTTCCAACCGTTCACATCATATACTGCGGGTTTGGGATACCATTGGGTAATGCAGTACAATTGATTTTCGTGACCCAAGCGGGAAAACACCTTTGGTATTTTAACTTTAAATGGTGTTGATATGATGATGGTTTCGCCCTGCTTAATCGGCTTATCAGGTATTAGAATAGCTATATCTATATCTCCGGTAAGTTGCCATTTTATGGGATCTCCGTTTATTTTAAAAAGAAGGGAATCAATCCAGCCTCTGTCGGTTTCTTCAGCAAAATGAAAATCAGTTTTGCCGTTTTTTAGTTGCTGTTTTGCAAAAGCCGTTTCATTGTTTTTATAGGCATTCGGCCATAGATGCATGTAAATTGTGTCGAGTGCTTGTGGAGCATTATTTGTATACCTGATGGTCTCGTTACCATGTAGTTCATTGCTTATATCATTTAGTTTTACATCAATGGTATAGGCAACTTGTTGCTGCCATGCCGATTGTTTTAATGCTCTTTTTTCTTGAGCATCTACATCGGTGATGCACAGATTAATAGTGATGAAAAGTAGTAAAATGAATCGCATAATATTGAATGAATTTACATGCAACAACAAGCTGCGATATTACTTCTTATTGCCGTTATTCTGTTCAAATATTTTTTTATTGATTTTGCGTTTCTTTTCAATAATCAAAAAAGACAGGTACAATCCATCTGATTCTTTGGTAATACTTAATTCGTAATTGTTCTTAGCCAGTTTAAACCTATTTCCAAGCACACCTTCATCCATGCTAATTATATAATCACCATAGGGCAAAAAGAATTCAAAAGTACCATCAACTGAAGTTAGGGAGCTTATGGTCTTATTGTGGTTAACAGCTGTTATTTTTATTGAAGATAAATCAAAAAGCTCATCTTTGTCAACAGCTATAGCTTCACGATCAATTGATACTTTGCCCTTCACCCTAACGCCTTTAACAAATGGCACCAATGCTGTTTTGTTTTTTGAAATAAGCAGTGTATCACTAATATTAGGAAACCAACCGGTAACCGGTTCAAGTGAAAAAACACGCCATTTGTTTACGCCAATCTCGGCACCAACGATTGTCGCTTCACCATCAGCGTTGGTTAGCACCTCATCATCATTAATAATTACAACTACATTCTCAACTGGTCGTTCCCTTTTATCAAGAATACCATTTCCATTTACATCATAAAATGCCACAACTTGGCATTTGGTGAATCTGCTTTTCTTGAACGGGATTGGTGTAGAAAACTCTTTTCTTACGCCAAGCGTTATAAAAATACTCTGATTTGTAATTCTTTCTTCATCGCCAGAAACGGAGAGGGATGGGTTATAGAAATTTGACAAAGCCATGCTGGATGTTATGCCAATTGTTGCGCCCACTCTAAACCGCCACCCATCTCTTGTAAACATATAAATGTCAGGGTTAAGGCTTGCATTGTGCTGCTTAAAAATATTATTATAAAAGTAATTTCCAGCTGTTTGTAACATAAACTTAGTGTTGGGAAAGACATATTGGTGCTGAAAACTGGTTGTTAGTGTTTGTGGTGTAACTCGATTTGCAATTGCGGCACTTTGTTCTGTTATACCAAAATTACCAATAATATAGCGGCAGTTCACTGTTAGTGTCCGATAAAAGAATAGGGTATTCCACATCAAAAACTGGTTGGATTTAAAACGTGTATCGGATGATGGAATATTATTACCCGCCTCAACTGTTGTTGATAGACGCGTATTATCTTTGGGGTCAAAGTAGTTGTAATTAATACCCCCGCCTACGACTTCATAATTCAACAAGAATGTATTCATTCTGTTGTAGAACAAAATTGGCTGAACGCTTTGGGTCTTAAATGCGCGGATAAACGATAGACGATTAATCACACTCGTGTTATCCATTCTTGCCACCATTGCTTTGCTTTGGTTGTAATTGTTAGAGAGCATGACACTCCAATTGCCATTTATAAAGTATCGTGAGCGGTGGTTATAAAAAACTCTGGATACACCGGCATTAGCATAATCTCGTGTGTTTTGGCCAAAGCTATGTTCATAGCTTAGTTTGTTTCTTAGTATTGCCGCATTATAGTTAGCCAGCAAAAAGTATCCGTAATTGTTCGTTTTCCCCTGAATTTTATTATCAATATTATTCCAGCTGTTAGAATACATTGCATTGATTGAATGTGTGCGGAAGAAGGAATATGTTATTCTAGTATTTAATACGGTTGAAGCAGTTCCGTTTAATTTGTTATCGGCTTTACCATATTCTAGATGTATGAGATTGTTTTTATAATATTTAAAACTATGTCCTATGCCATAAGAGTTTAAAATAACTGTGCCTTTGCGGTCCTGATTCACCACATAAAAACTGTTTACAGCGTTTCTGGAATTTATGTTATATGTGCCTTTTAATCCTCTGCCAAAACTTTGCAAACCAATATATGCGCCATTTAAATACCCTGCCTGAAGATTTCCCTTCGGATGGAAGTATCCAATATAATAGTTGTTGTTTCTAAACAATTCTGAATAATTGTTGCCAATGGCATTGGCTTGCATGTTATAAATAAGAGATTGGTCGGGGCCAATATTAGACTGCCCACGGATATTGATATTGGTAAAAGAAATTTGATCGAGTAAATTACTCACATTATAGTCAATAATAAACGGAAGGTCTGAGTAAGTTTGGCGTTCTGCTCTTTTTTCGTCACTGAGTTTTTTAAACTGCAGCCTGGAGGAGGTATTGAAAGAGCCCGGTTGTCCAAAATTAGGTTCTTCAGAGTTGATAATAAGGTTATATGATTTTTCTTCTTTTGCGTTATCTGGGCGGTAGTTTTCAATATCAATCATAGCAAAATTTCTTCTACCCTGCATATACTTAAATGTGTAAAAGAATGTGGTATCTTCAAAAGAATTTAACTGTATAATTTGAGCGGTTTTTTTGATAGGCTTTCCGGTTGAGTCAACAATTGCGGATTGCAAGCTCATATTGTTTATGGAATACATGATTGGTTGCAATTCGGTTCCCGTATTTATAATATTAACACTAAATTTAGCCTCATCCTCTCTGTTTCTGAAATATACAATACCTGCAGGTTCTGTGCTTGTTTTCCAGCTAACGCTTTTCTTGGTAAAAGCCCAAAAAATATCTTGACCCAGATCCAAATCATCTGTGGATGCAGCAAAAGCAGAAATCATATAACGGCTATTGCCGCTGCCTTTGCCAAGTGGCACAATTCTAACCGGAATATAAAGTGTATCACTTGGCTTACATGTATAGAGTAGGTCTGTGTTAAATAGCAATTTCCATCCTGCCGGGTAGTCAATGCTTATACTAAAACTGTCGGTAGATTCTCCTGTATTTACTATCCTCAATACGTTGGAGATAACGTCTCCTTTTTTTAATTCAAATTCTTTCGTTTGAAAAGCAATTTCAAGTTTTCTTATTTGTGCACCTGTTTTGTTAAAATAAAGTAAAAACAGCAGCGCTAATATAAGTATGCGGATAATATGTCTGTTTTCGCCCAGCATATTAAAACACTTCGGTAAGTAGAAACCTTACCCTGAGTTCATAAACCCCGCTTTTAAGACTACCGCCAGGAACTATACGGTAATCTATATCAAAAATATATTCGTTTGGATTGGTGTTTGCATTGCCCGGGCCATTAACATTGGCTATACAAGAGCCGGCAGGTGTGGTTATGCCGTTATTGGTTATTACCATTACAGGTGTACCCGTAACCAAAGGAACACTAAAAAACTGTGAGCCAACCAGTGGTGTGTTACAAATGTTTTTAATGCGCAGTTGAAGTATATCTATTTTTGGTGCAGTACCTGATAAAGATTGACTAAAAACGGTTTCCCACTCATCATTTGGCGTTACACCACCTCCATTGTCAACCAATACTACCAGGTTCCAACGGCAGGCCGGGTTGCTATTAATAGAGTTATCTACCTTTACCTTCAGGCGTGTGGCACCATTAAAAGTTTGGCCTGATAAGTATTTGCCAAACGTGTCGAACGTCATGTTAAGGTTTGATTGACCCGTGTTGGTCAGCACTACCTCATCGCAAAATTGGCCGCTACATACGCTGGCAAATAAACAGAGTATTAAGGAGCAAAAAGTTTTGGCAAATTGCAACTGTTGTAATTAGAATGATGTGGTTATAAATATAAAAAGGGGGAGGGCAAGTAATAAAACAGCCCACCCCCCTTTCAAGATGTATATCTTATTGGTCTTCTAACAAAATATATTGAACATACATGGTGTAAACACCAGGCTGTGCAAAAGAGCCAGCACCATTAATAGATACAAGGTCCTGAGGCGTTGTTCCGTCTGGGCCAAACGCCATTGGGAAAATAGCTGGCAAACCAGGCAAAATGCGATAATCAATTGAATAAAAATAGTTTGATGTTAAACCGGTAGAGGTTAAATATGAACCACCAGCAATACCGTCTGTTCCAACAGCTGTTGTTCCTCTATGACCTGCAATGTACTTATGGGCAATAAGTGGTGGGGTATTCGAGTTCGCTGGGTCAACATACAAGCTATTGGCTCCACTTGGTGCAGCAACCGGAGGAAAAGCAGAACTATAATCATCAAAAGTACCAGTACCGCCTGTTGCAGCGTTAGGTGTGTTTTGACGCAATTCAAGCGCGCTAAGCGGTAACTGGTTTGTTTCTCCGCCCGCAGCAGCCGAACCGTATCTGATTTGCTGGTCCCAGAAGCCGGCACCTGTTGTTCCGTTAGAGCGACCAACAGCATATAAATCCCAGTTTACAGTTGAACTTACTTTGAGAATGGTGGCACCGTATCTGGTGATACCTGCGTAGTAAGAATTGATGTCGTCAAAAGTAAAATCAATCTGACTAGGTGTGGTCATGTTCAACTGAAGAATCGGCTGAAGGTCCATGGTAAACGTTACATCTTTTTGGTCTTGTAACTGACCGAAGGCTACCGTTGAGGTTAGCGCTGAAAACGATAAAGCAACTAATAATTTTTTAGCTTTCATTTTTCTGTGGATTAATTGTTATTAAATTACCAAGCAAAAATGGCAATAAATTGACGGAAATAAAACCGGATAACTGTTGAAAAACAGATAAGGTGTCCTAAAAATATGATATTCAGTATGAAATATTATTTATTTAACCCACTATTCATATGAGCAAATCCACCGTTAAACATACAAAAACAGCTATCCGTATTATAAAGCTATTATTGGTTCAGCATGAATTTTGGAACACAGCAAATGTTTGATAGGTGCCAAACACAACCGAAATAGTAGGGTTTACTCAATATCAAAATTCAATTCCGCTGCCTCTACCTCCTCGTTGCTGCCAAAATCAAGCACGCCAACAGCAGAGTATTTGCCGGGTTCAAGATTTTCCGGCAACGGAAACAAGTAGTTTCGTCTATTTCCGGGGAGGATGGTGAATCTCTTAACCATCAGTTTTTGTTGTTTGCCCGTTTTCAAGTTGGTTAGTTCCACATACGCAATGCAAAAAGCTATGCCATCCCCCACATTTTCAAGAGCAAATTCAATGTTTCTCGTTTTTTTATTAGCAGGAAGGGTGCTAACAAAGTTTTTGATCTCCACCTTATTGTTTTTAACAGTTGGAGGGTTCTGGTAAATATAGACGCCAAAGGCAAAAGTAGGAATGACACCCAATGATATTTTTTTGTCACCCCCTTTATTATCAATGGTTTCTCTTTTCTTTCTTTCTTCCACCATCATTAAACACCAACCGGCACGGTTGCTAAAACCCGTATCAGGAACGGTAAGGGTTACCTTTACTTTCTGAAAACCACCAGGCACCACCTCAAAAAAGGTTGGTGCAATAGTTAGCCATTGCGATATGCCATATTTTGATTGGCCGCTTTCCATAAATGAAGTTTTGCCGGCCTGGTCAACATCATAGTCATTTAGCACAATACCAAATGAACGCCTTAATTGTGTTTCATTAGTAACCTTTACCTCAAATGTTTTGCTTTCGCCCGGTTTCAGATTAAAGTTAATATGTGACGGAGACACGGCCACACCTACATCTTTTAACAAAGAATCTGTTTGTGCAAACACCCTAATTGTAAATAAAATAAATAGTGTAAAAAGCTTAAAATTTCTTTTCATTAGTTTCTTCTATATCAGAGGCAAATGTATTTAGTTACTCAGTTGTTTTGCTAATATCTTATCGTACTGCGGCTAAATAAATAGGCACACACCAATGTTTATAACCCGAATAAGTGTATGCGTGTATCCACAAATCTCTTTGTTATATTTGTTAGGTTAATGTTATAAATTATGGACGCAGATGATTTTTTAGATGAGGAGACACTTTCGCATGCTGCGCGGTTTGAAAAAATGATACGAAACAAATCAAAAGACTATTTCGATGCGGAAACGCTTGAAGCTATTAGTGAATACTATATAAACGGTGATAAGCTTAAAAAGGCGCTTGAGGTGATATATTATGGAGAAGAAATTTATCCTTACTACAATGGATTTGCATTAAAAAAAGCAGAGGTTTTTGGGCTGATGGGTAAACACGAAGAGGCCATAGAGGTGCTTGATAAGTGTGAATTGTATGAGCCGTTTAATCCGGAATTGTTTTTACTCAAGGGAGAGAATCTACTGAATATTCAGCATTTTGAAGAAGCAGAGTCAAGTTTCGCAAAAGCCCTGATACATGCCGATGAAAGAATTGATATGCTCTTTGAAATTGCTTATGTATACGAAGATTGTGATTTACACGGCAAAGCTGTTGAGTATTTTGAAGAAATATTAAAAACACAACCCGATAACCAGCAGGCTTTTTATGAAATTGCCAACTGTTATGATTTACAGGGAAGGTTTGATAAAGCTTCCGAATTTTACAACAAACTCATTGAAATGAACCCTTTTTCCTGCCCGGCATGGTATAATCTTGGCATTACTTTTAGTAAAATGGGACAGTTTGAAAAGGCAATAGAAGCTTATGATTATTGTCTTGCCATTGACGAAGATTTTATTCCTGCAGCATTTAACAAAGCCAATGATTTGGTTGAAATGGAAAGGTATGAAGAGGCAGCAAAAGAGTTTTTAAACGTAGTAGATAAAGATGGCCAGGATGCTGTTACCTTTTGCAATTTGGCAAGTTGCCTGGAAAGGTTAAACAGAGATAAAGAAGCCATTGAATATTATAAAAAGGCAACCAACCTAAATCCTAACATAGGTGAAGCTTGGTTTGGTATGGGTTTGGTTTATGATAAAATGAACAACCGCAGGCAGGCGCTTAACCACTACAAGCGCGCCATGCTGCTTGAGCCCGAAAACGAAGAATATGCGCTGGCACTAGCTGATGCAGAATACCGTGGAGGAAATTTGCAGCAGGCGCAGGAAATTTTGCGCACACTCATTGAAGACGAACCCATGATGGCTGAAGCCTGGCTTGACTTATCATACATAGTGCATATTGAAGGCGATACCGAGGCTGCAATTGATCTGCTTCGGCAGGCACTCACGTATGATGATCATTATTTATACTACTACAGGCTAGCTTGTTACGAATTTGAAATAGGCCGAAGAAAGGAAGCCTTATATCATCTTGAAACAGCTTTGGCCATGAATTTTGAAGAACATTTTTTGATTTTCGAATTTTCGCCACATTTGCAAAAAGATGCTGATGTGCTGCATGCCATTGAACTTTTCAGAAACAACTGACACATGAAAAACTTTAAACTAAAGCAAATTCCCGAAAGATTTACCAAGCCGCGGGAAAGCGGAATTACTATGGTAATGGATAAAGGCCTGGGCCTCCATGAAATAGAAAATTTCTTATCGGTTTGCGGAGATTCTGTTGATATCGTGAAACTGGGTTTTGGTACGGCATATGTTACCCAAAATCTGGAACAGAAAATAAAATTGTATAAGCAGGCAAACGTTAAAGTATATTTTGGTGGAACCCTGTTTGAAGCATTTATTGTTCGAAACCAGTTTGATGATTATTTGAAAATGTTGGAAAAATTTGGGCTTGAACACGCTGAAGTATCGGATGGTTCTATTGAAATGCCACATGAAGTGAAGTTAGAATATATCAACAAACTCAGCAAGCACGTTACGGTTCTGAGTGAGGTGGGAAGTAAGGATGTAGAAAAGATTATACCGCCTTATCAGTGGATTGAGCTTATGAAAAGCGAACTTAAAGCCGGTGCATGGAAGGTGATTGCAGAAGCCCGAGAAGCAGGAAATGTAGGCGTTTACCGCAGCAGCGGTGAGGTAAGAGAAGGATTGGTGCAGGAAATTTTAACCAAAATACCGCAAGAAAAAATTATATGGGAAGCCCCGCAAAAAGCACAACAAACGTATTTCATAAAATTGGTGGGCACCAATGTTAACCTAGGAAATATTGCACCAAATGAAGTTATCCCGCTGGAAACCCTCAGGCTGGGATTAAGAAGCGATACCTTTACCTTCTTCCTGAATAAGGGAGCCAAGTATGTGCCAAAAAAACGATGACTATCGAGCGCATAACGATAACAGATAATAATACAACTAAAATGACACTACAAGAAAAAATCAATGCAGATATTATTACAGCGATGAAAGCAAAGGATGAAGCATCTTTACGTGCGCTCCGTGCTCTTAAATCAGCGCTATTGCTGGCAGCAACTGCCGAGGGAGCATCAGGTGATAAGGTTTCGGATGAGCAGGCGGTAAAAATTTTTCAAAAGCTGGCTAAGCAGCGCAAAGAAAGCATAGATATTTATTTACAAAATGAAAGAGCAGAACTTGCCGCAAAGGAAAAAGAGGAGCTGGATGTAATAGAAAAATACCTGCCCAAACAAATGAGCGAAGCGGAGATAACTACTGTGCTTAAACAGATTATTACTGAAACAGGTGCCAACTCTGCTGCTGATTTTGGCAAGGTAATGCCCGCGGCCATGAAGGCGCTGGCAGGCAAAGCAGATGGTAAGGTAATATCTACTTTGTTAAAACAGCTAATCGGGTAAATAAAATATATTTTTGCAAAATGGGGCGCTATCTTGAGCCCCTTATGTATGTTAATGAAGAATACGTATGACAGATGAAGAGAGAATTAAGAAGGCGTTTGAGAAAAAAAACTGGCCCGAAATTAAAGTAACCGATAGCTGGGCCACATTTAAAATAATGGCTGAGTTTGTTGAAGGTTTTGAGAAGATGAGCCGCATTGGTCCCTGTGTTTCCATATTTGGTTCGGCTAGAACCAAGGCAGATAATGCTTATTATAAACTTGCTGAGGAAATAGCCTGTAAGTTAGTAAAAGCAGGATTTGGCGTTATTACCGGTGGAGGGCCGGGTATTATGGAGGCTGGTAATAAAGGCGCTTTTGAAGCAAACGGAAAATCTGTAGGGCTGGGCATTGAGTTACCCTTTGAGCAATTTGTAAATAAATATGTTGATCGGGATAAGATGATTAATTTTGATTATTTCTTTGTGCGCAAAGTGATGTTCATGAAATACGCTCAAGGGTTTATTGCCATGCCGGGTGGTTTTGGAACCCTAGATGAGTTGTTTGAAGCACTAACCCTGATACAAACACACAAAGTTGCCCGTTTTCCGGTGGTGCTGGTAGGTACTGAATTTTGGAGCGGATTAATAGACTGGATTAAGGCTGTGATGCTGGAGAAAGAAAGGAATATTAACCCCGATGACTTGTTTTTATTTAATCTGGTAGATACCGCAGATGATGCCGTAAATTATATTTTGGATTATTATGCCGACATGGCCATTTCACCCAATTTTTAATATTTATCTGTTATGTCAACACTGAAAGAAGACGCATTAAAATACCACAGCAAGGGCCGCCCCGGCAAAATAGCTGTTATACCTACAAAGCCTACCAATACCAAACGCGATTTAAGTTTGGCCTATTCTCCTGGAGTTGCAGAGCCATGCCTTGCAATTGCCGAAAACCCCGAAGATGTATACAAATATACATCTAAAGGCAATCTAGTAGCGGTTATTTCCAACGGCACAGCAGTGCTTGGGCTTGGTGATATTGGTGCCGAAGCATCAAAGCCTGTTATGGAAGGCAAAGGGGTGCTGTTTAAAATATTTGCCGATATAGATGTATTTGATATTGAAATAAACACCAAAGACACAGAGGAGTTTATAAAAACCGTTAAGGCCATTAGCCCCACATTTGGCGGCATTAACCTGGAGGATATCAAAGCACCAGAGTGTTTTGAAATTGAAAGAAGGCTTAAAGAAGAACTCGACATACCCATCATGCACGATGACCAGCATGGCACCGCTATAATAACAGGCGCAGCCCTCCTCAATTCATTGGAGTTGGTAAAGAAGAAAATAGATCGTGTTCAGGTAGTGTTTAACGGGGCAGGCGCCTCTGCTGTTTCCTGCGCAAAAGTGTTTCTAAGTCTGGGCGTAAAGAAAGAAAACCTAATCATGTGCGATAGTAAAGGGGTTATTAGAAAGGACAGCCCCAATCTGGATGAAACCAAACAGTTTTTCGCTACGGATAGAAAAATAGATACACTAACAGATGCAATGAAAGGCGCAGATGTCTTTGTTGGTTTATCTAAAGGAAATGTAGTGAGCCAAGACATGGTGCGCAGCATGGCTAAAGATTGCGTGGTTTTTGCGTTGGCTAATCCGGATCCGGAAATTTCTTATGCTGATGCTATCGCATCACGCCCTGATATTATTTTAGCCACAGGTCGTAGTGATTTCCCCAATCAAGTGAACAATGTTCTTGGATTTCCTTTCATTTTCCGCGGAGCATTGGATGTACGAGCCACCAAAATAAATGAAGAAATGAAGCTGGCTGCGGTGCATGCGCTGGCTCAATTGGCCAAAGAGCCTGTTCCGGAAATAGTAAATATGGCCTATAACGAAAAGAGTATTCAGTTTGGCAGAAATTATATTATTCCAAAACCACTCGACCCACGTTTAATTACTACTGTTTCGCCCGCAGTGGCAAAAGCAGCTATGGAATCCGATGTGGCCAAAAAACAAATTACCGATTGGGAGGCATATAAATCAGAATTACTTACACGTTTGGGCAAGGAAAGTAATTTTATTCGTGTAATTGGAAGCAAGGCGCGCAAGAACCCCAAACGCGTGGTATTTGCCGAAGCCGATAATTATAAAATATTAAGAGCCGCACAAATTGTAAAAGACGAAGGCATTGCCCATCCAATTTTGTTAGGCGATAAAGTTAAAATAGAACAAATCATACAAGAAAATAATATCAATCTTTCCGGTGTTCCTATCATTAATCCGCTGGAGGAAGAAGATAAAAGAAACACATTTGCCGAGGTTTTTTATAAACGCAGGCAGCGCAAGGGTATTACTTTGCATGAGGCTAAAAAGCTTATGCGCGACCGTAATCATTTTGCACCAATGATGGTAGAGTTAGGCGAAGCAGATGCTATGATTTCGGGGTTAACAAAAAATTATCCAAGCACAATTAAACCGGCATTGCAAATTCTGGGTAAAGAAGAAGGAACAAAAAAAGTTGCAGGTATGTATATCATGCTCACACAAAAGGGCACCCTGTTTTTTTCAGATGCTACAGTAAATATTAATCCGCATGTTGATGAAATTGTAGACATAACTAAGCTCACCTATGATGCAGTAAAAAAATTCAATATCAACCCGCGCATTGCCTTGCTTTCATATTCCAACTTTGGTTCAGCAGAAGGAGAAACACCAACTACAATGGCAGAGGCACGCAGGATATTAAAAGATAAATATCCGTACATGGTTGTTGATGGTGATTTGCAGGCTAATATTGCATTAAATCAGAAGTTACTTCAGGAAAATTTTCCTTTTAGCGAGTTGTGCGGTGAGCCTGTTAATACCTTTATTTTTCCAAAACTTTCTGCAGGCAATATTTCTTACAAAATGCTTCAGGAGCTGGGCGCAGCAGAGGCAATTGGTCCGGTTCTGCTTGGGCTCAAAAAATCAGCGCATATCCTTCAGCTGGGCAGCAGCATCAGAGAAATTGTAAACATGGTAATTATTGCAGTTGTAGATGCGCAGAGTAAGGAAAACTAATAATGGTAATAAATGAATAATAAACTCCGGTGTATGGTGCCGGAGTTTTTTTATGCCTTACTTTTTCTGCTTATCAATGCTTCCATTACTGTAATAGGAAGTAATAAGCAGGTTAATGCATAAACTGTATCTTCAACAGGAATGGTGTAGAGGCGCAAGCCAAGTATTTCCTCCTGATTATACCAAACAACCGGTTGTGGCGTAACAGCTCCTGTAAGGATACCATTGACAATGCAAAAAGGCACTAGGTGTAATAAGTATGCAAGCCAGAAGTAGCCCATCCAAGGAGTTTTAAGAAACAGGTAATGTATGAGCAACAATACAGATGCAATAAGGGCATTGTAAAAAGTATAGGTTTTTTGCGTGCTGAATAGGGCTACAACAAATGTTAATACCAGAAAAAATAAAGTGATATGGTGTTTGTTGTTTTTAAAAGGCTCAGTCTTAATGTAAGCTTTTGTGCAAGCATAAATAAAAACAGAAGCATAAGGCACAACTACAAAAAAACTCCATTCTTCCAGCGGTAAACTATTTAAACGTATGTGCCACACATACTCAGGATTAAAGCCCCATACCCCGGTCCGCGCAAACCAACCATCCCATAAAATAAACAACGTACCATTCAGTGCTATGCCGGCAAACAAAGGGCCCCAGCTTTTGTAAAAAGCAACTTTTTTGTCAAAACTTAACAAAAAAGGAAAAACAAAGGAAGCCAGCATTAACCAAGCGTAAAGCGACATAGGCTATTTGGTGGAGTTAGGATCTTTCCAGTATTTGAGAGGCACCACAAGCATGCCAAAATTTTCGCCTTGCTCTTTTCCAAGGTGTTTGTGGTGCAGTTTATGCGCCCTTCTGATAGCACGCACATAACGGTTGTTCCAGTGGGTCCAAATTTTAAAGCGTTGGTGTATAATGATATCATGCACCAAAAAATAGGCAATTCCATATAAGGAGATGCCAATGCCAATATACAGGCGAAAATCATGATGCATCAATCCTGTGATATAACAGTAAGCGCTTGGTACTGCAAATATGAGGAAGAAACTATCGTTCTTCTCAAAGAAGCCCGGTTCTACCTGATGGTGGTCTTTATGCAAATACCATAGCAGGCCATGCATAACAAACTTATGTGTGAACCAGGCCATGAATTCCATGAACCAAAAGGTAGCAAATACAATAAGAATATTTAACCACATAACTTATTAACCAAAGTAGGTAAAAATGGTTTCATAAAAAAATCTGTTAATAACAAGTGGCCATTACTGACCCTGTGCAAGGGAGTATCCTTTTTTCTCACCATAAACCCTGAGCACCTCATGAGAAGGGATGTAAAAATCTTTGCTAACAGAAGATAACAAAGAATAAATTTCATGTTGGCTCATTTCCCCTTCTACACGCACCCTATAGTGGTTTACACACTCAGTAAAAATGGATCCTGTGGGCCAAACCATTGTTCCACGATTTGAAATCATGGTTAATTCTTGATTGGTACCTAAATGCAGTTTCAGTTTATCTGCAATTTCAGGTCCAAGCAAGGCTGATTCTATAAAGAAATCAACACCGGCAATTTTTCTAGCTTCAGCATCCTTGGTAGTTTCCATCATTTTTTGCTTTGCAGGCTTAGCGGGCTTCACAAATAATTTAACATCGTCTTTCGCTTCTCTTGGCTTGGAGAACTGAGGCCTTTGACCAAGATTTTTGATAATTGCATCAGCAAACTCGTTGGTATTGGATGGAGCAATGGTGCGATCTCCGAAATCTGCCGTGTGGGTTCCTTGTTCTAGGGTATAGCGCAAAGCGTTCTCAATTTCGGCTCCATGTTTTACATAACCCAGGTGACGCAGCATCATTAAACCACTAAGCAATAAAGATGTTGGGTTGGCCAGTAACTTACCTGCGATATCGGGTGCGGTTCCATGTACAGCCTCAAATATGGAGATGTTATCACCTATGTTTGCAGAGGGCGCAAAACCTAAGCCTCCAACCAATCCGGCACACAAATCACTCATAATGTCTCCTTGCAGGTTGGTTAGCACCACCACCTGAAACTCATGTGGGCGTGCCACCAGTTTCATAGCAAGGTCGTCTACAATAATATCATTGCTATTTATTTCAGGGTACTCTTTTGCTACCTCCTGAAAAGTTTCCAGAAACAACCCATCGGTTAGCTTCATAATATTGGCTTTATGCGCACAGGTTACCTTGGTAAACCCCTCTTTGCGGGCCATTTCAAACGCAAAACGAACAACCTGCTCAGAGCCGGGCCTTGAAATTATTCTGCGACAAATGGCCACATCATTGGTGTTTAAATGCTCAATGCCACCATAAGTACCCTCAATATTTTCTCGCACAATTGTTATATCTATCGGAATACCGGCCTTACTAAAAACGGTATCTACGCCCGGCAATGATTGAAAATGTCTGCGGTTGGCATAAGTGCTCCAGGTTTTGCGTGCAGTTACATTAATGCTCTTCATGCCTTTACCCTTAGGGGTTTCCATAGGGCCTTTAAACAAAACACCTAGCGATTCTACAATTTCTTTTGCCTTTGGGGTCATGCCGGTATTATTGCCCTGCTCAAAATAAGTTTTGCCCATTTCAATAAATTCATATTCAAGCGGAACGCCTGCAGCATGAAATATGCGTAACACCGCATCCATGATTTCCGGGCCTATGCCATCACCCTTTGCAACTGCTATTTTCATATAGTTTTTAATTGTTTACTGTTTTTAAAATTGTCGCAAATGTAATTCCGACATATCTTGCCTCAAAATGAAAAATTGAATAGTTTAATAATTATTCACCAAAGATGCCGCTGCACCCCATTTTACAACTGATAGCCAAAGGCGAAAGCGAATCGCTCGATTTTAAAAAAACCATCTCGAGTGCCGCAAAAATTGCCAAAACCATGGCTGCGTTCGCCAACCATAAGGGAGGCGTGTTGCTGGTGGGCGTAAATGATAATAAAACCATTTCAGGGGTAAAAAGCGAAGACGAGAAGTATATGCTGGAACTAGCTTCAGCCTTCTATTGTAAACCCGAAGTAAAGCTCGAGTTAACGGAGTGGGAGTTGGGTAACAAAACAGTAATTGAGGCAAAAATTGCAGCCGGCAAAGACAAACCCTATTATGCAAAAGGAGAAGATGGCCGCTGGTGGGTTTATGTCAGGGTAAAAGACCAATCACTTTTAGCAAGCAAGGTGGTGGTAGATGTATTAAAACGCCAATCGGCCGGGCAAAACACACTGATAACCTATACCAAACACGAGCAGTCGTTGCTGCATTATTTGGATAAAAACAATAAAATAACACTTAAGCAATTGTGTAAACTCCTTAATATATCAAGGTGGCGTGCACAACGCATGCTCATTAATCTGGTAAGCGCGGGAGTTATTAGAAACCATACTACCGAAAAGGAAGAATTTTTTACACTTAGCTAATCCATTAATTAGAGGCAATACTTTCTGTTTTTCTATGAGCTTATTGCTTTTTATTACTACTTTCGCCTCATATTATTACATGCTTTATGAAAGTTGGTGTAGTTATTTTTCCGGGCTCTAACTGTGATCAGGACGCAGTTTATGCCTTTCAAAATCAATTTGGTTGCGAAACGTTAACACTTTGGCACAAGGACAATGATTTGCAAGGCTGCGATTTAATTTTTCTTCCGGGCGGATTTAGTTATGGAGATTACCTGCGCAGCGGTGCCATTGCGCGTTTTTCGCCAATTATGCAACATGTGATTGAATTTGCATCAAAAGGCGGGGTCGTTTTTGGTGTATGCAATGGTTTTCAGATTTTGTGCGAATCGCATTTGTTGCCCGGAGCATTGCTGCACAATGCACATCAGAAGTTTAACTGTAAAAATGTTTTTATCAGCGCGCAAACAAGTAATAGCGCAATTACCTCCACTATTATACCTGGCACAGCGCTTAAGATACCCATTGCCCATGGGGAGGGTAAATATTATTGTGATGATCCAACGCTGGCATCACTTAAAGCCAATGATCAGATATTGTTCAGGTATTGTGATGAGCAAGGCAATATAACTGATGAGGCCAACCCCAATGGTTCATTAGAGAATATTGCAGGTATTTGTAATGAGAAAAGAAACGTATTTGGCATGATGCCACATCCGGAACGGGCGGTTGATGCTGATTTATATAATACCGATGGTCGCCTGCTATTTGAAAGCCTGCTTTCAATGGCCGTTTCGCGCTAAAAATTGCAGGCTGCCGCTTTGCTCTTGCCGCTGCACTTTGCATTATATTCGTATCTTTGCCGCCTCATATGGAAGACAGAAGAGTTCGTGTTCGCTTTGCTCCCAGCCCAACCGGGCCGCTGCATATTGGCGGTGTAAGAACCGCATTGTATAATTATCTCTTGGCAAAAAAGCATGGTGGAGATTTTATTCTGCGTATTGAAGATACGGATCAAACACGTTTTGTGCCCGGTGCCGAAGAGTATATCATAGAAGCATTAAAATGGCTGGGCATTACACCAAACGAAGGTGTGGGTTTTGGAGATGGCCAATATGCACCATACCGCCAGAGTGAGCGAAAGCCCATGTACAGGCAGTATGTAGAACAACTCATTTCAAGCGGACATGCATATTATGCTTTTGATACTGCAGAAGAGTTGGAATCTATGCGCGAGCGTTTGAAGGCCTCCAATGTAGATGCCAAATATGATGCAATTACAAGAGCCGCAATGAAAAACTCACTTACCCTGCCGGAAGATGAAGTAAAACGCAGGCTGGAAAGCGGTGAGCCATATGTGGTGCGCATTAAACTTCCGCGCAAGGATGAAGTTAAGTTTCATGATGAAATAAGAGGCTGGGTTAGTTTTAACACTTCACAGATGGATGATAAGGTGTTGTTTAAAAGTGATGGCATGCCTACCTATCATTTGGCCAACGTAGTAGATGATTACCTGATGCAAATTTCGCATGTCATACGCGGTGAAGAATGGTTGCCCTCTGCACCCTTACATGTTTTATTGTACCGTTATCTGGGATGGGAAGAAGTGATGCCAAAATTTGCTCATTTGCCATTATTGCTTAAGCCTGAAGGTAATGGAAAATTAAGTAAACGCGATGGTGACCGCCTTGGCTTTCCTGTTTTTCCTCTGGAGTGGAAAGACCCTGCAAGCGGAGAAATTTCAAGTGGTTACAGAGAAACAGGTTACCTGCCTGATGCAGTTGTAAACCTGCTTGCTTTTCTCGGCTGGAATCCTGGAACCCAGCAGGAAATGTTTAGTATGGCAGAACTCATAGCCGCATTTGGTCTAGATCGCGTAAGCAAATCGGGAGCCAAGTTCGACCTGAACAAGGCTAAGTGGTTTAATCAGCAATACATCAGAAAAACGGATGAGGTGCTATTGGCATCCGCATTAAACAAAACCCTGCAAAAAAAAGCAATAGATGCAGGTAATGAATATGTGCTGGCGGTTTGCAGGCTGGTTAAAGAAAAGATTACATTTATAAGTGAATTGTGGACATACAGTCAATACTTTTTTATTGAACCCGATAGCTATGATGAAGTCGTGGTTGCAAAAAGATGGAATGAAAAGTCGGCACCGGTTACCCAACAGCTGATGGATGCATTTGCAGGTTTACCTGCATTTGATGCAGCATCCATAGAAGCCGCTTACAATGATGCGCTGGCAAAGAACGAAGTGGCCAATAAAGATTTTCTGCAGCTGTTCAGGGTAATGCTTTCCGGTGTTGGTTCAGGTCCACCTGTTTTTGAAATGGCTGCTTTATTTGGCAGAGAAAATACAACTAAGCGGTTGCAAAACGCTTTGGCTAAATTAGCTTCGTAATGACTACCGGTATGAAAACAATGAATTCAGCCACCATTTTATTGCTGCTCATTTTATGCGGCTGTGCTGCACACTTCGATCGTTATCCGGGTGAGAAACTTAGCAGCATACCTGCTGAATTGCATGGTGAATATTACTTCCATGAAAAACCATCTTTTCTTTATATGTTTAAAAAAGACAGCGCAGCTGTAAGGATTATGGCAGACCGCATTATGCCCATACCCGGCTCCAAGGCTGGAGGTGACCCACTCATATTAAGCGATACTGTTGTATTTTCCAGATTTGGTAAATATTATGCGTTGAGTAATAGAGATGAAAATATACCTAATGCATGGACCGTCTCTGTTGTGAAAGCCGATAAAAACAACTTGTATTTTTATAGCATAGATCATAGTAAAAAGTATAGCGAAAAGCTTTTTACGCTTTTTGTTAGCGAGGCTTATGTGAGGCAAACAGACGGGTCGTATAAAAGAGTAGTAGTACCCAACGAAGTGAAGATGCGTAACTTGAAACATTCATCTTCAGATACCTCAGTTGTTTTTAAAATGGGAGAGGCAAGCCTTAATTTCCTGTTTGAAAAATATGTTTCAAAAGAAAAGCCGCTACATTTGCGCAGGGTAAAATAATTAATAAACATGAACAGACCCATACGTGTATTGGTTGCTAAAGTAGGATTAGACGGGCACGACAGAGGAGCAAAAATAATAGCTACCGCATTAAGAGATGCAGGCATGGAAGTAATTTATACCGGCCTGCGCCAAACACCTGAAATGGTTGTGCAGGCAGCATTGCAGGAGGATGTGGACGTAATTGGTGTGAGCATTCTTTCGGGTGCACACAATACGGTTTTCCCCAAAATGATAGAATTAATGAAAAAAGAAGGCCTGCAAGACGTATTGCTAACAGGCGGAGGCATTATTCCTGATGATGATATGCAGGCACTGCAACAGATGGGTGTCGGCAAACTGTTTGCCCCCGGAGCACATACAAACGAAATAGCTGATTACATAAAAAATTGGGTAAAGGCCAATCGTATAGTCTGATTTTCAGCAGACTTCTTTGTGCACAAAAAAAGCAACTTACAAAACAGATTTTATAAAAAATACGCTTAACCTTGCATCGCTTTTTCGCTTAAAGCAACAGGTAAATTAATATAATTAACAGAACAATGAGTGCGTCACCTATGTACCAAACCATTTTAACCAAATCGGAAAACGAAATTTTTTACATCACGATTAATCGTGAAAGCAAACTAAATGCATTAAATATCCAAACATTGACTGATATTAAAAATGCTGTGCTTAGCACATATGAAGACAATACGGTAAAAGGTGTAATTATTACCGGTGCAGGTCCAAAGGCTTTTGCTGCCGGAGCGGATATTGAAGAGTTTGCTAATTTCAATGTAGAAGAAGGCACACGGATGAGTGCAGAAGGACATGCTGTGCTAAATGCAATCGAGTGTTCCCCTAAGCCCGTAATTGCTGCGGTAAATGGTTTTGCTCTTGGCGGAGGAAATGAATTGGCCATGTCTTGCCACATCCGTATTGCTTCGGAAAATGCCAAATTTGGTCAGCCCGAAGTGAATCTTGGTATTACCCCCGGCTATGCAGGAACCCAACGTTTGGCTCAACTGATAGGCCGTGGCCGCGCTTTGGAATTACTGATGACCGCAGACGTTATAAACGCTCAAGAAGCACATCGTCTGGGCTTGGTAAATCATGTGGTAGCATTGGATCAACTTATTCCTAAATGCGAAGAGATTCTGAACAAGATAAAAACCAAGTCCCCATTAGCCATATCATCAGTTATTCGCTGCGTAAATGCTTACTATGAAAAGAAACTTGATGGAAACAATGTAGAAATTAATGAGTTCGGAAATTTCTTTGGCAGTGAGGATTTTAAAGAGGGAACCCAGGCATTTTTAAATAAACGCCCTGCTGCTTTCAAAGGAAAATAATAAACATATCCAATCATTCCAAAGGGTGCTTTAAAAGGCGGCCTTTTTTATGACGCATGGGCATCCTGCAAAAAAGCTACCAGCGGCTTCATGGCTTTAAATCCTTGTGTAATAATTTTTATCGAAGCCTTATCCCCCAAACTCTCTTCGTCTAATTTCATTTCAGCTAAAAAGCTTTTGTGTTTTAAATACGCAATTGCAGGGTTGTTTGCATCATAACCTTTTGGTGGCCTGGCAAGTTTATCGCCACTTATGGTACCAAATAGTTTTTTAAAGGTTTTATCTGAAATAATTTTTTCAAAAGCAGCGGTGTTGTAGTCAATTTCCTGCCTAATGGCAGATAGCATTGCCGGTTCCGGCATATACGCCCCACCTGCAATAAAGCAATTGCCGGGCTCTATATGCAGATAGTATCCGCAAAACGGAGCCCTTTTGCCGCCTTTATTGATGGCAATACCAAAGTTGGTTTTATAGGGCGACTTATCTTTTGAAAACCTAACATCCCGGTTAATTTTAAACATGCAATCTTTGGGTGCAAGTCCGCTTACGTTTGCATCAAATCCAGAAACGACATCTATTAATGATTGCGCTAATCCCATCCATTCTTTTCGCAGTCCTTCATATTCGGCCCTGTTGGTATCAAACCATTCTTTGTTATTGTTTTTTCTAAGCCTAATTAAAAAACCGTTTACTTTTCTAAGATCCATGGCGTTTAATTTTAGGGCAAGTTAAGGAAATGTTTATTTTTGTTTGCCATTGCGCAGCCGTTGTTTAATTGCGGCTTAAACCAACAAATATGTTTGATAGAGAAAGACCTAGTTTTGAAGATAGCAATAACGTAACGGTGCAACGTTGTTTTTTTGCTTATGAGTTTGCACGTGAATATGTAAAAGGAAAACATACTGCAGATATTGGCTGTGCAGATGGCTATGGCACACAATACCTTGCAGATTATACCTTAAGTACGGTTGGCGTGGATTACAGCGAAGCCACGATCGCTATTGCGCGCGAGAAACATAAGGCCAAACATAATTTATCCTTTAAATCGGGTAGCGTGCCACCCATTCCGCTGGAAAGCGAAAGTGTGGAGGTAGTAACCGCATTTCAGTTCATTGAGCACATACAAGATCGGGTGGGTTTTATGAAGGAAGTATATAGGGTGCTTAAACCCGGAGGTGTTTTTTTATGTACCACGCCCAATATAAAAATGAGTATTGCACGTAATCCTTTCCATGTGCATGAGTATACCTTTGACGAAATACGGAAGGAAATCAATGCGGTTTTTAAACAGGTAGAGTTAAAGGGGCTGCAGGGAAATGAAAAGGTAAATAAGTACTATGAAGAAAATGCACGCTGGGCAAAAAAAATACTGCGTTTAGACCCATTGGGTTTACACAAAATGGTGCCGTCATCCTGGCTTGTTAAGCCATATAATTTCTTAACAACTTTGATGCGCAAAGACCTGAAAGAGCAAAACAATGATACCCTGCAGATAAGCACGGCCGATTTTTATCTTACAGCCGAAAAGCTGGATTTTACCTGGGATATTTATTTGATTGCAACCAAGTAGGCCCGCTTTACCTTTAATACGGCTGCGGTTATGAAAGCAAGAACAAACACACACGCAAATTTAATTCCGCAGCTCTTTCTGTTTATATGCATATTGCTTTTTAATAAGGCATCAGCACAGTTGGTTTTTTCTGTTAATTATGCTTCACAAGCCGATATCAAAGTGTTTGTAGTGGAGTATGAAAGTCAGGCCGACTTAGTGGTTTGCAAAACCAAATACAGAAGCGAAGTAAGCGGAAACGAAGGCTTGTGGCATTTTGTAGAGTATGTCTCCCAATCGCAGAAGAAGATATTCTTTGTAAAGTATGCCTCCCAGGCCGATTTGCTGATTTTTTTTACACCCTACAAAAGCAAAGCAGGGTGGCGTAAGAATGAAAAGAAGCATTTGATGTATTGAACAAAAGAAATCAGCGAAAGGACTGCTATAATTGCTAAGATTCCTTAAACAAATTTTACCTCAACCTTTGGTAAACCCTCCAAATTGATTTGATGTAGACGCTTTTTTAGTAAGGTTATTTGATTGTTTCGCTGAATGACTAAATTTGTCATGTCAAAATTTAACATGTCATGAAAAACCTGATTAAGGCAGCCCGCGAAAAGAAAGGATTGATGGTGCGCGAAGTATCACAGGAGCTAGGTATTGATCAGGCTTTGGTCAGTAAATTTGAAACCGGAGTGCGCAAGCCCACACGTCAGCAGGTAATTAAATTGGCTGAAGTGTTGAGCATAGATACCAATGAACTGCTGGTGCAATGGCTCAAAGAAAAAATCATTTACGAAATAGGAGATGATGAGTTAGCCCTGCAAGCTATGATGGCTGCCGAAGCCGAAATTAAAATGAAGGTACTCGGTACGGCCAAGTTAAAAACACCTAAGGCTGTAAAGACGATAATAAAGGAAATTGATGACTGCAAAAAGAAACTGAACAAACTTCGCAGTTACGACAGCTACCGCATTGCTCAAGCCCTTGAGCTGGAATATACGTTTGAAAGCAACCGCATAGAAGGAAATACCCTTACGCTGAAAGAAACCGATTTGGTAATTAACGAAGGATTAACCATCAGCGGAAAAAGTATGCGTGAGCACCTGGAGGCCATTAACCACAGCGAAGCGATTGCTTATGTAAAGCACCTGATTGAAAAGAAAACCGATATCAGTGAGCGGGAGGTACTGGCTATTCATAACCTCATTTTACGTGGAATTGATCAGGCCAATGCGGGCAAGTACCGTCATGTTCAGGTAATGATAAAGGGAAGCAGTCATATGCCTCCGGCACCTTACCTGGTTCCTAAGCAAATGGAGGATTTGTTTATCTGGTACAACAGCCATAAACAAAGTATGCACCCCGTTTTGCTGGCAGCCGAGATGCACGAACGACTGGTTACAATTCATCCGTTTGTAGATGGCAATGGCCGCACCTCACGCCTGGTGATGAACCTGATTTTGCTGAAGCACGGGTATGTAATTGCCAATATAAAAGGCGATAGCAAAAGTCGCATGGCTTACTACCAGGCACTGGAAACCGTGCAAACGGGTGGCGGCAATAATCAATTTATTGAACTGCTAGCCCGCTACGAGCTGGAAGCCATACAGCGGTATATTGACATTTTAAGTAAATAAAAAATCCCGCGCATGTGCGGGATTTTTTTGCGCTGTTTAAAATGAAGAGCTTTACACCACCGGCTTAAATTGCTCAAAGGCCTGCAGGCAATTATTGCAATAATGCAAGGAGCGGCATAGGGTTGGGCCAAAAGGAGATTTTGTTTCGGTGTTTTTACTTCCGCAAAATGGACAAGCAACATGTTCCAATAACTCTTGCGTAATTTCTCCCTTGTGTTTAGGAGGTGGCGCCAAGCCATGCTTTTTCAAGCACATCAATCCGCGCTCAGTAAGTTTATTACTGTCCCAGGGTTTATCAAAGGTGGTAACTACCTCTACTTTTTCAATACCTATTTCTTTTAATCGTTCAGCCACCATGCCTTCCATCATTTTAATGGCCGGGCAACCTGAAAATGTAGGTGTCATTTCAACAAACACATCGCTCTCGCCACGTATCTCTACTTTGGTGATAATACCCATATCTACCATACTTAATGTTGGAATTTCAGGGTCTTTTACCACCTCAAGGGCTTGCCATATTTGCGCTTCGCTTAGCATAGTTGGTTATAAGGTTATAAAGGTTGAAAGATTACAAGGTTGACTTTTACTGTATAACAACTTTCCAACCTTGCAACCTTCCAACATTGTAATGGCATTTACCACTCCGCAGTTGGGTCAATTTTAAACACTTCACTCATTTCATCCAATAAAGGTTGCAGGTGTTCGGTGTGTATTCCTTTTCTGCCTCCAGTTTGTGGTTGCCAGGTCGACTCATCCGGAATGGACAATGTAGCTTTTGTAAGGACAGGTGAGATGGCGCCCAGCCAGCGTTTTTTCAGTTCGGCTTCTCCTTCAAATATTTTTTCGCTGATAAGTTGCTGTTCGTATTCGCTTTCTTCAAACATACCCAGTGCATAATTCCAACATTCGTTTAATGCGGTTTGCATGCGGGCATGACTTTCTTCTGTTGCTGCACCTAATTTTGTAATCCAGGTATTGGCATGAAACACGTGGTACTTTAACTCGCCTTTTACTTTGCGTGAAACTTTAGCTAAGGGTTCATAAGATGAATTGGCCAGCATTTCAAAGCGCAATTGATCAGCCACATCATATAAAAAATGTCGCATGGTGCTGAATGCATAATCACCATTGGGTAACTCGGTAAATACTGCATTGTGCAACTGATTGGCATTTCGGGTAAAGGCAACTGTATCGGGCTCCTGTTCGCCTAATTCATGAAGCAATTGGAATATAGCCTGCGACTGACCAATCTTATCTTGTGCCATGGATGAAAAAGCAATGTCTTCTTCCAGAATCGGTCCCAGTCCGGTCCATTCGCTGTTGCGGTGACCAATGATTAATAAATCATCGGCTATTTTGTATAGTAGTTCTTTTGTGTGGTTCATTTTTGTTTGATTATAAGGTTGAGAAGGGTAAAAGATTAGAAGGATGATTATGCTTTCTTTTCTTTCTTGTACTTATTGATTTTCTCCATCACTTTGTAGCCTCCGGCTTCGCGGTATTGTTTTTCGGGAACAGTTTCAAAGATGTCCTGGTCTTCGTATTCGCTGGCAAACACGTTAGCAGTTTTTACCACCCAAATATTAGCAGTGATTCCTCTGCGGCCATATTGTTCTTTGCCAAACAACAGCGCCATTTCAGGATTGGGTGCGTGAACAATGCCTACGTGCATATGCTGGTCGCCACGTTTTTTTTGATGGAATACTTCATACGTTTCCCATTGATCGAGTTCCTGAAGGGGAGCTATCTGGTTATTAAGTTCTATTTGATCGCGTGTTACGCGGGGGTCGAGGGATTTTATCATTGCGGGTATTTATTACAGTTGGCGGGTTGTTTATTAGGGTTATTTATTACGGGTTGGCGGGTTTGTTATTGCGGGTTTTGGTTGTTGTTTTTCTTAAATATGACATAAAGCTGCCAATTTGTGCACCAAGGTTTTTTAGTGCTGTATAAAATTCATCATGATCTTCCTTAGATATCCATTTTCTGCGCTTCATGAATCCAATCATACTTCTGCATTCTCCACAAGAGCCTTTAGCATACCTTAGAAATTTTATGAAATCTGCATTGTTATTGTATTCAAACCCTTCAGCTATGTTATTTGAAATTGATATAGCCGCCCGCTTGAGTTGGTCTTGTAATGAAAAGTCCTTTTTTACTTGGTCATTCATGCACAAATCGTAAAGTTGGTCTGCTATATCAATAGCCTTTTGCCAAATCTCTAAATCTTCAAAATGTTTGATTGTTGCCACAACTTTTGAATTTTTAAAACTCGTAATAAATAACTCGCAATAATGAATACACTATGCGAGAGGTACTATATACTTAGATTGAGACGTATTCAACGCTTCACGTACCCAACGGCCACGTTCTTCGGCATTTCTGCGCACAGCTAAACGCTCGGCATTGCATGGGCCATCGCCATTGATTACACGTTTAAATTCATCCCAATCCGGTTCGGTGTATTCCCACTTATTGGTTTCGTCATTTTTCTTCAACAATGTATCCGGAACGGTTAATCCCAGATCCCAAATTTTAGGCACGTACATATTTAAGAATTGCTGACGCATGTCATCATTGGTCGCCATTTTTACTTTCCAGCGCATCAAGATTTCTGTGTGATTTGAAATTTTATCGCTTGGCCCGAAGAAGTGCATAATGGGAGGCCACCAGCGGTTTAATGCTTCCTGAACCATTTTACGTTGCGTAGCCGTACCGGTAGCAAGTGTTACTACATTATCGTGTCCGTATTTTAAATGGAAACTTTCTTCCGTACAAATACGATCTAGTGCGCGGCAATATGGACCATAACTGCCTTTTGCATTTGCTACCTGATTGATGATAGCGCCCGCATCAATTAACCAAGCAATAATACAGGCATCAGCCCAAGTAAATGCAGGGTAGTTAAATACGTTTGAGTATTTTGATTTGCCGGTGATTAAATCATTAATCATGGCTTCGCGGCTTTTACCTAAGGTTTCAGCCGCGCTGTACAACAATTGTGCGTGGCCCACTTCATCTTGTACCTTGGCCATTAAAGCCAGTTTGCGTTTAAAGCCCGGAGCACGTGTAATCCATGTTCCTTCAGGCAATGCACCAATAATTTCGGAGTGTGCGTGCTGCTCAATCATGCGGATGAGTTGCTTGCGGTACTCGCGCGGCATCCAATCTTTGGGTTCAATTTTTTCGCCACGTGCAATACGTGCTTCAAATTCGGCTAATTTAATTGGATCCTCACCGTCAATAATTGACTTTGGTTTTTCATTAGGATCGATGTAAGCATTTCCGTACATAGTGTTTATTATTACGAGTTGATTATTGTGGGTTTGTTATTGATAGTTTGATATTAAGGTTTGTAGTGAGGGTCGGTGATTAATTTTTTGCGGATGCCGCCAATGATAATGTCGGCTAGTTTTTTCGATATCTGAGAAGGGTTCATGTTACCGTCAGCCTTATACCACTGATGAATCCAGTTTACCGATGAAAGAATGGTAAGGGCAGCAAATTTCTCATCCACATTATCAAAAATATCTTCGGTTTCACCGTCTTTCACAATAATTCTGAATTGCTTTTCATAACTATCGCGCATTTTTTTGAATTCACTCAAACTGGGTTCGGGCAGGCTTCTCCACTCGTTTAAGAAAACGGCTGTTGCATCCAGGTAATCGCAAGAAATCTGCACATGATATTGAATGGCCATACGCAGGCGTTCTTCAGCATTAAAGTAAATATCGTTCACTTCTTTTAAAGCCGTTACAAACCGATTGGCCATATCGAAGCAAATAGCGGTTAAAATTTCTTCCTTCGATTTGATGTGGTGGTAGAGGCTGGCTGCTTCAATACCCAGTTCGGCAGCAATATCGCGCATGCTGGTAGCCTCGTAGCCCTTATTTTTAAATAAACGGGCCGCCACCTGCATTATCTGCTCTTTTCTGTTGATAGTCAACGTTTCTGCCATTTTACCTAACGTTTGGTAGGCAAATATATGCAAAGTTTTTAGATTGCCAATTTTTTACCTGAAGTTAGCGTCAAAGGTTTTTATCCAATCAGAAAAAGGCAGGGTTTTTTATGTAAATCGGGCAGCGTTGTTTTTTTCCATTCGGCAGCTGCTTTTGTTGTTATCAATTCCTCCACCGAGCTGATATTGCAGGCAATACCAAGTCTTGTATTATTTTTTAGCAGGCTAATCAGGTCTTTAAGCAAAGAGTTGTTTCGGTATGGAGCTTCCATAAAAATTTGGGTATAGCCTTTTTTAAGCGCATGTTCTTCCATCTCTTTTATCATTTTCACACGCGCAGGTTTATCAATGGGCAAGTAGCCATGAAAAACAAATTGCTGACCACCCAGGCCTCCTGCCATCAATGCCATGATAATACTTGATGAGCCCGCAAGTGGCACCACTTTTATTCCCTTTTGGTGGCAAGCCATCACCACTTCGTAACCCGGGTCGGCTATACAAGGTGTACCAGCATCTGACATAAGGCCAACATCAAAACCTTGTAGCAGGGGAGCAATAAGGTTGGGTAAATTTTGTTGTAAGGTATGTTCATTGCATAGTTGTATCTGAATATCAGATTGAGGAGTGTGCAAGTTCAGTTTTTTAACCAGTGCTCTGCCAGCTTTTTCACTTTCCATTATAAAATGAACAAGATGATGCACCTGCTGCTTAGTTGTTTCAGGTATAAAACCGCTGTCGGCCATGTCATCCAACACATTGGGAATTAAAAAAAGTGTACCTGTTTTAATCATGCATCAAAATTACGGATATGCGGTTTGGCAAGGTGTGTTTTCAAGGCTTTGGCAAAAGAAAAATGTTAAGTGCCTGAAATAAAGAGTATTGCTTTTGGGGTGGAATTTGACTTATATGGCTTATGCGCGTATTTTTGTCGACTTTTCAAAAACTATACTCATGTCAATATTAGAGAGAATCAGAACAAAATCAGGACTTGCTATTGCGGTAGTAGGAGGTGCATTGGCACTATTTGTAATTTCAGATGCGTTGCAAAGCAACTCAAGCTTGTTTGGTGGCAATAACAATACAGATGTAGGTGAGGTTGACGGAGACCCGATTTCCTACAAGCAATTTGAAGTCAAGGTTGAGCAAAACGCAGGTTTTTATAAACAACGTGTGCAGCAAGATGCATTAGATCAGGCTACCATGGATATGTTGCGTGAGCAAACCTGGAATCAAGTGGTTCAGGAGAATATTTATGCCAAGGAGTTTGAGCAACTAGGTATTAAGGTAACAAACGATGAGTTATTTGAAATGATTCAGGGTGAAAATCCCCATGAGCAAATAAAATCTGCACCTATTTTTCAAAACCCGCAAACAGGTCAGTTTGATCGCTCGCTTGTTATACGTTTTCTAAAAAATATTACCGAAACAACTGATGAAGCTGCGAAAGCACAGTGGGTGGCATTCGAAGACGGACTTGTGAAAGAGGCAGAAGCAAAAAAATATGCAGCGCTATATAGAAAAGGTATTTATGCCACATCTCTGGAGGCAAAAGTTGCTTACCAAAACAGAATGAAATCTGCCGATGCTGAAATTGTAGCACTAAACTTTTTCTCCATTCCTGATACCTCTGTTACTGCAGATGATGGGGAGTTGAAAGCATATTTCAAGAAAAACTACGATAAATACAAGGAAAAGGAAAATATGCGCAAGTTAGACTTTGTATTGTTTGACGTTGTTCCTACGGCTCAGGATAGCGCTGATATTAAAAAGTGGGTAGATGAGAAAACCGTTGAGTTTGCCAATACAACCAACGATACATTATTTGTTGATGCCAATAGCGAAACACCTTTTGATACATTGGCGCATCCTTTCTCATTTTACCCGGAAGAAGTTCAGGGACGCTTGTTTCGAGATTCAGTTGGAAGTGTTATTGGTCCGGTATTTAAAGATGGAAAATACAAAGTATATAAGGTTGTTGGCGTAAAGCGAGACAGTTCATACCAAATGCGTGCAAGCCATATTTTGTTTAAAACGGAGGGTCCTACCAAAGATGATACGTTAAAAACCTTGAAGAAAGCTCAGGAGGTGATGGCCGAAATTAGAAGAGGTGCAGATTTTGGTGAAAAAGCCGCTTTATACGGAACTGACGGTACGTCTTCTCGCGGTGGCGATCTTGGTTGGTTTGCCGATGGTCAAATGGTTAAAGAGTTTAATGATTATGTGAAGCGTGGCAAAAAGGGTGATATGGGGATTGTTAAAACACAATTTGGAATTCACATCGTAAAAATTACAGAAGATAAAACTAACAAAACAGTTTGTGCAGGTGTATTAGAGCGTGCTGTAAAACCTAGCCAAAACACACAAAATGCAGCTTATAATGACGCAAGCCAATTTGCTGCCGCTGCACAAAACCCCGAAGCGTTTGAGAAATTTATTACTGAAAAAGGATTGTCCAAACGTAATGCAGAGGTAAAAGAAAATGATAAAACACTTGCGGGTTTGCCAGAGGCTAGAGAAGTAATCAGGTGGGCATTTGGTGCTAAAAAAGGTAATGTCTCGGATGTATATGCCATAGGAGATAAATTTGTAGTTGCAGTTCTTACCGGTATTAAAGAAAAGAACAATGCTAATTTTGATGATGTAAAGGAGCGGGTTTTAGCTGATTACAGAAAAGAAAAGAAAGCAGAGCAATTAATAGAAAAAGCAAAAACCGCCATGGCCGGTACAGCCAATATGAATGATATTGCAACCAAACTTCAGGTGGCAGTTACGCCTCTTACAGGCCAAACATTTGAAAACGCAAATATCGCATACATTGGACCAGATAATTCTTTTGTAGGAACCTTAATGGGCACAAAAACCACCGGAAAAATTGCAGGTCCTGTTAAAGGAGATAATGCAGTTTATGTATACAAGGTTTCTAAATTTAATGATGCTCCTGCAACAACGGATTATAGCCAATACAAAGCAGAAGTTCAACAAGCCATGTCTTCTAGAGTTGAGTATGCATCTTTTGAAACACTAAAAGACCTGATGAAGGTTAAGGATAATCGTTTTATGTTCTATTAATATGCCGGCCTATCGTATTATAGGTACAGGCCCTCAAACTATTGTATTACTTCACGGATTTTGTGAAAACAGCACCTGCTTTAATGAGCAGGTGCTGTTTTTAAAGGAGCATTACAGGGTGGTATGTATTGATTTGCCTGGCTTTGGTAATGCAGGTGCAGTTAAAGCAAAGAGCATGGAGGATATGGCAGATTATGTTTATGAGGCGATGGTTTCTATAAAACTAATCAAACCTGTTTTATTTGGACATTCCATGGGTGGTTATGTTGCACTGGCTCTTGCCAAAAAGTATGCGGATACTTTATCGGGTGTGGGGCTTATTCACTCCACAGCCTCGGCCGATACAGAGGAGCGGATACAAAAACGTAAACAAGCTATGGCATTTATAAAGGGCAATGGTACCGAAGCCTATGTAAAATCATTTATTCCGCCACTTTTTCATCTGCAGTATGTTAATCATAATAGGGTTGAAGAGTTAATAAATGAGGCAAAAAAGATACCACCTGATGCATTAATCAGCGCTCTAGAAGCGATGTGTAGCAGACCCGATTCAATAGCTTGGCTCAAAGAAACACAGTTGCCTGTTTGCTTTATTGCCGGCAGTTCTGATGAGTTGATACAGGCAAGTCAGTTGGCCGAACAAGCTACTCTTTGTAAGCGCAGCGCGTTTTACTTGCTGAAAAGTAGTGCACATATGGGAATGATAGAAGAGGCAGAGCAATGCAGCCAATACATAGCAGATTTTTGTACAACTATTTCAAAATACCAATAAAAAAAAGGCTGCCTTCAAAGCGAAGTCAGCCTTTTTTGGAGCTTGGCAAAAATTATTTTAGCTTAAATGCTTTCTTTACTTTTTCTACGTAATCCAGTTTTTCCCAAGTAAATAATTCCACTTTTTTGCTGATACTTTTTCCATCGGGGCTGTTAAAAGTTTTAATTACTACCTCGTTCTTACGACCCATGTGTCCGTATGCAGCAGTTTCACTGTAAATAGGGTTACGTAATTTTAAGCGAGTTTCAATACCATATGGCGTCATGTCAAATATCTTCTCTACCACTTTTGCAATCTCGCCATCACTCATTTTTACTTTGGATGTTCCGTAGGTATTGATATAAATCCCCATTGGATCTTTAACACCAATAGCGTATGATACCTGCACCAGTACTTCAGAGCAAACACCGGCAGCTACCAGATTTTTAGCAATATGACGTGTGGCATAAGCAGCACTGCGGTCAACTTTGGAAGGGTCTTTTCCTGAGAAAGCACCACCACCATGTGCGCCTTTACCGCCATAAGTATCAACAATAATTTTACGGCCGGTTAAACCGGTATCTCCGTGCGGTCCGCCAATTACAAACTTGCCTGTTGGGTTAATATGGTATTTAATATTGTTGTTAAAAAGCTTTGCAAATTTTTTATATTTAGACTTAACACGCGGAATTAAAATATTAACAATATCCGACTTGATTTTGGCTAACATTTTAGCCTCGGTATCAAAATCATCGTGTTGGGTTGATACCACAATTGAATCTATACGAACAGGTTCATTCTTATCATTGTATTCCAATGTAACCTGAGATTTTGCGTCAGGGCGCAGATATTTAATTTGTTTATTTTCTCTGCGCAGGGCAGCAAGTTCAATTAGTAATTTATGAGCAAGGTCTAAAGCCAAAGGCATGTAATCATCAGTTTCTGCAGTAGCATAGCCAAACATCATACCCTGGTCACCTGCACCTTGGTCTTGTTTTTTCTTGCGGTCAACTCCTTGATTGATATCTGCACTTTGCTCGTGTATGGCAGAAAGAACGCCACAAGAGTTTGCCTCAAACATATACTCACTTTTGGTATAGCCTATTTTCTTTATTACTTCGCGCGCAATGCTTTGCACATCAAGGTATGCCTTGGATTTTACCTCGCCTGCTAGCACCACTTGGCCGGTTGTTACCAACGTTTCACAGGCAACTTTCGAGTCAGGGTCGAAGGCAAGAAAGTGATCAATAAGTGCATCCGAAATCTGATCGGCAACTTTGTCGGGGTGACCTTCACTTACCGACTCTGATGTAAATAAATACGACATGTTATGTTATGAGATTTTAGTGTTTAATTGAAATAAAGCACGGCAAAAATACATTTTTCACTGAAGTATCAAAGTGTTTGAAAATTAATGTATAAACGCAATGAAAAGCCGCTGCCCAGCACTAACTTTGAAACATGCAGGATATAGAGCCACATTTCAGGTGGAGAGATTTTTACCGCTCTGAAGACGACCGGTTCTCACCCTTTTATCAAAAGGAATACAGTGAGTTTGAATATACCAATCAGGTATACAATTACCTCTTGCATCCGCAATGGGATTTTTTTGGATCACATACGTTATATATAAAAATCATTTATGCCGATTATCAGCAAGGCTTTGCCATTATTGAAATGATTGGCGAGTGGAATGATGCAATTACCAATGATATCATGTATTTAAAACGTGATGTGCTGGAGGTGCTGATGGAAAATGGAATTGATAAGTTTATTTTAATTGGTGAAAATGTATTGAATTTTCATGCAAGCGATGACAGCTATTATGAAGAGTGGTTTCAGGATATTGAAGAAGGATGGATTGTTGCATTGAATTTTCAAGAGCATGTGCGGTCGGAATTTACCCAGGCCAATATTGATTACTTTATAATATTTGGTGGCGAACTAGATCAGATGATATGGAGAAAATTAAGCCCACTGCAGTTATATGCGCAAGTGCAGCATACCATGCAGCGAAGGCTAGGTTAGAAGGTTAATCTTTTCACCGGATGTTAAATTCTTTTACTCATAATCAGCCACAAATATTTTATATTAAACAATCATGGCTACTTTGAGTTGGTTAAGTAATAGTGTATCATTGTTTCAACGCTGAAAAAAATGGTGAAGACAAAGCAGGTAGAAAATTCCGCGGTACAACAGACTGAAGAAGATTCGTATATAGATGTTTTGGGTGCGCGTGAGCATAACCTGAAAAATATTGATGTGCGTATTCCGCGCAATAAGCTGGTTACCATTACCGGCCTAAGCGGCAGTGGCAAATCTTCTTTAGCCTTTGATACAATTTTTGCTGAAGGTCAGCGCAGGTATATGGAGAGTTTTAGCGCCTATGCCCGGCAGTTTATTGGCAATATGGAGCGGCCCGATGTAGATAAAATTAATGGCCTTTCTCCGGTTATTTCCATTGAGCAAAAAACGGTCAATAAAAACCCGCGTTCTACCGTTGGCACCATTACAGAAATTTATGATTTTATGCGTCTGCTGTTTGCCCGCGTTGCTGATGCTTACAGTTATGTTAGTGGCGAGAAGATGATAAAAATGACGGAGGAGCAAATTGTTGGAGCCATTATACAGCAGTTTGAAAACAAAAAGATTTCCATCCTAGCCCCACTTATTAAGGGAAGAAAAGGTCATTACCGAGAGTTGTTTGAACAAATACGTAAACAGGGTTTTACCAAGGTGCGAGTGGATGGGGAATTGAAAGACCTTGTTCCGAAAATGCAGGCCGATCGATATAAGATACATGATATAGAAGTACTCATTGATCGTATTGAGCCGAGAAAAGATGCCCGTTTCAGAATTGGTGAAAGCGTACGCAGTGCACTCAAGATGGGTAAGGGAACCCTTGTGCTCATTGAAGGCGATGGACAATCCGGCAAGGCGTATCATTTCAGTAAATTTTTAATGGACCCGAAAAGCGGTGTTAGTTATGATGAGCCGCAGCCCAATACCTTCTCTTTTAATTCTCCTTATGGCGCTTGCACCAAATGTGATGGACTTGGAGTGGTAAGTGCGCTGGATGAAAACAACATCATTCCTGATAAAACATTGAGCATAAACAAAGGAGCCATAGTGCCTTTGGGCGAACCAAGAGATAACTGGACTTTTTTGCAACTGCGTGAGCTGGCAAAAAAATATAAATTCAGTTTTGCCGACCCAATTGAAAAAATCAAAAGGGAGGCGCTGGATGTTATTTTACATGGAACCGATGAGCCTATCATTGTACCATATACTTATAATAGTGGTTACACGCAAAATTTCAACTCAAACTGGGAAGGGCTGATTCCTTTTATTACTCGTCATTATCATGCAAGAAGCTCAGACAGTGTAGTAAGGTGGGCCGAGGAATTTATGACCATTGATAAATGCCCGAGTTGCAATGGTGCTCGCCTAAAACAAGAAGCATTGCATTATAAAATTGGCAATAAGAATATAGCAGAACTGGCTGCCTTGGAAATAACCGCACTTGCAGAATGGTTTAATGATGCAGAAAAATATCTGGATGAAAAGCAACAAAAAATTGCAACAGAAATTTTAAAGGAAATAAGAAGCCGAATTAAGTTCCTGTTGGGAGTGGGTATTGATTATCTTACCCTTCATTCGCCAGCAAGATCGCTTAGCGGTGGTGAGGCCCAGCGAATCAGACTGGCCACGCAAATAGGTTCGCAGCTGGTGGGGGTGCTTTACATTTTAGATGAGCCTAGTATTGGGCTACACCAGCGCGATAACAACCGATTAATTGATTCGCTCAAAGAATTAAGGGATGTAGGTAACAGTGTAATAGTGGTGGAGCACGATAAGGATATGATGGCCGAGAGTGATTTTATTCTTGACCTCGGATACGGAGCTGGCATGCATGGCGGCCATGTAGCTGCGCAAGGAACGCTGGCTGATATCATGCAGGCCGATTCTCTTACGGCACAATACCTCAGTGGCAAAAAAGAAATAGAGGTACCAAAGCAGCGTAGAAAAGGGAACGGAAAAAAGTTAAACATCAAAGGTGCAAATGGCAATAATTTAAAAAATATTTCGGTTGACTTTCCGCTGGGTAAATTTATTTGTGTTAGCGGTGTTAGCGGTAGCGGTAAGTCAACCCTTATTAACGAAACGCTATATCCTATTTTGAGGCAACATTTTTACGGATCGCATCAGAAACCGCTTTCATATAAAGAAGTGAAAGGGTTGGAACATATCGATAAGGTGATTGAAATTGATCAGAGCCCAATTGGGCGCACACCAAGAAGCAATCCTGCTACCTACGTTGAAGTTTTCAGTGATATCAGAAATTTGTTTGCCAATTTGCCCGAAGCTAAAATTCGCGGGTACAAACCCGGTAGATTTTCTTTTAATGTAAAAGGTGGTCGTTGTGAAACCTGCCAGGGTGCCGGCATGCGAACCATAGAAATGAACTTTTTGCCTGATGTTTATGTAACATGCGAAACCTGCAATGGCAAAAGATATAACCGAGAAACCCTGGAGGTGCGCTACAAAGGCAAAAGTATTAATGATGTGCTGGATATGCCCATTGAGGAGGCCGTAGCCTTTTTTGAAAACACACCACATATTTTAAGGAAAATAGAAACTCTGTATCAAGTAGGTTTGGGCTATATTACTTTAGGGCAGCAAAGCACTACCTTAAGTGGGGGTGAAGCACAGCGGGTAAAACTGGCAACCGAATTAAGCAAGCGCGATACTGGAAACACTTTTTATATCTTAGATGAGCCAACCACCGGATTGCATTTTGAAGATGTACGTGTATTGCTCGAAGTGTTGCAGAAACTGGTTGAAAAGGGCAATACGGTTTTGGTTATAGAGCATAATATGGATGTGATAAAAGTAGCAGACCATGTAATTGATTTGGGGCCTGAAGGAGGAAAATATGGAGGCGAAATATTATTTGAGGGAACACCTGAACAATTATGTAAGGAGAAACGGAGCCATACGGGCAAGTTCTTAAAGAAAGAATTTGGCTTAGCCTAGGATAGCCATATAACGGCAGTATTTCTTCTCTTCTATAACTTAACCATTCGCACATAAGCAATCCCGTCATCCGGATAAATATAGGGGTTCCCATTGCACACAAAGTTTGCTTTGGCATAAAATCCAATCGTTTGCATGTAGGTATGCAAAAAAATGGGCTTACCTAAGTCTTTAACCTCGTTAAGTAAGTGCTGTAAAAGCAACGAACCTGCACCTTGTCTCCGATAGGCCGGTAATATGGCAAACCGTTGTAATTCTATACCCTCTGAACTTATAAGATAGCGTGCTGTACCAATGGGAATAGTATTCATATAGGCCATATAAACAGTAGCTTCTTCTTCATGTTCCCATTCCATATGTGGCATACGCCCCATTTCATTTATAAACACTTCAGCTCTGATTTGCCTTGCAAGCACTACCTCATCGGCATGTAAAACTCTCCTCAGTACAATCATAATTATGGGTTCAGAAAAAAAGGTTATGTTTGCAAACTTAATTTAAACTACCGTTATGAGCAAAACAGTTGAATTACTGGGAGATAAGGCCGACAGCCTGTTAAAACATGAATGTAAAACCATTAGCAAAAGCAGTATCCACGCACCAGGTCCTGATTTTGTAGAAAGAATTTTTGGTCCGTCAAATCGTAATCCTCAGGTATTGCGCAGTTTACAGGCATTATACGGTACAGGTCGCCTAGCAAATACAGGTTATTTATCCATCCTTCCGGTAGATCAAGGTATTGAACACTCGGCAGGCGCCTCATTTGCACCGGCACCAGCCTATTTCGATCCTGAAAATATTGTGAAACTGGCTATTGAAGGTGGTTGCAATGCTGTAGCCTCTACTTATGGAGTGCTAGCGTCTTGCTCGCGCAAGTATGCGCACAAAATACCCTTCATCGTTAAAATAAACCACAACGAGTTTCTTTCATACCCAAATAAATTCGACCAAATAATGTTTGGATCAGTAGATGAAGCGTGGAATTTAGGTGCTGTTGCTGTTGGTGCTACCATTTACTTTGGTTCAGATGAATCAGCCAGACAAATTCAGGAAGTGGCAGCGGCATTTGAGCGTGCGCATGAGTTAGGCATGGCTACCATTTTATGGTGCTACCTGCGCAATGGTGCGTTTAAAAAAGATGGAGTAGATTATCATACAGCTGCCGATTTAACCGGCCAGGCAAACCACCTGGGAGTTACCATTCAGGCTGATATCATTAAACAAAAATTACCAACAAATAATGGCGGATATACTGCATTAAGTTTTGGCAAAACACACGATAAAGTATACACCGAACTTTCATCAAACCACCCAATTGATTTGGCACGTTATCAGGTGGCCAATTGCTACATGGGTCGTCAGGGGCTTATTAATTCTGGTGGCGAAAGTAAAGGTGCAAGCGATATGGCTGAGGCTGTTTATACAGCTGTAGTAAACAAGCGTGCTGGTGGACAAGGCTTAATTTCAGGGCGTAAGGCATTCCAAAAACCTGTAAAAGATGGTGTGGCCCTGCTTAATGCCATTCAAGATGTTTATTTAGATAATTCTATTACCTTAGCGTAACAAAATATAAGAAGCTTGTGGTTGGTTAGGTTAACCTAATCAACCATTTTGCTTTTTACAACCCAATACTAATTTGCAACTAAATGAGTTGGTTTAAACGTGTTAAAGAAGGCATCATTACCCCAACCGATGAGAAAAAATCGGTACCTGATGGCTTATGGCATAAGTGCCCGCGCTGCAAAAAAGCGGTAGTAGCCAAAGATCATGAGGCCAATTGCTATGTTTGCCCATCCTGCAATTATCACGACAAGATAGGCTCAGCGGAATACTTTGGTTTATTATTTGACGAAGGGGCTTACGCAGAATTGTTTGCCAATATTAAACCAACCGACCCGCTTGGGTTTTACGATACCAAAGACTATAAATCCAGATTAACCGAATCACAAAAAAAATCAGGACTAAGCGATGCCTTGCGTGTTGGTGTTGGCAAGGTAGAGGAGATGCCTTTGGTAGTAGCCTGCATGGATTTTAATTTTATCGGAGGCTCAATGGGTAGTGTGGTGGGAGAAAAAATTGCTCGCGCCATAGATTATGCCCGTGAAAACAGAATACCTGTTATGGTTATTTCCAAATCAGGAGGTGCACGTATGATGGAGGCCGCGTTTTCATTAATGCAAATGGCCAAAACATCGGCTAAACTCGCATTGTTGGCCAAAGAAGGTATTCCTTATATTTCCTTGTTAACTGATCCAACCACAGGCGGTGTCACCGCATCATTTGCCATGCTGGGAGATTTTAATATAGCTGAGCCAGAGGCACTGATAGGATTTGCAGGTCCTCGTGTAATCCGCGAAACTATAGGCAAAGACTTGCCTAAAGGCTTTCAAAGTTCTGAATTTTTGCTGGAACATGGCTTTGTAGATATGATTGTGAACCGAACTGAACTTAAGAGTAGGCTTGGTAAGCTACTCAGAATGTTGGCATAAGCAGCCATAAAATCGGATGGCAATCGGATTTGGCAAAACCACAAATTTGCCTATCTTCGCAGCCCAATTATTTATTTTTAAACAATTAATAACCAAAAGCAATGCATTTGACCACTGAAACGAAGCAAGGAATCTTCGAAAAGTACGGTAAAGCCAAGTCTAAGATAGACACAGGCTCAGCTGAGAGTCAGATCGCGCTGTTTACTCACCGCATCAACCACATTTCAGACCACCTGAAAACCAACAAAAAGGATTTTTCAGCTGAATTGAGCCTGGTTAAACTCGTAGGTAAAAGGCGTGCTCTACTCGATTATTTAATGAAAACTGATATCTTCCGGTACAGGGCGATTATCAAAGAACTCGATATTCGTAAGTAAAACATGGATTTCAAAGGAAGAAGGGTATTACATTGGACTAGTAATCCTTTTCGTATCTTATTCCAATCACATTAAACATTAAAAGCAGGGCCTTAAAAAGCTCTGCTTTCTTTTTATAAAAGGTACACTTTGGCCGGCCGCACCGGAAGCGTGCTGATGTAAAACGCGGCAAGATGAAAATTATATGCAAGTAACAACAAAAACATTTGATCTGGGAGATGGAAGGTCCATCTCTATCGAGACAGGAAAATTGGCCAAACAGGCCGATGGTTCAGTGGTGGTTCGTATGGGCGACACCATGATTCTGGCAACAGCCGTTTCGGCTAAAGAAGCCAAAGAAGATGTGGATTTTATGCCACTTACAGTAGATTATCAGGAAAAATTTGCTGCCGTAGGCCGCATCCCAGGAAGCTTTCATAAGCGCGAAGCAAAGCTGAGTGACTATGAAGTGCTGGTTAGCCGATTGGTTGATCGTGCACTGCGCCCGCTTTTCCCTGAAGATTACCATGCCGATACACAAATTATGCTGCAGCTTATTTCTGCAGATAAAAACCTCTTACCGGATTGCCTGGTAGGATTGGCAGCTTCTGCTGCTTTAATGGTAAGCGACATCCCTTTTAACGGACCTATTTCGGAGGTTCGTGTGGCACGTATCAACGGGCAGTTTAAACTTAATCCTACCATTAGTGAACTGGCCCAAGCAGATATGGACCTGATTGTGGCCGGAACCGAGCATGACTTGAACATGGTGGAGGGCGAATGTGCCGAAGTGAGCGAAGTAGATATGCTGGAAGCGTTGAAAGTAGCGCACGATGCCATTAAAAAGCAGTGTAAAGTGCAGTGGGAGCTTTGTGATATGATGGGTGGACGCAAGCCTACCCGCGCATACAACCATGAGCGCAGCGATGAAGCACTGGAACAAAAAATACGCGAGTTTGCTTATGACAAAGTATTTGCCGCTGCAAAATCAAGATTAGGCAAGTCAGAGCGCAGTGCTGCATTCAAATCCATACGCGAAGAGTTTGTGGCATTGAATTATCCGGAAGGTGGCGAGGCTACTCCTGATAAATTTTTAATCAATAAATATTTTCATCATGTAGAGTATGATGCTGTGCGAGCCATGATTCTAAACGAAAGAACACGTTTGGACGGGCGTAATTTGGATCAGATTCGCCCTATCTGGAGTGAGGTAAATTATTTGCCTGCCGCACACGGTTCAGCAGTTTTTACTCGCGGTGAAACGCAGTCACTTACAACAGTAACATTAGGAACTAAGCTGGATGAGCAGTTGCTGGATGCGCCAATGAACGCAGGGTACTCTAAATTTTTATTGCACTATAATTTTCCGTCTTTCTCTACAGGAGAGGTAAAACCTAACAGGGGTCCTGGACGAAGAGAAATTGGTCACGGAAACCTGGCACTGCGTGGTTTAAAAAGAGTATTGCCTGGCTTGGAAGAAAGTCCGTATACCATACGTATTGTATCCGATATTCTGGAATCTAACGGATCTTCATCCATGGCAACCGTTTGTGCAGGTTCACTTGCGCTGATGGATGCGGGTATCAAAATAAAGGATGCTGTTAGCGGAATAGCCATGGGTTTAATTACTGATGAGAAAACAGGAAAATATGCAGTGTTATCTGATATTTTAGGAGATGAAGACCATTTGGGCGACATGGATTTTAAAGTAGTCGGAACAAGCAAGGGTATTGTGGCTTGCCAGATGGACATTAAAATCAACGGCTTGAAATGGGAAATGGTAGAAGAGGCATTAAATCAGGCTAGAGCAGGTCGCTTGCACATTATGGGCGAGATGAATAAGACCATTGCCAAACCAAATGCCGATTACAAACCACACGCACCACGTATACAAACCATTATTATTGATAAGGAATTTATTGGTGCAGTAATAGGGCCGGGTGGTAAAGTAATTCAGGGCATACAAAAAGATACAGGTACTACTATCTCTATTACCGAAGTAGATAATAACGGTATTGTAGAAGTAGCAGCTACCAATGGTGAGAGCATGCAAAAAGCAGTAAACATCATAAAGGGTATTGTTGCGGTACCGGTTGTTGGAGATGAGTATACAGGTAAAGTAAAAACTATTGTAGACTTTGGTGCTTTTGTTGAAATATTGCCGGGTAAAGATGGCTTGTTGCACATCAGTGAAATTAGCTGGAAGCGTTTGCCAAGCATGGAAGGAGTGTTGCAAGTAGGTGAGGAGATAAAAGTGAAGTTGATTGAGATAGATAAAAAGACGGGCAAGCTTAAGTTATCGCGTAAGGCCTTGTTGCCTAAACCTGAAGGATTTACTGATGCCCCTAAAAGGGAGCGCAGGGAAAGACCGGAAGGAGATAACAATCCACCACAACCGGAAGCCAATACTTAACACATAAAGAAGCCGCCCAGATTACTCAGGGCGGCTACTTTGTTTTATAAAGTTATACAACAGGTAAATTAATAATTTACTTGGCTATACATGATAAGTTCTGTTTTTCCACTTAAAGTTTATTGGCAGGAAATAAAACACCTGTGTGCAAACAGCAACAGCAATGCTATATACTTCATAGGTGAGGAGGTAATCAAAATTTTTACGCAAATCAATTTTACTTTTAAGCACATAAACGGATAAAGATTGTAGCAGTAATTTAATGCCGAAAAAAATCAGACCTAGTTTAATGCTGTATAAAAACATGATGATGATAGCAGGACCAAACAAACCGAAAATGCTAAAGAAAAACCACCAATACACGGGCAACTCTCTAGCACCTACCAGCCAACGTTTGCGCTGATGCATGAGTAAATTAAAATCTTCTACGGGAGCAGAGCGGTTAATTACGTTGCTGTTCAATATATTTAATGTTTCATAGCCACGGGCACGCACCTCTTTATATAGTTTAAAATCCTCGGTAACAGAAAAGTCTATTTGCTCGTAACCACCCGTACTCCAATATGCATGCTTGGTAATTGCCATATTATTTCCAACGGCAGTACATTTTAAGCCGTAATAATCAAAACTCCTTAGCAATCCCATAAAATACATCCAGTCTATTTCCTGCATGCGGCCCATTGTGGTGCCATTATCTTCAACAATGGTGGTACCTGAAATAATGCCAATATTCTTGCTAAAGAAAGCAACCAGTTCTCGTGCCCATTTTTCGTTAACGGCAACATCAGCATCTGTAATCAAATATATATTACCTGTTGCCACATGAGCCAGATGCGCCAGCACATTCGCTTTGCCCCTTGCCTTACCCAGGTTGTCGGTTATTGACACCATTTTAAAAGTTGGCTTATCGGCAATAAATGTTGCAATCAATTCTGCAGTATTGTCTTCCGACTGGTCCTCACCTATCAATAATTGAATTTTTTCTTTCGGATAATCAAGCTTATTCAGTGCATCCAAACAGCGGATAATATGCTTTGATTCATTTCTTACAGCTACCATTACACTAATCAAAGGCAATTCAGCATCAGTTGGTTTATAAGGCACCTCATCTGTTTTGTGCAATAGCATTGCTGCCATATTCAATAACTGAAGGCTTATGTATAAACAAAGCAAGATAACTGATATGTAAACCAACCACTGACTCACAGTATATCAAAGGTAAATCCTTTTTCATGAAAATGGCTGAGCATAGCAGGCAAGAGTATTTTCAAATTTTTTTCGGCCTTTTCACTATCATGAAAAACAATAACTGAGCCCGGGTTTATGTGTTCTTTACAATATTGCAATGCCATTTCTGTATTCAGGTTTTTATCAAAATCACGGGTAAGTATATCCCACATAATTACACGATAATCTTTTTTAAGGTGGTTGAATTGAGCCGGTGTAATGCGTCCATATGGTGGCCTAAAAAGGTCTGATTGAATAAGTGTTGACGCCTGTTTGATATTATCAAAATATTCAGAATTGTTTGTGCACCATCCATTTAGGTGGTTAAAGGTGTGATTACCTGTGCGATGGCCTTCGGCCAGTATTTGGTCATAGGTTTCAGGAAATTTGCGCACATTATCTCCCACACAAAAAAAGGTGGCCTTTGCGTTAAATTGTCTTAAGGATTGCAGCACCCAGGGAGTAATGGTTGGGTGCGGGCCGTCATCAAAAGTAACAAACAGCTTTTTATCATCTGTAACAACCTTCCACGTAAGGGAAGGCATTAACTTCATGAAAAAAGAAGGTATTCTGTGTTTTAGGGTTATTTTTGTGGCAAGCATGCAAGTACGAAAATATATTTCTGCCACCACATTTCTGCTATTTGCTTTAATGGCAAGTTCTTTATACGCTCAGCAAACATGGACGCTGCAGCAATGTATTGATCAGGCTTTACAAAACAATATAGCAGTTAAGCAAAGAATATATAATTTAAAAAGCAGTGAAGCTGATTTGCTGCAGAGTAAAATTAATTTACTGCCATCTATTAATGGGCAAGTAACCAACAATTACAATACGGGATTTTCCATTAACCCGGTAACAAACCAAACACTGGCCGATGCTACTTTTCGAAGTAACAACTTTATTCTATCCGGTTCCATGACGCTTTTCAGCGGTTTCCAAAACACCAATTCCATCAGGCAGCAGCAGGCAACAGTAAAGGCAGCAGAAGAAGATGTGCAGGCTACAAAAAATAATATTGTACTAACGGTAGCCAATGCCTTTATGAGCGTGCTGATGAATGAGGAAGTATTGAAAGCGCGGGAATTTCAATTAGCATCAACCAAAGAGCAACTGCAGCGGCAGCAAAAATTATTTGAACTGGGAGGCTCAAATAAAGTGCGTGTATTGCAAATTAAAGCGCAGCTTGCCAATGAAGAGTTGCAACTAGTAACAGCACAAAACCAGCTGCAGCAGTCTTATCTTAGTTTATGGCAGGCAATGAATATTAGTCCTGACAGCAACAATAAAATTATTTGGCAGCAATCTGGTGATTTGAAAATAGAAGATGAAATTAGAAATGCCGATCAGATTTATGAAGCATTTAAGCAGAACAGCCCTGAACTTAGAGCGGCCCGTTACCGCACCCGTGCCGCGGAGCTTAGTCAATACATTGCGCAGGGTGGACGCAGTTTTCGTTTAAACATGAATGCAGGACTTAACTCTTTTTTTACTACACAAAGTTTACGGGGTAAGGGAGATCCTGTGTTGTCATCCTCTATCATTGGTTTTGATGCTTCGGGTAACCCAATATTTTCAATACCGTTTCCCAGATATACCGAAACGGAAATTACGCCATTCAATACACAGTTCGACCGTAACCTTGGAAAGAGTCTTGGTTTTAATTTAAGCATCCCAATTCTAAACGGATGGCAAACAAACAATGCCATACAAAAAGCACGCATCAACCAAGAAATTACCAAGCTATCTGAAAAACAAACACAGTTGGATGTGTATCGCAATATCAACCAGGCATACTTGGATTTTAAAGCTGCACAAAAGCAATTTGATGCAGGTAAGCTCAGTTACGATGCCAACAAGGAGGCTTTTGATCTGGCCAATAGCCAGTTTGCCCTGGGAGCCATTAATACCAATGATTATATCACAACTAAAAATCAGTTTCTTTCGGCAGAAACCTCATTGCTGCAGGCTAGGTATCAGCTGATGTTTAGAAGAAAGGTGCTTGATTTTTATTTGGGTAAACCATTAAACTGATATTTCTTACATTTGAATACAAGTAATTATGTCGAAGAAAAGTAATAAACTGATTTGGTACCTGCTGGGCTCAATTGTCTTGCTGGTAATACTTATATTGATTGGTAAAAGTGCAGGATGGTTTGGTAAAGATGAAGGTACCAAAGTAAGTGCCGATAAGGTATCCTTAAAAACAATTATAGAAACTGTTTCGGCCAATGGAAAAGTGCAGCCTGAGGTAGAGGTTAAAATTAGTTCAGACGTATCAGGCGAGGTACGACAGTTGTTTGTTAGGGAAGGAGATTCTGTGCAGGCGGGTCAATTACTTGCTGTTATTGATCCTGAGTTATATCAGTCTGCACTTGATCGTTCAGAAGCTTCGCTCAATAACTCAAGAGCAAATCTGGCCAATGCAAAAGCACGCTTGGTTCAGGCCGAGGCCAGATTTAATGAAATTGAACTACAACATCAACGTAACATTAAACTGCATGAGCAGAAATTAATATCTGATCAGGAATTTGAAACATCTCGCTCCAACTATAATGCCAATAAGGCAGAAGTAGAGGCATCGAAGCAAAATGTGCTTGCCTCACAATATATGGTGCAAAGCATGGAGGCAACCCTGAAGGAGGCTAGAAAAAATTTAACTCGCACAGAAATATTTTCACCCGTAAACGGCATCGTATCCAAACTGAATATTGAAAAGGGAGAGCGCGTGGTTGGAACCTCTCAGATGGCAGGAACGGAAATGATGCGCATTGCCAATTTAAATGATATGGAGGTAAGTGTAGATGTAAATGAAAATGATATTGTTAAGGTTAGCTTACATGATACAACTCTGATAGAAGTTGATGCATACAACAACCGCAAGTTTAAAGGTATTGTAACAGAGGTTGCCAACTCTGCTTCTACTACGGCACAAACCACCTCTGATCAGGTTACAAACTTTGTAGTAAAAATTCGCATTTTGCGCACTTCGTACGAAGATCTGGTTTTGCGTGCAGGAAAAAGGCGTGCAGTTTTTAGGCCTGGTATGTCTGCTTCTGTAGATATACAAACAGCTACGGCATCATCCACTCCTGCAGTGCCAATTGAAGCAGTTACCATCCGAAACAAATCTGAGCTTGACAGCACAGTCAAAGACAATAAAACTACAACCGGCAAAAACGGTGAGGCTGTTGCTAAAAAAGATGAAACAGAAGTTGTTTTTGTTTTAAAAGATAACAAGGTTTTTTTAAGGCAGGTAAAAACCGGCATACAGGATGATAAATTTATCCAAGTAACAGAAGGGTTAAAGCCGGATGAAGAAATTGTAACAGGACCTTACAGCGCCATTTCCAGAACTTTAAAAAATGGAGATATGGTGAACAAAGTAAGAAAAGAAGAACTGTTTAGTTTAGGTAATCCGGCAATGCCTAATGAATAATTCCTATGATGAACGAAAAGCCTAAACATATTGCCGTTATTGGTGGCGGAAGCTGGGGTACAGCAATTGTTAAAATGCTGAGTGAGCATAAGAAATCTGCCGGCAGTTATATTGAAACATTGCAATGGTGGATTAGGAATGAAGAAACTGCAGCTTATATCAGAACAAATAGGCATAACCCAAAATACATTAGCTCTGTTGAGATACATCCGGAGGTTGTTACTGTTACAAGCGATTTACAAACCATACTTAATACTGCTGAGCTCATTGTTCTGGCAGTGCCCAGTGCATTTTTAAAAGAAGCTTTGGATAGTATCAATGCCGAATCAATAAGGAATAAATACATCGTATCTGCAATAAAAGGGTTGCTACCACATAGCCGACAGATTGTGGCAGATTTTCTAATGACCGAATATGGTTTGCCGCATGAACAATTGATGGTTATATCGGGTCCGTGCCATGCCGAAGAAGTAGCCTCAGAGAAGTTATCCTATCTTACCATTGCCGGATTAAACGAATCAGTTACCACACACTTTGCTTCCCTGCTTGCTTGTCGCTATATACGCACCATTATTTCTAAGGATATTACGGGCACTGAGTATGGTGCTGTACTGAAAAATATTTATGCAGTGGCAAGTGGTATTTGTCATGGCCTGGGTTTCGGAGACAATTTTCAGGCAGTGCTCATCTCTAATGCAATCAGCGAAATGGAACGTTTTCTTTATGCAGTGCATGCCCATCCACGTCAAATAAATCATTCCGCTTATCTGGGTGATTTGCTTGTAACTGCTTATTCACAGCACTCCCGAAATCGTACGTTTGGCAATATGTTAGGTAAGGGATATTCGGTTAAATCTGCGCAGCTGGAAATGAATATGATTGCCGAAGGATATTATGCCACCAAAAGCATGTTTGAACTGAACAACAGTAAACTTAAGGTTGATATGCCAATAATGGAAGCTGTATATGGTATCATTTATGAGAACAAATCAGCGCGGCAGGAAATTAATAGGCTTTGCGAAAAGCTTGTTTAGTTGGTTTATTAAGCCTGCCAAATTCCAAATACAAATGCACCGGATTAAAATTAAAGCCATATTTATTCTGTTATTGTTTATTTGGCAAGCACATAAGGGGTGGGCACAGCCTGTTCAATTTACATTGGGTACAGGAACTTCTTATAATACAACTACAGGTTACCCTGCACCATACGGAAATTTTTATTGGGGAGCCAGGCATCAGTTTCTAATCCGTGCAAGTGAATTGCAGGCATTGGGAGCAACGGGTCAGCGTATTATAACAGCACTTGGTTTTAATGTTTTTGCTCCCATTAGTGGAGCGCTTGTCGATTTTCAGATTAAATTAAAGCAAACTACACTTACTAGTTTTCCAACAACTGGTTTTGCATTTGAAACAGGAACTACAACTGTTTTTGGTCCAACGGCTATACCTACGGCAGCTGGCTGGAATATGCACAATTTTCAAGCCCCATTTATCTGGAATGGCACATCCAATATTCTAGTAGAGGTATGTTTTAACAACAGTAATTATACAACCAACGCACAAACTTTTTTTTCTACTACTTCATTTGGTAGCAGTATTTACATTAGAGATGATGCTTCAGGCGTATGTGCCCGCACGGCCGTTACTCGTTCAACCAACAGGCCCAATATTCGCTTAACCATGAGTTTACCTTTGCCTCCGGTAGCACGCATTATAGCACCGGATACGGTCTATATAAACAGGTCTGCAACAATAAATTCTCAAAGCGAAAATGCTATGCGATTTTACTGGAGGGTTGAACCATCAACAGGTAATACGCTGTGTAATACTTTTGGTTGTTTTACCGATACGCTATCAACCAGTATTGCTACTACACTTACCCAGCAAGGTTTATATAAAATTACATTGGTTAATCGCGGTTATCTGGGCGATACAGCGAGCGCTGTTAAATATATTTATGCTGATACCACCCGCAGAAAACCTCAGGCCAACTTTTTTGCTTCTACCCGCTCTTCAGGTATTTTTGATCAGATATTTTTTTATGATTCAAGCTTGTTTGGTGCATTTGGCTGGGAATGGAGCATTAACCCGCCCTGTGTTACCTGCGGCCAATTTCCCAATGTATTTACACCATCGGTAAATGCGCAGCACCCCATTCTTAATACCTTTGATCCGGGGTTGTATGATATTTGCCTGATTGCCTGGAACGATAAAGGATTTGATACCATATGCAAACCGCAATACATTAATATATTGCCATCATTTTTTATGTGTAATGGCACCGATTCTTTTACCAATGAGAACGTTGGAATGGTAACCGATGTAGGTGGTTCGGGATCCAATTATCAGATAGGTCAGATTGGCCAGTGTAATGCAGGATTTGTAATTAATCCTGAAACATGCGCAGATACCCTGTTTCTGCATATTGATCAGTTTAGAATAAGAGATTTGGATACCCTGGAGATTAGAAGTGGTACATCCAAAACAGGACCCATTATTGCCCGATACAGCGGTGGCAATTTAACACCGATGCAAAAAATAATTAAAATCCCTGAAGGAAGGGCCTTTATGCGTATGAGAACCGGAGCAGGTGCCACCACAGCAGGCGATAGTGGCTTTGCAATTAGATGGAGTATTGCACCTGCAGCGCAAATCTTTAAGCAGGCAAGTTCATTATGTCCCAATGACTCAATGATACTAAGAACATCTAAACGAAGTAACAGAAGTTATCAGTGGACCTATGGAAATCAACCTGCAAGTATTGATACATTTATTATTGCACGTGATGAAGGTATTTTTGGACTAACCGTTTCGCAAGCCGGATGTATTGCATCAAATCAAACCATCCTCACTTTAAAAGAGGCGCCTCAGGCAATTGCCATCACAGACTCTAATATGTTGCAGTGTGCAGGCAAAAACTTGTTTACATTTATCAATCGCTCAACCATTTCTAAAGGCAATTTAATAAATACGTGGCTGATGAGTGATGGTACACAGCGGCAAACCGATACCCTCATTAAAACTTTTACAAGACCGGGTATTTACCAAATTATGCAGCAGGTAGTTTCTGATTCAGGCTGCATTGCATCGGCAAATTTCATTGTTCGTGTAAAAGAGAAACCGGATGCTGCCATTACCTATAGTCAGGTGCCCGAAATTTGTGCTTATGATAGTATGCCACTTTTTGCATCTTCTACACAGGCAATAACATATCAATGGTTGTTGAATGGCCAACTGCAAACTACAGGAAATAACTATTACGCCAAGGCAAGAGACAGTATACGCTTGCAGGTAACCGATATGTTTGGGTGCGACAGCATGACTGCTCCTTTGGTTATAAAAGAAAGGCCATCGCCTGTGAAGCCTATTGTTGTGCGTAATGGACCATACCTGCAGGCCATAACGGGTAATAACCGTATTACTTGGTATTTGGGCATTACACCATTGCCTGATACGGCCAAACAGATTATACCTGCACAGGATGGTTTGTATGTAGTGGTTTCTGATAGTAATGGTTGCTTAGCCGTATCCAATAAATTTGTCGTTACGTTTACCAGCGTCCCTGTTGCCTTACAGGAAAACCAGATTCAGGTATACCCCAATCCTTTCGTAGCAAGCATATTTGTGCAGGCAGGTGGAGCAAGCAGGTGGGTGCTGACCGATATAACAGGCAGAATTTGCAAAAGCGGACAAGTGCAAGCAGGGTTGAATGAAATTGGAACCACTGAACTACTTGCAGGCATGTATGTATTGCAAATAGATAATTCCTATATTCGACTGATAAAACCATGATACATGAATGCTGTAGAAGAGTTTAACGCGTATCGTTCAAAAATGAATGAACGATTAATGGGTGCAGATAACCTGGTATTAAAAAGACTATTTAATTTAGACACCAATACTTATGAGGATGGCGCATTGCCGGCTGTTACCAAAGAAATGCTAGGGTTGGTAGCCTCTATGGTATTGCGTTGTGATGATTGTATAAAATACCATTTGGGTAAGTGTTATGAGTTGGGAGTAAGCACACCGCAGGTGTATGAAATTTTTGCTGTAGCCAATATTGTTGGTGGCACCATTGTCATTCCGCATACCCGCAGGGCAGCAGAATATTGGGATGTGTTGGTGGGTTAAATAAATGCTTTTGAGCCCTTCTGGGAAATCTTTATCATACCTAAAAGAATATGAAGGCTGTTGCGGTTGTTGAAACCACCTTTGCTAGCAGAATGCACCCACCTCTTTTTATTTTCCAATTGTAAAAGCTACTTTTGTTATTGCTTGAAACAATTGCTTACATATCTTTTGGGTCTACATTTTTTGTTGGCAGGCTTATTGCCGGAGCAAAGCCTGCAGGAATTAAATAAAATTCCAGTATTGGTTCAGCATTATTTTCATCATACGCAGGAGGAAAACCAATCGCTTTCGTTTGCCGAGTTTCTGCTCATGCACTATGGAAACTCAGAACACCGCAATCAGGAAAACCATGAAGACCTTCCTTTATTTGCTCACCATTGCGGTTGTCAGTTTTTTGTTCATCAGGAAGTTTATTTTAATGAACCTCAAGGTGTGCTGATTACCTCAGCCATTCAACCTTATCAGCCACAATCTTACGATGTGTTGCATGATAAAGGCATATTTCAGCCTCCGCGTGCATAAAACCAGTTTGCACTTTTTCTGCAGATAATTCAATCTGCTGTTTTATCATCATTAATTTAAAATTTTAATTATGCTTGAGCGTATCATAGCGTTCAGCATCAAGCAGAAGTTGCTGGTAGGAGTAATGATAGTTGCCTTAATTGGCTCCGGTATTTACTCACTTACACGTTTACCTATTGATGCTGTTCCGGATATAACCAATAATCAGGTGCAGGTAATTACACAAAGTCCAAACCTGGCACCGCTTGAAATAGAACAATACATCACTGCACCGCTTGAGTTGGCTACAGCCAATATACAGGGCTTGGTTGAGACACGTTCTATCTCACGATTCGGATTGTCTGTTATCACACTCGTGTTTAATGATGATGTGGATGTGTATTGGGCACGTGCACAGGTATCAGAGCGTTTAACAGATGCAAAGGAACTAATTCCTTCAGGAATGGGGTCTCCCTCATTGGCACCGGTAAGCACGGGCCTCAGTGAAATATTTCAATACACACTCAGTGTTGATCCCGGTTTTGAAAACAAATATAATCTCATGGATTTGCGCACGCTTCAGGATTGGAATGTACGAAGGGAATTGCTCCGTGTGCCCGGTGTTGCAGATGTAAGCAGTTTTGGTGGCTATCTTAAGCAGTATGAAGTGAAAGTGAATCCGGAGTTACTCAAATCAACCGGTGTAACATTGGATGAATTATTTGCTGCATTGGAAAAAAGTAGTAGTAATACCGGTGCCGCCTACCTTGAAAAAGCTGATAAAGTATTTTTTATACGCGGTTTGGGAATGGTAGCCGGTAAAAATGATGTTGAACAAACGGTTATACATAATGCACAGGGCGTGCCGGTGTTGGTTAAAGATGTGGCCACTGTAGAAGATGGCAGCAGCATACGTTATGGCGCCATGAGCATGAATGGTAAGGGCGAAGTAGCCGGGGGCATTTTACTGATGCTTAAAGGCGAAAACTCCTCGCAGGTAATTAAACGTGTGAAAGAAAAAATAGCTGAGATACAAAAGTCTTTACCTAAAGGCGTGCGCATTGAGCCGTTTCTTGACAGAGAAGCGCTGGTATCAAGAGCCATTCATACAGTTTCTAAAAACTTAATTGAAGGTGGACTCATTGTAATTTTCGTGTTGGTATTGCTGCTGGGTAATTTTAGAGCAGGCTTAATTGTTGCATCTGTTATTCCGCTCTCAATGCTTTTTGCATTGTGTATGATGGTATTGTTTGGCGTAAGCGGTAATTTGATGAGTTTGGGCGCAATTGATTTTGGATTAATTGTAGATGGTGCTGTTATTATTGTTGAGATTGTAGTACGCAAGCTCTCTGAAAAAGTAAAGGAAACAAAAGCCACACTCACTACAGAACAATTTGAACAAACAGTATTTGCCGGAGCCAGGGAAATTATGAGTAGTGCTTCATTCGGACAGTTTATTATCCTTATTGTTTACATACCCATTTTGGCGCTTGCAGGCATTGAGGGAAAAATGTTTAAGCCCATGGCCCTTACTGTTATTTTTGCCATAGCAGGAGCTTTTATTTTATGCTTAACCTATGTACCCATGATGAGTGCATGGGTGCTTAGCAGAAACATACAGGAGAAAGAAACCTTTGCAGATCGTATCATACATCGATTAAAAACAATCTATCATCCTGCTTTGAACTGGGTTTTGCAGCATACCCGAATAGTAATGATTTCTTCGCTTGTTCTTTTAACCGGTGCATGGTTATTGTTTACGCAGCTGGGAGGGGAGTTTATACCCGAATTAAATGAAGGTGACTATGCAATAGAAACAAGAATGCTTCCAGGCGTTTCACTAACACAATCTCTTGCAGTTGCAAAGCAGGTTGAAAAGCTGCTACTTGACAGTTTTCCGAATGAAATAAAGAAATGTGTGTCTAAAATTGGCACATCAGAGATACCAACAGACCCCATGCCGCTAGAGGCTATGGATGTAATTGTGGTACTAAAAGATAGGGATGAATGGAAGCGGGCATCTAATAAGGAAGAATTAGATATGCTGCTGGCTAATGCCTTAAGTCAGTTTCCGGGAGTTATGTTTTCGCTACAACAGCCAATACAAATGCGGTTTAATGAATTGATGACATCTGCTAAAACCGATGTGGTGGTTAAACTGTATGGCAATGATTTATCTACCCTTACAAAAAAGGCAGATGAAATTGCTGCAATTGCATTGCGAATTGATGGTACAGGAGATGTGCAGGTGCAGAAGGTTGAAGGCTTACCGCAAATACAGATTGAATATAACAGGCCTCAACTAGCCAATTATGGTATTACCGTGCAGCAGGTTAATGATGTTATTCAAACTTCATATGCAGGTAAAAAAGCAGGAGTGATATTTGAAGAAGATCGCAGGTTTGATTTAGTTGTGCGTTTTGCGGAGCCTTATCGTAGCAGAATAGAGAGCCTGAATGATTTAATGATTATTACACAGAGTGGTGAGCAAATACCACTTAAAGAGGTAGCAACCATAGCAATTAAAAATGGGCCGACTGAAATTGCAAGAGATAATACCAAGCGTAGAATAAATATAGGTTTTAATGCACGGGGAAGAGATGTAGCGGGTATTGTACATGAATTACAACGTAAGGTAACTACACAGGTACAATTACCAGCCGGCTATAGTTTACATTATGGGGGTCAGTTTGAAAACCTGGCGCATGCAAGTAAAAGACTTAGCATTGTGTTACCCATTGCGCTATTGGTTATTTTCTTTTTACTATACCTGAGCTTCCATTCATTCAAACAATGTTTACTTATTTTCTCAGCTATTCCGCTGGCAGCAGTAGGAGGAGTGGTTTCGCTGTGGCTGCGTGATATGCCTTTTAGTATTTCGGCCGGTGTGGGATTTATTGCACTTTTTGGAGTTGCGGTGCTGAATGGAATTGTGCTTATTGGTTATTTAAATCAACTACAAAAAGAAGGTTATGATGATGTACTTGCACGCATACACAAGGCGCTGGATGAACGTTTTCGACCGGTTATTATGACCGCCCTTGTAGCCTCACTGGGTTTTTTACCAATGGCCTTATCTCATGGTGCCGGTGCCGAAGTGCAAAAGCCGCTGGCAACAGTTGTTGTTGGAGGCCTAATTACTTCTACTTTATTAACCTTGCTGGTGTTGCCTGTGCTTTATTACATTACCCATCATAAGAAAAGCTATGTAAGGCCTGCATCATATTTATGGCTGGCTGCACTGGTGCTACCCTTTTCCATGCAGGCACAAAATGATGGTCCAACCATGGAGGTTTGTGTACAGCAAGCACTCAAATACCATCCATCTATGAAGGCTGCAGCTAAATTTATAGAAGAGCAAAAGGGCTATAGAGCAGGCGCATTTAATCCCCCGGCATTAGATGTATTGATACAGTCTCCAACAGGCAAGGACTATCGCCCATCTGTTCTTCAAACAATAGATTTCCCTGTTGTTTATGCCAAACAAATAAAAGTAGCAGGTGCGTTTGTGCAGGCTGCTGAAATACAACAAAGGCTATCTGAAATAATGCTTGTAAGAGCTGTAAAAGAAGCTTACAGCAATTGGCTGTTTGAGTATGAGCGTTTGCAAGATTTGCAATTGCAAGACAGCTTGTTTGCTATGGTAAATGCAGCAGCTACAAAAAGGTATGAGAGTGGTGATATCGCTTTGCTTGAAAGGATGAATGCCGAAGCAGCATACGCCATTGTTCATCAGGATTTAATTGTTGCTGAAACACGCCTAAAAAATGCACGACTGCGCCTACAATCCATAACAGGAATGCAAGAATTTGGTATCCCAATCCAAAAACTATCTAAGGCAAATGCCGACACATTGATATCTGCCGACAGCCATGCAAATCACCCGGTTATAAAAATTCAGGATGCCATTATTAAAGCCAATCAATATGAGCTAAGCACTGCGCGTTGGCGCCTGGCACCTGGTTTATCCTTTGGTTATTTTAATCAGGGTGATGGCGAGGTTCCTGATACTTACCGTTGGCAGTTTGGTGTGCGCGTACCGGTTTTTTTCTGGGGCTATACAGGTAAAATAAAGGAAACCAAAGCAAGATTGGAGAAGAATCGTTTTGAAAGAGATTATTTATTGATGAAGCAACGTGCAGAGTTGGATCAGGCATTAAATGAATTGCAGGCTGCGGAAAAAACTTTATTGTATTATGAAACAGTCGGTCTTAAGCAATCAGATGAGTTAAGACGCACAGCAGTTAAAAGTCTGGCAGGAGGCGAAATCGGGTTTGCTGCATATGCAACCGGAATGGAGCGTGCTGGCAGAATAAGACTGGCCTATCTGGATGCACTTAAAAACTATAACCAGTCCGTTTATCAATTAGAATTTTTAAAAGCAATAGTAAAATGAAAAATATAATTTATATAGCAACCATCATCATCTTTTTGGCGGCCTGTAATAATGCTGAAAAGCCTGTTAAGACGAATCAAACAGATTCTGTTGCACCACAAATTACCATTGAAGAGAATCGTTTACAATTACTGGGAATTGAAAGTTGCCCGGTGAAAATGAATGAGGTTAATACCACAATAAGTTCTCCTGGAAAAGTTGTAATCCTCTCCCAATACCAATCATCCGTTACTCCGCGCATCAATGGAACCGTTGAAAAAATCATGGTGCTGGAAGGACAAAAAATACAAAAGGGTCAATTACTGCTCACCATTAGCAGTAATGAATTTATTCAGCTGCAAGAAACATTTTTAACGACCCGCAGCGAACTTGATTTTATAAAAGCTGATTTTGAGCGTCAGAAAAAACTGCGGGCAGAAAATGTAATTGGTGAAAAGGATTTTCAATTAATTAAAACCAAGCATCAAAGTTTACAAGCCCGTATGCGAGCGGCAGAGGCAAACTTACGAATGCTCAACATGGACATGAAAAAGCTAGCCGATGAAGGCGAAATTTCCCCTTACTTGGAAATTTATGCACCTATTAGCGGATACCTGCTCACGCTGCCTTCAACTATTGGTATGAGCGCAACGGCAACAACAGAGTTGGCTCATATTATTAGTCTGGACAAACTACATGCTGATATTTTTGTGTATGAAAAAGAAATTGATCAGGTATTTGAAGAGCAGGTAGTGGATATTGAATTTGTGAATCAATCTTTACCCAAAACAAAAGGTAAAGTTGAATTTATTGGTAGAGGTATTGATCCTGTAAAACGAACCGTGGTTGTGCATGCAGTATTTATTACACCAAAAGGTAATGTACTTCCGGACATGACGCTGAAGGCAACATTTAATGGCACAAAGAGCAAACAGCTTACCATTCCAACGACCGCTATTATAAGAGAAGGTACAGACCAGTATGTTTATATAAAGCAAGCAAATAATACTTTTATGAGGGCTGATATTGTTGTAAAAGGCGGTAATGATCAGATAGTATTTATTGAACCAACTGAACAATTGAAAGAAGGAACACATGTGGTATGTAAAGGTAGTTTACTGGTTGACGGGGAGATGAAAAAAGATGTGATGGCTGAGGAATAGCAGGAGCGGTTTGCTTAATAAGGTTTTAAAACCATACGGTCATATTCGCCACAACCATCTCTGATCTTCGGGTTGGTTGTTGCTCACTATTTACAAATACTTTTTTAGGCGAAACGAAATTCCTCCCCTCTAAGCGCAACATGGCATGCCCGGAAACCTTATGTGTTATGCACAGGCTGCCGCCATAGGTTTTAAAACTGTTGGTTGTGTTTATAGGTACAAATACCACTTCGTTCATATCTTCCATATACTCTGCTCTTGCCGATAACATGGTTTGCTTGGTTAGCTGGTAACGTGCAGTAAAATTAGCCTGCCCCCATACATTGTTTTTCTGTGAATTATTGTTCAGGTTCTTTCTTTGTTGCAGCCCAATATAAGCACCGGAGGTAAAGCCAAATTTTTTTGCAGGACTATAAATCACATAAAAATCAGTAAAGTATCGCATGTGGTTTAAAGGTTGCTCCACAGAGCGTTCAGAACCAATATAATTATTCCAGTTTACCAGCCAGTTATTATTTATTTTATATTCTACTTGTGTGCCCAGTGAAGGCTCATTATTTGCATCATTAATTTGTTGCCATCCGTTGAGTACATAGATATAGGCAGTTATTTTATGATTAATTGGTACGGACAATCGTAGGCCGGTAAGATAATAAGGTGCATACTCTGCTGCCAGCGATCGGGAATACATGAGATGATCTTTTGAGATAGCTGATTCGTAGGTGAAAGGAGAGCCAAGTACTCCTGCATCCAACCAGATATTTTTATTTTTAGTCAGTTTAATTCCTGCATAGGCTTCAACCAGATTTTTAAGTGTGCCTTGCTCATTGGCATAATTGGAGTTGATGTAAGTTCCAATACCCGGAATAAAACGACCCCTTACACGATCTCCTTGATATCTGATATCCATGAAAGCAAGATTTATATTGAGTTCATTGTGTCGGGATGACGAAACTGCATACGCCCGCTCATGCGATTGGGGCTGGTTAAAATCAAAACCGTAATACACATCTACATACCCGGAAATGGTCAGTTTGCCCATTTCAGCACTGTCTGGACGGTCTGTCATACCTGTATTTTGTACCTGCGCCCGTAGTTTATGAACAGTTAACAGCAAGCCAAATATCTGGAGTAGCAGTATTCTTTTTATCACATAGGCAAGATAATACGTTTGGTTAAATTATCCGCTACATTTTACTATGTTTACAAACTAGCATATTAACTTTACCCTCTTAAATGACACCTGAAGTTATAAAATTGTTTACCGTTGGGCTATGGAGTAGTTTTAAATTCATGCTGGGATTTTTTATGGCGCTGGGATTTGGCTTTAACTATGTTGAGTCAATACTTACTACCACATCGGGCGGTTTCTTAGGAGTGCTTATTTATCTTTATTTATGGGAATTAATTGTGAAGCTGAAGAACAGATTTTATCCATCTAAACCAAGGCATGGTATTAAAATAAATAGTCGGATGCGTTGGTTGGTTAATTTTATTAATAAATATGAAATTTATGGAATAGTGGCATTAACTCCTGTATTTCTTTCAGTTCCCGTTGGTACTATTCTGGCCAGCATGATAGAGAAGAATAAGTGGCGCATCAAAGTTTATATGTTTGCAGCCTTTGTGCTTTGGGGTACTTTGCTATATGGCATTTATGCTTGGTTTGGAATCAGGCTGGATGAGTTAATGTATACCTTGTTCTAATAGCAAGTTGCTTTATATTCGCGCAACATGATTTTTACCGATACTCATACGCATTTATATTCTGAACAGTTTCATGCAGACCGCATGCAAATGATTCACCGCACTTTGGATGCACGTGTACGCAGGTTGTTTTTACCTAATATTGATGCGCACAGCATACAACCCATGCTGGATTTGGTGTGGGAGTTTCCTGAGCATTGTTTCCCTATGATGGGCTTACATCCCTGCTCTGTAGATGAGCACGTAGAAGCACACTTGTTCCAAATTCAAAAATGGTTTAAGAAAAGAAAGTTTTATGCAGTTGGAGAAATCGGGCTGGATTATTATTGGTCAGTCGAGTTTAAGGAGCAACAAATCAGTGCGTTTAAAAAACAGTGCCAGTGGGCTATTCAATACGATTTGCCTGTGGTTATTCATTCACGCAATTCAACAGCGGATATTATTTCTATCATCAAAGAAATAAATCACCATAAATTACGTGGTATTTTTCATTGCTTTAGTGGAACTGCGGCAGAGGCGGATGAAATTATATCCCTTGGCTTCTATCTGGGAATTGGTGGTGTGCTTACATATAACAAGTCAAGCCTGCCTGATGCAATAGCAAAAATTGATTTGGAGCACCTAGTACTCGAAACAGATTCCCCTTATCTTGCACCAGTGCCCCACAGGGGAAAAAGAAATGAAAGCAGCTATTTATTATATGTTGCTGAAAAACTTGCTGAAATAAAAAATGTATCCGTAGAAAAAGTTGCAGCAGTGACAACAGAGAACTCTATAAAAATATTTGGCGTATGATTAGAAGTTTGTTTTAAACAACTTTACAGCGATAGCAAGGAGTACAATGCCAAAAAATTTACGTATAAGCAACAATCCGGGCTTACCAAGTATCCGTTCAATAAATCCGGTAGATTTCAGTGCGATATAAACAAACATTAAATTAAACAGAATGCCTAATAGGATATTCTCAAATGTATAAATGGCTTTAAGAGAAATAATGGTGGTTAGCGTTCCTGAACCTGCAATAATTGGGAAGGCGATGGGAACAATACTGCCTGTTTTTTCATGCGGATCATGACGGAATAGGTCAATTCCTAAAATCATCTCAATGGCAATTATAAAAATTACGATACTCCCGGCAACTGCAAATGATGATACATCTATTCCAAATAATCCAAGCAACTTTTCTCCAATAAGTAAAAATAAAACCATTAAAATTCCAGCAGCTACTGTTGCCCAACCAGAATCAATATGCGCATTTTTTTGACGCATTCCGATGATAATGGGTAGGGCTCCCAAAATATCAATAACAGCAAAAAGTGTAAGACTTATGGTAGAAATTTCCGTAAAAGATAGTTTCATGTGTGATGTGTTTCTTTTGGTGTAAACAAAAACAGACATTGAAACCATGTATACAGCATGATGCCTGCTTGGCGCTCTAAATAATTTTCTGTAAAAAAGCAGATGCTCATAAAAATAAGAAAGTACAAGTAGGTGTATTTTTTATGTTGAATGGCATGTTTGAAGGAGAAAAAAAGTGAGGCAAGAAATACAAGTAATCCGATGATACCTGCCGAGAACCAGATGTTTAGGTATTCATTATGTGTGTTATAATCAAAGTTATCATATACGCTTGTATTAAATTGCCTGAGGCAGTTATTTAGTTCTGTTTGTACATCACCGGTGCCAACACCAATTAGCCAGTGTTGTTTAAGGGTTTGCCAATTACACAAATAAATACCGGCACGTACATTTGTTCCATTATCATTGTTTCCTGATGGGGCATTAAAATTTGCAGGATTAACCATTTCCAGTATACGGTTTCTGGTAGATGGTAATGATATCAGGGTGATACTAAAGAGTGCAGCCAGCAAAAAGGTAATCCACGTTTTACCAAGGTTTTTAAAGTGCACAAAACTCCATGCAAATAAAATAACAGCAAAGGCAAGCAGTGGTGCTCTGGCTGCAGAAGCAGTAGCCATAGTGCTGAGTAAAATGGTCAATACCAGTTCTATCCAAACCATTTTGTTTTCATGCCGTTTTTTCCAGTCGCGTACCAAATTATTTAAGCTAAGGAATGCGGCAAAAAACAAAATTGCTGCATAGTAGGTAGGATGCAGGCCCGAATAGTATTCAAGTGCATGACGATAAATGTACGTGTAATCTGTGTTATTCGGGTCGGTTATGGTAAGGCCTTTAAAACGCATCATAAGATTGGCGTAAAGCCCGATGGCAAAAGCAGAAACTTCGAAAACCAGAAATAATTTACCACGCAATTTTTCATCGGTAAGGTTTTTGCTTACAGCAAATGTGAAAGGTAAGGCAAGTAAGAGTAATTTCTTTTGCAATACTTCTAATCCTGCATCTGTATGAGTAGTTTGCATCATGGCAGCACCAAAAATCAGAAAAGGAGCACTGATCACCAGCATTTTCTTCCAGTCAAAGTAATAATCACTTTCTCCAATAACGGAAATGCCGCAAATTATTAGTAGCAGCATACCAATTCCGGATATCTGATGAGGCATAAACAATGGAAATGCAGATGCCAGCATGAGTGCAGCTATTTTCAATTTATGAAGCATTTCCACGTTTTTCATGTAATATACGTTTAACTTCTTTAACAAAGTTTGAATTAAACTTCTTCTCTGCAAATTTTAGTGCCTGTTTCCTTATATTTTCAGGAATAAAATCCTGCTCCTTGCGTTCAAAATTCAGAACAGCCTCTTTTATTTCTTTTGCTGTTTGATGCTCAAAGAATACACCTGTTTTCCCATCAACCACTGTTTCCAAATAACCACCCTTTTTGTAGGCAATAATTGGTGTTCCGCATGCCTCTGCTTCTACGGTAGTGATACCGAAATCTTCTTCGGCAGCTAAAACAAATGCTTTTGCTTCCTGAATATATTTCACCATCCTATCTTTAGGCTGATATCCTAGATGTACGATATTATCGTTGCAATATCTTTTAACCACGCTCCTGTCAGGACCATCACCAATAATAAATAGCTTTTTTTCCGGCATGAGGCGAAAAGCTTCTGCAATAACATGCATTTTTTTATAGGGAACCAAGCGGCCAGCTGTAACATAAAAATTTTTTCGTGGTTTTGGTGCCAAGGCAAAGGAGTCGGTATCTACTGGCGGGTAAACAACCGTTGCATCTCTGTTGTATATGCGCTTTATCCTTTCGGCAATAAAACCGGAACTGGCTAAAAAATGATCTACCCTGCCTTGTGTTTCCAAATCCCACTTGCGTAGTTTAGAAAGTTCATATTTAATATAAAAAGTAAACGGCTTCAGCATCGGGTTCATCAGCTCCAGGTATTGATCCTGTAAATCCCATGCGTATCTTATGGGTGTATGGCAATAGCAAATATGTATTTGGCCTGGCCTTTTCTTAACACCTTTAGCAACAGAAGAAGAAGAAGAAATTATCAGATCAAAACGAGACAGATCCAAAGATTCAATAGCCTTTATATAAAAGGGAAGGTAGTTGCGGTATAGTTTTTTAGCAAACGGGAAATGCTGAATAAAACTGGCATTTACGTTTCTGCCATTTAATAAATAAGCTCTATCAGCTTTGCTTAAAAAATCAATCAAACTAAATACAGAAATTTTATCGGTTTCAATCTTTTCCCAATTTGAGGTTAAAGGGTTTTCACGTAAATAGCTTTTATCAGTGAAGCTATTCAGTATGGCGCGCATCACTTTTTCTCCACCGGCACTCACCGTATACCAATCATGTACAAGAGCTACTTTCATTAATGTATGGCATCAAACTTAACTAAAAAAAAGCATCTGTGAGTTTGGTTAGCTCTGTAGCCGATTTTTTATAGGTGTGGGCAGCCAGCAATGAAGCAACGGCTGTATTATTAGTAGTATGATTTTGAACAAGTTGAGATAGGGTGGCAGAAGCGGCTACAACATCATTTGGGTTGATAAATGTTGCCACTTTACCGTATAACTCACGAAAAACGGCTATGTCTGAAAGCAGCAACTTACAATTAAAGTATGCAGCCTCCAGCACTGGTATGCCAAAGCCTTCATCTAAAGACAGGCTGATAAATACTTCGGCTTTTTTATAATAAGAAAGCATGGATGCATTATCCATATAACCGGCAAAGACGATATTGGGGTTTGAAACAATCAGTTTCTCTTTACCAAAAACATTATCTCCGGCACCGCAAATAACAAGTTTATAGCCCGTAAGATTTGCTAATTCAAAAGCTTGAACAAGGGTGCGCAGGTTTTTTCTAGGGTTGATAGAGCCTACGGTAAATATAAGTTTTTCCTTCACTCCATCTGAATGACTGTTCAGCACATCATACTGAAGACCATTGCCTAAAACGCAAATTTGTTTTTGCTGAATATGCAACTGATTTATTAGCTGTTGTTTAATGGTTTCGCTAACTGTAATTACTTTTTCGGCTCGTTTGGCAATTCTTGGAATAAGATATCGGTATACGGTGGCAAAACCCTTACTATACCATTCCGGATGATGCAGAAAAGCAAGGTCATGAATGGTTACAAACTGATTTCTATAAAGGAGCGGTGCGGTATTGCATAAATTGATAAGCAAGGGAGATCCTCTTTTTTTGAGGTATGCAGGCAATTCAATCTGTTCCCATGAGTAGCCTTTGGTTTTTCCCATGGCAACAAAATCAAGGTGAGCCAGCTCATTGGGGAGTTTTGTGCCTGTTGGCGCAATAAGCACAAACCTGCGGGTTTCTTGGTGCGTAAGATATCTGCATATTTCACGTGCATATAATTGCACACCGGTAATGGTTTGCATTAAAAAACGGCCATTTATGTAAATAGTTTGTTGCCTCATCAGCCCATCCATTTTCCGGATAAATACTTCGTTAAACTCATAATTTGATAAACAGCTCCAATTAGCAATGGCAAATACTTAACCATAAAGTTGAAGCCTTTGTTACTTTGCGGAGTATTTTTAAAAAATATGCTTGCCGGTAAAATAAATATACCTGTAGCTATTAGTATATAATGTTCGATATACGTTTGTCTGGGAAAAATGGTTCCGATGAGTATGGTAAATATCAGGTACTGCACGGATGTAAAACGTATACTTACCTTTTTTGAATAGAACAGTTGAATCAGAAAAATAAAAAAGGGCGTAGCCATTACATAACGGTTGAGGCTGTGCAAATTACCTCCTTGAAACAACAATATGGCACCGGCTGTACCGGCCAAATAAAGTAGGCTGAACAACTCTGCAGCATGAATTTTTTCATTGATTTGAAAAGGCCTGAACTTGGGTGTAAACGAAAACCATTGTTTTAGTAAAATCTGTATAACCAATATAATAGAAGTGAGTCCGAAAATGAGTGCAACCGAATCGCTGATATGTGTAGGCCAATGCCATGAAGTAAGGGGCAGTTGAGGCAAACCAGCATGGTGTTCCCAAAATTGCTGCGCATAAAAAAACGCAAAAAAGTTACCGGTTTTGAGATAATGTATATAAAAAACCAACAGGGTAAAAACCAGGGTGGCCATAAAACCCAACAATGCCAGCCACTGTTTTTTTTGCTGGTGGCGCTCTTCCATCCACTCATGTATAAACAATATCAAAAACGCTACACCAAATATCATAGATGCCGAGCGGGCCATTACACTGATGGCAATTCCGGCAATGATGTATAATCCGTTTTTTTTCTGAAGCCCCATCAGAAAAACAATAGAGCCGGCAAAAAACAAACTCTCTGAATAAGGCACCATAAAAAACGGCAACAACCCTAAGCAGAAAAAAGTTACCCAAACCGGTTTGCTAAATGCAAAGTAATGTTGCGCCCATGCAAACGACAGGCAGAAGATGGTTGCATTGATAATGCTCATTTGCAAAACAGTTGTATCCAGCCACCGCCACAAGTATGGAAACAAGGGAAAAAAAGCGAGGTTGCTTTCTCTATCGGCATGCAGTACATAACCCAATTGTTTAATATTATGATACCATCCGCAATCCCAGTGACACAGGCATTGATTAAACAGCGGCCACTCACCGTGTTGAAGGAAGTAAATAAATATAGTTATACTTGCAAGGCATACCAATGCAAAAAGCGGAATACAGAGATTTTTAATAAAACCGGCAATCATGTCAGAGAAAGCTTACTTAAGTGTGGTGGCTCCTGTATTTAATGAAGAAGCGAATATAGAAGTTTTATTTAAGAGATTGAATGATACATTAGGCGCACTTCATTATGAGTTACTGTTTGTAAATGATGGAAGCAAGGATTTATCATTATTTAAAATAAAAGAGATAGCTGCAGCGTACCAGCATGTTAAGTTTATCTCATTCTCCAGAAATTTCGGACACCAGCTTGCTGTTTATGCAGGTTTGACTTATGCCAGCGGAAAGTATATAGCCATTATAGATGCCGACCTACAGGACCCCCCAGAACTGATACATGAAATGCTAAAAAAGGCAGAAGAGGGTTATGAAGTGGTTTATGCAAAAAGAAATAAACGCATAGGCGAATCATTGTTTAAGAAATTAACTGCTAAAATATTTTACCGGTTTATTTCATCAGTTACCAGCATTGATATACCTGTTGACACAGGTGATTTCAGAATCATCAGTGAACGGGTTCGAAAAGCAGTTATGAGTATGCCCGAGAAGAATAAGTTTCTTCGTGGTCAGATTGCATGGGTAGGGTTTAAACAAACATTTATCACCTATAACAGAGACCCAAGACTGCATGGCCAAACCGGTTATCCATTAAAAAAGATGCTCAATCTTGCCATTGATGGTATTACCGCGTTTTCTCATTTTCCTATCAGGTTGGTTACCTATATCGGCTTACTTATGTCACTTGTTTCAATGGGTGCCATTGTATATGCCCTGATCTCAAAATTTGTTTTACACTCAACTGTTAAAGGATGGACATCTATGATGATACTCATTACCCTTATAGGTGGTACCCAGCTTTTTTGTATGGGTATAATTGGTGAGTATATTAGCCGGATTATGAGCAATGTAATGAATAGGCCTGATTTTTTAATAGAGGAGACCAATATCGAAAGCGCTGCAAAGCCTGATTAAATTAAAAGAATATCTTCGCTACTATGATTTCCATTCACGCACTTAAGAACTTTCCCAATCTGGTTACAGCCGTGGCCGTTAAAAACATGAAGATGAAGTACAAAAACTCTGCCCTGGGTTTTGTATGGAGCCTGCTTCATCCACTGGCCTATCTGATTATATTTACCATCGTTTTCAGCAATGCTTTTCCGGATATTGAGCGCTACTCATTATTTGCGCTGATTGGCCTCATGTTCTGGACTTATTTTAATAATACCATCAATCAAATGATGTTATCTATTATTAATAATGCCAGCGTACTAAAGACCATCGCTATTCCTAAATTGTTATTCCCTTTTAGTGCTTTAGCAGCAGAGTTGTTCACCTTTCTGCTCTCTTTTATTCCATTTTTTGGATTAATGATTTTCTTTGGCCTCAACTTTTCTTCTGAATTGCTGCTATTGATTCCTGCAGTTATCATCTTTTCGGTTTTCAGTTTTGGTGCTGGCTTGTTTTTGTGCACGTTAAATGTTTTTTTTCGTGACATAGGATTACTGTGGAATACCCTTTCTCCGGCCATTTTTTACTTTACACCAATCGCCTACTCGTCTAAGATGATTCCTGAAAAGTATCACTTGATTATTACGCTAAATCCACTCTATCATTACATTGAGTTTATGCGAATTATACTTTACCAAAATGCTGTTCCGGGTATTCAAATGTGGCTCATTACAATTGGTATGGCTCTATGCGCAGCCCTTATTGGTTTGCTTGTTTACCACAAACTCAAGAAAAATTTCGTGTCTTTTTATTAAATCATTACATGCAAAGTACCGTTATCAAAATAGAGAACTTATATGTAGATTTTTACATCCAGAATCAGCGAATTAATTCATTCAAAGATTTAATCATGTCTTTTGGGATGGTGAGTCCGTTTGAGAAAAAAAAGATACTTAAGGGTGTTTCTTTAGACATTAAAAAAGGCGAATGCTTTGCCTTGATGGGAAAGAACGGCTCTGGTAAGAGCACCCTGCTAAGAACACTTGCAGGCATAATCACGCCTAGTAGTGGAGCTATTAAGGTAGAAGGACGAATAGCACCAATGTTATCCATCGGTGCAGGCATTGAGCTGGAACTTTCGGGTTATGACAATATTAAACTCATCGCAACGCTGATGGGTATGAATAGCAAGGAGATAAAGGAAACAACCACTTTTGTTGAACAATTTTCCGAGTTGAGTAAGGCTGATTTAAACATGCAGGTAAAGCGTTATTCGGCAGGCATGACTGCCCGGCTAGGCTTTTCAATTTCAGTAGCAAAAACGCCAGATATTTTAATTGTAGATGAAGCACTCTCTGTAGGCGATATTGGATTTCAGGAAAAGTGCGCACACCGCATCAATGAAATAAAAAAATCAGGATGCTCTATTATTTACGTTTCACACAGTTTGGTTGAGTTGAAAAGAATTTGTACGCATGGTGCGTGTCTGGTTGATGGTAAAATTGCATTAACCGGACCAATAGATGAAGTTGCAGCTTATTATGAAAGTCTCTTCCATTAACAATGCATGCCGGGATTTTTAAAAAATAGAATCAGAACCATCACAGGTACCGATGCAGGTTTCTTTCAATCGGTTTACTATCTTCTTTCTTATTGCTCATATCAGCTTTTTTATGGGAATATGTTATCCAAGCTAATTAATAAGTTTTTTGCCAGGCCTGTTAATTATGCTTCTTGGCTTGAGTCTAGTATAACAGCAGATAAGGAAGCCGGTATCCCCATACACATTTTATCAAAAGGTTCAACTGTGCTTCCAGAAAGCGGCTATGTTGTTATAGCCAACTCAGGAGATCAATTTAGGCGCGATGCACTGCCCCTACTTAGTCGATTTATAATTTCAAATGATTTTCCGGAATTAATAAGCTTTGATTTTGACGAAGTCAATCAAAAGGGCACTCATCAAAGCCCTCATTTTAATCCCGCATGGAGCCCACATACACTTGCCCAATCAAACTATTTGCAAAATGCATATTGCGCAAAAGTTGAGTTATTTAAAGAAGAAATACCGCTTACGCCCGAGGCACAGTATGCCTGGCTGCAGAGTTTATCAGAAAAAGGTATCAGGTCACTGCATTGCCAAGAGGTTTTACTGCACAAACAGCAAATCAAATTGCTTAAAGGAAATACAATCATACAACACGATTCTGCGAAATTAGTAAGCATTATTATTCCAACCCGCAATAAATCCTTTCTTGTAAAACAAAGTGTTGATGCTATATTAAATATAACCACTTATGCTAATTTTGAGATTGTGTTGGTTGATAACGCAAGTAATGAGGCTGAGTTGTTGGAGTTGTTAAAACTATATAAAGAGCGGCTAGGCAAACGCTTTGTTCAGGCTACTGCAAATATTCCATTTAATTTTTCAGCACTTATTAATCTTGGAGTAGCTCATGCAAGTGGTGATTATTTTGTTTTTTTAAACAACGATACCTCTGTTATAACGCCTGATTGGATCGAGCGTATGCTTAGCAAATTTAATGTAGGAAAAACTGGTGCAGTGGGGGCTAAATTGTTATACCCAAATCATACCATACAGCATGCAGGTATTATTTTAGACCCTGATATTATTAGCAGACATATTTATTTGGGTAAAGCAGAGCATGAAAGAGAAGTGTCGACTGATCGCAACTATACTGCAGTTACAGCAGCTTGTATGATGGTTTCGAGAGAAGCATTTCATAAAGTTGGGGGTTTTGATGCTGCTTTTGCCGTGAATTATAACGATATAGATTTTTGCCTGAGGCTTATGCAAGCTCAATACTACAATGTATATGCTGCAGATGTTGTACTTTATCACTATGAGTCAGCTTCCAGACAACATCCTTTTGCAAGTTGGCTTTCCGGTAAGCATTACAGACATGAGTCTGCATTGATGCGAAAGAAGTGGCAAAAGTTGATTGAAGATGATCCCTATTATAGCAAGTTAAACAACAGGTTTGCTATCTAAGCATTTCGTGTTTAATAAAATCTTTAGCACTTTGCTTTGAAAAATAATGTTGAATTAGTGATTTGGCTCTCTTAGAAATGGATTCGAGGTGCGAACGATTTTGGTAGGCATTAACAATACTTGAAGCAAATGCAGCAGGCGTATCAGCACACAGAAAAGCCTCATCATTATTATTTAAGCCTTCTATGCCTATTGATGTTGAAACCATTGGTACTCCAAACGAAAGGGCTTCAACAACCTTGCCTTTAATGCCAGCACCATACCTGAGTGGTACTACCACCATTTTACAAGCAAGGTAAAGTTGATTTAGTTTTTGTTCTGAAACAAAACCATGTACAACTATTTGCTTAGACGACAGTTTAGTTATTTGTTCCGGAGCATTGGATCCTACAACATGGAACACGATATCTGGTATTTCTTTTCTTACCAATGGATAGATTTCTTTAATAAACCAAATTACCGCATCTACGTTTGGCGGATGATTAAATCCTCCAACAAATAATAAATCTTTTCTATCTGCAGCTACATATTCACTTGTTACGGGCTCAAAGAAATATGGTGGCATAACAGTAACCGGCAGATCGGGGTTGTTTGATTTTATTTCATTAATCTCAGTATAGGAAGGATATAAAATTAAATCAGCTATTGAGAATAGGCTGTATTCTTTTTCCTTACTCTGTGCAGCTTCTAGCAGCAATTCTTTTTTCTGTTCAAGTGTGGCTTGTCTTTCTTCACGCAAATAATGTAAGTCATGGCCATAGAAAATGATTTTACCGCGACAATGCTCTCTGATAAAAGGCATGTATTTGGATGCAATATGTGGTCGGTTTATAAAAAAATAATCAATATACTTATCATTCTCAGTAAGCCATTTCCTCCATGTTTCAGCATACCATAAGCCATATAAGACTTCAATACCCATCTGCTGAAGCGCTGATGTATAAGGTTCCTTATTCATATAGTTATCCCCTATGAATTTAACATTCAGGCCCTGCTCAATAAACAACTGAAGATATTGAAATACGGTCTTGCTGCCTGCATCTTTATCTGGTTCGGGCACATAATGATCAATTACCACTATACACTTCTTATTACGACTCCTGTCTCTTGCAAGAAAAACATCTTCTCCTGACTGAAACTGCTCTTGCAGTTCTTTTCCCCATTTTTCAATAAAAGTCTGCTTGTTAATTTCCTGATGTCTTTTAACACCTTTAGTTATGTTTTTTCCATGCGTTACACCTTCAAAATGCACCACTACTGATTGTGGCTGATAGATGGTTTCATAACCTTTTTTTCTTACGGCAAATGCCAGATCTGAGTCCTCAAAATATGCAGGTGCATACCTGTCGTCAAATCCACCAATCTCTTCCCATAGTTTGGTTGAAATCATAATGCTGGCACCAGATATATAATCGCATGGTTTTACATAATTGAACATAGCCTCATCTGGTTGTTGAAATTTGCCAAAGTTCCAGCCTGAGGCATCATCCCAGATAATACCACCAGCCTCCTGTAAAATCCCTTCGGGATAAACCAGTTTTGATCCTACCATCCCGGCAAGTGGATTCCGTTCAAAAATGGCAAGCATACTTTCAAGCCATTGTGGCTGTACAACAGTATCATTATTTAAGAATACTAAGTATTGCCCGCGCGCCTTTTTTGCTGCTGCATTGCAGTTTCTTAAGAAGCCAAGAGCTGGTTCATTTCTTATATAGGTAATGTGTTTTACTTTCTCAATAATTTTTTTTGTTTCATCGGTTGAGTTATCATCTGTAAGTATGATTTCATACTTCACATCCTTAACAGTTTCGGCAATTGAGTAAAGACATCTCATGGTATACCGATATTGATTATGAACAGGTATAATTACTGATACCAATGGCTTTTCTTCTTTTAAAAACGCAATTGATTCAAATTTTTTATCATCATAAATATTATAGCGGCCTTTCATGCGTTTTTGAATCTTGGCAATTAGCAAAGAGAGAATGGCTGAAGCTGCTTTTAAAAAGATGAATGAAAAAGGGTTTTTAAATAGTTTTTTTGGCAATCTGCGCCCTATCCTGATTAAAAGTTTCAGGAACCATTTTATTATTTTCTTTATGATGCTGATGCCGGTATACTTATACACCCTATGACTAACGTCATGGTCAGATTTCTGAATCTGAATTAATGCCGTAAGATATTTTACCTTATCAATAACTTCCGTAAGGGCATTAGAATAATGCATTTGTTGCTTTTTTAGCTCACGCAATATATGCACTTAAATGGGTATTTAAATAGCCGAATTTCTGAATGTATCATCTTATTGTCTTTGTTTAATATGTTCAATACCTTGCGGGCCATAAACATCCATACATGAATGATATTGTAATTAATGGGTTACCAGATTTTGGTCTGGGTTTTGTACTTGATTACCTGCGGCACAATGGTTTCCAATTTGATCACATCAATGGCAATGCAGTTCCTGCCAATATCACAGGAGCATTACCTGCATTCAAGGTAAATAGAAAAACTGTTCAATCGAACACCCGAACCGGTCAATTAATTGTTGAGTATCCTTATCAGGTGGATGCAAACGAACAATTGGAGAAGGTTGTTTTTTATTGCGACCCTTGGGACTATGTTGATTATGCCACGCGTGCACACGGCAAATCAAGGAAAGCCTCATTGCTGGAATGGAATGAATTTTATGCCAGAGTTCTTGAACATAAACCCTCAAACTTAGTTAGTAGCTTAGCAGTAATGCAGCAACCACTTAAACTGCTGGAGTTATTAAATAATAAATTTGGTTATGATTTTAATCTAAGCGAGGTGAAAACGGGATATAGTGATTTCATTAATAAGGACCGTTTCAATCAGATAACAACGATTGAAAATATTCGATATTGTAAAGAGAATTCAAAAACAGTTGAAGTTCTTCAATCTTTGCATGCTACAGCTATTTTGGCACATGATGTATTTGTGATCAATGCACAGAAAAAATTGGATATTATTATTCCCTGTTATAATCTTGGTCAGTTTATATTAGATACATTGGCAGGTCTTGAGCGTTCTCTTGCTAATAACTTTGAAGTTTATATAATTGATGATGGCTCAACCTCAGAAGAGAGTAAAGCAGGCTTACGTAAAGCTGAAGCGCTGGGTTACCATATAATGTGGGAGGTTAACAGAGGCTTGTGTGATGCATTGAATTTTGCAATAGCCAAGGGGTCTAATCCTTATTTGCTTATACTTTCAGCAGATGATTACCTTGATCCTAAATTCATAAACCAATCTATAGCGTTACTGGAAAATAATTCAGCACTAGGTGTTGTTTATACCAATCCAAAAACATTTGGTACCTGGTATAGCATGTGGCTCACGCCTGATTTTGATGAGGTAGAGTTCTTAAGTAGAAATTTTATCATTGCTACTTCAACCTTCAGAAGATCTTATTGGGAAAAAAGCGGTGGTTACGATAAAAAGGCTGATGGCAATGAGGACTGGGAGATGTGGATGAGCTGTTTGGAGCAGGGCGCTGTTTTTCATCATATTGATGAATACTTGTTTTCTTATCGCTTCAGACAAGGATCTAAGATACAACATTATAATTTGCCACAGAACCGAAAAGAATTGGTTGCCTATATGGCTGGCAAACACAAATCGCTCTATGAAAAACATGCCGATAAAATTGTAGCAAATTTGCATTATGCCATCAGTGATATTGAAATGAGACAAAGCGGAAATATACCACAGGAAATGAAATCAGCAGATCAGCTTGATCTTGAAAGGGGCTTTAAAGTTTTGGGTACTGCCGGCACTTTCATTTATAAATTTGTACGGAAGGTAGGCTACCTAAACAGGAGGCCTAAACCATAGTTCTATACCATTTTATAGTTTCTGCAATGCCTTTCTTTATCGTTACCTGTGGAGTCCATCCCAGCTTCTGATGAATTTTCTCAATATTGGTTACCCTCCTTCGTATATTATCTATATCTCTTTCAGGAATGGATTCAGCTTCCGCTTGCGGGATGACCTCTTTAATAATTTCAAATAATTTATTTACTGATGTTTCAACACCTGTGCCTACATTAAACATTTCACATGATGCTTGTGGGTGTGTTGCAGCAAGTATGGTGGCATCAATTGCATCTGAAATAAAGGTATAATCTCTGGTTTGTTCGCCATCACCAATAATCATGCAGGGTTTATTGTGTAACGATTCATGCACAAATTTTCCAAGAACTCCGCAATACGGATTTTTTGGACTTTGACCATAGCCATATACATTGGAATATCTTACACATGAAACAGGTATTTGATAATTTTTTCCATAAACCATTGTATAGTTTTCTCCAAGTAATTTAGTTGACGCATAATGACTTAGTGGAGCAATGGCACCTATTTCGGCAGCAGGAAAATTGTTGGTGGCACTACCATAAATTGAGCAAGAGGACGTGTAAATAAAACGCTTGATATTAGTTAGCCTCTTTAATTTTATATACTCAAGCATCTGAAGGGTGCTTTCTGCATTAACCCTCAAATCGTTTACAGGATCAGAAGAAGAGGCCGCAATTTGAATGCATGCCAGATGAAAAACATAGTCAACCTTATTAAGGAGCGGTAAAATTTGCGCATAATCGAGAACAGAAATTTTTTTAAAATCAATTTTATCGGCTACTTCATTTAAGATATCAGCAGAACTGTTTATGCAATTATCTAACACAATTACATGGCAGTTGTAGGTTTTTACCAACTCTTTAACCAAGTTGTGACCAACAAAACCGGCACCACCGGTAACAAGTACCCTGCTGTTATTTATTTCTTTTTTATAATCTATCATTTATTTTTTTATTAGTTCATATAAAATACCATCTTTTAGTCCTGCACTTGGCGCATATAATTGTTCAATGCCTGCCCATTTTAAAATTTTCAGGTATATTTCTGCTGATGGTTCAATCACATCTGCCCTGTCGGGGTTAAGTTTATATGTTTCAATTCGTTCGTTATAACTTAATTTTTTTATGTGTTTATAAAATTTTTCTAGTTGCTCAGAGGTAATATGCAACTCCGCTGAGCCGGGGTTTAATAATGCAGCAATTTTATTAATGGTTCCACTCGTGGCAATGGCTTTGGCATCCCTCACATCGGTTAGATGATTCTTCACATATTTTTCTAGGGCGTCCCAGTTCTTTTTCTTAATGGCCCCATCGAGCAAGCGCACCGTTCCTACATCAAATGATACCGAGTCGAATGCGCGTTTATTTTTAATAACAGTCATTTCCGTGCTTCCTCCGCCCACATCAATTGTTAAATAGGTTTTATCTTTTTCGAATAAATGATTAATGGATTTTAAAATAAGTTCTGATTCTTTTGGGCCATCAATAATGTCTATACGCAGTCCGCATTGATCTTCTACTTTTTTAGCAATTTTTATTCCATTGGATGCTTCACGCATGGCACTGGTAGCACAAGCCATATATTTTTTTACATCATAGGCCTGCATAAGCAAACTAAACGCTTCCATTGCCTTAAAGAACATTTCCTTCTTTTCACGACTTATCTTTCCATGTTTAAATGCATCATCACCCAGGCGTATGGGTATTCTAACAAATTCCACACGTTTAAAAGGCTCTGCGGATCCTGTTTCGTTTATTCTTGCTATTTGTAACCGAACAGCGTTCGATCCGATATCTATGGCGGCTATTTTCATCTGATTATTACCAAAAATATTTAATTCTTTTTACTACTTCAACCACCTGATTAACCAAGGCAATCTGTTTACTCTAAGTTTATAATACGTCTCCTTTTCTGCTCCAAATCCTTTAAAGAAACGGGCAATACCCTGAATTTCTGAACCCTCAAAGTCAAAAACCACTTGGAAGCCGCAGCGCTGCATCAGCATGTAATCCATTAGGGCATACATGGCCCTTGACTCTTTGCCTTTGGTGGAGGCTGTGCCCAGTAAGTAAACAACACGTCTGGCAGCGGTTAAAAATAAGCCACCTGCAAGTAGTTCTCCGCTATCATTATAAACTCCGTATGCCATCATCGTTTTTTGCTCACGTGCTTTGGCACAAAGTCGCATCAGCATTTCATAATCTTCTGTATTAACATTTTTTGTTTCAATACCTTTATGTTTTTTATAAAATTTAATCACCTCATTTGGCTCAGCAGGCTTAATGGCATGATTAAATTTCCTTGCCTTTTTTACATTGCGCAGACAGTGACTATCATATCCCTTGGCAACTTTATCATATGGTTTGTTTAAATGCAGAATAAGGTTTTTTCTTTTTCTGAGTTTAAAATCAAGGTGCTCAAAATGGTTTTCGCTATTCAGTTGAATGTCTATAAACTTATATGAACTGGGTATGGCTCTGATGAAATTAATAACCTCCTCCTGGTTATGTCTTGATTTAAAAAATACACCCAGTTGTTGGGTAAAAAATGGCTGATACAAATATTCAATTCCCCATTTTTTGTTTCGGGTAAGTGGCATTACCGCTGCGTAATCTTCGCTAACCAATGCTTCCCATCCAGGCGATACAATATCCAGATACCAGCTAAAAGCATAAGGCAATGTGTTGCTGCATTGTTCTATACATACATCCCATTTTGCCTTATTAATTTTATGGTGTGGTAAAAAGTGTATCAAGGTTACTTTGTTTTTATGGAAGCTAAAGTATGCATTTTATTAAAAACTTCTCTCCAGCTCTCCCATCCTTCTGCTGCCGAAAGGTTGGAGTTGTGCCAGATTGGAATAAATACGCCTCCTGTTTTTTCAATTTCATTCATGTAGGTTTCTATTTCATGCATGGCTTGCACAGGTGTTAATTTCATTCCGTACCTAAGCGCTGTATCCATTACCGTTACTGGATGTAAAATCAATGGTAGTTGCCTATTGCTATGCAGATTAAAAAAAGAAAATGTATAGGCTGTTGATGCCCTGAAGCCGCAATGATTAGGGAAGCCCATGCTGTAATCTTCCATGATGCCCGCTTCAGAAAGTTGCTCATAGGTTTGTGGTAAGTTTAGTCTTAAAAAGTGCTGTCTGCTTTGTATTGTTTTCTTACCGGTGTATTGTTCAAGTAATTGTTTCTCTTCATGCAGTAGTGTGTCAAGTTCTGCACTATAATAGGATGGGTGAATCCCGCAGGCAAACTCTTTGCTTAAGCACTTTGCAATGGTTCGCATTTCCGGTCCGTAGGGATGGATGTTTTTATCATATGCAGTTCCGGTGCGCATCAGAAAAAAATACATTAATGGCAACCGATTATCGTTTACAAGTTTATTAATCAATTCATAGGTGTCATAAGGATCTGGCCTCGTACCAATCAAAGTTTGTAGCTGTGAAATAATATCTGAAAACCTGCCTTGTATAAACGACTTAATTAGTTTACCAACCTGTTTTGTTAAACCAATCCCTTTGTATCGGTAGGCAAAATCAATATCAACAGTACTGATAAAGTTGAATGATGGTTCAGCAATAACCAGTTTGGGAAATTGTTTTTTCAGCATACTACCAAGGCTTTTTGCCCACCTGTCAACAAGAGGTATCCTTAGAAATCCGTTTTTATAAGCCAGCGCATGCTCATGGCTAAAACGCCCATGCTCATCTGTTTCCTCTGCTGTGTATTCTTCATATCTGCTCAATATCCAGAATGATGCAGAAAGAATATCAAAGGGTATATGCTCGCTTTGCTGCTCAAAAAAATAGTAATTCCAATAAGGATGTTTTCTAACCTCAATATCCTGTTTTTGAATACTTGTATCGTGCAGCAGCCCCTGCGGATAAATTTGTAATGCACCCTGCACAGGAATTGAACTATAATTAATTTTTGGTAAATGCTGTGTTTCAAAATCCGCTCTGTTATAGCAGATTTGGGCTGTAAGCCCCAGCCTGCGCTCAAGCAGCTCATGAACTATATAATCCAAGCGCGGGCTCTCTTTTTCGCTATAAATCAGAATCATCTTTGCGGCAATTTAAGAAATATTGTGATTAAGCCGATAAGCCCTTAATTTGCAGCCCTATGAGCGAAGAATTATTTAAGAAAGTGGTGAGCCATGCCAAAGAGTATGGATTTGTTTTTCCTTCAAGTGAAATTTATGATGGACTTGGTGCAGTATATGACTATGGCCAGAATGGAGCAGAACTGAAAAATAACTTACGTACCTATTGGTGGAAATCCATGGTACAAATGCATGATAATATTGTAGGCATTGATGCAGCAATCTTTATGCATCCGCAGGTATGGAAAGCAAGTGGGCATATAGACGGGTTTAGTGATCCGATGATAGATAATAAAGATTCCAAGAAGAGATACCGTGCCGATCAGTTGCTGGAAGACAAAATATCGCGTTATGAAAAAGACGGCAAAACCAATAAGGCGCAGGATTTACAAGCGGCACTAGACAAAGCCTTAACCGAAAATGATTTACCTGCACTGAAGGAACTGATTATAGCACACGAAATAGCCTGCCCCATTAGTGGCACACGCAACTGGACAGACGTTAGGCAGTTTAATTTGATGTTTAGTACCGAAATGGGTGCAATGGCTGATGGTGCGGATAAAGTATACCTACGACCAGAAACCGCTCAGGGAATTTTTGTAAACTTTCTAAATGTACAAAAAACAGGCAGGATGAAAATTCCTTTTGGAATTGCACAAACAGGTAAAGCCTTCAGAAACGAAATCATAGCTAGGCAGTTTATTATGCGCATGCGCGAGTTTGAGCAAATGGAAATGCAGTTTTTTATCAGACCAGGAACACAAAAGGTGTGGTATGCACATTGGAAAGAGGCCCGTATCAAATGGCATGAGAAGTTAGGATTTGGGAAAGAAATGTATCGTTTTCATGACCATGTAAAGCTAGCTCATTATGCCGATGCAGCTGTTGATATTGAGTTTGCTTTCCCGTTTGGATTTAAAGAGCTGGAAGGCATACATAGCCGCACCGATTTTGACTTAAGGAACCACCAGGAGCTGTCGGGTAAAAAAATGCAGTATTTTGATAATGATATTGACGAAGCAACCGGAAAGCCTTTTGGAAATTATATACCTTATGTAATTGAAACTTCAATTGGACTGGATCGTTTATTCTTAGCTACGCTATGCGCGAGTTATAAAGAGGAAGAGATAGGAGAGGGCGACAAAAAAGATACACGTGTTGTGTTGAGTTTACCTCCGCAACTTGCCCCGTACAAGGTAGCTGTTTTCCCGCTAACTAAAAAAGATGGCCTGCCAGAAAAGGCGGAGCAAATTATGAATGATTTAAAGGCCGATTATACCTGCTTTTATGAAGAAAAAGACGCTATAGGCAAACGTTACAGAAGGCAGGATGCGCTAGGCACCCCATTTTGCATTACGGTAGATCATGATACGTTGCAGGACCAAACAGTTACAATTCGCTACCGCGATACCATGCAACAGGAAAGAATTCCCGCAAATAAAATTAGCGAAATAATTGCTGCTCAAACATCCTGGAAAAAACTATTACAGTAAAGCTGTTAAGTTAATCCTCTGCACGCGAAAATACGAGCGAAAGCAGCTACTGCCAAAGTCTCCTTTATTTGTGTTTGGTAACCTGCAGCCTGTTAACATCAAAACCATTTTCTGATAGCCGCAGCAAAATTTGCTTATAGGTTTCTGTATTCATTTCTGGGGTGCGACTCAAGATCCACAGATATTCTCGGTTGGGATGCCCCACAACGGCATAGCTGTAGTCGTTAGCCAAATCAATAATCCAGTACTTGCCTCTGAAGGGCCAGAAAAACTGCACTTTTAATTTTGCATTGCCTGTTCCTTCTTCCACAAATGCTTTTCCTTTAATATAGGATTCTTTACCGTTTACGCTGTCTTTATTGCAACGGTTTTCTACAATAACATAACCTTTTTCAGATAATGTATATTCTGCCGTGGTGCAATGACAGCCTTTCTGAAAACGTTGAGGAAATGATGCAATCTCATACCATTTACCCGCATATTTATTTAAATCAACCCGCGGTACGGTTTTTAATTCCGGAAGTTCTTTTCTTGTTGTTGCCATGATAATTAAACCGGTTATTAATAAAGCAGCAAGTAGCCATAATCCCTTACGCTTTGCTGGTGTAATCATTTTCATTCGGTTAAGGTAGTTTATTCTTTTCTTATTAAAGCTGATGCAAATCAGGTTGCTGTTTTAGCAGTAAATAAACAAGCTAATTTGGGTATAAAAAAAGCCGCCATTGGGTGGCAGCTTAATTATAATAAAATTAATTCCTTATCAGGCGTTTATGAGTGATTTGTAATCAGCGGCACTCATGAGTCCGGCTGTGCTGCCAGTTACTTTAACTTTAATCATCCATCCATCTCCGTAAGGATCGTTATTTACCGATTCAGGAGAACCATCCAGCTTTGCATTTACCTCAAGTACCTCACCTGTTATGGGCATAAACAAATCAGAAACAGTTTTCACTGCTTCAACGGTGCCAAAAACCTCATGTTCGTTTACCGTTTTACCAACAGTGCTAATGTCTACATAAACAATATCGCCTAATTCTTTCTGGGCAAAATCCGTGATGCCAACATAAGCAGTATCGCCTTCTATGCGAACCCACTCGTGGTCTTTGGTGTAAAGCAGGGTTTCAGGAAAATTCATATTGATATATTTTTTGTGGCGGCTAAATTACTATTTACCTTGGTTAAAAAAAATAATTGCAACAAACCTGTTTACTTTCTTTTGCGGTAAGCCTCAATTGCTTTTCTTACGTTGCCATGTTTGGCCAGCAAGGAATTAGCCGTGTGTGTATCTATACCAAGCTCTTCTCTAATCATCTTGGCACCCCGTTCAACCAGTTTATTATTGGTTGGCATCATATCTACCATTTTATTTCCTTTTACTCTTCCCAGTTTTATCATTATGGTGGTGCTTATCATATTAAGCACCAGCTTTTGGGCAGTGCCTGCTTTCATCCGGGTACTACCCGTAACAAATTCAGGACCTACAACCACTTCTACTGGAAATTCGGCTGCAGTAGCCACCGGGCTATTCTTGTTACAGGTAATGCATCCGGTAAGTATACCTTTATTACGCGCAGTATTTAATGCCCCAATTACATAGGGCGTGGTACCACTTGCCGCAATACCAATCAGCACGTCTTTCTTTGATATTTTATGAGCCTGTAAATCTTTCCAGCCTTGTTTGGCATCATCTTCGGCAAACTCAACTGCTTTGCGTATGGCGGCATCGCCTCCTGCAATAAGGCCTATTACCATTCCATGAGGCACTCCATAAGTTGGCGGACACTCGCTTGCATCTACTATGCCTAGACGTCCGCTGGTACCTGCACCAATATAAAAGAGTCGGCCTCCTGCTGCTATTCTTTTAAATGCAGCATCAACCAAGCGTTCAATTTGCTTTACAGATTTTTTTACCGCAAGCGGCACGGTTTGGTCTTCTTTATTTATGGAACCTAGTAATTGTTTGGTGCTCATTTTCTCCAGTTTGTTGTATCTGGATGGTTGCTCTGTGGTTTTTATCATTTTTTCGGCCATATCAATAAAATCTTTTTTAGCGCTTGTGGGTTCATATATTTGGAATGTTTTTCAAATATCGCAATGGATAACAAAACTAAGTGGCAACCTTTTATATACGGATTGTTGATAGCTGCCGGAATTGCCATTGGCATATGGCTTAAACCTGCTACAGGTAAACGCTCCCTCATGTTTGGGGGCAAAAATAAGTTTACAGAAATACTAAATCTTATTCAGCAGGCTTATGTGGATACGGTGAATGTAGATAGTCTGGAAGAAGAAACACTAAATGCCTTGCTCAATAAATTGGATCCGCACTCTGTATATATCCCCGCTAAAGATTTGCAAATGGCCAATGAGCAGCTGGAAGGAAATTTTGAGGGTATTGGCGTAGAGTTTAGTATTTTAAATGACACCATCATGGTGGTGAGTCCTATTGAAGGTGGCCCGTCTAAAGAGTTAGGCATACAGGCAGGCGACCGCATTGTGAAAGTAGACACCATACCGGTTGCAGGTGTGGGTATTATCAATGAGCAGGTTTTTAAACTGCTCCGTGGCCCTAAGGGCACAAAGGTAAAGGTTGAAATAATGAGGCCCGGTCATAGCAGGCCTTTAACTTATGAAATTATCAGAAACACCATTCCAATTTACAGCGTGGATGTGAGCATGATGCTTAATAATAAAACAGGGTACATAAAAATATCACGCTTTGCTGCCGATACGCACAAGGAATTTACCGCTGCAATAGAAAAACTAAAAAAACAAAATATGCAGCAGCTAATTATTGACTTGCGTGGAAATCCTGGCGGTTATCTTTCAGCAGCTACAGCCATAGCAGATGAGTTGCTGGATGATGATAAACTTATTGTTTTTACGAAGGGACGTGCACAACCACGCAGTGAATATAATGCAGAACGTAAGGGGCTCTTTGAAACAGGCAAACTAGCTGTGTTAATAGATGAAGGTTCGGCATCTGCTTCCGAAATACTCTCCGGTGCGGTGCAGGATTGGGATAGGGGTGTGTTGGTAGGCCGCAGGTCGTTTGGAAAGGGACTAGTACAGGAACCGTTTGAACTTAAAGATGGCTCAGTGGTGCGTTTGACCGTTTCCAGGTATTATACACCATCTGGCAGGTGTATTCAAAAACCATATCATGATGGTTATGAAGCCTATGAACACGAGTTGTTGGACAGGATGGATAATGGAGAGTTAAAAGACCTTGCGCAAGTTAAAATTACTGATACAACAACTTATTTTACATCTGGCGGACGAAAAGTATACAGCAAAGGGGGCATAATGCCGGATTGTTTTGTGCCGGTTGATACTACATATTTTTCAACGTATTTGCTTGAAGCTATGTCTCAAAGTTTGCCGAATCGTTTTGCGGCAAACTACCTTGATATGCACCGGGCTGAACTTATGAAATATGGATCTGCCAACGGCTTTAATAAAGGCTTTCAAAAAGATTTACTCAATGAGTTTGTTTTGTTTGCATCGCAAAATAATCTTCAACGAAATGAAGCTGATATAAAACGTTCAGGTAAGTATTTGACGCAAACCATAAAAGCGTTAATTGCAAGGGGTTTATGGAGAGATAATGGTTACTTCACTGTGATGAATACTTCTGACAAGGTATTGCAAAAAGCCCTCCTCGAAATAGAGAAGGGCTTTCCGGTTAGTTCACAACCCTAATATTATTTACCTTCAATAAGCGAAACAATCTGCTTATCATTTGGCTCAACCTGCGAGGGGAAATATTTCACAAATCTTCCTTTTTCATCAATCAAAAATTTTCCAAAGTTCCAGCGCACATTAATATCTTCTTTTCCGTTATATTTTTTCTGAGTAAGCCACTGGTAAATGATATGCTGATCTTCGCCTGCTTTTACGTTTACTTTATCTGTCATCGGGAAGGTAACATCATAGCGAAGTGAGCAGAAATTTTTAATCTTATCATTGGTCCATGGTTCCTGGCCGCCAAACTGATTGCAAGGAAACGCAACCACAACCAATTTATTGCTGTAGCGTGTATACAACGCTTGAAGGTCTTTGTATTGCCCGGTAAAGCCGCACTGTGATGCCGTGTTGACTAATAAAACTTTTTTGCCTTTAAAATCGCTGAAACGAATGGTTGATCTGCCATCGAGCGACTGGATACTTAAGTCGTAAAATGATTTAGGGGGAGTGTTTTTTTCAGTTGGTGCTTGCACAAATGCAGTGAGCAAAAGGCCACTAGCGGCAGCCAGTAAAAACTTTTTCATGATTTATAATGATAAAATATATTGCTTTATTTCTTCCATTTGCCACTGTGGGGTGGAAGTAGCCCCACATATTCCAATACGGTCATTCTCACTGAACCAGTTTTTATCCAGTTCTTCCTTCGCGCTAACAAAATATGTTTGCGGATTGATGTCCTTGCATACATCAAATAAAACTTTGCCGTTAGATGATTTCTTGCCTGCAACAAAAACAATCTTATCATACTTTGTGGCAAACTCACGTAATTGAATATCTCTGTTAGAAACCTGCCTGCAAAGGGTATCATTAAAATCAACTTCAACGCCTTTGCTAATCAGCAAATCTTTTAATGCATAAAGGTTTTTGGTGCGTTTAGTTGTTTGGCTAAATAATTGAACCTTCTTTGGCAACTCTATCTGGTCAAGTTCTTCAAATTTTTCTATTACAATCGCTTCACCATTGGTTTGGCCTTTGAGGCCGGTCACCTCGGCATGACCGTGCTTTCCGTAAATAATAATCTGTTCCTCGTTGTTGTATGCTTCTCTAACCCGGTTTTGGAGTTTTAATACAACTGGGCACGATGCGTCAATCAACTCAATATTGTTATCAAGTGCTTTTTGGTAAGTTTCAGGCGGCTCTCCATGGGCGCGTATCAGCACGGTTTCGTTGCGCAGGCTATCAAACTCATCATGGTTTATAATCTTAAGGCCCTTTGCTCTAAGCCTTGCCACTTCTTCGTCATTGTGCACAATATCTCCAAGGCAGTAAAGGCGCCCTGTTTCATCCAAAATATCTTCTGCCATTTGTATGGCATATACCACACCAAAACAGAAGCCTGAATTATTATCTATGTCTACTGTTACGTTCATGCACTTGCAAAGGTAAACACATTTCTGTTATATAAAGTTTAAAACAAATAGGTTATTTCTGAAAACAAATGCCTGTATGTTTGGTTAACTTTGTAAATCATGCAAGAAAATACTGAATTTGAAAGTTATACGGGTGAAGCCTCCTTATCGCCAATACCGCTTAGTGTTAGCTCTCCGCCAATCAGGGTAGAGGATAAAAACCAGATAAAAGCTAATGCTGTTGAAGCTATGCACCACTATGCAGCTCAGGAAATAGCCCTGCTTAGAAAGCAAGCCGATTTAATAATGGAGCAGGTGAGGGAAATAGAACAACGCTTAAAAATTTCGGAGCAAATTTATCAGTCTGATATTCGTTTTGTTCCCGTGGTAAACCAGGTTTATCATTTGTATGAGAAGGATGACCACTACACGCTTTCATTAGTGGGGCCGGAGGAGTGGGGCCGATCCAAAACAGCTAAAAAGTATGTTGCTTCAGTAAAATTACTGGGCGATCATAGCTGGGATGTGGTAACTAAACAGTAGCATAGCCCCTACGATAATGGCCTGTGCATGCAATTATTCTCTGATGAGTGTAATGGTGCCGTGCTGCTCAATATTGTTTCCTAAATTCTTTTTAATTTTTAGCAAATAAAAGTACACACCGGGTGTAACTTCTTCATTTAGCATATTGCGCCCATTCCAGCAGTTTTGGTAATTTGTGGTTTCATACATCAACTGACCCCATCGGTTATAAATTTTAAGCACAATATCATCGCATTTGGTCAGGCCTTCAATCTTGTAGCAATCATTGACGCCATCATTATTCGGAGTAAATACATTAGGTATTTTAACCTCCATTGCGCTGTCACCATCAATAAAAAACGTTTTAATCATGGTATCTGAACAAATTTTACCTGCATTACTAATGAGTTTTACCACATAAGTATTGCTTTGTTTATAGGTATGCGTTGGGTTTTTAAGATTTGAACTATCACCATCTCCAAAGTACCACGTAAAGGTGCTATTGGGGCTTGTTGCCGATCTGTTTATAAAGCGTGCTACAAGTGAGCAGCTGTCTCGTTCCAGATCAAAAGCAACTGCAATTTTCTCGCCCAATATGATATCGCGTGTAAAGGTATCTGCTTTGGCACAAGCTGCAGAATCCGAAATGATGAGTATTAATTTATAGCTACCTTCAGCATTTAGTGTATCTGTAAAGTTTAAGCTATCGCTAACCAATGCACCGTTCAGATACCATCTGGGTCTTTTTGGATTGGTTGAGGTGTTTGTTGCCTTTAGAATAGCAGGTAAACAAAAAACAGAATCATTTAAGTTGAAAGAAGCCCCAAGCAAATGGGTTGTATTATTGTAGGTGATGACTTGTGTGGCAGTATCAGCGCAAGGAGTACCGGGCAGAGTAATGAGTTTTATGGTATAGGTGCCATTTTGATTGTAGGTGTAAGCCGGAGTTTCAGCTGTGGAGGTATCTCCATTACCAAAGTCCCATAAATAATTAATAACATCGGCAGGATTGGCCGAAATAGATTTATTGATGAAAATTAAATTGGGGGAGCAGGTATCGCGCAATACTTCAAAATCTGCTTTAGCTGAAGGATTCACTGCATATATGCGGGTTAGTGTATCATACGGAAAGCAAGTAGAGGTGTCAAAAACAACTAACCTAACCGAAAATAATTGAGCGGTAGTAAAGGTGTCTTTAATTTCATTGCTTGTGCTGTCTTTTAAAATATTATTTACATACCACCACCGTTTAATTCCATTTACAGATGCATTTTTAATTGTTACAAATGCGGGTAAGCAAATGGGCTGTGGAGTTAAAGTAAAATTGGCCTTTAAAATGGATGGCAATGTATCCAGAGAAACTGTTTTTGTAATTTGATAAGGACATTTGGCAGCCGGGTTACTTATGAGCTGAACATTGAAGTCACCACCTGAGGGAAATCTGTGTTTTGGAGACTTTTCAAAAGAAGTGGAACCATCACCAAATAGCCATTTATACCCAATGGAGTCTCCGGGTAAAACTGGAGAGGTATTTATAAATTGTACACTAAACGAACAGCTATCTCTTGTCCATGTATAATTCGGATAAACTTCAGGGAACAGATGAAATGTTTTTTGTAAACTATCTGCTTTATTACACCTTACGGTAGAGTCTGTTACCACAAGTTTAATGTTATAAATACCTTTATCGTTTAAAAACAGATCAGTATCCTTACTGTTGCAGAACAGGCTATCATTCAAATACCATCTGAATCGTGTTCCATTGACGCCTGTATAACGCAGCGGAATGGTTGTAAACTCGCACCATAAGGTATCATTTGGCGTAAAACCAACCTTCAGCGAGAATTTATTATCTATATAAATTTTTTGCATCATGGTATCTGCGCAGGCAGAGCCAACATTCACGATTAGTTTTACATCAAACCAGCCAGTATCGGTGTATACATGAATTGGGTTGATTGAATGAGAAGTATCACCATCACCAAACTGCCATAATAAAGCAACCGGAAAAGGATTTTGTGTTGTTGAGGAATTGGTAAATACCACACGTGGTTCGCAGCTATCTATTTTATAAGTAAAACTTGCAACAGAAAGAGAGCCTTTTTCAATAACCTTTGATATACTATCCACAATGATGCAGCGGGAAGAGTCAATAACCACCAACTTCATATTGTATATTCCTTGTGCACGGATGGTATCTGTATAGGCAGAATCGGTTGAACGCAATACACCATTCAAAAACCACCTGTAATATTTGGCATTATAGGATTTGCTGGTAAATCTGAAAAGTGTATCTCCACACGAGTTGCGCGGCTGCACCAAAAAATCAGCAATAACAGCATTGTTTTTTCTGAAATCTATTTTTAATCCCACATTGCTACATCTTACACTTGCATTTTTGGGGGCATAGCTATTGGGAGTTGTTGGGAAAGCACCATTTGGACCTTTACTGCAGCTTGCGCACACACTTTGATAAACAATGCCTCTTCGGTCAAAGCGGCTGGTGCCACCATCTACATGGTCGTCTTCTGTGTTTTCACCAAAATAGGTAGCATACAGCAAAGAATCAGCATTGGGGGTAAGTACAAATAAATAAAAGTCTTCTCCATCTGTTGCGCTTTGCAGTGCATCAGTAGTTAATGGAAGATTGGCAGTTGAACTTTGAGATAAACCAGCGCGTGCATTGATTGAGATGCCACCATACAATGAGGCATAAATGTTGCCGCACAAATCCACCATAAAAGCACTTGGCGAAAGCGCATTGTTTGAGAGGTTATTACCCAATCGTGCAGAGAACCTTTTCACATTCAGGTCGTAATTAAAACTGCTAATAAATATGGTTCCCCTTGGTGTTCGGTAAGCTCCCGGAGTCGGGGCAATGGTATCAAAATTTTGCCCGTATATATACACATCACCGTTGGTATTAGATTTAACAAAATAGCACTGATCATAGCCGCTACTACCCCAATACATGAAACGTTCAAGATTTGCTCCGTTGGGGCTTACCCGCGCAATCCATCCATCGGAAATCCCCCCATAATATGCATTACCAATAACACCAGTGCTTGCAGGCGTGTGCCTGCTATGGGTTCCTCCAACTGCAAATACTGCTCCGTTTGGCATTACTTCAATTGAGTTGAGGGTTTCATTAAGTGTATCGCCAATAAAACTGCTCCATCGCAAAACACTAAGTGTGCTGTCAAACTTAAACAAACATCCATCCTGGACCCCACTTTTATTTTTTTGAAAAGCATTTGCAGTTGTTGGAAAATTAAAAGAGTTGGTAACAGAGCCAACCACTATGTCGCCACTTAAATCAATCTGAACTTCGCCACGCAATTGATCCATATAGTTCATACAAAGCGTGTCGGTTAGCGATAGACCATCGCTGTGACTGCCACCAATAAATGTAGAACCAATCAAGGCTGTGCCACTGTCATTAAATTTGGTTACCACAATATCAAAAGAGTCATTATGCACCCTATCAAATGCATTGGTTGATGTCGGATAATCTCTTGAAAGGCTTGACCCCAAAACCACGAGGTGGTTGAATTTATCGGTAACCAAGCTATGCACATAATCTTGATTATCGCCCCCTAAGTAAGTTGCATAGAGCAGGCGGGTGCCATCATTGTTATATTTACTTATGGTGATATCACAAGGATGAGCTCTTTGTGGCCAGCTTCCGGTGCCTCCGCCAAATTGCACCTGAAAAGCACCGGGTGTAACCGGATAACTTCCTGTAAAACTATTGGTAATACCTGCAGTGTATAAATTACCTTCAAAATCGTAGGTTGCAGCAGCGCCAAAATTATCTGCCGTAGAACCTGAGTAGGTCGAGAAAATTAATTCCGGATCAATCACAAGCGGCAGATCAATTCTGTATGCGCCAATCGCAAATCCAACTTTGTCATTTTCAATCAATCGGTATTCACAGGAAACAGCCACTTGTTGTCCGTTAATGATTTGATAGGCAAATGGCCTGGCTTCAGTTAACGTGTGAAATGAAGTATTGATTTGCAGCAGGCCGGCTATTTTTTTTATGCTAGTTGCACCTGCATACTGCCAGATAATTTGGTTAGGATTGGCATACGGTTTTACAACAAAATCATATTTCACTGTATTTCGTTTGCTTCCGTATAACAGCATATCAATGCCTTTGTAAAGTCGGTTAATCTGCACCTTTTCATAAGCTTTAACTCCACCCTTCCATTTTGATGAATTGCCGCCCAGATAATAATTATAGTAGTGTGCAAGCGGGTCGGCCCCCATTATAACCGAATTAGGCGCAGCATTCATAAATTTCACATCTAAACGATGGCCTCTGATCAAATAAGGTTTAAATCTGTTACTGATACTTTCATGCCCTTCGCGGCTCATTTTTCCCATATCATCCGGGTGATAGCTGATATAGGAGAGACCTCCTGATGTAACCTGCATCAGGTTATATCCTTGCCTCTGTTCAAATAGCACTTCACGCCCCCACTGACCCTTATTTTCTATAAACTCAGTCTTTATATCTTGGTGATTGGCTAAAGTTTGTCCTTTTGCCAAAAATATTAGCATTAAAAAACAAAACAGGAGTAAATAAGACCTTACAATCAATATTTTAGTGAAAAATAGCAATGCCACTAAGGTAAGAATATTTCATTTGGCAAGGCTATAATTATGAAAGTTTTAACTATTTTTTAAAAATTGCAACCTTCCCTTTAACAAATACATCTGAAACAGTAAGCTGCCAAAAAAGTGAGTGATTTTAATGAAAAAGAACTGATAAACTTATGTTTAAAAGGGGACCGAAAGGCTCATAAACAACTCTACGACCATTACGCAAGAACCATGTTTGGAATATGTTTACGATATAGCAACGGATACGAAGAAGCAAAAGATATTCTTCAGGATGGCTTTATAAAGGTTTTTACTAAATTAGGCCAATATCGCTTCAGTGGTTCATTTGAGGGATGGATGAAGAGAATATTTGTTAATACTGCTCTTGAGTTTTATCGGGTAAACAAAAGCCATATGAACCAGAGTGATGTAGAATTGGCAGTTGATAACCCTCATCATGATTTTACGGTGGAGCATATGAGTAGAAAAGAGATACTTATTGCTTTGAATAAATTGGCTCCTGGGTATCGAACAGTTCTTAATATGTATGTAATAGAGGGTTATTCACACGCTGAAATAGCTGAAATGCTTGGCATTAGTGAAGGTACTTCAAAGTCTCAATTATCAAGGGCCCGCGTATTGCTGCAAGAGGCACTTATTAAACGAAGAAGTTAAATGAATAGCACACCAAATAATATAGATGAGTTATTAAAAACGGAGTTCCGTGATTTTAATCCGGAAAACCCTGATGTGTGGTATGGAATAGAGCAGGGGCTTGCTTCTGCAAATACAGGTGCTTCGCAGGGTCAGTTTCAGGCTGGTATTAAGGGTGGCTTGGCATCTACCCAAACAATTATAGGGGTTGCAGGCTTAACAATTTTTGCCACAGCGGTTTTCACATACATGGCTGTAATTAATAAACAAATCGGTAAGGAAGAATTACCCAAACCTAAGGTTGCCGAGAGGCCTTCGGAACGGAAAGAAAATAATATGCCTGCAATGGAGCAATCCGTTGTTATAGATCAAGGCCCTTTGCCTGCCGCAGTTGAAAATGAACCCTTACGAGCCGCTACCGGCAAAAAGAAAACCAAATCAGGTCGGCAAATTTCAAATTCGGTTGATGAGAACAAGCTAAGCGAGAATAAAGACGCTCCAAGACAGGACATTGCCACGCAGCAGCGTAAGGAAATAAATAATAATGCGGATTTAAGAGATAAGCAAACCTATACTGACGAGGTAAGTGATTCTAGAACACACATTGCCAATAAACATGAAAATAATGCTACCAAAACCCCTTTAGAAGCTAATCAACGGGAAAAGTCTTCCTGGGAGTATGAAGAAGAGGCAAGGCTAAGTATACCTGGGTCATTCTCACCAAACGGGGATACTTTCAACGATGAGTTTGTGGTAGAGATTGAAAATGAGGAGTCGTTCTATTTTATGATTCTTGACCTTAGCGGAAAGGTTGTATTTGAAACAAATAGCAAAGAAAAAAGATGGAATGGTTTAAACCGCATTAATGGAGAAGAATGCACGGCCGGATGGTACGTTTATACCCTGAGGTATAGGCTAAAAGGATTGGAAAGGGAGCATGTAAAGTCGGGAAAATTTAAATTGGTTCGATAAAAAATTGAAAATTATAAATTTTAAGTATATGTTAGCAAAACTGTTTATATGCCAAATCAAGTTTTCAGCCTGTAAAAAAGGCAATGAAAACAATGTAAAAAAAGTATATTACCCGAATATGAAACATACAAGAATCCTATTATTTCTTTTTGCTGCAATGTTCTTGCAGTTGCGCGAAACCTCAGCCCAGACAGCTACTATGAATGTGAATCCTGCGATAATTTGTGCCGGGCAGCAGGCACAGTTGGTTGCCACTGTAACAGGAGTATCAGCAGGAATTACGCCAACACGTTTTGATTTCTTTGTTAATGGAACTTTGATTGGTCAAAGAAATGCCAACACATTCACTGCTGACTTTCCAACACTTCCGCTTGCAGGAGGTGTTTATGTAGCAAGAGCAATTGTGCAGTTAAGTAATAATGCAACCGTCACTTCTAATGATTTTACATTTGATGTATATCATTTACCAATCCCTATGCCTGCTTCCGGAACCCCATTAACACAATGTTTTAGGGGAAATAATATTTGTTTTGTTAATAATAGCATACAGAATCCGCAGATACCAAGCAATCCTATAGATTTATATTTTTGGAACTGGGGTGATGCACGTTCTGATACAACCAAAAATAATAATGTAACATGTCATTCATATACTTTCCCCGGTACCTTTGATGTGTTCCTTAGAGCAGTAGACACCAAAGGTTGTCGCAAAGACACAATAATGGCTGGAGCAGTAACAGTGAATCAAAATAACCAGATTGATTTTGATTGGAATATGTTGTCAGGTCCATGTTTTAACTCTTGCTATAAATTCAGAAACTTGAGTGCGGCTCCTCGTCACAAGGCAAAAGCTTACAGATGGGATTTTGGTGATGGTCAGTTCTATGCCAATACCACAAAAAACGATTCTTTTAGTTATGATACTATTACGCATTGCTATTTTACCAAAGGCCCATTTAATCCAAAGCTGGCAGTAACAGATTTAACAGATTGTACGGATTCTTTAAGGAAAACATTCTCTAATACATCCAAGCCACTTCCAGACAACATTGTATATGATTTGGATATAACAACATTTAAAAGAGACTCTACGCTTGGTAAGGATGCAGATACTGTTTGCGTGCAAAGTTTCAGCAGCACAGAAATTTGCTTTAAGGTTACGCCTATGACTTTCCTTGCTCCTGGAACAGGAGACTTTGTGTGGGATTTTGGTGATCCAAACGACCCAACTATGCGAAATGAGGACTCAAGTGCATTCAGCGTTTGCCATGCATTTTCTGCTATGGGTACCTTCTTTCCGAAGCTAATTATTAAAAGAGTTTGCCCAGGTGTTATTCCATATTATTCAGCTATCGTAACCAGATCACGATTTGATAGTATTCTAACCCCATCCGGATTTGCACCTGCAGATAATGATTGGGGAGCAAATCCATATGGTGTTCCTCCAACACAAGTGGTAGACCCTCAGGATACTACATATACCATGCTCTTAGACAGAGTAAAAGGTAGACGAGATTCTGTTATGTTAATAAGATCTGCAGGCTTTGAACAATATTTTTTGCCTGAGATTGGAGACAGCATTTACCGCTATAGAGACACTTTTGGGTTGGTTGTTTACATATCTAAGTTTACACCAATAACTCAACTGGGCGATACACTTATTGTACCAAGAGGAAATTTCGTTCAACTTATTTATCAACCTTTTGACAGAAAATTAATTCACAGTGGAGACACTGTTTATCCATACAAGGGTCGTTATTCTAAACCAATTGTTTGGATGCCTAAGAGCAATCTAATAATTGATCCGATAACCGGAGGTGTTACCGATACCTTGTTGTTATACACACCAATTCTTGACGCAATGGATAAGTTAGCATATGGTGTTTCTGTTATAGGTCCGTTTGCTAGAATTGAAAAAACGAGCCCACCACCTGTATTGTTAAAGCCTTGGCAAAAAAATCAGTGCGGACCCGATTACACGGTTGATTTTGTAAATACTTCTATGACATTTAAGTCGCGCAAACTTTGGATGCGCTGGGATTTTGATGATGATTATGCCCCCCGTTGTACTTCTTTTTCAGAGCCTAAACCTGGATATTTCCCGGTTATAAATCCCCCTAATCCTCCACGCTTTGTGTTTTTAAATGCACTGGAGCAGGATAGAAACAGTAATCACTTTTTCATTCATAATAGGCAAATTTTCCCCGGTAAGGTTAATTGTAAATTCTCTCACGATTCATTACCTCGCCATAGTTACACCAACTGGGATAGTGTATACAACTGGTACCTCACCGGCAAAGATTGGCAAACAGAGGCTACGTCAGGTGGGCAAAAATTTTGGGACCCGGTAAACAACCGTATCACCAATGTTCAGGGTACTTATTATGGCCAACCTTGGGCAAGGGTAGATAACTTACCACAACCGGGTCAGTTTTGGCCCGATCAGATTCAGGTAGACCAGCAAATCAATATTCGTAATTTACCAGATCCTTTTGCACATCTTAGGGGAGATTATGTAATATTAAATGGAGGCCAGTTGCGGGCGTTTCCAACTCCTGGTCCAAACTCTGTTACTTATAATAGAAATGGGCAAACCTACTCTGTAGCAGCAGGAGATATGTTACCAGGAAGCACTATGACGTTCCATAAATATACATTTACCAGAATGGTGCAGCGTTGTTTAACGGTTCGTCTTAAAATGGCAGATACGTTAAATAATGAGTCAGGCAATCCATACAGGGCAAAAGGCCTTAATGCCAATAACCTGTTGGTTGATGACAGCTTATCTATTGATAACTTTGATTGTAATGGTGAAGGTACTGTACAGTTGGCACTTGGAAAAGCTACTGCTTATGGTTTTGCAAAAGGTGGTAAAGAGTGCCCCGGTGACCTAACCACAGGTCTGGGAGCACGCATTGATTTAAGCCTTGCCGGTATTGGCAGTTATCCTGGTGTTACGCCAAATTGCGGCCAAACACATATCTTATTAAACATTGACTCTCTTGCCGATAGAAAAGACAATACCCCTTGTGATTTGGACGCCTGGACTGGTTATAGGGGGGGAACGACCCCAGGGGGATTAATCAGACCAAATTTTAACACATGTCCTAACGCTGCCCCTAGGCCTGGTTGTCCATGGACAAATGCTCGTGGAACAAGTATGGTATGGCACTTTGGATATAATGCAGGCCCTGCCTCGGCATTCCAATTCCCACCTCCGGCAGATACAATTGGCGGATGGATTACAGTAGGTTTACAAATAGGTTGCGGTTGCAAGGAGAATACGGTTACCATGCCAAGAGCGAATTTCATTCAGAATTCAGCTCAGATCACCACAACACCTATCTTTCAGTTATCTACTGATCCGTTTATAGTGGGTATGCCTGCTAATCCTGGACCTCCTGCGCCACAGAGTCCACCTAGCCCTGTAGATCCTAATCAGCCTCAGTTCGTAGTATATAACTTTGCGTATGGCGATACCGTTCCACAGGCAAATGGCACCCATCTGGATGTTAAATATTTTGATTGCAACCATGCCAATAATAAAACCAATACAGTATGGTATCACAACTTCCTACGTATTTTAAACTTAGAAGCACAATTTGACGTTTTCCCTGCCTCGCAGCCTGTAATACCTCGCTATTCAAGTATTACACCATTCCAGGCAGGAACCTGCCGCTACAGAGGTAAAGGTGATGATATTACGGTACTATACCTTGATAGTATCATGGATAGTATTGCTTATAGTATTTGGGATTGGGGTGATGCAACACAAACAGTTGACTCTTTCTGGTATAATGGGTCTGGCGTTACCAACTCATTTTACGAAAAGGGAATCCGTAGGGTTAGATATAATTTTGATTGTTTTGGTGGCAATTGTGTGCTCATGGATTCAACAGTTTTTCCGATTCGTGCTTCAGGTGTTGGTGCCACCAATGGTTTAAAACCAAGAACACCGGGATTATTTACCAACGTATATTACGATCTGGTAGATTGGTGTACCGGTGCTCCCAAAGTCAATCCTCCATTTTACATAGCAGATACATCCATGATGTTCCTGCCAATTACACACAAATTTGTCAGGTCAAGTTGGGAGGCCACGGGTAGTAATGATCAATCTGAGTGGAATAGCATAGTTCACCTGATTGTAACCAGGCAAAATTGCCAGCAGTTTTTTGCAATACCGGTAATTATTGGAGTAATTGATACCTTCTTTATTAAAGACTCAAGAGGTGTAGAGGATACTGTATTCTGCGCAAATGAGCCCATTCACTTTGATGACTCGGTGAGGTACTGGAGATATGATTGCGCGAAAAGTAATTGTAATAACCCTCCAGGCCCGGGCAGAACCATCAGTAGAGATATCAGACCTTTGGGACTCACAACAGACCCTAATTATGGTTATGATGCAGTTGCAGTAAAAGATGTGCTGCTGATGCCTGGTTTTGGATGTAATTTCCTGATTGATACTGCAGATTTCTGGCGCTTTGAAGACGGCAAACTGCCAGAAGTAAAAGGAACATTCCCTAACCCGATGTTCAGGTATAATCCAACAGGAACTGTTGTGCCATTACCCGGACTACCTCCAGGTGATGCATATAATATTACGCTTCGAGTTGATACTACTCGCAGGGAACGCATGTATTGGGATTTTGGAGACGGCTCACCAATTTATGAAGGTGTAAGCCCAACACACCAATATCTCGATTACGGTCGCTACGCAGTGAAGATGTATACCCGCGATAGCTTAGGTTTCTGGGATACATGCGTACGCTGGGTAAACATTGTTAAGCCGATGGTGAAGATGGAACTTGCCAAGAAGGTTTTCAATTGTGCTGAAGTATTCGCAGTAGGTGATTCTTCATATCTGCTAACAGGTGGCCAAACACTTGATAAAATAAAATTAAACTATTGGTGGTTTGGCGAGGACAAAAACGATACCATAACTCCTGATGGACAAAATATTTTTAGACCTATCAAAGCAACATGGCCATATAAATCAAATGGGGAGTTTAAAGTAAAACTAAAAGTTGTTACAGAGCAAGGTTGCGCAGATTCCGCTTATGAAACCATTTTTATAAAAGGACCTAGGCCAAGGTTTAAGTTGTTGTCAGATACACTCGGATGTGCACCTTTACGTGTAAGAATCTGGAACCTTGCCGACTCAATTGGAATGCAGGATCCATCAGACACACCAACCGTAGAAACAATTATTTATTGGGGTGATCCGGGTAGCAACCCGCTATCCGTTTTGGGTAGACGCGATACGGTTGAACACGTTTATCAAGATTCTGGTGTGTTCCAAATTTTGGCAGTTGGTCGCGATGCTAAGTTCCCTAATCCGGTAACTTGTTTGCCCGCAATATTCCCAGATACAACAACAGATCCGCTAACAGGGCAGTTGTATAATCAGCCAATAAAAATTTATGTTAAAAAATTCAATAATGAATTGAGTCCGGATGACACAATAGTGTGCGTAGGTACAGAGGCTAAGTTTAGAAATACTTCTGATAACGCCTTTAACAGATTCGTTTACAAACGTTACAATAATACAGATATGTCAGCTATTGATAGTGTGAGCAGAAATCAAGCTGCACCTGATTTTGTGACCTTTAGGTTTGATAGTGTAGGACGTTTCCAGATTCATTCGATACCAAGAGGTTTCGATCCATTGCAGATACCTGCGGGTGCTGAGAGAAATTGCGAGGTGCGCGATACATCATATATCAGTGTTGTAAAACCAACACCGGCATTTGATACGGTGCGCGTAGATCCAAATTCAGCTAAATATCTGATGAAAAATACAACCAATACTCCGGTTCAAAATTCCGATGTGTTTGAGTGGACATTGTATAAATCAGATGGCAGCATCTACGTGCCGGTTGATGGTGAAATAAAAGGTGGATCAAATCCTAAAATGGGTAACCTTAGTGATATGGATTTTGAAGTAGATTTCAAAAACGATACGGGTGACTTTAAAATCTGCTTAAAAGCTTGGCATATCGAACCTCCGGCTGATTGCGCAGATACGGTATGTAAAATTATTAGTAACAGATTTTTAACTAAGATTAAAATACCGAATGTGTTTTCGCCTAACGGTGATGGCAGCAATGACAATTTTGTAATTGAAATTGAGGGAGAGGATAAATATGATCTGCAAATCTTTAACCGCTGGGGTAATAAGGTTTTTGAGAGCAAAGACAGTAAAAAGACCTGGAACGGAAAAGATATGAATGATGGTGGCGAATGCCCTGCAGGTGTTTACTACTTCATATTTAATTATCAGCTTAGAGCACAGGATCCTGTAACAGTTACAGGTACCGTTACACTCATTAAGTAAACGCTAATATCTAAATTAAAAGCCCGGTTAATCCGGGCTTTTTTTATACTAATTATTAAAAGTTAACCACGGTAAAACATGACTTTCAACAATGAATAACTAGTTGTTATATCCTTGCAGTTTTCTCAATAGCACCTGATTTTTATTAGGCTTTGTTTTTAGATTTGCTGGCAACACCTTCTACCTTTTCTTTATCTTGCAGGCATGACAGGTAAGCTAATCATCATTCCCACACCGCTTGGCAATCTCGAAGATATTACATTGAGAGCCATTCGCATATTAAAGGAGGTTGATTTGCTTTTGGCTGAAGATACACGCCATACTATTAAACTCTTGCAGCACTTGAACATTGAAAAACAAATGCAGCCTTATCACCAGCACAACGAACACCGAGAATTGCAGCGGGTGATTAATATACTTCAGGCAGGTAAAACAATTGGGCTGGTGAGTGATGCGGGTACGCCAGGTATTTCAGATCCGGGATTTTTAATTGTGAGGGAATGCTTACGAAATAACATTGATGTAGAGTGCTTGCCGGGCCCAACAGCATTTGTCCCTGCGCTTGTTAAAAGTGGTTTGCCATGTGATTCATTCGTATTCGAAGGATTTTTACCTGAAAAAAAGGGTCGCCAAACCAAAATAAAAGAACTTGCCTCTGAGCAAAGAACAATAGTACTTTATGAAGCGCCTCACAGGTTAATTAAAACACTTAAACAATTGGTTGAATTTTTCGGTGAAGACCGAGTGGTCTCTGTTTCAAGAGAACTTACCAAAATGTTTGAACAAACAGTTAATTCCTCTTTGATAGAAGCGGTTAATCATTTTGAAGCAAATCCTCCTAAGGGAGAAATTGTGGTTATCATTGATGGCAAGAAGGACTGATTCAAGATGAATTCGCTTAAAGTTTTGCACCCACTACTACGGTTATTTTTTCTTTGATAGTATTGCCTTTTAAATTAAATGCTTCCAGATAAATAATGTAGATGCCAATAGGTGCTTTTTCATTCCTGTCAGTGATGCCATCCCAGCTAATAGTGTTTTCGGTGCCCAGTATATCATTGCGCATCAGTTGTTTTACCATACGCCCATGATTGTCATAAACAGATAGCGTTCCGGTGTATCCGGTTGCAGGAGTTTTTACATAGATGTTTAGTAGATCCTGATAACCGTCTCCGTCAGGTGAAAATATTTCAGAAGACAGGGATAACACAGCACTACCTGCATTTGATTGTAAGTATTGCGAATTTTTTTTTGTAGGGGTAGCATAGCCTGATGTAGCAGCAGCAGAGGACCAGTTGGTACGATCATTGGAAGGTCTGTTATAGTCTATGCGCTCTAAACTCACACCGTTTTTATCATCCAGCAAAGCAAAGTGCAAATCATCATCATAATTAAACTGATCATATCTTAAACCTGCAGCATCTGCTATGACACAATTGCCTTCATCATCATTAAGAGATGGCAAACTAGTTTGAATCATTTTTAGCCTGTCTGCCCCAAAATAATTCAACACAATGATATCCGGATTTTCTGTTAGCACAATATATTGTTCAGGTAAAACAATATACCCTGAAGGTGCAACTGAATAAATATTATTCAGACTATCCCTGTCATCCGTATCTGCTATGCGCAATTGTTTTAAATCAATTACCTTATTGCTATTATTATAAAGTTCAACAAAATCGCTTCCTCCGGTTTTAGGGTTAAAGAGCAATTCATTTATTATCAGTTCACCAGGGGCAAATGGTTCAGGTAAACCAAAGTCTGCATAATCTTTTGTTTGAATGAGTTTGCCTGCACAGTCGGCTATAGAGTCGGTAATTAAACGGTAAATAATATTTTTTTGCAGGGCTGATGAAAGGTTGATGCTTACCTCTTTAAAATGCGGGGCAACCGCTGAAAGTGCAGTAAAGGATAGTGCAGGATTAAATTGATAATGTTGTATACGGTAGATGGTGTTTGAATCGAGCGATTCACTAAAATATAATATAAGTTGGCTGCTGTCTGCAGGATAAACCCTGATTAATTCCGGAGCCAATAAATCACGATTATTGCTACGCACGCTATTGTTTCGACCCGGTGTGCCACCTTTGTTGCTTTGACTGGCTTGCCAGTTGCCGGCTTCGCCACAAGGATTTTTTACGTCTATCATTTCAAGGCTCCAACCCCCATCTTTTTTCAAATTATTCCGGTACCACAACGAGGAATAGCTAACGGCATGTATTACCTTGCCATCTGCATTTCTTATGCTTATTGTTTCCCCGTCATTAGATAACGATGGAAAATTATTTAAGCCCACAACATTGCTCATTCCTGAAAACAGTGACGCATTATTTGGTGCACATAAGACAATAAAACTATCAGGCAGCAATAACAAGTCAGGCAATAATACCACTCCGGTTGCATCTCTGAGTTGCCAGTTTTTCAGCGAGATATTTCTGGAGCTGCGGTTATATAATTCAACGTATTCAGCAGCGGGTAAACCTATTCTCGGGTCCGGATCTGCCATTATTTCGGTTAGCAATACATCATATGTTTTAGCTGTATCAGACTGGAAGTAAGTAAATGTAGCCTGAGTGTTGATGGAGCTATTTTGCTTGCAATCCCTTATGCCATTCATGGTTATGATATAGGTCTGCTTATTTTGCAGTAAAGGGTTTAACAACAACAGTAGGCTGTCGTTTTGTATTGAAATGCTACTTTTAGATGCTATACTAATGCCATTATTAATTGCAATAACAGATGTGCCAATACTACTAAAATCTGCACCCTCATTTAAAACCAGAATAATTTCATTAGGGCTTTTACAAATAACTTTTTTTATCTGTGGAGCTGTGCTATCAATGGTGTTCTCCCATACGCTATTTTTCTTGCCGGGTGTTGCACCGTTTGCAGCAATGGACGCAGTATAGTTTTGCCTGCCTGAACAGATCCTGTTGCGATTAATCAATTCTATGCTCCAACCGCCATCAACTTTGGTTGCGTCATTATACCAGCTAAGGTCATAGTTTAGCTGATGAATGATATTACCTGCAGGAGATTTAAGTATGATGGCATCACCCGCATTATTTAATGAGGGAAATCCATTAATGCCCGCCACAAGGCCATATGGAGTAAATGCTGATACCTGTGCTGCTGCACAAAGAATAATAAAACTATCGGCAGGAATAACAATTTCAGGCAGCATAGCACTAGCGGCTCCATCTGATACGGACCAGTTTTTAAGATTAATTGGAATGCCTGCTTGGTTATGTAACTCAATAAACTCTTGCTCGGGAAGCGAAATAACCGGTGGCGAGGGATCTGCCATCCATTCAGAAATCAACACATCTTCAGCCGCGGGTACATAATATATAAAGTTGCGTTGAGTAGGCTGCATGGTATTCCCTGCTTGGTCTCTTATGCCGGATATGCTAATGGTATAATTACTTTTATTTGTGAATGTTGAAAAGAACGAGAGCACAGCAACTTGGTTATTTCCTGGTTCGGTATCTGCAGAAATAGGATTACCAATACCATTATTGATGGTGTAATTCACAACATCGGTTACTGAGTTAACTTCAATAGCTTCAGAGAACTTAATGCGTAGCGTATTTGAATTTATTATACCAATACTGTCAATAACAGGTGGGGTATTATCTGCAATCACAGGGCCCGTATAAACATCATCCAAAAAGAAATTGGTGATATTTGAAGAGGTGAACTTGATAAACCACCCGGTATAAGCTGAGAATGTGAATTCATTATCAGTTCCGCTACCTTCTGCAACATAATTATTTCCTCCAAGCGTATCGCTAAACAATTGCCAGTTGCCGGATGCGTTTCTCAGCACACGTATGCCTACCACATTATTTGCTTTGGCTACAGTAGCTCTTCTGCCACCAATAATTTGAGTAACTATGTTTCCTTTTTGCTTCATTAGCATTAGTGAATCGTTGTTACCACTTATTCCCCCCAATTGTATATAGTATCCATTTAATGCACCTTTCAGGTTAAGGTTGTCGCTCATCAGGTAGTATCGGCAGAAATTGGCCGTACTAGGACTCAGATTAAACCTTACCCAGAATCGCCACTCACCTTGCGCAATGGTACAAGGGGTACCTAAATAAATATCTTTTGAAGTACCTGCAGTGCCACTACTTTGCAGTTGCAAGGAAGCGTTTACCCGAAATAAGGAATCATCGCCCTGCCAAGTAGGGCCTAAGGAAAAATCACCATCCGTAAAGCTTTCATTGAGCTGAGCGAAAGCTGATTGCAATAAACACAGAAAAATAATTACAATAAAATGTTTATTCATCGGGTTTAAATATAACAAAGTTTTACAATGTTGGTGTTAATTCGCAACTTGTTATGGAAGAAGAATTGTTTGAACTGGATGAGGAAACCAAGATGAAATGGTATAAAATCATTTTCGGGCTAAAAAAGCAATTTGATAAGAAACCGGATATGAATGGCTTGCTTTTTTTGATAGGTGTAAGGGAGCTTGGCCAAAACAGAAATTATACCAAAGATGAGAAAATGGATTTGATGCATGTGGCTACATGCAAGCTGCTGAGTTATGATGGTTATTATCGCCTTTCTCATCATGACGAAGATGGCTGGCCTCATTATGACGAATTGAAAAAACTACCCTATGCCGATTTGCTGAAGCAGGAAAGCCTGTTAAAAAAGTTGGTTGTTAAATATTTTGATGAAGAAGGAATTTTAGATACCCTTTAAGCAACCAAACAGGCAATAAATACATCATACATGCTGAACGAATGCCAAAGCCTGTAAAGATGATACCCGAACGCCATGAATTTTCATAACTTTATTATAATTTGCCGCATATGATACGCAAGGTTACTTTTTTAATAGCTATTTTTTTGTGCATTGCCGGAAATGATGTGCTTGCGCAAGGCCGATCAGAAAGCAAAGCAACATCTGAACAAAAGGTGGAAATAAGCACCACTTATGGTAAAATTATTATTAAATTGTATAACAAAACACCTCGCCATCGTGATAATTTTATTCAGTTGGTAAGGGCGGGTTATTACGATAGTCTCTTATTTCACCGTGCTATTCCTGAATTTGTGATTCAGGCCGGAGATCCCAACTCACGCAAAGCCAAACCCGGTGATAATCTGGGCGATACAGATCTGGACTATAAGATACCGCCTGAGTTTGTACCGGAGTATTACCATAAACGCGGAGCGCTTGCAGCGGCCAGAACCCCTGATTCTGACTACTCATCTAGTGCCGGGCAATTTTATATCGTTTCAGGCAAGCGTTGGTCAACCAAAGAGTTAACCAAGGTAATGAATGAGTATAACTATGCAGGTAAAATGACATTGCTCTCCGTTATAATGGCTACAGATTCAGTTAAGGATAAATTTGGGGATTATAATCTCCGCGGTGACAGTGCAGGATTGGTGCAATATTCACTTAAACTCAAAGCGCAAGTAGATGAGTTATTCAGGCCTTATCAGATGGATTTTACCACGCAAATGATACAACAGTATATCAAACCAGGTGGCGTACCTCACCTGGATAAGCAATACACAGTTTTTGGTGAAGTAGTTTCAGGTATGGAAGTTGTTGATTTTATCGCTAATTTACCCCGCGATGAAAACGACAGGCCTCTCAGGGATGTGAGGATAAAGATGCGCCTGCTTCCATAGTGCATGCCTTTAAAAAAAGTAATTTACATCTTTATCTTGCTATTTTGTTCGCTGCCGGCAGTGGCACAGCAGGAAACAATTATAACCGGCCGAGTTTTAGAAAAGGGCAGGCCTGAGCCACTACCATTTGTGAGCATTGGTTTTAAGGGAACACGAATTGGCACTACTACCGATTTTGATGGCAACTTCAGCATTAAAACTAACTTGGATGTAGATACCCTGACAATAAGTTATGTTGGTTATATAACCGTATATAAAAAACTAAAGCAGGGCCAAAAACAACACCTCATCATAGAGATGAAACCGGCAACAACAGAACTCAAGGAGGTAGTTATTAAAGCTGGTGAAAACCCAGCCTTGCGCATCATTAGAAAAGCACAGCAAAACCGTGAGCTGTTTGACCAGTCCGGCTTGGATGCTTATGAGTACCGCAGCTATAACAAGATGGATGTTTCCATGAATGAGATTTCGGAAGAGATGAAGAATAATGTGATGCTGAAGCCCATCAAATCATTATTTGATACTACCCATCAGATAAAAAATGAAGATGGTAAGTATATCGTACCCTTGTTTATAAGTGAAACCCATTCACGATATTTTGCACAAAAATCACCTTCCGTGTACAAAGAAATAATTGATGCAAGTAGCATTAAAGGTTTTGGAGTGCAACAGGGCGGCTATGTGGCCGATTTACTTGGCGCAGGTGCGCTTCAGTTTAATTTTAATCAAAACTGGCTACGCATTTTAGGAAAGGACTTTATATCGCCAATTGCAACAGGCAGCAATACCTATTATATCTACACGCTTCTTGATACAAATTATATTGATGGACATAAATGCTATAAAATAAAACTTAATTTAAGAAGAGAAGAAGACCTTGGATTTCTGGGTACCATTTGGATTGCAGATGGTTCCTTTGCGCTTAAAAGAATTCATGTTGAAATTTCGCCAACGGCTAATCTGAATTTTATAGACAGGCTAAAAATACAGCAGGAAATGGTACAAACCGATGCCGGTCCCTGGTTGCCTGCCAAAACAAGAATCATTGTGGATGTGGCACAGCTTAGTAAAAATAGCAGTGGCTTCATTGCAAAAATCTATCGGGCAAACAGCGGTTTTAAGGTGAACAAGAAAATGCCCGACTCGTTTTTTGATGTAACCACCGAACGAAGTGATAGCATTGATTTACATAACGAACGCTATTGGGACAGTGTGCGCACGGAACCATTCAGTAAGGTAGAGCAGCAAATGATTCATATGATAGATTCTGTGCGCAATCTTCCCATTATCAAAACGTATATTGATATCATAAGGCTGGCATTGGAAGGATACTACCGCAAGGGGAAGATTGATTATGGTCCTTATGTTTTCTTGGTAGGGTATAATGAAGTAGAAAGTATTCGTTTTCGTGTAGGATTCAGAACCAATATAGCTTTCTCAAACAGATGGACACTTCATGGATATTTGGCTTATGGTATAAAAGATGAAAAATTTAAATATGGCCTAGGTGCTGATTACATCCTATCAAGAAAAAAATGGTCAACCATCAGTGTTTTCCATAAAAACGATTATGATATTTTGGGTATAACGGATTTTAATTCTAACACACTTCAGCGCAATACCGGTGCATCAAATTTGTTTGCAGCAATTAATTTAGGTGCTGCTTCCGCCCGCATTAACCGAACCATTGAGTACCGGTTAAACTATATGCACCAATACAATCGCGACTGGTCTTATCGTATCGGGCTTACACGTAGCCATTTTGAACCACTTGGCAATTTTGTTTTTGCGTATATACCTAACCCTGATTTACCCGCCTTAAACGGAAACATTGCAGAGCAGTATAATTATACGGCTGCAACAGCTGAGTTACGATTTGCTTATAAGGAAAATATCGTGGTGCGAAACAATCAGCGTATGCGCCTTGCCAGATCTCGCTGGCCCGAACTAACCTTTGCCTATACGCGGGGAATAAAAAATTTGCTGGGTGGTAATTTTGATTATGATAAACTGCAGATAAACATCACGCACCACGTTACCACAGGTGTGCTGGGTAATGCCGACTATAGCATTACAGTGGGTAAAACATTAGGACGGTTACCTTATACCATGCTCGAAGTGCCGCGTGGTAATGCTACTTTTTTGTATAACGATATTAATTTTAGTTTAATGAATCTTTATGAATTTGTTGCCGATGAATACAGCCAGATTATGTATGTGCAGCATTTTGAAGGTTTATTTTTTAATCGTATACCGTTACTTAAAAAATGGAAACTGCGTAATTTTGCTTTGGTAAAAGCAGCATACGGACATTTAACAGATGCAAACAGGCAATTTCTTCCGGAAACTGACTCTCAGGGAAGACCACTTTCTCCGGTTTATACTTTTGGCAATAAGCCCTATGCTGAAGTTGGTTATGGCGTAGAAAATATTTTTCGCTTGCTTACGCTTGGTATGATACACCGCATCAGCTACCTGAATAATGATGATATACGGAAATGGAGTCTGAACCTGGGTTTACGTATTCAGTTTTAATAACGGTACGTATTGGAGTTTTGTTATTATCCTTTTCTTATAAGAAGATTGAAAGATTTGTTATTGTGGGGTTGGTGTTAGAAGATTGAAAAATTAAAAGATTGAAAGATTTGTTATTGCGGGTTAATTATTATGGATTTTTTATTAGAAGATTAGAAAATTTTGTCTCATATCTCGTCTCTCTCTTATTTTCTCTTTCAGCGTAGTATTCTTTTCTCACTGTTTAAAATTTATATTGCAAGAACAACCATAAAACAATGATTCACGTTAAAGAAATACAGCATCAATCTGAGTTAAATGAGGCACATGCTATTAGAAGAGAAGTTTTTGTAATTGAACAAAGCTGCCCGGAGGATATTGAATGGGAGTATGAAGATGAGTCGCACCATTTTCTTGCAACGGTTGATGGAAAGCCGGCAGGTACCGCACGTTGGCGTGAAACGGCAAATGGCATTAAGCTGGAGCGTTTTGCTGTATTGCAGGAATACCGAAACAGCGGAGTTGGTGCTGCCATATTAAAAAAAGTGTTACAATCAGTGCCCAGAGATGGAAGAGAAATTTATTTGCATGCACAGTTAACAGCTAAAAACTTTTATCTGAAACACGGTTTTGTTCCGGTAGGTGATGAATTTATGGAAGCGGATATTCCGCATGTAAAAATGATGCTCTCTTAATTTTGGGGAGTAGCAATGGCGCCTACGGATATGTTGCAGGGTGCTTCAGCCAGTATTACTTTACAAAGCCCCTCAATGGTTGCTCCTGTTGTAATTACATCATCAACCACCAGTAGTTTTTTATGCTTTAATGCTTCTGCATTGCTTACCCTAAAAACTTCACCCACATTTGCCCAGCGCTCAAACCTATCTTTTTTGGTTTGTGTTTCTGTGGCAACCGCTCTTTCAACGGCAAAGCTAACATCTTCCATCCCCATGCTTTGGGCCAGGCCCTGCGCAAAACATGCGCTCTGGTTATAACCACGCTTTCTTAATTTATCCGGATGCAACGGAATGGCTGCAACAGCATCATAAATTAAGCCGGCATCTATTAGCTTTTGACCATAGTATTGTCCCAGGAAAACGGCCAGCTCTTTTCCTCCCGCATATTTTAGCGAATGCATCAACGCCTGCACCGGCCCGTCTTTTCTGAAATATAAAAGAGCAAACACGGCTTCTAAAGGCACACGACCCCAAAAGGTTTTGGCTAAATTGTTTTCAGGGAATTTGTGGTAATCGGTTTGTGGCAATTCATACAAGCATTTGCTACATATGAATTCCTCTTGCTTAAGCAGGTTGTTGTTACAGGTAATACACAGATTAGGGAAAAAGAGTTCGGCAAACTCCTTTATCATTGCTTAACAAGTTTTATTACGGATTGCTGTTTACCTGCACTGATTTTAATATAGTAGATGCCAGCGGCAGCAGTTATTTCATCAGCAACGTGCAGCAAATGATCACCTGCGTCCAGTGTTCCATTGTGAACGGTGCCTGTTTTTTCACCCAGCATATTGAATACCTCTGCTAGAATAAACTCATTCTTTTTTAATGACAGATGTATGCTTGCATCCTTGCCGGTTGGATTTGGATAAGCAAATAAATTACCCATTACCGATTGTAAATCGGCTGCGCCTAGTGGCCAGAAATCTATTTCACCAAATACGGTATCAGTGCAACCATTGCTGGCAAATGCAATCATACGGTATTTTAAAAATCCGGGCGTGGTTAGTTTGTAAGTTGGAGATTCGCGGCCATCTGTTTGGTTGGTGCCAAACAACCATGAGTAATAAGTGGCGCCTTTGGATGTGTTCACAAAATTAATTAGGTTACTGTCTCCGCGCTCAACCCTTACCGAAGCCTCCGGAGAAGGATCTACAATAATGGAATACGTCACCACATCTGCGTTGCTGTTATTTGAGTCTTTTACTGTAAGTTTTACTTCATAGGTGCCTGGAAGATCAAACGTATACACTGCATCCTGCGTGGTTATCAGATTTGGGTCGTTGCCAAATTTCCATTCAAAGAAAGATGCCCCGGTTGATGTATTGGTAAAACCAACCGTAAGTGGTGCGCAGCCTCTTGTAACATTGGTCTGAAAACCTGCTGCAGTTACAGCACCAAACCTAAAACGAATGATGCTATCAGCACCCATGGTAATATTTGAAATGGAAATATTGGCCGGCTGCCTGGTACCGCCTACCGTATAGTGGAGCAACGAAGACGGATTCGAGGTATTGCTGAAAAATACATTATTGCTTGTGCCGGGATATAAGTCTCCAGCATCGCCACGATTAACATTTTTTTCTAAATCCTGCTTGCCATCGGCTTGCTTTAATCCAACACCATACATGGTGGTATCGGCATTTACGGAGTTACTGCCCGGATACAAACTTGTTTTTTGTGTATTGATGTGCCAGATGGCCAGGCCTCTTCCTTTAAGTGCAGCATCAAAACCTTTGCGCTGCCTGTTTTCAATCAAGTAGTATTCATTAAGGCGGCTGGTATTGATACGATAACATGCACCGGTATCAATAGCTGCTTTTAATTGATAGGAGCCGGGTTGCACCAGCATTCTTTCATCAAGCCAGCCAAACTGCACGCGAGACCAAGCTTCCAGCATACAGGGTGTGCGCTCCTGATTTAACCAGCCGCAAGAGCCCATCAGGCCCCACTCACCAATTCCTTCCGATTGGCCATTTTTATTATTTGTATCATACAAATCAGGCAATCCCATAATATGCCCCCACTCGTGCGTAAGCACACCTATTCCTACGGCTCTTATCTCACCATTCCAGCTTCTTTTTACGGGGTTAATGCAATAATCTGTGATGGAAACGCCATCTTTAAAAGTTTCAGAAATGGTTGAACGATGTGACCAGATATTATCCCAGAGTCCTTGTTCAGCACCAAAACCGGCATGAAAAATCATCACTCCATCCATATCCCCGTCTTTATCGTTATCGTATTGCCTGAAATCTATATTACCCCGTAAATCGGCAGAATCAAGCGCTCTACTAACTAATTCTTTAACATATGGCATGTAATTAGGGTTATTTGTTGAATCATTTAGTTTGGTTCCATATTGTTTTTTACTTCGGGTAGTGGTATACCAGCCTACCACATCAATAGTAGGGTTGCTTTGCCCGTAGGAGTTGGCAATAAAATAATCTTTAAAACTGCCTGTACCATTATAGTTGGGCTGGTTTAGCACATCATTGATTACAGAAATCGGATAAATGGAAGGCTCATCCGGAAACTGCATACAAATGGCCAGCATCTTTAAATTGCCCATGGTTGGGTAATTTACTTTTGGTGTGCCTTTATACCTGCGCCCCATTTCTATGGCTTCGGCATTCATGGCATTAAAGTCATCCACCATGGCTTTAACCTGCACGCTGTTAAAACGCAGGTGCTTTGGTGGCAGGTTTTTTTGTAGGGCAGTTTGGCTTATTTGATTAGCAGCTTTAATACCGCTTAGCGTTAAATAACCTTTATTATCCAATATGGCATATTCATAAATGCCCTGTGCATTTGGTAAAATGGTATAGCCTTCTTCTGTTTCTTTATGATGAATAGCTTCGTTACCATGTGTTTTAATGGTTAGCACTGATCCATCGGTCTGTGTGATCTGCATAGGGTAGGGAGAAGCAGGACAAAGCGAACGCTGGGCGGATGCATAAAAAGTAAAACTGAGTAAGAAGAGGAGAGATAGTATCTGGTGTTTCATGTTTTTAATGAGAAGTATTTGAATTTCAAGCAACAAATAATCATAAATGAGGGCAAAAATACAAGAGCTATTTCGTACCTTCGGTTATGCAGATGCAACCTAAACAAGTTAAATTGTAGCAAGTTTTTTGTTTTGTCATATTCATGTTTAAAAATACAACCCTATGAAACAGCAGTTTTATGATGCCCGGATTATAGATATAAAGGAAGAGAGCCCTGCTGTAAAGCGGTTTTTCTTTAGGGTACCACATATGGAAAAATTCCATTTCAAACCGGGGCAGTTTGTGATGCTTAACCTGCCCATTGATTCAAAAATCTCCTACCGCAGCTACTCTATTGCATCTGCACCTTCAGATGACAATACGTTTGAACTGATTATTGTATTAAACCCACCCGGGCAAGGCACCCCCTTTATGTGGGACAATTATACCGTTGGCAGCACTGTGCCGGTTGCAGGGCCCATCGGTAAATTTATCTTGCCTGAGCACATCGAGCACGACCTGTGTTTTATAGCCACGGGAACAGGTATTGCTCCTTTGCGCAGCATGCTGCTGCATGTACTCAATAATCATATTCCGCATAAAAACATATATATGATTTTTGGCAACAGAAAAGTAGCGGATATCTTATACAAACAGGAGATGGAAGCGCTGGAAAAACAGTTTCCGGAGTTCAGGTTTATTCCGGTGCTGTCCAGAGAAGAAGCGGCAACCTGGCAGGGAAAACACGGATATGTACATGAGGTATACGAAGAAATTTTCAGCGACCACAGACCTGCATATTTTTATTTATGCGGCTGGAGTGCCATGCTTAAAGAAGCCCGTGAGCGACTGAGTAACATGGGCTACGGCAAGGAGCATATTAAGTTTGAGTTGTATGATTGAGTGGTTGTACCTTTATTATGCTCACATAAGGGTTTCAAGGCTTCTATATTCTTCATTTCATTTTTTATGCTGCTACTTGCTCTTAGCCTTTGGCCTTTAGCGCTGTTAATTCTTACTTTTATAGATTACTTAACTGTGAAATTGGCTAGTGTAATTATAATTCAACGATGAAGAAGAGTTACTATATTTGTTATATTATCCAACGTACTTGTTATTATACACTATGAAAGCGCAACATTTAATATTTATGTTAGTTTGTTTTCTGATTTATACATCAGCGCTATTTGGACAGAATGTGCCTCAAAATACAGGTAATGCCTCTTATAGAAGCGATGAGGACATAGTTGACAGTTCAATGAACAAATTGAATCAGCAAGAGCCTGATATTTTAACCTTTGCAGAAGAGATGCCTGAATTTCCGGGAGGACAGGAAGCCATGATGGCCTTTTTACGTAAGAATATACAATACCCCCCAATGGCTCGTGAAAATGGAATTGAAGGCCGTGTTGTTTTGCAGTTTGTGGTCAATAAAGATGGCAATATTTCTGATATAGAAATTGTGAAGAAACTTGGATGGGGTCTTGAAGAAGAAGCAATTCGTATTGTTAAAATTATGCCTGGATGGAAACCTGCTAAACAAAATGGCAAGCCAGTAATGTTGCGAATGATTTGGCCACTCGTAATTACCTTTAACTAATTCTAGCTAATTGTTTAATACTAGTAAGGCTGAATTATATTTTTGTAAGCAAAGATTTAGAGCTATAAAAGGCAGATATTATGATCTCTGTAAACCCGCTGTCAGTCAGAAAACAAAAAAAGCCATCTAGACTCTTTATTTACAAGGCTTTGTAAAAATGTTTGTTTAGCCCGTAGGAGGGCCGAGCGTTATAAAAATGATTCGGGGAATTCCCGATAAAGAGCTGCACGCTCATTTTTCGCGGCATCTCTAGATCGGGATAAACTTCAATTCTGTTTACGCAAGCGTAAACCTGTGCGCTTTGCGCACAGCCTGTGGGCTACAAAAAGTATAAAGTTTGTGATTGGTTAAAGTTTACTGCATAAAAAAAGCCTCACCATAAGGTGAAGCTAGGAATTTACTTTTTGTAGCCCGTAGGAGGGCCGAGCGTTATAAAAATGATTCGGGGAATCATTTTAGCGAGGAGCCAGACCGTGGGGCAGTTATTCCCCTAGGGCTAAAAAAAGCACTAAGCCTTGAATATTGGTTAAAGTTTACTGCATAAAAAAAGCCTCACCATAAGGTGAAGCTAGGAATTTACTTTTTGTAGCCCGTAGGGGAATCGAACCCCTCTTTCCAGGATGAAAACCTGATGTCCTAACCGATAGACGAACGGGCCATTAAAGGGCTGCAAAAATAGGTCTCTTTTTTAATTTCCAAAAAGATTTGTTTAAAAAATTTGGTAGGGTAACTTTGCACCCGCTTATAAAAAAAACTAACTAAATATTTATACTATGAAAATAGGAATTAACGGCTTTGGCCGCATTGGGCGCCTGGTTTTCAGGGCTGCCATTAACAACCCAAAAGTAGAAGTAGTTGGAATCAATGACCTTATTGATGTAGACTATATGGCATATATGCTTAAATACGATTCTACACACGGGCGTTTTAATGGTGAGGTAGCTGTGGCAGACGGAGCACTGGTGGTTAATGGAAAAAAAATTCGTGTTACAGCAGAAAAAGACCCTGCAAACCTAAAATGGGATGCTGTGGGAGCTGAATATGTAGTTGAATCAACCGGATTGTTTCTGGAAAAAGAGAAAGCCGCCCTGCACATTAAAGCCGGTGCAAAACGCGTGGTAATGAGTGCCCCTGCAAAAGATGATACCCCAACATTTGTTATGGGTGTAAACCACCTAAAATACACAGCCGATATGAGCGTGGTTTCCAATGCATCTTGCACAACCAACTGCCTGGCTCCGGTAGCAAAGGTGTTAAACGATAATTTTGGTATCCTGGAAGGCTTAATGACCACCGTGCATGCCGTTACCGCTACACAAAAAACTGTTGATGGCCCTTCGGTAAAAGATTGGAGAGGTGGCCGTGGTGCTTATCAAAACATCATTCCTTCATCAACAGGTGCAGCAAAAGCAGTAGGCTTGGTTATTCCTGAGTTAAAAGGAAAATTAACCGGTATGAGTTTTCGCGTACCAACGCCTAACGTTTCTGTAGTAGATTTAACCTGCCGTTTGGAAAAAAGTGCATCTTATGATGAGATTAAAGCAGCTATGAAAAAAGCTTCCGAAAATGAGTTGAAAGGTATTTTAGGTTATACGGAAGATGCTGTTGTATCAAATGATTTTCTAGGGGATGCACGCACATCTATTTTTGATGCGGATGCAGGCATCTCCCTCAATGCAAATTTTGTAAAAGTAGTTTCCTGGTACGATAATGAGTGGGGCTACTCAAACAAACTGGTAGATTTAATTTGCCATATGGATAGCGTTAAATAAGGAAATTTACAGCTATAAGCGGAAAACCCGAATCAGTATGGTTCGGGTTTTTTTATTACTTAATCAATGCTGGTTGCTTTATATTGTCTTTTAGAAACTAATCGTTCAATCTTCTAATCCCTAATCAACCACCTCCATTAAACTTCTGAATGCTACAAATTTTCCGTCAAACAGTTTTCTGGTTTCAGCTTGCAGGGCAGGAGCGCAATCACGTTGGTAGGATTCATAATCGTTCATGGATTTTGCCGTGTATTGTATAACATAGGTTGTACCTGTTTCATCGGGTTGCCTGGTAAGCAACTTTGCCATTTTATATTCGGTAAAAAAACCGGTGTGCATCACCTCCGGCAAATGTGTTTGCTTCATCCAGCTGAGCCATTGCTCATGCACATCATCTTCTACATTAATAGTTACGTTGTAAATAATCATATTTATTCAATTAAGTTATCTCCACGCAAAACACGGTAGCGCTTGCGTACTTCTGTTATGAAAAAACTACCGGGATAAGTCTCAATAAATTGTTCGTATAGTTTTTTCGCTTTTTCTTTATCTCCAGGGTTTATTTCAGAGATTATAGCCATTGTATACAATGCATTGTCGCCAAGTATTCCTGAGCCATGTTCTTTGAGTAGTTGTTCCAGGTAGCGTAGCGCCTGCGCATAGTTTTTTTCTTTTAAGAAAATCTGTGCGCGTTTAAACAGAATATCATCATCCAGCGCATGACGCGGATATAGTTGTTGTATACTATCCAGCAATTTGATTGCAGCTTGCGTTTGGTTTTGGAAGTAATATAAATCTGCTTTTGCAAAAAGTTTTAGCGGTTCTTCAATGCTATCTAGCGTATTGTCCTGTATGAGCAGCGAAAGCTCCAGTGCGTTGTTGGCAATAAGTTGGGTGGTAGCTGTTTTGAGCACATCCAGTTGGGCACGTGCCCATTCAAACTCACCCAGGTAATAAGATAAACGTGCATTTCTGAATTTGGCTTCCTGCCCCAATGGGTCTTCTAAAAAATCTTTATCAACTTGTCCGTAAAGCAGCATGCCATCCCACTCTTCTCCTTTCAAAACATAGATATCACCCAGCTCCAGTTTGCACTCAGCTTTAAACTTATTATCCAAACGCGGCAATTCAATAATTTCTTTAAACAAAGCAATACCGGAATCATAATTTTTAAGGTGATAAACCCTAAGCCTGGCCAACTCGCGCATGGCAGATGCCGTAAAATAGGTTTTGCCAAACTCCTGTATAAAGTTTAAGTAATCAGTCTCCAACACGTTTAATTCATCAGCAGAATATTTTCCCGTGAAGAAGATTTTTTTGCTTTTGGCATCCAGCATACCGGTGCGTGCATTCAGGTAATAAGGTTTGGTATTTCCGTATGCAGTGGCAACATAAGAAAATATAGAAGCGGCTGCATCAAATTTTTCATTGGCTGAAGCCAGGTATCCTAAATCAATAAGTCTGCGACCCTCTTCTTTATAGCGCTTATCTATTGCCTTTGCATGTATAAATGCATTGTCAAAATCTTTACGTTGCACATAGAGCCAGATAAGCATTTCGTTATACACTTCATTACCCGGAAAGTCCTTACTCTTTTTAATCAATGCGGTTTTCAGTATCTGATAATCGGCATTGTTCTCAATAAATAGCTGCAGGTATCCTTCTACATCTTCTATCAATGACGGGTTGTTTTGTAATGCATTGAGATATTCTTCACACATCAGCCTCGTTTCTTTTTTCTCGCCATATAATTGTGCAAGCGGAATGGCAAATAATGAAATGCTGTTGCCATTTATTTTCCTGCCGCGCAAATAGGTTCCAATGGCCAGATCAGTTTCTCCTCTTTTCTGAAAAGCATTGGCTGTTTCGGTGATGTACATTTCTCCCGGTTTTAGTTTACTAATCACTTCGTCCCAGTGTTTTTTGGCTTTATCTGCTTGTCCGGCCTTTTTGTATACATAACCCAGATCAACGGGGTAGTAGGCATTGTCTTCGTTTCTGCGCACTTGTTTCTTCACCATTTTTTCGGCATCATCAAAACGGTTTAGTTTAAAATAACACAACAACAGATTTTCGTAATAATATCCAGATTGACCTGTTTTATTCAGCAGCTTTTCATATAAATCAGCGGCTTTATCAAACTCATTATTGGCAAAATATTGTGCAGCCAGTTGCTCGTCTTTTTGCTGCGCAAATACAGTTAGGCCAAGGCACAGGAAGCATAATAGAATGATCGGTTGTTTTAACATTGTTGCGAAAATAGACAAAGCAGCTGATGTTGTGTATAAGCAACGAAATTTCAGTGAAATAATTTTATGTAATTTGAATCGTTAATTAGCAATAAAACATTTATTGAGCGCATTAAAAAAGTTAGCTTCTCAGACAGCGGTTTATGGCCTTAGCCAAATTGTAGGCCGCTTTGTTAACTACCTTCTGGTACCGCTGCATACAGCCCTTTTCTCAACTGCTGAATATGGGGTAAATACACTCATGTATTCCTATGTAACCTTTTTCAATGTGTTGCTTACTTATGGAATGGAAACTGCTTTTTTCAGATTTTCAACCAAGCATGAACGCCCGGAGGATGTATATGCCACAGGCCTGCGCTCTTTGCTCATGAGTTCATCTTTTTTTGTGGTCGTATTTTCTCTTTTTGCCTCACCTGTTGCATCACTCATTCGGTTACCACAACACCCGGAGTATGTTATTTATTTTACACTCATTATTGCATTGGATGCTATCAGCGCACTGCCATTTGCCTATCTGCGTCACCACAACAAACCGCTGCGCTTTGCGCTGATTAAGAACATCAATATTTTTACCAATATTCTGCTTAACCTGTACTTTCTCTTGTTGTGTCCGTATGTGCATCAGCACCATCAGGTGCTGCTTCCTTTTTTTAACGGAAGTGTAAATGTAGGAATGATTTTTATTTCCAATTTGGTAGCAAGCTGTATAACTATTCCCTTGCTATTACCTGAGTTTAAAGCCATGATAACGGGTAAGTTTGATGTGCTGTTGTGGCGGCAGATGCTTGCATATGCATTGCCATTGATGGTGGTTGGTTTTGCGGGCATGATAAATGAAACATTGGACCGCACCATTATTGCTTACTTTTATGCTACACCGGAGGAAGGTCTTGCTGCCAATGGTATTTATGGAGCCAATTATAAACTCAGCATTTTAATGACGTTGTTTATTCAGGCGTTTCGGTATGCGGCAGAACCGTTTTTCTTTAGTCATGCCAAAACAGATGATAAGCGAACGGTATATGCGCAGGTCATGGATTACTTTGTACTGGTTTGCTTAGGGTTGTTTTTAGGTGTTACCCTGTTTATGGACGTATGTAAATATTTTCTCGACAGTAATTTTTGGGAGGGATTGCATGTGGTGCCGGTATTGCTTATTGCCAATATGTTTCTAGGCATTTACTATAACCTTTCTGTTTGGTATAAATTATCTGATCAAACCAATAAGGGTGCCATGATTTCACTGATAGGTGCAGGTATTACCATTGCCGCCAACTTTATTTTGGTGCCCATGATGGGATATACCGGTGCAGCTTGGGCTACATTGATTTGTTATGTGAGCATGACATTGATTTGCTATTTCATGGGATTAAAATATTACCCCATTCCTTACCACACCATAAAGCTGATGGGTTATATAATATTAGCACTTATGATTTATGCTGCTGCAGTTTTACTGAAAGCAAATACCGCATCGTTCACCACACAATTTATGTTAAACGGGTTGCTGCTATTCTTATTTGCCGGTGTAGTATTTATGGTAGAGAGAAGAAATAAATAATCGTAAAATATACGTATTTTTTTGAGGGCATAGCATCAGGTTTAAATTTGTAAACTATTTAAGTAGTTGAAATACTATAAAAACCAATCTATACTCTTATTCAATAACACATTAGCAAAATATAACAGCCTTTGTATATTTGTGTAATGATAACTTTGGCACAAATCAAAGAAACGCTTCAAAACAATAAAACAGAGTTGGGAAATAAGTATGGTGTGCGCACTATAGCCATATTTGGCAGTTATGGACGTGGTCAGCAGACAGACGAAAGCGATGTTGATATATTGGTTGATTTTAATAAGCCAATTGGTATAGCCTTTATTGATTTGGCAAATGATTTAGAGAGGCTTCTTAATTTAAGGGTTGATTTGGTATCAAAAAATGGCATTAAGCCAAATTATATGAAAGAAATTGAGAAGGAGTTAAATTATGTCTAGGCGGGAACCTCAGTTGCTTTTATTAGATATTTTAACTTCCATTGATAAGATTAAAGCCTATTCCAATAACCATACCTTTCTTAGTTTTCAAAGGGATTCTAAAACCGTTGATGCGGTTATAAGAAATTTTGAAATAATTGGTGAAGCAGCAAACAGGTTACCGGAGGAGTTCAGAGATAAGCACACTAAGATTAATTGGTTTCATATTCGTGGCTTTAGGAATAGAATAGTTCACGACTATATGGGAATTGACCTGAGCATTGTGTGGAACATTATTGAACATGATTTAGATGCTTTAGCATTAGGAATCAAAACTATTTATGATAATATGAAGAGTTAAACTCTTTTTAATCTTCCGCCATTGCTTCCCAGTACTCTTTGCCGTAAGCAACTAAAATTTCTGATCCGGCTTTTATATTTCTGGTGGCCATAATATATGGTTTTCCTTTTATTACCTCGTATTTAGAATTGTTGCGAACGCCCGGTACACGGCTAAATCCTGCTGCATCATTGGCATAGCGTGCAAGTGCCCATAAGGTATACTGCGCATCCACACAATTTTTTGAGTTGATATAAAAATAATATCCGCCTTTGCCTTTTTGTGCATTGTTCCTTGCAAGGCATTCTTTCCAGGTTAATTTTTCTCCTTCATACTCACATACAACTTCACCTTTCTTAATATCGTGTGTGGTAAATAAACCCTTACCTGACTTGGGTATTTTTGATTTCTTAACGTATAACATGCTTGCTTTGCTCTTTCCCTCTGTGCTTAGTTTAATTGGTTTTCTAATGATGTATTGTATATGCCGGCATAGTCGGTTGTGTCTCCGAACTGCTGCCCGTTAACCGCAATTTCTCCTGATGTTATGGCCCCTAATTTTTCAAATGCCACACCTGCTTCGCTCAGCAATGATTCAACAGCATTGGCATTACTTGGATTCAAAGAAACAACGATACGTCCTTGCGCTTCGCCAAAAAGATATGCATCGTTTCTTAGGTTGGCATTTGTTTTATGAATATCAAAACCAAGGTTGCGCACCATTGCACTTTCCAGCAGGTTTATAAACAAACCACCTTCGCTGCAATCATGCGCTGAGCAAAGAAGATTTTTTTCTATGAGTTTGGCAGTTACTTGTTGCACCTGATATTCTTCATCCAGATTAAAGTAAGGAGCAGGAGAGAGGTTTACTCCATGTTCTGCAACCAGGTACTGAGATGATGCTATATCATTGCGTGAAGAGCCAATCAGGTAAATAACATCACCAGCTTCTTTAAAATCAAGCGTCATGTGTTTTTTACCACCTCTGATGAGTCCAACCATACCAATGGTTGGTGTTGGGAATACTGCATCATTGTCGCTACTTTGGTTGTAAAAGCTAACATTGCCACCGGTTACCGGTGTATCAAATTTTTTGCACGCTTCACCCATTCCTTTAATTGCGTGCACAAACTGATAGTATACCTCCGTATTGTATGGGTTGCCAAAGTTTAAACAGTTGGTAACTGCTGCAGGTTCTGCCCCGCTGCACACCAGGTTTCTAGCTGCTTCACTAACTGCAATCATTCCGCCCACAAACGGATTGGCATGCACATAGCGGCTGTTGCAATCAGTGGTCATGGCAATGGATTTATCGGTTCCTTTAACTTTAACCACACCGGCATCACTTGGTGCATTGGTGGTTTGATTGATGGTACCCACCATTGAATCATACTGATTGTATACCCAGCGTTTACTGGCAATATTCGGATGCGCAGCCAAACGTTTTGCAATGGCAATTGCACTAATTAGATCGCAGTCTTTAATCTGATTGATGTTGAATTGAGCAATCTCAGCAAAGTACTTCGGCTCGGTATATTCACGATGATAAACCGGTGCACCACCGCCCAATACCAAACTTTCTCCGGGTATATTTGCTACAAGTTCGTTGTTCATGTAATATTGCACCCTACCTGTATCAGTAACTTCACCAATTTGTGCATAGGTTAAATCCCATTTTTGAAAAATCTGTTCAAATTGTTTTTCAAAACCTTTCTTCACAATTACCAACATTCTTTCCTGCGATTCGGATAAAAGAATTTCCCAGTCTTTCATATCAGCTTGGCGCATTGGTACTTTGTCTAGCCATACCTTCATGCCGGTTCCGCTTTTGGCGCTCATTTCACTGGTAGAGCAGGTAATACCTGCTGCCCCCATATCCTGCATACCTACTACACCCCCGGTTTCAATCAACTCCATAGTGGCTTCCAAAATAAGTTTCTCCCAAAACGGATCGCCTACTTGCACCGAAGGCAAATCTTTTGCTGAATCTTCGGTAATATCTTTTGATGCAAAGGCTGCACCATGAATACCATCTTTACCTGTAGATGAGCCATAGATGTAAACGGCATTACCTATGCCTTCAGCAATTGCACTAACTGTTTTTCCAACTTTAGCTATGCCCACACTCATGGCATTTACCAACGGATTTATTTGGTAGCAATCATCAAAATAAACTTCACCACCAACGGTTGGAATGCCAAATGCATTGCCATAGTTTCCAATTCCTTTCACCACACCCCTAACCAGCCACTTGGTGCGCTCATTTTTTATATCGCCAAAGCGCAAGCTGTTTAGTTGTGCAATGGGGCGTGCACCCATGGAGAAAATATCGCGGTTAATGCCACCCACACCTGTTGCTGCACCCTGATAAGGCTCCAGCGCACTTGGGTGGTTATGGCTTTCTATTTTGAATGCGCATGCCAAACCATCTCCGATATCAATTAATCCTGCGTTTTCTTCACCTGCTTTGGCCAACATGTTTTTGCCTTCGCGCGGCAGGGTTTTTAACCACACAATACTGTTTTTGTATGAGCAATGTTCACTCCACATCACAGAGTACACGCTCAGCTCAGTAAAGTTGGGAGTGCGCCCTAAAATTTCTTTTATTTTATCAAATTCTTCGGGCCTTAATCCCAGTTGTTGCGCTTGTTCAACGGTGGCCAGTTGCTTACTAGATACTTGTTTAGTCACGTGATGGGGTATTGAAATTGAGGAAACAAATTTGGTACTAATTTGCTATTAATACCAATAAATACGGTAATAAAGTTTACCACAATTTTAATTTAACAATTATGCCATTATTTTAAATAGTATATCTTGCCACGCATTTAATAATCAGCAGCTATGAAGAAATTATTATTTATTGGTTTGTTCCTCTCTCCAATCTGGGCTTTTACACAGGCAGTGCTGCCTACTGCATGGAATTTTTCTACTCCCGGAGTAGCCAATCCGCCAGCAGGTTGGTCCTATAGTCTGGGCACAGGTAATTTAACATATGCTACAGGTGTTGGTGATAATATTTCTTTAAGGCTTGATCAGGGAGGAGAATTTTTACAAATCCAGTTTGCTGAAAAACCCGGCACAATATCCTACTATATCAGAGGAACAGGCATCGCTCCAAACCCACCGTTTACAGGGTCTTTTACCGTTCAAGAGTCTGTTGATGGTGCCAACTGGACCACGGTAAGGAACTTTACTTCCATGAATACTTCTTTAACTCGAAATCAGGATAACTTACTAGCCGGCTCACGCTATGTGCGTTTTTTTTATACCAGTAAGCAATTAGGTAGCAATGTGCAGCTAGATAGTGTAATGATTAGTTTACCGCCACCTCCCCCTCAAAGCATAGTGCTATTTAATAGTGGCAATAAACTTGTTAACGGAGGCAATTTTGTTTTTGGTAATGCCGCAATGCAAAAGTTTATTGTGCAAAATGCAGGTGTATTACAATCACTAAAAATAGATAGTATTGTGTTAACAGGCCCGCATGCCGCAGACTTTAGTGTGCAGTTGGTTGATAGCATTGCCCCTGCAAATAATGGACTGGATAGTTTTGTCGTTAATTTTAATGCTGGTGCGGCAGGTTCAAGATTTGCAACACTGAATATTTACAATACCGACCCCGAAAAAAATCCATTTGTGTTAAATATGTATGCCATTGGCGGCAACCTTGCCACCGAGCCAGCCAATCAGGTTGCGCGTGTCAATATTTCTAATTTGCTTACGCATACCATGAATGTGAGTTTTCCGCGTGCCACAGGGGCTGAAAAATACATGTTGCTGCGCAAGCCTGCAGCCTCTTTAATTGAAAGGCCTGTAGATGGTATAACTTATCGTAGGGGCGATTATATTGGCGAAGCACAGGTGGCTTATATAGGCAACGACTCAGCCCTGATTAAACCTAATTATATACTGGCAAATACTACCTACACTTTTGTTGCGCTGGCATTTAATGGTCCGGATGGATTTGAAAACTATAATATTGGGAGTGCTGCATCTGCTTCGGTTACAACAGGTAACGGAGCACCCGGAACATATTATGCTGCAATCAATCCTAACAGCAGCACTTTTGTAACCGATTTAAGTAACAGACTTAAGAGCCCGCACGACACTATTTTCTACAGTAATTATGCGCCAACACTTGTAAATAACTATCTGACAAGAGATACAACGGCCGGTAAAAAAGTGGTTGATTGTGTGTATACAGGAATAAAGCATGTTTATGATGAGCCATTTATTTGGTGGAATGGAACAAATAGCGGCACGCTAACACGTGAACACACCTTTGCACAAAGCTGGATGCCTCTGAACCCGGTACTGGGTGGTGGCTGGCCTGAAATAAACGGAAGAGAAGTATTAGAGTATAATGATTTGCATAATTTGTTCCCTGCACATCAGCTAAATGCCAATTCCAAGAGAAGCAATAACCCGTTTGGTGTGGTTGCAAATGCAACGTATACTTCGCCAACGGGAGTGGGTAAACTCGGAACGGATGCAGGAGGAAAAACCGTATATGAACCAAAGGATGATCAAAAAGGCGATGTGGCGCGTGCATTATTTTATATGCTACTGAGGTATGAAGGCGACAGAAGTTATGCCTGGCGACTGCCTGCCAATCAGGATATTGCGGTATTATTGCAATGGCATAATCAGGACCCGCCAAGTGCGCTGGAGATTGCGCGCAATGAATATATTGCGTCCATTCAAAAAAACCGTAATCCGTTTATTGATAACCCTATATGGGTTAATTGGATTAATTTTACTAACCTTACCTATATTCCTCAGCCTACAAGCCTTGTGCTTACCGCACCCAACGGAGGGGAAATAATTGCCCCTGGCTCTGTTACCAGCATATCCTGGACATCAAGCAATATTGATTCGGTTAAAATAGAATTACTTATTAAAGATACGCTGCATAGTTTGGTAGCCAAAGCAGTAGCAGCTTCACAAAGCCCTTATAACTGGAATGTACCGGCAAACCTCTTTACCGATTCTGCCAAAATAAGAATAAGCAGTACCGCCAACAATCGTGCCGATACCAGCAACGGTTATTTTGCTATAAAAGCTACCATTGGTTTTGATGAGTTGCAGGCACAGGCGCATGTTTTGGTTTATCCAAATCCTGCAAATGGTTTGGTGTATATTACCTCAGATGATGTGGTGCAAAAACTCAGCGTATATGATGTAGCCGGAAAACTTATTTATGCAACAGCCCCGCATGCGAAGACCATAGAAGTTTCATTAGGTGAAAAAGGACTCTTTTTCTTGCACATACAAACTGAAAAAGGGATGGTACACAAACGCATATTAAACCACTAATTGTATCATATTATTTTAAAAGCCGCCCAGAAAGTTCGGGGCGGCTTTTTTTATGGTGCCTCAAAAAAAATGTAAAGGCGATGAAAACTTAAAATATCCTTAAACAGGCATTTTTAAAATTAATTTAATACTGATAAACAGTACTTTATAAACTAATAAATAATATTTTAATAATTCCTATTGCATTTCAATTGTGAAATCGCAAGATTGAACTCTATTTCATTCAATAAAATAACACAACAATTATAATTATGAAACACGTTTACAACTTTTCATTGAGAAAAATCCCAGCTCTCTTAGGGCTGATTTTTTCTACCTTTCTGGCAATCTTGCCCGCAAGAGCGCAGATTCTTGTGCAAAACAATTTTGATACTGTAGCCGCACCATTGGGCACAGGTTGGACATCAACCGCACAGGCAGGCACAATGCAATGGACAAGGGCCACACTTGCATCAAGCGCTGCTCCATACACCGGAGGCCCTTTTGCAGGCGCTGGTATGGCTCAATATGACTCTTGGAATCAGAATGTACCAGGTAATGCTGTTCTTGCTTCCCCTGCCATTCCTGTTGCCTCTTTAAATCCTGGCAATGGTGTAGCGGTGACTTTTAGGGTATTGAGGCATAACAATTCTACATTCACTACTGAAGCCCGTGTTTCATTGTTTGCAGGAAACAGCAACAACCAAGGTAATTCAATTTTGATTGATAGTGTATATGCAAACATGACGAGGTATCCGGTAGTAACCACAGCAGGTTGGTACTTGTATACTTTTATCATTCCATCTTCTTTAACCAATAACCCAGCGCTGAATCCTAATTTATTCCTCTTCTTTAGAACAACTACAGATTGGTATAACAATATCTATATTGACGAAATTTCAGTTGCGGGTGTTGCTCCAATGACTTATAGCAGCACCGCCATCACGCAATCAAATACTGGTGGTGTGGGCATTGGCTCAACTAATCAGGAAATGCTATGCGTTAAAGTAGCATCAAATGGTTTTACGAATCCATTAAATGCAACAGCATTTAATTTTAACACCACAGGAACCACACCTGCAAATGCCATTAGCAATGCACGTTTATACTATACAGGTAACTCTCCTGTTTATGCACAAACCAATCAGTTTGGCTCAACAGTAGCCAACCCTTCAGGCTCTTTTAGCTTTAATAGTGTGCGTACTTTAACAGGATCATTTAACCCATCAGATACCAACTATTTCTGGCTGGCTTATGACGTGAGCAGTGCGGTTTCAACAGGAGTAATTAATGCAGCTTGCACAGGTTTAACTGTGGGGGGAAGCGCATATACCCCATCTCCTACAACCCCTCCGGGAGCAGGTCGTACTATTATTCCTCCAATGTCGGGTATATATACTGTTGGTGCTGCAGGTGATTACAGTTCAATTACACTTGCAGTAGCTGATTTGAACAGCAGGGGAGCATCGAGCCCAATAACCTTACAATTAATTGACCCGGTTTACTCAACTGCTACCGGTGAAGTTTTCCCAATAACGATTGGTGCTTATAATGGCATGTCATCAATTAACACGTTAACAATTAGACCGGCTGTTGGTGCCAATCCGTCAATTATTGGAAATAATGCCACATCAATTTTTATCTTAAATGGAGCAAAATATGTAAGATTTGATGGCAGCCCTAGCGCCAGCCCACAAACCAGAGAGCTAACTATAGAGAACCAAAGTAACCTAACCACAGCAACTGTTATACGTTGCATTAACGATGCTGTTGGAACTACCATACGCAGCACCATTATAAGATCAGCAAATAATAACACCAATACCGCAACCCAACCCGTTTTTGGAGCTGTATATATAGGTGGTACCAATGTTGGTTTAGCCACCGGTAATGACAGTATCTCTATCGTAAATAACTATTTTGCCCGTTCTGGTGGTTTGCAATACACCAAGGCAATTGTTTCTGACGGACAGTCATCCATTTTCCAAAACAACAACAATACGATAGACTCCAATGATTTTAACGGATTTACACAAAACGCAATTTTCGTTACCCCGATTAATGCAGGTAATGGCAGTAATTGGCGTATCAGAGGCAATAGCTTCTATGATACGGCATTTACAACTTCACTCAATCCAATTATCTGTATAGATTTTAACCCAAGCACCAATTCAAATTCCAATAACAATATTATTAGTGGCAATTTTATAGGCGGCAATGCATCGCAGGCTCCTATAACTGCAGGTAGCCGCTGGGTAATTACCAGCTCCATCTCATTTATAGGCATTAGAGCCAGTGGAGGCCCGGTTACAGGCAATACCATTACCAATAATACCATTCGTAGCTTGAGATTAATGAACATTGCAAATACCAATAACCATGTTGGTATATCAGTTCTAAATCCAGGTGTTGCAACCGTAACCAATAATACCATTGGCCATTTAACAGATACCAATAGCGTATTTGCTAATATCAATGGCTTGTTTACCAGTATTTTGTCAGGTACAGGAAATAACGTTACCATTGAAAACAATATATTATCCAATATCAATAACGCAGGAAACTCTACGATTACTGCCGTTAGGGGTATTGTGGTGCAATCAGGTAGCAACAATGTTTCCAATGTAAATGGTAACCTCATACGTGCCATGAGCACTCGTTCTACCAATACCGGTTCTACTACTGCTTGTGCATGGAATGGTATTGTTATGCAAAGTTTTAGTCCAAACCAATTTGTAAATAACAATACCATTGGCGGAAACGACCCATCCGATTCCTGCGCAATTTATTATGGTCCTGTTGGCACAGAGCTTCCTGCTGGTACTGCAGGCGGTGCACGTATGGCAGGAATTATTCTTTCGGGTGGTACCAATGTTGCCGAGAATAATATTATTAAGCAGCTTTATAGTCAATCCAACGGTGCCAATACAATAAACAATTCATCTAATATCTTAGGTATTGGCGCTTTAACCGGTAACAACAATAATTTTGTGCGCAACAATGTTTTGGATAGTTTCCTGCTTCGCCAAACCAATATCGGCTATTCCATAAACGGTATTGTAATGACTTCAGGATCAGTAAACGTTAGCAATAACATCATCCGTAATTTTAGCTTGCGCAGCAGCAGTGCATCAACCAGCACAAGTGCTTGTATAAATGGCATAAACTGGTCGGCATTCAATCCGCAAATTGTTGCCAATAATACTATTTCAAACTTTGACAATGCATTAAGTGCCAACTCTTCTCAAATAAATGGTATTGTATTTTCAAGCGGTGCCGGTTCAGTGGTTCGTGGCAATACAATAAGAAATCTGCGTTCACTTACTACTTCGGCAACAGGAATTGTTGGTATCAATAACCAATCTTTTGCTACCAATCAAACTGTATCTAATAACACTATTCATTCTTTGGTTTCTTACGCTACCGGTACAAGTTCACCAGGTGTTTTTGGAATTATTTATTCAGGCTCAACCACAATTGTTGGTAATACCAATATTGCCGTAAACGGTAATTTTATACATAGCTTTAATATGGATAATACCGGAACGGGTTTGGCTACCATGACCGGTATTCAAATCAGTGGCGGAAATACAAACACAACCAATAATGTTATTCGTTTGGGGCGTGACACTGCTGGTTTAGCGCTCACGCGTCCGGTTAACCTACGTGGCATTCACCTAAATTCAAGCGGACAAATACAAAACAGAATATTACATAATACTGTTTACGTAGAAACTCAACCTACAACCGGGTCTGGTCAGGTAGTTGCTATTGATATTTCCGGCAATATTACCATTCCGGGATTTACCGATATCAGGAACAATATTTTCGCAAACCGTGCAGCAAATGCCGGTGGTACGGGACAACATTTTGCAATTAGAAATAGTGGGGCTAACATGCTCAATCACACTATAGATAATAATATATATGATATTAGCACCAGTGCGACCAATTTTACAGGAAGGTTGCTGGCAACAAATTACACCACACTTTCGGATTGGGAGGCCGGTGTATTAAGAGATGGAGCTTCAGGTGTTGCCACACTGAACTTTAGCAATGCAACAGGGGATTTTCAGTCTGTTAATATGGGTCTTCCTTCGCCAAATAATGCAGAGCGTGGCGGAGATCCTTCAATTGCATCTGTGTTATCGCTTGACTTTAATGGCAATCTAAGAGATACCTTGTCGCCAGCTGATATTGGAGCATTCTCAGGTCGCGACAGTATTCTCAGCGATGTGAATGCGCCAATCATTACTTACACGCCTCTTATAAATACATCTAATCCTGGGTTACGCACCCTTTCCGCTACCATTATTGATGGTGGTGGACTTCCTTTACAAGGCAATAAACGCCCAAGAATTTATTTCAAGAAGAATGCTGCAGGTACATGGTTTGATACAACCGGTATCCTAACATCCGGTAACAGATTTAATGGTTCTTGGACATTTAATATTAACCCTGCCAATTTAGGCGGATTAACCTCAGGCGACTCCGTTTACTACTTTGTAGGTGCAGAAGATTCATTAGGTGCGAACTTTAACTCAAGCCCTATGTTTGCATCTGCAACAGGGGTTGCATCCATCACCACTTATCCTGCCCAGCCAAGTGCATATAGGGTTCTAGATCCATTGCCTACTTCTATTTTAGTAGGTACCGGACAAATCTATCCTACGTTAACCGGCCCCGGTGGATTATTTGAGGCAATAAACAATGGAATAGTAGGAGCAAATACAGAAGCGCTGATTACATCAAATATTACTGAGCCGCTAAACTTCTCATTGAACAGATGGAATGAAGCCGGGGCAGGTGGCTATACCGTAACCATCAGACCGGATGTGAATGCGCAAAGAATTATTTCTACATCAACTGCGAACGCAAATGGCATTATTCAGTTAAATAATGTGAATGGTTTCAGAATGCTTGGTTGGTCTCCAATTGGTGCTCCCGGAGATACAAATTTGATTATTCGTTCTTCTTCAATTTCCACTCCTGCAATCTCTTTTATTAACGGAGGCATTAACGATACATTTGTTAATGTAATTTTTGAAAGCCGTGTTTCATCAACTGCAAGCGGAACTTTCTTTGTTCAGCCTACTACGTTACCGGCTACGAGCGGTGTAAGCAATGTGTTGGTGCAGGGATGTCATTTCCGTCAGGATCAAACTTCATTAACCTCAAGCTTGCCAGCTAATGGAATATATATTAATGGCACGTCTCCAAGGTTGAATGCCAATTTCCGCATAACAGGAAACTTCTTGTATAACTGTACTAATTCCGCAATCAATGTGATAGGTAACTCATCAGGTAACAATTTTACAATTACTAGCAACCATGTTTATTTTAATGCTTTACCTGCAGGAATGACAACCGGTTTTAATGGCATTTCATTTACACCAGGATTAACATCTGAGAACAATAATGTTTCCGGAAACTGGATTGGTGGTACAGCTCCATTTACAGGTGGTACTAATTTGATAAGCAGTAGCCAGTTTGTGGCAATGAATATTTCTGCGGGTTCTGGTGCCGGTACGTTAGTTAATAATAACGTTGTAAGCAATGTTCGCATAACAGGTTTTAGCGGTATGACAGGTATTTTTGCCACGGGCTCAGCAGCTGTGTATACCATAAACGGTAATCGTGTAGGAAACTTTAACGATTCTGCTACATCAATTATTTTTACAGCCGCTTCAAACAGCCGTTTACAAGGTATCCATTCTGCAACATCAGGTAATACTACCATTACCAATGATACGGTGGTGAATATTTTCAACTATGGTACCAGCACCACTGCTGCAATTACAGGTATTTTAATTTCGAACGGATCTTCAAATGTTTCCAACGTAAATAATAATCTGATTCGTAACCTTATTCTAACATCAACCACCAATACCAGCACATATACTAGTGCTGCACTAATTGGAATTATGATGCAGTCTTCGAGCAACAACCAGTTTATTTTAAATAACAACATACGTAACTTACAAGTTCGCAGCACATCAGCACATCAAACAATTGGTATTTTTACTACAGCAGGTGTTAATAGCGTAAATAACAATACATTGGCTGGTTTCTTTACCGCATCAACATTGACAAATAATATCAGTTGGTCTGGTGGTTTTGGGCCTTATAATGCTTTAACAGGAATAGCCAATACAGGTTGGGGTGCCGGTATCCATAACACAAATAATAACGTAATTGATAGTTTTGTTTCAACACCTGGTTCTGCTTCCGGCACGCAGTTGATTGGTATTCAAAATACATACAACTCAACTACGCAACAGTATATGGTTCAAAATAATATTGTACAGAACCTGTATTCATCCAGCAACACCATCAATCAGGGTCAAGATGCTGCATTGATTGGAATTGTTAATTATACCCAATCTCCAAACCAGTCTACCGATAACAATATAGTTAGAAACTTAAGACTCACAGCCAATACTGCAGGCTCTATCATAGGTATTTACTATCAGGGCTCAAATTCATTTAATGGAAATGTAGCCAGCGTTTCAAGAAACCTCGTTCACAGTTTGAGCTCTAATGCACAGGCACCTAATGTTCCTATCATTGTTGGTGTTATGAACAATTTTGGTCGTTCTACCTTTGCCAATAACATGATTCGCTTAGGTATAGACTCTTCAGGAACAGCAGATACCAGTGCAAGAGCAACTGTTGGTATTTTGCAAAGGAATACCAATACTACAGCTAACAACTACTACCACAATACCATATTGATAGGTGGTGAGCCACAATCAGGTGCAGCCAATACTGCAGCAATTGAAATTGGCGGAAATATTGCTGATATTACTGGCTTTGTAAATGTAATTGACATTAGGAATAACATCTTTGCAAACCGTGCAAACAATGGCACAAATGCAACCGGTAAGAATTATGCCGTAAAACTGGCAACAACCTTGAATATTAATAGTAACTTTAATTTATTTAACGTTACCGGAACGGGAGGATTTGCAGGAGGTACCAGTGCCGACTTTGCTTTATTGGGAGGAACGACCGGAAGCTGGCAGGCATCAACAGGTTTAGATAGGGCAAGTGGTTCAGGTAATCCTAATTTTGTAGCAGCTGCTTCAGGACCTTATGCAGGAGTAATACTAGATGTGCAAGGCTCTACGCCAATTGAGCGCAGTGGTGACGCATCTGTAGCTGTTGCAACAGATTTTTATGGTAATAGTCGCTCGGGTCTTACTTCTTCAGATATAGGAGCCCATGCAGGTAACTTTAACCAAATACCGGATGTTTTTCCTCCGGTTATTACATTTACCCCACTTATTAATAGCGGTACATTCTCTGGTGTTAGAACATTCTCTGGAGTAAACATCACTGATAATAATGGTATACACACTGCAGGTGCAAATGCGCCACGTGTATATTACACCAAAGATCTCACAAATTGGTTCAGTACTGGTCCAACTAGTTTTACCGGATCGGCTACCAACGCTACATTTAACTTTGGTATTGACTATTCTGTGATGGGTACATTAACTGTTAATGATACCATCAGGTATTTTGTAATTGCGCAGGATTTGGCAGGTAATGTCGTGTCTAACTCACCATACGCCATAGCCACCAACGTAAATACCATTACCACCTATCCAACCAATCCAAACAGATATAATTTCTTGCCTATCATTCCGGCAAATACGGTTTTCCTAGTTGGTGCCACTTCAACCTATACCTCACTCACAGGAGCAGGTGGTTTCTTTGAGTTTATGAATAGCCGTACCATGGGAGGAAATGTGTTTGCTCATATTACCTCAGACTTGTTAAATGAAACGGGTGCGGTATCATTAAATACGCTTTCACAAGATGGTCCAGGTGCAGGAACCTTTGCCCTTACTATTAGACCAGATTCAGGCACTACATCTACGTTCTTGGTAGAAGGAAATGCAGCCAATGCATTGATTAATATCAACGGAGCAAATAATGTAAAAATATCAGGTGTGCCTGCCAATGGCTTATCAACCTTAAGAAGATTGTTAATTCGCAACAACAATACAACGGCCTCAACCATTCTATTAAGCAACGGAGCTCAGGGGGCACGGTTGAATAACCTGATTATCGAAGGCGGAAACACCTCAGCCGCTGCTGGTGTTGTATCCTTATTGGTAACAAGCGGTACAACCGGAACTTCACAAGACAGTATAACAGGATGTATTATTCGAAACAACTCAACCCTTGCATTGCCAGCAGGTATACCTAACTTCGGCATTTATAGTAATGGTTCTTCTGTTGCACTTAATGCAGGAAATGTATTTGCTTCCAATGAAATTTTAAATTTTGCCAACTCAGGCATAGCGGTTGCCAACCTAAATGGTAATGGATATGTTATTACGGGTAATAGCATGTATAATAATTTAGGTGTTACCTTACCAACGGCAACCCAATTTGTAGGCATCAATTTCTTCACCAATAACAATTCAAGCGGAAATAATATTTCAGGAAACTTTATTGGTGGCTCGGCAGCAAATTGCGGTGGAGCAGCATGGAGCAGTACCAGTTTCACAACAGCATTTTTAGGTATACGTGCAGCGGTTGGTACAGGTGCTACTACCAATGTTTCTAACAATACTGTTGCAAATTTAAACTTTAGCAGCCCGGGCAGTTCACAGTTTAATGCAATTATCAGTGATAATGGCAATATTTCTATCACCAACAATACTGTTGGTAGCCTTACAAATAATAATAGCATTATATATGCTAATGCCACCTCACACACCGGTATTACTTACCAGGGCCAAAATAATTGTGTAATTGAAAATAATACCTTGGCAGGTTTGGTTATTGGAACCTCAGGCTTAACTGCAAACTTCTCTGCTATACAGGCAACCAATGGCGCAGTATCTTCAATTAGCGGTAACACTATTGGAAGTACTTTAACAAATAGCATTCAGTTGCTCGGCACCGGCACACTTACAGGGATAAATGCATCTGTGCCTCTTAACTTTATTCCAAGTTATAACGTGGCCAACAATACCATTCGCAATATGCACATACCCAATACACAATCAACTATGATTGTTCGTGGTATTCAACTTGCCAATGGTTCAATTCCAAATTGTTTTAATAACACCATCAGCAATCTGACCAGCAATTCAACCAATATTTTAAATACATTTAGCAGCGGTTCGGTTATGGGTATAAATGTTGCTGTTGGCTCAGCAACTATACCGGTTATTAGAAACAATACCATTTTTGGTTTACGTTCATTAAATACAAGTTCTGCCGTAACGCCAAACGTTACAGGTATTATGCTATCTGGTGGTCAAGGTATTATCATTGATGCAAACAGAATTTATGACTTAACGAATGCTTCTACCTCTACCAGTTTATTGCCTACACCAAGTGTATCAGCAATAAATATTACAAGTGGCTCAATCAATTCATTTATAACCAATAATCAGATAGCTTTAGGAACAGGTTCTTCTCTCAATACCCAGTTGATTGGTATTTGGTTAAACATGAGTTCAACAGTTTATACGCTAAACGCAATAAACAACTCTGTAATGATAACTGGTACAGCCATAGGAAATCAAAACAGTTATGCATTCCTACGCGGCAATAACTCAGCTAGTGAGTTGAACACGTATCTGAACATAAGAAACAACATTTTCGCTAACAACAGGGCTGGCGGTACCGGTGTGCATTTTGCCATAGCTAATCAAACGCCCGCACCTAGTAACTTCTCTTGGACTTCAAACTCAAGTCAATACAATTTATTTGTTACCACTAATTCCGGAACTGTTGGACAGTGGGGATTGGGTTCAAACAATTTAAGCAATTGGAGTACCAACTCTGGTTCTGACGCTTGGAGCTATTACATGCAGGCAGGTACAGGAGCCGGACAATTAAATTTGGCCAATCTCTTCCCAAATGCTGCTACAGGTAATTTAAATACTTCAACCACAGCAAGCGAAAGCTGGTATGTATTTGGTAAAGGTATTGCAGGTGCACAAGTTAATAACTTAAATACTGACTTTGCCGGCAATAGCCGCGGCACAACTGCCGGTTTTGGTATAACTATAGGTAGTACGCAGCTAGCCACAGTGCCAACTGCCACACCACCTGCAGCAGTTGCATCAGGATTGCCTGCTGCAAACACGACTGTAAGCTATACTTTTGCAGCGCGTCCTGTAGCTACCATTAATTGGGGGGCATCAGCACCTACAAGTGCAACAATGCTCAATTTCACAGGTATAACAGCTGCTAATCAGCCTTCAGGAAGCAATGCAAATCAATACCTGAGGTTAGATGTATCAGGAGGTACTACACCGTATAACTATGGAGTGGTATTGAATTATGATCCTGCACTTTTGGGAGCAGTAAGCAGTGCCGCCAACTTAAGGGTATCTACTTCAACCACAGGAAGCACAATTTCTTCTCCTGTTTGGGTAACCAATCCTGTTTCTAATGTTAATCAGATTAACAATACAGTAACTACAACAGGCCTAAGCACTTCATTGGCAAATATGTTCTTTACAGCTACTGAATCGAATGCACCTCCTGTAGTGAATCGTTTTGTTCCTTCAACAGTTTCTGTTGGTGATTCAATCAGAATTTTCGGTCGTAATTTTACAGGTACCACCACCACACAGTTCTTTAATGGAGTAAATCAAGCTTCCTATACAATTGTTAATGATACTACTATTGCTACTACAGTTCCTGCAGGCGCTACAACAGGTGTTGTGAGTGTTACCAATAGTTTTGGTACCGGAACCAGCACTGCTATAGTAACGGTGATTCAGCCACCAACTATCACTTCATTTAATCCTTCATCAGGTACCATAGGCACCACCATTACAATTACCGGAAGTAACTTTAGTTCAGCAACACAGGTACGTGTAAATGGTACCAATGTTTCTTCTTTTGTAATTGTAAGCAGCACATCTATCACAGCCGTGGTTGCAAGCGGCACAACAACTGGTACTGTAACGGTTACGAACCCTGCCGGTACAGCTACAAGCGCTTCTTCATTTACTGTATTACCTGCACCTTCAATTACCTCGTTTACCCCGGCCAGCGGAGCAGTAGGAACTACCGTAACAATAACCGGTAATAACTTTAATGCTATTACTGCAGTAAGATTTAATGGCATAACGGCTTCTTACACCGTTAATTCAGTTACTGAAATTTCTGTAACCGTGCCGGCCGCTGCTACAACAGGAGTTATAACCGTAGTGAACGGATCGGGAACCGGTACCAGTGCAACTAATTTCACAGTTCTTGCATTGCCTACCATTACTACAATAAGCCCATCTTCAGGTGGTGTTGGAACAACTGTTACAATTAATGGTACAAACCTCACAGGTGCAACTGCGGTGAGTTTTAATGGTACAGCAGCCTCCTCGTTTACTGTAATTAGTTCAACCCAGATTAATGCGGTTGTTGCAACTGGTACTACAACCGGTACTGTTTCTGTAACAACACCTGCGGGCACTACCAGCAGTTCCGGTAATTTCACCGTTATTTCAGATTTGGTTGTTTCTACTACTACAGCTGTTTCTGGCACATATAATAATATAACCGTTACCTCAACAGGAAATGCTATATTAAGTGGAACTTTAACAGCGCTTGGTAATACAGTGGTACAATCAGGCGGAAGAATGACATTCGGAACCGAAATCTTAACAGGTACTGGAAACTTTACTGCGCAAAACAATAGTCGTTTGGTTATTGGTTCTGCTGATGGCGTATCATCATCCGGTATTATTGGTAATATTCAGGTGAATGGCACCAGAACAATAGCTAATGGCACGGTGCTTGAGTATAATGGTTCAGGTAATCAACAAGCAGGCAACCTTGCCAGTGCAATTGACTCTTTAATTGTTAATACCTCAACCGGAGACTTGTTGCTTTCAGCCAACTTAACGGTAAATACCCGTATCATATTTACAAGCGGAAGAATCAGATTAGGTGCCAATAACCTAACTATAGGCTCAGCCGGTGTGTTAACGGGTGTTGGTTCAAGTTCATATGTTGTTACTAATGGAGCGGGTTCTTTAAGAAGAACGGTTCAAAACAATGCAACCAATATTCTCTATCCTGTAGGCTCAATTACTTCCTATACTCCTGCGCAAGTTCAGTTGAATGCCACTTCGGTTACTGACATTATATCTGTAAGGGTATTTGATGGTGTATTAGCCAATGGAACCAGTGGAGGCAACTTAACTACAAGCATGGTTGATCGTACATGGGTTGTTGCAGAAGCTGTTGCAGGCGGTTCTAATGCTACCCTTTCTTTAACATGGAATGCTTCAGATGAAGTTGGTAGCTTTAATCGTAATAACAGTGGAGTATCTTTCTACAGAAATACTCCAGCATCATGGATGGCACCAGCTGCTTATGTAGCTGCAACCGGAAGTAATCCTTTTACACTAATTCGCAGTGGTTTAACGTTGTCTACAACTCCAACTGCATTTGCAGTTGGTGATAACTTAGCAAACTCAACTTTACCTGTTCAGTTAACAAAACTGATTGCAAACAAAGCAGGTGAAGATGTGATTGTAAACTGGAGCACTGCATCAGAATTCAACAACAGCCACTTTGAAGTTGAGCGCTCATTTAACGGTGCTGATTTTGAACTGGCAGGTAAGGTTGATGGTGTTGGATTTACAAATAGCGAAAGCAACTACAATTTTGTAGATGAGAAAGCTGCACTGAACCCAACTGCTCAGGTTATATACTATCGTTTGAAACAAGTAGATTTTGATGGCAAACATACCTTCTACGGTCCTGTTGCAGTTAATATCAGTAAACTGGTTGCAAACGTAAACGTTAGCGTTTATCCAAATCCTTTCACTCAACAGGTAAATGTTCAGGTTGTAAGCCCTGAAACAGGTACTATGCAAATTAGCATTACCGATTTGCAGGGACGTGCAGTTTATACCGGAGCGCATGAAGTGAACAAAGGATTACAGGTATTAACCGTTGACGGTATTGATACGTTGAAAGATGGCGTATACTTTATGAATACCAGCATTAACGGAAGCGTAAGTAGAGTGAAACTGGTAAAAACAGGGAACTAAGCCACACTCATCATAACCAAATAGTGCGCCCCGCCAATACATTGGCGGGGCGCACTTATTTTTATATCTTTATAAAGTTATTTCAATGAAAACCCGCGACATACACCAAATCATCACCTTCCAAACCACAGCGCTGGATGTTTATTGCTGCCTCATGGATGAACGCATACACAGTTCCTTTACCGGAGCAAAGGCAGTTATTTCAGATAGGGAAGGATCCGATTTCAGTTTGTACGATGGATATGCTGTAGGAACGAATGTGGTATTGGAGCGCGGAAAGAAAATTGTTCAAACATGGAGAGCTGTTGAAGAGCAGTGGCCCGCTACACATGAATCAGAGGCTGCATTTATTTTGCGAGATACTGCTGAGGGCTGTGAACTTAATTTCTTTCATACAAGTGTGCCAGAAGTCCTTGCGGATAGCATTGAGCGCGGCTGGTATGAATATTACTGGGAACCGTTGGCTTTTTATTTGAACAGGTAAGGGTTAAGAGGTAATGCCCTCTTTTAACTTTTCTGCATTTTCAGCAATTTGCAACTGATCCAGGAACTCCTGAATCTCACCATTCAGCACCTCAGGTAAATTGTATACAGTATGTCCAATGCGGTGATCTGTTACACGACCTTGCGGATAATTATAAGTTCTGATTTTTGCAGAACGATCACCGGTTGACACCATGGTTTTACGTTTTTTGGTAACCTCTTCCTGTCTTTTCTGTACCTCCATTTCATAGAGCTTTGATCGGAGCATTTGCATCGCTCTTTCGCGGTTACCGTTCTGGGTGCGCTCTACCTGGCAAACCACCACAATACCAGTTGGCTTATGGGTTAGCATTACCTTAGATTCTACTTTGTTTACATTTTGTCCGCCTGCACCGCCTGAGCGTGCAGTTTGCATCTCAATATCTGCAGGGTTCAGCTCAAAATCCAGGTCTTCGGCCTCGGGTAATACTACTACCGATGCGGCTGAAGTATGAACACGTCCCTGCGTTTCAGTATCGGGTACGCGTTGTACACGGTGCACACCACTCTCATATTTTAAAATACCATAGGCTTCTTCTCCGGTTACTTCCATCACCACTTCCTTATAACCACCTGCTGTACCTTCTGTAAAATCAATCACTGCTGTTTTCCAACCGCGTTTTTCGCAGTAACGGCTATACATACGAAAAAGGTCGCCTGCAAATAGGCTTGCCTCATCACCTCCGGTTCCTGCTCGTATTTCCATAATTGCATTCTTGCTATCTTCCGGGTCTTTTGGTATCAGCATAAGCCTTATTTCCTCTTCCATTGGAGCTACTTGTGGTTCCAGTTCTTCTACTTCAGTTTTTGCCATTTCCTTCATTTCAGCGTCTTTCTCGGTATTCAGCAGCTCGCGGGCATTGGCTATATTCTCCAACAGGTTTTTATAAATAAGGTATTTATCTACAATCTTTTGTAGGTCCTTGTACTCACGATTAAGTTGTGTAAAACGCTTCATATCGGCAAGTGCGTCTGGTTGTGTAAGCATTTCACCTACCTGATCAAAACGTTGTTTTATGGCTTCTAGTTTATCCAGCATCTGAGATGGTATTTGGGCGCGTCAAAAATAGCAAAGAAGCACGAGGCTAAAAAGAATAAATACCGATTTTGCCAGGCAATAAAATATACAACCTGCCTTTTTCAATGCTCAAATCTAAAATAGTTTCTCCGGGGGGCAGTCTGAAACCTGCAGTAGTAAATGTTTTGAGGTGATACTTAAATATGTTTTGCTGCTGTTTGTAATACAGTTCATCACCAATTACTTTTACCTCCTCATTTCCCCTGATAGGAATGGTTTTCAGGTATTGTGCAAATACATCAAATACCATAATGCCGGTAGAGGAGTCAACCAGAAAAACCCGATTATTATCATCAAATACATAGGTAGGCAAGAGTTGCTTTTGTTTTACGAATTGCCTGATATTGCCGCTGGCCTGGAGGTTTTCTCCATTTTTATCCATGCGTTTTAATTGTAAATCGGCAAGGTCAAATGCCCATATACCATTATCAAATGAGCGCGCAATTGCTGATGCCTGTGTTACCTGGTAGCGTTCAAGTTTCATCTCACCTCGGTATGCCAAGTTGTTATCCAAAAAAACTACCAAGTTAAGCTCCTTGTAAAACACATATATTTCAAGTGGGTTGGTTGCATCAATATGTGAGATATTGCCAATGTATTTGTAATTGAGAGTGCTCAGCAGTATACCTTCCGGACTGTACTTATATAATTGATTGGTTTTGGTAACTACATATAAATTTCCAAGTCTGTCGGTATGTATGTCCTTGGCCGCTTTTTCAATATACCTGACAAGCCTGAATACAGATAAGCTATCTGTAGGCTCTGTTTGGGCAGACGCAAGTGATGCAAAAAATATAAAAAATGTATACAAACCAATTCTGCAAGTCTTCATCATCATGCTTCAAAAGTTTTCAGAATCAATGTTTCACCATTGAAAACCGCATATGAATTAAACCCAATCCAATCGCCCAGATTGATATATCGGCTTTGCTCCGTTAGTTTGTATTCCATGGGCAGGTGTCTGTGTCCAAAAATAAAATAGTGGAACGATTCTTCTTTCAAGATGCTGCGGCAATATCTGATCAGATGCTCTTTCTCTTCATAAAAAGTAAAATTGCCATCAAACGTTTTTAGTTTGCTTTGATGTGATAGCCAGTTGGCAATTCCAATACCTATGTTGGGATGCAACATTGAAAAAATTTTCTGAAAAAAACGGTTTCTGTATATCCAGAGAATGGTTTTAAATCTGCGTTGTTCAGGCCCAAGCCCATCACCATGCCCTATATAAAATTTTTTACCATTAATAGTTCTGGTTATGGGTTTTGCATGCACCTGCACGCCCAGTTCTTTATCAAAATAACCAAACTGCCACAGATCATGGTTGCCATGAAAAAAATGCACCGGTATGCCTGCATCGGTAAACTCGGCAAACTTAGCCTGTAATCTTACAAACCCCTTTGGCACCACTGTTTTGTACTCAAACCAAAAGTCAAAAATATCGCCAACAATAAATAACTCTGCACAATCATGCTTAATTTCATTAAGCCATTTAATGATGAGTTGTTCTCTTTGCCTGCTGCTTTCTTCATCCGGTATACCTAAATGAAAATCTGAAGCGAAATATGTTTTTTTAGAAGTCAATGTCGTACGTGAATCTGTTATTGTTTTAAATCATTAATTAAAAACACAAACAATTCTTTTGGGCCGTGTGCACCTGTTACCAGTTTCCGCTCAATATCGCTTGTGCGTGAAGGCCCCGTAATGAATGAAATCATAGATGGCATATTTCTGCCATATCTGTTTTTAAGTATCTGCAGGCTATCTTTAATTTCCATCACTACCTGTGATGCATAAGCTATGACTATGTGCGTAGGCGGATAAACAGTGAGCACACGAGAGTTTTTTGCTGAACTAATCAATACGCTGCCAGTTCTTGCAACCAGTGTTTCGCATGTTGTTATTCCTACCATTGCTTTTGGTAGTTGCTCTTTTTGGTGTAGGTATGCAATACCGCTATCGGCTAGCATTTCCTGCAGTTGATTTTCTAAGCAATAAATGTTTTTTAGCTTTTTGCGTTCAATTAAGGTAAGCAGCTTATCTACGCAGTCAAATTTATTATCACAAACAACAAACTGGCCTTGCGTTTCGGTGAAATTTCTTGCAAAAGTTTCAAGAATCGACTCTCCAACAGGGGGCTGCTCATATACATTCGACTCCAAATCAATATTGGCATATTTGCTTTTTGATTTAAAAATAAGCGCTGCCCTAACTTTCTTAAGTATTTTTTCTTTTGAAGTAGTTTGTTCCACCAGTCTGCAAGGTATAAAAAACTTCGGCTTTTAAAAAACACTGCAATTGTCCAACTGCCTAGTAGCAATAAGCTAAAAAAAGCCGACCCGTTAGGTCGGCTTTGTGGGGATAGTTAAAATAAAGTTGGGTTTGTGCTCTTGGGCGGTTCTTCTTTAACAGGTTCTGTTTCCTGAGGTGGCGTTGGTGTTTCCTGTTCAGGCTCCTGTGTTTTAGGTTCCTCTTCTACAACAGGTGAAGCAGTGTTTTCTGTTTCAACAAGTGAGACTGTTTCTTCCTGCTTGGCATCAAATGGGCGCTTGCCTAAAATTTCTTCCAGGTCATGCTGAAACAAAATTTCCCTCTTGAGTAAAATCTGTGAAAGGTTTTCCAGCTGATCTTTTTTCTCAAGCAATAATTTTTTGGTTCGGGTATAACAGGTATCTATCAGGTTGCGCACTTCAATATCAATCATTTCAGCCGTTTTATCAGAGTAGGGTTTGGTAAATCCGTACTCATTTTGTGGGTCGTAGAATGAAACATTACCAACTTTAGGATTCATACCATATATGGTTACCATGGCATAGGCCATTTTGGTTATGCGCTCCAAATCATTTTGTGCACCGGTTGAAATACGGCCGAAAGTAATATCCTCTGCTACGCGTCCGCCAAGCGTCATGCACATCATATTTTGCATTTGCTCAGTAGTGTACAGGTATTGGTCTTTTGGCAAATACTGCGCATAACCCAAAGCTGCTACTCCGCGAGGTACGATAGAAACTTTTACCAGCGGGTCAACACCCTCCAAGAACCAGCCAACAATGGCGTGTCCGCTTTCATGGTAGGCTATGATTTCTTTTTCTTCAGGAGAAATGATTTTGTTTTTCTTTTCAAGACCTCCAATCACCCGATCTATGGCATCCTGAAAATCCTGCATTTCAATTTTATCTTTCGATTTACGTGCTGCTATAAGAGCAGCTTCATTGCATACATTGGCAATCTCGGCACCTGCAAAACCTGCTGTTTGTGTTGCCAACCTTGCCGGATTAACATCCGTATTGAGTTTAAGTGGTTTTAAATGTACTTTAAAAATTTCTTCACGACCTTTTAAATCCGGCTTATCAATAGAAATTTGCCTGTCAAATCTTCCCGGACGCAGCAATGCGGGGTCCAGTATATCAGGTCTGTTGGTTGCCGCCAATATGATTACACCCAAATCTGTTGCAAAACCATCCATCTCTGTGAGTAGTTGATTAAGCGTGTTTTCTCTTTCATCGTTTCCACCTTGCATCAGTGAGCGCCCGCGTGCACGACCAACTGCATCAATTTCATCAATAAAAATAATGCACGGTGCTTTTTCCTTTGCCTGTCGGAATAAGTCTCTTACCCTTGATGCACCAACACCTACAAACATCTCAACAAAGTCAGATCCAGAAAGGGAGAAGAAAGGAACCCCGGCTTCACCTGCAACTGCTTTTGCAAGTAAGGTTTTTCCTGTACCTGGAGGGCCTACCAGCAATGCTCCTTTAGGAATTTTACCACCTAGATTGGTGTATTTTTTCGGGTTCTTTAAAAAGTCAACAATCTCCATTACTTCAACTTTGGCTTCATCCAAGCCGGCAACATCTTTAAAAGTAACTTTAACCGATGCTTCTTTATCAAATAACTGCGCCTTTGATTTGCCAATATTAAAAATCTGTCCTCCGCCTCCAGGTCCTCCGCCCATTCTACGAAAAATAAATAACCACAATCCGATTAGCAAAGCAAATGGCAAAAGCCAGCCAATGATGTCGCCAAAATAATTATGCTGGGTAACATACTCAACCGGTATTTGCAAGGTTTGACCGGGATTGGCTTTTTCATATGACTGACGTGCATTGTTTAAATCAGTTGAAAACTGATTTACATCGCCAATTTCAAAATAGTAATGAGGGCCTACCTCATCACCAAAAAGTCCGCGTTTTTGAAGATCCTTGAATTTATCGTTTTTGAGTGATTCCTTTTTCAAATAAATTTCAGCACGTTCTTTATTTACCACAATGATTTTTTCTACATCATTGGTCATAATCATTTCGCTCTCTACCTTAAACCAAGAAGTCTTTAGTGCCACATCTTTTGGCATAAACTGCAGACCAATGAATATGGCGAAAATGATTCCGTAAATCCAGTAGAAATTGAATTTAGGAACCTGTGGCATTTTTGGTTTTTGACTTCTTTTATCGTTTGCAGGCATAGGGCCCTTCTCTTTGTTATCTGACATGTATTGTAATTAAAAGCGGTAAAATATTAAGCAAGAATAGCAACAAATTGTTTTAATGGCAAACACGCCATTAAGCGGCAGGATTTCCTGCAGCCAATGCCGGATAGAACCAAGCTTTATACAAGGGTATTTCAAAACTATTTCTCAATTCTTTTAGTAGGGTAATTTGTTTGTTAAAGCTAATGGTTTGTGTTGTAATTTGTCCGGAGGCAAGCATGTCTGCCACCCCGGATTTATCTGTAATAAAAAGACCCTTCGGGGTTATTAATTCTATTTGCAAACGGTTAAATAATTGAAGCCCGAATGTTTGTTCCAGTTTTTTAAAAAATGCAACTGACTTATCTATGCCGCAACCACTTGCGGCATGGGTATCTTCATTAAGCGCCAGAACCGGGAACACATTATGTAAAATATCAAATGCAGCATCCATCTTATGCTCATGTGAGGTCCAGCCTGTTATAAACGCTGCGGCCTCATTCATTATTTGTTCCTGCTCGGCTTTGGTTAAAAGCCTGTTTGCAGCATACAACCACACACGTGCATTGTCGGGTAACTCAATCAGTTGGTTCATCAATTTAAATCAATATGGACAAATTTACCAAAAATCAAGCCATTGACAGAATGGCATACGAAAGAAAATACAGAAGCAGAGTTATTAAATGTCTAATCTTGTTTTGGCAGCAAGCCACATTATTGTTGCAAGTGAATGGTTTGTGTAGGAAAAGCAAAGGAACAGCCATGCTTTTCAACTATTTTCATAATGCTTAGGTTAATTTGCTCTTTAACATCAACCATTACCTCATACTCATTACTTTGCACAAAATAAATGACCAGAATATTAAGGGAGCTGCTATCAAAATCAACAAAACGCACCACATAATCTTCCCCGGTTTTAGGGTGGGCAGCAATAACAGATTTTATGTCGTCAATGATACTTGTAATCTGCTCGGGCTTGCTGTTGTAAGTAAGACCTACATTAAAGCGTACACGTCTTGCATCACTTAAAGTAATATTATTGAGTGCTGTATCAATCAGCTTTTTATTAGGTACAGTAATCAGGCTTTTCTCCAGCGTGCGTATCCTGGTGGTGCGAAAGCCAACATGTTCAATGCGCCCGGATATGCCATCAGCTTCAATCAAATCACCGGCTTTAAAGGGCTTATCCAGATAGATTACAAATGAGCCAAGTAAATTGGCCAGTGTGTCTTGAGCAGCAAGTGCAACTGCCAAACCGCCAATACCAAGAGATGCCACTAGTGCTGTAATATTTACATCAAACACAAAACGCAGTCCTGCAAATACACATAATACCACCAGCACTACTTTTATAAGTTCTTTCAAAAAATTAGACAGTTCAATAGAAACCGGTGATTCTTCCCTGTTTTGTAATACATAAGCAAAAAAATCAGTAGCTTTCAGCAGTATTTTGGCTATCACCACAAACAAAGCCACGCCATAAAACGAATCTATAAACCAGCGTAGACCATATTGGCTATCAGGAGCCAAATTCCAGCTAATTGGAAAGGTAAGCCGTTCAAAGGCAAAATATAGAATAAGTAATAATAGCAGCTGTTCTATGGGCTTGCGCAGCAACTCTACAAATACCTCAGAAAACTGGTTTTTTGAAAACTGCTTGAAAATGCGAAACGATTGCTTGCTTAAAAATGTGGCACCCAAGCGCTTTAGCAAAATACCCAGCAATAAAATGCCAATACACCAGGCATAATCTTTAAGGGAATTACCAAAAAAATCCGTTTCTAACCATACGGCTTGTTCCATGCAACAAATGTAAGCATATCAAAAAATAATATCAGCAGCTATAAGCACAACTATATTTTTTCAATAGATTCAGTGCAGGTATAGCAATATTTGACCTTTGCCTATTATCATTGCAACAAATTACAAATGAATTCATCTCATCAAATAGTTATCATTGGTGCTGGTCCGGGTGGTTGTGCCACTTCTCTTTTTCTTGCCAAATACGGCATTCCACATACCATTATAGAAAAACAAACATTTCCGCGAGATAAGGTTTGTGGTGATGCCCTGAGTGGAAAAACCGTATACGTGCTAAATGAACTTGATCCGAAGATTGTGCATCACTTTGCTGCCAAAACAAATGAATTCATTGACAGCTGGGGTGTAAAATTTGTTGCCCCTAACGGAAAACATATTGATATACCCTTTAAATCGGATATGAGCAAGGAAACCCATCCTCCGGGTTTTATTGCCAAAAGAATGCATTTTGACCATGAGCTGTTTAAACTCATTAACCGTGCATATGCCAACGTTTTAGAGGGTGCAGAAGTAACAGAAATTAATCAAAGTCAGGGGTCTTCCAGTATAACCTATATTCAAAACGGAAAAACTGAAACCATATCCGACATACAGTTGCTTATTGGTGCCGAAGGTGATCGTTCTATTGTAGCCAAAAAACTGGCGGGTATTAAAAAGGAGAATAACCACTATTGCGCAGGTATCAGGGCATATTACAAAGGGGTAGAGGGCATGCATCCGCAAAACTTTATTGAACTGCATTTTTTAGAAGAATTACTGCCCGGTTATTTCTGGATTTTTCCGCTTCCTAACGGAGAAGCCAACGTGGGTGCAGGCATGCTGAGTGCCACGGTTAGCAAAAAGAAGGTAAACCTGAAAGAAGACATGCTAAGAGCCATTGCCAATAATCCGAAAATTAAGGATCGTTTTAAACATGCTACGTTGCAGGGCAAGATACAGGGTTGGGGCCTGCCATTGGGTTCAAAAAAACGCAGACTTTCAGGCAACGGATACCTGCTGGTAGGCGATGCCGGTTCATTGATTGATCCTTTTACCGGAGAGGGCATTGGCAATGCCTTGTATAGTGGTATGATGGCGGCATCGGTAATTAAAGAGGCTATTGCGGCCAATCGCTTTGATGAGGCATTTCTAAATCGCTATGATATAGCATTTTATGATAGACAATGGGATGAGCTGAAGCTAAGCCACACCATGCAAAAGCTATGCAAATACCCATGGCTGTTTAACTTTGTGGTAAATAAAGCCAATAAGAATAAAGCCCTCAGGGAAACAATCAGTTGCATGTTTGAAGACCTGGATTTACGAGCAAAACTGCGCAATCCGCTATTCTACGTTAAACTGCTGCTGAACGATTGAGGCAATTCTGAAATTATTGCTACTTTTGCACCGACTTTTTTTGGTCGCTTAACTTAAAATTCTAGCTCATTTTGAAAAGAAAGGTAGTTGTAGCAGGAGGAGGTGCAGCAGGTTTTTTTGCTGCCATTACCTGTGCGCAGGCAAATAAGGATACGGAGGTTATTATTCTTGAAAAAACCAATAAACTCCTCAGCAAAGTGGCTGTTTCCGGTGGCGGACGCTGTAATGTTACCCATTCCTGTTTTGATTTAAAGCAGTTATCCATGTCGTATCCCCGAGGAGAGAAGCAACTAAAAAGTGCTTTTAGCAGGTTTATGACTACCGATACCATTAAGTGGTTTGAAGAAAGAGGTGTGAAATTAAAAACGGAGGACGATGGCCGCATGTTTCCTACCACAGATAACTCTGAAACCATTATTAAATGCCTGCTTAAAGAGGCTAAAAAACTCAAAATAGAAATTAAAGAACAAACCGAGATAAAACAGGTTATTTCGCGCTTTCACGGTGGTTTTGATTTGAAGCTGGGTACCGGTGAGAAGATGGAATGTGATAAATTGATAATTGCATGTGGCGGCAGTCCTAAAGCGGAAGGCATGAACTGGATAAAAGAACTCGGCCACCAAATTATTGAGCCTGTGCCTTCTTTATTTACTTTTAATATTCAGGATGAAGAACTGGCTCAATTACAAGGTATTTCGGTTAACCCTTCAAAAGTTAAAATACTAGACACCAAGCTGGAGTTCAGCGGTCCGGTGCTTATTACCCATTGGGGCCTTAGTGGTCCTGCTGTGTTAAAATTATCCTCTTACGGAGCACGCATCTTAGCCGATAAAGATTACGATTTTCAGGTACAGGTAAACTGGATGAATGAAAAGAAAGAAGAAGTGGCACGCCTGGAACTTATGAATTTAAAAGCAGCCAATCCTTCTAAGCAAATCAATGTGCTGTTCCCGTTTGTATTGCCCAAACGTTTACTTCATTATCTGTTTGAAAAAACCGGTATCAATGATAAAATGAAATGGGGCGAAATTTCTAAAGAAGATGTAAACCGCTTTGTAAATAACTTGCTTTATGATACCTACCACGTAAAAGGAAAAACTCCGTTTAAAGAAGAGTTTGTAACCTGCGGTGGTGTGGGGCTGGATGATGTTGATTTTAAATCCATGCAAAGCAAGCGCTGCAAAGACATTTATTTTGCCGGTGAAATTCTGGATATTGATGGAATCACAGGTGGGTTTAATTTTCAGGCCGCATGGACAACTGGTTACCTGGCCGGCCTAGGCGCGGCAAAGTAGTTCATCAGCATTTATACAGCTATTTTATAGCAGCAATCTGATGTGCTGATTTCAGGTATTGCAGGTATGCTTGCATTTCCTCAGCTTTCTTTGTTCCAATCATTACAGTTTGCCCATTTTTTAGCGTAAGCTCCAACCCCATATTGCCGGAAATACTGTAGGCTCGTTTTTTCGTAAATAACCCCAGCCGATATCCCCAGCCTCCGTATTCAGCAATTGGACGATATTTATTAATGTGGGCCCGGCTTATATCTTCCCATAAATACAAATCAGGCTTTGACATAAACAGGCTAAATTTTACGCTTATACCCCTATTATTTATTTCCGTTTGTAGGTTTAATAACCTGATGCATACAACCAAAGTAATTGAAACAATTAAACCGGGCAGCCATAATAATAATTGATCTATGGCATCTCCTTCAGTGAGGTAAGATGCAAAAAGCAAGGCTGCACCAATGGGTATGAGTATCCAAATCCAATTGCTGTTTCTTGCTTCCTGTTTTTCGTTAAAAGGCTCCATGAAAAGAAATTCAATAATTTATTTTGCCTATGCAAAGATGCTAAAAAAGCAGTTAGCCGGAGTGGCAATATTTTACAGTCAATTAGTTATGCGAAAGCCTATGAAACGACACGGAATAATAAGTACTGTTTTGACGAATTACTTTTTCGTAATTATGTTGACTTTTTGTACTTGCTTTTTATTAAATTCGCTTTTAACAAAAATGCTTTACTCTTATTTTGGATTAAGAATAAAGCCTTTATTAATACCGTTTGTTGGACATTTAAACCTTGACGCCTGCCCTGTTTACAGTGATGCAGGCTTTACTTGACTTTTGAAAAGCCTGAAATATGAAACCAAACTACCTCAAATTTTAAATTTATCAAAAAAATCAAAAATGAAAACATTAATAAAAAAATCAATTTTTCTGACACTGTTACTGATATTAGTGAGTGTTCTTTTTAAAGCAAATGCTCAGCCTCATTTGTGTAACGACCCATGCCCACCAGGACCTGTTATTTGGGAAACAATATCTCTTTGCGATGCAACATGTCCGGGACCTCCTCCCGAGAAAGGTCCATCAGTTTTTGTCATGATAGGTTACCGCATTCGCATTTGCAATGGTGTTACTTCAATTATTATTGAAGACTATGTTGTTGTGGATAGTCGGAACTGGTACAATTCTTTCAATCCACCATGTCCTACAGATCCTACTTGTACCATACCAAACCCAATGACAGCGGCAGACTTAAAACAAGCTGCTACTGATGCAATAAATAATTTAATAGGACAACAACCTGGAAATCCATCACAAGGTAATTACGAAGTTTACTTCAAAGGAGCATGCTATTCTTTGGTTCAGCTTAGTTTTCCGGATGGCTCATTTTTTGTTGGTGCTCCAGATGATTTGGGGAAGGTTGACACTTTCTATGTCTCATCAAGTTCAACTGTAACCCAAGCAATACCATGCAATGATGTATGTTGTAAAGTAACTTACAATTGGCAGGTTATAACACTTAGTAATGGAGAAACTATTAGCAAATGGATGCCAATTTCTTACGATGGCGATGGAGGTAATTGCGAGAACCAGCCAATGCCTGACTATAACAGTTATCCGAATAAGCTTGAGGCACAAATTCCAGGAGGGGGAACCGTTACGGGCACCCTTGTTTCACAGGAACCCTGCGAACTAACTTGTCCGAGATTTGTTGCACCACCACCACCAAGCCCACTTACTTCAGTTAAAACAGATTTAAGCAATAATGTTGAAAAAATACAACTAACTGCAAGTCCAATACCTTTTAACAATTTCATACAAATATCAAGTAACAAACCAATTCTAAAATTAGTTGTTTATGATATGAGAGGCAAAAAGGTATTAAATTCAACCAAAATTGAAAATGGAGAATTAAACACATCTGAACTTAAAGAAGGGGTTTATTTTGTACAGGTGCATTTTGAAAATAATATTGTTAAATCTTTAAAAGTGGTTAAGCAATAAATATTATAATAAGGAGGGGCTAAAGCCCCTTCTTATTCCATAATTATGAGATTTCTATTGCTTTTTTTAAGTCTTTGTTGCTTTATCAATAAGCTACAGGCCCAAACCATCCAAGATGGATGGATATACAGTGATAGTGGTTCACAGTGGGCACCTCAATGCCATATAGATAAAGTGGGTAACAGATATCAGGTTATTACTTACTTAGATGAATTTAAAATAGATAGCAATGGTCATTCTGTTACTATTTACAGAGATTTTTCTCAAATTAATATGGCCATTATCAAATTTGATAATAAAGGTAGATACTTATATTATATAAGATTACCTAGTTTTGGTATTGGGAGCACAATCACTAATTTTGATATAAAATTTACCTCCACAAATGAAGTAATCTTTTGTTATTATTTTGGACAATTTGATTCCATAAACCTGGTTGATGCTAAAGGTGTTTTTTTTAAAACAATAGCTTCGCCTTTTTATAAGTCATCAAAAGCAAGTCAAAATAGGGCAATACTGTTATGTAAACTGGATACAAACGGCCAATTTGTTTGGGCTAACACAATTGCCCGTGAAAATCCAAAAACACATAATGGTTCTCTTCTTTTTGAACATTTTTCTATAAATAATTCAGATGAAATATCTGTTTTCTTTCCCAACAATTCAAGAGATTCATCTTTGGTTTTTGATACTTTAGCAATTATAAATAATAATAATCAAAAGAATTTACACCTTGTAAATACCAAATATGTTTTAGTAAAGTTTAATTCTTCCGGAAACCTATTAGCCGTAAAAGAGCCTTTAAAAAACCTGTTTTTACACCAACATGCGGATACCTCTAATTTTGATATTAAAGTAATTAACACTATTACAGATGGAATTAACACATATTGCATATTCAGATTCAGGATAACCAAGCCAGATACATTGCAAAAGGGAAATCTTCAGCCTTTAAATATCGGTTTTCATTATTTATTGTTCAAACTCAATGGACTAGATAGTATCATCTGGGTAAAAAAAATATCAAGGGAAATATTTCCTACCTATTGGCAAATTAACCGCTTTGATTATGATACTATAAATCATGTTTTGGCATTTAGTTCTCCTTATAATCCTTCTTTATACAATTTTTATTTCAACCCATCCTATTTAAACATCAACACTGGAGCTTATTTATGTAAATTAGATGTAAACGGTAATATTATTTGGGATGATTTTATTACCGGAACTGACCCACTAAAAACAATACTATCTTTGAATTATAATTATGTAACCAGTCAACTTCAATTAATAGGGATCGCAGATGTAAATGATGTCAAAATGAAACCCTTTATTCCTTCCATTTACAATGGCAATCCCATTATTGCTTGTATTGATAATTCGAATACAGTTGTTTCCGCTCAAGCATTTGCAATCAATAATCTTTATTCTTCATATTCAATTATCCTAAGTTCATTCAATATGGGGTCTCCATTAACAGATAGCAAAGGCCTCACTTATATATCCGGAGCATTTACCGATAGTATTGCACTACCCTGTAAAAAATTTAAAGCAATCATTGAGACTAATGTATGGGGCATTCCTTTAACTGATGGCTTTGTACTAGTTTCTGAGCCTTTTTTTAAAAAAGATACTGGAGTATGCACAATGTTACTTTCGCCAAGCGGTAAATACATTTGGGACAGTACAGGTACTTATACTGATACACTTACCAATAGTTTGGGATGCGATAGTATTGTGTTTTTTAATGTTAAGCTATTACAATCTAAAAGTGAATTAGACTCTACTGTTTGTATAAGTTTAACTTCTTTTAGCGGCAAGTATCTGTGGGATACTACCGGCACTTATTTTGACACTATACCAAATGCTTTGGGTTGTGATAGTATTATAAAATTAAATTTAACAATTAAACCCAACAAACTCACAGTTGACACTACCGTTAAATATAATTTAGTTTCGCCAAGCGGCAAATACACTTGGGATAATAGTGGCATTTATCGTGATACATTAATATCTAGCTTGGGATGCGACAGCATAATTACTATTAATTTAAAAGTATTAAGTACAAAAAATAGTATTGACACCTTTAATTGTAATCCAATAAAATATTTTAGCAGAAACGAGTTGATTATCAATTCAGGCACCTATCTAGACACTATTCCAAATAGCTTCGGAGGCGACAGCCTGTTAACCATTCGTTTAATTTTGGGTTCAAGCCAAAGTATAATTGATACGTTGTTTTGTAGTGAAATTATTAGTCCAAGTGGTAAGTTTGTTTTGTCTCAATCAGGAATTTACACCGACACATTAGTTAATCAATTCTTTTGCGACAGCATAATTAAAATAAACTTTACACGAACTGCAACAATAGATACTTTAAACTTTGAACAGTGTGATAGTTTGTTATTACCAAGTGGTAAATTAAAAGTTGGAATTACAGGAAAATATACAGATACGCTTACAACCTTAAATGGTTGCGATAGTATTATAACTATTAATTATACTAACTTATCTTCATTCAGCAAAATGTCTATTGCAATTTGCGATAGTTTAATCTCACCAAGTGGTAAGTTTATCTACAGGTCGAGCGGTACTTTTATTGATACATTATTAAATAGCAGTGGTTGCGATAGTTTAATTACAATTAATATTCAAAAGTCTGCCAAAAAATTAACAATCTCTAAATCTAATGATATTGATTGTAACAATACATTTGCCATACTCAATGCAAAAGGTGCCTTAATTTACAAATGGATGCCTATGGATGGTTTATCTGATGCCAACTCAAATAATCCGATTGCCACGCCAAAAAATTCTATTACCTATTACTTAACAGCTACTGACTCTTTGGGTTGCGAATTCACCGACAGCATATTCATAAACGTAAAACTTACCGACAGTTCAGGATTCTTTCCTAATGTATTTACCCCCAATGGTGACAATGTAAATGACTGTTTGCCATTAAATAGTCTTTCAGACTTTAAAGATATTCATTTTATTGTTTTTAACAGGTGGGGTAGTACAGTTTTTGAAACTACCAATCCTTTATTGTGTTGGCAAGGGTTTACAAACAATGGACAAGAACTTTCGGAAGGGGTTTATTTTTATGTACTTAATGGTACAACTCAATGTGGGGAAAACCTTGCACTTCATGGGACAATAACTATATTAAAGTGACGATGATAGAAAAAGGAAGGCTATTCGCATAACACACGTCTCCTATGTAAAGCAGTAAATTTTTCTCAATTCACTGTTGAACAAGCCAATAATTTTCTTTTGAAGAGGAAAGCATAATTAAATTTATGCCCTCCTTCTTCGCAAGATGTTTTAAATGGGTTCTCGAATGTACTGTTTT
>CANGVA010000001.1 GCA_947457395.1 Bacteroidota bacterium | reverse complement strand
TAGCTTTTAATCTTACTTTATACCACCCTCTTTGCGGAAATGTATACCTGAAGTTTAAACTCGTTGTGTCTATATAGCATCCGCTTGCTCCATTGGGTGACGGGCCGCACAGCCTCGGTGCATTCCATGCCGCATATGGGCCATTAGGGCCTACGCTGCTAAAGCTCACCACATCCCAGTAACTCCTTACCAAATTGTTTGACGTGTTTACAAACGTATGCGGACTCTGTATCCATACCGTGTCTATACTCGGATTGTATACAAAACTCGCTAAGGCAGGGACTTGGGGGCCAACTGATGGAAAGGTTGAACTATTGTATAAGGTAAATTGGTAAACCTGATTACTGGCCGGCACACCAGCAGCTGAAACATCTACATTTAGTTGACTATTTGGAGCAGCAGAACGATCGCTCAAACTTCTAAATGAAGTTGAATTACCAATAATGCCTACACGTGTAGTGGGCGAAGTTGAAAACTCTTGACGATAATGGTATTCAACAACATTATGGGTTTCGTATAATATAACCTGGACTGAAAATAAAGGTGTATTTGCACAACAGGTACCCCAATTAAGATACTGAAATGTAAAAACCCTGAAGGGCGCAGCACCGGTAACAAGAAAAGAAGCTTCACCACCTGTAGTAGCTCCGAAAGCATCGTGATTGAAAGGATAAAGTGCAGAGGATGTACCGTGCTGCGTGAATGCACAATTTAAACAGTTTGTAGGGGCAGGCATTGATGATGTACCTAGTGTTAGGAACATATTTGAAGATGGCCAAAAATGTGTAAATGTTTGGCCCCCAAATACAAAATCAAAACCGATAGGAAAGCTCTGAGAGGCAACAGCATCATCAACATGTATAGAAGGAACCGTAGTACCTCCACTGATTTGGACAAATGGCCTTGAAAATGCGAAAAAATTGTATGGTGTTACATTTTGCGCAATTAAATCAGCAAAAGTTGAGAGTAGTAGCAACAAGGAAACGATTAAATTACGTGATAATCTAGATGTAAATTTTATTTTCATGTCGAAAGATTAATTTTCTTTGATAAGATACATTTGATAATCAAAACTACACCTTTTAGATAAAAAATCAAACGCAGGAAAATTTTATTTTCAGGGTGCCATCAGATTGGTTTTTGAAAGCAAGGTAGAATCTGTTAAGGTCTTCAGAAACGCCACTAAATCGGCCTTTTTTTGTGGGGTTAGGTTTAGGCCGGCCGGATTTTTTCTATAGAGCTCATCGGCAGGAAAGACCCTAATTGCTCCTGAGTTATAAAACTCTACTACCTCTTCCAAGTTTTTCAGTCTGCCGTCATGCATATAAGGGGCGGTAAAAAGCAGATTTCTAAGACTCGGTGTACGAAATTTACCTAAATCCTCCGGATTACCTGTTATGCGCTTAAGCCCTTCATCCGTGCTTTGATGACCGTTGTGGTGAAACTGAAAATCAGAAGAAAATGGTGAGTTAATGTTGTGACAATGAAAACAATCGGCCCCACCATCTATAACATCCTTATTAAACAAGTCAAATCCACGCCACTCCTGATCTGTAAGTAAATTACGGTTTTTGGTAACCATGTACATATCATACCTGGAGCCAAAGGAGATGATGATTCGCTCAAATTGCGCTATTGCCTGTATGAGGCGCTTGGTGGTAACACTGTCTGTTCCAAATGCTTTTTTAAATAACCCCGGATAAACCGCATGTTGTTGTAATTTTTGAACTACGTTGGCCAGTGTTTCATTCATTTCAATGGGATTGGTGATTGGAGCCAGCACCTGTGACTCCATATCAGAAGCACCTCCATCCCAAAAAAATCTGTGGTTGGTTTGAATATATTTCTCAACCCATCCCAGATTAAACAATGGCATAGAGTTGCGTGTACCTTTCTCTCCGTTTAGTCCTTCGCTGAATTGCTTACCATTATCAGTAAATCCAAACTTAATGTTATGGCACGTTCCACAAGACATGGTATTTGTTTTGGAAAGAATGGGATCGTAGAATAACTTTCTACCTAATTCAACACCTTCTAATGTAAGCGGATTATCGGCAGGAATAAACATGGCTGGCCAGCCCGGTGGCAGTGCAAGTGGATAAGGGGTAGCCTTAAACGGCTTGGTGGTATCTACTGGTGCAGGTTGCACATCGTCTTTAACCTCACTGTCTTTGCGGCAAGCCGACAACCAGCATGCAACTGAAATAAACAATATGAGAGGCAAATAAAATTTCTGCATTGCGCTACTGGATATTGGTGAGTGTGAGCATATCTTTCATGTTCTGATGCAGGCGAGGCAGTATCTGGGTGTCAGTGCCTGAATGCACCTGGTGCACATCCTGTTGTAAGTTGATAATATTTGGTCCGGTAAAAAACTCTGCCAGATTCATGTTTAACTGCATTTGCACCTGATTAGATTTTACTTTGTTACCTGTTAAGGGGAAGTTAAAAACATTGCTATGCTTATCTCCGCCAACATCATAGGAAATTGATTTATCTGCCTTACCAAATCTACCAATAAGCCTAAAGAAAATATAGCCGGTATTCCAGGTCCAAAACATACCATAGGCAGGATCCAAATCACCATCCTGCATACCACTATGATTACGGATGCTATCTATACCCAACATAAATGAGATAGACTTATATTTACCTCCGGGAATATTGCTCAGCGTTATTTTTTTGGATGATGATACACTTTCATTTATTAAATGGTAGGTATTGAGATTGGTTTTAACACCTGCCTCATTCTCCAGGGTAATGTTAGAAATATAATAAGCTAGCTTTGTTATTTTAATGGTATCCCCTGCAGCAGAGAAAAAACTATCAGGCGCATATTTGAGGGGCTTGCTACCAAAAAGATGATTAAACTGAAGCGTTAAACTTCCTGTTCCGGTAATCTCTAAACCGCTGTATTCATCATCACCTTCTTTGCTGCATGAATTTAATCCGGGTATCACTGCCATTAGTAACAGCATAAGGAATGTGATGAAGATATAATGCTTGCTCAATTTTTTTGTTTTTTGCATAATCAAAGTTAGTATTTTCGAATCATAATTTTTACTTAAAACACATTATGCCCAGTTTTGATATTGTAAGCAAAATAGACTTACAGAAAATTGACAATGCCATTAATATAGCTAAAAAGGAACTGATAAACCGCTATGACCTGAAAGATGAGGACTGCGAGATTGAGCTGGATAAAAAAAATAAGCTGGTAAAGTTGCAGGCCAAACAAGATATGGCACTCACCTCGCTTATAGATATTATTTTGAGTAAAATGACGAAACAGCAGTTGGATCCGAGGTTACTCGACTTATCTTCAGAGCCAAGGCCAAGTGGTAAGCATGTGCTGCAAGACCTTAAAATTAAAGAAGGACTTGATAAGGACACTGCAAAAAAACTGGTTCAATTCATTAAAGACAGCAAGTTAAAGGTGCAGGCCAGCATCATGGATGATCAGGTAAGGGTAACCAGCAAATCAATTGATGAGTTGCAGGCCACCATTGGTAAGGTAAGGGGGCATGATTTTGAGATACCGCTGCAGTTTGACAATATGAGAAGCTAAGTTTTAACTCTTCTTTTGAAGGACCAGTTGCTTTTTTCCGTAATCAATAACAGCGTTATATTTATGTAGTATATCACCACCCAAAACTCCATGAATTTTTGGGAGTTTAAGTGCGTTATAGGTTTGGTTTACATGAGATAAATCCAACACAGCTACCTCCATTTTCTTTTTAACCAACTTACCAAACAGTATTTGCCTAAGCACCACCACCCGGGTATCCATTGCTTTTACTCCCAAACCAACTGATTTGGCCGGGTGCTTTTTAAATTCATGCTCCTTTACAAATTGTAAAATTTGCTCTGCATCAAATACAGTTTTAGAGGCTCCTGTATCCAACAGTAATAGGCATGGTTTATTATCAATACTTATTTGAATAAAAGCATGATAATTGCCAGGCTCCAGTTTGATGATGCGTAAAGGAATCCGATATTTCATACTTGCTTAAAATAACAAAGACGTTCCTTCAAAGTGAAACGTCTTTGTGTGCTTATTAAGAATAATTTAATTACAGTGCGCCTATTTCTTTCAGCACATTGTTCATGTTGCGTACCGCATCTGCGCTCTTTGCAAACAACTCCTGCTCATCAGAAGCAAGGTTATAATCTACAATCTCCTCCCAACCGTTTTTACCTATGGTAACAGGCACACCCAGACAAATGTCTTTCTGACCGTATTCGCCATCCAGGTAAACACAGCAAGGTTGAATGCGTTTTTGATCACGTACAATATTTTCAACCAACAAAGCACTGGCTGCACCCGGTGCATACCAGGCTGATGTTCCTAACAATTTAGTTAACGTAGCACCACCCACCATTGTAGCGTCACTGATTTCTTTCAACTTATCGGGGTTTAACCACTTCGAAACTGATATGCCATTTAATGTAGCCAGGCGTGTAAGCGGAATCATTGTTGTATCACCATGACCGCCAATAACAGTTCCCTGAATATCGGCAGTAGGCTGATTTAATGCCAGACCAAGATATCCTTTAAAGCGTGCACTATCTAATAAACCGCCCATACCTATAATACGGTGTTTAGGAAGCCCTGTTGATTTAAGAGCCAGGTAAGTCATGGTATCCATCGGGTTTGATACCACTACAATAATGGCATTGGGTGAATGTTTCAGTACATTTTCGGCAACTGATTTTACAATGTTGGCATTGGTACCAATTAATTCTTCACGCGTCATGCCCGGTTTACGTGGAATGCCTGAAGTGATTACCACCACATCGGAGTTAGCTGTTTTGCTGTAATCATTAGTAGTTCCGCTGATGCGGGTTTTCATTCCAAGCAACGAAGTTGTTTGATAAATATCAAGGGCCTTGCCTTCGGCAAATCCTTCTTTCACATCCAGCAGCACTACTTCGTCTGCCAGTTCGCGGTAAGCAATTACATCGGCAGTGGTTGCTCCTACTGCACCTGCACCAATTACGGATACTTTTGTCATGTTTTTATTGAGATTAGTTGTTGATTATAGATTAAATTGCCCAAAGGCGCTGCGAAATTAATGAGTACTTGCTTAACTCAAAAGGCTAAAGCGGAAATTAAGTCACAATTCGTTCACAATATTTTATCCGATTACCATCTGCTTCACATCATCTGCAATCACCAGCCGGCCTAATGTTTTTTCTTTAATATAATCCAGAGTAACGCCCGGTGCATACTCTACACACCTGAAACCTTCAGGTGTAATATCGAACACACCCAATTCGGTCACTACTTTTTCCACACAGCCCAATCCTGTAATTGGCAAAGTGCATTTCGCCAAAAGTTTACTCTCACCGGCTTTATTTACATGCTGCATAGCCACTATAATATTCTTGGCACTGGCCACTAAATCCATCGCACCGCCCATACCTTTTACCATTTTGCCGGGAATTTTCCAGTTGGCGATATCACCATTATCAGCAACTTCCATAGCACCCAATACGGTAAGGTCTACACGGCCACTGCGAATCATTCCAAAACTCATGGCGCTATCAAAAAAAGATGAGCCTTTGGTAGTGGTTACCGTTTGTTTTCCTGCATTAATTAAGTCAGCATCCACTTCATCTGCATATGGAAACGGGCCAATTCCCAACAAACCATTTTCAGATTGTAAAATCACCTCCATTCCTTCGGGTACATAATTCGCAACCAAGGTAGGAATGCCGATTCCCAGATTTACGTAGTATCCGTCCCTTAACTCTTGCGCAATGCGCTTTGCAATTCCAAATTTATCTAACATGTACTTAATCTTTCAAACGTGTAGTTACCTGCTCAATCCGTTTCTCATAATTTACTCCCTGAAAAATACGGTTCACGTAAATGCCGGGTGTATGTATCATATCCGGATCCAGTTCGCCTGCGGGCACCAATTCTTCCACTTCAGCGATTGTTATTTTCCCGGCCATTGCCATCAGCGGATTAAAATTGCGAGAGGTAGCCCTGAAAATCAGGTTTCCGTGTGTATCGCCTTTCCATGCTTTAACAATGGCAAAGTCAGCGTTGAATGCGTGTTCAAGCAAGTATTGTTTCCCGTTAAATTCACGCACTTCTTTACCTTGCGCAACTTCAGTTCCTACACCAGCCGGAGTAAAAATTGCAGGCATACCATAACCTGCAGCCATGCAGCGTGTGGCCAGTGTGCCTTGCGGTATCAGTTCCACTTCCAATTCACCACTCAGTAGTTGCCTTTCAAACTCTGCATTCTCGCCCACGTAAGATGAAATCATTTTTTTTACCTGGCGCGTTTTCAGCATCAGCCCTATTCCAAAATCATCTACACCTGCATTATTGGAAATGCACGTTAAATTTTTTACTCCTTTACGCACCAACGCAGCAATGCAGTTCTCAGGAATTCCGCACAATCCAAAACCACCCAGCATCAATACTGCACCATCGCTTATATCCTGTATTGCCTCATCGGCATTCTTCACAATTTTATTTAGCATAAATTGAATCTTCGTTACTTTTTGATTAATTATTCTCCCATGGCTGCACTCAAATCCTCGTCACACAGCGCCTGACACATAGCTGCCAATTCACTATACTCTCCTGTTTTAACAACGCATTTGCCTTTAAAATGCACAATAAGAGCTGATTGTTCTGCCTGCAGCGGTTCATGCTTACAGATTCTTATCAGGCATTCAATAACATGATCAAACGTATTTACATCATCGTTAAACAGCAATAAGGTTGCAGGAGTGCCAATATCATCCAGCACCTCTGCCCATTCTTCCTGTTTTAATAATTCTCTGCTCATGTTGTTGTTTTCTTTTTGAAACTAAATCTGTTTTCGGTTCCATTGGCCAAACGCTTAATATTTGACCGATGAGTGTATATTACTAGCACAGCCACCACACAGCAAAAATAAAACAATGGATTGATATTATTTTGGTTTAGAAACAAGGCCATCAATGGGCTAAATGCAGCTGAAAACATGGACCCAACGGAGATATAGCGGGTAAGGCTAACTATGGCAACAAAAAGTATGAAACAGCCTAAAGCTAACCAGTAATTTAATGCAATAACAATACCCAGCAGGGTTGCTATGCCTTTACCACCCTTAAAACCTGCAAATATTGGGTAAACATGTCCAATTACAGCAACAAAACCAAGTAGCATTTTGTATATCAGCAGCTGATTTTGATCTGTTATTTCGGGTAGTATAAATGCGGCAAGTGATGCTGCAGCATAACCTTTTAGTGCATCCAAGCCCAACACAATAAAACCGGCTTTTTTGCCCAACACCCTTAACGTATTGGTAGCGCCTGCATTACCGCTGCCATGCTGCCTTACATCGATATTATAAAAACCTTTACCAATCCATACTGCAGATGGGATAGAGCCAAACAGATAGGCTGCCAAAAAACAAATTACGGTAGTTATCATTGCTTATTTTTCATTGCTTTAACAAACTGGTTGCGTGCCGAAATATTAGCCAGCCTCAATTTGAAGTCATCTTTAGATACCTTATCAATATTATCTTTAACATACTTGTTGTAAATAGGATCTGAGGCTATTGTATACATAATACCTTTCTGATACTTGAAAAAATACCAACTACCCTGCATAGACTGAAGATAAAGAGTAAAATCATCACCACTTCTACGTTTCACAATTTCCATCATCCCCTTAATTTTTCTTTCAAACTTGTACTTATCAAATGAGTTGATGCCAATTTCGCCAACAGAAACAAAAGAGCGGGTAGTTTGATTCCACTTTAGCTGCACATCAGAAATAAAAATGGTTTTCTCCAAATCGTTTATTAAACGGATATTGTTATTCTCATTAATTTCCTCGTTAATACGTTTAATATTTTTCTCTTCAACCAGTTCAGAAAGCGCCTTCGTTAAAAACTCCGGATTAAATTCCGGTTGTGCTGCCATTAACGACTGGTCAGTTAAAGAATCGTACATGATGCGAAGGGCGTTTTGTGCAAATGGGAAATTAAGCAGCGCAACCAGTTTCATGTTAAATGAGGTATCAGCAAGCGAATAAACTGCAGATCCTGCGGCACCTATCTCAAATTTGCTACCTTTAAAAGCCAGTTCAAATTTGCCTTCATACGTAACCTTTTGTTTAGCTTCATTCAGTACGATTATGTTTCCTTTTGTTGCCTCCTTAAAAATTTTATCATAAGCCCCCATTTTAAACTCGTTCGTTTTTTCATCATAAAACAATGTTCCTTCTACACGCATAAGTTCATGATCTGAGCCATTGCGTTTGCGCGTAAAGAACAGTGGATAAACGTGTGTTGAATCATTTGAAACATTTACACCTACCATTAAGGCCTGCCTTGAAAGGTTTGTGGTTTGTGCTGCTACATTTATAAAAACAGAGTCCGGGTTTACTACCGCAGTATTGCGGAACCATTCTGTTTTGGGAATAGGCATTTTATGCTGAGCAAGGAAGAACCCGTCATACTCCAAATTTTTGATTATACTTTTTAGGTTAGCGTTACCTCTGAATAATATTTTAGGGCCCACATAAAAATTAATTGAGTCAGGGATATTTGTTTTAGCAATTAAATGGTGCTCCCTGCTAATTCCTATTTCGTGCAAATAGAACAGCTGCTTATTTTTCTTACGATCTATATACTCATAATCACCTACCCCGCTTAAGATAAATTTACCACCTATTTTTAGGGTTGCATTCTCAATACTATGAAATCGATTCATACTATCAGCAACAATTCTGGCTCGGTATAATATGTCCATATCAGCAGCCTGCCTAATAACTACCTTCTGGCTATCAACAAATATTTTGGCATCACCTACACTGATATAAGGAATTTTTCTGGGCCTGAGTGTGTAATCAGAAACATCAAAAGTTGTGATACCTGTTTTAAACAATAAGGAATCTTGCTGCGGGTTAGTAGAAACCAGGTAAGATACCTCTTCACCTGCATGAAGGTATGAACGGAAATCCAGCTTCTTATGATCCATATACCAGATGAATTGGGCAAATGATCCTGCATATTGATTAAATGTAAATGCAGAATTGAGATCAAATGTATTGAAGTCAAAATTGGAAATCCTATTTTCCAAGTCAACATTACATTTGGTTGCACCTGATACAAATGCAAAAACAGCAGAGTCAGCAACGGAACGATAGCGGAAGTAAGCAGTATCAGATAAAATATTATCCGGCTGCAACCAGAAATTACGAGAATTTAATTGTGCCTGCTCTACATCTATATTACCAGCTGCAGCGGTTCGGTCTGGCGTTAACATCAAGGTGCCTGTAAGCGTTGCTCTATTTTTAGAAAAACTGATAGGCTCCTGTCTGCTATGAACATACATGGAATCATTATATGGCATCCAGTGTTCGTATACCTCATTTGCCTTAACCGTAGGATAGATACCGGTACGATCGTTTATGAATGTTTTAACCTGAGCATTCATTGAATCAAGCAGCAGTATAAACTGATCTGATTTAGATGTAGAGGATAAATATTTAATTTCCCCATTACCAAATAAACCTTCATCACTCAATGACAATCTAATAAATCCGCGCCCTTTGCCTCTATACATAGGGTAGCCTGCCTCCGGACCATCTAGCACAAAACCAAGAGATTTATCGGGTTGTAATGATAGATTATATTTGAGATCGGGTACAATATCTCCTGAAACAAATGTGCCACTTAACGCCAATGCCTCCAGATTCAGGTCATTTAAGCTATCCATGGTAAAGGGATCTACATCAAAATAAAATCTGTTTTTATCATAAACCCCATTCTGCGTGCTAGGCTTATTATAAAATACCTTAGAACCTATGTCTGATTTGAAAATAGGATAACCGGGATATTTTTTTCTGCCGCTCTTGTTATTCGGATGATCAATTGCAAGCGTACCATAAATATTCTCAATGGCACTTTTTATTGGCATATCAGCACCCAAGGTTGCATCCTTGTACAAGAACTTCATGGAGTCAACGTTATTAAGCCTCACCTGAAATTTTACATAATCAAATGAAAATCCGTTTCCATAAAAATCAACTTTCCCTGAGCGCAGCTTACCTGAAAAATCCATGGCACGATTTTTCTTAAGTGTGATCACCTGATCCTGCGGTATGATGTAAACATTTTGTGAATCGGAAAAATAAAATTTGGGTACCCCCTGAATTTGTAAATCGTTATTGATTAATGAAATTGTTGCATTGGGTATACGCTTAATAATGGAGAAGAACGCAATGGCATCAAAATCTGTTCTTCCGTTATGTGCATTTACATAGTCCTGTAATTTGCGTTTAACCTTTACAAACTTTCTATTCTTATCATACTCAACAAAGCCCTTATCATTTAAATCTATCATCTGCAACTCTATATCCTGCGGATTGCTTTTGAAGTTTGCGGCATAATCGTTAACATAAAACTCCTTTACATTAAATTTTATACAGTATGAATTTATTCGGTTAAGCGGATTATAGGCTAGTATTCCCTGTTGCTTCTCATACCTCATATCCCTGAAATAGTTGATTGATTCAAATTTGGCAGGTGCATTGTCATTAACCATATCAATGTCAATCTTAGGATTGGTTAAATCCCATTTAATTTCGTCACAATAAAATTCAACATTGTGGTAGGAATCATAAAAGGGTGCCATACTTATTCCCTCTTCACTTCTGTATATATTGATAAAATTATCATTAATACGATAATTAAAACGCACCTGAGGGTGATAAATAGAATCCTTATCGAGATACAAAACCAATGCGGCCTCGTTTGTAACTACTGTATTATTCTTCACAACAAAGTCATTGGCCAATACCTTTAATGTTGGTTTATCTTTATAGGTAAACAACAGCTCTGCCTTTAGCGTATCGGTACCTTTACCATTAATTCGTTTCCCTTTCATGGCAAAGGATCCGGTAAATTTTCCTTTACCAAAACTAAGTTTGGAAAAATTACGCTGATAAGAAATGAACTGGGGATAGTTGGAGCGTTCGCCCTGACTTTGGGCCATCGGTCTATCAACCAGCTTTCCTAGTAAAGGCTTATCAAACAGCAAAGGATAATTCAATAATGCCGAATCTGACTTTAAAAAGCCTGTAGCAAAATCAATTTCATAGCTCTTTAGTTCAGCAAACATGCTTGAACTATCAATAGCTACTCGGGTCCAGTCAAGCTTACCTCCTCTGCCTTTCCATGAGTTTAATGCAGGCACATACTTTCCGGACGTGCGGTAAATCTCCAAAGTATCGCCCTGGGTGTAGCAAAATAAATCAATATTCTTAAACACAAATCCAATCTCACCTTTGGTTTCCATCTCTACATTCGGGTTGCTGCTCATCCACTTCATTGAGCCAACCTGAGCCACAATACCCTCCGCAAAAATATTACGTGACGTTTGCAGGAATTCATGGTATTCATCCGGCTCACCGGTTGAAAAAGTTGTATATGCAGCCTTTTGCCAGCTATCAAATTTTTTTTGCTGGTTATTCTCAAAAATACCGTTTATGGTGCGTAAATAGTTCTCAAAATCCGGCATGGGGGTATGGCGGTTTATCATCTCATTGCATGTGCGTATGATTTGAATCTTTTGCGGATTGGTGAAACGCCCTGCGTTGTAATAACCTACAAACTCATCAACAGCATCACGTGCGGAGCTGCCGCCAGATTTTTTTATAAAATCTTCAAGGTCGTTACTAAACTGTATTAGGTCGGTTGACAATTGAGCCTTGGAAAAGGCAGCCCAGAAAATCAACATAAAAATGATACCCGCTTTTTTGATCATAGCCAATAATGAAAAGGCTAAAATAAGAAAAGAAATGAAGTTAGGATATCAAACCACCGCTTATTTCTGCACACCAAGGTTGGCAAAAACTGTGGGTATAGCCATAAAAAAGGCCGCCTTTAAGGCAGCCCTCACGCTATAAATCATTTGCGCTTATCGCATGGCTTTTACAATATCAACAAAGCTGCGACTTTGCAGTGCGGCCCCACCAACCAATGCACCATCAATATCCGCTGCTGAGAACAGTTCGGATGCATTTTCAGGTTTCACACTTCCGCCATATTGTATGGTTGTATTCTGTGCTATAGCCTCTCCGTATTTTGCATGAATAAGTTTACGTATAAATGCATGAACTTCCTGCGCCTGTGCTGTTGTTGCAGTCTTACCTGTGCCAATAGCCCATACTGGCTCGTACGCAATAACCACCTGCGCAAACTGCGCTTCAGTTAAATGAAATAAGCCTTCGCTTATTTGGGTTTCCAAAATATCAAAATGCTTATTTGCTTCTCGCTCTTCCAAGGTTTCTCCGCAGCAATAAATAGGGATTAGCTTATTAGATAGAACGGCATTCACTTTTTGCGCAAGCCATGCATTATGCTCCATAAAATATTGCCTTCGTTCACTGTGTCCGGTGATGACATATTTGGCACCTACACTTTGTAACATGGCTGCACTTACCTCACCGGTATATGCACCGCTTGCGTGATTGCTGCAATTTTGCGCACCGGTTGACATGTTTTTCTCATCAGCAAGCATTCGGCTAATGGCATTTATATGAGTAAAAGGAGGTATGATAACTACCTCTGCACTTCCATTATATTCATCCTTTAACATACCCGATATTTCCGTAACAAGGGCCATACCTTCCTCAAAGGACTTGTTCATTTTCCAGTTGCCTGCAATTATTTTCTTTCTCATGGTTTTATAAATTTTCTTTTACGAATGCTTAATTTTTTCAAGTTATGCAGGTTTGTTCTCCCAGAATCTGAATCCTGCTGTTAGTTGAAAAACATGAGCCAGCATAGTTTTATCCGTTTCATCAAAATTCACATTTCGTCTTGAACACATGGCTGCTGCCATCTTATAAAATTTATTTAGATCAAATGTTTCAAACCCCTGCGCCCCACCCCATGCAAATGAAGGGATAAAATTTCGAGGAAAACCTGCACCAAAAATATTGGCGCCTACCCCAACAACTGTTCCGGTATTAAACATGGTGTTAATTCCACACTTGGCATGATCTGCCATCATTAAACCGCAAAAGGTTAGTCCTGTTTTATCAAAACGTTGAGTGCGGTAGCTCCATAATTTCACTTCATCATAGGTATTTTTCAGGTTGGAGCAGTTGGTATCAGCACCCAAGTTGCACCATTCACCAATTACTGCGTTTCCCAAAAATCCATCATGCCCTTTGTTGGAGTAAGCAAAAAACACCACGTTGTTTACTTCGCCACCAACTTTGCAATGCGGACCAACAGTAGTAGGTCCGTAAATTTTGGCATCCATTTTTAAACCGCCATGATCACATAAAGCAAAAGGACCTCTTACTTTACACCCTTCCATTATTTCAGCATCATGGCCTACATATATGGGCCCTGCTGATGCATTGAGTATGCTAAACTCAACCTTTGCTCCGGGCTCAATAAAAATACGCTCCGGATTAACAACCTGATTGGTTGAAGCTATTGGTTGAGATTTGCGGCCCTTGGTTAACAACTCAAAGTCGGCCGCTATAGCTTTATCATTTTTCGAAAAAATATCATATACAAATGCAATGCGTAATGGGTTTTCCTGCTTGCTGATAACTTTGGTTGCCTGAAAAGCAGTTTCATCAAAATCCGGCACATCTGCTGCTTTTACATAGGCTGCTATCAGCAGGTTTCCGGCATATAATGCCTCTCCCGGCTTAAGCATGTTAATTTCACTTAAAAGTATTTCATCCGGGCAAACCGATCCGTTTATAAGCAAATTATCCGCTTGGGTTAACAGCGGAAATTTGGGTTGCAGATAATCCTGCGTTAAATAAGAAACAGCTGAATTTAATTGCTTTTGCCACTTTTCGGCAATGGTGAGTATACCAAAACGAATAGCTGCAACTGGCCTTGTAAAAGTAAAAGGCAGTAAATCAGTTCTGCTGTAACCATCAAACAGAATAGTGTTCATGATGCGATATTATAAAAAAAGCCCCCCAAACGGAGGGCTTTTTCCTATAAAATTTAGAATTACTTCTTTTTAGCGTATCGTTTGTTGAATTTATCAATACGTCCTGCTGTGTCAATTAACATGTTTTGGCCGGTAAAGAATGGATGAGATTTGTGTGAAATCTCCAACTTAAACAAAGGATATTCATTTCCGTCTTCCCATTTTACTGTTTCTCTGGTATCTACGGTAGAGCGGCAGAGGAAAGAATAGTTATTAGACATGTCTTTGAACACTACCAATCTATAGTTTTTAGGATGTATTTCTGGTTTCATTTGTAAAAAATTTGGGAGGGCAAATATAGGAATTTTTGATTTCGCACAAAATAATTCACTAAAAATAAAATGTTTGTGAACCGGGCTGTAAATATTGGGCAACCGAAGCAGAAAACCTACTTTTGAAGAAAAAACCACTATGTCTGCTGCACGTACCCAAATACTTATGCATGAGCAAGTAAAGCAAATTGTGAAACGCATGGCTTATCAGATTTATGAAAGAAATTTTAATGCAAAGGAATTATGCATTGCTGGTATTTGCGGGCGGGGCGAAACCATTGCATCCCTTTTGGCAGAAGAACTTGCGGCTATTTCCGGAATTAAGATCACCGCAATAACTGTAACGGTTAATAAGGATAACCCATCTGAAAGCAGCACCCAACTATCTGCTGAACTAAAAAAATCCGGCATGTCTGCCGTCATCGTTGATGACGTGCTGAATACAGGTCGTACGCTTATTTATGCGCTACTACCTTTTTTAAAATCAGGCGTAGCCTCCATACAAACTGCCATTCTGGTTGACCGTAACCATAAAACATTTCCTGTAGCAGCAGATTTTATTGGCATTAGCCTTTCCACCACTTTACAGGAGCATATTGCTGTTACCATTGACAAGAAAAAAGTAAATGTGTTTTTACAATAACAGGCAGAAATAGTAAGGTTATATTGGCAAGCAGATTGCGGCAGCCTATCTGCCTTCCCTCCAAATTTGATTAAAAGATTTTTCGGCCACTTTAGGGAATTCTCGGTTTTCACCCCAGGAGGTTTTGAAAAAAGACTTGAGCATAAAATTTTTAATGCTGGCACCTTTATTCATATTCTTTCTGCTCAGCATCATTTTTTTCCAACTGTACCACATAAGCTTTTCTGCGCTTTTGGCATGGCCCTGCTGCACGCTATCGCGTCTGTTCCTAAGTAAATGGTTATGCAAATCAATCTTCATGGGGCAAATCTGCGTGCAATTACCACATAATGAGGATGCATAACTAAGATGTTTAAATTCATCAAACCCTTTCTCATGAGGTTGGGTAACGGCACCAATTGGGCCACTGCTGGTTACTCCATAGCTATGGCCTCCAATAAAAGTAAAAACCGGACAAACGTTTGCACAGGCACCACATTTAATGCATGAGAGGGCTTGCCGCTGATCAGGCTGTGCAAGTAAGTTGGTTCTTCCGTTATCAATCAGCACCACAATAAATTCTGTTGCTGCATCATGATCATCAGCAGTTTTAGGACCTATAACACTATTATAAACCGTGAGTTTCTGACCCGTTCCGTATGTTGCCAATAAAGGAAAAAACGTATCAATATCATTGATAGAAGGGATAATTTTATCAATTCCGGCAATAACAATATGTGTTTTAGCTAGTGCCGTTATCATACGGATATTCCCCTCGTTTTCGGTAATGGCAACCATACCGCTGTCTGCTATCAGAAAATTGGCTCCGGTAATACAAACATCCAAAGATGCTTTATTGAAATAAGCCCGCATAGCATCTCTAACATCAGCAGTGATGGTATCGGCATCGGCATCCATTGATGTGCCAATTTTGCTATTGAGTAGTGCTGCAATTTCCTTTTCACTTTTATGCATGGCAGGATTTACCATGTGAAAAGGTGCTTCCGCTGCCACATCAATAATGTATTCACCTACATCGGTTTCAATAACTTCCAGGCTTGAAGAACGTAAAAAAGAGTTAAGTGCTATTTCTTCACTCAACATTGATTTACTCTTAAACACCTGCTGCGCTCCTGTTTTTGTTATAAGCTGTACTATTTCCTTTCTGGCTGTTTCCGCATCATGGGCCCAAACCACACGGCCACCTCTGCGAATTAGCGTGGCTTCAAAATCAATCAGATACTTATCAAGGTTTTCGGTAACTTTCCATTTCAAATATGCTGCTCTATCTTTCGCAAGCACTTCATTTTTATACTGGCTTCTTGCTTTACCAAGCGCTTCGTGATAACGCTGCTGATGCACAACCACAACATTACGCTGCTCCTTGTTTGCAGAGGCATTAATGGTATCATTTAAAAATTGGTCGGCCGGGCGCATGCTTTCAAATTAAACAAATAAAAATATTATTCTGTTAACAGCATATTGTCAATAAGCCTTACTTCTCCACACCTGCCTGCAAATAAGGCCACTGCAGGGTCTGAAGCTGAATCAAGTGGCTGCAATGTATGCGCATGCACAATATCGAGATATTCTGTTTGCAATTGGCCAAGCAACATTTCCCTGCCTGCCAGCAATAATTCATCTTTCTTATAATAACTATAATTGGCTCTTATAAATGCCAAGGTTTGCGGAATAATTGCCGCAGTTTTTCTTTGCTCAGCACTTAATCGCCTGTTGCGTGAGCTCATTGCCAAGCCATCATTTTCACGCTGTGTTGGGCAAAACACCAATGAAATTGGTATATTCTCGAGTTCTACCAACGCTTTAATAATCATACACTGCTGGTAATCCTTAAGGCCAAAATATGCCTTTGTTGGCTTAACAGCATTAAATAAACGGCTCACTACCTCAGCTACACCATCAAAATGACCCGGACGAAATGCCCCTTCAAAAATGGTTGATACAGGTCCTAAGTTTCTGGGCTTTACCTGCATCCCGTTGGGATATATGTCCGATACATCGGGATGAAACAAAACATGATTACCGGACGCAGCAAGCAACATTACATCTGCCGCGGGTGTTTTGGGGTAAGTTTCCAGATCGGTTGCCTGATTAAACTGTGTAGGATTAACAAAAATGCTGCAAACAACATATTCATTTTCTGATAATGCTCTTTTAATTAAGGAGATATGGCCCTGATGAAGGGCACCCATGGTTGGAACAAAACCTATATTAGCGCCTTTTTTTACAGCAACCTGCAGGTGCTGCTGCAGGTCTGTTATTGTTTTTGTAAGGTACAAGACTTCGTATTTTAATTATAGCATGTTAATTTTCTGTAACTTATCTAATAAATAAGAAGAAAACGGGCGAATATTAAGGATTTTTTTATCATTAAGCGTAACTTTGCATACTTTTTTTAAGCACAATGGCCATGACAAAGAAACGCGTTTTGTTCATATCATCGGAAATGACACCTTATCTACAGGTGAGTACAGTAGGAGAGTTAGCAAGAAGATTACCACAAGCCATTCAGGAAAAAGACAACGAAATCAGGGTATTAATGCCTCGTTTCGGTTGTATCAATGAAAGAAGAAACAGGTTGCATGAGGTAGTTAGGCTTTCGGGTATTAATATCACCATTGATGATAATGATAATCCTTTAACTATTAAAGTTGCTTCATTACCTGAAGCTAAAATGCAGGTATATTTCCTTGATAACGAGGATTATTTCCACCGCAAACACGTTTATACAGACGAGAATAATGAGTTTTTCGGAGACAATGACGAAAGAACCATTTTCTTTTGCAAAGGCGCTTTAGAAACCGTTAAAAAATTAGGTTGGCAGCCGGATATCATCCATTGCCAAGGTTGGATGACCAGTCTTATTCCTCTATACTTGAAAACCATCTATAAGGATGAACCGGTTTTTAGAAATGCCAAAGTGGTCTTTTCTGTTTTCGAAAACCAGTTTGATATTTCTTTCGGTAAAGATTTTGCCCGCAAAGCAAGTTTAAATTCCATTGACAATAAGCAAATGAGCACACTTAGTGAAGCCTCATGCACCGATCTTTACAAATCAGGTATTACCCATGCTGATGCTGTGGTAAGTTGCAGCCCTGATATAGATCCGGAAGTGGCAAGCTTTATGAAAAAGCAAAAAGGAAAAATAGTTATTGAGCACAAGAACGAAGAAGGTTACGTTGATGCGTATATAAAATTATATGACAACTTGCTCAAAAGCCAGAACTAAAACCTTAAGCCACCTCCTACCGCTTCTTATTGTTTTTGCTCTACTCTTTTCCTGCCGCAAACATGAAGATACTGTTGGTGCAGATTTTCTGGCTAAAAGAAATCCACTCGATTTAGCTGATGGCATTGATACAACAACGCTAATCACCTACAGTACGCGTCATGATTCTGTAGCTACCTACAGATCAAGAAATGCACTCAGCTATTTTTTTGCAGGTGAAATGCACGACCCTGAACTAGGGCTTACGCGTGCTTCCTATATTGGCCAATTTACCCTTCCTAAAAATCAATTCTCATTTGGCGCGGGTATCAAAGTAGATTCAGCTGTTTTGCAGTTAGCTATTATCAACTCTCCCACATATTTTTATGGCAATAAAGAAACCGTTCAGAGATTGGTTCTGTATGAACTTAATGAGGACCTGAGTATTGATTCAACTTATTTTTCAAACAGAAACTATGCATTTGATAAAAATAAACCCCTTGGATATTGGGAGGGCAACACCCAATCTTTGACAGATAGCATTAGAACTGCCAACAGCAGATTGCCTGGTCATATTCGCATCACTATTACAGACAGTAATTTTATAAACAAGCTAAATGGTGCTGAAGCAGCCTCACAATTTATAAATAATGCATCTTTTCAAAAGGCATTTAAAGGATTTATACTGATGCCTGATAACCCTTTTATGGCCGCGGGTGAAGGTGCTTTAATTACGGTTGATCCCCGAAGTGGCCTTTCTGCTTTGGTAGTATACCATAACAGTACCAAGGTTGATTTTGCCTTCAGGGCTGATGTAAAAGCCAATAAATATGAGCATGTTCACAAACCGGGAATCAATTTGTTACCCGTGATGAATGGCACCCACCAAAACATTACCTATTGCCAACCTGCAGGTGGCATTAAAACGAGAATAGTGATACCTCATTTATTTGATTATGTAAAGAATCAGAATATCGCCATCAGCAGTGCTGAAATTATTTTTACGTTAAAATCAGGCTCTTCAACGGCACCATTTACCAGACCGGCTGAACTTAGGCTGCTTTCATGCGATTCGTTGGGTAGAAACGACTTTTTACTTGATCAAACACTGGGTGCCTCTTACTATGGAGGCCAATACAATGAGACAACAGGTGAATATAAATTTAATATTATAAGACATTTGCAATATGTATTATCCGAATACAAACAAGGTAATCGCAATGTAAATTATGGGCTGAATCTCATTGTGCCGGCAGATAATCCACTTACAGCAGCGCGCGCCATTTTGGATGCAGACCAAACCAATCGTAGAGTGAAACTTAAATTGACTTATACTGTTATAAAATAAGCGTGATAATTGAATTAAAACATACAAGCACAGAAACCGAAAAACAGGAACTCCTGAAAAAACTGGAATCTCTGCACACCTCATTTAAGTGGATTGCAGCCAAAAACCTGATTGTGCTACCTAAACTAAACGACTCCGCTTTTCTTAAAAATGAATCCTGTATAGAACGCATTACCGAAACTGATACTCCCTATCAGCTTGCATCGGTTCAATTTAAAAAACAAACTTCATTTGATGTAAAGGGGGCAACAATTGGTAATGATGCGTTTCAGATGATGGCCGGTCCCTGCGCTATCGAAACTGAATCGCAAATAGAAGAAACAGCGGCTTTCCTTTCATCGCTTGGTGTTAAATTTATCAGAGGAGGTGCTTACAAACCCCGTACCTCACCATACTCATTCAGGGGGCTAGGGCTTGATGGATTAAGAATAATCAGAAAAGCTGCTGATAAATATGATTTGCGGGTAGTAACAGAAATCATGGATATCTCCTTACTTGAGGAGGTTTATGAATATGCCGATATCTTACAAGTAGGAAGCCGTAACATGCATAACTTTTCTTTACTTGATGCTTTAGGAAAAGTAGACAAACCCATCCTACTTAAACGTGGCATGCATGCACGGGTAAATGAATGGTTGCTGGCTGCAGAATATATTTTGAGTGGAGGAAACGAAAAGGTTATATTGTGTGAAAGAGGCATCAGAAGTTTTGATAATGCCACACGTAACGTAATGGATGTGGGCGTGATTCCATTACTCAAGGAGCTAAGCCATTTACCTGTAATTGCGGACCCAAGCCATGGCACAGGGCAAGCCTCCCGTGTTGAAGCATTGTCACTCGCTGCAGTTGCTGCAGGCGCCAACGGTTTGCTAATTGAAGTGCATCCTAATCCTTCCAAAGCCCTTTCTGATTCATATCAGGCTGTTTCATTTGACAACTTTAAAAGCATTTCAACGAAGGTTGAAACTATCAAAGAATGTCTGAAGACCTTTTCAACAGGTCCGGAATCCATTTTGAAACTACAATCTTTCTAGTATTTTTGAAGTAATATGTGCGGAATCGTAGCTTACCTTGGCCACAGAGAGGCCTTACCTATTATTATTAAAGGTCTGAAAAGACTTGAATACAGAGGATATGACAGTGCCGGTGTAGCACTGCTTACCCCTGAAAAAAATCTACAGATTTATAAAAAGAGTGGCAAAGTTGCCGATCTTGAACAGGCCATTGATGGCAGTGCCAAATTTGCATCCACCGGCATGGGCCATACACGTTGGGCCACTCATGGAGCTCCCAATGATGTGAATGCCCATCCCCATCTTTCGCAGAATGGTGAGTTTGCCATTATACATAACGGAATTATTGAAAATTACGCCTCTTTAAAACAAGCATTGAAAGAGCGCGGGCATGAATTTAAATCCGAAACAGATACCGAAGTACTGATACATTTAATAGAAGAGGTATACCAAAATAATAAAGTAGGTTTTGAAGAAGCCGTACGCATGGCACTTACACAAGTAGTAGGTGCTTACGCCATTGTTATCTTATCTAAAAAAGATCCCAATTATTTAATTGGCGCACGTAAAGGTAGCCCAATGGTGGTAGGTGTTGGTGAAGGTGAATATTTTATTGCCTCTGATGCAACACCCATCGTAGAATACACACGCAATGTAGTTTACTTAAATGATGGTGAGATTGTGATTGTGGAAGGTAAAAACTTCACTGTTAAAACCATTGATAACACCATTAAAACACCATACATACACGAGCTGGAAATTAATTTAGAGAGTATTGAAAAAGGCGGCTTTGATCACTTTATGATGAAAGAAATTTATGAACAGCCTCGTTCCATACAAGATTCTTTCCGCGGCCGTATACATACCAATGAAGGTATGATAACCATGGCAGGTATTGATAAGTTTGAAGACAAACTAAAAAATATCAAGCGCATCATTATTGTAGGTTGTGGCACATCGTGGCATGCAGGCCTGGTTGGTGAGTATTTGTTTGAAGATTTTGCACGTATTCCGGTTGAGGTTGAATATGCATCAGAGTTTCGTTACAGAAATCCGGTTATTGATGAGCATGATTTTGTTATTGCTATTTCACAATCAGGTGAAACTGCTGATACACTTGCAGCGCTAGAACTGGCTAAACAAAAAGGTGCTACCATATTTGGTATTTGTAATGTAGTTGGTTCTTCCATTCCGCGTATGACAGATGCCGGTGCCTACACTCATGCAGGTCCGGAGATTGGTGTTGCATCAACCAAAGCTTTTACAGCACAAGTTACCGCACTCATACTAATTGCACTCTCCATTGCTCAAAAGAAAGGTACCATTACAACCCAGCGCCTGCGTGAGTTATTAACCGAACTGGAAACCATTCCGGCAAAGGTTGAAGAAACACTTAAATCAAACGAGTATATCAAAGGCATTGCTGCACAATTTAAAAATGCCACCAATGCATTATACCTTGGTCGTGGCTATGGCTTCCCCATTGCCCTGGAAGGTGCTCTGAAGCTGAAGGAAATTTCGTACATACATGCCGAAGGTTATCCTGCCGCTGAAATGAAGCATGGACCCATTGCGCTCATTGATGAAGAAATGCCGGTGGTGGTTATTGCCACGCAACACAGCAATTACGAAAAAGTGATCAGCAATATTCAGGAAGTGCGTGCACGCAAAGGCAAGGTAATTGCTATTTCAACCAAAGGCGATGAGCACATAAAAGATCATGCCGATTATATCATCCATATCCCGCAATGTGAAGAAGCCATGTTGCCACTCCTGGCTACCATACCACTTCAATTGTTATCATACCATATTGCAGTGATGCGTGGTTGCAATGTGGATCAGCCTCGTAACTTAGCTAAGTCTGTAACGGTGGAGTAATGATTGGCTGATTATTTAATTGGTAGCTTATGACTTGCTTTTAGCTTTTATTTTTTTAAAACTTATCTGTAATCCTTAATCTAATCTTTAATTATTTCCCCCAAATCAACTTCCAAAGCTCTAGCAATCTTAATTAAGGTTTTTATAGTTGGATTGGTATTCCCATTTTCAATTCTCGCCATGTTTGATTTTTCAAATTCGCACATCTGAGCCAAGTCGTTCTGCTTAAAGCCTTTCCTTTTTCTAATGGCAGCTATATTCTTACCAATCTGCTTAATTATTTTTTGAGAATCCTGCACACTTGCTCTTGATTAACATCAGCAAATGTTGGCCTATTGAATAAAAATTTGGTTATCATTTATGATAACTTTATATTGCTAATAATTAAATGAATAGCAAAATAAAAACACTTAAAAGTAATTTTAAAAGACGCTTTAATTAACAATGAGTATTTCCAATTAATAATAGGATAATTATTATTTAGAACTTGTTTGCGACACCAGTTTAATCTGAATTTCATTAAAACAGATACTAATCTTAAAAATAATAAATAATGAACTCACAATTAAATTCTAAGAAACTGCTATTGATTACGAAACAAATCAATAAAGTACACCACTATAGTTTAATTAGCAGGTTGGTAATTATACAAATATTGATCTTTACCAATCTTATTTTTATAGCTAACGAGTCATTCTCACAGTCTATAACTAGCTTCTCGCCAACAAGCGGAACAATTGGTTCTTCAGTAACAATAACAGGCAGTGGCTTTAATACCACAGCTGCAAATAATATTGTCTTTTTTGGAGCAACGCGAGGAACAGTTACTTCTGCAAGTGCTACTTCAATAAACGTTACCGTGCCTGCGGGCGCCACACATGCGCCAATTACTGTTTTGAATACAGCAACATCCTTAACGGCTTATAGTACTGCTTTTTTCGTTCCGACATTTAGTCCGAATAAAGACAGTATAGCTGCAACAGATATCTCTCCGAGGATTGATTACTCAGCAGGAGGACAGCCGAAAGTAATAGCTGTTAGTGATTTTGATGGTGATGGGAAGCCAGATTTAACAACTGCCAATATCTCGCTTAGCAATCCCAATTTTATTGACACAGTTTCTGTATTTCGCAATACCAGCAGTAGCGGGAATATTAATTTTGCACCCAAATTGAATTTTACTACTGCAGGAAATAATTTTTCATTGACGGTCGCAGATATAGACGGAGATGGTAAACCAGATATCATTTCACTGAATGCAAATCAAGCGAAAATATCCGTTCTCAGGAATACTAGCTCACTAGGCAATATTAGTTTTGCCACGGCCTCACAATTTAATATAAGTAACTTAAATGGTACAGCAACATCAATAGCCTCAGGGGATCTTAACGGAGACGGAAAACCTGAAGTTGTTGTAGTGGGTGGAATGGGCCTCACTAATGTTGCCGTTTTCCGCAATCAGAGTACACCCGGTATAGTTAGTTTTGCAAGCGATGTATACTTTGAGGTATCTACTGGACCACGGTTCGTGGGTATTGGTGATATTACCGGAGACGGGAAACCTGAAATTGTTGCTGTTTCAGATGGTTTTGGAGTAGTTTCAGTTTTACGAAATACAACTATAACTTCGATAAGCTTCGCAACAAAAACCGATTTTACAGTTAGCGCCAATCCATATGCATTAGCTATTGGTGATTTAAATGGAGATGGGAAACATGATGTTGCAGTGGCTAATAATACCACGAATGTGTTCGTACTGCGCAATACCAGTACCACTTCAGCAGTTAGTTTTGCAACACCGGTGTCGTACGCAGCAGGAACAAGTCCTGCATCCGTTGCCATAGCTGATTTAAATGGAGACGGGAAGCTGGATTTAGCAGTAGCTAACGGGACCAGCGGTAATCTATCTCTATTGCGTAATAACGGTTCTGGTGGTGTATTGAGTATGAGTGCGGCAACTACTATTGACGGCCCTCAGCCACCATTAGGACTTCAACCACTTTCTTTGGCTATTGGTGATTTAAATGCTGATGGTACACCCGACCTGGCCACTGCCAATTCATACTTTACTTCCAACAATACTCTTTCAGTATACCGCAATAATCCTAGGATACCAGAGATAATTCGTACAGGAAGTATAACCAATTTTTCAGCATGCACAGGTAACACTTCAACATCTCAAAGTTTTAGCATTCGTGGAATAAATTTGGTAGCAAATATAACCATAACTGCACCTTCGGGTTTTGAGATTTCGACCAGCCAATCTTCAGGTTATACATCAAGCATAATACTTAATCGTACGGCTGATTCGGTAGGAATAACCACTATTTATGTTCGTATGAGCAGCGCGGCTTCCGGAACACCTACAGGAAATATCAGTTGCACAACTACTTGGGCTGCCACTCAAAATATTCTGTTAAACGGACTAGTCAAATTACCAACCTCATCAAATAATAACCTCAGTATTTGCCCTAGTGCCTTGCCTTATTCTTGGAATGGGCTTACATTTACTGCTGCAGGAACACAAACCAAAACAGGGTTGACCAATGCAACTGGTTGTGATAGTTCAGCTACACTCAATTTGTCTGTAAAATCAAATAGCTCATCAACTACCAACCTCAGTATTTGCCCTAGCGCTTTACCTTATTCTTGGAACGGACTTACTTTTACCGCTGCAGGCACACAAACCAAAACAGGGTTGACCAATGCTGCTGGTTGTGATAGTTCGGCTACACTTAATTTATCTGTAAAATCGAATAGCTCATCAACTACCAACCTCAGTATTTGCCCTAGTGCTTTACCTTATTCTTGGAACGGGCTTACATTTACAGCGGCTGGAACACAAACCAAAACAGGGTTGACCAATGTAGCTGGTTGTGATAGTTCGGCAACACTTAATTTATCTGTAAAATCGAATAGCTCATCAACAACCAACCTCAGTATTTGCCCTAGTGCTTTACCTTATTCTTGGAACGGGCTTACATTTACAGCGGCTGGAACACAAACCAAAACAGGGTTGACCAATGTAGCTGGTTGTGATAGTTCGGCTACACTTAATTTGTCTGTAAAATCGAATAGCTCATCAACAACCAACCTCAGTATTTGCCCTAGTGCTTTACCTTATTCTTGGAACGGACTTACTTTTACTGCTGCAGGAACACAAACCAAAACAGGGTTGACCAATGCTGCTGGTTGTGATAGTTCGGCTACACTTAATTTATCTGTAAAATCGAATAGCTCATCAACTACCAACCTCAGTATTTGCCCCAGTGCTTTGCCTTATTCTTGGAACGGGCTTACATTTACAGCGGCTGGAACACAAACCAAAACAGGGTTGACCAATGTAGCTGGTTGTGATAGTTCAGCTACACTTAATTTGTCTGTAAAATCGAATAGCTCATCAACTACCAACCTCAGTATTTGCCCTAGTGCTTTACCTTATTCTTGGAACGGACTTACTTTTACTGCTGCAGGAACACAAACCAAAACAGGGTTGACCAATGCAGCTGGTTGTGATAGTTCGGCAACGCTTAACTTAACTGTAAAATCGAATAGCTCATCAACTACCAACCTCAGTATTTGCCCCAGTGCTTTGCCTTATTCTTGGAATGGGCTCACATTTACTGCTGCAGGAACACAAACCAAAACGGGCTTGACCAATGCGGCTGGTTGTGATAGTTCGGCAACCTTAAACTTAACGGTAAATACAAAGCCAGAAACAGGTATAATAGTTGGCCCTACAACAGGCTTAAATCCGCTTACAAATTATAATTATCTCATAACCCAACAATTAAATGTAAGCTATAAGTGGAATATTATCAACGGAATCATTGTGAGTGGGCAGGGTACGAATTCGGTTACCATACAATGGCTCACTGCAGGTACAGGCAAGTTAAATGTTTTGGTCACTAATGATAAAGGATGCAGTGATAGCGCAGTTCTAGACATTTCTATTATAAACGTTGGCGCAAATGAATTAGCAGAAAACACTAAATTACTTGTTTTTCCTAATCCGGCAATCAGTGAAGTTACAATTAAAGTGGATGCCATATTAATTGGGGCAAGTTATAAATTAGTAGATACTAAAGGCGTTGAAATGCTTAAAGGAACTATAGAAAGAGAAAATGAGAGTATTGATATAAATAACTTAAGTAGTGGAATGTATTACCTGCTTATTGATAATCATAAATTGTTACCTATTAAGTTGGTGAAGGGCGAATAACTGAAAGATTATAAGATTATACATTCAGCGTTCCATATTTAACATATCTCTTACGTGTGCTGCTTTTAATAAAATTGATGAAGTAATAAGTAAGACCGATTGAATAAAACCTTCATAACTCAATGTTCCGTCCCTCACTTCTTTCCTCTTTAAGCGAAGCAGTCTCTCTTTATAACAACTTCTGATATGCCTTCATCCACCTGTCGGGGATTTCATCATTCTGTGCAGCTGCAAAATCTTCATAACTGCATGGCACCATAAATGAACCACTTTGATTGGAACGCTCTTTGGGGTAAGGCACTTCCATCCACCAGCGATCACTTAGCACATGCTTATAGAACACAATCTCGTAATGGTTGTTTTTTAATGCCATCCGGTAAATCATATAATCGTTGCTTTCTGGCAGCGGATAATCGTTTCTGCGGTGATAAAATCCTTCAATAAAATACCAAATCATTTGCGAAACTAGTTTGGCACTTCGGCCATCCATATCTTTTAATGCATTCATATCAAATATACCCACACTGGTTAATTCATTGCCCATACCTGCATAACGCATAATCTGGCATGCTTCTTCACCAAATAATCCGTTGGGATTTGACTCAATGGAGGCAGGGCAATCGGAAGCACGTATGCTGTTCATACTAAATACAAACATGTCTGCATTGCGCAGCAAAGGTTCTGTTACTGCTGTTTTACCTTTAATGCTGCCTAACCTGTGAGAATCGAAATTCATGCGCTCAAATGCATCAAAACTTTCCTGCTCAATAAAATAATTTTGGTTGGCCAAATGCACAATATTAAAAAGGTAATTGGGCTGATGCGCAATGATTTTATAGAGGTAATTGGATGCAAAAGGATTTGCCTCATATTGTTTTAAATCAAACCTAGAGTCGCATGCAGCCAGTTGCAAATTAGGTCTTCTGCCTTGGTAGGCTGTATATTGGGCATAGGCAAGATCTTGTGTGCCGCCAAGAATAATGGGAATAATTTTTTTATCTAGTAAATAAGAAACAACTTCACTCAACGCAAAAAAGGTATCATTTACCGTGCTGCCAGCTATAATATTGCCTAAATCAACCAGTTTAACCTCAAACTTGGGCTGCACCAAGTGATAAAAATACTTACGAATGGCATCGGGCGACATAGCAGCACCTTGATGTGAATCGGCCATGCGATCCTCCTGCACACCCACAATGGCCAGATGAACACCTTCCAATTCAGGCATGTGTTTTACAAACACATCTGCCACATTAATCATGGTTTTGGGTGAGCTATCGGGCATATTGCCAAACACGGATTCCGGCACAGGCGTTAAAAAATCAGCTAATTGCATACATTTAGAAATGAACACCACAAAATAGCCTATTTTTGAGCGCCCTTTAATAAACATATCCACACCTTGATAGCTGTAACAGGAGCCACCGGATTCTTAGGCGCACATGTTGTTTGCCATTTACTGCAGGCAGGTAAACAGGTGCGTGCACTAAAACGCATGCAATCTTCACTTGAGGAGTTTGAATTGATTGCTGATGCATTTTTTAAAAACCATACACAAACACAAAAAGATGCATACTTCTCCGGGCTACAATGGCTGGATGCAGATATTATGGATGTGCCGGCACTAACCACAGCATTTGAAGGAGTTGATACGGTTTACCACTGTGCAGCTATGGTATCATTTCTAAAAAAAGACCGCAATGACATGATGCGTGTAAATGTAGAAGGAACTGCCAATGTGGTAAATGTTGCGCTTATATGCAGGGTGAGTGAATTGTGCCATGTTAGCTCTATTGCTGCATTGGGTAGAGCAAAATCCGGTGCGCAAATTGATGAACAATCCGCATGGACAACATCTGCTGAGAACAGTAATTATGCCATTAGTAAACACAAGGCTGAAATGGAGGCTTGGAGAGGAATGGAAGAAGGCCTGCAGGTGGTAATAGTTAACCCAGGAGTAATTTTAGGTGTAGGCCAATGGCATAAAGGATCCTGCAAGCTATTTGATATGGTTTGGAATGGTATGCCTTTTTACACAACAGGTGTAAATGGATATGTTGATGTAAATGATGTTGCCAAGGCCATGATTCAATTAACTAAACGTAAAATATTTGGGCAACGTTATGTGCTGGTGGCAACTAATTTATCAATGAAAGATTTTTTAAATAGCACCGCAACCTTGCTACAAAAAAAGAAACCGTTTATACGCGTTACCCCTTTTATTGCAAAACTAGCCGTGGCTGCAGATTATATAAAATACCTGGCAACGGGCAAAAAACCTGCAATAACACGCGAAACAGCAAGAACTTCATTGAAAGCATATTATTACAATAGCCACAAAATTGAATCAACATTACCATTCACATTCACACCAATAAACCAAACGCTTGCTTACATTTGTAACCAACTAAAACAATTTAAAAGTAGATAAACAATGAAAAAACTAATCGTTCCTATTATTGCCTTAACCTTGTTTTTTGCATGTAAACCATCATCTAATCAGGGTACAGGTGCCACTGCAGACCATAAAAAGTTATATGAAAAAAGCGTGGCAATGAAAGATTACCAAACTGCGATTACTGCGATACAAATGGTTTTACTTAGCGACTCCACCAACGGTTTGCGAGATTCGCTTCCGGAATTGTTTGGCGCAGTAAACAATGTACAGGCATGCCTTTCCGCTGTAACAGAAAGTTTAAAGCGCTATCCGAACGATGAAAAGTTCCAGAATATAAAATTAATATGTCTGCAAGAAACCGGAGAGGTAGATGAACAATTTGCCATCCTTACTAATTTGTATAAATCAACCGGTAAGGTTCAATACATAGCCCAAATTGCTTCATTACAGGTTGGAACAGGCAACCTTGCCGAAGCACGTAAAACAATTGATAATATATTGGCAAATTACAAAGGCAGCAAAGAAATCCTGGAAGTTTTTGCTGATGAACGCACCAAACAACAAGTACCTGTGGAAGCTGCAGCATGGAACATGCTTGGCTTTGTTTATATGCAACAAAAAAATTTAGAGAAAGCCAAGGAATGTTATTTTAAAGCTTTAGAAATTTATCCGGATTTTGCCATGCCGAAAAGAAATCTTGATTTGATTTTTTCCAGAAAATAAATGAATCGGGTTTATTCAGTTGATGACTATGTTGCGCAACTACCGCAATGGATGCAACAAAGATTTAAAGAGGTAAGACAACTGATTTCTACTTTTCCGGAAATTAAAGAAACCATCAGGTATAACTGTCCGTTTTATGATTATAAAGGCATGATGTTGTACATGGGCACATATAAGAAAAAACGGATGGTATTGGGTTTTTGTAATGGCAAACTTATACCTGACGAAGCACAGATACTATCAGTTGATGCAGGGCAAACCCAAATTAAACATTGGGAAATGTTTGAGCATGACACTATTGATTTAGAACTGATGGGGGAATATGTAATAAAAGCTATGCAGCTAAGAGATTACTTAACAGAAAGAAGAAATGCTTAGCATAAGAAAAGCAGGTATGAATGATACAGAAATATTGGTATCATTAGGCAGCGAAACATTTTATGATACTTTCAGGCCTTTTAATTCAGAGGATGATATGCAAGCTTATATCTCAAAAGCTTATCATCCTGATGTAATCAAACAAAACTTACAAAACCCTGAAATTGCTTATTACCTTTGTGAAGATGGAGATGTATCTGTTGGTTATATTAAGCTCATTGCTAATAATTCATATAGCGGGCTTGAAGGCAAGACCATTGAACTTGAAAAAATATATGTATTAAAACAGTATTTTGGCAAGGATGCAGGGCAACTATTAATGGATAAGGCCATTGAGCATGCCATACAAAAGAATTTTCATTATCTTTTTTTAGGCGTGTGGAAGGAGAACAGTCGTGCAGTAAAATTTTATGAGAAAAACGGATTTGAAATTTTTTCAGAAAGAAGTTTTCAGCTGGGTAAAAGACTTTGTGAAGATTATATGATGCGCAAAAAACTATCGTGAGACTTTTTGCTTATAATTTATTTTCCTGCAACAACAACCTCACTTTTAATATGGCTGCCACACTCAAACTATCTGTGATTACGCCATTACATACCATTTGATAAACTTCATCAAAAGGCACTTTTCTTATTTGTAGTTGTTCTGTTTCTTCCGGTTGCGCCTGTGTATAGGTTAATCCCCTTGCAACAAATAAAAATGCCAATTCATCGGTAGCAGAGTTACTCAATTGTAGCTGTTGAATAAGTTGCCATTCGGTTGCTTCAATCCCGCACTCCTCCAACAACTCTCGCTTGGCGGAGGTTAAAGGAGCTTCATCCCTGTTGCCTCCACCCTCCGGAATTTCCCAGGTGTATGTCTTCAACGGATAGCGATACTGGCCAACCAGCCAGGTATTCATCTCGTTATCTAGCGGAACAATACCAATGGCCAGTTTTTTAAAATGAACAACAGAGTAAGTTCCCGGATTACCTGCCGGATTTAATACATCATGATGATGCACAGCTATCCACGGTGACTCATAAACCGTATTTGTTTGAAGTGTTTGCCACGGATTTTGTTCTTCCTTACTCATGGTTTTAATCCATACTTGTTCATATACTTTTCATATAACTCTACCTGCTGGTTTTTATTGTCTACTTCCTCTCCGTTAATAAACATCCACGCCATTTTATTGGTTCGCATATCCAGTGCATCTCCTTCACTAATGATAACACTTGCCTGTTTTCCCTGCTCCAGTGTACCCACATCTTTCAGCCCCATTATTTGAGCAGGTATAGATGTAATGCACATGAGTGCCTGCTCCTTACCTAAACCATTTGCTGCGGCAGTACCTGCATTAAACATTACATTCCTGCTTTCCCAACTGCCGCTATGACCTATTGCTACCTGAATTCCTTTTTGCATAAGCAGATAGGGAAGTTTAAAAGGCATATCAATATCCTCTGCATTGGCATTTGGAAGTCTATGTAACTGACTTAACACTACCGGTATATTGTTTTCCTTAATTAAATCTGCAACTTTCCACGCATCACTTGCACCAACCAACACCCATTTTATTTCAGGATAATATTTAAAAAACTGAATAGCGGAAAGAATACCCTTGGCACTATTAATATGAACATATACATTTTTGTTGCCATTGAACACTCCTTTCATTGCTTCGTATCGCAGGTTTGCTTTCTCCGGATTGCGAACACTTGCATAACGCTTGCTTTCTCTAAAAAAATCAGCTATGGCATCTACCTGTTCGCGGGTTTTGTTTTTCTGAACCTCACCCGGCTCTGCCCACCAACCGGTTTGTATGTAGTGCTCAGGCCAGTTCAGGTGTATGCCCTCATCTGCAAGCACAGCGGCATCTTCCCAATTCCATCCGGTAGTTTTCATCACACTGGATGAGCCGCTTATAACGCCACCTTGCGGCACAGCTTGCACATGTGTAATGCCGTTGTACCTTACAGTAGGTATAATCTTAGAGTCGGTATTGTAGGCAATTAGAGCGCGTGCATTGGGATTAAACAATCCCACCTCCTGATAATCTCTGGTGGCGCGCACGGCATCAATTTCATTTAAACCCACATAGGTATTCATGCAAATAAAACCCGGGTAAATGTGTTTACCCTTTGCATCAATAACTTTTGCATTTTTATAAAAGGCAGGTAGTTCCTTGCCAATAAAAGCAATCTTTCCTTCCAGCATTACCAGAAAGCCATTTTCCATAACCCGGCCATTACCTAAATGAAACATTCCATCTTGTATTATAACAGGTATTTGCTGGGCAAATAAACGTGTAGTGACAAGTACCAGTAAACTTATTAATAATTTATTTTTCATCTTCATATATTTAATCTTCGCAGTGATAATTAGGATCTGTTTCAGAAACATGTTGTTCTGCCTTTTCACCGCTGGCTTTTGCGGCTTGCATAGCTGCAATAATGCGCATACGTTCTTTTTGTATAGATGCTCTTAATAATACATCTTGCTCTTTGCTATACAAGCATCTGCCATCAACGTAGGTATATTCAGGCTGGGCATAAATACTTAAGGGATGATTGTTCCAAAGCACAATATCAGCATCTTTACCAACTTTTACAGAGCCCATTCTAGTATCCAGGTGTAGCATTTTTGCCGGATTTAGCGAAACCATCTTCCATGCTTCTTCTTCCGATAATCCTCCGTACTTTACAATTTTTGCCGCTTCCTGATTAAGTCGTCTCCCCATCTCAGCATCATCGGAATTAACTGCAGTGAGCACCCCAACTTTGTTTAAAATAGCAGCATTAAATGGTATGGCATCAATCACTTCATATTTATATGCCCACCAGTCGGCAAAGGTACTGGCATATACACCATGCTTTTTCATTTTATCGGCAATTTTGTAGCCTTCCAAAATATGAGTGAACGTGTTTACGCGAAATCCGAACGAATCGGCTAAATGCATGAGCATATTAATCTCTGATTGCACGTAAGAGTGGCAACTGATAAATCGTTTACTCTGTAAAATTTCGAGCAGTGCCTCCAGTTCCAGATCTTTTCTGATATTAGGATTGCGTTTTAATTCTAATTCATACTGCCTAGCTCGTGTAAATCCATCCATCATCATCTGCTCCACACCCATACGTGTTTGCGGATAACGAATGGTTGCCCTGTCGCCCCAGTTGCTTTGTTTCACATTTTCACCCAAAGCAAATTTGATAAAACCGTCTGCACCTTCAATTTTCATTTGTTCAGGCGGTAAGCCCCATCTTAATTTAATCAGTGCACTTTGCCCACCAATGGGATTTGCAGATCCGTGCAATAATTGCGCAGCTACTACCCCACCTGCCAATTGCCTGTATATATTAATGTCTTCACTGTTTACTGCATCACCAATTCTTACCTCACTGGTTATGGCTTGTGTACCTTCATTTACGCCTTGCGTGATGGCTATATGTGAATGCTCATCAATAATGCCGGTGGTAAGGTGCTTGCCCGTTGCGTCAATTATTTTTGCACCGGGCAGGGTAATATTTTTTCCTACAGCAATAATTTTACCTTCTTTAATCGCCACATCTGCTTCACTCATTATTCCTTCTTTTTCATTTGTCCATACGGTAGCATTTTTAAACAATACTGTTTCCGCCACTTTCAGATCTTCATAGCCATATTCCGTAAATGGATATAATACTTTTCCTGTGCCTTGATTTTTTTTCTCTACGGGCAAAACCTTCTCATCTACATATGGTGCTACTAATTTGATATTACATGCCACACGGCTGCCATTTTGCAATACTACTTCTCCCTGTAATGATTGAATGGTATAGGGGTAATTGCTGCTATCTAACTTTAATACATAAGCCGTAAGTTGTTGTGTAAATGAGTTGCTTTTAGAAACCGGATAAGTAATACTAACCAGTTGCGCAAGTTGAACCTGTGCTTGCATGGTATCGTTACCACTTATTATTTGATAAACCTGTTTCCCGTCTTTTGTTTTGGCTTTAAGTTGCAATGTTTCATTATTACCCATTTGAATCTGATATGTGCCGGCCAGTTTGGTTTCAGAAAGGTTTTCAACGGTATGCTTAACTCCCTTTGTCCAAACTGAAAGTATTTGGGTTTCTTCATTAAATAAATCACCATTGGTTATTATAAGGTTGGCCATCATACCGGGTTTAATGGCTCCCAGTTGCTGGTCCATTTTAATGAGTCTGGCAGGAATGGTGGTTAATGAGCGTAGTAACTGTTGTGAGGTAGCCCCATTTTTATACGCTTTTCTTAAATTCTTTAGAAAAGTAGCTGCATCCTTACATCCATCTGCAGTAATGGCACATTCAATCTGTGCCGCATACAATGCAGATAAATTTGATGGCGCCATCTCCCAATGCTTTAAATCACCAAGTGAAATGAAATCTGCATCATAAGGGTCGCTCACTTCATATGGCTTTGGGAAATTTACAGGAACAATAAGTGGCGCCTTTGTTGCTTTTATTTCACTGATACGCTGGTATTCATCGCCTGCTCCTTTGATGATATAGTTTATGTTAAACTCATCAGCAATTTTATCTGCACGAAATACATTCAGTTTATGATTGGCAATAAAAATCTGAGGCAAAGCCTGCTGCTCATTAAATGCCTGAAGACTCAGATTTTTCTCTGTAGTTTGATTACCGTACCAGCGAGCATCATAATACGTTTGTCGCAACAATGCCACGGTTCCCATCATTGATGAGGGATAATCTTGTGATGAATTGCCCTTTTTAAAAGATAAAACAGAGGCTGCTTTTTCTTTGATAATGAGCTCATGTTCATTTGCTGCATTACCGGTAGTGGCAAGTACAGCCGTACCTCTGTATATACCATCATCAACATGTGCCAATACTGAGCCAAAACCACAAGCCCTTAGGTATGCTGAATGCTTTTCATCTGATGTAAAATAATTCACAGCGTGTACCTCCGGTTTAATAGCTTCGTTCCAGTAATATGCTCCGAGCTTAGATGATAGGAAAGGTAAATCGGCCTTGTTTGTATGTTGGTTTTTTGGAGTGGTAACCGAACCTGAGCACAATTCGACAAAAGCTGGATAAATATAACGCCCTTTCATATCATGAATGTTGGCTCCTGCAGGAGGAATTAGGTTGATGCCTACTTTTTCAATTTTACCATTTTTAATAATGAGCGTGGCATTGCTAACTTTTGTTTGCTCATCAACCTGGATGGTTGCATTTACAAATGCATCAAACTGCATTTGAGAGTTATAAGGCCCATTTACCGGAAAGGTTTCCTGTGCGTTTGTATGAAGGTAAACGAAGGAAAACAAAAGAAAAACAAATTTTTTCATTGCATGCAATTTGCAGCAAGATATAAAATTTCTGTATTCACTTTCAGCAATCACTTAAACGAAAACGGGACACTGATATAAATCAGCATCCCGTTTCTTCTATCTCTTATGGCGGTTGTTATCTTAACAAGGTAACAGAGCCCGAGTAACGATATTGCTTACCATTAAAACTGGTTGCATTTACCTGATAGATATATACCTCCTGCGGGCAATCTTGACCTCCGTCTTTTCCATTGTTCATTTTCCCGTTCCAGCCTTCTTCTGCATCTTTGCTATAATATACCTGCTGACCCCAACGGTTAAAGATGAAAATCTCGATTGACAAGTGACCATCAGCTGCAACCTTAAACACACGGTTACAAAGTTCACCATCACGACAATTCACACCTGAACCGGGGAAGAATGCATTGGGTATAAAAACCGTAATATCCGGGTCTATTACAATGCGTCTGGAGGTAGAATCCACGCAACCATGCTCCGTGGTAACTTTTAGCCAGATATCTCTACCACCTACATCAGGGTTGTATTCTATATTCATTGGATTTCTTTCTGTTGAAGTCCTGATTTTAGTAGAGTCAAATAATTCAGGTCCTAACATCCACAAGAAACTCATGTTGCTATTGTCTTCCACTGTAGATTGGTCATAGTAATTAAAAAACGGCTTGGCTATGGTTGTTTTTCCATTTGGTGGGTCCATTGAAAAATCTGCCTTCGGCACCGCATGTGTTCTTACGGTAAAGGTATCGATGTCAATACAATTGCCTACCTGACTGGTTACAGTAAGTTCTCCTACATGTAAGCCATTGTTTTGATACGTAGCAAATGACCTGCTGATGCTATTGGCTGAGGATGTTCCTCCTCCTGGGGTAATCCAGCGCCAGCTGTAATTTACAGGTGTTGCAATATTTGTAGGGCCTGCAACGAAATTAGCAGTAATAGGCAAACAACCGGCAGTATCATTCAACGCATTGGCTGTAGGTACCGGATTAATGGTAAGCTGTGTACTATCTGAAACTACAGGACATTTCTCTTTGGGATTGGTAGTAGCCTTTACCCAAATTGTTCCAGCTGTTTTATCTGATGTGCTGGGCCTATAGCTGGTAGCCATTGCCTGATCGTTTGTAAATGCACCGCTGCCAGGAGCCATCACGCTCCATGTATGTGTATAACCTGTACCAATGGATGCTACTGAAACCGCAATAGTGTCATCATAAGCACAAATGGCACCACCCGGAGTAACACTAATGGTTGGAGGTACCTGGGTTCTTATATAGACGGTATCTGAACTAACACATTCTGCCTGCGTTGATTTGTCTGTCCAACTATAAATCATCATATTATTTGGTTGAACAGAGCTATGAAGTGTATTGAAAATAGCATTTCCCGGTATTGTCCCACTGGTATTCTTAATAAAAGCCGGACTTCCACCGTATACACCATTGCTATTTAAATTGCCATTTACGAAGCAATTAAAAAATACATCTCCTTTACTTAAGCAAACCAACGGTGAATCTGCTGCAGGATTGCTGAAAACTACGTCAATCTGCGGCACACGTGCAACTGTAAGATTAATACTGTCTCGCACCAAACACCCGGTTGAACGATCTTCATAATACATTTTGTATGTTACGGTATTGGTTGGAAAAGCTGGTGGTGCAGGATTAGGAATTGCAGTAGAACCGGCAAAAAACTTTGACCATCCATTACCACCGGCACCCGGAACTGTATCTCGCATAGCAGGATTAATGGTTGTATTAGCAGGACGCCAGTAGCTTGCACCGGTAAATGGTATAGTATTAGCACCCGCCTTCTGACCAATAATAAATTCAGGTTCATATTTACATACAATAATATTGCTACCTGCATCTATTTGAGGTATCTCAATAACGCGGAAAATTACAGTATCTTCATTGGCACAATCTATACGGGTGGCAGGGTTACTTGCATTATAGATATGGGTATATCTATACTTCTGTATATTGAACCCAGGGGACTTAATTACACCCGGTAAATTCGGGTTAAAATAATGAAGCCTATTTATACCTACCACCTGAGAATAAATTCCATTTCCAGTCCATTCTTCTTGCGTAGCATTTCCTGTTGGCAAGTACTTCTGATTAAAAGAAGTTATATTATAAATACCGCCATTTTCACACCATATTAATGTAGGGCCTGCGTTTACCCGTGGATTTCCAAAAATGCGTACGATACTCGAATCTGTGCGGGTACAACCGCCAAAACTAGCAGGAGCGGTATAACGATAAACCAACCAGTTGTCAAAAGACATGATGGTGTCTTTATTTGGAATATTCTTCAGACTGTCAACCCTGAATTGAATCACCGCTCCGTTAACAATTGCTCCTGGTGCTCTTGGATAACTCCATATACCTACACCACCGGGTTGATTCACACCAAATATTGGTGCGTTAATAAGGTTGGTAGACTTACAGGCCTGCACAGGTTGCGGTCGGGTTAGCACCGGCAACGGTCGGACCGCCACAACAACTGTATCTATGTTGAAGCATTCTTTATACCGGCTTGTTGTGTCCGGATAACTTTGATAAACCGTAAGTTCATACTGCGTGGGCACGGTTACATTAACCGGATTAACGCGCACGGTGCGGTTATGAGACTTTGGAGATAGCAGCGTATTGGTGGTTATATTGCGCCACATATACAGTTGGCCTCCGGAGCCTATTAATGTTGCGGTATCTCCGGAGCATATAGCAGTATCCAAACCTGCATTTGGTATAATTGGTCTATTCACAAAAACCTTCATGGTATCAAACTGAATACAACCGGAGGTGTCAATTAACCTGACAGTATAGGTATTGGAATCGCCACGTGTAATTTGCTGCAGTGTATCTCCGGTGCTCCATAAGAATTGCCGCACCCTGCCTCCGTCATTACCCGGATTCATCGTTACACTGTCCCCAAAACATAATCGGGTAGAATCAGGCAGTGTACCAATAGGCAAGCGTCTGACCTGAACCGTTATGGAGTCATAAACCCTGCAACCTTCCTGATCTCTTACCTGTAACGTATATTTTCTGGTTTGAGCAGGAGCAACCATTAGGTTACCAATGGTTAGTGGAGGAGCATTTAATGGTACAATGGTATCACTGATGCTATTAAACCACCGGAATTGATAAGCAGGTTTGCCAAATCTTGCTCTAGCCTGCAACATAACAGAATTGCCAATACATACAAATGTATCTCTGATAGATGGGGCAACCGGGGTATCAACAGTTAAGGTATCATAAAATGTTTTTATGCATGGCGGTGAGCCGGCAGGGCCGGGACTGGCCATATTGAGCATTACCAGATATTTACCACCTTTAGTAAAATTAATGACTGACGTTTGCTGCACATTATTAAATTGATGCGATCCGTTTATAAATGCATAATCAAATGGCTCTTTAGAAATTTGCCAGGTTCGAAGCACAAATGACTGGACGGGTTTATTTACTGGCAAATTATATCTGACTGCCCACTTACCGCAATTAGATGGAATTTTCTGTATTAACACATCGGGCTTTGCCAATACCCTAATATTAAAAGCCCTTGTAATGGTGCCGGGTAAGGGGCAACGGTTATCCTTAGCTGTTACCGTGAAATAATAAGGCGTTGTACTTGCTAAATTTTCTGCAGGTTGCCAGCAAAATTTAAAGTCGTCTTCTCTTGGCCCTAATAACTTGCGCTGTGTTGGATTATAATTTGGTGTAAAGGTAGCACCAAACCTTGCCAAGGCAGCATTCCATCCCAATTTGGTGGTATCGGAAATAGTAGGCGGAAGAAAATCCGTATCCTTGGCAACAATATCAAAGCACAGCTGGTCTCCGGCACATATACTCCAGCTGGTTCGGGGTTGATTGCCGGGGTTACTCGGTCGGGTTGCAATTCTTGGGGGATTATTTGGCGGGCACTGGAGCACTACCATTTGAATATCTCTTCGGGTAATACCAATTACAGTTGGAACACCATTAATTGTGCGCCATTGTCGGACCTCTATTGCCATTACTCCAATAATCAATCCTCCACCGCCCATTGGTGCGGTAAACATAATATCACCTGTGTTTGGATCACAAGAAATACCGGCAGGAAAAACACCGGAAGCAGGTCCTGTCCAAGGCATTGGGGTTTGTGCACTGTATGGAGGGATATAGGTAACAGATGCACCTGGACCTTGCAGCGCAGGAGCAAAGGAGTATGTCAATGAATCAAGATCTGGGTCAATTGCACCATTATTAAATGTGAATGGTTGCCCACCGCAGGCAAAAGCATAAGGGTCGTTACTCAGCTGAGGTGAGCCGTTGCAGGGATTGGATGAAAGACAACGATTCACAATGGCTTCCATATAAAAGTTTTGATTAGATGCGCCTGTGCTAATTGCACCATTTCTGCAACACTCCTGCCAAACAATGCGTACATTACAACAACTGGCAGGTATGCCTATTTGATTAAGATTTACAATACCTGTAAATTCATACCGCTCAACAGCAGGGGTAAAAGGGCCTGGAGTAACGCAACCCATATTGGTACAAGTACTCTTGGATGTAGGGCAATCAGGATTGGGGTTTACATCCCTTACATTCACTAGATTTACAGTAACGTTACCAAATGTTTGACCATTACACGATGGATCTGCCCCCTGGATCTGAACAGTACGAGAACATGGCGCACCACAATTGCCCGGACACATCGGGATACCTATACAATCTCGATATAGCACCAGGCGTATACGAAAAGTACCGGGAGGAGCACCTTCCACGCACTCATAACTAATATCACTACCTACCACGTGCGTTGCTTCTGCTTGCTGAAAAATAGATCCAAACAGCAAAAGCAAGGCAGGAACAAGCAATTTCAATGCAGTTGCTTTTAAATAATGCATAGTATTCATATAGTAATTTGGTTTAATTGTTTCATTTGATTTGCGAACAAATTTATAATAGTAGCTTCTTAATATTTTCTTAAGAAACCCCCAAATCAACATTTTAAGAAAGATTACATTTTTATACCCTCACTGCCACAATAGTGACCATTATTTTCAGGTAAAAAAGATACGACTGAAAAATATATAACGCTGTATTTCATTTATTTAATAATTGGTAACGCTGCGCCATCCTATGTTATAGATTTTATCAATAAGTCAGTGGCTGTTCATTAGGCCTTCATTTTAAGGTTCCAATTACCAGCTATTTTTCTGCTATTATGCTTTTTGTATTACTTTTCCGATGTAAATAAGCTCTTTTCAGCAGTTTAAATTTAAAAAATGATTGTATCCTAACAAATGAATTTTAAGGAACAGGTTACACATGAGCAGTTAGATGCAGCATATGCCAACTATGTTGGCAGGAACGGATATCTACTTGATCTTGAATTTGAAGCCGGCTTTCCCATTTCAGCTATTGAAAAACGCAAACCCAATTTATGGAGATACAGAGAAGCCTTACCAGTTTTATACGATGCGGATATTGTGAGTTTTGATGAGGGATTTACACCCTTGCTTGAGGTAAGCTTTAGTAACAAAAAAGCCCTAATTAAACAGGAGCAGCTATTTGCAACAGGCTCTTATAAAGACAGGGGAGCAACCGTAATGATGAGTCATGTAAACCATCTAAAAATAAAAAAAGTTGTGCAGGATTCATCCGGGAATGCAGGCTGTGCGGTTGCTGCCTATGCAGCCAGAGCCGGCATTGCCTGTGATATTTATGTTCCGGAAGATACAGCTGAAGCCAAACTGGCTCAGATGGAATGGAATGGTGCCAAAATTATAAAAATAAAAGGCTCGAGAGAAGCTACTGCTGCTGCTGCATTAAAGGCTGCTTCACTGCATTATTATGCCAGCCATTGCTACCATCCTTTTTTTATGCATGGCACCAAAACATTTGCCTATGAGGTTTGCGAACAATTGGGTTGGAAAGCCCCTGATGCGCTTGTATTACCTGCAGGAAATGGAACATTATTGCTGGGCTGTCATATAGGTTTTCATGATTTATTAAAAGCAGGCATCATACACCAGATGCCTAAACTTGTTGCCGTACAAAGCGCAAATTGTGCCCCATTGGCTAAGGCATTTGAACTTAAGCAAACCCAGCCGGCAGCCGTTACTTCACTGCATACGCTTGCAGAAGGTATTGCTATAGCAGCTCCGGTAAGAGGCGCACAAATGTTATCGGCTGTGAATGAAAGTAAAGGTCAATTTATTACAGTTACTGAAGATGAAATTATTGATGCATTGCGTGAAATGCTTGGACAAGGTTTTTATATTGAACCAACCTCTGCTGCAACCATAGCAGGTCTTAAAAAATATCTGCTGCGATCAGAAAATGAAACGGTAGTTTCACTTTTTAGTGGGCACGGATTAAAATCAACCGAGAAACTATTAAAACTGCGCCAACTTTAAATCATAGATAATAAACCCAGCAAGCCTCCGGTATGTATGAGTAAAATCTTACTACCATAGGGGTAATGGCCTTGCTTTATCAGTTCATCTACTCCTCTTACCATTTTTGCTGTATAAACCTGATCAAGCAATATCCCCGTTTCTTTGGCAAATGTTTGTATAAAAGGCATCATGGCCTCGTCTGATTTGGCATAACCGCCAAAATGAAACTGATGATGCATAACAAATGACGTATGTTTATTCGTAAGTACGCGGATATCATCTTCTATTTCTTCAGCACCTTTTAAAACGCAAAATCCTTCTGCTATTATATTTTTTCGTTGCGCAGCAATTGCTAGTCCGGCCAACGTGGTGCCTGTTCCTACAGCGCAGCATACATGTGTGTAACCTTCTACATCATCTAATATCTCTTCACAGCCTTTGGCAGCTGATGCGCCTCTGCCTCCTTCATCTATCATCAGCATTTGCTTACTCGTGCCGGAATAGTCATCAAATAGTTTTTGCTTATTGCGATATGCATCACGCGATACAAAAATCAATTCCATTCCCCAACATTTGCATAAACCAAGCATATGATTGTGTACCTCCTCGCCTCTAACAAAAGCAGTTGTTTTAAAACCATATTGAGCACCTGCATTTGCCAATGCTACCAGATGATTAGAATATGCACCGCCAAAGCTAACCAGATGCGTTTTGTTATTTACTCTAGCTTCCTGCAAAACATATTTCAATTTACGCCACTTATTACCAGAGATAAATGGATGTATGGTATCCTCCCGCTTAATGCTTACCTGCACACCAAGCTTTGTCCATGCTAACCAATCAATTACTTGAATAGGCGTTTCTATGGTTTGACTAAACATGTTTTCGACTCAGATAAAAATGCTGATATGCAAATACCATTGCTATACTTATTAAAGGATAAACAGGCACACGGTACCTAGATAACCCTAAAACACCTGTGGCTACTGCAATATAAGCTACAAAAACAAAAACTAATACTCGTAAAAATATCGGTGCATTTTTATAAAAGAGGAACCATACAAAACACACGGTAATCAAAATATTCCAACATATATTAAGTAATAATATGAGCAACAAACCCAGCGGAGCCTGTTTAACAAAGTTGCTTAATGCTGTTATGCCATGAACATTAAATTCATGATACAATCCGTTAAATCCCGCATCATTCACGCCAAACAGGTGAAACAAATCATATCTGCCGGGATCAATAAAAAAAGCAATACAACCTTTAGCAAATAGCTTGACATAATGAAACGGATATTGCATAATAACTTGATTGCCCTGTTGCTGCATAGTCTCATAGCGCAACCCGTAGGAAGGTTTTGAATTTACTTGATGCATCACTGCGCTAATGGTGCTGTCTGCATAATACTCTCCAAATTTTGCGAGCAAGGTGTACTTGGCATTGTACTTTAAATGAAAAATAGGTTTAACACTGCTAAAGTGATAATAGCCTGTGCTGTGTTTATTTTGTAAACATATCAGATGAAAAGTTACAGGTACCATTAACAAAGGATAAATCAGATACAATTTTTTTTCCTGATAGGCACTATAAAATATGAGCAAGCCTATGGCTATGCTAAATAGTATAATAACGGGTTTGGTAAGGAGGGCTATAGATAGCAGCATGCTGAGCCACCAAACATTTATAACCCTAACCGACTGCACAAAAATGAGGGTGCGGTAAAACAGCAACAGCAATAAACCCTGAAAGATTATTTCGGTCATAACAAGATTGGCATGGACAAACTGTGCCGGATAAAAAACCAACACTACCATCAACACATACATGCTATTTTTTTTATCGAGTCCGCAACGCTGATAAATATTGTGTAACAATAGCAGGTTGGCAATACTGATGATATTTTGTATGATGAGAATAACGAAGTTGCTATCTGAAATGAATTTACAAAAAATGATAAAGCAAGCATATAAAGGTGGGCGAAAAGAAAAATAATCTACAAGCACGGGAGCTTGCCAGTCTTCGGCATACCAGCTGTGGTGGTTACACAGATTTGCTGCCTGATGCAAATAGCCATACGAATCAACTGTGTAGATATTTCCAAAAAAGTACGCAACAAGAAAATAAACTGCATGAATGCCAAATAAAAACAGCCAAAGCCTGGTTGGTATTTCCTTTAGCAGTTTCATCGCACACGCATTTGCTGACCTACAGCAATGGTATTATCTATCAGGTTATTCAGCGTGCGCAACTCTTCCGGGCTCACACCATATTTTCTGCCAATGGAGTACAAAGTTTCTTTCTCCTTAACTGTATGATAAATCGGCTCATCAGATGTATTGTCGGTTACTTTCTCTTCAGCAGGTTTTTCGCCATTTAACGGAATAACTACTAACTCCTCGCCAACCTTTATAGTATCGCCTGTCAAATCATTCAGTGCCTTTAGTTCGGCAACGGTAATATTATATCTGCGGGCAATACTGTATAAGGTCTCTCTGGTTTGCACTTCATGATAGCCGGGCACTACTGCTTCTTCCTTCGGAATAATAGCAGGCTGATTGGGATTGATGATGAGCTTATCGCCAGCTTTTATCTGCTCACCGCGGATATTATTTAAACTGCGAATACCCTCAACCTGCACATTATATTTTTTAGCAATAGAAAAGATTGTTTCTCCAATCTGTACCGTATGAAAAAATGCCATATCTTCTTTTATTCCATGCTCTTCCAAACTATAGGGATCATGCGGAACAACAGGCCCCGAGGTTTCAATATTTTTCTTTGGATCATCATAAACCTCATTGTTATATATGGTATCAACCGGCACAGCAACTGCAAGCGGTGGCTTTATTAAAGGTGCCTGTTTTCGTTTATCGCGCAGGTAAATAGTTTCACCCATTGCTGCTTCCTGCCCTTCTTTCAATAAATTTTTTGCGCGTAGCTTGCTTAATTTTATGCCATAGCGTTGCGCCACTGTATGCATGGTTTCCCAAGGCTGCAGGATGTGAAACTCTTGGGTGAGGGATTTGTAATTTTTAGGTTTCAGGTAAATGGTATCGCCCTTGTTAATCTGAGCCGTTTTATTCAAATCATTGTATTTATAAATTTGCCAAACACGCATATCATGTTCAAGTGCAATACTCGTGTAGCTATCAGTTGATTTGGCAACCATAGCGGGAATATTATTTATAATCAGATTTTTATGCTCTGCAATAAATTCTTTTTTCTCTTCAACTATTTTTTGTTCTTCTTGCGCATCGGGTTTCAGTAAATCATATCGTTGAAGATTATTTTTCTCGATAGTGGCAATTAGGATATCACCGTATTTTGGATTGGTGGCATATCCTGCTTTTTTAAGGCCATGCGCCCAACTTTTATAATCAGTTAATTCCAGGTCAAATAAAAAAGCATATCGTGGGCTTTTTCTCAAAAATTCAGAATGATCACGGTAAGAATCGATTGGAGCTTTGTATTTTCTGAAACACTCTTGCGGGGCATCATCATCTTCATTCAATGTTTCACCTTGCCAGTCTTTTTTACATTTTATACCAAAGTGGTTATTGCCAACAATAGCTAATCGGCTGTTTCCATTGCCCGACTCTAACAAGCCCTGCGCAAGGGTAATGCTTGCTGGGATGCGGCTGCGATGCATTTCTTCTACTGCGATGGGTGCATATTTTTCCAGGTATTGCTGCACCGTCATTTTAAACGGAAACTCAGGGGTAGGAACAGGCTGAGCAAATACAAGTATTGAAACCAGAAATAATGCAGCCAGGATAAAACACTTCTTCATGCCACGAAAATAGGCCAGTCTGAACATAAGCCGATGATATTCAATGCTTGATTTCCCACATCTGTATAGTTTTTTATTCAAAATTAACTTACCTTTATAAAAATCTCTGCTTATGAAAAAGTACATCACACTACTTGCCATACTTCCCTTTTCGGCACAGGCAGGAGGTTTCGGTACTGGCTTGAACAATGAGCTACTATACCTTTATATTTCCTTAATAACACTGGTAGCTATTATGATTGTTACCGACCAGTTTTTGAAATACATCTTTCGGAAAATGCGTGAAAGAGAATCTATTGAGCAAGAACAACCGCAGAATGAACAGTCCCTCTAAGTAGCACTCCACATTCCATTTACCTTTGGTTTCTAATATTATATTCTAAATTTGCTCGTTAAGTACCTGCAAATTATACAAACATGATGCGTTATTTTTTCTTGCTTGTTGCAACCCTATATTTTTCATACTCAAACCATGCGCAACTGCATACCAACCAGCCTTCTGTTTTAAAAGAAACTCCTAAATGGACCATTGCCACTGATAAAAAAGAGGTGAAAGTTGGTGACGAGTTAACACTTACACTTACCAGCATAATTGAAAAAGATTGGTATATGTATTCCAATGATTTTGATCCAAATCTTGGACCTATTGTTGCCGAAATTAATTTTAAGAAAGATGCCTCTTATGAGCTAATAGGTAAAACTATACCCATAGGCTCCAAAAAGCATTTTGAAGAAGTATGGAATGGAACTGTTTCTGTCTTTACAGGTAAAGCCATTTTTAAACAAAAAGTTAAGATTTTATCTGATAAGCCTAATATCAAAGTGTCGCTCTATTTTCAGGAGTGCTCAGAGATTACAGGTGTTTGCATGCCCCCTTTCGATCAGGAATATGAAGTAAAAGATGTTTTTAAAGTCATACATTCAGATGAAACACCCGGTAACCAAAACACGCAAAATGATTCGGCAATCACGGATGCTTCTCAAACCGGCAGTGATTCATCATCCTCTTTAAATGCAGCTACCGATTCTACAGAACAACTTACTGCAAAAGCAGATACGCAACCAAAAGAAAGCCTATTTACCTTTCTATTTCTTGCATTTATAGCAGGGCTTGTAGCTGTTGCAACACCATGCGTTTTTCCTATGCTACCCATGACAGCCGGATTTTTTTCAAAGAAGAGCGAAACCAAGAGCCAGGCTGCAGTTAGAGCAACCACTTTTGGTCTTTCCATAATCGGAATTTATGCATCACTTGGTTTAGTTTTTGCATTTTTTGGTTTAGGCCCTGATTTTGGCAACTGGCTCAGCACACATTGGTTGCCCAATATTTTGTTCTTTATCATCTTCATGGTCTTTGCAGCTTCCTTTCTGGGTTTGTTTGAAATTACCCTACCACACCAATTGGTAAATAAAGTTGATGCAAAATCAAGCATGGGTAATTTTGCAGGCTTATTTTTTATGGCTTTTACATTGGTATTGGTATCCTTTAGTTGCACCGGCCCAATTGTAGGAAGTTTATTGATTGAAGCGGTTGGCGGTAAGTTTATGAAACCGCTTTTAGGTATGGCTGCGTTTGGGTTTGGTTTGGCATTACCGTTTACCTTGTTTGCCATTTTCCCAAGTTTTTTAAGCAGTTTACCCAAATCAGGAGGCTGGTTAAACTCAGTAAAGGTAGTTTTAGGATTTATTGAAATTGCATTTGCATTTAAGTTTTTATCAACTGCAGATGTGGTTTACCACTGGGGTATCCTTGACCGTGAAATTTATCTGAGCATATGGATTGTACTGGCGTTTTTATTAGGCATGTACTTGCTGGGTAAAATTAAATTTAGCCACGATAGTGATTTGCCCTATGTAAGTGTGCCACGATTTGCCCTGGCCCTGCTTTCTTTTTGCTTTGGCGTTTATATGATTCCGGGGTTATTTGGTGCACCGCTCAAAGGCCTCTCAGGCTTGCTGCCACCCATGCAAACACAGGATTTTGTTTTAGGAGCTAGCACTGCAACAACTCCTGCACATACAACACCTAACACACAAATAAAACATGCAGATTTTCTGCACTTGCCGCATGGTTTAACCGGCTACTTTGATTATAAACAAGCGTTAGAAGAATCACGCAAACAAAATAAGCCCATCTTTATTGACTTTACTGGGCATGCTTGTGTAAACTGCCGTAAAATGGAAGAATACGTGTGGGCCAAGCCGGAAGTATTAAAGCGTTTACAAAATGATTTTATCGTTGTATCACTATATGCAGATGAAAGAAAGGAGTTGCCCGAGAGTGAATGGTACACTTCGCCACGAGATGGCAAAATCAAAAAAACAATTGGCGAACAAAATCAGGATTTACAAATAAGCAAATACAATTTCTCTGCACAACCACAGTATGTGGTTATTGATGCAGATGAGAACCAACTATCAGGACCTACATTTTTTGATACCAATGAGCAAAGGTTTATTGAGTTCCTGGATAAGGGGAAAAATGCTTTTCATTTAAATTAAACATTCAAAGAAAATGAGTATAAAACAACATTTCACAGAAGCACAGGATGTATTAAATAGGTTTTTGGCCGATGATAAAAATTTTGAATCGCTTGAGTTAGCCGGTCAGCTAATGACAAATGCTTTAAAAGCAGGGAAAAAAATTATCAGCTGTGGCAATGGAGGCAGCATGTGTGATGCCATGCACTTTGCCGAAGAACTTACAGGCAGATACAGAGACAACAGACCTGCTTTGGCTGCCATTTCGATCTCCGATCCATCACATATTGCCTGCGTAGGTAATGATTATGGTTATGATTTTGTTTTCAGCCGTTATCTTGAAGCGGTAGGCAATGAAGGTGATGTGCTGTTGGCCATCTCAACAAGTGGTAATTCAAAAAATATTATTCATGCCATTGAGGCTGCCAGAAAAAAAGGAATGAAAATAGTAGGCCTTACAGGAAAAGACGGAGGAAAAATGGCTGGATTATGTGATGCCGAAATCCGCGCTCCGCATAGCCCATTCGCTGATCGTGCACAGGAAATTCATATCAAATGTATTCATTCCCTAATAGATTACATTGAAAGAAACGTGTAGACCAATTGGTTTGTTACTAAAGTTACTTATGCCGTCCGGCTTTTTTATATCCGTCATGAAAGCCAATTCCCTTTATAATTTGCGGTATATACTTTTCAATCCTTGCCAGCCTAGTTGCAGTTTGTTTGGCACCGGTAAAATAAATGAGATATGCACGTTGCCTGCCGGGTGTTAATGCATAAAAAGCCTTTTCCAAAGAGGGATTTTCTTTAAATACATTTACTAATTCATCCGGTAAATTTATTGTTGCAGGATTAGCTAACGGTATATTACCCACCTCTGCCTGATTCATTGCCTCTTTGATAAGTTTAATAATAGCCGGTTTATGTTTATTAATTTCTTCAACTCTTTTAAATCTATAGATTCTTCCTCCCTGTGAATGCACTCCTGCTTTTTGCAGCAAATTATGCGCATCGGTTAATGATGCCCCGTTAAAAAAATTTAAGGCGGCATGATCCTTGAATGCAGTAAGTAGCAAAATATTTTTATCACGGTACACATAGCAAGGTACACCCCATTTACAGGTTTCATGCAGGCCCAACATATGCAGTACTTCACGCATATGCAGAAGGGCACCGCGCCATGTATTTACTTTACATTGCGGTGTGCCACCAAATTTGCACCGACCGCAACCATCTGCAAAATACAAATCAGCTGAAGTATTCATTGGATGCTAATTAAACCAAAGGTCAGATAAAGATAACCCATATTGATTAGTAGTACTCAGCATCCACAACCTGACAATTCCTTTACAATACCATTTTTATCAATGGTTTTAATTGCACGGCCCCTAGCGTTGTAAAATACTTGCCAAACCAATACACCGGCTTTCCATTTTTCAGTTTTAATACGCAGGCCATATTCGTTATAAATAGACCATACTCGGTGCTTTAGGCCATTCTTATAATAACCCCTTTCAGCAATTTTACCGTTGGCATGTTTCTGTTCATAATAACCATCTTGTGGTGTGTTTTGCCTTACGATTTTATGTGAAGCAAGGGCGTTTGTCCCCACTAGCAACAAATACATACTGAAAATCAGCCTGAAATATTTCATTTTGATTAATTATAGCGCACACAAAATTACAAACATTTCTTATTTTAGCAGACTTATTTTAATCCATTTATAAGACTTTGATTGCTCATCTGGAAGGAAAACTGGTAGAAAAAACACCCACCTATTTAGTGGTAGAGTGCTCCGGTGTTGGCTATGAGGTAAATATTTCTCTCAATACTTTTGAGAAAATAGCTGATAGTGAGAAGGTTAAAGTTCTTACTTGCCTCATCATTAAGGAAGATGCTCATATATTATACGGTTTTGCGGATGAGGAGGAACGGACCCTTTTTAAGCAGCTCATATCAGTGAGTGGGGTAGGCACCAATACTGCCAGGCTCATGCTCTCTTCACTAAAACCGTTAGATATTAAGCAGGCAATAAGCACCGGAAACTGGGCGTTAATAAAAACGGTGAAAGGCATCGGTGAAAAAACGGCTCAGAAAGTGGTGATTGATTTAAAAAATAAAATGAAAAAGGTTGAGTCTGCGGAAGGTTTCAGTTTTGCAACCGAAAAAAATACATTAATGGAAGAAGCCCTTTCGGCATTAGTAATGCTTGGTTTTAGCAAAGCTGAGGCAGAAAAAGGGCTAACCAAAATTAAACAGCAGAATCCCGATTATACGGTTGAACAATTAGTCAAAAACACCCTAAAAATTCTTTGATGGCGCAACTTTACTTTGTCAAGTAAATCGGGATTTAAGTACATATCAGTTTCAACTGCTGTTGCCTTCGTTATCACGCTGGTGTGCGGTGTTACGTCTGCTGTTGTACCTGGAATTAGCCATTATAAACGCGACTTCAAAATAGCGCTTCCTCCCGATTCTACTGCCCAAGACAGCACCCGAAAGCCACTTAAGTTTCCTATAAAAGACCGTGATCCGCTTGAACGTACCTCCAGAAGACATCCACTTGATTTATCAGAGCCTTCTAATATTACAGAGAAATATTCCCTTGATTCCGCTGAAAATCGCTACAACTATTCTTCATATATAGGTAATTCTGAGTACCGGATGCCCGCTTCGGTTAGCATTGCTGAGCAACTGAGAGCAGAAAACAACAGACAAAATCGTGAGTACTTCAGGCAACGCGCTCAGGCAAATAATATGGCAAGTGGTAGCGGCATCATCCCTCCTCTTAAAATTGGTCCCAAAATTTTTGAACGCATATTTGGTAGTGGCGTAATTGATATAAGACCAAGAGGAACTGCAGAACTCATTTTTGCAGGTAATTTTAATACGGTTAAAAATCCGGCTTTTGCACCACAGCAGCAAACCGTTGGTCAATTTGACTTTAGACAAAAGATACAGCTAAGTGTGCAAGGTAGTATTGGCGATCGGATGAAGGTGAATCTGAATTATGATACCGAAGCCACATTTGATTTTGAAAACCAGATAAAGCTAGATTATACAGGTAAGGATGATGACATTATTAAAAGAATTGAACTAGGCAACGTAAGCCTACCGCTTAACTCTTCACTAATCCAGGGTAGCCAAAGTTTGTTTGGTGTAAAATCCGTTATGCAGTTTGGTAAGCTTACGCTAACCTCCATTTTTACTCAGCAAAGAGGTAGAACAACCGAAACAGAAATACAAGGCGGTGCGCAATCAACCCGTTTTGATATACAAGGAGACAATTATGATATGAACCGCCACTTCTTTCTGTCACATTATTTCCGTGATAACTATGATCAGTGGCTATCTAACCTCCCAATCATTGGTTCGCCTGTAATTATTAACCGTGTAGAAGTTTGGGTGACCAACCGCACAGGAGCCTTTGATAACTCAAGAGACGTGGTAGGTTTTGCCGACATGGCTGAAGCTTCAAGAAGAGACAATAAAAACTGGACGGTAAATCCTAATCCATTTGATACGTTTCCGAATAATGTAACCAATTCGTTGTATGATTACCTGCTAGGCCGCTCCATAGCAACCAATAAAGATGCGCTGCGCTCAGCTTTTGAAGTACAAAACCAATTACTACGTGACCAGAACCAAACCAAGTTGCAGCCTATCTCACAATACCAGATGATTAGTTATGCACGCCTGCTTAGTGCCAATGAATACACAGTAAACCCCAGATTGGGATATATCTCACTTAATCAAACATTGAATAATGACGATGTGCTGTGCGTGGCCTTTGAATACACTCTTAATGGCAAAGTATATAAGGTTGGAGAGTTTACAACCGATGTTCCTGTTAATGCACAGCAACCAAATGTGTTATATACCAAAATGCTCAAAGGCCCATCGCTCAGACCGGATTTGCCCATCTGGGATTTGATGATGAAAAACATATACTCCCTTGGAACATTTGGTGTGCAACAAAAAGATTTTCGCCTCAATATTATTTATGCCGATGACCCATCAGGTGCAGATCTAAATTATATACCTGCTCAAAACGAACCTTCGTTAAGCGGTGTGCCTCTAGTAAGCGTATTTAATCTTGATAATTTAAACACACAGCAAGAAAGGGCTCCGGATGGTTTATTTGATTTTATTGAAGGTGTTACAATCAATACCCAACAAGGACGAATCATTTTTCCTATGGTTGAACCTTTCGGCACATATTTGCAACGAAAGTTTGTAAACGATCCGTCTCGTGCACGCTATTATTGCTTCTTTGAGTTGTATGACTCCACGCGCTTTGCTGCTATTCAATTGCCGCAATACAATAAATTTTTCCTGCGCGGAAGCTATCAGGGGCAGTCAACAAATGAAATATCCCTAAACTCAACAAATGTTCCGCGCGGATCTGTTAGGGTTACTGCCAATGGCGCTCCGCTAACGGAAAACGTTGACTTTACGGTAGATTATAATATAGGTCGCGTGCGCATCATCAATACGGGTCTACTAAATTCAGGTGCCATTATCAAAGTATCTTCAGAAAGTAACTCATTGTTTAGCATACAGCAAAAAACTTTAATGGGTTCAAGATTTGATTATAAAGTGAACCGAGACTTTTTAATGGGGGGAACAGTATTATGGTTAAATGAAAGACCCCTCACACCAAAAGTAAATTTAAATGAAGAACCCATCTCCAATGTAATGATAGGTTTAGATGGCTCATATAAAACAGAATCCAGACTTATCACAAAACTGGTAGATGCGCTACCATTTATTGAAACAAAGGAGAAATCAGACTTAACCTTATCAGCTGAGTATGCACATTTATTTCCAGGCGTACAGGGTGCACTGGCACAGGGAGGTACGGCCTATCTGGACGATTTTGAAGGAAGTGAAACACAGATTGATTTGCGCGGAACCAACAACTGGGTTTTAGCAAGCACACCACAAGGACAACCGGATTTATTCCCTGAAGGAAACTTATTAAATGATTTAGCCTACGGTTATAGGCGTGCTCAATTATCATGGTATTCTATTCCTACAAATTTTTATCAGGAAGGAAATCCTTTTAGGCCAGCAGAAATTACAGACGAAGAGCTTTCAAACCATAGGGTAAGACAAATTTTTGTTAATGAAGTTTATCCAAGCAGGCAGATACAACAAGGTATGCCACAAAATATTGCCACGCTTGATCTTGCTTTTTATCCCAAGGAAAGAGGAGCTTTTAACTATACTATTTCGGGCCTTAATGCAGATGGTACATTAAAAGATCCGCGAAACAACTGGGGCGGACTGATGCGCAAGATTGACCAGAATGACTTTGAAGCTGCCAATATTGATTATATCGAAATATGGATGCTGGATCCGTATCTGTCTAATCCTAATCAAAATGATCGCGGACAACTTTACATAAACCTTGGTAATATTTCTGAAGATGTACTGCGTGATAACCGCAAAGCTGCAGAAAATGGTTTGCCACGAGCAAATGACCTGAGTTTGATAGTTGATACTACGGTTTGGGGCCGCGTTACCAGACAACCTGTAATTAACTATGCCTTTGATGCCGACCCTGCATCAAGAGAAATACAGGATGTAGGATTAGACGGACTAAATGATGATGCAGAACGGTTACATTTCAGTAATAACTATTTACAACAAGTAGCCAATTTATATGGCACCTCCTCCGTTGCTTATCAACAAGCCAATCTGGATCCGTCAAAAGATAATTTTCAGTTTTATCTTGGTGTGAGTTCACCTTCCATTCTCGAACGTTTTCGTTACTTCTCCAATACACAGGGCAACTCACCTGTATCAACCGCATCTCCTCCACCCGTTGCTACCAACGTACCTGATATGGAAGATATAAACAGAGACTATACATTAAACGACATTGAAGAATATTACCAGTATCGCATTGACATTAGCAAAGAAAGATTGGTTGTTGGGCAGAATTATGTAACCGATAGTGTGGTTACAACCGTAAGGCTTGAAAATGGAACCAGTGAGCAGGTTACATGGTATCAATTAAAAGTTCCAATAAGAGAATATGAAAAACAAGTAGGCCAAATTCTTGATTTTAAATCCATTCGTTTTATGCGCGTATTTATGCGCGGTTTTGAAGAAGAAATGATGTTGCGTTTTGGTGCATTCCAATTGGTACGTGCCGATTGGAGAAAGTATCTTGGAAACCTTGAAGAAGGAAAAGAAAATAAACCCAGCGATCCGGATGATGAAACCAAATTTGTGGTGTCTACCGTAAATATTGAAGAAAATCGTTTTCGTGTGCCCATACCATACATTACACCTCCGGGCATACAACGGGAACTGGATTTCAGTGCTCCGCAAGCCATTCAGCAAAACGAACAGTCATTATCGGTTCAGGTTTGTAATCTTAAAGATGCAGATGCCAGAGGGGTATTTAAAAATGTGACTAATGTTGATTTGAGAAGATATGGAAAACTTAGAATGTTTATTCATGCAGAAGGTACTTCACTGAATGATGGTGACCTCACGGCATTTGTGCGCTTGGGAACAGATCTTACCAACAATTATTATGAATATGAAATACCACTGAAAGCATCTATGCTGGGAGATGCCAGTGCATCTAATATCTGGCCTTCTGAGAATGAAATGGTACTTGAGTTAGAAGAACTGATAAATACAAAAATACAAAGAACCAACGCCAACCATCCGTTTACTGCTGTATATACACGTAACCTTGGGAATAATAGAAAAATCAGGGTGGTGGGATTGCCTGATTTAAGTAATTTAAGAGTAATGATGCTGGGCGTTCGAAATCCGCGGGCATTCCCCGGAAGTAATGATGATGGCTTACCGAAATGTGCAGAAGTTTGGTTTAATGAAATGCGTGCAACCGAATTTAATAACAATGGTGGTTGGGCAGCAACAGCTAGAGCCCAGATAAAACTGGCAGATTTTGGTAATGTGCAGCTTGCAGGTAATATGACCACCGTTGGCTTTGGTGGGATAGACAAAAAAATAAATGAACGCACGTTCGATGACACCTATCAGTATGATGTACAGGGAAGTTTTGAGTTGGGTAAATTCCTGCCAAAAAATCTTGGATTGTCTATACCTGTCTTCTTATCATACGGCAATACTCTTGTGAGACCATTTTATAATCCACTTAATCCGGATACAAGGCTGCAAAAAGAAATTGATGAAACAACAGATGAAGACCGGAGAAACAGAATTGCAAGAGCGGCAGATGATTTTACAGCCAGAAGAAGCCTTAATTTTACCAATGTGCGCAAAAACCGAATTGGTGCTTCCAAGCCACATTTATGGGACATTGAAAACTTTAATTTCACCTACTCATTTAGCGAAACATTCAGAAGAAATCAGACAATGGAATACTATATTCTTCAGAATTACAGATCCATCTCTGCATATCAATACAGTTTTAGTCCAAAACCATGGGAACCCTTTAGTAAACTTATTAAATCTAAACAGCTTACACTTCTTAAAGACTTTAATCTGTTTTTCCTGCCACAGGCATGGGGTGCAAGAGTTGAAACAGACAGAAGATACGGGGTTACCATTAACAGAAACAATGATAATCCAAACACCATTATACAACCTTTGTATGATAAGATGTTTACCATGACACGCTATTATGAATTTAGTTACAGCTTATCTAAAAGTATCAGGGTTGATTATAATGCAACTGCGCTTGCAAGGGTTGATGAACCGTTGGGACAAATAGATGAAAATACACCGTCTAAGCGCGATTCCATGTGGAATAACTTCTGGAATGGCGGAAGGCTGATGCAATTTGATCAGGCCATCAGGTTCAATTACAACATACCTTTAAATAAAATCCAGCAACTTAATTTTATTTCACAATCCGCCTATAGTTATACCGTAAACTATCAGTGGAAACAAGCACCACCTGCAGCAGATAGTTTAGGTAACACCATTTCAAACGCAAAAACAGAAGCATGGAATTTTAATTTAAACATGTCACTATTATACAATAAATGGAAGTTCCTGCGCGATATTAATAACCCTGCAAAGAAAACTGCACGCAAACCGGCTGAAGAGGAAGAAGAGAAAAAAAAACCAAACAAAAAAGATAGTAAAACAAAAAAGAAAAAAGAAGATAACAGCCCAAAAAATTATAGCCCACTGGTGAGCATTCCAATAAAACTCATCACAAGTTTAAAGAACCTCACATTTGCCCATACAACAAATCGTGGAGTTGTGCTGCCCGGCTTTAAAACAAGACCTCAGTATCTGGGTCAGAATTTTGATAATGATGGCCCGGGATTTGACTTTATACTAGCCATGCAGGACCCTAACTATCGATACAGAGCCGCGGAAAACGGATGGCTGAGCAATGACCCGCGTATTACCAACTTTTACACGGAAGACTTCAGAGAAAATATAACAGGTAGAGCTACGCTTGAGCCTATAACCGATTTTAGAATTGAACTGAATATGCAAAGTCAGCGCTCACTGCAAACAAGTGTATTATTCCGTTATGATAGCATTCAGAAACAATTTGTTGATGTGAATGTGCCAACCCAAACAGGAAACTACTCAATCAGTTACAATGCCCTGGGAACTGCATTTACTAATCCTGAGGAGGCCTTTAAACGCTTTCAGGAGAACCGCATCATTATTGCAAACCGCTTGGGCCAAAATCCTGAACAGCCCGGTGGCGGTGCAGACAGTACCGGATTCCCACGCGGATACAGCAGAGCCTCACAGGAAGTTTTAATTCCTGCTTTCCTGGCAGCATATGGCGGTGAGGATGCAGCAGCCATTGGATTAACGCCATTCCCTAAAATACCTGATTTGAATTGGCGCATTACTTATAATGGCCTAACAAAGATTGAGATGATAAAAGAATATGCCAGTAATATCACAATCTCCAATCAATATACATCCAGCTATAATGTAGGGGCGTTTCAAACAATCTTGCCAGGAGATACCAATGCTGCTCCAAATTTCACAGGCGATTATGCATCTAAGTACCAGATAAGGCAAATATCCATTACCGAGAGATGGGGGCCATTCCTTGGTATTGACATTACGTTCGTAAATAATATCCAAGCAAAAGTAGAATACAAAAAAGACAGAACCCTGAACTTTACGTTAACCAACGGGCAGCTAAATGAGCAAACAGGCAGTGAATGGGTTGTTGGCGCTGGTTACAGAGCAAGTAACCTTGCCATACCATTGCTTGGAGGAAATGGAAGAAGGCTTGTGCTTGAAAATGAAGTAAACTTCCGCATCGACTTTTCCATCAGAAACAATATCACCAAAATACGTTACCTCGATCGTGAGTCCAATGACCCTGTGCAAGGACAAGTTATTTATGATTTAAAACCGCAAATTGATTATAATTTTAATGAGAAATTGATGATGCGTATTTTTTATAGTTACCGCAGAACCGATCCTGCAACTTCCAACTCTTTCCCTACCATTATCCAAAGTGGCGGTATATCATTAAGATATACCATCCAATAAACACGCATCGGTTAAATTGCTTTTCTCAGATAACATTAAATTAGTTGGCGTAACTGCATCAACTGAGCATCACGCCCGTAATTAACGATATCATGTTAGATTCATTTTTATATTAAACATTTGATATTGAAACATATTTATATATTCGCTTAAACTTAATCTTATAATCATATGAAAAAACTACTACTCATCTGTGCAACAACTTTCATGTACACGCTCTCGTATGCACAAACCAGATTCCTCGATAGCATCTTTGCCAACGTAAAGGTAGATAGCAACGTAACTTACGGAAACAATAAAAATGTGCTAAATATTGCTCAAGACTTGGTAATGGATATTTACCAGCCTCAAGGAGATACTGCAACCTCACGCCCTGTCATTGTTATTGCACATGGTGGATCTTTTATTAATGGCGACCGCAGGTTGCCTGACGTAGTGCATCTGTGCCGCCAATTCGCAAAAAGAGGCTATGTAACTGCGTCTATCCAATATCGTCAGGGAATTAATCCGTTTTCAGGTCTGGGATTTGAAATTGAATTTACGCAAGCTGTTTGGAGAGGCCAGCAAGATGGCAGAGCTGCTGTTCGCTTTTTACGCAAACATGCCGCAACAGGTAACGCTTATAAGATTAACCCCAATATGATCTATTTTGCCGGTGTATCTGCAGGTGGTGTGCTTGGATTACAGATGACCTTTTTAGATAAACCAGCTGAACTTGCAGGGCTAGGAATAGATACTGCATTCCTTGGAGGATTTGAAGGCAATACAGGCAACCCGGGCTATTCTTCTGATGTTGCTGCTATCGCTAATTTATCCGGTGCGCTTAAGAGTGTAACCTGGATGTATGATAAAAAAACAGTACCTCTATGCCATGTTCATGGCGATCAGGATCAGACCGTACCCTACGGCAGTGCTGATTTTTTTTACATGGGTAACAGGGTAAGTTTTCTGCAAGGAAGTTTCAGCATTGATTCTGCTGCTAAGTTAAATGGCATCAACTCTCGCCTGCGTACTTTCAAAGGTCAGGATCACGTGCCGTTTTCATTTAATGCTTCCTATATGGATACAACAGTTAAATATGTAGCTGATTTCTTTTATGGTGTATATACAGGAGCCATCGTTTCATCCGTGAAACAAATTTCAAAAACAAATATGGATGTATTGGTTTATCCTAATCCTGCATCAAACGTGTTGAATATTCGTATACCGGGCCATACTGAAAACCTACGCTATACGTTAACCGATATCAATGGTAAAACCATCGAAAGTGGCAGTTGGTCATCAGCCAATCAAACGATTGATATTGCCCATTTAAATGATGGCTTGTATCTGCTTAACTTATCAGGCGAGGAAACACTTTACAGCAAGCGTATACTCATCAAACATTAATCAAGCTACCCAGAACCTTTAATTTATTATTGGTTTCATTCCATTCTTTTGTCGGGGAGGAATAATTCGTTATTCCTGCCCCGGCATATAATATTGCGCTCTTTGTCCCAACTTCCATGCAACGCAGATTAACGTATAAATCCATGCTGTTTGCTTGTTTAATTCCTAAAAATCCACTGTAAAACCTGCGCTCCAATTTTTCATGCTTCCCTATAAAAACAGAGGCATCAAATTGGGGAAAACCACAAACAGCAGGCGTTGGATTGATATCTGCCAATATCTTATGAAATAGTTTTACCAACTTATCAGACCCTGTTTTCACCGTTAATTGGGTGCACAAATGCTTAATGGCGCCTGAAGTAATCTCGGAATTTTCTGAAAAAACTACCGGCAATTTATACTGCTCAAAAATTTGTTCCAGAAAATCTGTTACCATGGCCTGCTCCTGCAACTCTTTTTCACCCCAGGCTGCCTTCGAATCTGCAGGCATGGTGCCTGCCAGCGACATGGTTGCGATTTCATTTCCTGCTGCATGCATTAACAACTCCGGAGTTGCTCCAAACCAACATCCCCATTCGGCATGGTTTACATAGTATACCATTGCATGTGGATACTGCTGCAACAAGGTAATAAAAAAATGAGCATGATTGAATGAATCCGATAACTTTTGGTTTACAGCTCTGGCTGCTACAATTTTATCCGCTCCGTCATTTTCTATGTATGATACAATAGCGTTAACATAGGTGGTATAAAATTCGGAATCCGCTTCAAAATTAACAGGCTCAGCAATTGATTTAATTACAGGTTGCAAATCACTTATATCTCCGTGCAATAATTCATCATTAACAAAAACGGCTCCCGCCTGCATTATGTAAGCCTGACAGCCGGCAGCATAAGGAGAGAATACAAAATCACACAGACCTTCGGTTTCATAGGTAAGTCGTGCAAGCTTTGCTACCCTATCAGCATAAAAAAAATATACTTTTTCTGAATTGGGCAAGCGGCAAGCAGCAAAATTATAATGCTCTCCTTGCTTAAACCTTTGGCGGATTAAATCCTCTGTTATCATTTTTTATTTCTATAACCGACATGGTAAGTCGGCTTATGCAACATAATTTATCTTCATCATCCGTAATGCGTATTTCCCACACCTGTGTGGTTCTGCCAAGATGCAAAGGCTTAGCTGTACCATGAACAAAGCCTTTTGAAGCTGAGCGCACATGGTTGGCATTTATATCCAGTCCTAGCGCAACATATTTATCCCTGTCAATACACAAATTAGCTGCCATGCTGCCCACGGTTTCTGCCAGGGCACAATAAGCACCACCGTTCACCACATGAAGCGGCTGAACCGTTCTGTGATCAACGGGCATGCGCGCCTTCAGGTAATCATCACCCAACTCAGTAAACTCAATACCAATCCACTGGGCCATGGTATGCTCATTACGTTTGGTAATGGCCTCCAGGGTTACGCCCTCTTTTTTAAAAATTATCATATCCTGTAATTTGTGTGCAAAATAATAAAAACATGGTACCTCACAGATAAGTGTATGTTCTATCTTTATTTATTTATCTAACACAACACCTGAAGTAAGGCTTTGTTTATATTCGCAGAGGCAAATACCAAAATGAAATGGGTTATGGTACAAACTAAGTTTGGTAAGCGCTGAAATAAACGTTTAAACGCTGCACATGAAAAAGCTATTTATCATCAGGCATGGTGAAACTGAATTTAACCGGTTAAACATTGTACAGGGCAGTGGAGTAGATACACCTTTAAACGAAATTGGCTTAAAACAGGCACGGGCATTCCATGCGTTTTATAAAGAATATCCTTTTGAGCATGTATTTACATCTGCACTAACTCGGAGCCAGCAGAGTGTTGCAGGTTTTATTGAAAACAGCACTCCGCATACCATACTACCCCAATTAAATGAAATTAGCTGGGGCGACTTTGAAGGCAAACAACAAACACCGGAACAAAAAGCCATATACTGGGAAATAATAAATAAATGGAATAACGGTGATCTGCACGCCAAAATACCTAATGGAGAAAGCCCGATTGAAATACAGGAAAGACAGAAGCAAGCTTTGGATATCATATTAAATCAGCCCGCCTCCGAGATTCTGATTTGCATGCATGGCCGTGCCATGAAAAGTTTGTTGTGCTTGCTGCTCAACGAGCCGTTAACCAAAATGGAGCAGTTTCAGCATAGCAACCTTTGTTTGTATGAGGTGCATGCACATACAGAAAACAGTAAGCTCATCCGAGCAAATGATACCGCTCATCTTCTGAAATTAACATAATTTTGATAAGCGGTGATGCGATATTAATAGTATCAGATACATTTGAAATAAGAAATTAATTCATACAATGAAAAATATAAGTTTTATTACCCTGATGACTTTGGTCATTGCCTGCGGAAAAAAAGAACAAGCCACTATTGCCATGAAGCCATACCCGGAAACCAAAAAAGAGAATGTAAGTGATAATTATTTTGGAACAACAATTGCCGATCCCTACCGTTGGCTGGAAAATGATACAACTGCAGATGTGGAAGCCTGGGTAAAAGCCCAAAACGAAGTAACACAGCATTACCTATCACAAATACCCTATCGTGATCAACTGAAAAAAAGACTTACCCAAATTTGGGACTATCCTAAATACTCTGCCCCGTTTAAAGAAGGTAATTATTACTATTTCTTTAAAAACAATGGTTTGCAAAATCAAAGTGTGCTTTATCGCCAACAAGGATTAAATGGAGAACCGGAAGTGTTTCTTGATCCCAATACCTTGAGCGAAGACGGAACTGTTTCTTTGGCAAGCCTCACTTTTAGTAAAGACCACCAATATTGTGCCGTAGGTATAGCCAAAAGTGGCAGCGACTGGAACGAAATATTTGTATTGAATGCCGCTACTAAAGAAAAAACATCAGATTTGATACAGTGGGTTAAATTCAGTGGAGCAACCTGGTATAAAAACGGATTTTATTACAGCAGGTATGATGAGCCCGGCAAAGGCAAAGAATTTAGCAATGCCAATGAGTATATGAAAATTTATTACCATGAAATGGGCAAGCCACAATCTGCAGATAAACTTATATTTGAAGATAAAGCACACCCTTTGCGCTATTTTAATGCAGGTATAACAGAAGATGAGCGATACTTGATCATCAGTGTAAGTGAAGGAACTTCGGGTTCTGAAATACTCATTCAGGATTTATCTAAAAATGAAAAATCATTTAGAACGTTGTTTAAAGGGTTTGAGAACAACTATTCTGTAGTTGATAATGTGGGCGACAAAATACTAGCGCTCACGGATAAGGATGCACCGCGCTACCGCTTGGTTGAGGTTGATCCATTGAAGCCTGAAGCGCAAAACTGGAAAGATATTATTCCGCAAAATGAAGACTTACTGGAAGGTGCTTCTACCTGCGGGGGCCAATTGTTTGCTACCTATTTAAAAGATGCCAGCACACGCTTGTATCGCTTTGCATTGAGTGGTGAAAATAAAACCGAAATTACCCTGCCAGGAATTGGCACAGCCAGCGGTATTTCCGGTGAATCTGAGGATACAGAAGCATTTTACACGTTTACCTCATTTACCAACCCGGGTGAAATTTATCACTATGACATGGCTACAGGCAAATCTGAATTATTCAGAAAAACAGAATTGGCATTTGATGCCAGCCAATTTGAGACAAAACAGGTTTTTTATCCGTCAAAAGATGGCACTAAAATTCCTATGTTCATCATGTATAAAAAAGGTATTACACTCAATGGTAATAACCCAACCTTATTGTATGGCTATGGAGGTTTTAACATTAGCCTAACCCCATCCTTCAGCATCTCACGCATCATGTTTCTGGAACAAGGTGGTGTTTATGCTATTGCCAATTTAAGAGGCGGAGGTGAGTATGGCGAAGATTGGCACAAAGCAGGCATGTTGGATAACAAACAACATGTATTTGATGATTTTATTGCAGCTGCAGAATATTTGATACAGGAAAAATATACCTCATCAGCTAAATTAGCCATAAACGGTGGCAGCAACGGTGGCTTGCTGGTAGGTGCCTGTATGACCCAACGTCCGGAACTGTTTAAAGTAGCCATCCCTGCAGTGGGTGTGTTGGATATGTTGCGTTACCATAAATTTACCATAGGCTGGGGCTGGGCTGTTGAGTATGGCAGCAGTGAAAAGAAAGAGCAGTTTGATTACCTGATTAAATACTCACCTCTGCACAATGTTAAAGCAGGTGTAAATTATCCGGCCACCATGATTATGACAGCCGATCATGATGACCGTGTGGTGCCAGCCCATAGTTTTAAACTTGCGGCAGAACTGCAAGCCAAACAAGCCAAAGATGGCAATCCGGTGCTTATCAGAATTGATAGCAAGGCAGGCCACGGTGCAGGCAAGCCTACTGCCAAACTGGTTGAAGATGCAGCTGATTTCTGGGGTTTTGTACTCTGGAACCTGCAGGCTGAGGTGAAGTAAATCTTCTTCTTTCTTAACTAAAATGGTAAACGTAATTACACATTCAAGTTATTCTTTATTGGAATAAATGAATCACCTAATTAACGTAATTGATCCTGTTTCCCTTTGCTCAATTCCACAGCTATTTGTCGCCTTCAAAATATAATAATAGGTACCACTAGTAAGATCATCACCTACCATGTTTTTGCCTTTCCAGCAGGTTTCCTGTTTATTAATCTGATAAATAAAATTACCCCACCTATTATAAAATTTAACATCAATATCCTGCAGGTTTCCTAAATAAGAAAACCCAAAACAATCATTGATGCCATCATCATTAGGAGTAAAAACATTTGGTATGCTCTTGGCAGAATCAGAAACAAAAGTATTAATAAAGATACTATCAGATGCTTTACACCCTAAACTGTCTTCTACCTTAACGTAGTAGGTAATTGGCTTTGTAGTATAAGTAGTTGTATTAAAATTATCAGTGCTTGATAGAAAATCCTGAGGAAACCATTCAATACTATTTCCACCTGTAGCAGTTAATACAGCAAACGGAGAATCGCAACTAATATCATTAGATTTATCTATGGTTAACTGTAAGGGTTTGATATTAATTGAAAGTGTGTATACCGTTTTAAGTGTATCACAAGTTCTTACAGAAATTACGGTGTCTAAATAAACACCTGTGGTGTCATAAGTATACTTGCCACTTAAAGATAGAACAGGTTTGCAAGAAGAGCTATCTATTTGCTTAAACGTAACACTTGGCCTTACTTGTATAACATATGCATCCCTACCATCTGCGTAAGGAAATTTCCTCTTGCCTGATAACGTATATAGATAATTATTACAGTTTATTTTTAAGCTATCCGACATATAACCTGTTATATAGGCTACCCCTTCTTTATTGATAAAAGAATGACCTATGCCCGGATAATATCTGTTAAAAAAATCTCCATTGATAGTGATAGTAATAGCCATAAGGTCAGATCCAAAATCGTGAATTTGGTTTGCAAATTCAAGCTGCAGTACTTCTTTGCAAGCATGGGTTGAGTCAAAAAACGCAACAAATTCATTTTTGTAATAATTGGGTACATTAAAGTGAACTGAGTCTATTTTATTAGTTGTGAAATAATCGGTTCGTGCAGCTATCACCAAGCCATTGTTATAATCATAATTCAAACCTTTTAAATAAAAATGGCCAATATAATTAGCCTTTTGCCAAAGCGCTGAACCAGCAGTGCTAAATTTGCCTAAGTATAAGCTATACCAAATTAAAGATGGCTTACTAATTGGCTGTTTAAATTCAAAATCAAACGTTGCATAACTAAATCCCACACATATTTCTGTTGCCGTTTTGTTTAGTGCCAATTGGTAAAAGCCTGAGCTTCCCTTGCCTATATCATATACCCATTCTACTTTATCTAATGAGTCTCGCTTTATCAGATAAACCCTTTGACCCGTGTCAATTAGATGTTGGTGCAATAAATCAATTAGTATTAGGTTTGTTTTGATTAAACTGTATTTACTCACTCCGTCTGTAACAGTTTGCTGCACCGCAACGTTATTGGCTGTATTTTTATAAAGAAAAGGAAACGCATCATTGGCACCAGAAAACGCACCATCAGAAGTTATGTTTAATGTAATATCATTACTATTTATTGGTATAATTATTCTTTTGCTGTATTGGTCTCTTAAAATTAATGTATCCAAGTAAGGTTGATACATATCAAATAATTCCAAATCAAATGCAATTTTACCTGAATTTAAAGGTGCGATTCCTCTTATTGATCTATTAATAATTTTATTGATGCGAACTGATTGGTAAGTTGATTCTCTGTTAATGGTATAAGCCCACTTAAAAAAACCACCTTTATTAAATTTACCAATTATGAGCATGGTTGTGTCCCGCATTGGCATATTGGTATAACTTGCAAATAGCTGCCCATTGTTGTTATAGAGGTCAAAAGTATCTGCCCCTCTGTGGGCCACTCCAAAAGCTATATCTCCATCTTGGCAGTTTGCATATACGCTTTGCGAGAAAAAAAAAGCCCCAGGATAGTCATCTATACTTGGTACTCCATCATAAGTTACACTATTATGCCTGGCAATAATCTGAACATGATTTAAATATCTGCCTTGAGGACTATATACTAGGATTAAAAGTCCAACATCATTGTAACTCCCAACGTCTTGAATAGGGATATGTATTTGGATGGCTATTTTGGAGCCTGCACTATCTAAGTAAACAATACTATCTGATGTTGCAATAGCCGTATATCTGTATCCTTCATTATCAAAAAAAGTACGTTGCCCCAAATGATGACTATACAAAGGTGTTGTGCTTGAACTGCCAAAAATCTCTGCGCCAACAATAGCTTGTGAATAAATTATGGTAGTGAAGCATATTTGATAGAAAATAAATATGATACTTCTGCTTAACATAATATTCACAAATTTAATAAAAAGAGTTAGAGTTAAAAATACAACCCTAACTCTTTTGAAGGCACCCTATCTCTTAATTAGTTTTATGGTTTTCACCTCCTCCTTTTCATTCCAAACTTGCATAAAATACATTCCCGATCTGATGCTAGAAGTATTTATTGTATAGGATTCTGGCGATGTAATTTCTAAAACAACTTGTCCATTCATATTGTAGAATAAAATTTTCTTTATCTTCTGTGTTGTGTTAATTTTAATAACATCATTAAACGGAGTTGGGTAGGCACTTAATATCATTTCATTTTCTACCTTAGTCTCTTTCTCATTTGTTGAAATAGTAATTACCTGTCTTTTACCTAAAAAATTTGGATTGGCAGAGCAAGCAGATTTGCAACCGGTCGAACTAATAACATTGCCTGTATAAGTAACGACCGTGCCATCGTCTAATATTGTTGAAATAGTTGGCGGGTTAGTATTTGGCGCACCTGAGCATGGTTCTTGTTCATGCACAACTGCTTGATAAGTTCCATCTCCATTTGGTTGATACCTAATTTTGCAGCAGCCAGCTCCTATGCAAGGTTCCATAACCAAAATAGGAGTACCGCCAATATCAGTATACGTTGCTTGTCCACCATCCCCTCCTTCAATCCTAATTTGAGTTCCTTGTGGATACATAACCTCCTTGATTTCATAGCATCCGCTTGGGTAGTCAATGATCCGCCCGGTTTGACAATTAGCGTTAGGAGCTCCGTGTTCCTTAATCATCTGTAGTATTGTAGAGAGCCACCAACTTTGTGCATCAGGATGTGATGGTGATGGTATTCTTGGATCTAGTTTTTGATAATTTGGATCACAATTTAAATAATCGCCAACATATCCCCAACTTGAAAATAAAGCCGAGAAGGTTGAATGGGTTAATTGAATAGTTGTGCACTGCCCACAAATGATTACCTTATATCTTATATCTAACCATAGTTTTCCAGGAATATTAAGATTTTGCCCAGCACCATCAGTTCCTTGCCAATCACATAGCACCTTTCGGAAGTAGTGTTCAGTTACAGTCTCTTTGCATGGTGTGCATTGTGCATTGGCTAATTTAAAGCCGAAAATCAAGCTTAAAAAAATCAAGCCTTGGCTAACTCGTTTAAATGTTTTCATAAATAATGGATTTAAGAATGTATAAAATAGTGTATCAAACATTTCAAAACTCGTAAAAAGAATTCATTAATAGCACACAAATATGCTTTTTTGTCGTTTTTATATGCTTTTTAAGCCTATTTTATTGTTTTTCAGGTGAGTAGCTTCGTAACTGGTATGGGACTTAAAGAAAACTTAATATTGCTACGAAAAAAACATGGTTACACCCAAGCTGATGTGGCAGATTATTTAGGAATTGATACAACAAGTTATGGACGGATAGAGAGAGGGGAAAGAAAATTAAATTCAGAAAGGTTGCAACTCATCTCTAAACTATATGAAGTTAACCTAAATAAATTATTTGACGCTGAAGATAAATTGGCTGATAAAAGTGACTTAGATTTGCTAAATTATCTAAAACAAGACAACGATTTCTTAAGAAACTGCCTTATATCTAAAGAAAAACAAATAGAAAGCTTAATTAAAATACTAGAAGATAAAAGCCTAAAATAAAATAATTTAAGTTGTCAGTATATCTTTGCCGCTATGGAGCCGGAACTAAAACCCAAAGAAAACCGTGTAGCAAACAGCGGATTAATTACCATTGATCTGGAAACCTACTATCATCCGGGAGAACGTGTGTTGTTTGATATCAAACCATGGCTTTTTAGAGAGGCTATATTAAAGGAAAAAGAATTTAGAGAATACGTAAAACAACATAACTGGAGCCAATATGCAGGAAAAAATATTGCCTTCGCTTGCAGTGCAGATGCCATTATTCCCACATGGGCTTATATGCTCCTGTCTGTTGCTGCTGAACCATATGCCAACCGTTATGTTTTTGGCAATTTACAAACACTGGAGTGGGCCTTGTTTAATGATGCACTAAATAAAATTAATTTAGAAGCGCTACGCGATGCAAGAGTCATTGTGAAAGGTTGCGGAGAAATACCTGTGCCCGTAAGCGCCTATGTTGAAATCACGCACCGGCTTGCGCCTTATGTAAAAAGCATCATGTATGGTGAGGCATGCAGCAATGTTCCGGTTATGAAAAAAAAATAACAGATTTACTGTTAGCCGGCTATAGGTAGTTCTATATAAAATGACGTACCCTTGCCTTTTTCACTCTCCACTCTAATAGAGCCCTGGTTGCGCTCCATAAAATCTTTACAAAGCATTAATCCTAGCCCCGTGCCCTTTTCATTACCTGTGCCCTTGGTACTTGGGTGTAAATGCTGATCGAAAAGTTTTGCAAGATTTTCTTTGCTAATGCCAACCCCATTATCCTGAATGCAGATTATTTGTCTGCCATTTCTCTCCTTGCTGCTTATTTCAATTTTTCCGCCATCATTGGTAAACTTAATGGCATTGGAAATAAGGTTACGCAATACCAGATGTATCATATCAATATCCCCCATGGCTGTTGCGTGTTCCGATGATGCATTGATAATGCTGATATTCTTTTGATGCGCATTGCCTGCCACTAAATTGATATTACCCTCAATCAGCGAATGGATATTGAGTTTTTGAATATGAATAGGCACACCTTTAATTTGAGCAGAAGCCCATACCAGCAAATTCTCCAGCAAATCAATGGTATTTTCCACCGATGCAGAAATCTGCCTTGTTGCTTCGGTATGATCTGCAGGCTTATAATCCGGATGGCTGATTAAATCAAAATACAACTTCATCGTAGCAAGGTTATTTCTTAAATCATGCGAGATGATGGAAAAGAAACGATCCTTTACATTATTCAGCTGGTTTAGTTGCTCTTTTTGCTCCAGCACTTCTCTGTTTTTTTGCTCCAGCACTTCTTTTTGCCTGCGCAGGTTATTGGCTATACGTTTGTTTTGTATAGAGAAATAAATGAGCACCACAAAAATAAAAGCCAATGCAACAGAGGCATAAGCCCAAAAATTCTTCGACTCCCGCTCACGCTTTAGTTCCAGCTCCTGCAATTGCTGCTCTTTAGATAGCAATTCTATTTGCTGTTGCTTTTTTTCCGTTTCATACACCAGCTGTAAATCAGCTAATTTTTTAATATTGCTATCGTTGTATAATGAATCCTTTAGTTCACGGCTCAATTCACCAAATGTTGTGGCCTTCTGCTGTTGCTTAACAGCAGCATATGCCTGTGAAATACCCCTATAAGCTTCCTCCAGCTCAATTTTCATCTCCAGTTGTTTTGCCAAGCGTATGGCATTTTGATAGGAAGTAATAGCCTGCTGATACAGTTTAATTTTACTCAGGTTATTAGCCAGCGCAAGCTCAGCTGTAGCCTGCATGGGTTGTGCTTTAATAGCTTTTGCCATTTCAATGGATTGCCCGTAGTATGCGATGGATTGCTCTATATCATTCTGCTTATCGGCAATGGTACCAAGTTGATAAAGTGTAGTTGCTTCACCTGCCTTGTTATTTAGCTCACGGTATACCTTTAATGATTTATTAAAAAACTCTTCTGCTTTCTGTAAATTACCTTGCCGAAGGTATATGTTGCCAATATTATCATATCCAACAAGCGTGCGGAAACGATCAGAAGATTCTTCGTAAATGCGCAAAGCCCTGAGGTTATACTCCAAAGCCTTTGAAAAATTATTTTGTCTGGAATAAATGCTTCCAAGTGAACTTAAAATATTAAGCAGTGCGGCCTTATCATTCTTTTCCTCATAATAGCGCAGGGCCTTCAGGTAGGTTTCTGCAGCAAGTGGCAAATTCCCGTTTGCATAATAAACGGCACCCAAATAGCTGTTTACTTCATTTTGCGCATCGGTATTTCGCTGTTGTGTAAATTTTTCGAGTGCCTGCAGGTAAAATTCTTTTGCCCGCTGAAAATTACCTACCCTGAAACTAAGTATGCCTGCATTCTGATATGCTTTTGCTAATGTGGCCTCATCATTTATGCGCTGGCTAACCTCAATCTGTTGCATCACATATTGAAGAGCAGTTTGCGGATCATTGTTTTTATAATATAGAATGAGGAGTTGTAATGCTTGCTGCTTCTCTTTATCAGGAGCATGTTGTGCTATCTGTAAGATACTATCCTTATTAAAGCCTTGCGCAAAAGTGCAGCTAAAATAAAATATAGTGAGGCTTAAAAGCAGCAGTATGTGTTTCACTTCCGGTTGGCAATATTTTCTACAAGTTTAAACCCTGCACCGTGAATATTCACTATTTCAAGCAAAGGATCTTCCTTTAAAATTTTTCGTAACTTATTAATATATACATCCAGATTGCGTGCAGTATAGTAATCATCACGCCCCCAAACATTTATTAGAATAGAATTGCGTGTTAATAAATTATTTTTATGCTCAATAAAGAGTTTAAATAATTCAGCCTCTGTTGTACTCATTCTTTTCTCACTACCATTAATTTTAATGCAATGATTAATAAAATCTACTTCCAGATTTCCAATTTTTCTTATTTCCTCCTTTGGGTTAATTACAGGAGGTGCATACTGAGATCTTCTGAGTATTGCTTTGATGCGTGCAACAAGTTCATCAGTGCTAAAAGGCTTTACAATATATTCGTCAGCACCAAGTTCAAATCCTTTTAAACGATCTTCCTCAGCTGAATTGGCTGTTAAAAAAATAATCGGAACAAACGGATTAATACCTCTGATATCCTTTGCCAATTCATATCCACTCTTTTTCGGCATGTTTACATCCAAAATACATAAATCAAATTTTTCTGTTTTAAATGTATTCCAACCCTCTTCACCATCACGGCAAAGATTAATGCTATAACCACTGAGTTTAAGTCGTTCCTTTAAAAAATAACCCAACGTAGTTTCATCTTCAACCAAAAGCAAATGAGGTAATTGTTCCTTTTGCATAAGCTTTAATAATTAGCTTTTTCAAAGTTATGAAATCCTGAATGCTTTCTTTACAGTAGCCGCTCAATCATATGTAAACAGATTATAAAAGCCTTCAAAATCGTTTAAAATCAGGCGTTACAGACTTCTTTAATTTTTCTTAATATTATTTTTTAAGCAAAGATTAAGAATAAGTATTACTTTCACCTTATGTTATCGGTTAATCATATTCAGCTACTACGTTTACCTTTTTCATTTTTCCTGCTGCCGGTTTTCTTATTCGCATTAAGCGGTATGCAAACTATTTCATATTACCATGCGCTTCTTCTCTTTTCTATTCTGCACTTGCTGGTGTATCCGGCTAGCAATGCATATAATAGTTTTATGGATCAGGATGAAGGACCCATTGGTGGTTTGGCACACCCGCCAAAGGCAGATAAAAAAGTATTTTACCTGAGTGCGTTAATGGATATAGTGGCTGTTTTACTTAGTTTACTGCTTGGTTTACAAACTGCAATTTTTGTGTTGATGTATATCCTTGCATCGCGCGCATACAGTTACAAAAGAATAAGGCTTAAGAAATTTGCACTGGCCGGCTACCTAACCGTAGTTATTTTTCAGGGAGCGTGGATTTATATGCTTACCTGCCTTACTGCAGGTAATACCCTTCCCGACTTAAACGGACTTTGCATTTCGTCTTTACTTATTGCAGGTGTGTATCCGCTTACACAAATTTATCAGCATGATGCCGACAGAAAAGATGGTGTGCATACCATGAGTATGATGCTTGGTTACCGCGGCACATTTTTGCTTACTGCCATTTGCTTTGTATGTGCCATGATTTTGTTTTATATAAGATTTCAGGAATCATTATGGAAGTTTTGGTTGCTTCAGGGTATACTGAGTCCGGTTCTGATTTATTTTTTTTACTGGTTACGTAAGGTTTGGGGAAATACGACATTTGCAGATTTTACGCATACCATGCGTATGAATATCCTGGCATCCGGTTTACTTAATTTATATTTTATTTTACTTGTTCTAGGCAAAATCAGTTTATGAGCTTCATTTGGTCAATAGATACGGCAATGCCAAAATATAAGCATAGCCAATCAGTTATTCTTTCTTACATGCAATCGCAGTACAATGAGGAAGTAACGGATCTGCAGCGTTTAAAACTCATGTATGAGCGAAGTGGAATTGACTATCGATACAGCGTAATACCCGACTTTGATGTTAACCAACCCAAAAAGGAATTATTTAAAGATGGATTACAACCGGATGTAACAAGCCGATTATCCTGTTATCATGCACATGCCAAAACGCTGGCAGAAGCAGCGATTAACAATTGCCTTAAGTCAATACCAGGTGAGAATGAACAATCATTTACCCACCTCATTACAGTGTCTTGCACGGGTATGTCAGCTCCCGGTTTGGATATTGAGTTGGTTAAACGACTGCATCTGCCCAGCAATATCAATCGTACCTCCGTAAATTTCATGGGCTGCTATGCCATGGTGCATGCGTTTAAACAGGCACATGCCATTTGCACTGCTAATAAAAATGCATTGGTTATGATTGTTTCTGTTGAACTGTGCACGTTACATTTTCAGAAAAATCCAAGCGCTGATAACCTTACAGCCAATGCCATATTTGCCGATGGAGCAGCAGCATGTGTGATTGCCGGAGATGCTTACCGAGATGCTTGTAAAGAGCCCTATTTTGAATTGATTGATTTTTACAGCGAAATCATACCTAACGGTGAAAAAGACATGGCATGGCATATTTCTTCTGAAGGATTTCTGATGACACTCAGTGCTTATATACCTTCATTAATTGAGCAGCATATTGAAACACTTTTTAATCAATGCCTGAGAGGGAAATTAACACTTGATGATATTGAATTGTGGGCTATTCATCCGGGAGGAAGAAAAATCCTGGATGTCATTCAATCACAACTAAAATTACCTAAACAAGCATTGGATGCTTCTTATGAAGTGCTGCGCAATTATGGTAACATGAGCAGTGCCACTATTTTATTTGTACTTAAAAAACTGCTTCAATCCAATCAAACAGGTAAAACGTTTGGTGTGGCCTTTGGCCCCGGCCTAACCATGGAAAGTTTTTTATTTGAAAAACATGTTTAACATACGATCCAAACAAAAAGAACTGCTGGATGCATCCGATATTCCGGTTGATGCACTCAACAGAAATCTGCTTGAGCTGGACATCATCAATACCCTTTTGGGAGGCCATGCAGCTACCATTGCTGCACTCAATCAGTTATCTCTGCCAACCAATAAAACTGTTCATATTCTGGATATCGGTTGCGGAGGCGGAGATACACTAAAAGCAATTGCCAAATGGGCTCGTGCAAAAAAACTATCGGTAAAACTTACCGGAGTAGATCTAAAGCAAGACTGCATTAATTATGCAATAAAGGCTTGTGCTGCATACCCTGAAATAAGCCTGATTAAAAATGATTATAGAAAACTACTTCAGGAAAATATTGAAGCCGATGTGGTAGTAAATGCCTTGTTTTGTCACCACCTGGCTGACGAAGAAATCTCCGAATTAATCCAATGGTCTGTTAAAATGGCCAAACAGGCCGTTATCATCAATGATCTGCACCGCCACCCTTTTGCTTATTATAGTATTGCATGGCTAACACGCCTATTTTCCCGCTCATACCTTGTTAAAAATGATGCACCATTATCAGTATTACGGGGTTTTAAAAAACAAGAGTGGCTGCAAATCCTCAAGGCAGCGCGCATACCGGTATATTCACTTACATGGCAATGGGCTTTCAGATGGATAGTGCTAATACCCGGTGCAAATAAATGAGTACACAAACAACATATGATGCGGCTATTATTGGTGGGGGACTTGCCGGGTTAACGCTTGCCATACAACTGCAACAACAGGGTTTGCAAACCATTTTGTTTGAGAAGGAAAACTATCCGTTTCATAAAGTTTGCGGTGAATATATTAGCATGGAGAGCTGGCCATTTCTGGAGCGCCTTGGTGTTCCACTGCGTGAGCTGCAGTTACCACGTATTAACCAATTGCTGGTATCGGCACCTTCAGGCAATTATTTAACCCAACCACTGCATCAGGGGGGATTTGGCATCAGTCGTTATATGCTCGACCATCTGCTCTATAAAAAAGCCCTTGAGGTGGGTGTAACTGTTTTATGCAATGCCAAAGTTACTGATATACGAGAGGCAGCAGACATATCAGAAGTGCAAACAGTGCATGAAGCTTTCAACACAAAACTTGTTTTTGGCGCCTGGGGCAAACGAGCCAATATGGATGTAAGACTCAATCGACCTTTTATACAGCCAACGCAACGCAGACTAAACGACTTTATTGGCATAAAATATCATATTGAAATTGATGAACCGGACAACCGCATTGCATTGCATAATTTTGAAAATGGCTATTGCGGTATTTCTAAAGTTGAAAACAATACCTATTGCTTATGCTACCTGACAACAGCAACCCAACTTAAAAACAGAAATGGAGACATCAGCCAAATGGAAGCAGAGGTGCTGCACAAAAACCCTTTTTTGAAATTGATTTTTAAGCGTGCGCGCTTTATATATAATAAGCCGCTGGTTATTTCACAAATAAGTTTTGAAAAGAAAAGTAGCCATGAAGGCAACCTGCTGTTTGCAGGCGATGCAGCCGGACTCATTACACCCTTATGCGGCAACGGTATGAGCATGGCCATGCATGCGTCCTTTATTTTGGCAGGTTTAATAAAGCAATACAAACAACCTGGAAACAGCAAAAAAGAGCTGATAGCTGCATACCATAAAGCCTGGAATAAGGAATTCTCAGGTAGGCTTAAAGCAGGCCGAATTATCCAGGGATTATTTGGCAACCCGCTGCTAACCAACCTCACCGTTTCTGCACTTAAGCCTATGCCCTTTGCAACGCAATGGCTCATCAGTAAAACACATGGCAAACCTTTTTAATTAAAGGGTGTTTACTCATTCATGAAACACGCATTAATCGTAGGGGCAAGCGGTGGCATTGGTGGTGCACTTGCCCAAAAACTAAGCACAACTCATGAAATGACGGCACTTTCAAGAACCAACGGCAACCTAAGTACCGGTAACGGTATAAATTATTTTGCAGTTGATATTGCACAAGATAATCCGGATTTCCCATCAATAGATAAACCCATTGATGCGCTGATTTACTGCCCAGGTACCATTTCACTCAAACCTTTTCGCTCAATAAAAAATGAGGATTTTTTAAACGACTGGAATATCAATGTATTGGGTGCCATAAAAACCATACGGCATTATTTACCTCAACTGCAACAGGCAACTGCACCAAGTATTACTTTATTTAGCACCGTTGCTGTGCAAACAGGCATGCCGTTTCATGCCAGCATAAGTGCAGCCAAAGGAGCTGTTGAAGGTCTTACCAGAAGTCTTGCTGCAGAGTTTGCCCCCAAAATAAGGGTGAATGCCATTGCTCCATCGCTTACACAAACACCGCTGGCAGAAAAGTTATTAAATGCAGAAGCAAAAATTAAGGCTGCAGAAGAAAGACACCCGCTGAAAAAAATTGGAACCCCGGATGATATTGCGGATGCAGCATTATTTCTCATAAATGCCAATTGGATTACCGGGCAGATTATTTCAGTTGATGGTGGCATGCAAGCCATAAGATAAACTATACATGAGCAGAACTATACTAACCTTATCAGATATATTGGGAATGGATAAACAGCCCAGAACCAATTTAATCAATTCTTTGCCCGGTATCCGCGCAGCCAATCTCATAGGTACCATCAATGAGGCCGGCATAACCAATCTGGCAATTTTCAATTCAGTTGTTCATATCGGTGCCAATCCACCACTCATGGGATTTATTATGCGTCCCGTAAGTGTGGAACGCCATACCTACGATTATCTTAAACAAACGGGTTGCTTTACCATTAACCATGTACACGAAAGAATTTACAAGCAGGCTCATCAAACCTCTGCTCGTTATGCCATCAGTGAGTTTGAAGCAACAGGGCTTACACCGGAATTTACATCAACAATCAAAGCACCTTATGTAAAAGAATCCCTCGTAAAAATAGGGCTTATATTAGAAGAGGAGATTCCTGTTAAAGCAAACGGAACCATTTTAATAATCGGTAAAATACAAGAAATTATACTGGAGCAAGATGTAGTAAATGAATCCAATATCCTGCAACTAGAAAAAAGCGGCAGTGTAGGAGCAGGCGGATTGGAAACCTATTATCGACTTTCCAAGATTGCAGAATTACCTTATGCCAAACCCTAAAACAGGCAGTAAATATGGCTAAAACGCTTAGGCTAATTTTAGGTGATCAGTTAAACCAACAACACAGTTGGTTTCAAGAGGTAAATGAATCACATATTTACTGCCTGTTTGAAATGCGGCAGGAAACAGATTATGTAATACATCATATACAAAAGCTTGCAGGATTTTTTACTGCGATGCGCAACTTTGCCCAAACACTTAAAGAGGCTGGTCATCATGTAATATATTATCACATAAATGACGATTCCAATAAACATACAATATCAGAAAACCTGGTTCAACTCATTGATCAATACCGAATAGAGGAATTTCAATATCTGTTGCCCGATGAATGGCGTGTTGATGAGCAATTACGGCAGTTTTGTGAAAGTCTAACCATCCCTTACCGCGCTTTTGATACCGAACACTTTATGAGTACCCGCATGCAGATAAAGGAGTTGTTTGAAGGCAAAAAGCAAATTCTGATGGAAACATTTTACAGGCAAATCAGAAAACAATTCGGCATTTTAATGGATGGAGCAGAACCGGTGGGCGGCAAATGGAACTATGATGCAGAGAACAGAAAAAAGTGGAATGGCACACCCGCTGCACCTGCTTATGATATAGTGAAAAATGATGTATCAAAGGTTACAGCAGAAATAAAAAACAGTGGCATTAAATATATAGGCAGTATACAACCTGAAGCATTCCTGTGGCCGGTTTCGCGCAAACAATCGTTGCAGCTGCTACAATATTTTGTTGCACATCATTTGCCATATTTTGGAACCTACCAGGATGCCATGTCTGTTCAGGAGCCATTTTTGTTTCACTCACGTTTATCTTTTGCACTTAATACAAAAATGCTCTCTCCTGCAGAAGTAGTTCATACAGCTATTGAGGCGTGGAGGAAAAATCCTGAAAACATTAGCTTACCTCAGATAGAAGGATTTGTAAGGCAAATCATTGGTTGGCGTGAATATATGAGAGGTATATACTGGTGGAAAATGCCGGCCTATGAAACACTAAACTTCTTTAACCACTCAACCCAATTGCCCGGCTATTTCTGGAACGGAGAAACCAATATGAATTGTGTGAAACAAGCAGTACATAACAGTTTAGAAAATGCCTACGCACATCATATACAACGATTAATGGTTACAGGCAACTTTGCGCTGCTTGCCGGAATCCATCCTGATGAAGTGGACAAATGGTATCTGGGTATTTATATAGATGCGCTGCAATGGGTTGAAATTACCAATACACGTGGCATGAGCCAGTTTGCTGATGGTGGAATAGTAGGCAGCAAGCCTTACATTTCATCTGCCAACTATATTGATAAAATGGGTGATTACTGCAAGGGATGTTATTATGATAAAAAGAAAAAATATGGCGATAAGGCCTGCCCGTTTAATAGTTTGTACTGGCACTTTTACGAGCGCAACAGAAACCTATTAAGCAACAATCAACGTATATCCATGATGTATCAGGTCTTGAACAAAATGGCCAGTGCAGAAAAGCAGGAGATACTTAAGCAAGCAGAAGATTATCTGCAAACGCTGGAAACCTTATAGCAGCAATTATTAACAGCCGTTTTAGAGGCGTGTCTATTTTTTTAAATCACGTATTTCTTAATGTTTTCGGGCATCTTAAGAAATTGTTAAACCCTGCCTACTTTTAAAATACCAATATCCACAACTGTTTGAGGAGCACACAGCCTGCACACCTTAAATAATGCGTGTACTTTTGGAATAGTGATATTAATCAATAAGTTCGAGCCGGCCATAGCGATTGATGCCAAACACTACGGTTGTTTTCATCAGCATGAAGAGCTCATCAAAATACATGACTTCATTGATTTGCCTGATCATATCAGGCAGATAGAGCAGCAAAACTCTCGTATCCTGCGAGCTTACTATGCCAATGCGCTTGATCATAATATCATTGATATCAAAACAGTAAAATACATTGTTCAGGGTAAAATGAGGCCGAAAGGTTTGGCAGAAAGAGGCGTAGAACAATATATGAAAGCAGAAGCCTGGCTTGATTCACAATTAGACCAGCCTTTGCATGTATCTATGCTTTATCAGCTTCAAAAACTGCTGATACTTGATTTATATAATAACCGTGAAGATGTAAATCTATTCTCCGTAAACAACCTGCGCAGCCCTGAAAAGCTGAGTCCAACAGCTGAGCATGAACTGGAGAGCCTTTTTGAATACCTGAATCAGGATGAAGAGCAACACCCCATTATTCAATCCTGGATTTTACATTTTAAATTACTCAATACACGTATTTTTTCTGAAGCAAAAAGTAAAATAGCATCACTGCTTCAAAATTTCTGGCTTAGAAAAAAAGGAATGGATTTGTTGGGATTGATTAGCATTGAGCATGAGCTGTATCTGAATAAGAATGATTATCAAAACTTCTTTATTGAAAATAGAACGGATGCTCCGCAGGAAAACGTAAACAGCATGCAGGCAGAGCTTGACTTTGGCACTGATTTGTATGCAGCACAACTAAACCGTCTTAAATTATTGCTTCGCTCCTATTTCAGAAAGCAAATAGATTTCGATCAATTAAATCCACGTCAGAAAAATATCATGAACTATGTTTTTGAACGTGGTTATCGGCTAAGAGAAATAGATGAAAGCATCCTAAACAAACGCCAAAAACTCATCATGTATATCATACAGCACAAAGGCTTTATTTCTACAAAAGATTTAGTGAGTGAGTTTGATTGCAACAGAAAAACCATACAAAGAGATTTTACTGCCCTTGTTGACCAAAATTTGGTGAAGGTTATTGGTAAAGGGGCAGGCCTGCGTTATGCTGTAAACCTCGAGGAGCAAAAACATACAGAGCTCATAAAATACAATGCGCCCGTTTTTGCAGAAGAGGTGTATTTGGAAGACTAAGAGCTGCCGCCAACAAATCTCTATAGCTTAACCTAATAGTATTGAATTTTAAGTTGAGCATGCCGGACTTCTCGATATCCGTAATTATTCCTCTTCATCATTCAATATTTATTATTCGGATTAAGTTGAGCACACTTGAGAACCGGAGTTTAAAAGCTCAATTTTAAACATTCATAACTCGATGTTTCATGGCTCTTTGCATGCAGGATGCTTGCCTCCTTTAAAATTTTGTTTCACCTTCTATGGTGTTCCATCATCATTTTTAGTAATTTGCCACTATGCCTATTAGCTGGAATGAAATACGCCAAAGAGCCATCGCTTTTAGCCGCGAGTGGTCCGATACACACAATGAGGATGCCGAAGCCAAACCCTTTCTGGAAGCCTTTCTACAGGTGTTCGACATCAGCCGCAGGAAGTTTGCCACGTTTGAACACCGGGTAAAAAAACTGGACGACAAAGACGGTTACATAGACCTGTTGTGGAAAGGTGTAATGCTGGTGGAAATGAAAAGCCGCGGCAAAGATTTGCTAAAAGCATTTGAACAAGCCAAAGCCTATTGCCAAAACCTGCCCCAGCACGAATTGCCCCGCATGATTTTGGTAAGCGACTTTGCCAACTTTGTGCTGCACGATATGGAGGAACAAACCGAACACCGGTTTGCACTGGCCGATTTTCATAAAAATATTGAGCACTTTGGTTTTTTGTTGGGCTATGTAAAAAAGATATACAAAGAACAAGACCCTGCCAATATTAAAGCAGCCGAACTAATGGGCAAGCTGCACGATAGCCTCAAAGAAATTGGCTACGAGGGCCACCCGCTGGAAGTGTATTTGGTGCGCATTTTGTTTTGCCTGTTTGCCGAAGACACCACCATTTTTAAAAAACAACAATTTCAGGATTATATTGAACAACGCACCAACAGCGATGGAAGCGACCTTGCGCCACGCCTGCAAGAGTTGTTTCAGGTGCTGAACACACCACCCGGCAAGCGGTTTAAAAACCTGGATGAAGACCTGGCCTCATTTCCGTACATAAACGGAAAATTATTTGAAGAGCCGCTGCCTGTAGCCAGTTTCGACAGCAGCATGAGGCAGGCTATGCTCAATTGTTGCTACCTCGATTGGAGTAAAATTTCTCCAGCCATTTTTGGCAGCATGTTTCAAAGTGTGATGAACCCCAAAGAGCGCAGAAACCTGGGCGCACACTATACCAGCGAAAAAAATATATTGAAACTGATAAAGCCTTTGTTTTTAGATGAGTTGTACGAAGAGTTTGAAAAAATAAGCACACAAAAAAACAAGCTGAAACAGTTTCATGAAAAACTTGCCAACCTGCGCTTTTTAGACCCCGCCTGCGGCTGCGGAAATTTTTTGGTAATAACCTACCGCGAGTTGCGCCTGCTGGAGTTGGAAGTATTAAAAGCCCTACACGGCACACAGCAGGTAACCGACCTTGAGCAATTGATTAAACTAAACGTTGACCGTTTTTATGGAATAGAGTACGAAGAGTTTCCGGCACAAATAGCACAGGTAGCCATGTGGCTGATGGACCACCAGATGAACCTGTACATAGGCAGCGTATTTGGAAATTATGTTGCCCGCATACCGTTAGATAAAGCCGCGGTGATTGTGCATGGCAATGCGTTGCGCATTGATTGGGGAAGCCTACTGGTGCAGTACCCGTGGGAGAAAGGAGAACCGCATTATGATTATATACTGGGTAATCCTCCGTTTATTGGTTATGCATGGCAAAGTGAAGAACAAAAGTCTGACACTAAAATTAATATTGGTAATGAGGATGGTATTGGAGTTTTAGACTATGTTAGTAATTGGTATATTAAAGCAGCCGCATATATACAAAACAATAATTGTGAGGTAGCATTTGTATCGACTAATTCAATTTGCCAAGGTGAGCAAGTTGGCGTATTGTGGAACATTTTAATTAACAGGTACAAAATCACTATTAAATTTGCTCATAGAACATTTAAATGGAACAATGAAGCTAAAGGCAATGCTGCTGTTCATGTAGTTATTATTGGGTTTAGTAAAAATGTGTACGCTAAAAAATTATTATATGAGTACGATAATATTAATAGCGACCCTAAGTTAATCTATGTATCAAACATAAATCCATACTTAGTAGATGCAAAAAATGTTTTTATTCAAAAAAGATCAAAGCCAATATGTAATGTCCCACCAATTTCAAGAGGTAGTGACGCCATAGATGACGGAAATTTGTTGTTAAATCAAACTGTATACGAAGAAATAATAAAGACTGATATAAAGTCAAAAAAATTCATACGCCCATTTTTGATGGGCAAAGAATTTCTAAATAATATTCCTAGATATTGTATTTGGCTAAAAGATATTGAGCCCTCCGAATGGAGAAATATTAAACCAATATACGAGAGAGTTAATCGAGTAAAAGAATTCAGACTATCTAGTAAAAGAACACAGACGCTTAAAGCTGCTGCTTTTCCTCAGCTTTTCGGAGAGGAAAGACATCCTGAAAGCGACTATCTTGCTATACCCAAAGTATCATCTGAAAACAGAGAATATATTCCAATAGGTTATTGCTCTTCAGAAGTGATATGTGGAGATAAATTATTTAATCTACCTAATGCAACCTTGTTTCATTTTGGAGTTATTACTTCAAAAATGCACATGACATGGATGCAATATACATGCGGTAGAATGAAAAGTGATTACAGTTATTCAAACACCATCGTTTACAATAACTACCCCTGGCCTGAAAATCCCACCGAAAAGCAAAAGCAAATGGTGGAACAAGCTGCACAAAAAGTATTGGATGTGCGGGCGCAGTTTCCCAACAGCAGCTTAGCCGATTTGTATGACCCGCTAACCATGCCACCCGCACTGGTAAAAGCCCACCAGGAACTAGATAAAGCTGTTGACCAATGCTACCGCAGTGCACCCTTTGCCAGCGAAGCCAAACGCATGGAGTTTTTGTTTGAGTTGTATGAGAAGTATACGGCAGGGTTGCTGGCGGTGGTGAAGAAGAAGGGGAGGAAAGGGAAATAAATAATTTAAATAGGACTTTCTGAGAACACAGTAGACATGTGAAGTTCAATAATTTTTTTAACACCTTTTTTTTTCCATTCAGTATTACTCGCTGAAATAGGTTCTTTCCCTTCTAATACACAAAACTCAAAATGCCAGTAATTACCGTAAGTTGGCTTATGAGTTAATTTTAAAATACACTCAATACATTCAGTTTTTTTATTTGATATCGTTTTTTCAAATGGTATAACTCTATTGTGAATATCTTCAATTTTCATATATATCGGCACAGTAATATCAAAACAAGAGTGCTGAAATTTTGATAATGCAAAATAATCGCCACTAGTCCAGTCTATTTTATGTTTTTTTGAATTATCTAAACCTTGAATGCGATACTTAATATCGTACTGCCTGAATAAACCAAGTAAATTAACGGATAGTTGAAAAAAGTCTTGTTCTTTCTTTTCTATGAACAATGCTTCTTGACGAACGAAACCAAATTTATCGAATGTGTCATGTTTTTTAACTAGCGATCTCCGTACCATATATTTATGAATGCTATTAAGCGCTTCAATATCAATATACTTGTAATACCCTTGTGGTACGAGTCTAAGCCAAGGATATTTAAGTAGATTTCGGAATAAATGTTTTAATCTCAGTAATAACATCTGCAATACTACCAGCTCCGTTAATTAACATTTTTTTATCTACATAATAAGCAAAAACTGTTGGCTCCTTTGTGGTATTTTTAGCCGATGTGCTTATTCGTAAAAATGTTTTTTGATTAAGTTTAATAGTTAAATGTATATCTGTCTCATATATATCAAATGAAGCGTCTTCAAAATTAAGTTCACTGAAGAGTTGATAAAATGACTTAGATACGAATACTCTGTATTCTTGTTTTTTATTATTTTCAGCTTTTATTCTATCCAATTCAGCTTCTAGTGCATCATTTATTTTACTATTTACGAATACATTGCCAAAACTGTTCTGTAGCGAATTAAAATCTGAAGTCTTAATATTAAGATCTGAAACATTTACGTATCCTATAAAAGATGATAACTGTGAATGTTTTAAATCATATGACTTCTGAAAAGTAGAGTTTACACGAGCGTGTATTTCTACTTGCTTCGGTTGTTGTGATGCTGCTACTGCCATTTTTCTAGTATTTTATTGTTAATGATATTTTTAAAAATTGTATTTTGTCTATTTCTAAGTTTGACAAACATTGCATCAATATCAGATGTAATTTCAAATTCCTTAATTGAGCATTCGACACCAAGAATTTTATTTTGTGTGTTATGCAAATAGTCGGTATTTATAGATAGTGTTATAAAACCTTTACCCTCTTCTAGCTTGCTAATAAATCTAGTATTACAAACATTTAACTTAGATTGATTCAGTATATTTATATTCAATTTTAAATTCAAAAGATTCTCGATTTCTGATAAATCAGATATATAATCAGTCCAAATTATTCTATCGTGATACGTTAAATCAATATATGATATTTTACTCAATATATCTTCTGATGTGTGTTTGAATAAGTAGGCTAAAAGTTTTTTAAAAACATTATAGTTTTTAGAGAAGCCTTGATATTGTCCTTCTGGATTTTTATCATCAGTTCTTATCCAATTGAAGTATAATTTATCGCCTTGTATTTGTACTAGTTCGTTTCCATTCTCGTTTCTAAGTCTATGTAGGACAATTCCACTTTTTGTTGAGTTGTTATCGAAGACTAAGAGGTTTATATTACTTTCTAATTTCTCATCGGGCAAAGGCGTTAAATATTCTATCCTTGGATATTCTGAAATAAAGTTGTTTATGAACTTATGTATAAGTATTTCATTGAATACACGCTCATTAAAGTTTATACCAATGATGAGTTCTGAAATAGGTGCTTTTGTATAAGATACTTTTGTCATTCTAGTTGCATTTATAGCAAATGATTTTTTAAGGAGGTTTAATTTATACTAATTCACAATTTTAACGCAAAATATCGTAATATAGTGTTTACAAAAATTCAACTTTATGTGCTATTGTAAATTGTGTACTAATATTTATACACTAATATAGGTTTCATGATATGTCTTATCAACGGTAATTCATTATATATGTGATAGTTATTTGTCATATTTCTTCCTGAACATTTTCTTACATTTGATTACATTATTGAGTTATGGATTCAGTACTACCCGAAAATGAAAGACGAACAAAAGAATATGCTGCCTTTGCAGCCCATTTATTTTTTGGGGGTGAATGAGTGAAAGCTGCTTTCACTTCGCACATACATTGCATCCTGACAACTTTATTTTGTGCATATGGATGATATACGTATACACGATGAAGAACAACTGAGCGATAAACAATGTGCAGTTCAACAATGGCTCACCAATTTTAAATCCACCATGCCCGATACGTATCAAGTAACCTGTATAGGTAAATGTAAACTGGAAGATGTGGAAATATACCTGCGAAATCCATTTACCTATTGGTGCAAGTATGGCCCTGTGCATACACGACAGGCCGAAGAAAGTACTGAACATATAGCCAAATATAATCTCTTGCCTTTTCCAAAATTAAAACCACCAACCCCTAAAGAAAACGAATTGGCCAAATGGCTTTATTTTTATCGTGAACTTTTGAAACACCGTTCGGCTATTTTATATCATCCGTTCACCATAAAATATTTCATACAATACTTGCAACGTGATGCAGCAATTTATACTTGGAACGCAAGTGAGTTGATAAAATACCGGAGTAAATTTAAAGTATTATGCAAAGAGAATTGGTACTACAGAACAGGTTTGAAACAGGCATCGAATTTGTATGAGTTAGAGTAAGACCTTCTCTATACTAACTACCTGATATAATTGCATTTATGTAATTTATTTGCAATTAATTAATAATTATTAATAATTTTGGTGTGAATCTGAAATAAGGCTAGTCCTTAAAGTAGGATTCATCCGGTAGCGAAAGCTACCTTTTTTTTACAACAAAACTATACCTATATCATTTTGCTTGCTAGCCACTTTTAATGCAACATTATTAAGTCGCTTGTAAAAATTAACGCCACCTTTCTTTTTCATATATGCATTTGGCTCATAAAGTTGCCTCGCGCAATATGCAACAACATCATTCATTTGATGTATGAGTGAATATTGCGAATCGCGAAAAACCGGATCTTCAATAATGCTGATAAGGTTCATATTTCTATAGCCTCCCGGAAAGATATCATTCCTGTTTGGAACGCTATTGTAATGACGCATTTTTCTTATCAAAGTTCTCAATTTGTTTCCTTCTGTATTATCTGACAAGATAATTCCCTTATCATCTGAATTTTGCGGGCCCGGAAAATTCTTATATCTTATTGTATTCTCAAACCTGTTAATCAATGCATTCCATGCAAGGTCAAATATATCCGTTTGTTTATTTCTTTTATCTACTACAACACTAAACGTACTGACATCCGGTTGCTGATTCAGCCAATCAATACATTTCTTAAGAATATCTAAACGGTCATTTCTTTTTATTCTAACTAAGTCTCCGGGATTATTAATAAAATGTGCTGAATGTATTTCTTCCCGAATCTTTAATCCTTTACTGTCTCTAAGATAGCTTCTGAATGCAACAAGGCTTTCAAGCACGTTTCTCCAACGTAATTCATGAAACACAATTGCTGATAAAACGAAATAATTAGTAGGGCTGTTAATCAAACCACTATCACCGCTCTCGTCCACATACATCAGGTACATATTTTTATATTACATTTTCACAAAAATATCAACTATAAACAATGATATTATTGATTGTTTATACTGCATATTATTTTAGCAAAAAAAACAAAATGCCAAACACCTTCAACCTCAATACCCTTAAAGGCCGCATGGCCGAGCACCTGGTGCAGGATTTGTTTATTCAAAACGGTTACAATGTGTCCCACAGTTGCCGCAGAACTATGGTACGTTGCATTAAAGTAATCCATTGACATGGATTCAATATTACCCCAACCTTGTGTTCTTTTTTTGTGATAACCTAGCCTTGTGATGTAACCAACCAATTACTTTTTATTGCACTTATTATTGGTTCTTATACACAAAAAAAGCGACCCATAAAGAGTCGCTTTATCAAGAAAAATAGAGTTGTTTGCTTAGTGTTGTATCACCAACCGTTGTGTGCTATATCCATTTGTTGTTGTAATGCGCACAAAGTAGATACCTACAGGTTGGTTTTGCATATCCAGTTCTTGGTCGTTAGCGGTAATATGTTGGTTCAATACCAGTTCACCTACACTGTTGTAAACACTTACCGATTGAACAGTTTCATTGCCTTCTGTTTTGATGCGGAACAAACCTGTGGTAGGGTTCGGATAAACTCTGTATTTATTATTATCGGCAGTCGATGATACGATAGATTGTTCTTCAATACCGACAGCGAAGGTACATTGTTTATAAACACGAACATGGCCTGCATTATTTCCGTTTCCATCGTTTAAATATGCCCCAATAGCTACTACCTCTCCATTAGCGGAGAGGGAAACAGGCCAACCTGACCTATCATTAGCAGCTTCGCCATCTATATCAGCACCCCGCTGCACCCAAGCACTGCCACTCCAGGCATATACCCTTACATGACCTGCACTGAAGCCGTTTCCAGAATTGAATGGCGCCCCTACAGCCAATATATCTCCATTGGCTGAAAGGGAAACAGACTCACCTGACCCATCATCTCCAGCTTCGCCATCTATATCAGCACCCCGCTGCACCCAAGCAGTGCCATTCCAAGCATATACCCTTACATGGCCTGCATTATTACCGTTTCCATCGTTTAAATATGCCCCAATAGCTACTACCTCTCCATTGGCTGAAAGTGAAACGGAAGAACCTGATTCATCGCTTTCTGACTCTCCATCAATATCGTTACCGCGTTGAACCCAAACAGTTCCATTCCAAGCATATACCCTTACGTGCCCTGAAAAAAAGTCATTTCCATCATTGTAAGGTGCCCCTATAGCTACAATATCCCCATTGGCTGAAATTGATACGGAATAACCTGATTGATCGTACGCTACTTCCCCATCAATATCGTTACCCCGCTGCACCCAAGCAGTGTCATTCCAAACATATACCCTTACATGGCCTGATAGATCGCCATTTCCATCATTAAGTATTGCACCAATAGCTACAATATCACCATTGGCTGAAATTGAAACTGAATAGCCTGATTGATCTTGCGCTACTTCCCCATCAATATCGTTACCCCGCTGCACCCAAGTGGTACCATTCCACGCATAAACGCGTACATGTCCTGAATTTAATAAGTTACCACGATTTAGGGGAGCTCCAATAGCTACAATTTCACCATTTGCAGAAAGTGATACAGAAGAGCCTGATCTATCGCCCACTGCTTCTCCATCAATATCGCTACCCCGCTGCACCCAAGCAGCGCCATTCCAAGCATATACCCTTACATGGCCTGCATTATTGCTATTTCCGCGAGCTCCAACTGCAAGTATTTTACCATCAGCAGATAAAGAAACAGAATAGCCGGATTGATCGTCTATAGCCTCCCCATTAATATCTAGCCCAACTTGTCCCCAATTTACTGTAATTAGTTGGCAAGCTGAAGTGTCCACACATCCATTTTTACTTAATACTACCGCGTAGTTAAAGGATTGTCCTGCACAACCTTGAACAGTGAGTGAGCGGCTGGTTGCATTTGGAATGATTGCATTGTTGTTTGCACAATCTAACCACTGGTAGGTAGCTGTGGAATCAACGGCTGTGAACGTATTGCCATTCAGTGTTACATTTTTATTGATAGTGGTAACAGTAATAATTACGGTATCAAAAGCCATTTGTGTACCGTTGGTTACTTTTACAAAATAAGTCCCGGTACTTGTAACTGTTATGGTTTGTGTGGTTGCACCCGTGCTCCATAAATAAGCACTGCCCGGGTTGCCTGCATCCAATACAACTGAACCTGCACTACCACAAATGCTGCGGTCGGGGCCTAAATGTACTACCAATCGTTCGAAATTACAAAAGTTATATACCCTTACATGGCCTGCATTAGTGCCGTTTCCATCGTTGAATGGCGCCCCAATAGCCACTACATCTCCATTGGCTGAAAGGGAAACAGACTGACCTGACCTATCATTAGCAGCTTCGCCATCTATATCAGCACCCCGCTGCACCCAAGCACTGCCACTCCAGGCATATACCCTTACATGGCCTGCAGTGCTGCCGTTTCCATCATTGAATGGCGCTCCTACAGCCAATATATCTCCATTGGCTGAAAGGGAAACAGACTCACCTGACCCATCATCTCCAGCTTCACCATCTATATCAGCACCCCGCTGCACCCAAGCAGTACCATTCCAGGCATATACCCTTACATGACCTGCACTGATGCCGTTTCCATCGTTGAATGGCGCCCCAATAGCCACTACATCTCCATTGGCTGAAAGGGAAACAGACTGACCTGACCTATCATTAGCAGCTTCGCCATTGATATCGGCTCCGCGTTGCACCCAAGCAGCACCATTCCAGGCATATACCCTTACATGGCCTGCATAGGTGCCGTTTCCATTATTGTATGGCGCCCCAATAGCCAATATTTCTCCATTAGCGGAGAGGGAAACAGACCAACCTGACAAATCAGCAGCAGCTTCACCATTGATATCGGCTCCGCGTTGCACCCAAGCAGTACCATTCCAGGCATATACCCTTACATGGCCTGCATTGGTGCCGTTTCCATCGTTTAAATATGCCCCAATAGCTACTACCTCTCCATTGGCTGAAAGTGAAACGGAAAAACCTGATTGATCGCTTTCTGACTCTCCATCAATATCGTTACCGCGTTGCACCCAAACAGTTCCATTCCAGGCATATACCCTTACATGACCTGCACTGATGCCGTTTCCATCGTTGGAAATTGCTCCAATAGCCACTACATCTCCATTGGCTGAGAGGGAAACAGACCAACCTGAAAAATCATCAGCCGCTTCGCCATCTATATCACTTCCCCGCTGCACCCAAGCAGTACCATTCCAGGCATATACCCTTACATGGCCTGCATTGGTGCCGTTTCCAGAATTGCGGATTGCTCCAATAGCCATTACTCGGCCATTGGCAGATAGGGAAACAGACCCGCCTGATTCATCATTTGGAGCTTCGCCATTAATATCTTGCCCTTGTTGTGTCAAGCTAAGTGAAAGTTGTTGGCAAGCAGATGTATCTACACAGCCATTTTTACTTAAAACAACAGCGTAGTTAAAGGATTGTCCGGCACAACCTTGTGCTGTTAATGAACGGCTGGTAGCATTAGGAATAATCGCATTGTTGTTTGCACAATCTAACCACTGGTAGGTAGCTGTGGAATCAACGGCTGTGAACGTATTGCCATTCAGTGTAATTGTAGTATTGATGCTGTTTATAGTGAGTATGATGGTGATGATACTGTCGCAACCCGCTACATTTTGTATGGTATCGCGATAAGTACCACTTACAGTATAGATTTTACCGCTTGGTGAAGTAAACGTGCCACCACACTGCGTAGGATTGATGGTGCTATTGGTAGCTACACACGTATTATTGGTGTATTCGTACGTGCGTACCAAACCACTAAAAGGGGCGCTGCCACGCGCACGTGTAGCACCTACCAACAACGAATTACCCGTGTACGAGAGCGCCACAGCTACACCAAATTCGTTTCCGGCTGAATCGCCTTTTAGCGTGTCGCCTACGGCTAACCAGTTAGTGCCACTCCAGCCAAATACTTGTGCACGGCCTCTTTCGTTTCCGGGTACATCTGCTCTCGCGCCAACAGCTAACCGGCTTCCATCGCCCGAAATGTGGATGGCATCTCCCCAGGCATCAGCAAAATGTGGCGATACTAGTGATGAACCGGCTTGCGCCCAGGCTGTGCCATTAAAATCGAATACGCGTGCAATACCAAATCCACCGAGTATCAAATCTTGAGGTGACCCAATAGCAACCCGGTTACCATTAGCAGAAAGGCTTAAGTTGGTGCCTGAATAATCCGAAGCACTTCCGTTGATATTTCCACCCCGTTGTGTCCAGGCGGTTCCGTTCCAGTTAAAAATTTTTACTTGTCCGGCTTCTGAGCCTCCAGATCCATTAAATGGAGCACCAATAGCAAGTATATTACCTGTTCGGTCTAAACTCACTGCATTCCCAAACCCATCAAGATTATTTGTTCCGTCAAGATTAGCGCCTAATTGAACCCAGACGCCACTTACCCAACGGTATACTTTTACCCTACCTTTGTTTAATCGAAAGGGACTACCAATAGCAACGGTATTTCCATCATAAGAAATACTTACCGAATAGCCAAAATTATCTCTAGCTGAATCGGCCAAAAGAGTTGCGCCTTTTTGTACCCATGCGCCACTCACCCAGCTGAAAACACGCACATGTCCGGCACTTGAGAAATTACCAAAACCGGCATCGTTATATGGTGCGCCTACAACAATAGTATTGCCGGTAGAATCTAATGCCACGGACCGGCCAAACAAATCACCATTGGCAGCACCAACTAAGTTGCCACCTTTTTGTACCCAATTTGAACCCGATTTGGTGAAAATTCTTACTCTGCCTTGCAAGTTTTGAGTATTGCCGTTGTTTACAGAAGTAGTAGCAAATGTGTTGCCGTCAGCCGCAAAGCTTAGTGCAGCACCTTCATTTTCATCTGTGGCGAGGCCACTAATACTAGGGGCTGATTGTTGCCAACTAAATTGAGCCAATAAGGTTTGTGAAGTACTGATGATGAAAAGAGTTAAGATTAAGGAGTAAAACTGTTTTTTCATATGTGATAAATTATATACAAATATAAGGTGTACTTTTAAAGAAATATTACAAATAACAATATTTTATACATAAAACAACTTTACGGTATAAGATTCACTCAACGTTATGCAAGATTATGATTGCAAACTCTGTTTAAGAGTGAATAAGATAATGCATACACTATGGGTTGTACACACTTCGGCCTAGTGTCAAATGTATCTTATAAACCAAAGCGAACACAGCGGCTTTGTTAGTTCGATGTTAGAAGTTTCCTTTTTAGTTGTAAAGATGAAAAGAAAACAAAGTTAAGGGTTGTTAGCCTCGCTTCTTAAATTCTTATAGTAATTTCTGCTCTTTGTCTATTCAAGCAATCATCTCCACGAAACCAATCTTCTATACTTTTGCTAACTAACCCGCACACTTTATTCGGCCACCTGTTTTAAAAGCTTTCTCAAAATGCGGTTCATCCAAACTACTTACCATCACACCTTTCTTACTGGAGGTATGCACAAATTTCCCGCTACTCAAGTAGATGCCTACATGATCAACCTTACTGCCTTTATTCATCGTAAAAAAAACCAAATCGCCTTCCCTTAATTTTTCTCTGTCAATTTGCTTGATTGCTCCCATCAAACCCTTCGTATCACGCGGAGTATCGCAATCATACACTTCTTTATAAACCCTGTTTACAAAACATGAACAATCAATACCACTTTTTTCACACGCACCCAGTTTATGTGGGGTACCATACCATGCATCAATGGCCATGTAAAGTTTGTAGTTGGTTTCTCTGTCGAACGTAACACCATATTTATTTTCAAAGTAGGTCTTTTTTGCTGCTTTATCATTGTTGCTTAAACCATGCGTTGCTTGTTTTTTGCTCCGGCATGATGTCAGCACCATCACAAAGACGGTTGTGTAAAAGAGTAATTTTTTCACTCGGCAAAATTAGTGTTGGTATTTGTATGAGCATGCACAAGTGCACAACACCATCCTATCTAATCGTACATCAAAGACTACAGATCTTGATGGCAGCCTACTTAACTATTGAGTGGTTAACATTTACTCAAAAAAGCTATTTTCGCCCATCTAATTAATCATGAAATGAGTACATACGAAACCATTTTGCTAGACATACAAGAAGGTATTGCCACCCTAACGCTTAACCGCCCCGATGTGTTTAATGCATTTAATGAGCAGCAAAGTTTTGATGTAATAGATGCGTTGAAAAAAATAGAAAAAGACAAAAGCATTCGTGTACTTATTTTAACCGGTGCGGGTAAAGCCTTTTGTTCAGGACAGGATTTAAAATCTATTGCCGGTGCTAAGAACCGTTCGTTGAGTGATTCTTTATACAAACGTTACAACCCAATGATCAGGGCTATGCGTAATTTACCCATACCAATCATTTGTAAATTAAACGGTGTAGCTGCAGGTGCAGGCTGCTCTATGGCCCTGGCTTCTGATTTTATTGTAGCTTCTGAGCAGGCGAGCCTTATTGAAGTTTTTATTAATGTAGGCTTGGTGCTTGATTCCGGCTCCTCCTATTTCTTGCCACGTTTGGTGGGGTCTGCACGTGCGTTTGAACTAAGCACAATGGGATCTAAAGTTACTGCCAAACAAGCATTGGAATGGGGCATGGTAAACCGCGTAGTGGCACCGGAAAAACTGGATGAGGAAACCATGAATATTGCATTGTATTATGCTAAAGCTCCCACCAAAGCCATTGCCCTCATGAAAAAAATGCTGAATAAATCCTTTAACAGTGATTTGGATACCATGCTTGAGTATGAGGCATACTGCCAGGAAATAGCAGGCAGAAGCAATGACTACAAGGAAGGTGTTGCAGCATTTAATGAAAAAAGAAAGCCCGATTTTAAAGGAAATTAATCCAAACCTGACCAACCTCATTTTTTAGTAGAACCCCAATGACTAAACTAGTTTAAACTAATTAGGGGCACAATGAAGATTTCTTTTTCACGCATACTGGTTCCGGTAGACGGCTCACCGCAATCAATGGTAGCATTTAGGGCTGCATACTTTTTTGCCAAAAGCTTTAAAGCACAACTCACCGCACTACATGTTGATGAAAGCAAAGAGGTTGAAAAGGAACTGAGGCAAACGTTGAATGAAGAGCGCACAGGAATAGATTTTAACTTTATGCAGAGGAGTGGGGCGGTATACAAGGAAATTACAAGAACTGCCAAAGAAACAGCTATCGACTTAATTGTAATGGGCACACATGGAGTTTCAGGATTTGAAGAATTTTGGATGGGTAGCAATGCCTATAAGGTGGTAAACAGCTCCACATGCCCGGTATTAACCATGCGTGAGGATGCAAGTGTAAATGAATTTAAATCCATAGTGTTGCCTATAGATACATCATTTGAGTCGCGTCAGAAAGTGCCGTATGCAGTAAAACTAGCCGAAACATTTGGTGCAAAAGTACATGCGCTGGGTGTTTCCTCAGATAATGATAAAGAAGCCGATTATAAGATAACCAACTATCTGAGGCAGACCATTGAAAACCTTCAGGCACACAATATTGAATGTACAACAGAAAAGCGCTTAGGTGGCAATATTACCAACCAAACCATTACGTTTGCACAGGAGCAAAAAGCTGATTTAATAATTATTATGACCGAACAGGAACTGCAAATTGGCTCCTTTTTTCTGGGTAAATATGCCCAGCAGATGGTGAATCATTCCAATATCCCGGTTCTTAGCATTCCCCCTCGTGAAGACCTTATTTTAACTGATGCCCGCCTTTAAAATCAGCTAATATTTCGGGTTTTTGAACCAAAACCTTATTTTTACCGTTTACTAATTAATTTGCAGGCTCTAATAAATCTGCATTTAGTTAAACTTTTTAACGTAAAGGTCTGTTTTAAAACGTATGATGGAAATAAAACCGGGAGAACTGCTAAGCCCCATTCATTATCCTGCTGATTTACGCAAGGTTAAGGAGGAGGACTTGGTAAAGGTATGTGCCGAGTTAAGGCAATATATCATTGATATGGTCTCTGTTTACGGGGGCCACTTTGGTGCCAGTTTGGGCGTGGTGGAACTAACCGTGGCCCTGCATTATGCCTTTAATACACCTTACGACCAATTGGTTTGGGATGTAGGCCATCAGGCTTATGGCCATAAAATACTTACGGGCCGTAGAGATGTTTTCCATACAAACAGGGTTTATAAAGGTATTTCTGGCTTCCCAAAACGCAGTGAGAGTGCGTATGATACCTTTGGTGTGGGCCATTCATCCACTTCAATATCCGCAGCTTTGGGTATGGCTGTTGCCTCCAGATTAAAAGGTGAACTTGACCGACAGCATATAGCCGTTATTGGCGATGGTGCCATGACGGCCGGCTTGGCTTTTGAGGGGCTAAACCACGCAGGTGTAGAAGATTCAAACCTTATTGTGGTGTTAAATGATAATTGTATGAGTATTGATCCCAACGTGGGCGCACTCAAAGAATATTTAACCGATATTACCACCTCTCCTACCTACAATAAATTTAAAGATGATGTGTGGAAGGCGCTTGATCGTCTGAACAAAATCGGGCATATATCACAGGACATTATTTCCAAAGTGCATGATACCATTAAAGCAGGCGTGCTTAAACACAGCAATATGTTTGAGTCGCTGCGTTTCCGTTATTTTGGCCCCATTGATGGGCATGACGTAAACCATATGGTAAAAGTCTTGAATGATTTAAAGAAAATACCCGGACCTAAATTATTGCATTGCATTACCGTAAAAGGTAAAGGTTATGCCCTGGCAGAAAAAGACCAAACCAAATGGCATGCACCGGGTTTGTTTGATAAAGTAACCGGTGAAATATATAAATCTGTTTCAGATAAGCCGCAACCTCCAAAATACCAAGATGTGTTTGGACATACCTTGGTTGAATTGGCTGAGAAAAACGAAAAAATTGTAGGCATTACGCCTGCCATGCCTTCCGGTTCTTCCATGAATATCATGATGAAGGCTATGCCTAAACGCGCCTTTGATGTGGGCATTGCAGAGCAGCATGCAGTAACTTTTAGCGCAGGAATAGCAACACAAGGCCTTATACCTTTCTGCAATATCTATTCATCATTTATGCAGCGTGCATATGATCAGGTAGTACATGATGTGGCCTTGCAAAAATTACATGTAATATTGTGTATGGACAGGGCTGGTATTGCCGGTGCCGATGGACCTACACACCATGGCATGATTGATATTCCTTTTATGCGATGCATACCACATATGGTGGTAAGCGCTCCGATGAATGAAGAAGAGCTAAGAAACCTGATGTATACAGCTACATTAGAAAAAAATGCCGGACCTTTCTCCATTCGTTACCCACGGGGCAATGGTGTGATGCCTGAGTGGAGAACACCTTTTAAAGAAATTGAGATAGGTAAAGGGCGCAAATTGCGTGACGGAGACGAAATAGCTTTTATTACGATTGGCCATATCGGTAATTTAACAGCACAAGCTGCAGATGCACTTGCTGCAGAAGGTATTAAAGTAGGCCACTATGACTTGCGATTTGTAAAACCAATTGATGAAGCCATGTTGCATGAGGTATTTAACAAATACCAAAAGGTAATTACGGTTGAAGATGGCACCATTGTTGGTGGAATGGGTAGTGCCGTATTAGAGTTTATGGCTGCACATGGATACCAAGCAGAATTAAAGATGCTGGGTATGCCTGATGATATTGTAGAACATGGTGAGCAAAAAGAGTTATATGCAGAATGTGGTTATGATGTAAACGGCATGATTAAAACTGCCAAAGCCATGATGAATGAAAAAGTAAATGCTTAAATATTTTTAAAAAACAAGTTTAATAAAAAAGGCTGCTTCCTATCAGAAGCAGCCTTTTTTTTGATGCAAATTAGTTACGCTGTTTGTTCAGCATCATCCGTTTCTTCCTCATCCTCCTCGTACTCACGCTCGGTGCCTTCCATCACGTGGCGCACATCAATCAACTCGTCTTTGTTGTATTTGTTATGATAGTCTGAAAGTAAATCCAAAAAGTATTTCAGATTTGCTGCACCATCTTCGTCTTCCAGGTATAAAAACGTGTAGGTTCCTTTCTCCTGAATATTTTCATATGCCAAACGCAGCATGCGCACGTAGCCGGGCTCATTTAAGTTGGCTTTAAACCACTCCCTCAGCTCCATCAGCTGCTCTACCACTTTTGTATTGATGCCTTCCTTATCAATTGTTTTTTTTATGGCTTCAATGTGTTGTTTCATGTGTATATGTTTTGTTGTTCTGTGGTGCGAAAGTAGGCAATTTTGAATATTCTAAAAATAATTAGCTATGAAAGGGCTTTATACAGTGGTTTTACTGGTGTGTTCCAACCTGTTTATGACCTTTGCCTGGTATGGACACCTCCATTTTCAACAAATAAGCCGGTTAAAACAAACCGGCCTCATTGGCATTATCTTTATCAGTTAGTGTATTGCCATTTTAAAATATCTGTTTCAGGTACCGGCCAACCGTTTGGGCTCACAACTGCATGGCGGACCATTTGGCTTGTTTGAATTAAAAACCATACAGGAGGCAGTGAGCATGATGGTTTTTGTGCTGGTTAATTATGTATGTCTTTAAAGATGTAACGCTACAATGGAATCATATTACAGGATTTGCACTTATTGTACTTGCAGTGTTCATTATATTTTAGGAGTGGTAAACGAAGCTTATGCTGCAAACCGGCTAATCCCACTTGCTTTTACCTTTAGAAGGCTGCGGATCAAATCCCTCATTGGTTTGATTAGGGACAAAGATGGAGATCTCTTTATCATAATCCCAGGCAAAAAACCATAAGGGATATAAGTAAAAGAAGCCCCCAATAAATTTTAGTACATTCATTTCCCTTCTTATCCTTTCCTGAGCCAGCACATTACCAGACGCATCTCTTACCTGGATGGTTCGGGTTTGAGGCAAACCCGTGCGCGGAATTTGCGCAGTACCCGTTCCTTTCAACTGATTGTTTACGTAAATCTGGTAGGGTACTCTGTTGTTGATAAGCAGAATCTTTGTTGTGCAGGATGCAAACAAAACAGAAGCAAGCAAGAGAAATACAAATAGTTGTTTTCTCATATCTACTTATTTAAACAAAATTGCTGCTTTTAACTCAATGCCAATGGGGGGACTCTTGGGTCCTAACTGATATAAACTATAAAAAATATTTGAACTGAGTTGCACACAAGCAGATGAGTTGCGATTAATCAGGTATCCACCTCCGCCTGCTATATTTATACCGCTACCGGAATGACCATCCAGATCGGCTATAGAAAAACCAACCCCACCCCCGTAAAAAAAAGAATTGCTTTTGGTTGTATGTGGTTTAAATAGTTCCAAGGCTGCATTCAATAAAACATCACCTGTTCTGCCGTTAAAAGCAAGACTGGGCCTGAAATCCACGAAAATATTACGTGCGTCAAAGCTCCATATAAGGCTTAAGTTAGTTAACTGCGTGCTGGAGGGACTCATCATCTGTATACCACCTATTCCAATACCAATTGTATTATTGGTTTGTTTCTGCTTCAATTCTGCTGCTTCGTTGGTGGTAACAGCATAAATATCATTATCATTTACAGCTTTTTTATCGGTACCCAAGGCTTTGGCTATTCGCTGCATAATAGGGTCAAGGTCTTCCGGACCCATGGCCTTTAACTGATCAAACCAAACTTTATTACCGGTAACCGTTTCAATGAGGGTAACATTTACAATTACACTTTCACCAATACGGTTAAGTGAGCCTTTCAAATAATAATCGGCATCCACTTCCATGGCTTTACGTTTTATAATTGCCAATGGCTGGTCGGCATCAAAAAGGGTATCCTTGGTTTCAGGGGTTACCACTTGATATCTGTTTTCCAACTCAATATAGTTCCTAAGTAGTTTGGTAGCAGCTATCTGATAATCCTTTTTAATATTAATAGCTTCAAAATATGGAAGAAATACTTTTTTGGTTTGTTGAGCAGATACGCAGTAAACAAAACCTAAAATTGCAAACGCTAATGCATAAATATTATTTTTCATTACATTCATGTTTAATATGCAAATAAAGTAATTATTAGATAAACACTTCTACTAAAGTAATCAATAGTTATAACAGAAAATTGCACCTTATGCAAACATTTTTAAAATATTTTGCAAAAAATACTACCTGAATTGCCAACCTACCCCTGCATGAATATTGATAATATGGTAATACTGTGTATACGGACTAAATGAGATGGCCCGTTGCAAACCGGTAAAATAGCCGGATATTTCTTCAAACCTTTGCTCTGAATAAAGGAATGAAGCCTTTGATGTAAACACTAAATTTTTATATAATCGGGTTCTGAAACCGACAAAAAAGTAATACGCTGCATCATTGCCTGAAGCCTCATACTGCATGATAGTTGCAGGTTGTCCGGTTGCACGCTCTGTTATATATAACTGAGAGGCAGGCAAGGTGGCATTCATATAGCCTGCATACATGCCAATTGTAATGGTGCTCATAAAATTTCTTACGGGCAGGTATAATCCAAACATCATACCCCGCATGCTCCAAGGGTCTGACCGAAACCCGTTATAAATAACTGGTAAACGCGGGTTGGTAGCAGACAATTCGATGTATGAACGAGCAAGCGCATCATCATCAAAATTGTTTTCATTAAAATAATATTGAACACCTAAACCAAGCCAAGGGAGCACATCATACTGCATACCTGCCTGCCAGCTATAACCTGTTTGTGCAAAACCTGAAGACAATACATTAAAATCTGTAGAGGCATAATCCATTACAGGAATAGAAACTCCTGCCTCAACAAATACGTGTCCGTTTTTAAGAAATAAAGAATCGGGTAAACGAAACTGGGCATTGGTGCATACGCATAAAACCATTGCCGATAAGCATATGGTAATATGCTTGTGCATCAGATAACTGTTAATGCATACATATCATCAATCTCCTTGGCATACTTCTGCTCTACTACTTTGCGCTTCACACTTTGCTTAGGAGTGAGTTCTCCTGTTTCAATGCTAAAAGGTTTGCGCTTAACAATAAAATGCTTAATACGCTCAAACTTGCCCAAATCTCTTTCCAGCTTTTTCATGTCTTCCAACAACCATTCATAAACTTCTTTATCGTCAATAAACTCCGAAGGCTCAGCAAAATAGGATTCTTTTACTTTAAAGCGCTCTTTCATCTCCTCGCGCGAAGGGATAATGATTGCTGTCAGGTATTCACGGTTATCACCAATTAAAAAAATCTGTTCAATTTTTGGTGAGAGCAGATAGGTGTTTTCAATAGGTGTTGGATACACATTTTTACCGAATGAATTTACCAGAATATTTTTAATACGATCTGTTATTTTCAGGTATCCTTTATAAAATTTACCTACGTCACCGGTATGCAACCAACCGTCCTTATCAATAGTTTCTGCCGTTGCTTCGGGCATTTTCCAGTATCCTTTCATCACATTTACACCACGCACCAGAATTTCTCCTTCCGGACTTTCAAAAGTCGGGTTGTATGATTGGTTGGTTTGTATGGTATAAATTTCTTTGGTTTCCGGATTTTGAATGGCCACTTCGCAGCCTTTACCAATTCGCCCAACAGCACCAAAAACCTGACGCTCCCACTCATTTACGCAAACCAGTGGTGAGGTTTCCGTTAATCCATACCCTTCGCAAACGGTTACACCCATATTGGCAAAAAATTCTCCAACATGCTGTGGCATGGCTCCACCTCCTGAAATCATGAGTTTCATTTTACCACCCAACTTGGCTTTGATTTTAGAAAACACCAATTTTTCAGCCAGCGCAATTTGCAAGCTCAGGAAAATACCATTTGATCTGCCGTTTTCTTTATTCAGCCTTCTTTTCTCTCCTACTGTAAACGCCCAGTTAAAAACTTTTAGGCCAAAGCCTCCTTTTTGGGTAATTGTTTTTCTAACCCTTTCTTCAATGCGCTCCATTAAACGAGGCACGGTAAGTAAAGCTGTTGGCTGCACCTCTATGATATTACCGGAAAGTGCTTCCAGACTCTGCGCAAAGGCTACCTGAGCACCTACGATGATGCTGCAATAGTATGTAGCTGTGCGCTCATACACATGGCTCATAGGCAGGAAAGAAAGAAAACGAAACTCACTATTTACAATTGGCATTAAATCAACCGCCATCTCCACATTGGTAATAAAGTTGTTATGTGTAAGCATGGCACCCTTCGGCTTGCCAGTAGTTCCTGAAGTATAGAGCAAGCAAGCAAGGTCTTCTCTGGTTACAGACTCCAGACGTTTTTCAATTGCATCTTTTAATGCAGGATAAAGTTGCTCACCCTGACTTATAGCCTCCTTGAACGAGATGGTTCCTTCGGGTTGCTTATCTGTATCATAAGCGGTAATGAAAAAGCGTAAGCCGGGGCAATTGCCTTTGATTGAATTTATTTTTTTCCAAAGAAATGGTGATCCTACCAAAATAGCTTTAGCTTCAGAGTTATTAATTATATACTCTACCTCAGACTCTGAAAGTGTTGGATAAATAGAAACATTGACAAGACCCAATTGCATGAGCGCCTGATCAAAACAGATATACTCAGGACTGTTTTCTATAATCAGGGCTACTTTATCTTGTTTCTCCAACCCGTTGTTGAGCAGGTATGCCGAAAGCGCATTGATTTGCCTCAGAACTTCACGGTACGTTAGCTCAGTCCAGGTTCCTTTGATTTTCTCCATCATATAAACCTGATCTAATCCTTTGATATGATTAGCTGAGTTTCTGAGATAATAATGCAGTGATTTAAAATTTTGTATCATGGCTGTTTTTTTATTTGCAAGGAAGCAAAATGCAAAAATTAAACATAACAGGCAAATGATAATTTTCTATGCCCGTGTTGCAAAAAATACTATAAATAAAAACAGCAGTTGTAAAATATACCAGAGCAGCCTATCTGGCAGCAGGAAATCTCATCCTATAATCAACATTAACGGCACCTTTAGAAATACCTAAAAGCTTGTTTTTAAGCAGGCGCTTTTTCAATTCAGACAAATGATCTACAAATAGTTTACCGCGGCAATGATCGTATTCATGCTGAATAACCCTAGCGGCAATACCATCATAAGCCTCTTCAATGGTTTCAAAACTTTCGTTCTTATAGCGGATACGCAGGTTTGCATGGCGCTTTACGTTTTCTCTGATATGAGGAATACTTAGGCAGCCCTCTTCAAATTCCCATAATTCACCCGTTTCTTCTATTACTTCCGGATTGATGAATACTTTCCTTAGCGCAGGATATTTTTCATCTTCAAACGGGGTTGTATCAATAATAAACAGATTGATGGCCTTACCTATTTGTGGAGCAGCCAAACCAACACCATGAGAGGCATACATGGTTTCAAACATACTGTCAATAAGCATTTCAAGTCCTTCATAGTCCTGCGCAATATCTACGCATTTTTTGCGCAATACAGGATCTCCAAATGCTACTATCGGTAAAATCATATCTGTTATATATTATTCATTTCCAGGTAAGTTTGTAAAATAAGTACTGCACTTACCTGATCTATATTTTCTTTTTTTCTTCTGTCTTTTTTCTTCAGCCCCATTTCAATGAGGCTTCGCTGCGCAATGGCTGATGTAAAACGCTCATCGACCTGCTCAACCTTTACAGCTGGAAATAATTGACGCAACGAATTTACAAATTTTTCTGCAGCTGCAGTAGCGTGGGTATCACTGCCATCCAAGCCTATGGGTTTACCTACAACCATGGTTTCAACCTGTTCACGGTTCAAATACGCTTTCAGATAGGTCTGAATATTTTTTGTTTCAACAGTTGCCAACCCACCGGCAATTAGTTTCAATGGATCCGTTACTGCTATTCCGCAACGTTTGGAGCCATAATCAATTGACAGGATTCGCCCCATAATTAAAAGGCTTTCCAGCCCTGGGCCTGCAAGGCATGTTTATTACCTGATTTACTGATCAGATGAATGCCTTCGGCTGCATCGGTGCAATGGCCAATAATGCTGATTTCCGGGTGGTTTTTAATTTTATCGTAATCTTTCTGATCAATGGTAAAAAGTAATTCATAGTCTTCACCACCACTTAATGCGCATAGCGTTGGGTCAAGATCCATTTCTCTTGCCATTTCATAGGTGGTTGGATCTATTGGTATCTTATCTTCAAAAACAGTCATACCAATATTGGAATTTCTACACAAGTGAAATATTTCTGATGAAAGCCCATCTGATATATCAATCATTGCTGTTGGTTTTAACTGATATTGCTCCAGCATTTCAATGATTTCCTTTCTTGCCTCTGGCTTCAGTTGTCGTTCCACAATATAATCATGTCCTTCCAGGTCGGGCTGAATTTCAGGATTACTTAAAAACACACGTTTTTCACGTTCCAGCAATTGAAATCCCATATAGGCAGCACCTAAATCGCCAGATACACATAATAAATCCATAGGTTTAGCGCCCTTGCGGTATACAATATTTTCTTCAGCAGTCTCTCCTATTGCCGTAATGCTTATCACAAGTCCTTGTTTGGATGCAGAAGTATCACCCCCAATTAAATCAACTTTATAATTCTCGCACGCCAGTAACATACCTGCATAAATTTCTTCTATTGCCTCCAGAGAAAATTTACTGGAAATACCAAAACTAACGGTAACCTGTGTTGGCTTTCCGTTCATGGCATAGATGTCGGATAGGTTTACAACAATACTTTTATAGCCAAGATGTTTAAGCGGGAAATAGGATAAATCAAAATGAACACCTTCCAGCAACATATCGGTAGATACAAGCGTGCACACATTACCATTTTTAATTACTGCCGCATCATCGCCCACACCTTTGATGGTTGAAGGGTTATAGTGCTTAATATGAGATGTTAGCAAGTCTATTAATCCAAACTCACCCAACGAACTTAACTCTGTTTTACCTTTGTTTTCGAGCATAGAAATCTTTGAAAAGTATTAACGTAATCGATCAACACTGCGCACCAACTCCTCATCCTTTTTTATTAGCATAAGCGCACGCATATTTAAATAGAGCATAAAAATTAGCAAGGCTACGCCAAATGTAGACTTTAAACTTAGCCCGCTTAGGCTAAAATCTGGGATGAGAATAAATGCCTGAACAAACAAAGCCAAGATGTAAATAGCAATAACCGCAAAATTTATTTTGGTATAACGTATTTGTTTCACCCGGTTCTTATAAGTTAAAATAATATTGATGGTCCAGCCGATAAGAACAGAGGTAAGTAAAATAAGCATGAACTGAATTTGTGATGAAACCAGAATACCATTTTCAAACACCTTAAAATAAATTGCATTGAGGGTATAATCTTTAACCAAACCCGGAAGCATCTGATGGCTGCTGATGAGTTGACCGCTGCACGAAACGGCAGCAATGATAATTATGGCAATAAAATAAACTGTTTGGAGTCTTTGTATCATGTGAATGAAATTTGGTGCAAGTTACGTTATATTCATTAAACAATTCAATTACATTTGCTCCTGCATTTCAGAAAAACCTGACCATGAAAACTGTATATGTTATAGACGCCCTTCGCACGCCAATTGGCCGTTATGGGGGCGCACTTGCCACTGTGAGGCCCGATGATCTGGCGGCATATGTAATTAAGGCAATTATTGAACGCAACCCTACAGTTGATGTAGCTGCAATTGAGGATGTGATATTTGGTGCTGCCAACCAGGCAGGAGAAGACAACCGTAATGTGGCCCGGATGGGATTATTGCTTGCAGGCTTACCGGTAACAATTGGAGGGAATACCGTGAACAGGCTATGCGCCTCAGGTTTGCAGGCCATTGCGGATGCAAGCAGAGCCATTGCCAGCGGAGACGGAGAAATATATCTGGCGGGTGGCGTGGAAAGTATGTCTCGTGCTCCTTTTGTGATGGCAAAAGCAGAGCAGGCATTTGCGCGTGTTCCTGAAATTTATGATACTACCATTGGGTGGCGTTTTACCAATAAACGTTTGGCCGAAATGTATCATCCATACAGCATGGGTGAAACAGCAGAGAATGTTGCAGAGCGTTGGAAAATTACCAGAGCAGAACAAGATGCCTTTGCACTTGTATCACAACAAAAATATGAGGCAGCGCATGCAGCAGGAAGATTCAGAGAGGAAATGATTGCTGTTCATATTCCTCAGAAAAAAGGAGATGTATTGATAGTAGATAAAGACGAGCATCCGCGCAAAACTACATTGGAGGAACTGAGCAAACTTAAGCCGGCCTTTAAAAAAGATGGAACTGTTACGGCCGGCAATTCAAGTGGCGTAAATGATGGTGCTTCTGTCTTATTACTAGCGAGCGAAGAAGCGGTAAAAAAATATCAGTTAAAACCAATTGCACGTATTGTAGCGCGAGGCGTTGCCGGTGTTGATCCCGCCATCATGGGTGTAGGTCCGGTTCCGGCCACTCAAAAAGCATTGCAACGTGCCGGATTAGCCATTAATGATATTGGATTAATGGAATTGAATGAAGCTTTCGCCTCACAAAGTATTGCCTGCATGAGAGACCTGGGAATAAATCCTGACATTGTAAATGTAAATGGTGGAGCTATTGCACTGGGGCATCCGCTAGGTTGCAGCGGTGCACGTATCAGTACTACCCTTATCCATGAAATGCAAAAGAGAAATGTACGCTATGGTGTAGCCACCATGTGTATTGGTGTGGGGCAGGGTGTAGCTGTGGTTTACGAGAGAATTTGATGTATGCGGTACCTGCTTGCACTTGCATATAATGGTAAAAATTATCATGGCTGGCAAAAACAGCATAACGCACATACTGTGCAGCAGGAATTGGAAACAAAATTATCGTTATTACTTGGTGAAAACATAGAAACACTTGGTTGCGGCCGCACAGATACCGGTGTACATGCCAAAGCCTATACCGCACATTTTGATGCACAAAAACCAATTGAAGCATTGGATAAAATGGTATTCAAACTCAACCAAATGTTACCGGAAGATATAGCAGTGTATAATTGCATGAATGTTGGTGATAAATTCAACGCCCGTTTTGATGCTGAATGGAGGGAATATGAATACCATCTTACGCAAGTACCTGACCCGTTTGCTCACGATCTGGCCTGGTATCAATATGGACAATTAAACACCGATAAAATGAATGAAGCAGCTGCATTACTGCTGCAACATCAAAATTTTGAATGTTTTAGTAAGGTGCATACGCAAGTGAATAATTTTAATTGTGAAGTGATGCATGCCAAGTGGACAACTCATGAAAATAAACTCATTTTCACCATCAGGGCAAACAGATTTTTACGCAATATGGTAAGGGCCATTGTTGGTACACTCATAGAAGTTGGACGAAACCAACTCACAACAGATCAGTTTCAACAAATATTGAACAGCAGAAATCGATCAGAAGCGGGCCAATCTGTGCCTGCGCATGGATTGTTTCTTACACGTATTTATTATCCGCCACATCTCTTGCAACCATGAAAGCATCCCAAACATTTAAACAAGGAAAAGCATTTGATCTGGGTTTACTCAGGCGGGTATATGCATTAGCTAAACCCTATCAATCCAAAGTATACATTGCCATTTTTTTAACGGTACTTGCATCCTTTTTAGGGCCCATCAGACCTTATTTAATACAATATACAGTTGACCGCTATATTTCAGTAAATGATGCCAAAGGATTGATGCTTATGTGCTTGTTGCTAGGTGGTATTTTAATTTTACAAAGTGGTATACAAGTCTGGAGTACGGTTCTCACCAATTATCTTGGACAAAATGTAATCAAAGATTTACGACTAAAGGTATTTGATTACTTGACAGGTCTTAAACTGCTGTTCTATGACAAGACACCTGTTGGCACACTTGTAACAAGAACGGTTTCTGATATTGAAACCATTGCTGATGTATTTAGCGAAGGGCTCATCAACATATCTGGAGATATTCTTCAAATTATCTTTATCCTAATCATGATGTTTGGCACCGACTGGAAGTTATCACTGGTTAGCCTTTCTGTTTTGCCATTGCTGCTTTATGCAAGTTATGTGTTTAAAGAAAAAGTAAGAATCTCATTTGAAGATGTAAGAAATCAGGTTGCCCGTCTCAATACATTTGTGCAGGAACACATCCAAGGCATGCAAATTGTTCAATTATTTAATAGAGAAAAAACAGAATATGATCGGTTTAAAATAATCAACGCGACACACAGGGATGCTAATATTCGAGGAGTGATGTATTACTCGGTTTTTTTTCCTGTGGTTGAATTAATTGCTGCAATTTCTACTGCACTCATCGTATGGTACGGAGCAAAAGCGGTAATGAATCATGATATCTCTATTGGTGCCATGATTGCTTTTATCATGTACATCAATATGTTTTTCAGACCCATCAGGCAGCTGGCTGATCGTTTCAACACATTGCAAATGGGGATGGTAGCAGCGAACCGTATTTTTGATTTGCTTGATGAAGAAATGCATATTCAACCAACCGGCAACAAAGCAGTACCTCACATAAAAGGTGAGATTGAATTTAAAGATGTTTGGTTTGCATATAAAGAAGGCTTTGACGTGCTGAAAGATGTTAGTTTCCATGTTAGTCAAGGCAAGACACTTGCTTTAGTTGGAGCTACCGGTGCAGGTAAATCCTCTGTGATCAATTTAATCAGCCGTTTCTACGAAATTAATAAAGGAGAAATTCTGATAGACAATACTAAATTACAGGAATTAAATATACATGACTTGCGTAAGCATATTTCTGTTGTAATGCAGGATGTTTTTCTTTTTAGCGGATCAGTTATGGATAACATAAGGCTGCACCATCCTGAAATAAGCGAAGAGAAAGTAATTGAAACAGCTAACATGCTTGGTGCACATGATTTCATCATACAGTTGCCGCAAGGGTATGATCAAAATGTATATGAGCGCGGTGCCACCTTGTCGGTAGGACAAAGACAACTGATTTCTTTTGTGCGGGCGATGGTTACAAATCCAGCTGTACTTATTTTGGATGAAGCCACATCCTCTGTAGATCATGAAACCGAAGAAACCATTCAGCATGCAATTAAACAAATGATGAAAGGCCGCACCAGTATTGTTATTGCACATCGGCTAAGCACCATACAACATGCCGATGAAATTCTGGTATTGGATAAAGGAAAAATTGCAGAGCAGGGCACTCATGAAAGTCTGCTAAAGCAAAATGGACTCTATCACCAACTCTATCAGATGCAATTTGCCGAAACCATTACTTAAATTATCTTTGGTTATATGAAAAAAATAACGGCATCTGTAATGTTGCTTCTTAGTTTGTGCACGTTTGCGCAGAACAAACAAATAACAGACAGCCTCAATGCTAAGATTGGTAAAACATCAGATACTGCACTTATTATACTATACAATCAGCTCAGCTGGGAATATAGAAATGCTGATTTAAACAAGGCTGATAGTTTTGCCAATCTGGCTATATCATTATCGCTTAAAAAGAATTATTCAAAAGGCATAGGAAATGCCTACATCAATAAAGGGATCATATCAAAAAACAAAGGAGATTACAAGCAGGCTATTCTGCAGTACAGGTGGGCACTTATTCATTTTGTTAAATGTGATCACCTGCATGGCTACTCCTCTGCATACAACAATATTGCTGCGACCAATTATTTACAGGGAAACCATGCAATAGCTTTGTTTTACTATTTTAAATCCCTTCGCATTTCAGAGCAGTTAAATGATTTAAAAGGAGCAGCTAAATCATTTAATAATATTGGTGTAATTTATATGGAGCAGCAGCAATATGATAAAGCTCTGTACTACTACAAAAAATCATATGCTATTGCAGAGCAATCAGAGGATATGAATAGTATAGCTGACTGCCTGAATAACATTGGTAATGTTTATCACCTCCAAAACAAATCAAAACAGGCTATTGACAATTTTACCCGATCCATGCAAATCAATAAGTCTGTTGGCGATCGTAAAGATGTTTCTGCTACATTAAATAATATAGGGCTTGTATATTACAATATGGCTGACTACAAGCTGGCTCTTAAACACTTTCACCAATCTTTAACAATGGATGAACAAGTTGGCGATCCTGCAGCAACTGTGGTTAGCTTGGGTAATATTGCCAGTTGCTATATGAAGATGGGGATGTTACATGCCGCAATAAAGTATGCAGAAGAATCGCTTGCAATGGCCCTGAAGCTTGGAATGAAATCAGATATTGTAAATGCTTATGAACACCTTTTTAAAATTGAAGAAGAGTTACAAGATTACAAGAAGGCACTTTATTTTAATAAATTGTACTATGCGTATAAAGACAGCGTATATAGCAATGAAGTGAAAGATAAGCTTATTAAGCTTGAAGAAGATTATCAAAAAAGTAAAGCAGATGCCAAGCATTTAATGGATGAAAAAGAAAAAGAACTGCAGAAATTTGTGCAAATAGAAAAAGAAAAAGAAACCTCTTTACAAATATTGGTTACCGGTTTGGTGCTGCTATTGTTTGTTGTAATGATATATGTGGTCTTTTTCCTAATTAGAAAATCCCGATTTTCCTGATTTACAGCACTATTACGATTAAGGTATTTTTAGTAAAAATGCGCATATTTGCCCACTTGAAACATTCACTTACAAATTAACAAAATGTCAGTATTAGTAAACAAACAATCTAAGGTAATTGTGCAGGGATTCACCGGCAGCGAAGGTAGCTTTCATGCGCAGCAAATGATAGAATATGGTACAAACGTTGTTGGCGGAGTAACGCCAGGCAAAGGTGGTCAACAGCACCTTGATAAACCAGTATTTAATACGGTTAAAGAGGCCGTTGAAAAAGCAGGTGCAGATGTCTCCATTATTTTTGTGCCCCCGGCTTTTGCTGCAGATGCAATTATGGAAGCCGCAGAAGCAGGCATTAAAGTTATTGTATGCATCACTGAAGGAATTCCGGTAAAAGATATGATTCCGGCTAAGGAATATGTGAAAAGTAAAAACTGTGTATTAATCGGTCCAAACTGTCCGGGTGTTATCACTCCTGGTGAAGCAAAAGTTGGCATCATGCCGGGTTTTGTTTTTAAAACAGGAAGAATAGGCATTGTTTCTAAATCAGGTACACTAACCTATGAAGCAGCTGATCAGATTGTAAAAGCAGGCCTTGGTATATCAACCGCTATTGGAATTGGCGGAGACCCCATAATTGGTACACCAACCAAAGATGCTGTAGAGATGCTGATGAACGATCCTGAAACAGACGCCATTGTAATGATTGGCGAAATAGGCGGAAGCTATGAAGCAGATGCTGCACGTTGGATTAAAGCAAACGGAAATAAGAAACCGGTTGTTGGTTTTATTGCCGGACAAACTGCACCTCCGGGTCGCAGAATGGGCCATGCCGGTGCCATCATTGGAGGTAAAGATGATACAGCAGCTGCCAAAATGAGAATCATGTCAGAATGTGGGCTTCACGTGGTTGCATCTCCTGCTGAGATTGGAGCAAAGATGGCTGAAGTACTTGGAGTAAAAGTGTCTAATTAATTTTTTTAAGCTATTTGATAAAGGCTGTTTCAGTGAATGAAGCAGCCTTTTTTATTTTGATTTTTTATACCTTCGGCAAACCGTGACACGTATTTTTATTTCCCTATGTATGCTACTAATGCTGCTGCCAGCCATGGCGCAGATAGATAACCGCATCATTGCCGATGACAAGGAAATAAATAAAGCCGATACCCAGAAAATTGGCTTACACATTCAGGCCATGCCCTACATGCGCAATACGGAGTATTTTAATGATATTGAACTTGGGCGCACACTTTTTGGCTATCAACTACACCCGTCAATATTTATTAAACCTCATGCCAATGTAGATTTACTAGTAGGTGTATTTGCAAGAAATGATTTTGGGGGCAAAACACCCTTCACCCGCGTATTACCAACATTTACAGTAAAGGTACAAACTACAAATGAGTTGCAATTTCTTTTTGGTACAATTGAAGGTGCACTAAGTCACCGACTTATTGAGCCATTATTTAATATTAATGCAGCCATAGAAAGGAGAGTAGAAAATGGTTTTCAATTTAAGAAAGAAAATGAAAAAGGATTTTATGATGTATGGATAAACTGGGAACAATTTATAGAAAGAGGAGATCCGTTTAAGGAACGATTTACTGCCGGGTTTAATCTTACCCCTCGCCTACTGCATACCAAGAACAAAAGTAGTGTTTATCTGAGTACACAATTTACGGCTCATCATAAAGGCGGGCAAATTGATAACGATACTACCAATATGGAAATGGTGCTCAATGGCGCTATTGGTTTAATCGGGAGAAAAGAACTCAGCGGCAGACTAAAACATATTGAAGGAAACATCTTTTTTGTAGGCTATGCCGAACAAACCCAATCCGGTTATTATGCTTACAGAAATGGTAATGGCTTGTTTGCAAACTTGTCAGCAGGTATTACTAATATAACAATGATGATTAGCTACTGGCAAGGACATCAGTTTATATCACCCCGCGGAACACAGTTGTACCAATCAGTATCGTTAGACAAACCAGGATTCCTTTCAAATAAACGCGAGTTGTTTTTTTTACGCCTGTTGTATCAGAAAAAAATTTATGAAAATCTATATCTGGATGCCCGATTTGAACCGGTATATGATTTAAGGGGTTCAGTGCTAGATTACGCCTACTCACTATACTTTACTTATCGCCACTCCTTTGGTATAGCTAGAATAAAAAATTATTAAGTGATTATCATTCCAACCAATCTGCTATAAATAAATTGGTATCTGTTGTACCGCCATTGTTCCGATTTGAAGAGAATACCAACTTTTTACCATCCGGAGAAAACATAGGAAATGCATTAAACTTACTTTCAGTTGTAATTTGCTCAAGTCCGCTCCCATCTTCATTTATCATGAATAACTGAAACTCGAAACCCTTCTCTGCATGATGATTGGAAGAAAAAATAATTTTCTTACCGGAAGGATGATAAAAGGGCGCCCAGTTGGCTTTACCTAAATTGGTAATCTGACGCATACCCGTTCCATCCACATTGATTACAAATAGCTCCATACGTGTTGGCTGAACCAATCCTTTAGCTAGGAGTGCTTTATACTCTGTGGTATCCTCTCCCTGCGGCCGTGATGCCCTGAATACAATTTTACTTCCATCTGGCGAGAAAAAGGCACCACCATCATAGCCAAGCGTATTGGTTAGTTGTCGCACGTTTTTCCCATTTATATCCATAATGTATAAATCAAGATCACCATTTCTGGTAGAAGTAAAAACTATTTTATCTCCTTTTGGAGAAACAGTAGCCTCTGCATCATATCCCGGAACATCTGTGAGTTGCTTGAGTAACTTACCCTTCTCATCTGAAATAAAAATATCATACTCCGGATAAATTGACCATACATACTTACCTGTTTTTGGCGGATCAGGCGGACACTCTTTACCTCCTTTAAATGTAGAAGCATATAAAATCTTCTTTCCGTCTGGCATGTAGTATGCACATGTGGTACGACCCTCTCCATTGCTAACCGGCATTGGCTGGTAGATTTTATTCTCTTCAGCTTCTTCAATAATCAGGTAAAATATCTGATCACATTTAAGCCCCCATAAAGGGTTGTTTGATTGAAAACTAAGTTTCTTACTGTCAGGACTAAAATAGGCTTCGGCATTATCGCCACCGAAAGTTAATTGCTTAATATTTGTGAGGTGCTTCTCATTTTCTTGTCCTAATAATATTTGCGGAATGAAAAGCAAAAGGAAATAGTTTATATACTTCATGTGTTTTATTAGTTGTAACAAAATTAATAACCCAACTGTTTAATTAAATTGATAATAACGATAGCAGAAAAATATTCCGCATAATAAGAATAATATAGCAATGAAAACAGAAAACTATTGATTTGCCAACCTCCCCACCACTTCAAACTTATCAAATACCGTTTCGGTATGTGGGGCATCCTTTAATTCATCGGTTAAATCCTGGCCAGCCCAGTGTTCGTAATGCTTGCCATTTCGCCACAATCTACTTTTTGCAACATCATATATCAGACCTTTGTATGCTACCCAAATTTCTGCTTTATCCTGGCCATTTCTGAGCGCCAGCTGTGCTGCAGTATATATTGGTAACTGATCCATTTATGCTATAAAATGCTTACTAAGTAAATACTCGGCAATTTGAATGGCATTTGTGGCTGCACCTTTTCTTAAATTATCAGCCACAATCCACATGTTTAAACCATTTTCTACAGAATCATCCTTGCGTATACGGCCAACAAATACCTCGTCTCTGTTATGCGCATCAAGCAGGGGCATTGGGTAGGATGCTTCGGCAGGGTTATCCTTCACCACCACACCGGAGGTATCCTCAAGCAGTTTTCTGACGTCAATTAGTTCAAATGGTTTACTAAACTCTATGTTTACACTTTCGCTATGTCCACCCATTACCGGAATACGCACACATGTTGCTGTTACCTTCACCGCCTCATCATTAAGTATTTTTTTTGTTTCATTCACCATCTTCATTTCCTCTTTGGTGTATCCGTTTTCCATAAATACATCAATCTGTGGTATAACGTTTTTATCTATCGGGTATTTATACGCCATCTCTCCGCTAATTCCCTTTCTTTCATTTTCCATCTGATTCACTGCCTTTACTCCTGTGCCCGTTACCGATTGATAAGTAGACACTACTACCCGCTTAATACCATACTTTTTATGAAGCGGTTGAAGCACAAGAACCATTTGAATGGTGGAACAATTCGGATTGGCAATTATCAAATCTTCTCTGGTTAATATATGCGCATTTAATTCAGGCACCACCAGTTTCTTGTCCGGATGCATGCGCCAGGCTGATGAATTATCAATTACATAGGTTCCGGCTTCAGCAAACTTTGGAGCCCACTCCAATGAGGTTGCACCACCGGCTGAAAATAAAGCTATATGAGGCTTGGCCGCTATGGCTTGATCCATGCTGTGCACAGCATACTCATTACCTTTCCATGTAATCTTTTTACCTACTGATTTTTCTGAGGCAACCGGAATAAGTGTGCTCACAGGAAAGTTTCGCTCTTCCAGTACCTTTAGCATAACTGCGCCAACCAGACCGGTGGCACCAACAACAGCTACTTTCATTGAATTTATTTAATTAACTAGTCACGAAAATAGAGTGAAGCAAATAATTAACCGAAGTTGTATTAATAATAAAGTATACAACTTATTTACATCTATGGCATAAGTTAGCCGTTGGTTAAATCTATGATGCGGAAATATCTTGAAAACATCACAACAAAAAAGCCTTTATCTGATGCAGATAAAGGCTCCTTGTATAAATATATCAAAACCTATTTTGCTTTTTTCTTAGCAGCTGTTTTTTTGGCTGCCTTTTTAGGAGTAGCAACTTCTTTTCCAAGTTTGTTAACCACTTTGGCCAATTTTGACTTTTGATTAGCTGCCTTGTTTTTATGAATTACATTTTTCTTTGCAAGTTTATCCAACATAGCGGATACTTTTTTCAGCATATCTTCCGCCTCTTTCTTATCATCCGTTGTACGCAAGGTTTTGATAGCAGAACGTGTAGTTTTTGCCTGATATCTGTTTCTTAAGCGCTTAGTTGCGTTGCTGCGGTTTCTTTTTTCTGCCGATTTATGGTTTGCCATTATAAATACGTTTTAATGCGTTTGTGTTTTAAAAAGGAGTGCAAATATAGCCTTTACAATACAAATTCAAAGATTTGGGCTATTTTTTTGTTTATACAGAGAAACTCTCCCCGCAACTGCAGGTGCGGCTGGCATTGGGGTTGTTAAAGGTAAAGCCTTTGCCATTCAGCCCATCGGTGAAATCGAGCTCTGTACCAAACAAGTAAAGCACACTGCGTTTATCGGTTACAACCCTAACTCCATTATAATCAATTACTTCATCACCTTCTTTAACCTGAGTATCAAAGTCGAGCTTATAACTAAGCCCCGAGCAACCTCCGCTTTCCACGCCTACACGCAAAAAATGTGTTTCGCTAAGGTTAGATTCCTTTTTAAGCTCCGTAATACGCGATTTTGCTTTTTCTGTGACTGTAATCATACTATTCATAAGACGCTGCAAAGTTAATGTTAAGCAGGGTATTTGCAAGTGATTTAAATTGATTTACACGGCTATTACATAAAAAACGGAACGATACAATTTGTTGTTAATGTGTATGTTCTTGCAATTTTGGGGTTTGATTGTATGTGGATTACCTGTCGGAGCTTACCCCTTTACCCCTGTATACCGCATTCATATAAATGGTATGCGGAAAACTGATGCAGGCAATGAATATAAAAAATACAGCCCAGCGATTAAGTTCCTGAAAAGGATGAACTGCAGGCCAGAAAAAAAGGAAACCTGCCAGTAGCAGCCATGCCCCTGCATGAAAAGGCAGTGAATGCAGCCAGATGCGGCTATGACTTATCTGTAAATGCGAACGGATATGCTGCCAACCCGTAAGGCTATGCTGACCAATAAAGTACAAACCAAATGAAATCAGCAGCGGTAGTTGGGCAGAAAGCATGAGCCAAATAATCGTTAAAGCAAATGATGCCTGTTTACGAAAAAGTGCCCATGCCAGCCATGGTAGCATAACCCAAACAGGACAAGACCATGGAAGGGTAGTATTACCCATTAAGTTTAATATTGAATTGGTTTCAGGTAAATGGGTTCCTAAAATGTAAAACAAAACCATTACCCCCCATAGCATGTAAGCAGGCTTTGAAAATTGCCATTTTTTGCCATCGGCCTGGCCAAAATGCCATGAGGAATAGGCCAGAAATACCAAGAGTGCCAGCTGAGGCAATAAATACCACATTAATCCCATCAATGCTGATAGGGAAAGATACTTTAAGATAAATACAGGGGCCTCTTTCAAATCCCACTTACCTGTTTCGAGTAAATGATCTACTGCCCCATGCGGAATGCCAACAAGAACCAAGCCCGAAAAAAATAATGCATAGGCGATATTGCTTTGCCATTCACCATAGCTGCCGACAAGCATCAGGAGGATCGTGATAAACGTTAATACGGTTGGTCGAAACCAGGAATACCCCGGACACTTTTTAAGCAATGTACTTACAAATGGCCACCACGGTAATTGCCAGAAAATGGCTATATCGTCCTTAAGCCTCGTTTTCTCATCAAGAAAAGTTAGTATTTTTCTTGTTTCTACCTTTTGCAGCAATGCAATAAAAATGCCTTTACCCTCCTGTGGCTTATTCTTTAATATATCCAGCAATAGGTCGTCATAAAAAGCAAATCGGCCCTTGCCTGATAACTGGTGAGATCTATTTAATGCATCAGTTGATATATTGTTTTTTATTGCACTTGCAATGTCGCGTGCATGGTAATACATATTTTTAAATGCATAACCGGTACTAGGCTTAATCTGATAATTGCGGGTACCCAGAGAAGTGATGCCAGGCATATCGGTTTGTTCAATCCCTGCATTACTCATGGGAATGCAGCCGGTTTCAATATCCAGCACCACATATTTTCCATAATGTCTTTCTATATATAATCTCAGCAATTCTTCTGCATCAGCACGGTTAATGATTTCTTCACCGAAGCGTGTAACCTCTATCAAAGCTTTATTTGAAGAGAATGGCAGCACATAAACAAACTGCGTTGAGCCTTGCTGCTCAATCTGAAAATCCATAAATCGGAATGAAGTGGACTTTTCCATTTCAGTTTCCGTTTCAATCATCCAGCCAACAAAACTTTGGTATATATGTGTTTCTCCGTTTACAGGCTGCTTGTATGAGGGGGGTCTGGAGTCAAACACCTTCGCTGCCCTTATTTTTCTGTTGTTGACAATAACAAAAGGGCCCTGCTCATCTGCAGCAACCTTATCGGCATACGTTGATATTTTATCCCAGTTATATTTTTTAGTTAGTTCATGTAGTCTATTGTATAAATCAATACTTGAAATATGATTATATCTCAGGGGCCATAGGTGCTCAAAATCCTTTTCTGAAAGCGCAACTTTATCCCAGTCATGCGATATGAGTTGATTTAAGTGAACCGAAATCGGCTCTTCTACATCCGCCCAAAAACAGAACGTTTTATCTCGCTTATCTTTCTTATCTGGGTCTATAAGTAGGATCCGTTTGTTGGTCAGCAGGTTGATTCTTTCAAGCTCCAATAGCAATAGAGTGGCAGATGCACCGGTACCGCAGAAGATATAATCATACCCATCTGAAGTAGTATTTATTTCTACGGAAGTAATTGCCTGCATGTTCAGTTATTTTTTGAATCCTTGACCGGAATTTTATTTCAATAAAAAAGGGAGGTAGTTTTAAATCACACCCTCCCTTTTCTTTATCAGATTCAGATTTTAAAATCTTAGTCTTCGCTTCTGGATAAACTATAAATAACTAAGCCAAAACCGATTTTGTTAATTGCGTCAGCAATGTTATAAACGATATCCATAGAGTGTGATGCAGCAGCTGGATCAGATACCAACTGAACACCAAACAATCCGCCTGGAGTACCCAATATATATCCTAAAGGATAGATAGCCCAGCCAACTAATACGAACCAAGCAAGGATACGTGTTGCTTTTGCAACTTGCGGACCTGCATTTTGTGAAAGACTTGCAACTTCACCAAACCATACTAAGTATGCAATGTAGAAGTAAGCGATACCTGAAATTACTCCCCACATTACGCTGTTATCGCGATCGATGGTTTCACCGAAATAACCAGTAACTAACATAACAAGAGAAGCAAAAATGAGTTTCCAAAGGAGTGATACTTTAGCACCTGCCTTTTTGGTAATCAAATAAAATTCAACACACATTAAAGGTACAGTAAGAATCCAATCTACATACCTGAAGAAAGTTGGTGAATCACCGGTTTCAAGGTTGTAACCTCTCATGTAGTAGTAGTGAACTGCTGCGATGAAAGTAATTAAACCAGATACCAATACTGATGTTCTCCATTTGCTCGATGTGTTGTTTAATTCGAAGAAAAAGAAAACTGAGGCTGCCATCATGGCCATTGTTCCGATAAAGAACGTAAAAGCAACGTAATTGTCGCTTGCAATTTTTAAATGTTCCATTTTTTTTGTTTTAGTTGGCCTACTCTTAAGGATTTTCGGATCTCCACGTTTTTTTACTTGATGTCTGTCTTCAAGTAAAAAGAAAAACACCACTTAAATCAAAAAAGTTTGATGGTGGCAACTTTCTCGCGCTGAATATTTTAAATTTTTAATTAGAATGTAGTAAAATTAAGTGTTTGGTGCGTTGTATTTTTTTCTATACAACTAAAGGTCTACGCTTACTTTGTGTATTATAGTACACAAAAATCATATCCATACAGATTAATTTCGGGCTTAGCTAACGGCAACCATATACACACTATTTAGAATAAATACAGATACGCGTATTGTTGGTAATTGAGTCAACTCGAGTAAAGCCTATGCATGCTTTACTTATATCATTTTGTTAAAATGAAGCTTGATAACAGATGAAAATGCATCACATATTCCCGGAGCAGATGCAATGATTTCTTTGCCAAACAAGAAATGATCTGCGCCACTAAAATCGGTTACAATACCACCTGCCTGCTGCACAATAAATGCACCACCTGCCACATCCCAAGGACTTAAGCCAAATTCAAAGAATCCATCAAAACGTCCGCATGCCACATAAGCCAAATCAACTGCTGCACTTCCCATTCTGCGCATACCACGGGTACCTTTTAAAAATTCCTGCAACGCAGCGAGGTATTGTTGCATGCGCTCAAAATCATAATACGGGAAACCGGTGGCAAGCAAAGCATCTGCAAGCTGATGGTTGGATGAAACGTGTATTTGCTTCCCATTTAGGTATGCAGGGCTATTATGCCAGGCATAAAACAATTCATTATGATTAGGTTCATATACTATACCAATCATCGTTTGCTTTCGGTGCATCAACGCTACACTAATGCTATATATGGGTAACCCGTGCATAAAATTCGTTGTGCCATCTAATGGATCGATAATCCACATCCATTCCTTCTCTTCTGTTTTGATGGTAGCTTCCTCTGTTATGAAACCAGAACCAGGAAGAAGTTTACTTAATCCTGAAACCAGTATCTCCTCTGCCGTTTTATCTACATAAGAAACCAATTGATTAAAGCTTTTAACCTCTATTCGTGCCTGGTCAAATTCCTTTGACTCTCTCTGAATAAATGCTCCAACCGTTGCGCAGAGCGCACAGACATCACGTGTTAGTTTTTCTAATTCCATCATTGCAAGATTAAATAAAAAAACCCTGCTGTATTTATTTGTTACAACAGGGTTTCTGCAAGTAAAATTTATTGTTACTGAATAAGGATTTTCTGTGTTTTAATAGCAGATCCTGCTTTAATTTCGATAAAATAAAAACCGGGGTTAATACTGTTATCAAAAACAATTTTGTGCTCCTGTTTACCGGCAGTTTCATATTCATTAAGTAAAGTACTGATGATTTTACCTTGTATGTCTCTAAGCTGAATAACTACATCACTGCCCTGCTTCATCTCATAATTAATATAAACAAATGAACGTGCAGGTGATGGGTAAATACTTAGCATACCAATTTGCGCCTCGCTCATACCTGTATTAGACGATTTGCTAAGCGTGAGTGTTTTAGCAACAATTAAATCACCTGCGTCACTGCTGCTATTATTATTACTTGCATTCACAATCAGGTTAAGTGTTGCAGAGGAGGCTGAGGCCGGAGCTGTCCAATTGGCTTCCCATTTGGCACTATCAGTTGCTGTTGCAGCCGTTCCTGATGAAGTATGGGTAATATAGACACCCGATTTTTGTATTTTGGTATTACCAGCAATAACATTTAATGTGCCTTGGTCAGCTGATAGCGCAAAACCAAATTTGACTCTTCCGGTTTTAGCTGTACCAAAAATAATTTTATAGGTAGCACCGGCAGTGAAAGCAGTAACAGTATTACCCTGATTATCCTCCACCCTAATAAAGGTAGCAGCATCATTCTGGTTAGTGGCGCTGTGACAGCTGCATCCGGATGCAGAGGGGGACCCACCGGTGTTGGAGTGCACATTTGCATCTCCGGTGAAAACAGAGTAGCAAATGCTACCAATAGAAACAACAAAAAAGGAAAGCAATAATTTTTTCATGATATTTTAGATTGGTTATTGAAATTATATTCGGGGGTTAAACAAATGTAAAAAATATTCAATAAGAGGCAACTTAATAATTGAACTAATCAATTTGTTTACTTAAAACAGAGACATGATAGCTCCTCCATTTTTCAATCATACTTGCCATATCATCAGGCAGGGGGGCTTCAAAAAAAACTTCCTTACCTGTTTTGGGATGAATAAATCCCAGTGAGCGCGCATGCAAAGCCTGACGCGGACAAAGTGTAAAACAATTTTCTACAAACTGCTTGTATTTGGTAAACGTAGTGCCTTTAACTGCATAATCGCCTCCGTATGTTTCATCAGCAAATAATGGATGCCCGATGGATTTCATGTGCACCCGAATCTGATGTGTTCTGCCGGTTTCCAGTCGGCACTCAATGAGGGTAACATTACTAAGTCGCTCAAGTACTTTAAAATGTGTTACACTCCATTTGCCTTTTTCTTCTGTATCATATAAAGTAAATACCCTACGATCCTTGGTACTTCTGCCAATATAACCCGTTACCGTTCCTTCATCGCTTTCAAAATCTCCCCAGGCCAATGCCATATATGAGCGCTTGATGGTGTGATAATAAAACTGCTTTGCCAGATGAGTCATGGCAAATTCATTCTTTGCAACCACCAGCAAACCTGAAGTGTTTTTATCAATGCGGTGCACCAAACCGGGTCTGATATTATTTTCTTTTGCAAAAGGTAGATCCTTAAAATGCCAGGCCAGCGCATTTACCAGGGTGCCACTGACGTTATTATATCCCGGATGAACCACCATGCCGGCACGTTTATTTACAATAAGCAAATCATCATCCTCATATAAAATCTGAAGCGGAATATCTTCAGGAATGATTTCAGTATCCTTAGGTGGATGAGGCAATACGATTGATATAATATCACCCGGCTTTACCTTGTAACTTGATTTTACTGCTTTCTCATTAACTATGATACAACCCGCATCAGCAGCAGCCTGTATTTTGGTGCGGCTGGCATTCTGCAAACGGTGCATAAGAAATTTATCTATGCGCAGCAGCGACTGCCCCTTATCTACAATAATGCGATGATGTTCATATAGCTCCTGTTCGGTGCTTTCCTCTGCATTATCAAATTCTTCCATCTCTTCTGATAACATACTCATTTTGCTTCAAGTTGATATAAAACGGGTTTGGAAGGACTGGCATCTGTTTCAAGTGAAGCAATCTGAATATTTAACAGGTAAAATCCATCCCGGATATGATTGGGTACAAAAACCATCTCTGTAATGGTTGCATCCATTCTTGTAGCAGCAGGATGATTCCAGAAAGCATGATGGGCAACCAAAGCCCCATCATCTGATTCTCTGTCAACCGAAGGTAAATCTATTAGCAAATGTTTTACCCCCTTATTTCTTAGCCACTCACACAAGGCAGATTCAAGATAGGGTGGATTATTACCTGAATATACCCGATTTACCTTGGAAGCATCATTCGGCAATGTTCGTATGACAAGGGCTTCCACCATTGCATCACCCAATATCTCCTTCACATCAGCAAGGGTTACCATCGTATCTCCGTCTTTTTGTTGTAATGGGACTGAAACCAAGTGGCACAAAAAAACAAATTCTTTGAGACACTGATTTATGGTCATTCGCTCATTTGTAATATGTCCTGCGCACTCGGTGTGCGTTCCATTTCCATGTGCATTTAAAAATAAGTCTTCGCAGTTTACCGATCCTCCCTGTGCAACGGAACCAATAAAAGCACCCGCCTGTACCGGCTTAAATAATGGTACCTGCAGGCCAAATGCATTGGGGTTTGTATTACCGGAATGCAAGGGAATAGAAATATCTAAAGGCTTTGAGGTATTTATTTTAAAAATTTTTCCGTCTATCTCAATAAATAAATTCATTTTGCGTTTATTGAACTGCACGAATATCTTTATATTTCTGAATTAAATATGTTTGTGTTAAAGTAATATTTATTCATGCGCATCTATGACCAGAAAATATGGTGGAAAAGGCTCCTGCTGATAATGGCTATTTGCATTGGTGCATTTAGCCTATGGTACACACGAACACTGGCAGATGATTTAGCCAAACAAGAGGAAAAAAAGATGCTGCTTTGGGCCAATGCCTTAAAAGAATTGAGCAGTTCTCAGGGTCAAAATTCATTTGCGCTTTCCATTATCATGGATAATGAAAGCATTCCTGTAATTGTAACAGATGAGAATGGAAACATCATAAATGACCGAAACCTTGATTCAGTCAGACGCGAAACAGATACAGCATATCTGCAGGCAGAACTTGAGATTATGAAGAAACAGCGTGATCCGATAAAGGTTGAATACCTGATGGATGAAAGCACACGAGAACAGTTGTACCATTATGTCTATTACAAAAATTCATATCAACTTACCAGGTTAAGACAATATCCATACTACCAGCTTTCAATTATAGCTATCTTTATACTCGTGTCGTACATTGCATTCAGCACTTCACGTAGGGCTGAGCAAAACCGTGTTTGGGTAGGCATGAGTAAAGAAACTGCCCATCAACTAGGCACGCCCGTTTCATCACTGATGGGGTGGATTAACCTAATCAGGGAAACACCGAAGGATAAGCAGGAAGAGATTTTGACAGAACTTGAAAAAGATGTGCAAAGACTGGAGCTTATCACTGACCGATTTTCCAAAATTGGATCCACACCTGTACTTGAAGAAATAAACGTATCGGCCGTGCTGCAGGAATGTATTGCCTATCTTCAATCCAGATCTGGAACAAAAGTTAATTTTGAGCTACATACAAAACCGGAGGAAATGGCATGTTTGAACAAACCTTTGTTTGAATGGGTTATTGAAAATCTGAGCAAGAATGCAATTGATGCCATGGATGGAAACGGTAAAATTATAATTGCAGTAAGACACGAAAAAAATGAAGTTATTATTGATTTAAAAGATACCGGGAAAGGCATTCCAAAATCAAAATTTAAAACGGTGTTTAAACCCGGATATACAACCAAAAAGAGAGGCTGGGGTCTTGGCCTTTCATTAGCCAAAAGAATTATTGAAGAGTACCACAAGGGAAAAATCTATATTAAAGATTCTGAACCCGGCAAAGGAACTACCTTCAGAATTTTGCTACGTGCCTGATTGTTGCCAACGCTGCGCCACACGCAAGGTATAATCCAGATATTGTTTCAGGCCTTGTTCATAAGCCAGATTACCCTGCATTGCTCCTTTTTCATCAAGTACTTCTTTGGTAAAATGCGACTCAAATATCTTAGGGCTCACAACAGCGTCTAAATTAAGAAAACTAATAATCTTATTTAGAATGGTAGTTAAATGCAGTGCAGGCGTTTTGCCGCCTTTACCTGTAGAAACACCAACCAGCGAAAAAACTTTGTTATGAAATAAATGCGAAAATTCTTTATCGCCAAACCGATGAAGAAAATTAAGAATTTCAGGTGTGGTACTCCAGTTGTATTCCGGAGAGATAATTAGCACCAACTGTGCAGCTTCCATACTGTTGGCCAGTTGTTGCTGAAAGGTAGAAAGCTTTTCCGGATGTATTTCAGCCTGATTCAGAAATGGAATATCGTACATTCTGAAATCGATGAGCTGAACTTGATGGATAGGTTCTAATAGTTGCTTGATAGCCAGAGCTACCCGAATAGTATTGTTATTTTCTCTGGCAGAGCCCGAAAGGATACAAATATTCATTCAATTAACTGTTTATTTCCTCCGGTATTTAACTAAGTAAAGCAGCCGGAGTTATTTAATTATATTTAGTAACATACTGATACAGGTTAAAGTTTTTATCATTCAGATGTTGTTTTAAATCCTCCTGTATCTTTATGATTGAAAGGTCCTTAGTACGTTGAGTTCTGATCATCAACAAAACCTTTTCTGCAAGGAGGTGTAGCTTTTTATCTTGATCTGCACCGTGCTCACCATGCTTATGTATGGCTTCGAGCAGCAAATCCAATCCTTCATTCTTTGTAGCAACTGTTTTTATAACCGGAGCCTCCCATCCCAAGCGAGCGTGTGAGTGTGCCAGCACAAACAGATTTTTAAAAAATATATCTGCGCCATCTCGATCAGCCTTATTCAAAACATATATGTCAGCAATTTCCATTACACCACTTTTAATCGTTTGAATTTCATCACCTGCTTCCGGCACAAGCACTAATACGGTGGTATCGGCAAGGGCAGCAATTTCCACCTCACTTTGTCCAACCCCAACTGTTTCAATAATGATATAATCAAATCCTGCCGCTTTCATTACATCTGCAACTTCAAAAATCTTAGGGGCCAGACCTCCCAAACTACCCCTACCCGCCATACTCCTGATGAAAACAGAAGGGTGCAGAAAATGCTCGGTCATGCGTAACCGATCACCCATTAATGAACCTTGATTAAAAGGGGAACTTGGATCAATAGCTATGATGCCCAAAGTTTTTTTTTCTGCGATGATATGCTTGGCAAGTGCGCCAATAAGGGAGCTTTTTCCTGCCCCCGGAGGCCCTGTTATACCAATTATGGGGGTGTTTTTTGAAAAGTGAAGCATGCGCAGTAATTGATCATATCCTTCATACGCATTTTCAACCATTGATATACAACGGGCCAGCGTGCGCTTATCCCCTTCCATCAATTGTTGAACCAATGTTTCGGCAGCTCTGTTCATACGCCTATCCGCAAGCAATTTTATTTACCCTATTTTCATGTCGGCCACCTTCAAAAGCTGTATCAATAAATATTTGGGTAATTTCTTTGGCCAGCTCAAGTGCAATAAACCTTGCAGGCAAACACAATACGTTGGCGTTGTTATGCTGCCTGGCAAGTGCACCCAACTCAGTTAGCCAGCACAAAGCTGCACGCACCCCCTGATGTTTATTGGCTGTTATGGCCACACCATTGCCACTGCCACATATGAGTATGCCAAAATCTGATTCACCTTTGTCAACTGAAGAAGCAAGTGGATGAGCAAAATCCGGGTAGTCAACCGAGGCATCCGAGAATGGACCAAAATCCACCACCTGATGACCATTTAAAACTAGCATGTTTTTAATCTCTTCCTTGTAAGTAAATCCGGCATGATCGCCACCAATGGCAATTTTCATAAACTAAATTTTTGTCGAATATAAACTAAATCAAAACTTTTTCATGAACGCTCAATGATGAACGGAATACAATTAAACCTTATTTCGTTCTACAGCCTTTGCCACAAGTATACTTGCTTCATAAAGTGCGTACAATGGTATAAACATTAATATCATGCTGGCAATATCCGGAGATGGCGTTAGGAGTCCGGCAAGAATTAAAATAACAACAACTGCATATCTTCTGTTACGGGCCATCCAGCTGCTGCCCAAAATGCCAATCTTGGCAAGAAAATATACAAGTATCGGCATCTCAAAAATAAGACCCGTAGCAAAAGTTAGTGTTGCAATAAACGATACATATGAATCAAGATTGATTTCATTGCTTACCAATTCGCTTACTTTATAAGAGCCTAAAAAGTTAATTGAAAGTGGGGACAGGAAGAAATATCCAAAAAGGATACCTGCAAAAAATAAAGCAGAACTAAAAAAAACCAACCCTCTTGCATAACGGATTTCTTTATTACTTAATGCGGGCTTAATAAAACGCCATAATTCCCATAGAATAAGAGGAAACGCAAGAATAAGTCCGCTGACAAAGGAAACAAACAGATGCTCGGTAAACTGACCCGACATGGTGATGTTTGAAAGCACAAAACCCATTTCCTTAATGCAGTACATATCAGTTCCGGTAAACGTGTAGGATAATTCACACAGAACCCGATAAGTCCAAAAATCAAGATGTAGTGGACCAAAAATGATGACATCAAATAACAGGTACTTATTAAAAAAAGCGAGTATACTTAAAACCAAAATGGCAATAACCGAACGTACAATATGGCTTCTGAACTCATCGATATGATCAAAGAAGCTCATTTCCTTTTTGTCTTCCGGGTAGTCTTCAGGTAATTGATCCATTGCCATAGGGTGCGAAAGTACTAAAAAGAATGAAGGATTAGCGTATCTTTTAATGCTGAGGTATGATGTGACGGCATCATTCGTATTAGCTAATTATTTTACTATTTCTAAAGAGCTCATCGATATTTTGAGCCTTTATGTTCCAGCCCATCCACTTTACAAAACCGGCAATAATTTGACCGGTATCTGATTCCTGTTGCCGAATTGATATGGCTGTATTTCCGGCTGCAGATTTAGAAAGTTTTTCTCCATTTTCTTGCATTAATAACGGATGATGATACCATTTAATTTTACTAAAGTCTTTATTGTCTAACTTTTGAGCAAGCCATTTCTGAGCAGCAGTACTCTCCATTAAATCTGCTCCCCGAACAATATAATTGGTTTGGTAAAGCAAGTCATCAGCCAATGATACCAGCTGATAGGCAGGTAAGCCATCCTTTCTTCTGATTATAAAATCTCCTAACTGTTTGCCAAGATTTACCGTAACTGTGCCTGCTGCTTCATCTTTCCAACGTATCTCTGTATCAGAAGGCACATGCACGCGCCAAGCTGCATGAGGTGTATGCATGGGTATTCTTTTATTTCTGCAGATACCGGAATATACACGTTGGCCATGCTCAACCAGCTCTTTTCGGGAACAAGTACATGCGTATACCTCTACACCATTAATAAGAGAAGAAAGGACGGATTCATAAAGTAGCATACGGTGTCTCTGGGAGAAATGCTGCTCATGCTCTGTAATAGTTTCAGGGCCTTGTTGCCATGAAATACCCAACCAATTAAGGGTTTTAAAAATATCTTCTAGGTATGCCGGCTGCACACGTTGCGCATCCATATCATCAATACGCAATCTTAACTCACCCTGATTATGATGTGTGATAAGTGCCGTGAGCAGGAAATTATAGAGATTACCCCGATGTAAAAAACCACTTGGTGTTGGCGCAATGCGTGAACGAAATAATTCCACAAAGGATTGTTTGGCTATTCTAAATCCGTACTAAGCATGTAGCGGCAAATGCGGTTATTGCCCTTATCTGCAACGAAAATCATTCTGCGAAAGTAGCATACACCACTTGGGTCTTTAAAACTAAAGGGCCCGCTAGAACTTCCATCAATTCCGGGACCACCAAACGAAACTACTACCTGCTTCCGCAGACCTGAGTTAGCAGGTGGATTTACGCCTTCTATACCCTGATTAGTGAAAATATAGATTGAATCTGTGCCGCTATCTACTATAAAGCTGTATTGCAAAGCATCCGGTGCAATAAAACAATCTTCTGGCTTTTTGAATCTAAACGGCTGATATAAAAACTTATCTCCTTTTGTGCAATCATAATTAAGCAATGAAGAAGTTTCGTTGTAAGAAGTGCCGGCATCCGGATCATCTAAAACCATAATATGTAAAACACGATATTCAATATTGGCAGTTTGATCGGCCTGGGTAATTAAAAAGCTTTTTCCTGTATTAATTCCCTGTTGCCTTTGCGGAGGTGCGGCTAAGGTAGCCACAGATGAAATTCCCAAGGCAGATTTTAAGCTAGGAGAATTAGGAGTAAGTCCATTTGCAAATCCAGTATTACTTCCGGCAGCATCAAATAGTAACAAACCATTATCAGGCCTAAAAAAAGCATTCGGATCATTTCTCGGGCCTGTGCGGCTTACGTACAATGTATTATCATGCAGGGTGGCTATGCCGGTAAACTGTACTTTTTCATCATCGGCACCACGAAATGCAGTGGCGCCTCTAGAGGCATCACAATCAGGATGAATGAGGGTATCAATAATTTCGTAATTGCCGGTTGCTGTATTTTTAAGATGATACACTGCCGCCAAATTAATCATAGCTCCACCGGGCCCCCGAGGCAACTCAACTCTGCCGGCAACATAAGTATGTAATCTTCTGTCTTGCGTTACATCTGTAGCACCGGGTATGGCAATGGTTTGGTATTTTGTACCTTTCTGATCCAATATATTTAAACCGTTATCATCAACCACATATATGAGTTCATCATATCCCACAAAAACATCAACCGGATTGACAAAACCCTGAAAAAATGGGTAAACCGGAACATAACCAACCGTTTGCGGAATTAGGTTAGGGTCGATTGCCCCTTGCTTAAATATCTCATCAACCTGTTCATCTTCCTTATCCCCAAACAATGCGGCACAAGAAGGCAATAGCAATGAAATTGCTACACAAACTATTAGATATTTTAACTTTTTTCCCATTTATCGAATTACTATCCCAAGTGTTATTCTTTGGTTGTAACCAAGCCTATTTCTGGCAACAAAGCCATAATCCAGCATAAATCCACCAAATCTGCGAAGTATTTTTAATCCAAGACCTGCTGATGGACCTATATAGTTTTCATCTGAACCAAACTCATACCCAGTTCTTAAATATCCAATTTTTAAATAGCTGTACTCCGCAGCCAAAACATAAGTTTCATTATTATCGGTTGGATGGTTGAGCTGACCTGCCAAAGTAAGCACATGCTCATTATTGTGTATGGGATCAAAAGCTAAGCCCAATCTAAACAAGGCAGGCACTGAAATATCACTGAAATTACTGATGTTTTGCATTCCATCAAATTTAAGTACCTGTACCCCACCTGTTGGTTTCACGTTGAGACCAAAATTACTAAAGTTTACACCAAACCGGGTGTGTTTAACACCAACATCATACTTCAATCCGAGATCGAATAATACATTATGTACGTTTATTCCTGCAAAACTCTCGTTGGCATATTTTCCATTGAGACCAAAGCTGAAATTATTGGTTAGCACCTTGGCATAAGTAAGGCCAATAAAGTAATTGTTAATACCAAAATTTCTTCCTGTGCCATTTGGATCAAACTCGGTTGTTTCCTTCATATCTCCATAATCCAAGGAAAAAACCTGAATACCAACAAATGAGTGCCTACCAGCCTTAAATACAGCACCTACATAATTTGAGTTGATATCACCAAAATATCTGCTATGTGAAAGCGATAGGTTAACCTTACCTGTATCAACACCCGTAATACCTGCCGGATTCCAATACATGGCTGATGCATCATTAGCTACTGCAACAGCAGCACCTGCAAGCGACATGGATCTTGCATCAGGTGAAATTTTTAGAAACTGCATACCCGTACCGCCTGTTCTTGAATTGCCAAATGACGGCAGTAACTGAGCCTTTGCAGCTGCTGCCCCCAACAAACAAGTAATGAGTATGAATCTCTTGAAAATCATAAGCGGCAAAATAAACTCATTTTTGATTAAAATCTACGTTAATTAAAGTTTATAAAAAGCTCAGATTCATTTGGTTTGGAAAACACTAATTTTTAACGCATGTTGCACCAAAGGTTATGAATCAAAAGTTTTGGAATAGCCCGCATCTATTAATTACTTGTAGTGCCCTGCTGATGATACTGGCATGGCAACCTTTTGGTATTTTTATACTTTCATTTGGTGGATTTGTTCCGTTATTTTATCTGGAAGAAAAACTAAGAACGCAATCCGATAAATTCTTCTTGCTACTTTTTCTTTCCTTATTACTTTGGAATATTGGCGTTACCTATTGGATATGGAATGCATCTGCCGGAGGTGCAATTGCGGCCTTTATTATAAACAGCCTGCTTATGTGCATGCCATTTATGCTTATGAACCGCATGATGCAAAAATCTGATTCAACCAAGGCTTACAGATTTTTTATTGCCGCATGGCTTGGTTTTGAGTATCTGCATCTCAACTGGGAGATATCTTGGCCCTGGCTAACCCTTGGTAATGTTTTTTCATCTATCCCCGATATTGTACAGTGGTATGAATATACCGGTGTATTAGGTGGCAGCTTTTGGGTACTTCTTGTTAATTTAAAAATTTATCGTTTCCTGAAAAACCTTCCTGAAAAAAGCAAAGCAATGCGCTTTTCAAAAGGATTTAACTTGGTTTTCTTTTATCTTTTTGTACCGGTATTTTTATCCTTATACATATTGGATAATTATAAGCAAACGGGAAAACCCATGCGGGTAATGGTTGTGCAACCCAATATTGATCCATACACCGATAAATTTGAAGGCATGAGCCCTGAGGAGCAAGTTGTCAAAATGCTAAACCTTGCTGAATCGGCTATTGATAGTAGCGTACAATTAATCTGCTTTCCTGAAACAGCCTTGCTTGGTGGCTTAGATGAAGACCACCTAAACCAAAATACAGTAATGAATATGGTAAGGGTATTTATTAGTAAACATCCAAACGTACAAATAGTAAGCGGAGCAGATACATACAGGTTTTATAAATCAGGCGAAAAACTTTCCGAAACAGCAAGGATGTATAATCAGGATTATTATTATGATGCATATAATGCTGCTTTATTCATTAATCAAACAGATAGTGTAGGTGTTTATCACAAATCAAAACTGGTTCCCGGAGTTGAGCATATGCCATATCCAGGTCTTTTTAAGTTTCTGGAAAAACTTGCTATCAGCCTTGGAGGAACCAGCGGCAGCCTTGGAAGAGACAATAGCTCAAAGATATTTGATTTGGGCAGAGGCAACAGCATAGCACCTGTTATTTGCTACGAATCAGTTTACGGTGATTATGTTGGCAACTACGTTCAGCAAGGAGCAGGATTAATTTGTATATTAACCAATGATGGGTGGTGGGGCAATACACCAGGATATGGCCAGCATTTTGATTATGCCAGACTGCGTGCCATTGAAATGCGCAGATACATTGCAAGAGCTGCCAATACAGGCATAAGCGGTTTTATTGATGATAAGGGCTATACCATCAGCAAAACGGGCTGGTGGGAACCTACAGTAATGAAAGCAGACATTTATTTCCTGAATGCACAAACTTTTTATGCAATATACGGTGATTATATAGGTATGATTGCTGCCTTGTTCTTCTTTATAAATGTGCCCGCACTTTTCATTAAAAAATCATTGGTTTAATTTTTTTTACAACCTAAAGCTACCTTACCTACTAATGCTTTATCCCTTCATTAAAATTGTAAGGCTAATATGATTAAGCAGTTGAGTATTTTAATGGATTAAAAGCGTACCTTTGCTTTATGCATATAAACGTAAAACGTATAGGCATTGCCGGAGCAGGAACCATGGGTTCCGGCATGGCGCAGGTAAGTGCACAATCAGGCTTTCATACAATTGTATTTGACATTAATGAAAGCATGCTTAGTAAAGCGAAAACAGCTATTGAAAAAAGTTTACAAATGCTGGTTGACAAACAAAAGATGTCACCCGAAAAGAAAGAATCAATACTTGATCTGATAGAGTTTACAAGCAATGCAAGTGATTTGAAAGTTGATTTAGTAATTGAAGCAGTGGTTGAAAAAACAGAAGTTAAACAAGCGTTTTTTCAGAAGATGGCAGAGGTAAATGGGGACTCCTGCATTCTGGCAACCAACACCTCCTCTATCCCAATTACACAAATAGCAGCGGAAATACCTAATCCTTCGCGTGTATTGGGTATTCATTTTTTTAACCCTGCTCCGGTGATGAAACTGGTTGAAATTATTTCAGGTGCAGAAACAAACCCTGCTATAGCAGATTATTGTAAAGAGCTTATTGAGGGTATGGGTAAAACATGTGTGATGGCTGCAGATGCTCCCGGATTTATTGTGAACAGGGTTGCTAGGCATTATTACGTTGAAGCATTAAAATTGGCTGAAGAAAATGTGGCTTCTATTGAAACCATAGATAAACTGATGGAAAGTTCTGGCTTTAAAATGGGCCCATTCCGGTTAATGGATTTAATTGGTGTGGATACCAACTTCTCTGTTACTTCTTCTATTTATAAACTTTTTCATCAGGATGCCAAATTCAGACCCAGCCGCATTCAACAGCAAAAAGTAGATGCCGGTCATCATGGGCGCAAAACAGGAAAAGGATTTTATAATTATGAATAATAAGGCCGTTTTTCTTTTAATACTTTCATTGGGTTGGATGCTTTGCTCCTGTGAAGATGACTCTGAAGGTAATAACATCGCGTTCTTCCCTGAAGTGCAGGTAAACACCAGTGTCAACATCCTTTTTCCTCAATTTAGCTCACTTAATCTTATCCAAGGTTATGTATATTTACCTGAAGGATATAGAGGAATTGTATTATACAGAACTATTACAGATGAATTTGTAGCGTTTGATAGAACCTGCCCGTTTAATACCAATAATACATGTGCTTATATTACTGTTGATAGCAATGGCTTCTATTACAGATGTGGGCAATATAGTCCTTCATGGACCCCCTGCTGTGATTCAAGATTTGATGTAAACACAGGCACCGTAGTAAGCGGGTCGGCACGCAGGGGTTTGAAACAATATTTTACCCGCAGAGACAACAATATCATTTATATTAGCAATACCCCATTCTAGTAAATACTCATTGCAGAAAAGGATTTGATTTTCGTTCCTTACCAATAGTTGTCGCTGGACCATGGCCCGGATAAATTCTCATTTCATCGGGCCAAATTAACAGCTTAGTTTTAATACTATTAATCAATGTATCAAAATTACCTCCTGGCAAATCTGTTCTGCCAATACTGCCGGCAAATAGCACATCCCCAGCAATACATAAGTGCTCAGAAAGGTTATAAAAACACAATGAAGCAACAGAATGCCCAGGTGTATAGGCAATATCAAGCATACTGGCCCCAAACGTAATTTTATCCTTTTCATTAATATACATGCGCCTATCCGGCATCTGCTCCATTACAATACCAAACATATGTGCCCATGATGATGTGCTATTGTATGTATACAACTCCTCCTTATGCATGAACAATTCAAGATTCCACTTACTCGCTACAAAAGAATTGCCCAACACATGATCGATATGACAATGCGTATTAACGAGCTTAACAGGTATAAGCTGCATATCCGAAATAAATTTGCTGAGTTCCTGTTGTTCATGCACTTTGTAACATCCAGGATCTATAATGATGCATTCTTTGGTTTCATCAAACAATACATATGTGTTTTCTTCAAATTCATTAAACACAAATTGTTTAATTTCTATCATGCTTTAAATTTTTTGCATTATACAATAGGTAGGCATAAAATAAAAGAGCCACCCGTAAGGGCGGCTCTTGTTGGTTTCATAAAAGAATAACTGCTATCTGGTTGTTTTTAAAATTTTCTTGGTAGCAACTGCATCGCCATGAACAACTTGAATAAAGTAAATGCCATCAGCAAATAAGTCAAGTGCTATATTTTCATCACTGATTTTATCTACAATACCCTTGCTTGACTGATGAATAATTTTGCCAAACATATCCAGAACAATTAATTGGGTTGCCTCAGATGAATTGAACAATACGTCTATATTGACACTTGCAGTTGTTGGGTTTGGATAAACGGAGATGGACCCAATTGCACCTAAATCATCCATACCAACATTACTAACCACAAAAGAGTTTGAGATACTAGGACAACCATTGCTATCTACCGAAACGGTATAGGAGCCATTCTGCGTAAACCTGTATTTACGTGTTGATGCACCGGCTATAATTGCACCATCTTTAAACCACTGATAGCTTAAACCAACAGATGAAGCAATTAATGTATCATTACTTCTTGTGATTACAGGTTTAACAGGTAAGGGCTTAACTGTTATTACTGATATATTAGATGTGTCATTTATTTTGGTAGCGCATACTGAATTAGATGTAAGTACGCAAAGAAACTGATCTCCGGAGTTAATGGCATCTGTAGTATAACCCGAACTATCCATACCTACCTGAATTCCATTTCTAAACCATGCAAAAGAAGGTGCTGTTCCGCCATTCAATGCAGAAGCTATAAACTTAACCACTGCTCCTTTGCAAACATTGGTTGCTGTTGAATTTACAGTAATATCAGGTGTAACAGAAGGCGTTATAGACATACCTATGGCAGTTGAAGGCAATGCCGGATTGGAAGGGCAATTTAAACTTGAACGGAAAATAACCCTTACTGAATCGCCATTGCTTAACGCAGCAGTGGTGAATGACATGCTATCAGATCCCACATTCACTCCGTTTCTTTGCCATTGGAATGATGGTGTAAATCCGCCATTGGTATAGGTAGCACTGAAAGTTACAGGTGCACCCTGGCAAATATTATTTCCGGTTGAGGTAATGCTCACCGAAACAGGTATGGTAGTATTGACACGCATAAGGAGTTTATTGGATAATGCAGAGCCAACGGTAGCACAAGCTACATTAGACGTGAGTACGGCATAAAATGTATCATTATTATTAATAGCAGCTGTAGTAAATCCTGAACTGTCAATGCCAACGTTTACCCCATTACGTTTCCATTGATAAGCAGGTAGAGTTCCTCCACCTGTTACATTAGCTGAAAACTTAACTACTGTACCTGCACAAATAGTTGTTGCTGTACCCGACACATTGATGCTTGGTGTAACAGTAGGAGTAATTTGCATAACTATGAAGTTTGAGGTATCACTATTCTTGGTCCGGCAAAGTGCATTACTTGTCATAATAACCCGAATTGTATCTCCATTACTTAGTGAGGCAGACGTAAAGCGTATACTATCCGAGCCTACAACAACTCCATTGCGCCTCCACTGATAACTTGGCGTGGTTCCACCATTTACCGGTATAGCGCTAAACTGAACAGGAGTGCTGCTGCAAATATTATTTGTAGATGCATTAATAGTTACATCAGGTGTTGATACAGGATTCACAGTAATGCGAACCTTATTTGAGTTTACGTTAGCAGATGTTGCACAAACTGCATTTGAAGTTAACACAACAAAAATACTATCATTATTTTGCAGATTATTATCGGTGTAAATATTGGTATCCGTTCCTACATTCAGATTGTTTTTCTTCCATTGGTAGCTCGGTGTGCTTCCTCCGTTGGTAATGGCACTAGTAAAGGTAACGAGTGTACCGCTACAAATACTGGTTGATGTTGGCGTCATAACAATAGTTGGTGTAACAGAAGTTGTTACACCCACACCAATTTTATTTGAATTAACCTGAGCAGGCAGGGCACAGGCTGCATTAGATGTCATCACTACCTGTATGGTATCATTATTAGCAAGCGCTGCTGTAATATAGCGGTTGTTATTGGTTCCAACATTTAATCCGTTTCGCTTCCATTGATAAACTGGAGCTATACCACCGTTAACAGGAGTTGCGGTAAATGTATCAACAACCCCAGAACAAATTGAAGTAGCACTTGCCACAATGCTAACTGCAGGAGATACATAGTTATTGACCGATATCTTAATGAAGTTTGATGTATCAATATTTGGACTTGCACAGCCCAAATTTGAGTTCATAATTACAGTAATACTGTCTCCGTTATTCAAACCACTTGATTGATAAATATTGGTATCGGCACCCACATTTAACCCGTTACGTTTCCATTGATAAAAAGGTCTTGTACCACCATTGGTTGGTGTGGCTGTAAATGTAACTGTTTGACCGGTGCAGATATTGGTGGAAGTAGCAGTTATGTTTACCACTGCAGGCTGAGTGGTATTTACATTCATAATGATTGAATTTGAATTCACTGAAGATGGTGTAGCACATGCTGCAGATGAAGAAAGAATGCAAATTATGGAGTCATTATTAGCCAGCGCATTGGTTACAATAGAATCGGAATTACCAAACGTAACACCATTTCTGCGCCATTGTATTAAAGGAGTTACACCACCATTTGTATAGGTAGCGCGTAAGGTAACATTTGTTCCACTGCATATTGCAGTACTTGATGCAGTTATAGCAATGGTTGGAACAACAGTCTGAGTAACGGAATAAACCCGCGTTGCACTATCATTACTTGCATTAATATCCGTACCACCATTAGGAGAAGAAGTATATGCAGTAATAACTGAATTACCGGAACTCAAGGATACTTGACCTACGTTAAATAAACCGCTGGTAGCACCTAGGCCCAAATTACCTGTCCATGGTGTTGTAAGTTGTAAAATACCGTTCACCAATACATGAACGTTGGCAGAAATGATATTCTGATTTCCATAATTCCTTAACCTTACAACTACATTTCTAGAACCACTGCAGAAGCCGGCTGCAGCGGGAGAATCAATGGTTAATACACCCAGATCCATAGAACTGTAATATTCATCTGCGCCAAGATCAGGAGGTGTTTGTCTACTTTCCCCATCTATATCTGTTGCTACCTGTGCTATGGTTGTTCCCTTTGCACCAGGAGTGGTTAAATGAAAATCACGAATACCCAGATACGAATTCATTGAAGAAACCGAGTTGACATTAAATCCTCCACCACCTTGATAATTTGCAGTTGTATAAGTGGTTCCATTAATGAAAATTAAATTTACGGGTAAGGTTCCCGGCTTATAAAAATTATTGAAATTAAAAGCGGTAAAGGATGCAGGCCCATTCACGTAGAAAGGCAAACCTGTACCGGTAAGGGCGGCATAATAGAATACATTATTTCTGATATCTAAATTATTCTGGTTAGTAAAACCATTGATATACATCACGGCATTCTGAGCAGAGAAAGTAGCTACATCCATTACCATAGTGTTGTTCCAAATATCCCAGAAATCAGAGTAGTTCCAGTTTACAGCCATTGCATTGCTTGTTCTAAAGCTTCCGCCAATCATATTGTTAATCATCCTTCCTCTTGCTGTAGAAGTATTGCTGCAGAACCAACTATAAATACCGTTTTGGCCTGCTCCGTGTATACGGTTGTTTGATATCTCATGAAAATTAGTACCGGTAGTATATAGATTATTCAAATACAATCCCTGGCTATTAGCGTTTCCGCTTACGCGCATATTAAGATTATTGTTTAGGAATTTGAAAGCATCTATATAATTTACATAAACACCATAGTAGAATGCACTATCAATACTATTTCTTCTGATGCGAATATTATTTGCATAAGGAATACTTGTTCTACCATTAATCAAAATAGAGTAATATCCTGAAGTAATACGATTGCTGTCAATCTCAACATTATTAATAAAGGTAGAGGCAGCACCACTAAGCGGATTATTTACATCTGACCCCCCATTTATGAGTATACCGATGTAACCAATATTTCCTGAACTTGCACCAGTTCCTGTTATTCTGATATTACAGTTTTTAATGCGCGCCTCATGAGAAGCTCCCATAATATGAACTGGCACTCCAAGATTAATTCCTGTGCTCTGAATAGTCATATTTCTAAATGAAACAAATGGCGAATTATTGATACGTAATGTGTGAGCAGCTGTAGCCGAAGTTGGATTAAATGATAGAATGGTGCCAGCCTGGGAGCTACCATTAAACCAAATACGTGTAGTATCATTAACCCCAACTACAGCCCCTATATTAACTTGCTCATTAAAGGTGCCATTTGATACGGTGAAGAAAACATCATCACTGATACCTGCGCATTGCAATGCAGCAATAGCTGCTCCAAATGTAGTGAAGTTATTTAGACCGCTTCCTGAAGCATCAATAGTATAATTTCCGCTCATGGCAGGGCAAATTGGACCAACGATTAGCGTATCATCCAAGTTATTATTATCTGCCAATCCATTTGGCAGTGATGTATATGCTTTGATAGTGTACGCACTTCCAGGAGCAAAATTATATTGGTTTGCTCCTGAGAATATAACCACTTGGGTATCGCACGGTAAAATGGTATCTGGCACGAACAAGGTAACAGGGGTTGCATTGTTAACAGAGTAATGAACATTAACTCCTGTAATCATATTATTGCCCAAATTAGATACAATAAGAGAAATATTTTGTGGGCCGGAGTTTAATGGTACTACCGGAGAAATTACTGCACTTACACCTGCATTATTTGAAATACCACCAGTTAATTCATCCGCACCCATGTCAGGCGGATTAGATCGCAATTGCCCATCCAAATCAGTTGTAACAGCTGCAATTTGTAAACCATTGTTACAAGTGTTATTGATGTGTAAATCTTTTCTTGAAACAAAGAATGGATCACGGCTGATTGAGTTCAGGTTATATCCACCGCCTCCGATAAAATTGCTACTGTTATAATTAATACCAACAAATATAAGTGGGTTGGAAGTACCTGGTTTAAAGTAGTTGTTATAGTTTAATCCAGAAACATTTCCGGCCGTTGCAGCATAAAAAGGAAGTTGAGAAGATGCTGAGGAATTTACGGCAAGAATATTATTACGTACATCTATTTGATTGGAATTGGTTAGATGAAGCGCTCCGTTTGGATTACTACTAATGGTATCAGAGAGAATGGAGTTAAACCAAATTCCCCAGCTTCCGCAGTACTCAGCGTATATTCCATAATGTGCACTTGTATTACGGAAGCCGGTAATCATATTATTAACCATACGAGATGGGCTACTAAACATGCCGTAAGAAAAACCACAATATATGCCATACTGCCCCATATCAAAAATTTGATTTCCTGATATTTCATGCACCTGCCCTGTAGAAGCATTACAACTTTGCATGTATACACCCGTGCTGTTAATATTGCCTGATGGCAGCATGTTAATGGTATTACCTATTACCTTTAACTCGGTTATAATAAAGGCATATACTCCATAATAAAATGGATTATTCAGCGTATTCCATCTGATTCTATTATTTGCACCGTTGTTGTTATAAATCCATACACTTGCAAAGCCCCCATTTATAATGTTTGAGTCAATCTCAATGCTATCGGTTAGTGTTTGGGTAGTTGCGGATGTGGTTGATCCGTTTACCATAACCGGAACAAATGCTGTATTGGTTCCTGCTGCACCATTTCCTGTAATTTCTATGCGACAGTTCCTGACCTTAATATTTGAGGCGTTCATGATGTGCACAGGCCATGCATTGCTATTTCCTGTTCCGGCAATGGTCATGTTCTGGATATTAATGAACCCTGTATTTATTAAGCGGATGGTGTGCGCTGCTGCATTAGAAGTTGCGGCAAAAGTTACTATTGTATTATTTCTACCGGCACCAGTAAACGTAATCGTATTTGTGATAGATGTGCCTGGTATAGAAGGTATGACAACTTGGGTATTATACGTTCCTGCAGCCACATTAAATGTTACCGGTCCGCTAACCCCTGAGCATTGCAGTGCCGTAATTGCTGCATCAAATGAAGTATAATTAGTAGAACCGGAACCTGCCGGATTTATCGTAAATGAACCGGAAATTGCAGTACAGAGTGTTCCCGTGCTAAATGTATCATTCAGGTTATATGTATCGGACGTGCCATTTGGTTGCTCCGTATATACCTTAATTGAGTATACACTACCTGCAACAAAATTAAACTGATTTGCACCGGTAAATATTACAATTGCCGTATCACAAGGAGTTAGTGTATCTGTAAAAACTGCCGATATTGGCGCAGCATTATTGATACTATATTTAACTGTTCCACCGGTTATCGTATTGGTGCCATAATTTTTAATAATTACCCTGATATCCTGCAGGCCCGGTGAAAGAGGAATTGAAGGATTAAGTAGTGTTCTAACGCCAATATCATTAGTGCCCGTTGGAACTTCATCAGCGCCCATATCTCCAAAGCTGCTGCGTAGATTTCCATCAATATCGGTTGTTACTCCCAAGCTATCACCATTAAAGCATCCATCATATATACGTAGATTTTTGCTACTTAAAAATATAGGGGCATTTAAAATGGAGTTAAGATTAGATCCGTTTCCTCCGATAAAGTTAATCGGGGTAAAATTATTTCCATGATAGATGAGTGTTCCGGTGGAGGTAATGCCTTGTTTAAAAAACATATTAAAGTTAAACGCACTGGAAACTGAATAAGAAGAATTTACTATACCATAATAAGGTAAACCGGAACCTGATGAAGCAGTATATACGAGTATATTATTACGGGTACTCAAATTGCTTCCAAACGCAATATACAAAGCTGATGCAGACTGGTTGGAGGTTGGGAAATCTAGATTAACGGTATTATGGAAAATATCCCAATTATTTGAGCTATTAAAGGAGATGCCTGTTGCATTTGGGGAGCTAAATCCTCCACCTATCATATTATTCCATAACCTATTACGCGATGCACTATTTGATGAACTGTTAATGCTGATACCATATGCACTTACATCATAAATCGTATTGCCACTAATATCCAATCTGCGACCTCCAGAAGAGTTCATATTGGCCAGATATATACCATATCCATTGGTATTAAGTGGTGCCAACATACGCCCCGTAATGGTATTGTTCAGCATGCTCACACTGTCATGGTTTTCATTGTATATACCATAAAAAAATGAAGCAAATAAATTATTACTACGAATTGTTAATCCAGTAGAGATAGATGCCGAACTTCCTCTGAATATAATTGAATAATAACCATTGTTTATAGTGCTTGAATCAATCACCGCATTTAGTATCTGTACCGTGCTGTTTTCGCTCGTAGCTGAATTGCTTCCTACAATACCAATAAAGGATGTGCTTGCACTGGTTGGCGCATTGGGTCCTGCAATATTAATCCTGCAATTGCTAATCCTGTTATTGTGTGCATTGCCAAAATAATGTACACCCCAACCCAATGATGTACCTGTTGTTTGTATGGTTAAGTTTCTAACCGTTACAAACTGGCAATTATTAAAACGCAGGGTATGACGAGCGTTATTAATACTTGCTGCAAAAGTAAGTATACGATTTGTGGCGTTACCGTCTCCACCATCAAAAATGATAGTATTAGCAGCATTTGCCCCACTAATTGCAGGAATATCTACTTGCTCATTATAAGTGGCCGCTGCAACATTAAATACGACAGGTCCGGTTATGCCTGCACACTGCATAGCTGCTATTGCAGCATTGAATGATGGGAAATTGGAAGCCCCTGTACCATTTGGATTAATGGTATAAGAACCATTAAGCGGACCACAGAGATTGATATTAATTGTATCATTGCTTCTATTTACATCTGATGTACCATTGGGTTGGGCACTATAGGCAACAATATTAGAACTGCCAGGTGTAAAGTTAAACTGTTGGGCTCCGCTAAAAACAATTGTGGTTGTGCTACACGGTTGTAAATTAAGTGCTGATACATTTTGAGTAACAGGAGCACTGCCATTAACAGAATAAGCAATACTTAAGGTGTTAATCACATTTGAACCAAAATTCTTTACCTGTACACTTATATTCTGAGAGCCTGGAGCAATAGGTGGAACCGGAGAAAGAACAGCAACCACCCCCGCATCATTATTTCGTGATTCATATGCACCGACATCCGGAGGAGAATTTCTAAGAATTCCTTCTATATCTGTTGTGACAGCCGGAATAGCTATGCCTTTTATACAACCTCCGTTGCGCAGATTAAAATTAGAAGCAAAAGAAGGATTTACATTTCTGGAATTCACACCTCCTCCAGCTGTTGTTTGGTATGTTGAGGCAGTATATGTGATACCGGATCTAAATAAAAGGTTTGTGCCTGCCTGGTTAAAATAGTTGTTATAATCAAGCCCGGTTAATACGCTATTGCTAAACAAAGGCAGTCCGCTTCCTCCTGTACCTGCATAAACAAAATGATTATTTCTGATATCTAAATTAAAAGTGCTGAAATGATCAAGGAATAATGCAGCGTTCTGTGCAGATGTAGTATTTACATCCAATACAACACTATTATGAAAGATATCCCAGAAGTCAGAATATTGCCAGTATATGCCACACGCATTGGTAGCGCGGAAACCCCCACCAATTACGTTGTTGTAAAAGCGCCCTCTTGCAGAGGATGGATTAGTATTATAGTAATTATAAATACCATATTGACCTGCATTATAAATAGCATTACCAACAATCTCATGAAATAAGGTGCTGTTTGATGAGAAGCCAAAATTAAGACTCATGCCAAACGAATTGGTGTTACCTGTAATACGCATACGAATGGTATTACTAGAAAACTTACATGCTTCTGTATAGTAGGTGTAAATACCTGACGAAAATGCACTATCAATAACATTATTACGAACGAATATGCTGTTTAAGTATGGTGTATTGGTTTGTCCGCTTATACAAATACCATAAAACCCAAATCGGATATTATTACTATCTATCTCAATACCCGATCCTGCTGAACCTGTTCCTGTAGGATTGGTAACATCAGCATTGTTATTAATGATTACAGCATTATATGCCGATGATGTGCTGCTCACAGCACTGCCCGTAAAGCCAATGATACAGTTTTTAACTGAAGCGTTACTGCTCGAACCAAGGATATGTACAGGTGCACCAAAGCTTGCACCTGAGGAAAGAATGGTTAGGTTTCTGATACTTACAAAAGGTGCATTCTGTATCCTGATTGTATGACCCATTGAATTGACGGTTGGGTTAAATGTGATGGTTCTGTTTGCTGCACTCACACCATTAATGGTAAGTCGGTTAACCGCTGAAAGACCCTGAATTCCGCTCAGTGTAAATTGCTCATTGTATATGCCAGGTGATACCGTAAAGGTTACAGGACCATTCATGCCTCCGCAATTAAGTGCTGCCGCTGCTGCCGAAAAAGAGGTAAAATTTGTTGGGCCACTGCCTGAAGGATTAATGGTATAAGGACCATTTAATGCAGGACAGATTGTAACTGTAATGGTATCGTTTGTGCGGTTATTATCTGCTACACCATTCGGTTGCTCAGTCCAAATCTGTAGCATATAGCTTGTACCCAATACAAAATTTACTCTGTTTGCACCGGTAAATAAAATACCTGCAGTATCGCAAGCAACCAACGCACCACTATATGACGCTGTAACAGGTAGGCCACCATTTACACGGTATCTTACTGTTGCTGATGACACAGTGTTTGAACCATAGTTACTCACCACAACCCGTATATCTTGCAAGCCCGGTGAAAAAGGAATAGTTGGAGATTGCAACATCGATAAACCAATATCGTTAAGAATGGAACCGGTAAATTCTGATGCACCTATATCAGGAGGATTTGACCTTGTTTTCCCATCAATATCTGTATTAAGTCCGGCAATTAGGGTACCATTTATACAGCCAGAAGTAATACGTAAATCTGTTAATGAAAGAAAGTTGGGAGGAAGGTTAACGGAGTTGGCATCTCTTGCGGAAGCAACTCTCCAAGCAGGCATTGATGCAAAAGGAGATGAAGAAAGAAATGCTAAATTAGGTCCGGTGGTATAAAAGTTATTGAAGTTACAGGTTGGATAAAAGGTATTATTATCCATTCTGAAAGCAGGCGCACCATTAGAAGCTGCAAATATATTATTGAGGATTGTTGAGTTACCATACGATGTAGAAACAAAGCAGCCGGCTGCCGATGTATTTCCGGTTTGGCTACATCCAATATTTACAGTATTATGGAAATAATCTGCCCAATTGCTATTAGCATCATATATTCCATTTGTAGCATTAGCACCTGTGCCAATTGAAACCATGTTGTTCGCGATGAGTGGCCTGCGTGCAACAGACATGGATGAATTTACACCTAGATAATTATTATATATACCAAAGCCACCTGCCCCTCCTGAAATAATATTTTGTGTAATTAATGGCCTACTGAAATCTGCCTGAATTGTAATCCAATAGTTATAAATACCTGCGTATGAAATAAAGGCTGAATTGGTTTGTATCCTGTTCCTTGTCATTCTCACGCCTTCCATATTTGAAAGGTAAATACCATAGGCATACTGATTGGTAAAATCACAATTATTAAAAGTTGGCGTTTGTGAACTTTGACCCAAAGTACTGCTGCCGGATGAAGTAAAAAATGCTCCATATGCACCGTTATTTATGCGGCAGGTATCAAATGAAATAAAATTTGATATTGTTGGACTAGGACAGATAATAACAGACATGTTACTACTGGTTGATGTGGTAACAGGAGAATTAAAAACTACATTAATGAATGAATCGTTTGATGCATTATTATTCAGTAACAGTGCTGTTCCAAAAGATGAATTAGTTGCACTGATAGTCATATTTCTGAATCTGATGTTTGAGGCACCTGAAAGGTTAAGGGTGTAATTTGCCGCAGATGATGTGGCATTAAATGTTAAGGTTACGCTCGATGCAAGACCAGTTGCTGATTGGAAGGTGATGCTATTTGCAGGGCTACCAATAACAGAAGAAAGTAATGCAACTTGCTCATTATATGTACCGGCAGCTACATTGAAAACTACAGGAGCGGAAACGCCCCCACAATTAAGAGCAGCAACTGCTGCGGTAAAGGATGTAAAATTGGCTGATCCGCTACCAGAAGGGTTAATAGTGTATGCGCCATTTAAGAAAACGCATGTTGGTCCAAGTATTGATGTATCGTTTGACTGACGGGAATCTAATAATCCATTAGGTGCAGACGTGTAAGCGGCTATGGTGTAGCTTACACCAAAATTAAATGTAAACTGATTGGTGCCACTAAATACAACCGTAGCAGTATCGCATGGTGCCAAACTACCGTTGAAGGTAACAACCCTCGCAAGACCACCATTAACAGCGTAACCAACCAATGCTGATGTAACTGTGTTGCCTCCAAAGTTTCTTATAAGGACTCGCACATTTTGAGTACCCGCACCAAACGGTGTAACAGAAACCACCCCAATATCATTATTTAGCCCAATGTACTCATCACAGCCAATATCCGGAGGATTATTGCGGATATCTCCATCTATATCTGTGGCTACCTGTCCGGTATTCAATCCATTTAAACAGCCATTTCCTATTCGTAAATCAACCGATGAAACAAACTGAGGATTTACATCAATAGAGTTGGTGTTATAGCCAAGTGCCCCTTTATAATTTAAACTGTTAAATGTTGGACCTGCTATATATAAAAGTGTGTTATTAGCTGTAGAAGTTTTAAAATAATTATTGAAATCAAAGCGGAATAAGCCTCCGGGAAGATTTGAGATATAAACGGGTATACCTGCACTTCCTGCACCACCTGTATGTGCAAAAATATTATTACGAATATCCAGGTTATTGCCGCCACTTAAAAATAGTGACGCAAACTGAATATTACTGGTAGAGATATCAATATTCACAGAGTTATGCAGAATGTCAAAATTATCAACCGCACTAAGGAAAATACCATAGGCATTTGATGTCCGGAAGCCTCCTGCAATCATGTTATTAATAAGCTGATTTCTTCCTGTGGTACCTGAACCGGAACTGGTAATATAGATTCCAAAATTACCACTATTAAAAAATCGGTTGCCATTTATTCTATGAATTCTATCAAGGGTGTTCTGTGAACTCTGCATATAAAAACCATAAGCATTGGTTGTGCCCGGGTTTCTCATGTTTACTATATTATTACTAAAATTAAGCGCCTCAAAATTTGAAACATAAACACCATAATAAAAAGCATTCATTATCTGGTTTCTTCTAATCATGTTATCAAAAGGAAAGGGCGTGCTGAATCGACCAAACATAAATATTCCGTAATACCCATTATTAATAATATTACTATCTAGCTCAAAACCCGTTATCTGCTGGCCACTGAAAAAAGGAGAGGTCACATTCGTTGTATTGCCCATAAGCACAGCAATAAAATTAGAACTAGTGCTGGCTGCGGCTGCTCCAGAAATTTCAATTACACAATTCTTTACACGACTAAAGTTGCTATTGCCGCTAATTTGCAGTGCAACACCAAATGAAGCGCCTGATGAGCGGATGGTTAAATTACGTAAACTCACAAATGCCGCATCTGTTAGCCTTATTGTATGATAATTTGTAGCAGTATTGGCTGCCGTATCTATGATACATGTTGCCACATTTGTTCCTGTAAACGAAATGGCATTGGTTGCAGAAGCTCCTGCAACTATACCAATATTTACCTGCTCATTATACGTTGCCGGAGAAACTGTAAACACAACCGGGCCTGCTACACCTGCTAAATTCAGTGCGTTAACAGCAGCACGAAAAGTAGTAAAATTGGTTGCTCCTGAACCTGAAGGATTGATGGTATAGTTTCCATTGAGTGCTGAAAATTTTGGCCCAACGGTAATGGTATCATTGATATTATTATTATCTACGCCCCCATTAGGCTGATGAATATATACCCTGAAAGAATTTAATATACCCGTAAGGAAATTTGCCCTTTTGGATCCGCTAAGCGTTATACGCAGTGTATCATTTATTGCCAGATTTAAACCTGTAAATATACTGTCTTGCATAGCAGTACCGTTTACTGTATGCCTTAAATTAAATGACGTTATAGGTGTAGTTCCGAAATTTCTTACCAATACTGTTACATCTCTTAAACCTGATGAAAGAAAGGTATCAGGAGAAATAAGGCTAACTATTCCTAAATCAACCGCCAATCCTGAAGTAGTTTCATAAGATCCGATATCTGGCGGGTTGTTGCGAATATTATTATTTATGTCTGTTGTAACAGAAGAAATAAATACTCCATTATTAGCACCAGTATTGATTGTTAAATCTCTTGACCCTGCGAACTGCGGATTGTTCCTAATCGAGTTTACTCCTCCTGCAGCCAATGTATTGTAGTTTAGGGTGTCAAAATTGGTGCCGTTTACATTAATTAGCTGGTTAGTTGTTGCGGGCCTGAAATAGTTATTAAAATTAAGTGTAGTAAAAGTACAGCCGGCTGCTGCACGTAATGGCAGCATATTTGCTCCTACAGATGGTTGAGTTAATGCAAGATTATTGTTTCTCACATCATTCAAAGTAGATGTTGACTGGATAAACAATGCACCTGCAGTTCCTGAAGCTACGTTGTCAATATTCACAGAGTTAAACCAAATATTCCAGTTACTGCTAGATGTTAGGAATATACCATATGGTGTGCTATTTCTGAACCCACCTCCAACAGCATTATTTATCAATTGCGCTCGGTTAGCAATGTTTGCTGTGGAACTGGCAACATAAATACCATATTGGCCTGCATTAATTATCTTATTTCTGTTTAGCTCCGCGAAGGCACTTGCAGTTCCGCTGATACTTGAAAGGAAAAAGCCATAACTTGAAGTGCTTCCATTAGTCCTCATGTTTATGGTGTTGTTATTCATTTTTGCACCTACTAAACTTTGTGCATACAAGCCATAAAAATTGGCACTATCTAAAGTATTGTTTCTAAAAAAGATATTTGTGTTATTTCCATTACCTACAAGGTAAACTGATGAGTTGGCACCACGGATCGTATTGCTATCAATCTCAACATTTATAGATGATGAAGATGAATTGGTGGGTGAGGCAGAAGCACTCCAATTATTCATAACAATACCCACGTAATTATCTGAAGTGCCATTTAATCCATTACCGATAAAGTCTATAATACAATTCTTGATTCTTGTATTACTGGTATTATTAAGTAAATGAAGCGGCCATCCAAAGCTTGCACCTGTTCCGCGAATAGTAAGGTTACGTAGGGTAACAAACTGCGTATTGTTGACACGTAGGGTATGAAGTGAATTAGTTGTCGTTGCTCCAAAGCTTAAGATACGACTAGCAGCATTGCCATTACCACCATTAAACTCTATGGTATTGATAGCAGATACGCCTGAAACATTGGAAATATCTACCTGACCAATATATGTTCCCTGAAGTACTTCAAAATTAACAGCCCCTGTAATGCCACCGCAACTCAAAGCATTGGCTGCAGCGGAAACACTGGTGAATGTAGTAGCTGTTTGTGCAGAAGCAGAACTGTCAATAATGTAGTTTCCTGCCAATGCAGCACAAACAGGACCCATAATTAACGAATCATTTACTGTGAGTAAATCAGGTGAACCATTCGGATTCGCAACAAAAGCCAATATGGTATAGCTGGTTCCCGGAAGGAATGTGAAGCGCTGATCTGAAGCACCCGGACCACTCGTGGCATTAAACTCTACAGTAACACTATCACATGGGGCCAAGGTACCACCCCAATTAATGGTTTGAAGTGTTCCGCCATTAACACTGTAATATACTGAAGCCGTGGTAACAGGTGAGCTACCATTATTTCGCACTACCACCCTGATGTTTTGTGTGCCAACAGGCATCGGAATTTGTGGTGCTGTAATTTGCTGCAGGCTTAGGTCAAGTGCTGCTACACTGATATTTTCATCTGCACCAATATCAGGTGGATTATTCCGCGTTTGACCTTCATAGTCGGTTGTAATACCAGGGATTGCAATACCATTGTTACACACAAGATTGGTAGCCAGATTTTTTGTAGATACATAGGAAGGATTAATACTAACCGAGTTGCTGTTAAAACCTAGGGCTCCTCTCATGGATGCTGGTGAGTATACATTGGTGCCTATACCAACCAGCCTTAGCGGACTGCCAGCCTTAAAGTAATTGTTGTAATCCAGTTGATTGAAACTGCTTTGATTATCGCACAACAATGCAAAAGCTGTTGAGTTAGCATTGGTAACTACAAGATTATTATTACGCACATCTAATCCAGAGCAATTAAATAAAATCTCAAGGGCGGCAGTCTGAGTAGATGTTGCAGCGTTATCTAAATTTACGCTGTTAAACCATACATCTACGTTCGTACAATTTTGGTTCATGTAAATACCGGCAGGATCTGTACTTCTGAAATTTCCTCCAATCATGTTATTTACCACTCTTGCCCGCTGAGCGGTGGTACCTTGCATGTAATATAGGTTCAATCCATACTGGCCGGCATCTGTAATTACATTACCTATAATTTCTTTGGCATAAGTACCGGAGTTGGCAGGAAAATTTGCATAAATACCCATTGAGTTTGATGCACCCGTTGGCCTCATGTTAATGATATTATTATTACAACGAAAGGCCGTTGTGTAGTAAAAATAAATGCCATACAAATTCGCATTATTAATGCGGTTATTGTTCATGGTAATATTATTGCTGTTTTGGGTATAAATAAACATACCATTGTTGCCACCATCAATGGTATTGCTATCAAGCTCAATATTAAAAGCAGAACTATTACTGTATACACTCGTAGTTGATCCGTTCAATACCAATCCTGTGAAATTGTCATTGGTTCCGTTAACACCATTACCACCAGTAAAATTCATCACACAATTTTTTACCTTGATGTTGGATGCACTATTACCAAATATGTGCATTGGCCAGGCAAAAGATGCTCCTGTTCCTCTGATTGTAAGATTTCTAATATTTACCCAAGGCGTATTCTCAATACGTATGGTATGGCTCTCTGCCTGCAAGGTTGCAGCAAATGTGATTATTCTGTTAGCAGCATTACCTGCACCACCATCAAAAGTAATGGTATTAGTAGCTGAGCTGCCCGATACATTTACTAACTTGATTTGTTCAACATAAGGCGTTGATCCCTGAACTGAAAAGAAAACCGGACCTGATACACCACCATTATTCAATGCAAGCGCTGCTGATGTAAACGAGGTAAAGTTGGTTGGGCTTGCAGGCTGTGATTGGTCAATGGTATAATTTCCTGATAAACCTGAATATATTAAAGGAATACTTGCAGTATCATTTGCGGGCACTGCATCTGCATTATTATTTGGATTATCAGTATAAACCTTTATTTGATATGGTGTGTTGGGCAAGAAGTTAAACTGGCTGCCACCAGAAAAAGTAAAAGTTGCTGTACCGCAAGGGGCTAAACTTCCGCTAAAAGGCAGTGTAACCGGGAAACCTCCGTTAATTGAATAACTAACATTGGCGCTTGTAATAGTGTTGGACCCATAATTCCTGAGCACAACTGTTATGTTTTGATTACCGGCACTAAATGGCAAAGCAGGCGAGGTAATGCGCTCCACTCCTATATCATTGTTAACAGGTGTAACTTCATAGGCACCAATATCAGGAGGCATATTCCTTGTTGCTCCCGCAAGATCAGTAATAATACCAGCGATGGCCGTTCCATTGTTGCAAGGATTGAGTGGCCTGAGGTTGAACCTGCTGGTAAACGTAGGATCAGTAATGATTGAATTGGTATTGTACCCTCCGTTACCAATCAGGTTTGCAGGTGTTAGTACACTTCCGCCAAAATATACCGTAGGTTGAGTAGATTGAATACCCGCTTTAAAATAATTATTAAAATTTAATGCAGCCGTTGTTGTTACTACATATTGGAACGAACTGGTATTGACGTAGTAAAAAGTAAATGCTGAACTTGATGGAGAAGTTACTGCAAATATGTTGTTTCTGATATCGAGCAAGGTTGAGCCTGTTGTACAACAATTATTAAAGAAAAAAGCAGCAGCCTGACTACCAGTTGCAACATTATCTAGATTAACACTGTTATAAAACACATCCCAACCATATGTAGAAGTAAAATAAATTCCTGCAGGATTGCCTGTATTCCTGAAGCCACCTCCAATTGCATTATTGATTAGTTGACAGCGCGGAGTAGACTGTGCATTTGTTCCAGATATAAATATGCCGTATAGACCAGCCTGAATAATACTGTTGCCGTTAATTTGATGAAAACTGGATGTAGTTGGAGGGGTGCTGTTTAAATAAATACCTGCAGATGAAATATTCCCCGCACTCAGCATGTTCAAACTGTTATTGTTGATGGTTAAACTCCCAACAGCCTGGGCAAAAACACCATAAAGAAATGAACTGTCAACCTGATTTCTTCTGAAAAAGATCCCTGTATTTAATCCGTTACCTATTAAATAATTTCCATTCCCACCCACAATGCGATTGCTGTCAATTTCTACATTAACCGCTGCTGAGCCTCCAGAAGTTGGACTGGCTGTGCTGTTGTTAAGAACCACTGCGGCAAAATTGGTACTTGTGTGTGCAGAAAATGCTGATGTAAATTGAATAATACAATTCTTAACCTTGACGTTGCTTGAGGTGTTGAAAATGTGCAAAGGCCATGCAAAACTTGGACCTGAGCCAATAATGGTTAAATTTCTAAGATTAACAAATTGCTGATTGTTAATCCGCACGGTAAATGCCGAAGCAAGTGAAGTAGCACTAAACTGAATGATACGGGTAGCAGCATTTCCGTTTCCGCCATCAAACGTTATTTGATTAGTTGCACTTACACCGGTTATTCCGGTAATATCCAGTTGCCCAACCCACGTGCCCGCAGCCACATTAAAAACAACGGGGCCGGTAAGTCCTGCCCCATTAGGCGTGCCTCCGTCTGAGCGCGTTCCAATCCGCATATCACTAATAGCAGATACAAAGTCGCGGTAATTGGTTAACGTAGCAGCTTGAGATGAATCGATGGTATAATTACCTGAGAGTGCTGCATAGGTTGTTGAAGGAATTGCCTGAATAATAAAAAAGAATAGCAGAGTAACAACTCTGAGAGGAGAATTGAGGTTTTTCATAGTATAAGTGGGTTATGGTATTCAGGTACTTTTGCCAAAAGTCAAAAAACCCTGAAAATCAAAATTTAAAAAACAAATCCATATAAAAAAGTAATTTCTTGCTTTTCTATGATTACTATGTCTAAATATGCCATAAACTTTATGGTATTTATTTGTTTAAATGTTTAAGATTATTAAACTTTGATAGCTAAAGATTCAGCCTTATCAGACATCGTAAAAACATATTCTTAGTTCTATGCGGTATTTCCCTGCTTGGAATATTTAGGGTGCAGGGACAGGGCATGTATACTACTTTTGGTCAAAACAGGGTGCAATATGGTAGGTTTGAATGGTCTTATCTGCGTTCAGAGAATTATGACGCTTACTTTTATTCAGGGGGAAGAGAGCTTGCAACCTTTGCAGCACGCACCGCTGAAGCTGAATTAAATGAGATTGAGAATATTTTAGACCACCGACTGAGCGGCAGGGTTGAAATTATTTGCTACAACAACCTGAGTGATTATAAACAAGGCAATTTTAACCTAACCGATGAACCGGTGAATACCGGTGGCACATCCCAAGTTAATAGCAATAAGGTATTCGTGTATTTCACAGGCAACCATGCCGATTTTAAAAAACAAATACGCTCAGGTATTGCACTAGTGCTTATTAACGAGCTGCTTTTTGGCGGAAATATTCAGGAGCGGATTCAAAATGCAGCATTGCTTAATCTGCCAGATTGGTATTTGTTTGGCCTATCCGAGTATATTGGAAACCCGTGGGACGTTGAGAAAGATAATCTGCTAAAAGATATCATAGCAAAGCCTAAGTTTAAAAAGTTTAACCGCCTAATTCAGCAAGATTATCTGCTGGCAGGCAGCTCATACTGGAGATTTTTGATAGAAAAATATGGCATAGAGGTAGTAGCCCAAATGCTTTACGTAACAAGAATCAGTCGTAATTTTGAAACTGCACTTATTTATGTTACCGGAACATCACTTAAGCAAAGCAGCAAAGACTGGCTCCAATATTATAGAGATCAATATGCCAAAGAAGACAATGGCAGAACCTTGCCTAATAACGGTTTTAAAGTTAAGAAGCGTTTGATGCCTTATGTAGAGCCTGATTTGAGCGTAAGCCCAAAAGGTGATCGGTTGATTTACAAAACAAACCGCAACGGCAAATACAAAATATGGATGCTTAACACACAAACTGGTAAAAGCAAAAAAATCCATAAGGGTGGCTTAAAATATCACCAAAAAGAACTTGACCACTCTTATCCAATGGTTGCATGGCATCCCGGAGGCGAAAAATTTGCATATATACATGAGAAAAGAGGGAAAGTAATTCTTACAACTGTAGACCTCATCACCAAAAAGAAACAGCACACACCTTTCCTGAAATTTGATAAAATTTTATCATTCACTTATTCAGATAATCAGCGCACCCTTGTTTTATCGGCCGTCAGAAAAGGACAGTCAGACCTCTACTCATATGATATCCAAAGCCGCAGAGAGCGGCAACTTACAAATGACATGCATGATGATCTCTACCCTAGGTTTGTAGATGGCTCATCAAAAATCATATTCTCCTCTAACCGAAACAGTAATTTAATTGGGGCGCCATCCACACCTACCCTGCAGCAAGGAAACAATCTTGATATTTACTTATATGATTTTGAAGATCCGGGTACTGAATTAAAACGGCTAACCTACTCACCCGGAATAAATGAGACACACCCAATTGAATACAGCAATAATTATTTCGGTTACCTTACAGATTATAATGGCATTAAAAACAGGTATGCCGTGCGCGTAGAAACTGAGTATGATTTTACAGAGTTAAATATACACTACCGCAATCCTGAAATACCAGCAGATACCTTGTTTTATGATGAACTCAAAGACCAGGGCAGCGAGTTTGAATATGAAGGTAAAAGAATGGTGCTGGATAGTAATGTGGTTAAAATAGATACCATTATCCATAATAAAGATATTGTATATACATACCCACTTACCAATTATAAAAGGAGTATTCTCTCACATGATGTGGCAAGGCAAACTCAGCAGCTGTATGAAGTCATTTTTGATGAGCAAAAATTTCACATAAAGAATGTCTCTGTTTCAAAAACAGTAGAAGCCGATAGCAGAAAAATTGAAACTTACCCAAATATGTACAGGCTAAAATCAGGTCCTGTAAATAAGTCATTCGTTTCCGGACCGGTTGTATACAGCAAGCGCAGAAAAAAAGCAGACATACAACCAATCGTAGCTGAGAAAGAGGTAGTGGTTGAAAAATATGCTTATTTCTTTGTTAATGAATTTACATCTCCTACCGCGAAACCTGAGGATATAAAAGTTCAGCAGGAATATAAACTACCTGCATCGGGCCTGGGAAAAAACTTTAAACTGGCCGCGCCTCGCTTTTATGATGTTACCTTTTTCTCTGACTTTCTGGTTACGCAATTGGATAACTCCATTATAAACACCTATTATCAGCCAATTGTGCCCAGTGGCCAAAATATGTTTAATCCCGGATTAAACGGCATGTTTAAGGTAGGGTTAATAGATTTATTTGAGGACTATCGCATTGTAGGCGGGGTTAGGTTTACCTTGGATTTTACAGGTGCCGACTATTTCCTGTCATATGAAAACCTAAAGAAAAAACTGGATCATAAATTTACTTTTTACAGACAGGTACGAGAGGGGCAAGCAGAAAACACGGCAGTAAATAGCATCTCCAATGAAATAAGATACCAGATAAAATATCCTTTTAATCCGGTTATGAGTTTAAGGCTTAGCATTTTTGGCAGAGCCGACCGCGATATATTTTTGGCAACATCCAGAACTTCTCTTGAAAGGCCTGATAATTTAAATTACTGGTATGGAGGTAAAGCAGAATTTGTTTTTGATAATACTGTGCCCAAAGGCTTAAACCTATGGAATGGTACCCGTTTCAAAATTTTTTACGAGCGATATCAAAATTGGGATAATGAGGATGTGCAACTCAATGCAGTAGGTTTTGACTTCAGGCACTATGAACCATTACATAGGCAATTAATTTTTGCAACACGTATCACATATAATACTTCATTCGGGCCAGCTAAGGTGAAGTATGTTATGGGTGGCGTTGATAACTGGCTCTTTGCACAGTTTGATAACTCACAAGGAACCATCGCTACAGAAAATTATGCCTTTCAGGCGCTGGCAACCAATATGAGGGGGTTTAATCAAAACATTAGAAACGGAAATTCATTCGCATGTATCAGCAATGAAATTCGTTTCCCTGTTTTCTCCTATTTATTTAACAGACCAATACGTTCTGAGTTTATCAACAACTTTCAAGTGGTACCTTTCTTTGATATTGGAACTGCTTGGGTAGGAAGCGATCCTTATTCGGAGGAAAATACCAATAATTTAAAGGTCGTTGAAAAAAAATATATCCGTGTTACAGTAATTAATGTTAGGGAGCCTATTGTAGCAGGAATGGGCGGTGGCTTGCGTACCAAGTTATTCGGTTACTTTGTGAGATTTGATACCGCATGGGGCATTCAAGATCGAGAGGTTAACAGAAAACCGGTTTACTATTTATCACTCAGCATGGATTTCTAGGATAACTCAAATCATTACTGATCCAATTGCATTTTGTCATAAAAAAAGGCGGCTCTAATAGAACCGCCTTTTTTTATGGCAAAATAAGAAACTATTGCTTAATCAATTTATATACTGATGAAGATGATGCGTTTTGGATATGTACCATATACATACCTTTGTTTAAACCATCAATGTTCAGGCTAACTTCTTCTTTGTTTTCCTGACTTAATTCATAACTCAATACTACTCTTCCTGTAATATCCATTAAGGATATGTTTGTTCCGCTTGTTAACTCTTTTGATGCAATAACAATATTGCTGGTTGCAGGATTTGGGTACAATTGCAAATTACTGAAGCTTTTTCTGATATCATTAACCGATGTGCTTATAGCAGGCAATGCTATTACATTACCCGATGGGGTAACAGCAAACAAACCAAATGGTGCACCTGCATCTCTGCCGGTTGGGACGTTGGGCGTTAAAAAGCCTGAGGCAATAACTACAATTCCGCTATCAGCAAAACCTGTGAGTGGCGCAGTGTATGATGCCACCACAGTGGAGCTGCCTGCAGGTGTAATATCTATTGTGTAAGATTGCGCGGTCACTGCTATCCCTGTTTCGCCACCATCTGTAAATTCCAACCCACTAAACAGTGTTGGACCATTTTTTACCTTCACATCTACAGCTGGGGCATCGGTTGATCCATGATATACATTCAGCCAAACTTTACCTGCCACAGGAGATTTTTCTAATGCAGATGCTCCATTGATTGCAAAACTTATTTCAACACCTGAAGGATTAGCCTGGAATTTAGAAGTATCCAATACACCACCAGCCACTGCAATTGCAGAATATCCTCCTGGAACCCTACCAACCTCCTCAGTATAAATAATATCATTTTCAGTTGAGTTGCGTGGAGCAACACCAATACCTATGTCAACACCAGCAGGGGCATTAATGAATGGCGTAGCTTTTCTGAAAACAAAATCAGGAATAAGTTTAGTTTTGGTATCATTGTCATTATTAATAAGCCATACATCAACCGTATCTGCTGCAGGATCAGCGCAGTTGTGAAACGCTTGAAGCCTGAAAGTATTTTGCACCGGAAGTGCAACAACAGTACCGTTAGATAGTGCCGCAAATAATCCGAAAGGTTTACCATTCTTATTTTTAGAAGGATCCAAAAATCCGGATGCAAAAACAACTACTGCGCTATCTTGAAGATTTAGCGCTTTAATTGGTGCTGCATAGGTAATCAAAACTTCCTCTGTATTAGATGGTATCAAATCAATAAAATAGTTTTCTACTGGTAATAGAACGTTCTTATAATTATTGTTGTAGTCGAGATTTGTCAAATAACCTGCATCTTCATTCCCAATCCTTAATGACACGTCCACTGTAGGGGCATCTGTTGCGCCATGCACAACAGATAGGCTTGTTGAGTCTCCGGCACCGGTATATCTTTCAAGCACAGGGTTAACCACATGTAGGTTAAAGGGGAATTGTGGATTAAATCCTGTTCCAACATGCCCTTGTGCCAATAATACATAACGCTCATTGGCAACCAGATTATAGCCAAACCCTAATAAAGTATCGCCAATAACGGTACTTGTTTTGGGAGCGAAAGCCAGGCGAATACTAACACCGGCAGGGGCATTAATAAAGCCTGTAGACTGTCTGAAAGCCAGATTATCCGCAATTTTGGTTGAAACTCCTGAAACAGTGAGCCACACGTCCACTGTATCCACAGCCGGATCGGCACTGTTGTGAATGGCCATAACTCTAGCCGTTTGAGCAGAGAGGCTTAACGGTAAAACCATTGCCGTCACGCCTAATAAATTTAGTAGTAATTTTTTCATGATTAAATCAAATGAATAATAAAGACAAAAGAATTTGATCTAAAGTTTTATTGGATAAACATGGTAGACAATGCAAAAGGCTTTGTTTCAAGCCTTAATGGTTTTATACATAAGTAGAAGTTACCAAAATCAGACAAAAAAAAGGCAGAACATAAGCGTTCTGCCCTTTTTCACCACACTATGAAAAAAACTCTGAATGAGTTATGCATGGATAACGTGATTAAATTAAAAATTGTTTTAAATTATTTAAAATTTTTTAGGCGGGCGTCAAGATGCTATTGTCTAACGGCTACTACAGATATTTCTACATTGGCATTTAATGGCAACTTTACAACCTGAACTGTTTCACGGGCCGGATAATTTCCGCTGAAAAAACTACCATAAACCTCATTAATTTGGGTAAAGTGTGCCAAATCGGTGCAGAATATAGTGGTCTTTACAATGTGGGTCTGGTCCATTCCTGCCTCTTGTAAGATAGCCAAAACATTTTCCATAACCTTACGGGTTTCCGCCTTTATATCGGTTTGTACCATTTCCCCGGTTTGGGCATCTTTGGCTACCTGACCTGAAACATAAAGGGTATTGCCAATTAAATTGGCATGGCTGTATGGCCCTATGGGAGCAGGGGCTTTGCTGCTAGTAATGATTTTCTTTTCCATGCTTTTGGGTTTTTTATCTTTGTTTGAGGAAACAAATTTAACTTGCGCAAATGAAGATTTTTGTACGTGGAGAAAAAATACGCACATCAGAACTGAAAAACAGATTGGCAAACGTTTCATGTGAGTGGACGATTATTGATGATACAAATTTATCAAATTTCGATTTGCAGTTGTTTGATATCATTTTCGACCTGGATTTTGATGAACACCCGGCTCAACTTAAATATTATGCTGGTCTTAAAAATAAGCCAGTCTTTTTATCTGCGGTAAAAATACAACTGGCTGCTGCCACTTATGAGTACGGACGCAAACCGGAATGTTTGCTTTTTGGCCTTAACGCGCTTCCCGGGTTTATTAATAGAACTACAGCAGAAGTATCTCTTTACCAAAGAGAAAACGAATCAGCACTTAAAGCCACTATGGCAGCATTATCCTTGGAATATTACCTGGTAACTGACCGTGTGGGTATGGTAACACCACGGATTTTATTCATGATAATAAACGAGGCGTGTTATACCCTACAGGAGGGCACTGCCTCTGTAGCAGATATTGATACAGCTATGAAACTGGGAACCAACTATCCATTTGGTCCTCTGGAGTGGGCCGACAAAATAGGTATAAAACATGTCTATGAAACACTGGAAGCCCTGTATTTGGACACCCGTGAGGAGCGTTATAAAATATGCTCACTTCTTAAAACCAAATACCTGAAAGGAGAGTCTTTTTATTCATGAGGTGCCTGGTAATTTTATTACTTTTTTCGTCAGGGTTATTTGCACAACACGCCTGTGTAGAAGGTAAGATTAAACACTTTAATGCTGCATTTGGAAAGTCAACTGCCTCTGCATGGCAAACTGATTACATGGATAAGTATGACATGAAGTTTGTTCACCTTAGATTAACGGTAGACACCTCAAGCACCTATCTGGTAGGTAGCGCAGAAACTACCATTCAGATAAAGCAAAGCTTAGATAGTATATTAATTGAGCTGCATGATACCCTGATGGTTGATTCCATTACCGGTTTTAATATTCTCTCATATACACGAATCAGCCATTTTATTTGTATAAAACCCACAAGGCAATTGCAGCCCGATGAGCAAATAACCTTTATTGTTAATTATCATGGCACGCCAACTAGAGGCGCAAAATCTGCAGCAGGAGTTGCAGGCTTTAATAATAGGGCTTCACCAACTTACGGTAATCGCATTACCTGGTCGCTCAGTCAACCCTACTCGGCTTATGAGTGGTGGCCTTGCAAACAATCATTACAGGATAAACTAGATTCGGTTTGGGTAACCATCACAACCAGTGCACCAAACACAGGGGCCTCTCATGGTAACCTCATCAGTATAGAAAATTTGCCGGCAGGAAAGGTGCGATACCATTGGCGTTCTTCTTACCCAATTGCCTATTACTTGGTTTCAGTATCAGTTGGCAACTACAAACAATACAATCAATATGCAAAGCCTACAGGCCGCACCGACTCGCTATTTATTCAAAATTTTATATATAGCAACCCGGCAGCCTTTAATAATAATAAGGATATTATTTTTTCTACCGGGCCCATGCTCGAAGCTTTTTCTGCTCGTTTTGGTTTGTATCCGTTCTATAAAGAAAAGTATGGCCATGCCATGGCTCCTTTCTCCGGTGGTATGGAGCATCAAACCATTACCACACAGGGTATCTTTAATTTTGATATTATAGCACATGAATTGGGCCATCAGTGGTTTGGTGATGCCGTTACCTGCAGCAACTGGCAGGATATTTGGCTAAATGAAGGATTTGCATCATACTGCGAATACTTGGCTTATGAATTTTTAAAACCATCGCAGGCAGCGCAAATTATGAGCAATATTCACACCAATGCGCGCTACAATACACAACTCAGTTTATGGGTAAATGATACCACGGATGTGAGCAGAATATTTGATTATCGAACAACCTACAGAAAAGGGGCTGCGGTACTTCACACCATACGATACCTTATTAATAACGATTCATTGTTTTTTAATGTAATGAAAACTTTTATTGACCGGTATAAGTATGGCACTGCCAATACCATGCAGTTTAAGGCCCTTGCCGAAGAACTTTCAGGAAAAGACTTTACCTATTTCTTTAAACAGTGGTATTATGCCAAAGGCATTCCAATTTTTAGTTTAAAATGGAACCAATTAGGTAACATGTTTTATTTGGAAGCCAGACAAAAAAACAGTGCAACATCTGATACCACACTCTTTACCTTACCTGTTCCGTACCGATTATATTTTATAGGCGGTGGTGATACTACCATAATTTTAAACCATAACCAACGAATAGAAACATATGAGGTTGTAGTAAACAAACCGATTAGCAATATCGCATTAGACCCTGATAACTGGATATTAAAATGGGTTGATAGTTTAAGAAAAGATAATGGCTGGGTTAGCATCAATGAAACATCTCAAACATACAATATAGGTGTATATCCCAATCCGGCACAATCACACTTATGTTTTTATGGACTGCCGCCTGGCAAATGGAAAGTAAAAATATGGGACGCCCTTGGTAAAGACGTAAAGGATGCATTTTTGCAGGATAATCAATTGGATATTTCACTACTAGAAACAGGGAATTATATAATTGAATTAACCAATATCAATAATGGCACTCAACAGGTTCTTAAAATATTAAAACAACCATAACGTGAAAAAATTACTACTCCTTCTTTGGTTTTTTAGTGCTGCATACTCAATCTCGGCACAACAAAATGATTCACTCATTATTAGAAAATTATTTACTGAAGTATTAACCAAAGGCCAATGTTATCAAACACTGGATTATCTAAGCAATCAGATTGGAGGCCGTTTAAGTGGTTCTCCCGAGGCAGCCCGGGCAGTTAGCTACATGCAGCAAACCATGAAAGATGTTGGTTTAGATTCTGTTTGGCTGCAAGAGGTGATGGTTCCTCATTGGGTGCGTGGCGAAAAAGAAGAGGGAGCAATTGTTACCACCAAAGACAGAATCTCGGTCAATATTTGTGCCTTGGGCAACTCTGTTGGCACACCCGATGGAGGCCTTGAAGCACAGGTTATAGAAGTAAAAGGATTAGAAGAGGTAAAGAAGCTGGGTAAAGAAAAAATTCAGGGTAAGATTGTTTTCTTTAACAGGCCTATGGACCCCATACATATTCATACCGGCACTGCATACGGTGGTGCAGTTGATCAGCGATCCAGAGGAGCAAGCATGGCTGCAAAATATGGTGCAATTGGTGTGGTAGTTCGTTCCATGACACTTGCTCTAGATGACAACCCGCATACAGGTGCCATGAATTATAATGACTCTTTCCCTAAAATTCCGGCCTGTGCCATTAGTACAAAAGGTGCGGAGCAGTTGAGTAAAGCCATGCATTTGCGAGTTGCAGGCAGCATTAAATTTTACTTTAAACAAAATTGCCGCATGCTGGCAGATGAAAAATCATACAATGTAATTGGTGAAATTAAGGGCGCAGAAAAACCCAACGAGATTATTTTGGTTGGTGGCCATCTAGATGCATGGGACAATGGGGATGGCGCACATGATGACGGAGCGGGTTGTGTGCAAAGCTTAGAGGTGTTACGCTTGTTTAAAACACTTGGCATAAAACCCAAAAGAACCCTCAGGTGTGTGTTGTTCATGAATGAAGAAAACGGATTAAGAGGCGGACTAAAATATGCCGAACTGGCTGCTGCCAATAAAGAAAAACACCTAGCAGCCATTGAAAGTGATGCAGGAGGTTTTACTCCGAGAGGATTTAATTGCAGTGCTGTTGGTGATACCATGGTGAGATTTCAAAGCTGGCTGCCATTACTTAAACCTTATGGCATTGAAAAAATAACATGGCCCGGAGGTGGCGCAGATATTGGGCCGCTTAGCAAGCAGGGTGTTATTACCATTGGACTCGTTCCAGATTCGCAACGTTATTTTGACTACCACCACACTACAATCGACACATTTGATAAAGTGAATAAACGTGAACTGGAGTTGGGTGCAGCTTCAATGGCTGCATTGGTTTGGCTACTCAGTGAGCATGGTGTAAATTAATTCATGCGTTGCCTCACGGTTTCATAAACAGCAATACCTGCAGCAACCGAAACATTAAGCGAAGAAACGCCCATCTCTAGAGGTATTTTTGCCAATACAGAACATTTGCGCAATACTTCATTGCTTATTCCTGTTTCCTCGCTTCCCATAATTATGGCAACAGGCTCTGTTAAATCTACAAAAGGTAAATCTTTGTTCCCTTTTTCAGTACAGCCTACTGTTTTTATGCCACTCTGATTTAGCAGTTCCATAACCGTTTTATAATTTCTTTCACGGCAAACGGCAATCTTCATTAATGCGCCTGCTGATGTTTTGATGGCATCTTCGTTTACAGGGGCACCACCCTGCTCAGGCACAACAATGGCATGCACACCACCGCAATAAGCAGTGCGTGCAATGGCTCCAAAGTTTCTTACATCGGTTATATGATCCAACACCAATATAAAGGGGGTTCTCCCAGCCTCATACAATTGCGGTATAATATCTTCCAGTTTATGATAAAGTACAGGAGAAATGGTAGCAATTATGCCCTGATGGTTTCTGCTTACAGGAAACACAGCCGACTCTTTGGGAACAAACTGAACAGGGATGCCCCGCTTTCTGGCTGTTTTAATCAAATCATCAATTGACTGGTTACGCAGCCCTTTCTGAATAATGATTTTATTCAACTCCGTTCCGCTGCTTAATGCCTCATTCACTGCATGTGTGCCGTAGATTTGGGTGTTTTCCTTTTTGCGCTCGTTCATAAAAAATAAAGCCCTTCCCAAGTATGGAAGGGCTTCAAATATACAATGCTTTATTTTATTCCAGTGGCATTTGCAATTGAGTCATTTTGTTTCTTAGCTCATCTGCCAAGGCTTTTTGCTGATTGATTTCAGCCACTTGCTGGCAATAACCAAATATCTGCACATTCTCCTGAATATCCTGTTTTACGCTGCTAAGTTTCTTAGTACCTCTAAAAGTGTTATAATAAACATACTTCTCCTCAGAAACCTTTGCTACCTCTTTTATAAGTGTATTTGCTTTTTCAGCCTGGCCGGCTGCGTAATACGCCTCAGCCAATCTGATTACAAATACATCATAAGGTACATTTTCCTTTGGCATTACCTCTAGGCACCTATCTAGCACCTTAACGGCTGTGTCTTTTTTACCCTCTTCAATTAAGCGCATGGCCAAACGATAGAATAAATTACGTAGGTTTTTGGTTTGACGCAGAATGGTTTCATCCAGATAAATTCCGGGTTTATCCATATTGCCCCACTTAAATTTATTCATCAGGTTATCATATAAGATATGTGTATTGATACGCCCCATGGTGCCGTCTGTGCCTTGGGTATTCAAAATAGGTACCAACTGATAAACCAATCCGTTTATCTGGAAATAATTCTGCATATTCAAATACACATCACTACCAGTGGTAATAGCAAAGCAAATAGGCCTTGTCCAGTCGGTAGAGGCAACAATATCAAGTGTAATTAAATCAGCTTTCATTAAATTATTGTTGCCAATTTCCCACTTAATACTGTCCGTCATCAACGCTGCATCTTCAGGCCTAACTGCTCCTGCTCTTATAACCTGCTCTTTGCTAACCGGAACAAAAAATCTTTTGGTTGGATAATAACTGTAAGTTTCGCCTCCCTGAGAAGTGAGTTTGGCAAGCGGATCATTATCATCATTAATAAAAGCCATGATATTTTTTAACGGGTAATAATCTGTTTGGTTAATGCCGTATCTTTCTTCAATTTCCGGTCTGTTGTAATACATCACATAATCTCTTACACCTTGAATGTATTTATCAGGTGTCATACTGAACGGAACAGGCTCTGAGTCGTAAACTTTACGCTTTAGCATATTTGCATACCAGTCGGTATTTAATAAGCTCAGATTAATCACGCGCACGTCAGATCGAATACCCTCTACATTTTGAGCATACCACAAAGGATAGGTATCGTTATCACCATTTGTAAAGAGTATTGCATTTGGTGGGCAAGAGTTTAGGTAATTACTTGCAAAGTCAAGCGCAGTATAACGGTTACTTCTGTTGTGATCATCCCAATTTTGATTAGCCATTAGAACAGGCACTCCAAAAATTGTGGCCACACTTACCAGACCCGTTGCCAACATTAAATTCATCTTTTTAGAGAGCCAGTCAATTAATGCAAGCACACCCAAGCCTATCCAAATAATAAATGTTTGATAGGAGCCAACATAAGCATAATCTCGCTCACGTGGCTGATGCGCAGGGAAATTCAGATACAAAATAATGAATGCTCCGGTAAATAAAAATAAAGTTGTAACCACCAGAGCATCTTCTCTTTTTCTTTTGAAATGCCAAATCAGTCCTATGATTCCAAGCAACAAAGGCAAGCCGAAATAGCTGTTGTTTGCTTTATTTTTAGAAATGGAATCAGGAATATTTGATTGAGGACCCAGAAACATTTCATCAATAAACTTAATACCAGATTTCCAGTTACCCCTAGTAACATCGCCAAAGCCTTGCTCATCATTTTGGCGACCTACAAAGTTCCAGGCAAAGTATCTGAAATACATGAAACTCATCTGGTAGGTCCAGAAGAAATGTATATTCTTGGCAAATGTAGCCTTCTTGCCTTCAGGAATATTTTCCCACTGACGGTAAGCTTGCACATAATCAGGTCTGTCAGCCCACATACGAGGCAAAATGGTACAATCCTTGGGATCATAAACACGGCTTAGTTTGGGCCCGGCTTCCTGATACTTTCCATCTTCACCCTTGCGGTATTGCATAGCACCTTTTTTAACATCTATTGCTTTAGCATAAAAGTACTGGCCGTAAAGAAGCGGATTCTCTCCATACTGCTCACGATTCAGATAGGAAAGTAAGGTAAAGGGATGCTCCGGATCGTTCATATCAATTGGCGGATTCGCAGCTGAACGGATTAATATCATGGCATAGGATGAATATCCAATGATGATAAATGAAACACAGAGGAGTGCAGTATTAAGAAAACCCTTGTTGTTTTTTACGGTATAATAAAGCCCATAGCCCATTCCAACCAAAAGAAGTAACAACAGGGCATAAGCACCGCTGTTAAAACCCATACCAAGCGAATTAACAAATATTAAGTCTAACCTGGTCATTAGCCAAGGAAGACCCGGAATAATTCCGAATTGCACGATACCAATTGCAAATATTGCAACCCCGGTAGCCTTTATGAAACCGATATTGGAAAAATTGTATTTTTTATAGTAATATACATACACAATAGCCGGGATTACCAACAGGTTTAGTAAATGCACGCCTATTGCAAGACCAATAAAATAGGCAATAAGCACCAGCCATCTATCAGCATGTTTTTCATTCGCTACATTCTCCCACTTTAGAATACACCAGAAAGTAAGGGTAGTAAAAAAACTAGATGAGGCATAAACCTCTGCCTCAACAGCAGAAAACCAAAATGTATCGCTCCAAGTAAGGGTTAATGCTCCCACAAGACCGCTAACCATAATAGCAAGGGTTTGTTGCATGGTTGCCTCAGCATGTTTAACAATGATTTTTTTTGCTAAATGAGTAATAGTCCAGAAAAAGAACATTACGGCAAGTGCACTTGTTACTGCCGAAACCATATTTACCCAAAAAGCTACCCTACTCAAATCATCTCCGGCCATTAGGGAAAAGATTCTTCCAAAAATAAGGAAGAGCGGTGCCCCTGGCGGGTGGCAAATCTGCAGTTTAAAAGAGGCAGAAATAAACTCCCCACAATCCCAGAAACTTACGGTAGGTTCAAGGGTTAAAGTGTAAGTTACAAGAGCAACCACAAATGTCACCCAACCCAAAATGTTGTTAAACAGATTATACTTATTGTTCATGCGTAATGGTTATTATTCTTTAATATTGTAAGGAGACAAATATATACACTGTGCTTTATTTTAAAAACCAAATGATAAAATGCTAAAATATATGATGAGCCAAACGATAGCCACAAGGATTTTGTTATACGTAGGTTTCTTAATTTTTACATTAAACCTGAGTTCCTGTGATGATAATGATGAGGAAGTAAATAATGCATCTATACGGGTAGTTTTTAAAGGTATGACTGATACCATTCCTGCCTTCAATCCCATTACTTATCAATTGGTTGAAGCAACATTTAATGGTGTTACCGTAGTAGACCGTTCAACCTCGACTTTCACAGGTATTTTAACGTTTTATGAAAGCCTTAAAGCATCGGCCAAATATGAATATTACTTGGTACCTTCAGGTCCTACTTTTGAAAACTATGTGGATGAGGGAAATATGGTTATTCCCGTTCCCAAAACCGGTTTAGACACCACGGTTTATCTAGAAAGGTCTGGTAAAGTAAAAATACACATAAAAAACATCAGACCCGTAAACAGCTCAGACAGGCTTGAGATTAAGAAAAAAACAAATGGCAAACTCCAGATTCCCAAATATGATATCTATACCTATAACAACGCCAATGATGCATACTATTTTACCGGAACGGGTATTGATGAGTATTTAGATTGCAAGATATCCCCCAGAAACCCTTTTACTTTTGAATATTATATCACGAAAGATACATTGGGCCTGCCCCTACGCAGAAAATATACCATGCAATTCCCTATGCATAGTGGTCAAAACCCCACGCTAGAAATCAGGTATTAAAATTTGTGAATATTAAAATAAGGCCTATATTTGCCGCGTATTAATATAAATGCATGCAGAGGGGACCGAAAGTCCCCTCTCTTATTACATATGGATATCATATCATCAATAAAACAATGGACTGAGGCCGCTCTTGAGGAAGGATACTTTCTGGTAGAAGCAGAACAAAAACCGGGCAGTAAAAAGATTTCAGTTTTTATTGATGGTGATACGGGTGTGAATATTGAAACGTGTAGGTTGATTTCCAAGGTGCTCTCTGAACAACTGGACGAATTAGATTACGGGGATGGCGCATATTATTTGGAGGTTTCCTCACCAGGGGTTGATAGGCCTTTGGTACTGCAAAGGCAATACCCCAAGCATGTTGGAAGAGAGTTGCAGGTTAAACTAACGGGGAATAATGAGATTACCGGCAAATTGAAAGAAGTAACCACAGAGGGCATAGTGCTGTTACTGAAAGACAAAAAAAAGGGTTACAAGGAAGCTGCAGAAAAGGCCATTCTGTTTAAGGAAGTTAAAGAATCAAACGTACTTATAAGTTTTAAGTAAAAACTTATAAGCCAATAAATTAAACAACATAAAAACTGAAGAATATGCACAGTGTAGGATTAATTGACTCGTTTAGCGAGTTTAAAGAGTTCAAAAACATCGACCGCGTTACCATGCAACGCGTGCTGGAAGACGTTTTCCGCAGCATGCTGCGCAAACGTTACGGAACAGATGAAAATTTTGACGTAATTATTAACGACAGTAACGGAGACCTTGAAATTTGGCAAAATAGAACCATTGTACATGATGGTGAAGTTGAAAATGAGCGCAGTCAGATTTCTATTTCCGATGCAAGAAAAATTGAACCTGATTTTGAGGTTGGTGAGGATTTAACCAATGAGGTAAAACTGGAAGTATTTGGCCGTAGGGCAATACTTTCTGCACGCCAAACCCTCATGAGTAAGGTACTGGAACTTGAAAAAGACGAGTTGTACAAAAAATATAAAGACCGTGTAGGAGAAATCATTGCCGGTGAGGTATACCAGGTTTGGAAGAAGGAATTGATGGTACTGGATGATGAAGGTAATGAACTGCTTTTACCAAAAATAGAAATGATTCCAGCCGACCATTATAAAAAAGGCGACTCTATCAGAGCCGTAGTACTGAAGGTAGAGATGTATAATGGCTCACCAAGAATTATACTCTCCCGCACCTCTCCAATTTTCCTTGAGCGCCTATTTGAACAGGAAGTACCGGAAATTCTGGATGGCCTCATTACTATTAAGAAAATTGTGCGTGAGCCGGGTGAAAGAGCCAAAGTAGCTGTTGAGTCTTATGATGACAGGATTGATCCGGTTGGTGCGTGTGTAGGCATGAAAGGTTCACGTATTCATGGTATTGTACGCGAACTCAGAAATGAGAATATTGACGTAATTAACTTTACAGCTAACCTACAATTGCTTATTCAGCGTGCGCTAAGCCCTGCAAAAATCTCTTCCATTAAAATTAATGAAGAGAAAAAACGCGCAGAAGTATATCTTAAGCCTGATCAGGTGTCACTAGCTATTGGTAAAGGTGGTCATAATATTAAATTGGCAGGAAAACTAGCTGGTGTAGAAATTGACGTATACCGTGAAGACGATGAAGATGAAGGTGATATTGATTTGGAAGAGTTTGCAGATGAAATTGATAGCTGGATATTGGATGAGCTGAAAGGAATTGGCTGTGATACTGCAAAAAGCGTTCTGGCTTTAACCGTTGAAGACCTTGTTCGCAGAACTGAATTGGAGGAAGAAACTGTTAAGGAAATACGCAAGATTTTACAATCAGAGTTTGAGTAAGACTATTTGGTTATTAAGTTATTAGGCAAAGAGGTTTCATTTGTACTTCCCTGTTTGTCTAATAACACTTAAACTTTAAATTAAATAACCGATATTCGCAGGAGTTTACAAGAGGAGTATAATAACTGAATGAGCGATAATACAGGAACAATAAGATTAAGTAAGGCTGCCAAAGAAATTGGGGTTGGTATTAGTACCATTGTGGAGCATTTGGGCAAAAAGGGGCATAAGATTGAATCAAACCCTAATTCCAAAATAACCGATGAGCAATATGGAATCCTGCTCAGTGACTTTCAAAGTGATAAGAAAACCAAAGAGGATGCTAAAAGCCTTGGCAAAGCCAAACCTGTAAAAAAAGAGGAAGTAGCCATTGCACTGCCAAAAACTAAAACAACCAGTGCAGATGAAGATGAGGATGATGGCATACTCATCAAAAGTGGTCTGGTTCCTGATGTTGTGAAAACAGAGCCTAAAAAAGAAGAGCCTGTTGGTAAAGTACCTCCGGTAAACGCTACTGAAACAGAAGAAGCTGAAGATAAACCAGGTCTTACGGTATTGGGGAAAATTGATTTAGACGCAATTAATAACAAAACCAAGCCCGAGAAGAGGAGTAAAAAATCCGCAGATACTAAAAGCACTGCCGGTAAGCCTAAAAAATCAGCGAAACAAGAAGATAAAGAAGTTAAGGTCAATGATGAAGTTGCTCCAATCATTGAAGTTAAACAAGAAACTCCTGAGAAAGAGGTCAAAGAAGAGCAGGAAGCTCAACTGCTTGAACCTAACTATGAGAAACTGTCAGGGCTCAAGGTTATGGGTAAGATTGAGTTGCCAGCAGAACCGCCCAAGAAACAACCTGTGGCTTCATCAGATAATAGCCTGATTAAGAAAAAAAGACGCAGGAAAAATTTTGTTGGCGGAAGTGATAATATAGATTCCAAAAAGATAGATCAGTTAGGTAAAGATAAGCCTGCAGGCCAGGGCACGGGTCCTAAAAAAGACTTTAAACCCGGCCAACGTTTTGAAAAAGGTAAATTCAATAAGGGAAGAGACAAATATGCCCCTGCAGAAGAAAAGGCTGAGATTACCGAAAAAGAAATTCAGGATAAACTTAAAGAAACACTTGCCAGGTTAAATCCAGGTAGCAAGAATCCGAATATTGGTACCATCCGTTCCAAATTGCGCAAGCAAAAACGAGATGCGGCTGCTGCCGAGCGCGAAGAAGCCGCTATGGAGGAGGAGCTGGCTTCTAAGAAATTAAAAGTAACCGAGTTTGTAACAGCCAATGAGTTGGCAAAAATGATGGATGTTTCGGTAACCAATGTTATCAGTGCATGTATGACATTGGGTATGATGGTTTCCATTAACCAGCGATTGGATGCGGAAACTATAGCCATTGTTGCAGAAGAGTTTGGATATGAGGTTGAATTTGTATCAGCCGAAGCGGTAGAAGAAGTTGAAGAAGACACCGATGCACCTGAAGATTTAAAACCACGCCCACCAATTGTCACAGTGATGGGTCACGTTGACCACGGTAAAACATCTCTACTCGATTACGTTCGTAAGGCTAATGTTATTGCCGGTGAAGCTGGTGGTATCACACAACATATTGGCGCATACGAAGTAGCGCTAGCAAATGGCAAGCGTGTAACTTTCCTTGATACACCTGGCCACGAAGCATTTACTGCCATGCGTGCACGTGGTGCCAAAATCACTGATATTGTAATTATTGTTATTGCAGCCGATGACAGTGTAATGCCTCAAACACGTGAGGCTATAAGTCATGCGCAGGCAGCCGGAGTACCTATCGTGTTTGCAATTAATAAGATAGATCGCGAAGGTGCCAATCCTGATAAAATAAGGGAACAACTGGCAGGTATGAATATTCTTGTTGAAGAATGGGGGGGTAAATATCAATGCCAAGAAATTTCTGCCAAGAAAGGATTAAATATTGATGCCTTGCTTGAAAAAGTTTTATTAGAATCTGAAATACTTGACCTTAAAGCAAACCCAGATAAACGTGCAGTTGGAAGCGTAATTGAAGCCACACTTGATAAAGGTCGTGGCATTACAACAACCGTTATGGTGCAAGCCGGTACGCTAAAAATTGGCGACCCAATTCTGGCAGGTGTACACAATGGAAAAGTAAAAGCCATGTTTGATGAGCGTGGTAAAAAAATGAATATTGCAGGGCCATCCACACCGGTTGTAATACTTGGTTTTGATGGCGCTCCTCAGGCAGGTGATAAATTTATTGTTTGTAAAACAGAACAGGAATCTAAAGAGATTGCTAATAAACGCGCACAGTTGCAGCGTGAACAGGGCATACGCACACACAAACATATTACACTGGATGAAATTGGCAGGCGTCTGGCAATCGGAAACTTTAAAGAGTTAAAAGTGATTGTGAAAGGTGACGTGGATGGATCTGTTGAGGCGTTGAGTGATTCATTAATTAAACTATCTACCGAGGAAGTTGCTGTTAGCGTAATTTATAAAGGCGTAGGTCAAATTTCGGAAAGTGATGTATTGCTGGCTTCTGCATCAGATGCCATTATTATTGGTTTTCAGGTGCGCCCTTCTGCACAAGCGCGTAAATTGGCCGAACAGGAGTCTATAGACATCAGGCTCTACTCTATTATCTACAAAGCCATTGAAGAAATTAAGGCTGCTATTGAAGGCATGCTTGCTCCAACCATGGAAGAAAAAATTACCGGAAACGTTGAAATACGTGAGGTATTTAAAATCTCTAAAGTGGGTACCATTGCAGGTTGTATGGTTACCGATGGTAAAGTTTTCAGAAACTCCAAAATACGCATTGTAAGAGATGGTGTGGTTGTTTATACGGGAGAACTAGCTTCTCTTAAACGTTTTAAAGATGACGTAAAAGAAGTAGCTCAAGGTTTTGAGTGCGGCTTAAATATCCAAAACTTCAACGATATTAAGGTTGGAGATATGGTAGAAGCATATGAAGAAGTGGAAGTAAAACGCTCATTGAAGTAAATCTTTTTCCTCTTTACACAATAACAACATTCAGCAGCACAACAAAGCGGTTGCCTGCAATAAAAAAAGGGGCTAGAGCCCCTTTTTTTACTATTACAGATTCCTTTAGTAAATATCTACACTATGGATGGCGTGCATGGGAATGAAATGGTCTTTCTCCAAGGTTATTCCTTTATCAGCAACAAAGTGAACTACACCTTTCACCTGTGAATAGCCTTGGGCAGTTTTCAATACAAGCCTGGTTCTTATTTTGGCGCTTCTTCCTAGGGTTACAGCCTTATCCAGATTCACCCTTCTTACACGTTTATCTGTCTCCGCTTCCAAAACATCATCTTTGCCATAATCGGCTTGAAACAATTCATCAAGGGTTATTTCCTTAATTTCTCTAAGGTTTAATACTTTATCCATAAGCTATTATTACAAAGCTGCTTCGTATCTGCGGCTCACCTCATCCCAGTTTATTACATTCCAAAAAGCAGCACAGTAATCCGGTCTGCGGTTTTGGTAATGCAGATAATAAGCATGTTCCCATACATCTATACCCAGCACTGGGGTGCCTTTAACTTCCGCAATATCCATCAACGGATTATCCTGATTAGGTGTGGAGCAAACAGCCAGCTTACCATCTTTAACAATTAACCAAGCCCAGCCGGATCCAAAACGCGTGGTTGCCGCTTTATTAAACTCTTCTTTGAATTTATCTAATCCACCCAAATCATTAGTAATAGCCTCGGCTAATTTGCCTGAAGGGTTTCCGCCTTTACCCGGCCCCATAATTGACCAGAACAAGGTATGATTATAATGCCCGCCCCCATTGTTTCGAACTGGCATCGGGTATTTGCTTATGTTTTTGCAAATATCTTCAATGCTCAGTTGCTCTGCATCTGTTCCTGCAGTGGCATTATTCAGATTGGTGATATAAGCCTGATGATGCTTGGTGTGGTGTATTTCCATGGTGCGAGCATCAATGTGTGGTTCTAATGCGTTATACGCATAAGTAAGTTTAGGTAATTCAAATGCCATAAAAATTTAGTTTGGTTTTTAGCGTTGCGAATATAAATAAAACAAGTACGCAGTAATTAAGTTTGTCTCAGTTGCTTGAAAAAATCCTTCAATAATATACTACACTCATCAGCCATTACTCCGGAAACAATTTTAGTTTGAGGATGCAGCAATAGCCCGTATTTGCCATACCCTCTTTTTTCGTCAGCTGCCCCGTATACCACTTTTGAAACCTGGCTCCAGAAAAGTGCACCGGCACACATTACACAAGGCTCAAGAGTAACATACAGCGTACAATCAATTAAATATTTGGCACCAATAAAATTTGCAGCAGCGGTTATGGCCTGCATTTCGGCATGTGCAGTAACATCATTCAGTTTCTCAGTGAGGTTATGCCCCTTACCGATAATTTTATTGTTAGCTACCACAATGGCACCAACGGGTACCTCTCCTGCATCAAACGCTTTCTGCGCCTCGGCAAGTGCCAATTTCATAAAATACGCATCTGAAAATATTTCGCTCATGGGGTATAACGATGCAACTTACTATTTTTTAAGATATAGCTGCATATTTGGCATACAATAAACCTTTGCTTTTTAGTATTTTCGCCAACTACAATTAAGAATACATACTCAATATGCTTAGAACACATACCTGCGGGGAGCTCAGAATTCAAGATGCCGGAAAAACGGTAACCCTTTGCGGCTGGGTACAAAAAAGTCGCGACTTGGGCGGGATGACTTTTGTTGACTTGCGCGACCGCTATGGAATTACGCAGCTGGCATTTAATATGGATAGTGATGAGTCGCTCTGTTTAGCTGCAAGAAAACTGGGTAGAGAGTTTGTGTTAAAAGTTACAGGGTTGGTGAAAGAACGTGAAAGTAAGAACATGCAGATACCAACAGGCGAAACAGAAATAGTGGTTAGCAATTTTGAGGTGTTGAATGAATCGGTAACGCCACCCTTTACCATTGAAGAAAATACAGATGGGGGGGATGATTTACGGATGAAATACCGCTACCTTGATTTAAGAAGAGCAAGTGTACGTGCCAATTTACAGCTGAGGCATAAAGTAGCACAGCAAACACGCACATTTTTAGATGCAAAAGAATTTATAGAAGTAGAAACCCCGGTCTTAATCAAATCAACCCCTGAAGGTGCAAGAGATTTTGTGGTGCCAAGCCGCATGAATCCTGGAGAGTTTTATGCCTTGCCCCAATCTCCACAAACATTTAAGCAACTGCTTATGGTTAGTGGATTTGATAAATATTATCAGATCGTAAAATGCTTTAGAGATGAGGACCTGCGTGCCGATCGTCAACCTGAATTTACACAAATTGACTGCGAAATGAGTTTTGTGGAGCAGGAAGATGTGCTAAATATGTTTGAAGGGTTGGTGAAACATTTATTCAAAACCGTAAAAGGAATTGATATTGAATCCTTGCCTCGAATGACTTACGCGGATGCGATGCGTTACTATGGAAGCGATAAACCCGATACACGTTTTGATATGAAGTTTGTGGAGCTGAATGACGTAGTTAAAGGTAAAAACTTTAAAGTATTTGATGATGCGGAGTTGGTAGTGGGCATTTGTGCAAAAGGATGTGCCGATTATACCCGCAAACAATTAGATGAGCTAACTGATTTTGTAAAACGTCCGCAAATTGGTGCAAGTGGACTGGTATATGCAAGGGTAAACAATGATGGCAGCATCAAATCATCGGTTGATAAGTTTTATGATGAAGCTGCACTAAAAACATGGGCTGAAAAATGTGGAGCTCATTCCGGGGATCTGATATTGGTGCTTGCAGGAGAAAAAGAAAAAACCAGAAAAGCATTAAGCGAACTACGGCTGGAAATGGGCACTCGACTTGGGTTAAGAGATAAAAATGAATTTGCCTGCTTGTGGGTGGTAGACTTTCCGCTGCTGGAATTTAATGGAGAGGAGGGCCGATACTTTGCCATGCACCACCCTTTCACTTCGCCTAAACCCGAAGATTTATTTCTGATTGACCAAATGCTTAAAGAAAGCCGAGAAGAAATAATAACAGACAGGCACCCCGGACAGATAAAATTGCCGTGTGCCAATGCCTATGATATGGTAATAAACGGAGTTGAAGTGGGTGGAGGTAGTGTGCGTATATACAACAAAGAGTTGCAGTCTAAAATGTTTGAACTGCTGGGCTTTTCGCAAGAAGAAGCACAGAAACAGTTTGGCTTTTTAATGGATGCCTTTCAATACGGTGCGCCACCGCATGCCGGTATTGCTTTCGGGTTTGACAGGCTATGCTCATTATTTGGCGGAGCCGATTCCATCAGAGATTTTATCGCCTTCCCTAAAAATAACAGCGGCCGCGATATGATGATTGATGCACCGAGCAGTATTGATGAAAAGCAATTGAAGGAACTAAACATCAGTCTGCGGGCCTAACTTTTACAATCAAGTTTATTCAATAAAAAAGGGCTCTTGTGAGCCCTTTTTTATAATTCATTAATGTTGTACCAGTAACCGTTTATGACCTAATCCGTTCTCTGTTTTTATTAATACCTGATACAAACCATTGTCCAGCTGTGCTACATTAACGGTGTTGCCGGTAAATTGCATTACTTCTCTTCCGTTCAAATCAAGTATTACACCTTCTTTTACCAAATCAGCCATTTCAATATTAAGAATAGATGATGCAGGATTTGGATATATATTTAAATCTACCACATTGCCTAACACTGCAGATATTCCAGTAGGTATAATTTCATAAATAGAATCAACCTGCCATTCAAAATCACTTATAAAACCAGTAGAATCAAGCGTAGCCGTTGCAATGGCATTAATACCATTTTTTGCATACCAAGAAACGGTTTTTACAGTATCAATCTGATTGCCGAAAGTATTCCAGTTGCCTAACAGTTTAAACCCGATGGCTACGTTGGTTCTAATTTCGGACTTAACACGCAGCACCTGATAATTATCAGTAGGTGTTTTTAAAGTGCCATAGCCATCAGCCACACTTTCTGAAATCACATTACCAATAATTCGAACCGAATCAGCTGGAAACGGTATTCCAAAATCAGCAGGTGTTCCATAAATGGCTATTTTAACCGTATCGCTAAATGAATCGAGATAATCCAGAGGGAATGCCAGTACCCTAAGTTTACCTTCAAAACCTGGTAATTCCTCAGGCTGAATTATGGTGGTAACGGCATCGTTAGTAACAATAAAATATGCGGTATCTTCTCCTGTTATAATACCATGCGTAGCCTCCTCAGGTGAATTAGGAAGGCCAGTGGCAGATATAAATGTAGTGCTATCAAAGTATTCGGGTTTCAAAGAGCTAAAATCCCATGTTCTGTTTGCTCCACCCTGACCGGCAGAAAGCGGGGCTGCAAATGCTGTTCGGCCTCCCATATAAATCTTATCACCTGTGTCTCCGAAATCTGTACGTATAATTTGAATTTGAGCAAAAGCATGAGTGAAAAGCGCTAGTGATAAAATAGTAGTAAGTAGTTTTTTCATATATTAAGTGATTAGCTTCACAAATTTATATGAAACAGATTAAATTTTGTTGTTTGAAAAGCTGAATCAAATCAAAATTACATGGACGATGCATTTATTCCTTAATAGGCAAGTACCTGCTTTGTTTTGGACAACCTCAAGAATATTTAAATAAAAAACCTATTTTCGCTTGGTTATTCCTATGCAAATAAGCATCATCAATAAGTCAGACCATGCGTTGCCAGCCTATGAAACAGCTCATGCTGCAGGAATGGATTTGAGGGCTTTTATTGCTGAGTCCGTATTAATTAAACCCGGCAAAAGAGCCCTTATACCAACAGGTTTATTTATTGAGCTGCCTGTTGGATTTGAGGCCCAAATAAGGCCAAGAAGCGGACTGGCGCTAAAACATGGCATTACGGTGCTCAACGCACCGGGAACCATTGATGCCGATTATAGAGGCGAGATAAAGGTGCTGCTGATTAACCATGGTGAGGATGATTTTATTGTTACAAACGGTGAACGCATTGCACAAATGATCGTGTCAGCACATGTCAGTGTAGTTTGGAATAAAACGGATGTGCTTTCTGAGACCAGCCGTGGAGCAGGTGGTTACGGAAGCACCGGCAAATAAAAAACAAAGGCTATTTATATGGCTATACTAAGAATAAGAAGCAAAGAAAAATGAAGATAATCGTACCCATGGCCGGTATGGGAAAAAGAATGAGGCCGCATACCCTTACCATTCCCAAGCCGTTGATTCCCGTTGCAGGAAAACCTATTGTTCAAAAAATCATAGAGGACCTAGAAGAGGTTTGCGGAGAAGGCATTGAAGAAGTTGCCTATATCATACATCCAAGTTTTGGTAAAGCAGTTGAGCAAAGCCTTATTGCCGTTGCTGAAAAACTAGGAGCCAAAGGCAGCATCTACTATCAGCATGAGGCACTTGGTACAGCCCATGCTATTATGTGCGCCAAAGAATCGCTTGATGGTAATGTGCTGGTAGTGTTTGCCGATACGTTGTTTAAAGCCGGGTTTAAACTTGACCGAAATAAAGATGGCATCATTTGGGTTCAGCAAATTGAAGACCCGCGTCAGTTTGGCGTTGTAAAACTTGACGAAAATGGCATCATTACTGACTTTGTAGAAAAGCCTCAAACCTTTGTAAGTGATTTGGCCATTATTGGTATATATTATTTCAAAGATGGCGCCAATCTGCGCAATGAGTTACAATACCTGCTCGATCATAAAATTATGGAGAAAGGCGAGTATCAGCTAACCAACGCACTTGAAAATATGAAGCAAAAAGGCCTGAAATTTGAACCAGGCAAAGTTCAGGAATGGCTGGATTGCGGAAATAAAAACTCAACTGTATATACCAACGGTCGTATTTTACACCATATGCATAATGACGGGGTTAAAATGGTTGACGATAGCGCAGTGCTAAATCAAGCAACTATTATTCAACCATCATTTATAGGTAAAAATGTAAAAATTACGCGTGCTGTGGTTGGACCATTTGCATCCATCGGTGACGGATGTGTTATTGAAAACGCTGTAGTTGGGAATTGTATTGTACAAAACAACAGCACCATTAAAAATGCAGTAATAGACAATGCCATGATAGGTAATAACGTTGAATACCATGGTGAAGCCAAAGACCTGAGCATTGGTGATTTTACAACAGTGATTTCCTGAAATTGAAATATTCTGCCTTCTATATTTTCCTCATTATTGCCTGCCTGACGAGGCTGCCGCAAGCTATGGGGCAAAAAAAACAAGCACTAAGCGAACTGCAACAAATGCAGTTTGATGCTGCTTTCTTTAATGGTAATAAAGAAAAAATACTAGGGAATTATGATGAGGCTATCAATCAATTTAAAGCATGCCTTTATATTGATGAAACAAAATCTGCAGTATATTATATGCTGGCTGATGTATACTACTCCAAAGGGCTTCTTATTGATGCAGAAATGTATGCACAAAAGGCAATTAAACTAGATGGGCTAAACATCTGGTATCAACTGTTGCTAGCCGAAATTTATCAGGCAAGAAAAAAATACACAGAAGCAGGCAAGCAACACCTGCTTTTGAGTAAACGAGAAAATGAAGCCGGACATTTAACTGAAGCGGCTTATTTATTTGCCAGAGGTCGCGACTATCATGCAGCCATTAAAACGCTTGACAGATTAGAGAAAGTTATTGGTGTAAACGAGGAAATAATTAGGCAAAAGGAGCAGATTTACATGGCTCAGAATAAAATAGCTAAAGCCATTAAGGAAGTACAAAAGCTGATTGCACTCAAGCCTAATGAAACACGTTATCTGGGTATGCTTGCCGACTTATTTATGAACAGCAACAAACCTACAGAAGCACTTAAGCTATATGATAAAATACTTGAACTGGAACCCGGAAACGGTTATGCGCATTTTGCCTATGCAGATTATTATAATAGCAAAAATGATGAGGCAAGCTGGTACAAGCATACCTTACTGGGTATGCAATCATCCAATGTAGAAGTAAAAACAAAGTTGGCAATATTGGTGAACATTATAGCCAATGCAAAAATGGATGGTCACAGGTTAAAATGCTATGAACTTGCTGATGCTTTTGTAAAAGGCAATCCTCAGGAAGCAACGGCCTACATGGTTCTGGGAGATTTATATGTGCAAGATAAACTCTTTAAGGAGGCCAGATCCAAATATGAGCGCGCAGTTGAACTGGAGCCCAACACATTGGTTGCATGGCAGCAAATAATTTACTGCAGTGGCGAGATGCGCGATAACAAAATGCTTCAGGCAGATTGCGAAAGAGCTATTGAGTATTTTCCGATGGAAGTACTTTTTTATGCCTATCATACCATTGCCAGTCTGCAACTAAAGGAATATGAAAAAGCCGTTAAAAGTGCCACTAAAGGCGTAGAGCTTGCCGAAGGGAATGACGAGGTTCTTATACAATTATACTCCAATCTGGGGGATGCCAATCATTACCTTAAAAATGATTCGGCTTGCTATGCAGCTTATGAGAAAGCACTAACAATTGATAAAAACAATGCCTATGCATTAAATAATTATGCCTATTTCCTGAGTCTCGGCAAAACGCAACTGGAAAAAGCCGAAGAAATGTCTAAACGCAGCCTTGACCTTGATCCGGGCAACTCCTCCTATCTTGACACATACGGCTGGATCTTGTTTCAACAAAAGAGATATGAGTTGGCAAAAGAATACATAGAAAAATCACTGGCTGTCTCACCAAACAGCGCAGAAGTAGTGGAACATATGGGCGATGTAATGTTTAAACTAAACAAATCAGAAAAAGCCCTTGAGTACTGGAACAAAGCCAAAGAACTTGGCTCAGAAAATGAAATGCTGGATAGAAAAATAACGGAAAAAAAGTATGTGGAATAAGCAACTAATATGTGTATCCGCAGTGCTAATTATTTTGCTTTCAGTCAGCTGTGCCTTTACTAAAAAAACTGCACAGAAGATACCTGCAGCACATATCACCTCAACGGGAAAAAATGAATTACTTTCCCTGTTAAAAAACATTCAAGATAATGAGAATGTTTTTGAATTTTATCAATGCAAAAGCAAGCTAATTTATTCAAACGGTGAGCAGCAGCAGGAGTTAGATGCAATCATCACCATGGAAAGAAACAGGTATGTATATTTTTCTATTTCAGCTATATTAGGAGTAAACGTAGCCCGTGTACTTGCAACGCCAGACTCTGTTGTATTGTTGGATCTACTTCATCGCAAAGCCATCATTACGGGGTATGATTATCTGCAAGGCATCACGCAAATACCCTTAACCTTTAAGCAGCTACAAAGCCTGATTGCAGGCAATGCCTTGTATAACCATGATACCATTGGTAGTATTGCCGATACCGCCATGCTGCGTATCACCATCACCCAACCTCTAGCTGAAAACAGAGCACAAGCCGTAGCTTATGACAGCAAATCACTAAAGCCTGTTCAAACTAGAATCTGGGAAAGAAATGGCGAAAAGGAAATAATTATTGACTACAGCAACCCTGTTTTGCATGAGCTTTCAGCCTTCCCTACCAAATGGAACATCCGCATACAAGCAGAAAAAACTATACAGTGCGTAATGGAAACTGATGCGCTTGTGTTTGAAAAGAAGAAGGAGCTGATGTTTAGTATACCCAAAACGTTTGAAGTGGTAAGACACTAAAGGTAATGCTTAATCATCATTACCCTACTTAATAAATTCATGCCTGGTAATCATGTATGCTGTATGTGCAATAAGAGCTACCTTATCAACATATCGGCAGAAAAAATCAGGCAAGATATTGGTACAGTAAGCAATTTTGCAGGAGTTAATCAATACATATTGGGTTTAATTCGTTTACCATATTCTATACTTGCATTACTGCTGATAGTATCACTCTCTGCAGCCAGCCAGAATATCCAGCAACAGCGTAAGGAGCTTGAAAATAAGCGCAAGGAGTTAACCGAAAAAATTAAAGAAACCAAAAAGGTTTTAGAAGAAACCCGTACGCGCCAAAAAACCACACTTTCGCAGCTAAAAACAATTAATAACCAGATTCGCACACGCGAAAAAATCATTAATAATGTGCAAGAGCAGCTGCGTGTGGTTTCGCTGCAAATTATTGAACAGCAGGGCGTACTCGATTCGTTGAAACGAGATATGGTAAGGTTAAAAGAGGAGTATGCCAAAAGCATCAGGGCCTCGTATAAAACACGTAATGTATATGATAAGATGTTGTTTGTATTCTCTGCCAGAAGTTTTAATCAGGCACTCAAACGTATTGAGTACTTAAATCAATACAGCGATTACAGAAAAAATCAGGCTAAGGTAATTTTACAAACCCAACAGCTAATTGTGGCAGAGCTCACAAAAATGATAGCCATTAAAAATGAGAAAATGGCCATTTTAGGGCTGAAAGAAGAAGAGAAGAAAGAACTGGAAAAAGACAAACAGGAAGAGAGTCAGGTATTGGCTAAACTTAAAGTACGCGAGGGTGAGTTACGAAAAATTCTTGCCGAAAATGAGAAGTCTGCAAGAAAATTAAATAAAGCCATTGGCGATTTAATTGCCCGCGAAATAGAACTGGCACGTAGGCGTGAGGAGGAAGCACGCAAAAAAGAGGAAACGGCAGGTGCAGTTAAAAAAGAAGTTCCTAAAACAGCGTCAAAAGAGATGTACCTTACACCGGAGGCTCTTAAACTATCCAACGACTTTGAAAGTAACCGAAATAGCCTGCCCTGGCCTGTTGAAAAGGGCTATATTTCAGAACAATTCGGAACCCATGCGCACCCTTCTCTAAAGGGTGTAATGATAAATAATAACGGAGTAGATATTTCTACCCAACCTGGGGCAATTGTGCGTGCCGTATTTAAAGGTAAGGTAAAATCCATTTTCTCTATTCCGGGTATGGGCAAAATTGTGCTCATCAGTCATGGAAAATATTTTACCGCCTATGCAAAACTATCTTCTGTAAATGTGAAGGAAGGCCAAGAGGTTGATACACGTGAAGCTATAGGAACTGTGCTTACCAACGAAGAAGAAGATGTAACCGAAGTGCATCTTGAAATATGGAATATGAGCCAAAAGCTTGATCCCGAGGCCTGGCTCAAAAACTAATCCCTTTTCTGTACTTTCGCCACAAACATGGCACACATCAAAAATTGGATTTCAGCTTTCCGGCTCAGAACACTGCCGCTGGCTACTGCATCCGTATTAACAGGACTTGCCCTAGCCGATACCTTTTACAGTGCCAACCTGTTTATTACTTTTTTATGCTGGATTACGGCCGTCAGCCTTCAAATACTTTCCAATCTGGCAAACGATTACGGAGATTTTATGAAAGGCACCGATAATGATAACCGCATTGGTAACACGCGTGCACTGCAAAGCGGTGTAATTAAACCTGCTGCCATGCTGCGTATGGTTGTTTTTTTCGTGCTGTTTAGCCTCTGCTCCGGAATAGTATTGCTTTGGGTGGCTACTAAGGGTGAAATAAATTATGCTTTTGTTGCATTTTTTACATTGGGTCTGGCTGCCATAGCATCTGCCATAAAATATACAATAGGCAAAAATGCTTACGGTTATGCGGGACTGGGTGATGTGTTTGTATTTATATTCTTTGGTCCGGTTGCAGTATTGGGTACGTTTTTGTTAAATACAGGTATACGTTTTAACTGGGCTGTAAACTGGCAGGTATTGCTACCTGCTACTGCAATGGGATTACTTTGCGCAGGTGTACTAAACGTTAATAATATTCGCGATATTGAAAATGATAAGAACTGCGGTAAATTTACCTTACCCGTTATGTGGGGTGTGCGTGCTGCAAAAATATACCACATACTATTATTAGTAGCGGCAACAATTTGCTGGCTTTTTTATTTCCGATTAAAATTTTACTGGCCCCATGCCCTATTGCTTATTCCTGCAAGCATGCTGTTGCAGCATGCCATAAGTTTATGGCAAACCGCACCCTCAGCAGCTTATAATGGTTTTCTTAAACAGCTTTCCCTGGCAATACTGATGCTAGCTGCTGCTTTCTATTCTTCGCTTGCGCTAATAAAAGCTTTTCAGCTTGTGCAAGCCATTCAATTGGTAAATTAAGTATGCAGGCACGCTATTTTAAACATTTGCTGCAGTTTAAAAAACCTGCCCGCACTTCAAGAGGTGAAATGCAAACGCATACTGCATGGATTGTGGTTTTAACCCAAGGCAGTAAAACCGCATACGGAGAAGCTTCGCCACTGCCGGGTTTAAGTATTGATGACAATAATGAATTTGAAAAACAATTACAATTGTGTTGTAACCTCATAAATGATGGGGCGCCAGCTGAATTATTGCCTCTTACAGATTATCCTGCTTTGCGTTTTGCATTTGAATCTGCTTTAATGGGCATCAAACAAGAAGAATCTTTCTGCTATTCACAAAATACATTTTATAGAGGCACTCCCATACCCATTAACGGCCTTGTTTGGATGGATGATGCAGAAGCCATGTTGCTGCAGGCATATGAGAAGATTGAAGCCGGCTTTGATTGTATTAAATTTAAAATTGGCGCACTTGATTTTGATGAAGAGTGCCGCATGCTCGAAAAATTTCGATCTAAGTTTGGAGCGTTTACCATAGAGATTCGTTTGGATGCAAACGGTGCATTTAATGCCGATGATGCCGTTGAAAAAATAAAGGACTTGTCACGATTTGACATTCACTCCATTGAGCAGCCCATTAAACCCGGACAAACAGAATTAATGCAAGAAGTGGTAAAAAAATCAAACATTCCTGTGGCATTAGACGAGGAGCTAATTGGTCTTTCCATTATCGAAGGAGAAAAGTTGCTTAAGCAAACCCAACCTGCTTATTTAATATTGAAACCAACTTTGATTGGCGGCTTGCAGGCAGCTGATGCCTGGGTTAATCTGGCTCAAAAACTGGGTTTGGGCTGGTGGGCAACGTCTGCTTTAGAATCTGCCATTGGTTTAAACATTATTGCCCAATGGGTATCATCTAAACAAAATCCTTTACCACAGGGCCTGGGCACGGGCGGGCTATATACCAATAACTTTGAGTCACCGCTGGAGGTAGCTTCCGGTAAGCTGCATTACCTTAAAAACAAAGGCTGGCAAACAGGAATTGCTTAACAGACGCTAAAAACAACCTGAAACTTGTTTGAGCAGTCTTAAACAAAAAAGGCAGAGAAGCCCTAAACCCTTATGTTAATTAACCTTTGGGTACTTATCACAATCACATATATTGTGTAGGCTTTAAATAATTACAGGAATAGGTCCTGCTGCTATGCACTCTTGCTGGGTTTTGTTATCTTGCCGCGATTTTGTTAGGCATACATGACCACAACTGAATATACACTCCGTTTATCCGGCTTAGAACCCCTCACTATTTTTGAAGGGTCGAACTTTATTAATGTTGGCGAAAGAACCAATGTTACCGGCTCTAAAAAGTTCTTGCGTCTTATTAAAGAAGGCCAGTATGAAGAGGCATTGGAAGTTGCTCGCGAACAAGTACAAGGCGGAGCGCAGATTATTGATGTGAACATGGATGAGGGTATGATTGATGGTGCTGATGCAATGACTCGTTTTTTAAATCTGGTAATGTCGGAACCGGATATTGCGCGTGTGCCAGTAATGATTGACTCTTCTAAATGGGAAATCATTGAGGCCGGATTAAAATGTGTGCAAGGTAAATGCGTGGTTAATTCTATTTCATTAAAAGGAGGCGAAGAAGAATTTATACGTGAAGCCAAAATTATTAAGCGATTTGGTGCTGCCGTAATTGTGATGTTATTTGATGAAAAAGGACAGGCCGATAATTATGAAAGACGTATTGAAATTGCTGAAAGAGCTTATAAAATTCTTACACAGAAAGTCCATTTCCCTGCAGGCGATATCATATTTGATCCCAATATATTTCCGGTAGCAACCGGTATGGAGGAGCACAGAAAAAATGCCCTCGATTTTTTTAATGCCACCAAATGGATTAAGGAAAACCTACCCGGAGCCAAGGTAAGTGGCGGTGTTAGTAATGTATCCTTTTCTTTCAGAGGAAATGATAAGGTGCGTGAGGCCATGCACTCGGCATTTCTTTATCATGCCATAAAAAATGGTATGGATATGGGCATTGTAAATCCAAGCCAGCTAGAGGTGTATGATGAGATAGATAAAGAATTGCTTACTTATGTGGAGGATGTGCTGCTTGACAGGAAGGATGATGCCACAGAGCGTTTACTTGAATATGCCGAAAAAGTAAAAGGTAAAGGTAAAGAAAAAGTTGTTGATGAAGAATGGCGCAAAGGCACGGTTGAAGAACGTTTAAGCCATGCACTGGTTAAAGGTATCATTGATTTTATTGATACCGATACCGAAGAGGCCCGCAAAAAATACGGTAAACCCTTGCATGTAATAGAAGGCCCCTTAATGGCTGGCATGAATGTGGTGGGTGATTTATTTGGTCAGGGAAAAATGTTCTTACCACAAGTAGTGAAGAGTGCAAGGGTAATGAAAAAAGCAGTAGCCTATCTTACACCTTATCTAGAAGAAGAAAAAAGACTTTCCGGAGCAGCGCAAGGCGGTGGGCAGGGAAAAATACTACTGGCAACCGTAAAAGGTGATGTACATGATATTGGTAAAAACATTGTTGGCGTAGTATTGGCCTGCAATAGTTTTGAGATTATAGATTTAGGGGTAATGGTGCCGGCAGATAAAATTTTAGAAAAAGCCAAACAGGAAAATGTAGATGTGATTGGCCTGAGCGGACTTATTACCCCCAGCCTTGATGAGATGGTTTTTGTAGCCAAAGAAATGGAACGCATGGGTATGAATATTCCGCTGCTTATAGGTGGAGCCACAACTTCGCGGGTGCATACAGCAGTTAAAATAGATCCAAACTATAGTGGCCCCGTAGTGCATGTGCTGGATGCCAGTAAGAGTGTTCCCGTTGCTCAATCCCTGATTAGTAAAGAACAAAGGCCTGTAGTACAACAGCAACTTAAAGTAGAATACGCGCAGTTTAGAGAAGATTATAAAAACCGTAAGCGTGAAAAGAATTTTGTAAGTATAGATAAAGCACGCACTACAGCCACTAAAGTTTCAGCAAAAAATATAGTAAAACCAACATTTACCGGCATCCGTGTATTCGAAGATTATCCGCTGGAAGAATTGCGCGTATATATAGATTGGACACCATTTTTTATGACCTGGGAACTGGCAGGGCGTTATCCAAAAATTTTAGATGATGAAATTATTGGGACCGAAGCACGCAAACTATTTGCAGATGCCAATGCCATGCTGGATGAGGTGATTGCTAAAAAATTACTGAAAGCAAAAGCTGTTATAGGATTTTGGCCGGCCAACAAAAACGATGATGATGTGCAATTGCAAACCGAACAGGGTGAAGCAGTATTTCATTTCCTGCGTCAGCAAAGCGAAAAAGCTGAAGGACAAACCTACAATTGCTTAGCCGATTTTGTAGCTGAACAAAATGATTTCATGGGAGGCTTTGCCGTAACAGCAGGTATTGGTATTGAAAAGTTGGTGGCCCAATACGAGAAAGACCATGATGATTACCATAGCATTATGATTAAAGCAGTAGCTGATAGGCTGGCAGAAGCCTTTGCTGAAAGAATGCACGAACGCGTGCGCAAGGAATTCTGGGGTTATGCCAAAGATGAACAGCTGAGCAACGAAGATTTGATTAAAGAAAGCTATACAGGCATCAGGCCTGCTCCCGGCTATCCTGCCTGCCCAGATCATACAGAGAAACGCTTATTGTTTGAATTATTACAAGCCGAAGAAAAAGCAGAAATTATGCTTACAGAAAACTTTGCCATGTATCCTGCAGCCAGTGTAAGCGGTTACTACTTTGCCCATCCGGAGAGTAAGTATTTTGGTTTAGGCAAAATCAGTAAAGATCAGGTAGAAGATTATGCCAAACGCAAAGGTATGGATATATCCACCATTGAAAGGTGGCTGGCTCCTAACCTTGGTTATGATGCATAGTCTTGCAAAGAGCACCTAAATTTATATCTATTTTGAAAATGAATTCACGGTTTGCACTGTTTCTTTCTATAATATTTCATCCGGTTTTTGTGAACCTTATTTCATTTTATTCGCTTATTAGACTATTCCCTTATTTGGATTACGTACTCACAACCCCTGCCCGGTTGTTTTATCTTGGTTTTATATTTACAAGTACAGCTATTGTACCCGTTGTATATATTCTTGTCATGAAATGGTTTGGTCAGATTAAATCTGTGATGTTACATTCGGGTGAAGAACGCAGGGGGCCATATATGCTCACAGCTGCGATGTATCTGATGAATTTTTATTTGTTCCAGCGATTACATTCACCTGCACTTGTTAATGCGTTTCTATTAGGTTGTGCAGCTATAGTGGTTGGCTTACTCATCATTAATCATTTTAATAAAATAAGTATCCATATGGCCTCCTTTGGTTTGCTTACAGCTGTTATCACCGCTGCTGCGCAAGCCGGAGCTGCAGATGTGCGCCTATTACTTATTCCTGTATTACTGGCTGCAGGGCTCACCGCATCTGCACGTTTGTGGTTAAATGCCCATTCCACGCAGCAAATCATTTTAGGTTTTGCATTGGGTTTTTGTGTAATGTATTTTATTTTGTAGCATGAAAAAAAAGTTTGATAGTTTTAAAGCATTCTACCCGTTTTATGTCTCAGAGCATCAAAATAAAAATTGCAGGTTACTGCACGTAATTGGCACTACCCTGTTTTTTTACTTTTTACTGGTGGCCATATGGTCGGCAGATTTTTTCTGGCTGATTTTTTGTCCCATCAGCGGTTATGGTTTTGCATGGGCAGGGCATTTCTTTTTTGAAAAAAACAAACCTGCCACTTTTCAGTATCCTTTATACAGCCTGCTGGCAGATTTCAAGTTGTATTTTGAAATACTTAATGGTACCCGTTTTATTGATGCATCTGAGGACAAGGTTTAGTTTGACACAATCATTAACATGGAACTTAAAACGTATGCATAAGATTTGCCTGCTTCTATTGCTTCTACCGGCCGTATCGCCTGCCTACGCCCAACACTTTTTTTTATCTGCATTTGAAGGAAACTGGAAAGGCGATCTTGAAATAATCGGATCGCGCAGGCAAGTGCAGAGAGTGCCCATGCAAATGGAAATAAAAAAACTAACAGACAGTGTGTGGTTATGGAAAACTACTTATGCTGCCGAGAAGCCTATTATTAAAAACTACACGTTGCATATGCGCAATGAGGAAGAAGGCAAATACATGCTGGATGAAGGAGATGGAATTTTAATTCATATAAACAGGTTGGACAATAAACTCTATGCTTTATTTAATGTAGAAGGAAGCATACTTGCGTGCACTTATGAAATTATTGCAGATAAATTGCACTATGAAATTGCCTCAGGACCGGCCAAGCCGGCAGGGCTTTCTGCAATAAATGAAAAGAAAATAACTATAAATAGTTATGAAATAAGGTCGCTGCAACGCGCCCGGCTTCAAAAATAGGCTATACCAATTTAACCAATAACCTACTTGTTTGCTTGCTTATGAGCCATAATCCGCCAAAGGTCATGGCACCATTTAAAATCAGCATTTCAATACCAATCTGATAATTACCAAAAACAGATGACGCATTTATTTGTAAAGCATAACAAATTGCCGGTGCCAATAAACAAATTACGGGCGCCAGTTTATCGTTAAGCCTACGCTTGGTTAAAATACCAAATGCAAATAAGCCCAGCAAGGGGCCGTAGGTATATCCTGCCACATCCAGTAAAATTGTTATAATGGATTTGTTATTAATGAACTTAAACACAAAAACACAGGCTACAAAAATTGCAGCAAACGTTAGGTGTACCATTTTTCTGGTGGTTGACTTTTGTGTTTCGCTCAAGTTTTCATTACGCTGTATACCTAATATATCAATACAAAAAGAAGAGGTTAAGGCGGTAATGGCGCCATCAGCCGATGGAAACAAAGCCGATATAAGCCCAATTATAAATATAATAGAAATAGCAGGCGGTAAATATTGAAGCGCAACGGTTGGAAACAGGTCGTCTCCTTTTACATCTATACCTTTACTTTGAGCAAACAGATACAACAGCCCACCTAAAATCAGAAATAAAAAGTTGACCAAAACCATAATAGTACTGAAGCTAATCATATTTTTTTGCGAATCGCCCAGTGTTTTAACACTGATATTCTTCTGCATCATTTCCTGATCAAGGCCGGTCATACTGATGGTAATAAAGGCACCGCCAATTATTTGCTTTAAAAAGAATTTTTTATCCAACACATCAGTTCCAAACATATGGGTATACCCCAATTCATTTAGCTGATTCCATGCATTGCCAAAAGATAAATCCAAATCATTTAAAATATAGCCCACACAAACCACTAGTGCAAGTAACATAAAAAATGTTTGCAGCGTATCGGTCCAAACAATGGTTTTTACTCCGCCTTTAAACGTATAAAGTAAAATCATGAGTAATATAATCAGGGTAGTGGCCATAAAAGGCACACCCAATTGGTCCAAAATAAACAACTGCATTACATTAATTACCAAATAGAGCCTAAGGGTGGCACCCATGGTTCGGGAAATAATAAAAAACAATGCCCCTGTTTTATAGCTATTCGTACCAAAGCGATGATCCAAATAGTGGTAAATGGAAGTAAGATTGAGTTTATAATAAAGTGGCAGTAGAATATAAGCTACGGCAAAGTATCCGATGAAATAACCCAGCACCACCTGAAAGTAGCTGAAGCCTGCTGCCCCTACCGTGCCCGGCACCGAAATGAAAGTAACACCGCTAAGAGAGGTGCCGATCATGCCAAAAGCCACCAGCATCCAGTTACTACTTTTATTACCAATAAAAAAAGTTTCGTTGTTGGAGTTGCGTGAGGTATAAAACGCTACACCCAGGAGCACAAGAAAGTAGATAATTACGAAAGAAAACAACAAAAAAGGCGACATGCGAACAAAACTAATTGATAGTTGGGCATGTTAAAAAATAGTTAACCACAACCCTTGCACACCCGTTAAAAAATAGGACATTGCACTTACATTTGTAATGCATGAATTATCCGTCACACCTGATAGAAGAAGCCGTTAATGAACTTTCCAAGTTTCCGGGCATAGGCAAAAAATCAGCCATGCGCATGGTGCTTTTTTTACTCAAACAAAAAGAGCCTGATGTATTAAAAATGAGTGATGCCATTTTTCGCCTGCGCACATTGGTTCAGTATTGCAGTAGGTGCGGCAATGTAAGTGACACAGCATTATGTAATATTTGTAATAACCCCAAACGCAACCAACAACTCATATGTGTGGTAGAGGATTTGCGCGATGTAATTGCTATTGAAAATACAGGACAATTTACAGGAACCTATCACATTTTGGGTGGCCTCATATCACCAGCAAACGGAATTGGTCCTGATAACTTGTTTATCAATAAATTGATTGAGCGTATCCGCACGGAAGGAACCACTGAAGTAATTATGGCACTGAGCGCTACCATGGAAGGAGATACCACCGTTTTTTATCTGTCCAAAAAACTGCGTGATTTGGGGGTAACCTTAACCACCATTTCACGCGGGATAGCCATTGGAGGAGAACTGGAGTATGCTGATGAAATAACACTTGGCAGAAGCATTGCACTGAGGGTGCCCTATCAGCATTAATTAGCAAAAGTAAGTTTACCTAATACGTAAGCTAAACAAACGAAAGGGCTATGATAAAGGCTATCTATGCTTACATATCTGTGACACCTTAGCTGATAATAAAACCCTTAACTATTCATATATTCGTTGGGTTATTACATGAAAATTTCTGTTGTAATTGTTAATTATAATGTGCGCTATTTCTTGGAGCAGGCGTTGTATGCTGTGAGAAAAGCCTGCGCAGGCATGGAGGCTGAGGTTCTAGTGGTTGACAACCATTCGGCAGACGGTAGCTGCGAAATGGTTAGACGGAATTTTCCTGAGGTAATTTTAATTGAAAATAAAGAAAATGTAGGCTTTTCAAAAGCCAATAATCAGGCAATCAAGCAAAGCAAAGGCCAATATGTGCTATTGCTTAACCCCGATACGGTTGTAGAGGAAGACTGTTTTCAAAAAATTCTTCAGTTTATGGATGCTACACCAGATGCCGGAGCGGCTGGTGTAAAAATGATTGATGGCAAAGGTCATTTTTTGCCTGAATCTAAAAGAGGTCTGCCCACTCCGGAAGTGGCTTTTTATAAAATGTTCGGCCTATCAGCATTGTTTCCAAAATCAAAACGTTTTGGCCGCTACCATTTAGGATACTTAAGTAACAATGAGGTACACAGTGTAGATGTTTTGGCAGGAGCATTCATGATGCTTCGAAAATCGGTTCTGGATAAAATAGGCCTGCTAGATGAGGATTATTTTATGTATGGTGAAGATATTGATTTGAGTTACCGTATAACGTTGGGTGGTTTTAAAAACTACTATTATCCGCATACCACCATTATCCATTATAAGGGCGAAAGCACAAAAAAATCAAGCATCAATTATGTATTTGTGTTTTACCGCGCCATGATAACGTTTGCGCACAAACACTATTCACAAAAGCATGCAGCCACTTTTGGTTTACTTATTAACCTTGCAATTTATATCCGTGCTGCACTTTCACTATTTATACGTTTTATAAAAAATCTGCTGAAACCATTGGCAGATGCTTTGCTGTTTTATGCAGGTATGTATATCATTCAATCTTACTGGGCTCAGCGGGTGAGATTTGGTGAAGGCATTGAATACCCACTTGAGTTTATGACAGTAAACGGGATTATTTATACACTGCTTTGGCTGGGCGGATTATACATGAGCGGGGCTTATGAAAAAACACGTTCATTTTCTGCAGTGTTTAAGGGTGTGTTTTATGGCACCATTGCTATTGCTGTTTTTTACGCCTTTGTTCCTGAAGGATATCGTTTCTCGCGGGCACTTATCTTGTTTGGTGCTGCATGGGCCTTTCTTGCTGCAGCTACAAACCGGTTGTGGTGGTATGCCACTCAATTTAAAAAGATTAGCTTAAGCATGAAGGTTGCTACCAAAACAATTATTGTGGGTAGCCGTGAAGAGGCCGAAAGGGTGCATGATTTACTAAATAAAGTAAAGGCAGGATGCGATTATGCCGGATATGTGAGTACCGGAAAGCCCTCGGTAACAGACGATCATTATTTGGGCACCATAGAAAATCTTCCGGATGTTGTTGACCTTTTTAGGGTTGAAGAAATTATCTTTTGCTCCAGAGATGTTTCTGCACAACAAATTATTGGGTGGATGGGTCAAATTAGCAAACCGGATATCCAGTTTAAAATTGTCCCTGAAGAAAGCTTGTTTATCATTGGAAGTAATGATAAAAATACACAAGGTGATTTTTATACACTTGAAATTAATCTTGCTCTAAATAATTCTTTACAGTTAAGAAAAAAGCGAATACTTGATGTATTACTCTGCCTGCTATTTATTCCCCTGTTGCCACTTTTACTGGTGATGGTTAAAAACAGAACACATTTACTCCTTAATATTTTTTCTGTTCTCGTTGGAGATAAAACCTGGGTTGGATATGCCAAAAATATCGGTAATACATCTTTACCCAAGCTAAAGAAAAACGTATTATCACCGATTGATGCTTACCATAACAGGGAGATGAATGAGGCGGCATTACATAAAATTAATTTTACGTATGCACGGGATTACGCTATTGAAAAAGATCTTTCAATTATACTCAATGCCGTTTCAAAATTGGGTAATTAAAAAGCAATAGCCCACTCCCTGCAATAATCTGAAACCAGTTGCTCAACAATTCGTTCGGTATGATCAGCATAATGAATAGCTGGAGGCATTGCAAAATTTAGCCAGCCGCTAAGATGTGATGCAAACGCATCGTCTACTTTTTTAACTACAGTTATACCCAGACCTTTCATAGCCTCGGCATTACATAATTGCTCATACTGATTGTGCATAGGAACCGACAGAACTTTTTTTCGGAGGTAAATTGCCTCGGCAGGACTCTCAAATCCACCCGCAGTTAGCAGTCCATTGCCTGCAGCCAGACTTGCTGTGAAAGCCTCGTTAGTTACCGGCTTTACTTCTATATTTTCTATGCTGAATGCCGTTCTGCTGTGCTTGGAAAAAATATGCCATTTTACCTCTTTTAGTTTCTTAAAATGAGGTATAAGCAAATTATCGGCATGTGCAGGCAGATAAACAGTGATGTGCTCTTTAAATTGCGGTTCCAGTCTTCTTATTTCCTTTCGTATTACCGGAGTATAGATAAAATGGTCATAGGGTTTAAAATGAAAACCATACTGCGCGGTTGAGGGGGCATAATGTCTAAAGACGCCTTCTGCAAATGCATCTTTGTTTACCGGCCTTGGTGTTTTCTTTGATAAAAAAGATGACTGATGACTAAGTGCAATGCATGGCTTACCTTTAAGTTTGCATGCCCATGCGGTTACTGGCTCAAAATCATTTATTACCAAATCATACTGTTCAACGGGAAAATTCAAAATATCTTTTATAAAATGAAAAGGCCTTAAGTGTTTCACCGAATCTATTATATCTATACCGCCTTTTTTACCAAATGTAAAACCAATGCCTTTGTGCCTGTATTTAATCAATACAGGTAGTGATACCTCAGCTTGCCGGCCACTGGTAAGCACATCCACCTCTCCATGTTTAAGTAGATGCGGCAATACTTCTCTTGCCCGACTAATATGACCGTTTCCGGTAGCCTGTATGGCAAATAAAATTTTCATAATCGCCTGATTGAGTTTTAAATTATGTATTGAATGCCACCTGCCGAGTGGTAATTAAATCATACATGTTTTGTATAGATGGTAGTTTTACTTTCAGCTCATCTTCATCAATAACATGATCTTCGGTTTGATCAGTGTGATAATAAATGACCCACTCTCCGTTATTGTATTCAAGCGCAGTTAAGTTTTCAATCCAGTCGCCAGAATTGAGGTAAAGTGTTTTCCCATGCTCACTCTGATGCATGCGCTTGGTTGGCTGATGAATATGCCCACAAACCACGTAATCATACTCATGATATATAGCCATATCTATGGCTGTTTGCTCAAAATCGTCAATAAATTTAATGGCTTGCTTTACACTATTCTTAACTTTCTTGGATAGTGAAACCCTACCCCGGCCAAAATTTTCCGATACTCCATTTACAATGGTATTAATCCAAATGAGCGTATCATAGCCAATCGCTCCCAATTTGGCAAGCCACTTACTACGCTTCATGGTTACATCAAATACATCGCCATGAAAAATCCATGCTTTTTTACCATCCAGATTAAGTACCAGCTTATCTCTCAGCTCTAAATTACCCAATTTAAAATCAGTAAATTTTCTGAGCATTTCATCATGATTACCCGTGAGATAAAATACACGTGTACCATTGGCCATCATTTTAAAAATGCGCTGCACCACTTTCATATGAGACTCTGGCCAGTATCGTTTTTTAAACTGCCACATATCTATGATGTCGCCATTTAAAACCAAAATTTCAGGGTCAATAGATTTTAAATACTGATTAACTGCAGCAGCTCTGCAACCGATGGTGCCAAGGTGTATATCAGATAATACAGCCAGTTTTAATTTGCGTTTACTCATTTAATTGGAGTTTCACAAAATTGAGCATAGCTTGTAACGCCTGTGTTAGCTGCATGTTAGCCCAATACTATTAGATTGTGAAGCCATTGTTAAACAAAATGGGCTGCAAAGGGGGTTTCACCTTGAGGTAGTAAAGATGAGAGACTTTTTACTTTTAGCCTTTGGAATTGGAGTAAAGTTTACCGTAATTCGGATGTGTTTTTAAAGCATATGCCTACAGCAATAACCCATGATGTTAAAATTACGGTAGAAACTGCCTACCAGAACGACCGAGTTTCGGGCGCATCTGCAGGACATATGTTTGCTTACCGCATCACCATTGAAAATCGGGGAGATTTTACAGTGAAGCTGCTGCGCAGGCATTGGTATATTAATGACGTAACTTTTGAAAAGAGTGAGGTAGAAGGCGAAGGCGTAGTGGGCCAACAACCAATATTAGAGCCGGGAGAGTCACATTCTTACGTATCAGGATGTAACCTGATTTCGGATATCGGCTGTATGCATGGCACTTACTTGATGGAAAGACAACTGGATGGCAAAAGATTTGAAGTTCGCATTCCAAGATTTTTGCTGATTGCCCCATTTAAGATGAATTAGCTTTTCTAGTTTTCTCAATCTTTATTTAAACTACTTTGATAAACTGGTTTAATTTTGAGTTGCTGGAATGGGTTGCTATTATCACCACATTCATTTATAACTACTTACTTACACGCGAAAAAATTAGCTGTTGGATATTTGGCATCTTTTCATCGGTTGCCGGTTGCATATTGTTTGCCGATAAGCAACTTTGGGGTCAACTCGTATTATATTTATTCTATGCAGCCATGGGCGTGTATGGTTGGTGGTATTGGTATGGCGGTGTAAATCATCAAAGACCTGTTAAAAACTGGCCTGCAATAACACAAATATTGGTGCTGCTTTGCGGATTACTATTTTCAGCTTTGCTAATATACGCTTCAGCTAGTTTAGATGGTATTGAGTTAAAGCCGCTTGATGTTTTTATCACGATTTTTAGCTTAATAGCTACCTATAAAGAATCAAGAAAGATCTTAACGGGTTGGCTCTATTGGATCGTTTTAAACGGCCTATCTACTTGGCTATATATGCAGGCTAATTTACAAGGAATGGCCTTTATGGCGACCATCTATTTCTTTCTATCCATTAGCGGTTTTTATAATTGGCGCAAATCATATTTACTGGCAAAGCATCCTTGCAAGTTGATGGCTTAGTGGTTACTCAGCATTTCTTTACCTAAGGCATCAGCCAGTCGCCTCCGGTATTCATCGCGGTTTATTTCAATACCCCCCAGCGATTGTAGATGTGGGGTTATGTATTGCGTATCCAGCAGTGTAAAATGGTTTTGGTTGAGCCAGTTAACCAAATGTACCAATGCCACCTTGGAAGCGTCACGTTCTGTATGAAACATTGATTCTCCAAAAAAAGCACGACCTATGGCCACACCATAAAGTCCACCAACCAACTGATTTTGGGTGTTTCGTGTTTCAAAACTATACGCATACCCCATTTCATGCAACGATGCGTAAGCCTCCACAATTTCTTCCGATATCCAAGTTTCCGTACGGTTGGCGCACGCCCTTACCACAGCTTCAAACTCAGTATTAATTGTTACATGAAATTTGTTACTATGCAAAGTTTGCTTGAGTGAGTTGCTTATTTTTAGTCCATCCAGCGGAATAATGCCCCTTTGCTGGGGATCATACCAGTATATGGCATCTCCATCGCCCGGATCAGCCATAGGAAAAACTCCACACATGTAACCAAAAAGCAGTTCATCAGCAGTAAGCATACACATTTAGATTGCAGTAATATTCTTATTTGCTGCACTATTAAAGGTTGCCTGCTCCAGATCATTATAAAGAGATTTAATTTTAGTGAGCGTATCTGAGTCGGATTTTCTTAACTCACCAACACTTTCCAGTTTACTAACAATAAACGCAATATTCAGTCGGGCAATATCCATGGCAGGCAAATAAACAGGATCTTTACTCTTTCCTTCATTGCTCTCGGCAACAAGTTTAGCACGTATTAGTTGATGCAGCAGATTTTTACAAATATTTGCCTGCAAGCCTAATCTGCCGCTCATTTCCCTGATGGTTGGGGGCTTATCTCCCTCTTTAAATCGGTTTGCAATATGATGGAGTAAATATAAAGAATACACCATTTTCATTTCATGACTGAGGCTTGCCATTTGAACGCGACTCTCGTACTCTACCACATGCTGAACAGAATAAGATATCTCGGCACCAATAAGCACAATAATCCAACTGAACTGAAGAAACGTGATAAATAAAGGAATGGAAGCAAAACTGCCGTAAATTGTATTGTAATTGGAAACGCCAATTTGAAACTCAATATAAGCCCACTCAAAAACCTGAAAAACAATACCGGCAACTATACCTGCATAAATAGCAGCCGATGGCTTAACCCTTGTGTTGGGCATAACAAGATAAAGCAGAAAAAAAAGCAGCGAGGTGGTTAGATAAGGTAAAAACTTTATGGAGATAATAATTAACTGTGAAATGGTTGAGCCGAGAAAAGAAATTTCCTGTGCTACCCATTTTATCTGCGTGCTAATGAAAATAGTGGCAACGCCTGAAAAAACTATAAATAATGGGGCTAACATTATGATGCTAAGATAATCGGTGAACTTACGTGCCCAAGTACGCGGAGTTTGTACATGCCAGATAAAATTAAAGGCATCCTCAATATTTGCCAACACCTGAAGAACCGACCATAGCAGCAATGCGAAGCCAAAACCGGCAATGATACCCCCTTTGGTATTGCCCAGTAAGTTCTGTACATATAGCAGCAGGTTATTTAATATTTCAGGCTGGGTGGCAAATGCCTTATTCAATTCATCAGTTAGGTATTGCTGTAAACCGAAACCCTGTGCAATGCCAAAAACCATAGCTATTACCGGTACAATGGAAAGAAGCGTATACAGCGTAAGTGCAGTAGCCCGCAACGCTAACTGTTTTTGGGTATAATCATTGATAGCAAGCAATAATATGCGCAGTAACTTGATGACACCACGCTGCCAGCGCGGAAATTTTTCCAGTTTTACATACCAGATATCATGCGAGAAAAACTCTTTTATGGATGCGGCAATTGTGGGTTTCATGAATAGAAAGAGAGGGTTTCTTTATAAATGATTAAAACACCAATTACAAGAATCAAAGTTAGCACAATCTTTTTAAACCATACTTCATCAATTTTATTCAGCATTCTTTTACCCATCCATGAGCCAACAAAAGAAATGATAATGAGTCCTGGTATTAGATACAAATGCTCCTTTTTCAAATAACCGTGGTCAAGATAAATGGCACTACGACTTAGATCAACACCAAAATCAATGGCAGCAGAAGTTGCCACAAAAACATTCTTGCTTAAACCAAAAGCTGCCATGCTCATGCCCCGAATGGCACCACCAGTGCCATTAAAGCCTGCAATAAATCCTGCGCTTGCGCCCGACACCACCGCGTTAGTTTTACTTGCAGGTAAAACAAACGATGGGAACCATAACATAAACAAACTAAAACAAACAAGGAAGATGCCAAGTGTAAGTTGTGCCCACTTTAATTCAACGAATGTATTGAGGTATGCCCCAAGCACTACAAATCCTACACTGGGAATACCATAATAAAAAAGCAGTTTATAATTAACATGCTGCCTGAATAAATAGAGTTTACTGATATTACTAAAAACATGAAGCAGGCCAGTTAAACCCAATACAACTTGAAAAGGATAGAAAAACTGCGCAACCGGAACAAAAAATACAGACGAACCAAAGCCACCAATGGTGCCCATAATTTCACAGATGAGTGCAGCAAGCAGAAAAAAAACAGCGGCAGCCAAGAATCTTATTTTTATAAATGTACAATGAAACCTGAAAAAATCTAACAAGAATGGAGGCCATAAAAAAAGAAACAGTTTTACAACAGCCCATCAATAATTTGCTCTACACTGATGCCCTCCGCTTCTGCCTTGTAATTTTTTATTAAGCGATGACGCAATACATCTCTTGCTACTGCCTTTACGTGCTCAATATCTGGTGAGTATACACCATTAAGTAAAGCATGGGTTTTGGCGCCAAGAATCAAAAATTGACCGGCACGCGGACCGGCACCAAATCCAATATACTCATTAACCTTAGCCGTAGCATATGGTGTATTTGGTCTTGTTTTACTTACCAATTTCACGGCATATTCCATAACATTGTCAGCAACAGGCGCCTTACGCACCAATTGCTGAAACGCTATAATTTCCTTTGCTGTAATAACAGGTTTAAGCGTTACCTCCTTGTTACCTGTTGTGTTCTTTACCACCTGTAGTTCTTCCTCCAGCGTAGGATAATTGAGTACCACATTAAACATAAAACGATCAAGTTGGGCCTCTGGTAATGGATATGTTCCTTCCTGTTCTATTGGATTTTGTGTAGCAAGTACAAAAAACGGAGCCTCCAGTTTATGCATGTGGCCACCAACGGTTACACTTTTTTCCTGCATGGCCTCAAGCAAGGCTGCCTGGGTTTTAGGTGGCGTGCGGTTAATCTCATCAGCCAGTACGATATTGGCAAATAATGGACCACGTATAAATTTAAATGACCTGTTTTCGTCCAAAATTTCCGAACCTGTTATATCACTTGGCATTAAATCAGGTGTAAACTGAATACGGCTGAATTTTAAATCCAACACTTCTGAAATGGTTCGTACCAGTAATGTTTTAGCCAGACCGGGCACACCAACCAGCAATACATGTCCGTTTGAGAATATGGCATTGAGCACAGTATCCACTACCTGATGCTGCCCCACAATTACTTTTGCTATTTCCTTTTTAAGTGTGTTGTATTTATCGTGCAGCATATTTGCTGCTTCAATATCATTGGAAAACTGCATGACTTATTTTTTTAAAAATTCAACAACCTGGTTACAATTTTTATAAGGAGCATTTACTTGTATAAACAGCTCTTTCTTGGTTTTATTAATAAACGTTTCCATAGCACGCTGTTGCTTTCGTTGCATGGCCATTGCCTGAAATTTCTGGTAATCATCCCTGAGATTGGCACGGTGTGGCTTACTTTCTGTTTTCAGATAAAATACACGCCATACCTGCTGCCTGTCGGGGCCGGGAAGAGTTAACAATTCAGGCTCCGTCAAATCACCCGGTTTTAATCCTTCCAACTTGTAATAAATTTCTTTATCCAACTCATCAATGGCAATTTTAGTTGAGCCGGTTTGCTCGGCCGTAATAAATCCACCGTTGCCTTTGGTAAAGTTATCATCTGAAAAGCGCTTCACTGCTTTTTCAAACGAAATGCTATCTATTTTAATTTGCCAGATGATACTATCCAATTTTTCCTTGGCAGCAGCTATATCCGATTTAAAAATTTTGGGTCTGACAAGAATATGCCTCACATTAATATTGTCACCCTTTCTGTCAATCAGTTTTAAAATATGATATCCGTATTTGGTTTCAATAATTTTTGAAATGGTATCAGGTTTCAATTTAAAGGCTGCCGCTTCAAACTCCGGAACCATTTGCCCACGTGTAAAAAATCCGAGTTCACCTCCCTTTGATGCGGATCCGTCATCGGAATATAATGTTGCGAGTGAATTAAAATTATCGCCATTAACTATACGTTCCCGTAGTTCCGATATTTTTTCATAAGCCAATTGCTTGGCTTCTTTAGATACCTTGGGTTCAATTATTAATTGTGCTACTTCTACCTCTGCACTATAAAACGGAAGACTATCTTCTGCTGCCAGTTCATTGTAGTATTTCTTTATATCGATTGGCGAAACTTTTACATCCTTCAGCACCTTACTTTGCATCTCATTAACCAGCATGCTGCTTTTTATTTTCTCCCGATTGTCAGCTTTAATCTGTGTAACTGTTTTGCCATAAAATTCTTCCATGGGCTTTACTCCGCCAAATTGGGCAGCAAAGTATCTGATTCGTTTTTCCAGTTCAGCATCAACACGTTCTTCAGAAAGCGGCAAACTATCCAGTTGTGCCTTATTCAAAAATATTCGTTCAATGAGTTTTTGCCTGAGTATTTCACATTTTAGCGTATCACTTAGCGCTTCATCTGCTTGCCTTTTCAGCTGCTCAAATTCCATTTCAATTTCTGATTGCAGAATAATGTTATCGCCTATCACAGCCACAATCTGATCTATAGCTTTTCCTGCCTGCTGAGCAAGAATGGCTGGCAAAGATGCCATAAAAAACAGTATCAGACAGGCTATTTTTCTCATTTAGCAGTATATATTTGAATCTCCTTATTTTCTTCCGCTTTTTTTACCATGCTTTGCTCAAATTTTCTTAGCAAGTCATTTTTTCGTTGATTAAGCACTACATTTTTAATCCGCGCCTTTTCAAACTCAAACGATGAAAGACTATTTTTAGTCCGATAGGCAATTATAAGTATGAGGTAAATATACTTGCCCTCGTTTATTTCAAGAAATTTATTATTTCTTAGAAAATGCTCCTCATCGTATTGCTTGATTGGAAGTTCTTTCTGCACCTCGCTAAAATCAAGCCAGGCCTCATCATCAAGAAAAAAGTTTGCAGCGTGTTTCTCGCAAAGCGAGGCCAGTTCTTTTTTACTCTTCAAGTCTGGTGATAAAAACAAACGTCTTACTTCCGAGAGAATCCTTGATTTACGGTCTATTTTTATAAACTTGAGCTGTAAAATATTTTTTGCCAGCTCAAAGCTATTCTTATTTTTTTCAAAATACGTGCGTAATTCCTCCTCTGTAATTAGTGTGTCCAGTCTTTCTTGCAGTAAGCGAGACTGATAGCGGTGTATGAGCAAAGCGTTCCGATACTCATCCAGCTCCCTACTTACATTCTTTTCTTTCTCATTTAGCTGTTGTTCTGCTATTTGTGCCAGTAATTGATTTTTTATCCAGCTATCAATATACACCTGCAATATCCTTGCGCTATCTGTTTCACCCTTTGTTGTATAGAACAAGTCCTGCACATCAGTCGGATAAAGGTACTTATTATTTACCCTAGCAAGTGGCTCTTCACCCGTTGCAGATTTTTTGCTGCATGCCGCCCCAAGCAGGACTATTATAGCGCAGATCTGGAGAGCATTTTGCACAAGTAATTGTTATTTGAAAAGCGTTTTGATAACCTCCTCGTTTGTATTAACCGGATATTTGCTTCTCAGGGATTGAATCCAATCTTTCTCAAGTTGATTTTGATAATCACTGGTTACTACTCCACGTGCTTCTTTCAGTGCCTTAGACTCCGGAGCAATAATTCCGGAAACAACATAAAACTTAAATATTCCCCCTTCATTTGGCAAATCAACCACACCTTTTTTATCCCACAATTTATCCTTCTCAGAATTCTCACCTCTTTCATGCTTTGATTCTGTAATGATTACCGTTCCAATTATTTTTTTATTGAGTTTTGCTTTAATTTCATCCCCACTTTTACCGGCTGCCGCCATTTTCATAGCATCTTTTTTAGCTTTTTCATTTAAGCAACTGTAGGTGTAAACGTGCACACGGTCTTTCCACATGTACTTGTTTCTGTTGGCCTCGTGAAATTGTTGCAAGCCTGCCGTATCCGTTACAGCTTTGGTCCATACTTTTTTATCAGTCAAATCAAAGAGCAATATACCATCGTGGTACTCCTGCATCAGATTGCGGAAATCCTCATATTTTTCTTCAAGTACAGACTCCTCGTATTCCAATGCTTTTTCATCGGTAAACTTTTTAAACAAGGCATTTACAATCATAGGAATAGCCTCTTTTTCCCTTGGTTCCTGCATTAATTTAACAAAATCGGCAAATTGACGCATGGTGAAAGATTTTGAATTGATTGTAACGATAGGTTTATCATTAATCTTGCTCTCGTCTGGTGTCCACGTGCCTTTTAAAAATGATGAATCTACACCTGCAATAAATTCTTTAAGTACGGTCGCATGCTCTGTATATTTACTCTCCTTTTTTATACGTTGTGCCACTACCAGTCTGCTGCTTTCAGCACGTGTATCGCGACTTATTTTAGATTTAATATTTTCTTCCAGTTCTTTCAGTTCAGCAACAGGTCTTTTGTCTGCCAGTTTTATGATATGATATCCGTAATCGGTTTTAAAAGGTTTAGAATATTCCCCTTTAGATAACGAAAATGCAGCCGATTTGAACTCATCAGGGAAATTACTGAAACTGCTAAACCAGTTCATAAGTCCGCCATTGGCTTTGCTTGACTGATCTGCAGAATACTCAGCAACAAGGCTTTCAAATGATTCGCCTTTTTGTAGCTTCATATAAACCGTATCAGCCTTAAGCCTTGCTTCGTTTTTGGTTTCTTCTGATGCGCTTGGGCCTGTTTGAAGCATGATATGCGCAACTCTTACCTCTCCGCGCGCAGGCCTGCGATCATTTACCTTAATCAAATGGTAGCCATAGCGGGTGCGGAAAGGCAAACTCACCTGCCCCTTAGGTGTTAAATAGGCCTGATTTTCGAATGGATAAATCATATGAAATGCGGTGAACCATCCCAATAACCCCATATTTTTCTGGGCAGACGGGTCTTGTGAGTGCTGCAAGGCAAGACTGTCAAATGATTCACCTTTAAGTATGCGCTTTCTGAGTTCCATAAGCTTATTGTAAGCCTCAAGTGTATCTTTAGGTAATGCATTTTCAGCACAGTTTATCAAAATATGGCTAGCATTTACTTCTTCTTTCATCCGATCATATGCTTCCTTAATTAACCCCTCTGTTACCTTTTTATCTGTAAGATAAGGATTTGCCAACTGTTTTCTATATCCTGCCAATTCCGTTTTAAATGAATTGAGTGTATCCAGCTGAATCAGGTGTGCCTCCTTTACTTTCATCTTAAAGTTCTGATACAGCTCCAAATATTCTCTCACATCTGCTTCGTTTGGTGTTTCCTTTTCATTCCTATTCTTACTAAGCAGCCGTTCAAACTCTTTTCTAAATACTGTATCCTGACCATAGGTAAACACCCATGGATTAGCAGGTGGTGCAGGTTTAATCAAAGGTTTTACCGACACTTTGCTTTTTTGAGCATAGGTATTAAAACTAACTACACTAAGCATTAAAAGAATAATTCCTATTTTTTTCATTGTATTCAAATGGTTTGTTTAAATTATTGTTTAAATAAAACAGAACTTAAATGCCAAAAAGCTTGTATGCCCTATTTTTTAATGAAGCGCAAAAATATAAAATTATGTTACATTATCTACGCTTTTAGAGGCTCATCCCGTTTTAGTTCTAAGACCATTTCAAGGAGGCGGTTTTTGAGTTCGCTGATATTTTGTTTTTGAGCTGCTGATATAAAAACCACCGGGGCATTTTCTTTGGCTATCCATGTATTTTTCAGCTGTTCCAGATAAGGTAATTCATCCGGCTGTTCAGGTATCAGTTTCCCTGTAGCTTTATCTATTTTATTGAAAACGAGAAGCCTCGGGGTTCTATGGGCGCCAATTTCTTCCAGGGTTTTATTAACTACCTCTATCTGTTCTTCAAAATTCGGGTGAGATACATCCACAACATGCAGCAGTAAATCTGCTTCTCTTATTTCATCAAGCGTAGATTTGAAGCACTCTACTAGCTGATGGGGTAGTTTACGAATAAACCCAACCGTATCGGTAAGCAGCATGGGCATATCCTGAATCACAATCTTTCTAACTGTGGAGTCGAGTGTTGCAAAAAGCTTATCCTCTGCAAGAACATCAGATTTACTAAGCAAATTAAGTATGGTTGATTTGCCAACATTGGTATAGCCAACCAAAGCCACGCGAATTTTATCGCCTCGATTTTGTCTGCGCGTAAAGCTTTGTTTATCAATGGCTTTTAGCCTATCCTGCAATTTGCTTATCTTGTTTCGTAGGGCCCTTCGGTCGGTTTCTATTTCTGTTTCACCTGGGCCTTTCATGCCAATTCCGCCTTTTTGTTTGGAAAGGTGGGTCCACATGCGGGTTAGCCTAGGCAATAAATATTGCGCCTGGGCAAGTTCAACCTGGTATTTGGCTTGAGCAGTGCGCGCCCGCGTTGCAAAAATATCCAAGATTAAATTGCTACGGTCAAGTATTTTGCATTTAAGGCTTTGCTCCAGGTTACGGATTTGGGAGGGTGATAATTCATCATCAAAAACAACAATATCTGCCTCATGTTCTTTAACGTATGCTGCAATTTCATTTAGTTTTCCCTCACCAATGAATGTTCGGGGATTCGGATAGGGTAACCTTTGTAAAAACCTTTTTATCACGCGGCCACCTGCAGTATAAGCTAAAAAAGACAACTCGTCCAGATATTCTTCTGCCTGTTCTGAGCGCTGGTGCTGATTGATTACTCCAACCAGTGCAACTTTTTCCTGCTTTTTAGCGGTTTCCGTTAATTTTGCCATAAAGGTTTAAACATGCAATAATTTAAATACACATTGATATAAAAATTAGCACACTCTTACTTATTTTGTGCTGCAAAGTAAATGGCAAATTTCAAACCCCTTCTACCATTTTTTATTTTTTTAGGCATGTTTGGCTACGCTCGTGGCCAAATGATAGAGTGGTCTAATCAGCAAAAAGTAAAATCAAAAACCTATTACTCGCAAGTACTGGGTCAGAATGCATCAGGTATTTTTCTGTTACGCTCCCGAACAAATGACTTTGCAAAAGACCTGACCATAGAAAGATATAAAGCTAACCTGACGCTGGAGTTATCAAAAGATCTACCTATAAATAGTGGCACATACCTTGAAAAGATGATGCTTAAAGAAGCAGGATTAATCATGTTTGCCAGCAAAAAAAATTATGAATTGGAGAAGATGGAGTTTTTATATTACACGCTTGATGACAACCTGAATCCTGTAACATCAGGCGTGCTGCTTCAATTACCGTCCTCTGTTTTTAGTGAAAATACAGAATTTTATCTGCGCGTGTCAGCAGATAAAAAATTTATTTCGCTTGCATTCATTACCACAAACGGAAACGATAAGTTTACCAGCATGCTTCATGTATATGGTTTTAACGACCAACTGGTTCAAACCTACAAAAAAGAACAAGTACTAAACTATGAGGTGGAGGATATTTTTATTTCAGGTGCAGAAACTGATAACAACGGCAATGCCCACTTACTTTTGGATTATCCTAAAAATATATTCAGACGAAGCAAAGAAAAAGCCATACGAAGTTTTTTCCTGTATAGCTTTTACTCAGATGAAAAAAAACCAATAAGCTATGAGTTAGGAAAAGACTCATTACATATTTATGATTTGGCATTGGTTGTTAATAATTATCATAAGAGTGTTTGCGTTGCAGGTTATTACTCTAAAGAAAAAGACGACAATAAAATAGCCGGGCATTTTCAATACGTAATTGATTTGCAAACCAATGAGCTAAAGATTAAATCATTTGAGGAGTTTGATAAGTATTTTGTTGCAAAGGTTTCCGGTAGTATGCAAAATGAAAATGCCGCCAACATTACTGATCTGCAAATTAAACGCATCTTGCCCAGAAGTGATGGCGGATGTCTGATAGTTGGAGAAAAATATTATGAATCAAAGCAGATGTATACCTATTATGTAAATGGCATTCCGCAAAATCAATCGCGTATGGTATTTAACTATGATGAAGTTGTGATTGTATCAAAGAATGGTGATGGAACAACACAATTCAGAGATTTTATAAAAAAGAAACAAAGTTCTATTGCTGATGCCGGCTACTATTCCTCATTTGTACTGCTTAATAGCAATGAGCGGGTTGCTTTTATTTATAACAGCGACACAGGAGAAGATGGCGATGTAATGATAAGTACAATTAATCCAAAAGGCGAAATCGATACAAGAATCTTAATCAAATCGCTCAGCTACTATGTAAGCATTATGCCACCCGAGTCTAAGCAAGTATCAGGCAATTCGGTTATCATTTCAACTTTAAAAGATAAACGCTTTTCTTTGCTGCGTATCACTTACTAATAATAAAGCGTTGTTAAACTTATTCAGACGTAATACACTTATTGCTGCCATACTAACCATTCTTCTGGCAGCAGCCTTGCGTATTCCGGAGTTTATACAACCGCATAGCTATAGATTTATAAAGAGTGCGCCTTTCTCCGCATTGCTTTTTAATTTTTTTGAAACACTTGGTACTCCCGGATTATGGGCTTTAATAGCTAATATTATCTTTATCTCCGTTCAGGCTGTTCTCATCAATTACATAAGCTCAAGGCACGATATACTCTATAAGGATACATACATGCCCGGCCTTATGTTTGTTTTGCTGAGCAGTATTTTCCCTGAGCAAACCGAGTTAACACCTCAACTGGTATCCAACCTTTTTGTGATGCTTCTATTGCTCAGGCTTTGTTATTTATATGAATCATCTAACCCACTACTGCTCATGCTAGATGCAGGTTTTTATCTGGGCGTTGGTCTGTTGTTTAATTATGATTTAATTATTTTTCTTCCATTTATTCTTATTAGTGTTATCATTTTTACCTCATTTAACTTGCGCTATCTGATTGTCTCTCTGCTGGGCATTGCTTTACCCATCTATTTAACTACCGGCATATTTTATCTTACTGACCATTTAGACGAGCTGATGGGTTATGTAAAACAAAGTTTCGAAAAAGATATACTGCGCGCTGCCATTGCGCGTTATGATTACCTACTGATATTTGTAATGATTGTTCCCATTAGTGTAGTTTCCGGATTCAACCTACAGCAAAACTTCTTTAGAAATAAGGTAAAAACACGAAGAATTATTCAAAGTCTTGCACTGATGTTGCTCTTTGGTGTAGCAGGCCTATTTATAGAAAACACAAACTTTGCTTATGCCATGTATTACTTGCATGTGCCATCAGCTATTATAATGGGTTATTTCTTTATCAGTGAAAAAAGGTTTCTGCTCAAAGAGGCTATTTTCTTCCTCTTTATTCTCATGAGTTTATACTTTAAGTTCCTGTAAACGAAACAAGCCATATTCTTTGAATCAAACTTTTCTTAATTTGCAGCATAGTTAATCTTATCTTTTATGAAAAAACTCACAGTCTTACTTTGTACTTTTTTGCTGATAGTTGTTGTGCATGCAGAAAAAAAACCAAAACTTGAAAAAGGATTGTATGCACAGATTGAAACATCCAAAGGCAATATTCTGATTAAACTTGCATTTGATAAAACACCATTAACTGTTGCCAACTTTGTTGGACTTGCAGAAGGAAAAATTAAAAACTCTGCCAAAGAGTTAGGAACTCCTTACTTTGATGGACTCACCTTTCACCGTGTAATTGCAAACTTTATGATTCAAGGTGGTGACCCGCTTGGCAATGGCACAGGCGGGCCTGGGTATTCTTTTAAAGATGAATTTGTGCCTGAGTTTAAATTTACAGGACCGGGCATACTGGCAATGGCCAATGCAGGACCCGGCACCAATGGCAGCCAGTTTTTTATTACGCATGTCACTACTCCATGGCTTGATAATAGGCATACTATTTTCGGTCATTTGGTAAGTGGTCAGGATGTGGTTAACGCCATACAGCAAGGTGATAAAATTATAAAAGTAAAAATCATCCGTAAAGGCAGGCCTGCTAAAAAATTTAAGGCAGATAAAGTGTTTGAAGAACTGAGAAACAAATAATATTCATGCAAATTGTTTCATATAATGTAAATGGCATACGCTCTGCTCTCAATAAAGGATTACTTAACTGGATGGAGTTGCAGAAGGCAGATGTTTACTGCTTTCAAGAAACCAAAGCAGCACGCGAGCAAGTAGACCATAGTGTATTTGATTTGCTGGGCTACAATAGTTACTGGTTTTCTGCACAGAAAAAAGGTTACAGTGGCGTAGCCATATTTACCCGTCACAAGCCTGATGCGGTTGTATATGGATTTGGGGATGAGAACTACGATGTGGAAGGAAGAATTATCAGAGCTGATTTCGGAGATCTTTCGGTAATCAGTGTTTACATTCCTTCAGGTTCCAGCGGAGATGAAAGGCAAGCATATAAAATGAAATGGCTCGACTTTTTTTATGATTATATGCACAACCTTAAAAAACAAAAGAAAAAACTCGTGGTATGTGGTGATTATAATATTTGTCATCAACCAATTGATATACATGACCCAATCAGCAACAAAAACAGCTCAGGGTTTTTACCTGAAGAAAGAGCGTGGATGAGCAAGTTTATTGATAATGGTTTTATAGATACTTTCAGGCAATTTCATACAGGTCCGCATCAGTATAGCTGGTGGACTTTCAGAGCCGGTGCACGTGAGCGCAATAAAGGCTGGCGCATTGATTACTGCATGACCACCCCCGAAGTAGCTATAAAAGATGCAGGCATCTTACAACAGGTGGTGCACAGCGATCATTGTCCGGTATGGGTTGAGACAACCTAACTAACCTAATTATTTAACATCCATCACACCCCATATGAAAAAGAAACTTGTAATTTTTTTACTGTCTGCTATATTGCTCCTACAGCTGTTTCAACCACAACAAAATGATGGTGAAATTTATACAAATAGCCATATCAGCCATGTTGTTCATACGCCTTCGGAAGTAAATACGTTACTGGAAAATGCGTGTTATGATTGCCACAGCAACCAAACCATTTATCCGTGGTATAGCCATATTCAACCATTGGCATGGTGGCTAAATCATCACATTGAAGAAGGCAAAAGCGAGTTAAACTTCTCGGCCTTCAAAGACTATTCATTAAAAAGGCAAAAACACAAACTGGATGAAATAGCAGAAATGGTTAGAGAAAAAGAAATGCCCCTTTATTCATACACGCTTGTGCACAGTCAGGCGCGTCTAAGTAATGATGAAATGGAATTGCTGGCAGTCTGGGCGCTGCATAGCAAAGCTAAGTTAGAAGCACCAAAGGATAGCATACAGCATTAGCCCACTACAACTTACTCACACCGGATTATCTTCCTTTATTTTTTTGTTTATTTGAAGCACGATGCAGTTTAAAGATATTGTTGGACAGGAAGAAATAAAGCAGCGGCTTATTAAAAGCGTCCAAACCGGGCGCATTAGCCATACGCAATTGTTCCTGGGGCCCGAAGGCTGCGGTACTCTTGCGTTGGCTGTTGCATATACACAGTTTATTAATTGTCTTCAACCAACCGAAACAGATAGCTGCGGACAATGCGTATCTTGCATCAAAATTCAAAAACTCATACATCCCGATATACATTTTACCTTTCCCACCATTACCAACACTGAAAAGAAAAAGTTAAGCAATGAATTTATAGAGGAATGGCGCAGCACTTTTACCCAAAACCCATACATCAGTGAATTACAATGGTTACTGCAACTGGATGAAGAAGGAAAAAAACAAGGTAATATTACAGCAGAAGAATGCAGGGATATCATTAGAAAGTTAAGCCTCAAGTCTTATGAGGCAAAATTTAAAACGGTTATAATCTGGCTACCCGAGTATTTAAGACTTGAAGGAAATATTTTGCTAAAACTCCTTGAGGAGCCACCTGAAAAAACACTCATTATTCTTGTGGCACAAGACGCTGATAAAGTAATTGCAACCATTTTATCCAGGGCACAAACCCTTAAAATACCCAGACTCAAAGATGAGGAAATAGCAGAAGTACTTATAAGGCAGGCAGGGGTTGATGCTGCTGAAGCGGAAACCATTGCAAGGGTGAGTGAGGGAAATTTAGCACTGGCAAACAGCCTTGCCGGTGCAGGCAGATCAGATTATCATGATTTGTTTGTAGAGTGGATGCGTGCTTGCTATGGACGAAAAGTGGATGCCATGAATCTAGCCATTGAAAAAATTATTGGTACAGGTCGTGAGTTTATTAAAAGCTTTACCGGATACAGCTTGCATATGCTTAGGGCAGTATTTTTATATCAAAATGCCGATCACCAACTTATTAAGCTAAGCGAACAAGAAAGGCAATTTATTGTGAAATTTTCCATTGCATTTAATAATGACAATATTGAACACATTACCAAAGCGTTGAACCAAAGCACCTTTCATCTGGAAAGGAATGCCGACCTGCGCATCACCTTTTTGAATCTTTCTTTGTATATTGCCCAACGCATGATAAAGCCTAAACAGGCTTAATCGGCAATTGATTATCATTTACTTATACGTTTAATACAAAAATAACACATGGGTTGTGGAACTGGAGGATGCGCTTCCGGAGGGTGCAGTACCGGAGGGTGCAATAAATTAAATACTTACGACTGGCTGGGCATGATGGAACTGCCGGCCTATATGAAACCTTTTGATGTAATTGAGGTTAGGTTTAAAGGAACCCGGAAAGAATATTACAGAAACACGCATAACCTTGATATTACCCTTAATGATGTAGTGGTAGTAGAACTGGAAAATGGATATGATATTGGTAAAGTTTCCATGAAAGGCGAGTTAGTTAAACTGCAACTCAAAAAAAATGGCCTTAGAGAGGATGATGAGTTCAGAAAAATTATCAGACGTGCCAACGATTCAGATGTTCAGCGCTGGAAAGAAAACCAGGAACTGGAAGTGCCCACCATGTATAAAGCTCGCACCATAGCGTTGCAATTGGGCTTAAGCATGAAATTAAGCGATGTGGAATATCAGGGCGACAGGCGTAAAGCCACGTTTTTCTATACAGCAGAAGAGCGCGTTGATTTCAGAGAGCTCATTAAAAAACTGGCAGATGCTTTTAAAGTGCGCATTGAAATGCGCCAAATAGGTTACAGACAAGAGGCAGGCAGGTTAGGTGCCATTGGATCATGTGGTCGTGAGCTTTGTTGCTCAACATGGCTTACAGATTTTAAAATGGTGCATACCAGTGCCGCACGATACCAAAATCTTTCACTCAATCCGCTTAAACTGTCAGGTCAGTGCGGCAGGCTAAAATGCTGCCTTAATTTTGAGTTAGATAATTATATGGAAGCCGCCAAAGATTTTCCCGAGGGCGATCATATCAAAATTGAATTGGCCAACGGTTTCTATAAACTTATAAAAACAGATATACTGAAACGTCAGATGTGGTTTGTGCCGGAATTTGAATACGGTGGCGAATGGCTCTCATTAAATACAGAACAGGTAAAAACTATTCAGGAACAAAATCGCAGAGGTGAAAAGCCTGAAATTACAGCGCCCAAAAAAGAGCAGAAGAAAGTGGTTGAATTTGAGTTTAAAAACGATATGGGAACGGGCGATCTTAACAGGCTGGATGAGCGTAATAAAAACAAGCCTAAAAATAAAAACAAAAATCGCAACAACAGACACCGCAATCGCAACAACAACCAGAATAAACCCAAAAATTGAAATATCGGTATTTACATATCATTTGTTTAATGTGCCTGGCTTCCCTTCTTTCCTCATGTGATCCGGGCAGATTATATGAAGTAAACAAAAGCATTGAGCCGGGAGGTTGGCATTATCAAAATCGCATTCCGTTTGATGTGCAAATGACCGACACTACCAAATATTATAATGTATTGGTGAATGTTCGTGTAGCAGCCGACTATAAATACAGTAATATTTTTTTATGGGTGCACACAACCAGTCCTGATAAACAAACAGACAAGCGAAGAATTGAAATGAAACTGGCCGATGAGCGCGGTAAATGGCTTGGAAACGGGCTGGGTGATTTATATGATTATCAATTCCCTGTTTACAATCGTATTAAATTTCCCAAAAGCGGCTTTTACAGATTTGAAATAGAACAAAACATGCGCGAAGACACACTCATGCATATTAAAAGTACCGGAATACGTGTGGAAGAGTGGAAACAGGAAAAAGAATAGCAGCCCATGCTTAAAATACTCCGCATAAAAGCTAATATCCTCTTTCATGAATTTATTAAGCAACGGGGAAAATACATCAGCGATAAAAACTTTTTACTGATTGCAAGCGGCATAACAGGCATTTTATCCGGTCTGGCTGCAGTATTACTTAAATACCTCGTACACTTTTTTCAATGGATATGCCAAAGTGGTTTTGATATCAAATATGAAAACTACTTGTATCTCATGTATCCGCTTGTGGGCATACTGCTCTCCATGCTCTACCTGCGTCTTTTTCATTATAAACTTAATTTTGATAAAGGACTGAGCAGTATTATTTATGCCATTACACACAAAGCCTCCCGTGTAGAACTTCACAAAACTTACTCTCATTTAATTACCAGTGCACTTACTGTGGGTTTTGGCGGCTCGGCCGGATTAGAAGCCCCCATTGCCGTTACAGGTTCTGCGCTTGGCTCAAACACGGCTAAAAATTTATGGATGAGCCGGCAAGACCGAACCTTATTGCTGGCCGGTGGCGCAGCAGCAGGAATTGCCGCAATATTTAATAGCCCAATTGCAGGTGTTATCTTTTCTTTTGAAGTATTGCTGAGTGAGCTAAGTATTCCTGCATTTGTACCCATTCTCATTGCATCGGCATGCGGTGCACTGGTATCTAAACTATTTGGTGAACAACAACTTTTTTTCCTTACCACCAATAGCTGGGCATTAAATGCTGTGCCCTTTTATTTGCTGCTAGGCGGAGTTTGCGGCCTCTCTTCCGCATACATGATCCGCACAGCTGTTAGGATTGAAAACTTTTTTCATCGCAGAAAAAATATCTGGCACAAAGCCATTTTAGGTGCCATTGGATTGGGTGTGCTCCTTTTTCTTTTCCCCCCACTTTATGGTGAAGGATATGGTGTGATTAACGAATTAATGGCCGGGAATTATGAATCATTGCTGGAACGGGGTTTATTCTTTAAACAACAGCAAAATGAAAACTTTATTCTCGTGTTTGCATTAGCCATTATATTCATAAAAGTGGTAGCATCAGCTATTACCATAGGTGCCGGTGGTAACGGAGGTATTTTTGGACCTGCCTTATTTACGGGTGCCACACTGGGTTTTGTTTTCGTCCATTTCATTAATAGCCTGAATATTGTTACATTGAATGAGGCTAACTTTATTGCAGTTGCCATGTGCGGACTCGTCAGTGGCGTATTGCATGCACCCCTTACAGGTATCTTTTTAATTGCTGAAATAACAGGTGGGTATGCATTATTTGTTCCACTGATGCTGGTTTCCTCCATAGCTTATTTTACAACCCGCTACTTTGAGCCCAATTCCATTTATTATAAGGTATTGGCACAAAAAGGTATGCTCAAAAAAGATAAAGATGAGGAGCTGCTGAACCAAATTAATATGAGCACGCTGATTGAAAAAGATTTTTCTGTGCTGCACCCTGAACAAAGCCTTAGAGAGCTGGTACAAATTGTTGCATCATCAAAAAGAAATTTGTTTCCGGTAGCATCAACAAGCGGTGAGCTGGAAGGCATCATCACACTGGATGATATTCGCAGTATTATGTTTGAAAGAGATAAGTATGATAAGTTAAAAGTGAAAGATTTGATGAACGCACCACCTGCCATTGCTTACCAAGATGAAGATGTTCTGCAGCTTATGAAGAAATTTGAAGACCATCAGATTTGGAATATTCCGGTGATATATGAAAACCGTTATGCAGGTTTTATTTCTAAATCAGGTTTGCTAAGCAAATATCGAGAGCAATTAATGAGCAAAACAGAAGAATAACTTCGTTATATTAATTGGCCTTTAATGTGCACGTTACCATTTTATGATCGCTAAATTCAAATGGTTTTGCATAGTAATTATAGGCACTAAGGGTGGCATCAAATAAAATATAATCTATCCTGAGAGAAGGAGCAGCTCCTGTGTATGTTCTGCCTAATCCGCTGGCTGCTTCAATAAAGGCATCTTTTAAATTCCCTCTTACATGATGATATGCATATGATGTGGGCGAATCATTAAAATCACCGCAAACAATAACCGGGTATGGAGATTGTTCAATAAACAATTGAATGGTTTCAGCTTGTTTGGCTCTTTTTAGAAAAGCATTTTTTAATTTGTGCGTAATACTCTTATAACCGGATACCACCGTATCATTTTCGAAATCAAATTCCTTTACAGCCTTGTATTCCTTTTCTTCAAACCTAATTGATTGCAAGTGGGTATTAATGATGCGATACGTTTGCTCGCCCACCTTTATATCCACAAATATGGTATAGTTATCGCTGCGGTCATCACGCTCTACTATGCCGGAATCAATAATTGGGAACCTGGTTGCAATCATAAGTCCATCTGCACTTTTATAACCATCTTTCTGACTAAGATTATACGTATAATAAGTTCCTATTTTTTTATATAATTTTTTAAATGCCGCTCCTTCGGCTTTGGTATTAAAATTCTCACATTCCTGCAAACACAAAATATCCGGAGCCACCTTATCCAATACTTCAAAAAAGTGATCTGCATCTTCCGGTTTCTTTCCTTCATATGCGCCAAAATATTTCATATTAAAACTAACTACTTCCAGGGTACCTTCTTTTTCACTAAGCTTTTTGGCATTGAGTTGAACATATTTAGGGATGTAAGAATAACCCATGGCAATAACCATTAGAGACATTAAAAACTTAACCTTAAAAAATAAAATCCAGTAAATACTGAAAAGAATATTGATAATAAGCAATACCGGGTAGGCCAATCCTAAAAAAGCAATTGGCCAAAACACAGCCGGGCTGATATAAGGTGCTGCATAAGATAATAGCAGCAGCAATAATGCAATTCCATTAAAGGCAAATACAATGCGATGAACTATAAACATTATTCTTTACTGGCTTTAAATAACATATCCTTTTCATTTTTGGTAAGACTGTCATATCCGGATTTAGAAATTTTATCCAGAATACGATCAATCTCATCCTGCGAAGGCTTTGCCTTCCATGTTTTAGACTGTGTTTGCTGGTAGTGAATCTTTACTTTTGACTTACCCCTGAAAATGCTCCACAATTTATCGGGCAGCAGTGTTCCATACTTATAAATGTATTTGATGTATAAATATCCAAACAAGGCACCACCAATATGCGCAATATGTCCACCTGCATTACCTGAAGGTATACTAATAAAATCGAGTAACACACTTATTAAAGCAATGTATTTAAGCCGAACCGTACCAAAAAACAATAATTGAAAAGGATAATTGGGCAATAAAGTTGCTGCAGCAACAACTACACTCAATGCTCCTGCAGAGGCTCCCAAAGCATAAGTGGTACTAAGTTGGTTTTGAAAAACCGGCAACAATTGATAACACAACATAAAAACCAGACCGCCAAAAACACCTCCGGCAAAATAGGCTTCGTATACCTTGCGGTTTCCTAAGTACTCATGCAACAAGCTACCAATCCAAAACAGCCACAACATATTAAACAGGATATGAAAAAAGCCATCATGTAAAAACATGCAGGTTAACAGGCTCCATGGTTGGCTAATAAAAGTAGTAAAGGAAGCAGGCAGCATTAAATGCGTTTTAAAATGATGAACAGCCATTGCATCTAGCCTGAATAAAAATGCAAATACATGAAAGATGGCGAAGGTTAGAAATACCGCCACATTGATGATAATAATGCGCTTAATGGCATGATTGTGTTGGGTAAACGTATATTTTAAATCATTCAGCAATCCCATGATAGACATAAACAAGTTGCGTTTAAAATCACAACATGTATTGCTTGCTCTTGTTTATTGGGAAACCAGTATTTTCTTTTTAATAATATCCCCACCTTCGCAAGTTACATTAAGTAAGTACATCCCATTACGCAACTTTGTGTCAATAATAGTAGTATATTCTGCAATATTCAAGTAATTACTCCAAACTAATTTGCCTGTCAGGTCATAAATCTCAACCGATTTGATTCTGTTGCTGTTTTCTACGCGAAAAACACCTTTAGAAGGATTAGGTAAAATAACTACATTGTTTGTAATTTCCGGTTCAATCGTTTTATTACCTTGCCTGGGCGCTCAAACCTACAAAAACAAAGAGCAATAAAATATACCTTCTCATAACGTGAAATTAAACTAGATAAACTGATTAGAAAACTTAAAAGTGTATTAATGGTGTATTAAAGCTCAAGCTAACTACGTGCAATTAGCAATTACCCGCCTTATAGAGGGTTTGATGATGGAAATATAGAATTTACTGCGTAATATGCGCCTTTAATAAAACGTATGTCTGTTGGTTTTATTCCATATTTTAATCAATATAAAACCAAACAACATACCACCCAAATGGGCAAAATGCGCCACGTTATCTCCCGGGTTGTTAGAAATGCCTTGGTATAACTCCAATGCACCGTAAATCATTACAAAATATTTGGCTTTAATGGGGAAAGGAAAAAACAGCATGATGAGTTCTGTATTGGGAAATAACATGCCAAATGCCAATAATAATCCAAACACTGCGCCAGATGCCCCAACGGTAGGTATATTAATTTTACGTTGAATCATGGCATCGGTTAGCTCAACAGAACCTTGAATATATTGCACATTATCTTTTTGCAATTGCCACTCGCGCATAAAGGATTGAAAGTAGCTGTTATCCATTAAGGAGGGGTCTAGCTTATCCTGCAACGCCAAAAAGGCATCATAGCCCGGTGCAGAAATATAAGCGGCAATGGCATCTTTCATGTGCATGACTTCATAAGCATTTACACCTATATGCAAAGCAGCCGCTCCAAATGCTGTAACAAAATAGTAAATGAAAAAACGTTTGGGTCCCCAATAGTTTTCCAACACATTGCCAAACATCCACAACGAAAACATATTGAAGAACAAATGCATGAATGAACCATGCATAAACACATGGCTGATGAGTTGATAAGGCTTGAATAATTTGGATTCAGGATAATATAGGCCCAATGTTTCATTCAGATTAATCAGGCCCCTACCAGCCAGCACCACATAAGCTAAAAAACACAAGCCATTTATAATAAGCAGGTTTTTTACTACCGTAGGTAAAATGGAAAAATTAGATAATCTGTAATTGCTCATGTGCTGTTGATTTATGCCTGCTGATTATTTACAAAAATAAAAAACATCTGCCGAAGACAATCGACAGATGTTTCAACTATTTGTAAGGGTTGTATTAACCCAGATACGCTTTTAATATTTTGCTCTTAGATGATTTGCGTAACCTTCTGAGCGCTTTTTCTTTTATTTGGCGCACACGCTCACGTGTTAAACCAATTTTCTCGCTGATATCTTCTAATGTATGCGCAGGGCCTCCATCTAAGCCGTAGTAGTATTTCAGTACATCTCTCTCTTTTTCAGAAAGGGTAGAAATAACACGGTTAATTTCTTTTTGTAATGATTCATTAATCAGTTGCACATCCGGGCGTGGCTCATCATTGCTATCTAAAATACCCAATAAGGTATTGTCTTCACCATCGGTTAATGGTGCATCAATAGACAAATGGCGACCGGTTGAACGCAGGGCGTTTTCTACCTCCTGCAAAGGCAAATCCATTTCAACGGCTATTTCTTCTACGGTTGGCTCACGCTCTAAGCGTTGCTCTAATTTAGCAGCCACACTTCCAATACGACCAATGGAACCTACTTTGTTTAAAGGCAAGCGCACAATACGGCTTTGATCGGCCAACGCCTGAAGAATGGACTGACGAATCCACCAAACGGCATAAGAAATGAATTTAAAACCACGGGTTTCATCAAATCTTTTGGCTGCTTTTATAAGGCCCAAATTGCCTTCGTTAATTAAATCGCCCAGTGTTAAACCTTGATTCTGATATTGTTTTGATACCGAAACCACGAAACGCAGATTGGCATTTACCAAGCGCTCCAAAGCTACCTGATCGCCTTCGCGTATCCTGCGCGCCAATTCCACTTCTTCCTGTGCATCAATCATTGGAACTTTGGAAATCTCGTTCAAGTATTTATCAAGCGATTTGCTTTCGCGGTTGGTAAATTGTTTTGATATTTTAAGCTGTCTCATATTGTATTAATCGCCTCTTCTTTTCTAAAGGATTGCAAATTTAGGGGAAATATAAAAGATTTTCATTAAACGGCAACCGAATTTTATATTTCTTATGTAAACGCTTTGGAAGGGCAAAAGTTGCACCATCCAAAAAAGAAAGTTGGTTTAGCTAAACAGGTGAAATACAGCTAAACTGCTCAAATAAGCCAGGGCGGTCATATACACAAACTGTATGGAGGCCCACTTCCAGCTGCGTGTTTCGGTTTGTACAACGGATATGGTACTCATGCATTGCAAGGCAAAGGCATAAAAAATCATAAGCGACCAAACTGTGGCTAATGAGTATTTGGGCTTACCTGTCTGATTATCAAATTCGCTACCCATTTTTGCACGAATATTGTTGAGGTCTTCAATATCACCACCCACACTGTAAATAGTGCTCATGGTGCCTACAAAAACCTCTCTGGCTGCCAGCGAGGTAATAAGGGCAATACCTATTTTCCAGTCGAACCCCAGCGGTTTTATTACGGGTTCAATCCATTTACCAAACACACCTGCATACGAAACCTCCAGTTTTTCAGCATCTTTCATCGCTGCCAATTCTTCTACAGTCTTACCTGAGTTGGCATCCATGGCCATTTGCAAATACTTGGCTTCCACGGCCCGCATGTCATCTCTTGGCCCAAAAGAGGCCAATGCCCACAGAATCACCGAAACTGCAACAATAATTTTGCCCGCACCCCAAACAAAAGCCTTTCCTTTATCAAACAAGGTAATTAGAATATTACCGGCCAGCGGCAGCTTATAGCCTGGTAGTTCCATCATGAAATAATTTTTTGTTTCTGATTTAATAAACTGCTTAAATAAAAAAGCACTAAACAGGGCCGCACCAAAGCCAACCAGGTACATCAGCATCATTACAATACCATGGAGGTTAAAGGGGCCCCACTTGGCTTCTTCCGGCACAAGCATGGCAATTAATAAGGTATAAACAGGCAACCGCGCTGAGCAACTCATTAACGGAGTAACCAAAATAGTAATGAGTCGTTCTTTTTTGTTTTCAATACTACGAGAGGCCATGATACTGGGCACAGCGCATGCCATGCCACTGATAAGAGGCACAACGGATTTCCCATTCATACCAAATGGGCGCATGATGCGATCCATGATAAAGCCAACGCGGGCCATGTATCCAACATCTTCCAGTATGGCAATAAAGGCAAACAAGATAATGATTTGAGGCAAAAACACCATTACCCCACTAAGGCCTGCAAGTATGCCATGCACCAGCAAATCATTAAGCACGCCTGCGGGCAGGGTGTCTTCTACCCATTGAGAGGAGATTAAAAAGCCTTTTTCAACCCAATCCATTGGGTAAGTGCTCCATGAAAAGATAGCCTGAAATACCAAAAACAGCAGTCCCAGAAAAATGGCAATACCCCAAATGCGATGGGTAAGTATTTTATCAGCTTGTGCAGTAATCGATTTTATTTTTACGCTTGATTTTTCCCTGCGGCTTTTACGCACAGCCTCATCAATGATATGATAGCGCGCCAGTATTTCTTTTTCCTGAAAACCCCGTGTATCAAAAGCATATTTCTCAAAACAGGTACGAATTTGCCTGGCTTTGGTATTTAGCAATACCGATGCGTTAATCGCATATTGCAAAGCTGCATATGTATTTCTTTTATCAGTTATTTCACACACCTCATTTAGCAACTGCTCATTTACTCCGCTCAAAGAAAAGTAGGTGTGTTTGCTGTAATTCTTCTCGTTTAGCAAATGCGCTTTAATTTCAGCTATGCCCTTTCTTTGCCTGGCATTGATGGGCACTACAGGCACCTGTAACGCATCTGATAACAGTTGAACATCATAAAAAACACCCCTGCGCTCCGCAATATCTGTCATGTTTAGTGCCAATATCACCGGCACACCCAGATCGGCAACCTGGGTAAGCAATAGCAGGTTGCGTTTCAGATTAGAGGCATCGGCAATAAAAAGAACGATATCAGGAAAATCGGTTTCTGCTTTGTTACGCAGAATTTCATACGTTACAAGTTCATCTGCTGATTTGGGATAGAGACTATATGTTCCGGGTAAATCAATGATTTGCGCCCGTGTATCTGCGTTAAGCCTGGTATAGCCGGTTTTCTTATCCACCGTGGTGCCCGGAAAATTGCTTACTTTTTGGTTAAGGCCGGTAAGGGCATTAAACAAAGATGTTTTGCCGCTGTTGGGATTTCCTACCAGTGCTACGGTTATTTCCTGCTTCACGTTTTACTTAATTCAGTTTTATTTCAATATTTTCAGCATCCTGCAGGCGCAGACACATTTTATACTCGCCTACGCGAATGGCAATAGGGTCGCCAAAAGGGGCAATATTTTCAAGCGCTACCTCTTCACCGGGCAATAAACCCATTTCAAAAAGTTTAAGCGAAAGGTCTTCTCCCAACACTTTAGAAACCACAGCGGTTTGACCAAATTGCAATTCAGACAGTTTCATTTTTTTTGAATAGCAGAAAAGCCTGAGGGGCCTTTACAGTTAAGGCTACGAATGTAAAGGATTTTTCCTTTTGATGAATAATTCATAAAAATCAGCGTTATTAGCACCATGTCCAAGCCATTTATCAGCGGGTTTACCATTGTGCGTAATGCTATCAAATATGATTACCCCATTGTGGAATCTATAAAAAGTATTTTGCCTGTTGTAGACGAGTATATTGTAGCCGTTGGCAAAAGTGATGACGACACTTTAGGATTAATCAGATCTATCCAATCGCCCAAAATAAAAATTATTGAAACCATCTGGGATGATACCTTGCGGGAAGGAGGCCAAGTACTGGCAGTTGAAACCAATAAGGCATTTGCTGCTATAAGCCCCAAAGCAAATTGGTGCTTTTATTTGCAAGGCGATGAGGTAATACATGAGCAATACCATGATGCAATCTTACATGCTTGTGCGCAATACCTCCATGATGCACGTGTGGAAGGTTTGCTATTTGCATACGAACATTTTTACGGCAGTTATGACTATGTTGGAGACTCTCGCAAATGGTACCGAAATGAAATACGTGTGGTGCGCAACAATAAAAACATCAGCAGCTACCGCGATGCGCAAGGATTTAGAATAAATGGCAGAAAGCTACAGGTTAAGGCCATTCCGGCAAAAGTTTATCATTATGGATGGGTGAAAGATCCGAGATCACAGCAGGAAAAGCAAAAAAGCTTTCATAAAATGTGGCATGATGATGAGTGGGTTAAAAATAATGTGGCGCAAGCCGATGCGTTTGATTATGCCAACATCGATTCCTTAAAAAAATTTACAGGAACACATCCACTTGTAATGAAAGAAAGGCTGGCAAGGATGAACTGGCACTTTGAGTGGGATCAAAGCAAAAAAAAGTTGCCTCTAAAAGAATATGTATTAAAAATAATTGAGCAGCTAACAGGTAAGCACCTGTTTGAATATAAAAACTACACACCATTATAATTTTTTGCCAATTGTTTTGCTGCTCACAGTATGACAATATGCGCACGTTTTTCATGATGGGTAATGCGATTGGTAACCACATCAATTAACTTTTTCTTTATATCCTTTGCATAGGAAACCGTATCATCTGTCTTTTCAAAAACATGAAAAAGTAATGCACTGTCTTTACGCTGGTGCTGCATCCGCTTTAAAAAATCTTGATTCATTCTGAAAACGCCCAGACTAAAAGAATCGATTGATGTTAACTGAATTTGTGAAGCCAGCTCATCAACTAATTTCATGTAAGCCATCTCAGCATTTGGTATATGCAGAATGGGGTCAAAACAAATCCGCACGCGCCAGCCTTGTTCAACCGCCTTTTTAATAGCTGCAATCCTGCTTTGTGCAGAAGGTGTTTTGGGCTCATGCAAATTTATTACCTCCTGAGGAGAGAGTGTCCATGCCAGTATAATATTGTCTGCAGGTTTAATAGGTTGCAACGCCTTTATATTGATACTTTTTGTTCTGATCTCAATGGTAAGGTTGGTTTGCTCAGATGCAAATGCAATCCACTCCTTGCAGTATGGATACCAATGCTCAATGGCAAGCAAATCTGTATCATAGGAAAGTGCCAGATATACGGGCTCCTGTAACTGCTGCAGCAACACTTTTGTTTGTTCCATAAAATCATCATTGTTTACAAACAGCACCAGGTGTGCAGAAGAGAACATGCCCTGCAGGTAGCAATAATCACAATCATAAACACAATTTAATGCAAGGGTGTTGTAGTAAAAGTGTTTGAAACCAAAAGCAGGAGTAATATCTGATCCTTGATAATAAAAATGGCTTCTGCGCGATGCCAGAATAATTTTTTGAGCAGCTTTTTGCAAACGCCAATCGCTGCCTGCCTGGTTAAATACATCCTTATAATGCTTAATGGGCACCACCTGAGGATTAGCGAGTTTGCTTAATATTTGCAGCGTACCGGGATGCGTTAGTATATCCTCCTCTATATAAACCAATCCGCTAAACATTCCTTAATTCATTTAGTAATTGAAGCAACCAGACATTTTTTTCCTTTTTCTGTTTCAGGTCCTGCGGAATGGCAGCAATCTTTTTTTGTATGTAGTCATTACCATGATATTGCCTGGCAAAATAAAGCGCATCTTTAATCATTACCTGCTGACTAAATGTTGGCCTCAATACATCCAGCAACGGTTGTAAATAAACATCAATATCAGGCTTTGTTGCAACAACCATAGACGCTATTTTTTCATGATGCGCCTGTATTAATTGTAAAGGCTCATCAATTGAATCTGCATATTTTTTTTGCCAACTGTGTTTATCAAAGTTCTCTACCCCGTTATCACTTACCCACTTTAGCAACTGTATCCGGCTGGTGGATGCAAACAATTGCGCAGCCATGCAAAAAGCAAAGCCCTCCATATCTGCTAAGTTATCAGCAGCAGCAAGAACGGTTTTAGAAACAGGCTGTGCTGACGTTTGCAGCATACCAAGTGGCATATTAGGCAAGATGCTAATTTCGGGATAAAAAAAATCAGCACCTGTTTCATTGGTTACAGATGAAATATAAAACCATTGATGTAGTTGATTTTCTTTGCCTCCGGCAATTCCAATATTCCACCAGATTTTATCTTCCGGTATCAGACCCTGAATCCAGCCAATGGCTGCCGGTAAATGATAAGGGCCCATGCCTGCTATGAGTATATCATAATCAGCTCCCTGATAATAGCGCACATGTTTAACCTGAAACCGCAATTTGCAGTTTACCCTTTCAAGCCAAGGTTTGGCTTCTGCAGGCCACGCAAAACAGAGTACAATACGCATGTATTACAATTCATGTAAAAACCGGTATGAACGGAAAATGAGTGGTGTTATTTTTTTACAAACTCATAACCAATATCACTTCGGTAATATTTTCCTTCAAATAAAATGGTTTCTGCATTTTGTTTTGATAGTTCAATGGCTGTTGCTAAATCATCGGCAAGCGAGGTAACAGCAATTACACGCCCGCCATTTGTGACAAGTTGTTGCTGCTCATTTCTTTTTGTACCCGAATGAAATATCAGACTGTTTACTACCCCATCGCTTCCTGAAATAACTTTACCTTTTTCGTATTCGCCAGGATATCCTTTGGAAACAAGCATAACGGTTGCCGCATGTTGCGCAGAAATTTGAATTTCTACCTGATTCAATCTGCAATCACCTGTTGCCAGCATCAATTCGGCAAAGTCAGATGTTATACGCGGTAATACCGCCTCCGTTTCCGGATCGCCCATGCGGCAATTGTATTCAATTACATAGGGCTCACCTGCAACACTCATCAGCCCTATAAAAATAAATCCTGTGTAATGTATTCCTTCTGCCTTCAACCCTTTTATGGTGGGCTTTACAATGCGCTCTTCTACTTTTTGCATAAAAGATGCATCGGCAAAAGGAACAGGAGAAATGGCACCCATGCCACCGGTATTAAGTCCGGTATCTCCTTCGCCTATACGTTTATAGTCTTTTGCCTCCGGCAGTATTTTATAGGATTGCCCATCGGTAAGCACAAATACAGATAGCTCTATTCCTTTTAAAAATTCTTCAACCACCACCTTGCTTCCGGATGCACCAAACTTTTGATTTTTGATCATGGCTTCCAGCTCTGCCACGGCTTCTTCATTGGATTCACAAATAAGTACCCCTTTGCCTGCGGCAAGCCCATCTGCTTTTAATACCACAGGCAGTGCATGCGTTTTTACGTATGCAATACCCTCATGTATATTTTCTAACGTAAAAGTTTTATAGGCAGCAGTTGGTATATTGTGTCTGGCCATAAAAGCCTTGCTAAAATCCTTGCTACCCTCTAATTGTGCACCGGTTTTATCCGGACCTACAAAGGGAATTTGCTTTAACTTATCATCTGCATCAAAATGATTTTTAATGCCTTTTACCAGCGGTTCCTCCGGGCCAACTACCACCAAACCAATTTCATTATCTAAACAAAATTTGCCCACCAAGGTAAAATCATTGGGCTCCAGCGGCACATTCATTCCCAGCTCAGCGGTGCCGGCATTGCCAGGCATGATAAACAGTTTTTCGCAAAGCGGGCTCTGTTTTAATTTATAGGCAAAAGCGTGTTCGCGCCCTCCTGAACCAATTATTAAAATATTCATATTTGAGGTGGTATGAATTTGCGAATATACATCGCAGGCTTAAATATAAAAGTGCAGGTAATTACCCTTCGGTTAATCTTTGCATATCGTGCAGCTCTTTATACAAACCACCTTTCATGATTAGCTGCTGATGTGTACCCTGCTCAACCACCTCACCTTTATTCATAACCACAATTAGATCGGCATTTTTTATGGTACTTAAGCGGTGTGCAATTACCACTGTGGTGCGACCTTTCATAATATTAGAAAGGGCTTCCTGCACCAATCTTTCAGAGGTGGTATCCAAAGCAGAAGTAGCCTCATCCAAAATTAAAATATCAGGATTGGTATTTATGGCGCGCGCAATGCTGATTCGTTGCTTCTGGCCTCCGCTCAACTTATTGCCCCTGTCGCCAATATTGGTTTGATAACCTTGCTCCGTGTCGATGATGAACTCATGTGCGTTTGCTGTTTTGGCAGCACTCTCAATTTGTTCCGCAGATACCCCTGGCTTACCAAAGGCGATGTTATTATATATACTATCGTTAAATAAAATAGATTCTTGTGTTACAATTCCCATAAGTCTGCGTAACTCCAGTATTTTATATTCCCTAATATCTACACCATCAATTAAAACCTGTCCGTCTGTTGGATCATAAAAACGAGGTATAAGATCTGTTAAGGTTGATTTGCCTGCACCGGAGGGGCCAACCAATGCAACTGTTTTGCCTTTTTCAATGGATAGGTTAATGTTTTTTAGAACCGGCTCGTTATTGTATGAAAAACTTACATTTTTAAAAACTATAGAATGATTAAATGCATGAATACCGGCCGCATTTATTTTTTCTGTAATAATCTCTTCGCTTTTCAGCACTTCCTCAATTCGGCTAATGGATACAAGTCCTTTTTGAGCCTTGCTAAAGGCTGAAGAAAAAGCAGTAACGGGCGGAATAATCTGTGAAAAAACGGCAATAAATCCAATAAATGATTCGGCCGTGAGATCAGAGGAGCCCGACAAAACTATTTTGCCTCCTGCATACAGCAGCAAGGCGAGTATAGCAACACTTACCGTTTCAGAGAGAGGAGAAGCAGCATCCAGCAAGCGGTTTCCATGAATAAAACTTCTTGTAAATAACTCGTTTTGTTTACGAAAACGATTCATGAAAAAAGCCTGCGAACTGAAAGCTTTAATAATACGCACACCACCCAGTGTTTCCTCAAATAAACTCATTAATTCGTCAAGCTTTTGCTGCCCATGTTGTGTTTGCCTGCGAAGTTTTTTATTTACCCGTGCCAATAATAAGCCAATAACCGGCAGCATCACAAAAACAGTAAGGGTAAGCACGGGGCTCATCCATATAAGCGCAATTAAAGAAACAATAATGGTAACCGGCTCTTTGAATAAAGCCTCCAACGTACTCATAACCGATACTTCTACTTCTTTTGCATCATTAGACATCCGCGTTATCAAATCACCCTTGCGCTCATCAGAGAAATAGGAAAGCGGCAGAACCAAAATGCGCTGATACATGGCATTTCGGAGGTCGGCTACGACACGTGTACGCAGCGGTACCATAAAGTAGGAGCCTAGATAACGAAATAAATTTTTGAGAAAGATGACAATAACTACCAGTATACAAATAAAGGCGAGTGCCGCCTGGGGCCCATTTTCTGAAATGATGCTGGAGATATGATACATGAAAATGCCGGAAAGTGTTTTAAAATTAAAAGCAAACTCTGGTTTTACGTGCACAAGTTCTGTAGGGTCAAAAAGCAACTTTAAAAACGGCACTATAAGCGTAATAGAGAATAACCCGGCAATGGTGCTCATAACATTAAAAAGGATATTTAGGAAAGCCAATCCTTTGTATGGCGCCACATAACGGATAATTTTTATAAAACCTTTCATGTTTGGGTATACAGGCAAATATCAGAATTAATTCAGAATTAATTCCGAATTCGTGTTTGCCTCTCAAAATTAATCAACATATTTGTGGCATGAGCATCAGGCAGGAAAAGTTTGCCAGTTTATTGCAACAAGAGCTGGCTGCTATTTTAATGGAAAAACGGGCTGAGTATTTTGAGAACGCCTTTATTACTATAACCAAGGTCATGGTGTCGCCCGATTTGGGTCATGCCAAGGTATATTTGAGTATGCTTCAGGTGAATAACAAAGAAGAGCTTCTCAATATCATTAACTTTCATAACAAACATATCCGGCAAGAGCTGGCTGCTAAAATCCGCAAGCAGGTGCGTATCATTCCGGAGCTGGCATTTTATATTGACGATAGCCTGGATTATGTGTTTCATATGGAGAAGGTATTTAAAGATATAAAAGACAAAGAAGGCAAATAAGTATTCTTTTACCAATCGTTACATGAGTTACCAACCTCTTATTACATTTCATCCCTCAAACCAAAATATCAAAGGAGTATTTAGTATACTTATTCCTACATGGAATAATTTGCCTTACCTGCAATGCCTCATCAACAGCATTCAAAAAAACTCTGTGTACACACATGAGTTTGTAATTCATGTAAACGAAGGCAATGATGGCACCTTGGATTGGGTAAGGCAACAAGGATTTAGCTATACACATAGCCAAACCAACGTAGGCGTGTGCTATGCATTTAATGCGGCAGCTGCCTTGGCAAACTCAGAACTCTTGCTATTAACCGATGATGATAAGTATTATTGCCCCGGCTGGGATAAGCCGTTGTTGGATGAAGTAAAGAAGTTGAATCATATCTATTACTGCATCAATGCAACTGCAATAGAACATAAACTAACCACCAATCCTTGTGTGATAGCCCCTTATGATTTTGGCGACCGTATAAAATATTTTGATGAACAAGGATTGCTACAATCTTACCAATCTTTGCCATGTAAAGATTGGACCGGAGGAAATTGGTATCCCATGCTGTTGCACAAATATGTTTGGCAAATGATAGGTGGGCTGAGTATTGAGTTTACACCCGGACTTGGCAGCGACCCGGATATGATGATGAAACTATGGAAATCAGGAGTGAGGTTTTATAAAGGTGTTTCTGAGAGCAGGGTTTATCACTTCATTTCTAAAAGTGTTTCACGCGTAAAGAAAAACAATGGCTACATGCAATTTCTTCAGAAATGGGGAATAGCCAGTTCTACTTTTTTTAAATATTACCTGCGCATGGGAAAACCCTTTAAGGGCTACACATCTGCACCTAATGAAGGGGGTTTTTCTGCCAAAAGATTCAAAGATAAAATTAAAAGGGCCTTTTCTTTCTTTAGCCACTAAACCACAATATTGTATTACAAATAATTTTATAGCAGGCTCAGCTAGCGCTGAAGCAATATATACTTAACTTGAACACTTCATATTGTTATAAATGTTGTAAATTAAAAGTAACTCACCATCATTAGCAAGCCATGCAACTTTCATTTTAAGCTTAGTTTACTTCGGCATATTTGTTAGCGGCAAAGCAATTAAATACATTTGAAACAATGAACGTTTTTTCCAAACCGGTTTTTGCCATTACCGCAACAACGCAGCAAGGGCTGGAGCCATTGCTGGCAGCAGAACTAAAAGCGCTTGGCGCAACCCATATTACACAACATAACAGAGCAGTAAGCTATCAGGGAAATTGGGAAATATTATATCGCTCTAATTTGTGGCTGCGCACTGCATTGCGCGTGATGGTGCCCATTGCACGTTTTAAAGTAACTGGTGAAAGAGATTTGTATGAAGAGTTGAGGCGCATAAACTGGGAAACATATTTAAAAGTGGATCAAACGCTGGCTGTTGACAGCATTGTTAAATCAGATTTTTTTAACCACTCACAATATGTGGCACTCAAAACCAAAGATGCCATTGTAGATGAGTTTAGAGATAAATATGGCAAACGCCCCAGTGTAGATATTACCTGGCCCGATGTAAGAATTAATATTCATATTTTTAAAGATGATTGCACGGTATCATTAGACAGTTCCGGAGAGTCTTTGCACCGCAGGGGCTACCGGGCTGATGCCAATTTGGCTCCGTTAAATGAAGTAACCGCAGCTGCACTTATTCAACTCAGCGGGTGGGATGGTAAAGGTATTTTCCTGGACCCCATGTGCGGCAGCGGAACCATATTGATTGAAGCTGCCATGTTTGCCAAAAATATGGCGCCCGGCCTGCTCAAAAAAAGGTATGGTTTTGAAACCTGGAATCATTTTGATGCCGCACTATGGCAAACTTTAAAAGATGAAGCCTATAAATCCATACAAGAAACCGATACCAAATTTATTGGAAGCGATAAGGTTTTTAAAGTTACTGAAATTGCACGCAACAATGTGATGCTTGCAGGACTGGATGAAGACATACGTATTTCCAACAAACAATTTGAAGAACAAAAACCACCTGCCGAAGGAGGTATTGTTATCATGAATCCACCTTATGGGGAGCGCCTACCCGTGGCCGAAATCAATGCCTTTTACAAGAGCATAGGCGATAAACTGAAAAAAGATTTTCAAGGATATAAGGTTTGGATATTATCATCTAACAAAGAGGCCATGAAACATATTGGTTTGGCTACATACAAAAAATATACGGTATGGAATGGACCGCTGGAATGCAAGTTTCATGCTTATGACATTTATGCGGGAAGTAAAAAGGGCGGTGGTAAATATGATGAAGACAACAAGTAAATTATTTTTAAATTAGCTAGCGCCTTATCAATTTTATCAGTTAAATCACGCTGAAACGATTTTCTAAGCAAAGGTAAATGTCCATTATAACAATTAGTGTTGTTTTTAATAATTAAATAAAGCGGTACGGCAGTTATATTAATTTTGTTAGTAATCGTGGAGTCCTTTAAATAAATTTGTATATTAAAAAATAATAATTTATTTTTAAATAGCAATTATTATAGTTTACAAACCATAAACCTTTGAACCATGTTTAAAGTATTTGTTTTTTCTATAATTTTTTTTATCACTTCAACAAGACTACTATCACAAGAAAACACTCATATCGATTTTAAAATATTGTATGGTTCAAATTTGCTTTTCCCCATATCTTCAAATATCCAACTTAATGGTATTGGCACTGGGGTTACTTTAGAGTTGACAAAAGATGTAGATGATGAAATAAGTCTAAGCGCTGGATTGGGCTTTTATTTTATTTGCCTTAATCAATATAAAAGTTCAATTTCCTATGTTTCTAATTGGATAGGTGGTCCTGAATATTCAGAAGTTAATTTAAAAACTTCCCTAAGTCAATTTAATCTTCTTTTTCCCATAAGAGTCAACTGGAAAATAACAGAAAAGGTTACAATAATCACAGGCGTTAATTGTTTGATACTTTTACAATCAAAAATAAGCCAAAACGTACAGGGATATTATGTAATTGATAAGTATAACGTTTCTAACAGTGATTGGGAAAGGTTCAATCAATCAATCGCTATGTTTTACAATAGAGATAACCAAATCAATACCTATTCATTTAACAAAACAAATCCATTTCCTGTTGTTGGATTTATTTATCAGTTATCAAATAGGATTTCAACAGAAATAAATTTCGCCATACCAATAAAATCAATAACCAATAATGATGATTTATACTTAGAAGACTTTAGTCTCAGTTTAATAAATTTTGGAATAGATTTTAAAATACTAAAAAAATAATTACATGAAAAAAGTAAATGGAACAATCACAGTGCTCATATTTGCGCTATTAATATTTTGCTATTCATGCCACAAAGATGAGAAAACTTCTCTAGAGGCATATAAAACAAACAAATCAAATTCATTCGGAAAAAGACCGGGTAATTGTGATTGTGGTACTCGGACACAATCATGGTGCACAGATCAATGCACCGAACAATTTATGAATGGGAATAATAGCCGATCTTTCAAAATAATTTGGAATTCATGTAATACTTCAGATCCTAATTACTTTAACTGTAATTTTCAACCTACGCCTGGATTACCATTAACATCTAATGTAACATTCTGCTACCAAAAAAGCTCAGATCCTAATTCTAATGGATGTTCTTTGTTAATGCAAGTTGACAGGTTGCCAACATGCATTGCTTGTATTACAACATTTCCAAGATGTATAACTTTTAAAGCCTGGTGTAATGTTAATGGAGATGGAACAGGCTACCTATCGCTAGAAGCAGACGACCCGGATCTTTCTAGTGAATCCGGTACCACTTGGAGCGTTACCATTGATGGTGACCCAGTGATAAAAATTTGCTGTCAAAAAATGGGGGCAAATGGATTTCAAGAGAGATATTGTTGTGAAGGTGATTTAATTCCAAATTAGATGATTAGGTTCAGAATCCTACTTATTTATTTTATATTCGATGTAATGGTTGTTTCAGCGCAGGGTAAGCGTATAAATCATAAGTACTTAATGAGCATTTTCTCGGGCTACTCAATATCGTCACAGATAACTAACTCTATCACCTCCTTTTCAAGTTTACATGATGCGAATAATATTCATTCCTATTTTATTGGAATGTCCTCAATAACAAAAATCAACAAACACCTTTCTTTAGAAGTTGGCTTACAGCACATTGAAAAGGGATTCAAATTTGAGGCAGACAATACGCAAATGCCCAGCAGAAAAGTAAGTAATATTGTTCGCTATAGCTACAGACTTAATTATTTAGAGCTACCTATAAGTGCATCCTATCAATATCAGTCTTTTTCGGTTGGATTTGGAGGTGTTATTTCTTATCTATACGATGCAGGCCGCACATATTATGATATTACATATATTTCAGGCACCGGAAGCAACTCAGTATTACCCAGTTCTTCAAATACCAAAATCAATGACGAAAGATTTAAAAAATGGGATACAGGAATTATAAGTTATGTTCAGTATCAATTAAATCAACACATTGGATTTAGAGCACAAGTACAAAAGCACTTTAATGCCATTGATAATCTAATTACAGATATAAATTACTCTGATATCAAAAGAAATCATGTGTATTTATTGGGCATTTATTTGAATCTGTATTCATTTGGTAAGTTTCAATAATGCTTTTGACAATGAAGGTGTTTAATACTTACCTTTCATCAGCAATCCAATCCTTCATATTATTACACGGCATCGGCATTACCATCTTAATATGGAATATGGCTTATGCATCAAATCAAGAATATATGCTGTTAGGTGAGTGGCCTTTTTTTGCAAGGTGCTACCTATATAACGGAAACTGCTCCATCATGGTGTTTACTTCTTTTTTTACTTGTGCCAGGGTAGCTTCGTTTTCATGATTCATCAGCACCTGATCAATTAATGAAACAATTTGCTCCATGTGGTTTTCTTTTAACCCACGTGTAGTAATGGCTGCCGTGCCAACACGTATGCCCGAAGTAACAAAAGGTGATTTATCATCAAACGGAACCATGTTTTTGTTTAACGTTATATCAGCTTTTACCAGCGCATTTTCTGCTGCCTTACCGCTAATGTTTTTGTTTCTTAAATCAATTAACATTAAATGGTTATCGGTTCCGCCTGAAATAATTTGGTAACCTCTTTTTACAAAGGCTGCGGCCATGGCCTGTGCGTTTTGTTGCACCTGTTTGCCATATACTTTAAAATCATCACTCAGGGCTTCGCCAAAAGCCACAGCTTTGGCTGCAATCACATGCTCCAAGGGGCCACCCTGTGTACCGGGAAAAACAGCAGCATCCAGCAAAGCGCTCATGGGCTTAATTTCTCCTTTAGGTGTTTTTTGTCCAAACGGATTTTCAAAATCTTTACCCATCATAATAATACCACCACGTGGCCCACGCAATGTTTTGTGTGTGGTAGAGGTAATGATATGGCAGTGTTTAACAGGATCATTTAATAAGCCGGCTGCAATTAATCCTGCCGGATGTGCAATATCTGCCAGCAGCAATGCCCCTACAGAATCTGCAATGGCACGCAGGCGTGCATAATCCCAATCACGGCTGTAGGCAGATGCACCGCAAATCATGAGTTTGGGCTTTTCTGCTTTGGCAGTTGCTTCTACTTTATCATAATTAATGAGGCCCGTTTCTTTCTCTACACCATAAAAACTGGGGCTATACAATTTACCCGAAAAATTAACAGGCGAACCATGTGTTAAATGTCCACCATGGCTTAAATCAAATCCTAAAATTTTATCACCCGGTTGCAGGCAGGCAAGCATAACTGCGGCATTGGCTTGCGCACCTGAGTGTGGCTGCACGTTTGCCCAGGCAGCACCAAACAATTTCTTTAAACGATCAATGGCAAGGTTCTCTACCTCATCAACCACTTCGCAACCGCCATAATACCTTTTGCCGGGAAGTCCTTCGGCATATTTATTGGTAAGTACACTGCCCATTGCTTGCATTACCTGAGGTGTTACAAAATTTTCTGAAGCAATTAGTTCCAGTCCGTGCTCCTGACGCGCTTGTTCGCGGTTAATCAGGTCGAATATTACTTTATCTTTTATCATCATTTTTTTGTTCGGGGCGCAAAATACAAATTATTTCATGCAGGTAAAGCGTAAAAAGTTTACCAAACCGCCTGCCAAACACCTCAAATGTTTATCTTCGCACCTGATGAAAGCAGTAATTCCTGTAGCAGGCATTGGCACGCGTTTGCGCCCGCATACCCATACGCAACCCAAAGCATTAATACCCATAGCGGGCAAACCTATTCTGGCACATATCATAGAATCACTGATTGCTGCCGGCATCAAAGAATATGTGTTTATTATAGGCTACATGGGAGATAAGATAGAAGATTATATTACCAAAACCTATCCGCAAATTACCACCCATTTTGTTATTCAAACCACGGGCAAAGGCACGGGGCACGCCATTTGGCTGGCCAAAGAGCACCTGCAACATTCAGAGTTACTTATTGTGCTGGGCGATACCATTGCCGACCTTGATTTGCAAAAACTACTTGCTGCAGAACACAGCACACTTTGCGTGAAAAAAGTTGATGACCCCCGACAGTTTGGTGTAGCAGAAACAGATGAAAATGGGCGCATTACCCGATTGGTTGAAAAACCCGGTATACCTAAATCAAATCAAGCACTGGTGGGTATTTATAAAATAAAAGAAACCGATAAGCTGCTTGATTCTATTGAATTTAATATTCAGCATAAAATTACCACGCAAAATGAATACCACCTTACCGATGCATTAATGAAAATGGTGGAGCAGGGCGTAGTAATGAAAACCATGGATGCCGACAGCTGGTTTGATTGCGGTAAAAAAGAAATTTTGCTGGATACCAACGCAACTTTGCTGAAACGATTAAACTACCCTGCCGATAGTTATAAGTTTGAAAATACCATCATTATTCCTCCTGTATTTATAGGCGAAAATTGTCGCATCAGCAATTCCATCATTGGTCCCAATGTTTCTGTTGGAGACAATGTGATATTGAATTATGCAGTACTTAAAGAATCTATCATTGGGCCGTATGCACAAATAGAATATGCCATTCTCGATCGCTCCTTAATCGGTAATGATGCATTACTAAAAGGTATGAAACAGAGTTTAAACATTGGCGACAGCACAGAAATAAACTTTGGCTGATATGGATTTTTTACCCAAACCGGTTGATGAATATTGCAGCCAATATACCACTGCTGAAAATGAATTATTAAAACAACTGAACCGCGATACACATGCCAATGTGCTGAAGCCCCGTATGCTGAGTGGTCATTTTCAGGGCAGGCTGCTAAGCATGATTAGCCACATGATTAAGCCAACTTTTATTCTTGAAATTGGCACTTATACGGGCTATTCTGCCTTATGCCTTGCAGAAGGCCTGGCACAAAACGGAAAGCTCATTACCATTGATATTAATCCGGAACAGGAAGAGAGAATTAACCAATATATATCAGCAGCAGGCAAATCAAATCAGATACAATTTATTGTGGGCGATGCATACAATATTATCAAAACACTGCCGCAACTATTTGATTTGGTTTTTATTGATGCCGATAAGCCCAATTATCCAAAGTACTATGAGCAGGCATTGGAAAAGCTAAGGCCCGGTGGATTTATTCTGATTGATAATGTACTGTGGAGTGGCAAAGTGTTGGATGAGCAAGAGCGCGAAAAAGATAAAGACACAAAAACGCTTCATGCGCTTAATGCATTTATACAACAAGACGAGCGGGTTGAAAATATTTTGTTACCCATAAGAGATGGGTTGATGTTGGTAAGGAAAAAGTAATACAGAGGTAAACGCCACTACAACATAAAATATAATTCAGTTGAGTGAAATTGACAATGGACTATATTTCATGCCATAGCGTTATTAATTATTTCGGGGGCTACCTTTCCACCGCCATCGCTTTACTGTCTATGATCATCCCATCGATAATGAGTGAATAATGGTATAATCCAGATCTACGTTTGTTGAAAAAATCTGTTACATTTTCATCTAGGCATTCAACTATTGGAATAGATCTGTTTAGTTGATGAAAAGTCACGGACGGCACCCCGAGGTTTCGGGGCTGACTATCCGCGAAAACGAGGGGGGGGTATATTATTAAGGTATTAGTTCGTAAACATCGGTTCCATATTTAATTTTGGCTATATTCATATTTATAGGTAATACGTTATTTCTAAATATATATATTGTATCTTTCTTATACCTTATTAGTAATGCATCTTGTTCAGTTCCGTTTATATTTTTAAAATTTTTAATAAGAGTCGATGTGTCACCGAGATAAACTAATCTATAATTGGGGAATACAGAATTGCCAAATTTATATTCAATATGGTCATCAATGCTAAAAGCATCTCCATACTGGTTATACCTAAGCACTAAATGATTGGTGCCTTCTGTAATATTAGTAAAATTAACCCGATGGTTAAGGAGCTTATAATATATGGGACAGCCTTCTACACCCCAAAACTCCTCTTCTACCCATTCTTCCCTACCTTGCCCTACAAACTGAATAGTATCTTTCCCATTTTTTAATAACTTAAGAGTAGTAAAAGGATTTGAAGGCATAAAAGCGCCATAGGCACTAGGTCGAAACCCTCCTAAATTTGGGCCTTCCTGTTTGTCATCGCATTGGTTGCAGGAGGTGAGGGTAAGGGTTGCAAAGAACATCAGCAATAGAACAAAATCTTGAATATATGCCTTTTTAAGTTGTTTCGTATTCATAATCAGGATTCATGTATTCTCAAAGTTTAGCCAACAATTCGACAATTCCAAGCAATAATCCTTTATCGAATAACAACCAAAAAAAAGTAACAATTTGTAAGTACTATAGTAGTGGTGGGAGGTTTTTTTATTACGGGTTTGGTATTGCGGGTTAGGTATTAGAAGATTGGAAGATTATAAAACCTCATTCTATATTTTTTGGGGGTTATACTGCTCTGCATTTTAGTAGTTTGGTTTTGTGTTTTTATGGCTTTAAGAAGTATACTATTTCTCACGTATATTTATAACAATCGAGGTACGAGAAATAATAAGCTTAATATAAGTTCATTGAAAAAATGTTGTGTTTTATCTAGGCATTCAACTATTGGAATAGATCTGTTTAGTTGATGAAAAGTCACGGACGGCACCCCGAGGTTTCGGGGCTGGCTGTCCGCGAAAACGAAGGTTATATTACAGTCCTTATTATATTTGTTTCAATTTACATTTGCGTTTAAAGCCAATTTATTACAAACCATGAAAAAAATAATGATCACAGCAATTGTTGCATTAAGCATGCTTAAGGTTTATGCGCAAACAAATGTCCTGCCAGCTATTACCTGCCAAACGCTTAGCGCTAAAACCATTGAGTTGCCTGCTGATGTAAAGGGTAAAAAAACTGTAGTTGTGTTAGCCATGTCTTTAAAGGCAGAGAAAGAACTAAGAAACTGGACCACCCCGCTTTATAACAGTTTGCTTGCACCGGGTATGGGCGGTTTAATGGGAGGAAATTTATATCAGGCCAATGTTTGTTTTGTGGGCATGCTAAAAGGTGTGGCCAAACTGGCCCCATCAGAAATTAAGGATAAGGCCAGGCAAAACATTGATAAAAAATTGTGGGATAACTATATGATTACGGAGAAGGATGTGAAAGCGTTTATGGTTGATGCCAACATCAGTAATACAGATGAACCGCATTTTTTTGTGCTGGACAAAGAGGGGCGCACCATCTATTATACCTCAGGAAAATACAGTGATGAAAAACTGGATGAAATTACCGGCAAATTATTGCAGTAACCCACAGTTAACTGCATAAAAAAAGGAGGCGCAAGGCCTCCTTTTTTTTTATTCGTTTTTTATAACCGATTAGTTTACCAATAAACGCTTGGTTGATTTGGCACCATTTTCAAGGGTTACTTCTACAAAGTAAATTCCTTTGGTTAGTGCGCTTACATCAATTTTGGTTTGGTTGGTTTCAACAACAGATTTACCTGTTAAATCAATAATTCTTATTGCTGATACTTTTTGAGCTGAAGCAATATTAACTACTCCACTTGTAGGGTTAGGGTATACATTGAAAGCAGCTTTGTTATCTACTTCCATTACACCTACAGTATTGGCACGGGTTAAGGTAATGTTCCAAGTGCTGTATTGAGCTTCTGTACCCCCATTATTGGCAAATACAGTCCATGTTGCTTTTGCTGTGCCGCCAACAGGAACGCCTAAGGTACCCAATAAATCCCAAACTGCTTTTTCAGTTAAGGTTAAGCTGGTGCTGCTACCGGTTGGTACTTCAAGAATTGGATCTGAGAAGTCTCCAGTAGTGTCTGTAATAGCCCAAGAGTAAGAGAGGTTTGCACCAGGGTAGCTGCAAGCAGCAGACCAGCTGATGGTGATATTTTTGGTTGAATCGTTGGTAACACTAACAGAGGCATTGTTTGCAGGACCAATTAAACTTCCTACAACAATACTGTCAGCACCATCGGCATCTAAATCAAATTGTGCAACAATACGAGGATTCACAAAACCTACAATGGTATCGCAATATGCCCTGCCTCTTGCAGCCGACATAAATGGATTGGTAAGCATAGAAAGTGAGTCGGCTTGACGACCTGCACCAGGTGAAGGGAAATTGATTGACTGAACAAATGCTCTGTCCCACCACTCCCATGGTGAACCTTCAGGCGTAACGGTCCAAAAAGGATAAAGGTTATTTACCCCACCGGAAAATGCCGCAGCTCTGGTGCTGATAGGATCGGTATAAGTTCTTGAGTTAATTTTATTATTAATGCCCAGGCTATTTGCATAAGGAACAACTGCTCCTCCTCCGGAAGCACTTGGAATAACGGTAATACCTGTTGTAGGCACAATTACATTACCTGTGCGGTAAGGAGCAAAAGGGTCCTTAATACAATGTAAACTCACAATAGGAAGCGTTGCCTTATCCATCCAAGTACTATCACCCATGGCACCACCAAAGTTAAATACCATGTGCACATCACCTGAAAGTTCAGGTTCGCCACCATAATTGAAGAAAGGAACACCACCCAAGCCATTCCAATCACCAAGCGTATCAACATTTACCATTGGTGTAAAATCGCCACGAAGGAACTTAGGATTGGTTTCAATTTCTGAACGCTTGTTAACTGCCGCAAGGCCAAGTGCCACATATCCACCTGTACCTTGTCCACCTACAATAATTTTTGCAGTGTCTATACGGTATGTAGTAGCATTTTTTCTCATAAAACGCACACAATTGCGCACATCCTGGATGGCACGATAGGTTGCCTTAATCAATTGCTCAGAAGCAACCTCCTGATTTGTCGTTGCAGGATTCCACCCTAAGCGGTAGTTCATGGCAACAACCACATAACCTTTTTTAGCAAAACGGTTGGCTAATTCAACCACGTTACTGTCGTTTTTGCTACCGGTTGTTTGGCGGTTGGCAATGGTTGGCAGGTAGCTTCCTGTATGCAATAATATTACCAGTGGGCGCTTGCAAAGGCTATCGCCTGCAGGTTGGTAAATATCGCAAATCAGGTTTTGGGTAACAATGGGAGGGTTGCTTGGCGGAATAATATTTACCGCACGGTTACTGTCATACACCACATTGGTGGTTCTGTTTACTGCGCTAAAAATGTCATTTACATAACGCTGCGCAAACAATTTGCTGCCGGATAACATCAAGGCAACAAAAAGCATAGAACATAGTAATAGTTTTTTCATATGTTTTTTTAGTTATAAGAGTTGGCCAAAATAAAGTATTTTTATAAATAAACAATAGCTTACTGGTTGGCATTCAGCTCAAACAAGATTGAGAAGTAAATTAAGCGACCCACCACAGGCCCTCCGTATACCTGAAAAACCCTGTTATTCAATGCATTGGTGGCACCAAGCTTGAGGGTGCAGCGGTATACCGGAAAACGTTTGTTTACCTGAACATCCATCATGCCATAGGCAGGTACCTCTCCGGTAAACTGGGGCGAACCTTCAAACATAAAACCGGTTTGCCATTTGTAATTAATACCATAGCCCCAATGGCGCAGCGCGAAAGAACCAATATTGGTTGTGATGTCTCTGCCACTTATACCAATATTGTATTTATGTTCTGGTGTATTAAATGCCGGTATAATGGAGTCGGCCTCATTGGTTTGTATCAACCTATTCCAGGAATAGTTGGCATTAAAGCCGAGCCATTTTTGCCAAAAATACTGTGCCCCAATGGTAAAGCCCTGTGTTTGCACCTCTGATGCTGAATTAGTTGCTACACGAAATACGTCTACACTTGTTGGGAAAAAAGCCGTTTCTACCCAAACCACTCTTGCTCCAATCTTGTAGCCAATAAAATCCGTGTACCAACTGTGGTAATAGCTGGCATCTACAAATACTTTTTCTGCAAACGTGGCACGATAGCCGAACTCAATGGTTCTAACCCTTTCCGGGCGTATAGGATCAACATTAAAATACTGCAAGAACTGCCTGCCATTGTTAAACGCATCAATAAGTGAGCCTATATATACGAGGCTATCAAAACCCTGCAAATTTCCTAAAAGTGTAGCCCTGCCCACATTTAAATTAATATACTGATCGGTTAATGTAGGGTTGCGTATGGCAGATGATAGGGAAACCCTGAAAACATGTGCCTTATGCGTGTAAACACCGGTAGCCGCGGGCGACCATAGCCAGTTAAAATTTTCATTTTTATCAACGCGGTTGGTTACACTTATTTTAAGCTTTTCGTTCAGCACCTTTTTTTCAATACCCAAATAAAGCCCAAACTCCCTGTTGTATATGCGCTGATTGGCAGCCGTATCTAAGAATATAGAACCGCGCGAGAAGGGGGCATACAGGCGGTAATTACCTCCTGCTATAAAATCAGCCACTTTGTTTATGGTAAATTTATACTCGCCTGCAATATGATACAATGCCGATTGGTCAAAAAACATGGAGCCCCCATCTCTTTTGGTACGGGTTGTAATAGCATTAACTGCTGAATCAAACCTTGCAGTATTTGGATCAAAACGTGGAAGTCCTGTGTTATTAACTGTCGGATCATTATTAGCTCGTTCCCTAGCCTCATCATGAATTCTTCTTAACGTATCGGAAAAGTTTTGTCGCCAATATGCTTCTATAAAATTAATCCTGTCATTAGTGCCAGGCGGAAAACGTTCATTTAACTTCAGACCTTTGCCATCAACATTTTCAAAATACCAAGAGGCAACTAAAGGCGAAAGTCTTGCTGAGAGATAATCGTTATAATTTTTACCCCAATCAGAATTTGACTTGGCCGCATTTTGCAATATAATTGCTGTTGAATAAGCATCAAAACTTCTTCCTGCATCTTCCTGGGTGGCATAGGCCCTAATAAAGTATTTACCTTCTTTTCTAACCTCCAGTTTGTTCTGATAAAATTGAATATCACGCAGGCTAAATCGGTTGTCTCCCTGATAAATGGTGGTGCCGGTTGCATAGTGGGACGTATAAACTATTTCGTGGTCTTTATAAAATTTATAATGCAAGGCTCCTGATAGCAATAAATTTCTTGTATTGTAATCAACCAAATCTTCTTCATTATATCCATCTCTAAGATAATATCCCCTGCCAATACTTGGCAGATTAACAGGAGGTGTATACAAGATTCTATCGGTGTACTCGTCCCCATATCTGTTAACTGCATCATAGCCACCCGGGTTGGTTTGGTCGGTAGGCGATTGCATGGTGGGGTTATAGTTGCGAGCTTCCCAATCACGGGCGCGCATCATAAAGGCATTAAACTTGTAGGCAAATTTGTCTTCGCCTTTTTTATTTTTAAATACTTGTGCCCAGCGCACGCTTGTTTCCAGCAAATTACGCTCACCCACTTTTACCTGTGCGCTTAAACCCGGAAACAAAAACGGGCTTTTGGTTTGCATGTTTATTACCCCATTAAATGCATTGGGTCCGTAGTAGGCACTGCTGGCACCCACAATTAAATCTACCCGTTGCAAGTCAAGCTCACTGGCACCCAAAAAATTTCCTAATGAAAAATTCAATCCAGGAGCCTGGTTATCTACCCCATCAATTAATTGCAGGGAGCGCACAGGTGAAGTGCTGTTAAAACCGCGGGTATTAATAATTTTAAAACCTATACTGGCACTGGTTAAATCCACCCCCTTCAGGTGCGCAAGTCCCTCATAAAAGTTGGCTGCCGGTGTTTCCTTAATGGCAATGGCATCCATGGTTTCAACCGAAAGGGGTTGCTGTTTTTGCTTTTCTGTAATGCGTGTATCGCGTATCTCTACGTCCTTCAGAATTTTGGTATTTTCTACCAGTTTAATATCAATGGGTTTGGCATTGCTGCTCACATTTATTTCCTGATTTTCATACCCAACATATCTTACCAGCAACACCAAAGGCAGGGGTTGAGATGTGCGCAGGGTATACTCGCCATCAAAATCTGTGGTGGCACCGTTTGTGGTACCTTTTACATTTACAGCAACGCCAATTAATGGTTCGTTGGTTTTTTTATCCCTTATTTTACCTTTTATGGTAATTATATTTTGTGCAAATGCGTGGCAGCAAAGCAGCACACCAATGCAGGCACATAATAAACGGCTGTTAATTTGAATCAAAGGCTAATTGGTTCTTTTTTTCAATTATCGGTAAAAAAAAAGCAAAACTGCAAGTGGTTATGCTTTTTTAGATGGTGGTTATTGTTGTAAGCGCTTAAAATACCTGCAGTTAGCATACTCAAATGATATCATCTGTTATGATTATTGGCTGGATGCAATGACCCAAAACTGCTTCTAAGAATTTGTAAAAGCCAATGCTGATTGAATAATCATTTCCAATGAAAGAACACCACCTTAAATAATCAATGCAATGATTACATTTGAGGCAATGACTGCGCGCAAGAAATTATTTTTATTAGATGGCATGGCTTTGGTTTACCGTGCCTATTTTGCATTTAGCCAAAACCCAAGAATTACCTCTTACGGATTTAATACCTCTGCCATTTTTGGTTATGTAAACACCCTACTTGATGTGCTTAAAAAAGAAAAGCCAACCCATATAGGTGTTTCATTTGATACGGCTGCACCCACAGCCAGGCATGAGGAATATGAACACTACAAGGCCCACAGACAGGAGCAGCCGGAAGACATTACAAAAGCATTGCCTTATATTATGCAAATAACCCAGGCCATGCGCATACCCATTTTGGTAAAAGATGGATACGAGGCAGACGATATTATTGGCACACTTGCAAAAAAAGCAGAGCTGCAAGGTTTTGATGTGTATATGATGACCCCCGACAAAGACTTTGGCCAGTTGGTGAGTGAACATATTTTTATTTACAAACCGGGCAGGCAGGGAAACGAATATGAAATTTTGGGAGTGCCTGAAGTATTGAAGAAATGGGAGATTACCGATATTAAACAGGTAATAGATATTTTAGGTATGTGGGGCGATGCGGTAGATAATATTCCGGGTATACCGGGCATTGGTGAAAAAACAGCCAAAACGCTGGTACAAAAATACGGAAGCATAGAGGGCTTATATGAGCATGTGCATGAGCTAAAAGGAAAGCAGAAAGAAAACGTGGAAAACAACCGCGATCAGGCGTTTCTTAGCAAGCGGCTGGCAACCATTGATACCCTGGTGCCGATTGATTTAATTGAAGAAGAACTAATATTGGAAGAGCCGGATAAGGAAGCCGTAGAAAAACTATTTGCCGAACTGGAGTTTAAAACACTTGGAAAAAGACTGTTTGGCAGCGAACCTCAAAGCAGTGCCATTGAAAATAAAATTGCAGGCTCTGCACCGGGTGCATTTGATTTGTTTAACCAGGGTGTGGCAGTAGAGCAAAGTATGCCTGCAGAAGAGCCAGCAGCCACCATGCTTCAGATACATGAAGTGCCGCATACCTATATATTGCTTAACAGCGATACTGAAATACTGGAAGCACTACAAGTTTTACTGGAACAAAAAGAAGTTTGCTTTGATACCGAAACAACAAGCCTTGACAAAATTGATAATGATATTGTAGGCTTTAGTTTTAGCTACAAACCTCACCATGGTTATTATATTGCCTGCCCGGATAATTTTGATGAGGCCAAAAGATTGTTGCACTTATTCAAGCCCTTGTTTGAGCATGAGCACATCATAAAAATTGGACAAAATATTAAATACGATTTAACCATACTTAACAGATATGGTATTGATTTAAAAGACCCCTGGTTTGATACCATGCTGGCACACTACCTGATAGAGCCCGATTTAAGGCATGGCATGGATTACTTATCAGGCATCTATTTAAACTACGAGCCGGTAAGCATAGAAACACTTATTGGTAAAAAAGGCAAAAATCAGTTGAGCATGCGCGATGTGGAAACAGCTAAAATAAAAGAGTATGCCGTTGAAGATACAGACATAACCCTGCAGCTAAAACATAAACTGGAGCCCGAGTTAAAGGCAAGAGAAGCTGAAAAATTACTGTATGAACTGGAGCAACCACTTGTGCCCGTGCTGGCAGATATGGAAGCACAAGGCGTGCGCATAAACAAACCCTTTCTTAATGTGTACTCCAAAGAGTTGGAGCAGGAAATTGCACAACTTGAAAAACGTATTATTGAGCTGGCTGGTGTTTCCTTTAACATTGCTTCGCCAAAGCAATTGGGAGAAGTATTGTTTGAGTTACTGAAACTTGACCCCAAAGCAAAAAAAACCAAAACAGGACAATACCAAACGGGTGAAGATGTATTGCAGGGGTTGAGTGAACATGAAATTGTTCGCTGTATTTTGGAAGCAAGGCAACTGCAAAAACTAAAATCAACCTATGTAGATGCATTGCCTGAGCTTATTCATCCTGCTACAGGTCGGGTGCACACGTCATTTAATCAGGCAGTGGCAGCAACCGGCAGATTAAGTTCAACCAATCCTAATTTACAAAACATCCCCATTAAAACAGATAAGGGCCGCGAAGTAAGAAAAGCCTTCATTGCCAAAAACAATGATTATGTGCTACTCAGTGCCGACTACTCGCAAATTGAACTGCGCATTGTAGCATCTATTGCCAATGAGCAAAATATGATTGAAGCGTTTAGGCAGGGCATTGATATTCATACAGCCACTGCCGCTAAAGTGTATGGTGTAGCCGTAGCTGATGTTACGCCCGAACAAAGAAGAAATGCCAAAGCAGTTAATTTTGGTATTATTTATGGTCAATCTGCATTTGGTTTATCTCAGAGTTTGGGTATTCCGCGTAAAGAAGCAGGAGCCATCATAGAAGAATACTTTAAGCAATATCCCAGCATTAAACAGTATATGAATGATACCATACAGTTTGCAAAAGAAAATGGCTACGTGCAAACACTCATGGGCAGGCGCAGGTATCTGCGAGATATCAATTCAGCAAACTTTACGGTGCGTGGTTTTGCCGAACGCAACGCCATTAATGCGCCCATACAAGGCAGTGCTGCAGATATGATAAAGCTTGCCATGATTCATATACACCAGCGCATGAAAAAAGAAACCACGCTGCAATCAAAAATGATTTTACAAGTGCATGATGAGTTGCTGTTTGATGTGCACAAATCAGAAATTGACTTGATGAAAAAACTGGTTAAAGAAGAAATGGAGAAAGCCATGCCACTAAATGTTCCTGTAATTGCAGAAGCCGGAACCGGAGACAACTGGCTGGAAGCGCATTAAACTTTTTATCTGTTCACATGTTTGAATCAACATAATTTTTCTTTAATGTTATACCTATGAAAAAAATAATTTCCTTTGGTTTTGTGCTGGCACTGCTGGCCACTGCTTCACAACTGGCATTTACTAATTCAAACTCTGCGCCTCCGGCAGGAAATACAAATGCCCCGGGCAATGGCAATTGTGCTTCGATATGTCATAACAGTTCCTCCTTGGTAACCTCAGGTAGTTTATGGAATAATATAAGCCTTACATCATCTGTGCCGCTTGGCTCGTTTCAACCCAATACCACATACACCATGACCCTTGCATTTGCAGATCCCTTGCGCACCAAGTATGGTTTTCAGTTGCTGGTGCTACCGGCCGCTGCCAATGCATCCAGTGCAAGTGTAGGCACATTGGCGGCTACCAATGCATCGGTAACTGTAAATACTTCAGGCAATCGTTCTTATGTAAGCCACTCCAACAGTGGAACAGCGGCACCCGGCAATAGCAGAACATGGGAATTTGACTGGACCACACCGGCAGCATTTAATGGCGGTGTTACTTTTTATGTGGTCATAAATTCTTCTAATAATAATTTTAGCAGTAGTGGAGATATTATATATGCCAGAACTTTTGGTGCTACAGTTTTACCTGTTAAATGGCTTTATACCAAAGTAAATACAACCAATAATGAAAATATCATAGCATGGGCTACTGCATCAGAAACCAATAACAGCCATTTTGATATTGAGAAAAGTGATAACCTGAAAGAATGGAGAAGCATTGGCCGATTAGACGGAAAAGGAAACAGCGATGACATAAATCATTACATGTTTGCTGATGAAGAAAAAACAGCTGCTTATTACAGGATAAAGCAAACAGACTTTGATGGTTCATATGCCTATTCAAGTGTGGTATTTGCTGCTGTAAATGATGGCACACGTCAACTTGTTTATAAGCCGGAATCAAAACTTATTGAGGTTACCGGCATGCACCATTCACAAACGCTGCAAGTATTGAAACATAACGGCACCTTGGTTAAAACTATAATTGGTGAAGACAAAATTGATGTAGCCGATTTTAATCCGGGCGTGTATTTTATACAAACCCCGTCAGGGAGTTTTGAAAAGATATTTATTTATTGATTTACCTGAGCCATTTGTCTTGCTTTTGCTGCAGGATAAATAGCAGCCAAAAAGCCAATGGCTACAATGGTTGCTGCTACCAGTAACAAATCTGCCGGTCTTAATTGCACCGGATAGGCTATGGAAATAAAGTCTGCCGACCTGCTGAGTTTAACAAACCCATAAACCTCCTGTATTTTTGTAATGAAGATACCGGCAAGCATACCTAAGCCGCCTCCTGTAATTGCGATAAACAAGCTGTTCCATTTGTAAACAGAAGCTATCTGGCTGTTTGTTAAACCCAATGCAGAAAGCATTTTAATGTCCTTCTTTTTCTCCATCACCAGTATATATAAAGAGGCAATGGCATTGGTAGATGCAATGAGCAGAATAAAGAACAGAATAATATAGCTCATTAATTTTTCCGACTTCAATACTTTGTAAAATCCTTCTCGCTGTTCATATCTGCCCAGCACTTTTAACTCCGTTCCTGCAACACTTTTTATTGCTTGCACAACCTTATCATCTGACGCCTTTAGTTTTAACCTAATTTCAATTGCGCTAACTGCTGTTTGGCGTTCCAGCAAAGGGCGTAAAAACTGCAAAGGCACCAATACTACTTTATTATCTATTTCTTCCTGAACACTAAAAACACCGGCAAGTCTTACAGGTGTTTTGGTAAAAGAACCTTCCGGGTTTAATACGTCTGTTTCACCCCGCTTAGGCACATAAACCACCATTTGTTGAAATATATCCTGCGGATCTGCACCAAGCTGCCAAGCAACTCCCTGACCCAATAGTGCATAAGAAACATCATTTGATTGCAGGAGCAAATCTCCGGCAACCATGCAACTATCCAAATCGGTCATGTTTAAATACTGCTCATCAACCCCTTTAATGGTTGCAATATTTTGCCTATCGGCATACTTTAGCAATACATTTTCTTCTAAAACCAAGGAAAAGGTTTCAATGCCATCTATTTTTTCCAGTTGCTTGATGATGGCGTCCGGCTCAAAAACTTTACCCGAAGCCGGTGCTATTTTTACCTGCGGATCAAACCGATTATACATGCCCTGAAACATGTTTTCAAATCCATTGAAAACTGAAAGTACCACAACCAGTGCCGCAGCTCCAATAAAATAGCCCAACAGTGAAATGCCGGAAATAATGCTGATTAAATTAAAAGCCCCCCCGCTCTTGCGTGAGAAAAAATATCGTTTTGCTATACCAAGTGATACAATCATGATTTATTGGCCTGCAAGCTTTTCATACCCTCATTAAAACAATGGCGGCAGCGTGCTTCATAAGTTTCCCTTTCGCCAAGCATTATCAAATCAATATCGGCTGCTTTTCTAAAAGAGTGCGTGGCCAAATCGCCACAAACCATACAAATAGCATTTACCTTGGTCACATATTCGGCAACTGCCATCAACGCAGGCATAGGGCCAAAAGGTTTGCCCAGATAATCCATATCAAGCCCCGCAACAACCACACGCACTCCTTTTTCGGCAAGGGTTTGACATACATACACAATTTCTTCATCAAAAAATTGGGCTTCATCTATACCAATTACATCCGCCTCGCTATTCATGAGTAAAATATTTAATGATGTATGCACCGGGGTTGAGGGAATAGAGTTTGCGTTGTGCGAAACAATTTCGGTATCATGGTAGCGCGTGTCAACGGTTGGTTTGTATATTTCTACATTTAGATTGGCAATACGTGCACGGTTAAGCCTGCGTATGAGCTCCTCTGTTTTGCCTGAAAACATAGAGCCGCAAATCACCTCTATCCATCCTTTTTTGTATGTATTATGAAATCTTGGTTCTAAAAACATGTAAATTTACTTGCGGCAGTAAAATAAAACAGAAATTTGTACAAATTTGAACAATTAATTTAAACCCATGCAGGAAAAATACATCACCACACAAATTTTGGAAAAACTAGCTAACATGGATCAACTCACTCGAAGTATGTCGGCACAACATCCTGTAAGCGCAATAGATGCGGCTCTGCTGCGCAAAACTTGTGTTGAGTTGTATGAATTAATTTTGCAGGCTGAAAAACCGCAGGAAACAGTTTTTATTAAAACACCGGCTGCACAAAACCCACAAGAAAACATAGCTGCAGCTGATGAAACAGATATACAGGAAACCCTACATATTTTTGCAAATGAACAATTGCATGAGTCTTCGGTGAGCCTAATCAATGATATTCCTCAATTACCTGAAGAAACAGAAAACCCCTTGCCTGTAATTGAAGAACAAATTGCCACAACACCTGCCACCGAAAAAGAAGAAGAAGTAACACCACCATTGGCGCAAGAGTTAAACCTGATTAAAGCAGAAGACGAATTGCTTCATGAGAAAATTGCAAAAACTGTAAGCACACAAACAGACCTTTCGCAAAAATTTCAGTCTAAGGTAGAAAGTCTTAAAGCTGCCATAACCCTTAACAGAAAAATTGCTTTTGTAAATGAATTATTCAAGGAAAATACGGTTGAGTATGCAACAGCTATTGAAGCGCTAAACAATGCCATTGATTTAACAGATGCGCTGCGTATATTCAGTGAGTTGAAGTATAACTACAACTGGGAAGAAAGCAATGCCCTTGTTAAAGAGCTAGAGTCGTTGGTAGTAAAGCGTTATCAAGCGGTTTAAATTTCTCTGCGCAATCGGGCAACCGGAATATTCATTTGCTCGCGGTATTTGGCCACTGTTCTGCGGGCAATATTATAGCCTTTCTCTTTTAATATTTCCATCAGCTTCTCATCTGGAAGCGGCTTTCGTTTGTCTTCGGCTTCAATAGCATCTTTCAAAATCTTTTTTACCTCCCTGCTGCTCACTTCTTCACCGTCTTCGGTTTGTATGCCCTCACTAAAGAAAAATTTTAATGGTATAACACCAAATTCTGTTTGTACATACTTGCTATTTGCCACACGAGAAATGGTTGAAATATCCAAACCAACCTGCTCGGCAATATCCTTAAGAATCATGGGCCGCAAACGGGTTTCATCACCGGTTTCAAAGTAGGCATACTGGTAACGCAGAATAGCATTCATGGTTAATAGCAGCGTTTGCTGCCGCTGCCGAATGGAATCTATAAACCAACGCGCACTGTCCAGTTTTTGTTTAATGAACTGCACCGTTTCCTTTAGTTCTTTTGATGGCCTGGATGCTTCGTCATAACTCTTCAACGTTTCCATGTAGTTTCGGCTAATGCGAAGATCGGGTGCATTGCGCGAGTTGAGCTGCACCTCCAGCTTGCCATTATGCTCTACCAATATAAAATCTGGTATAATATACTGCGGCTTTGAATCAGACATACTCTCACCCGGTTTGGGATTGAGGTGTGTAATCACATGTATCACATCTTTCAGTTCATCATCTGATATTTTAAGCTGCTTACAAAGTTTATCATAATGCTTTTTGGTAAAGTCATCAAAATAATCTGTTAGTATTTCTTCGGCAAGGCGCACTTCTTTTTTCTGATGATCTTTGCGTTTAAGCTGCAGCAGCAAGCACTCCTGTAATGAGGTGGCTGCTATACCTGCCGGATCAAGATGCTGTATTTTAAGCAAGCAACTTTTCATCTCCTCATTCGAAGCCTCGATATTCATAGAAAAAGCAAGGTCGTTTTGTATAGCCTCCAGCGATCTGCGGAGGTAACCATCATCGTCTATGGTACCAATAATTTGCTTACCAATCATTTCCTCCCGCTCATCATCGGCAATGGCATTAAACTGCTCCAGCAACGCTTCATGAAAAGTAGCCGTTTCGGCCAGCGGGGTTTCTTTACGCTCTTCATCACCTTCATCACTCAGGTGAAAACCCTCTGCATCATAATCATCATTTACATATTCCTTTACATCCAGTGTTTCATCAACCAGATAATCTTCAACAGATACATTTTCATCATCACCGGTATCTTCACTGATTTCATTGTCTTTTAACGCCTCCGTTTTGGAAACATCTTCATGGGCATCTATATCATCTGCCTTAACCAAAGCGGGGTTTTCTATTAATTCCTCCTCTACCCGCTGCACCAAATCAATGGAGTTAAGTTGCAATAACTTAATAAACTGAATCTGCTGAGGAGACAGTTTCTGAAGAAGTTTCTGCTGTAGTCCCTGTTTTAACATATCCCTGCTACACTAAAAATAATGCCAAATACCTTTTTCAGCGCACTTGGCTTGCTAAATATTTGTATTTTCGCACTTTAAAATTCAAACAAACATACAAAATGTATATCAAAGATTTGGGTTTATATGATGGGAAAGAGGTTACCCTAAAAGGCTGGGCCGCAAATAAAAGAGAAAGTAAAGGCCTGGTTTTTATTATCATGCGAGACGGATCAGGCTTGTGTCAGGCCGTGGTAGATGCCGGTAAAGTGGCCGAAGAATTATTTGAGGCCGCAAGAAAAGTAACGCTGGAAACATCCCTGATTATTAAAGGAATAGTGGTTAAAGATGAGCGTCAGGTTGGCGGTTATGAAGTTCAGGTAAGTGCCGTTGAGATTCTTCAAACTGCTGTAGATTACCCGATTGCAAAAAAGGAACACGGGGTTGATTTTTTGATGGACCACCGCCACCTTTGGCTGCGAAGCCAACGGCAATGGGCCATTATGCGCATACGCAACAGAATTATTTACGCTATTCATCAGTTTTTTCAGGAAGATGGATTTGTGCAGATGGATGCACCCATTTTTACCGGTAATGCGTGTGAAGGAACAACCAACTTATTTGAAACGGAGTATTATGGCGAAGCTGCCTACCTCTCTCAGTCTGGCCAGCTTTATGGTGAGGCGATGGCGATGGCAATGGGAAAAATCTACACTTTTGGACCAACATTCCGGGCAGAGAAATCGAAAACACGCAGACATCTTTCTGAATTTTGGATGATTGAACCCGAAATGGCTTTTTACGACATATTTGATAATATGGATCTTATTGAGCGCTTCCTAAGAAGGGTGGTAAGTGAAGTACTGCAAACGTGCAAAACAGAACTAGAAATTATTGGCAGGGATACCGCCATTTTAGAAAATATTGTTAAGCCTTTTCCGCGCTTAACATACGATGAAGCTGTGAGTATTATTAAAGGAGAAAAAGAGGTGAACGGTAAAAATGCCATTACATCACTTGAGACGGAGTTAGAGGTGGTAAAAAAACGTATTGATGAAATACATACAGAAATAAAAGAGCGTGAAGAAAAAATTAAAACGCCCGGAATGAAAAAGGGTGAAATAGGTTTTAATCAGGCTAAGATTGATAAATTAAAGCAGGAGCTGGATGATATGGAGGAGCAGGCACGCAATATTCCTCAATGGCTAAATAGTGCCAGAACTTTTGAATACGGAAATGATTTTGGCGGTAGTGATGAAACCGTGCTTACGCGCTTGTTTGATGTACCCATTATGGTATACAACTGGCCACATGCTGTGAAGGCATTTTATTTAAAGCGCGACCCGAATGACAGCCGCTTTGCCCGCGGTGTAGATACCCTTGCACCCGAAGGATATGGCGAAATTGTTGGCGGAGGAGAGCGTGAAACAGATGAACAGCTGCTTATTGAAAAAATTAACGAACATGGACTGCCCATGCAAGCCTTTGAATGGTATCTGGACCTAAGGCGCTATGGAGCTGTGCCCCATGCAGGTTTTGGACTTGGGCTGGAGCGATTGGTAACCTGGATTTGTAAATTGCCTCATGTGCGCGAAAGCATTCCTTTTCCACGCATGTATGGAAGATTATTGCCTTGATCAAGCATTGCTTAATACCGGTTTTGTTATTTAGTGCAATGGTGGCTGCTGCGCAAACGGCCGGCAATGCAGATACATTGTATATTAAACAATTTCAAAAACAAAACAATATTCAGGTCAATGCCTGGAATACCGATGTTGGCTTTATACTTAACCCACAGCTAAAAAACAAAGATTTCTCTGTGCGCATTTCACCAAATGTGCGCAACCAAATTGGGTTTTCTTTTGGCTTAAAAAAGGTAACTTTATTTATTGGTGGCCAAATACCCGGCACTGATTTAAATACCAATTCATATGGTAGAACCCGTTTTGTAGATTTATCATTCGGATACTTTAAAAACCGCTGGGGAGGTGAAATTTATTTTCGCAATTTTGATGGCCTTTACAGAGCTGCCACCGATGCTTCGCCCATTCAGGCCCTACCCAATACAAGGCTAACAAACTATGGCCTTAGTTTATTTTATGCACTGAATAAGCGGTTCTCTTATCGCTCTGCTATTTCTCAGCAGGAACAACAACGCATTTCCTCCGGCTCATTTGTATTACTTGGAAATATGCATCACCGCAGCATGGTTTCCGGCAGTTCTGTTATCCCGGCAGTAATCGACTCTGCTGATAATTTCGAAAGCCTTACCGGCTTAATTGATATTCGGTTTTTTACACTCAATATTCGTCCCGGATATGGCTATAATTTTGTGAGCAAAAACGGTCTGTACTTTATTTCACCTTCTGTATTTGCGGGTGCCGGTATCGGAACATACGAGTATTTGGCGAAAGCCGGCCGATTTGATGGCTTTAGTGCCGATTTTGATTTTCATGCTAAACTAACCGCAGGCATTAACCACCATAATTGGTTTGCCAGTATGTTTGTGGTTTATGACCGCAGCCTGAATGTATTTAATACCAAACAGGTATCATTGCAAACCATCAGTTATGGCGTTAATTTAGGTGTTCGCTTAAATAGTTTTTTCCGAATTAAATGGTTGTAAACAGAAAATATTGCTTTGCTCTTTTGTTGCTTATTGCATGCGGCAATAGCTTGTTTGCTCAGAGAAAAGACTTTATCAGGCGAACCTTAGATTGGGGATATAATATTGTGCAGGGCGATTCGGCTAAGCCACATAAAAAGTATTTACTGGTTATTCCGCTATTTTCTTACAGGCCTGAAACACGCTGGAATATAGGTGTTTCAACCTCTTTTATTTTCCGATCAAAAAATAACGATTCGCTAACCCGGCCTTCGGCAATCAGGGTTAATATGGCCTATACACAAAACAACCAATATTCAGTAAGGCCACAGGTTGAGTATTTTTCAAGGACAAATAAAATCAATATCAGGGGTCAGTATTTGTTTACCGATTTTACAGAATACTTCTGGGGCGTAGGAAACAAAATGCCATTGGAAGCCAGAGAACTTTACAGTTTTAGACTTCACCGCTTAAACATCAGGGCCGGCTATTTGCTTGCCACATCGCTTTATGCCGGCCTGCAATACCATTTTGAGCAAATGTATAGCATTGATGCGCCCATGGCAGGCATTTTGCGCTCAGGCAATTTTAAAGGAGCAGGTGGCTACCTTGCTTCAGGCATTGGCCCCACCATTTATTATGATAGCAGAGACAATATCTTTTTTCCGTTTAAGGGTAGTTTCGTTGAGCTGTCTACATGCTTTTATCATCCGGCTATGGGCAGCAATTACGAATTTACAAGCCTAGCGCTTGATGCGCGCAAATACATTCGCCTGTGGAACGAAAACGTGCTGGCCATGCAACTCATCTGGCAAACCACAGAGGGCATCGTACCTTTTAGAATGCTGCCTGCTGTAGGCAACGAAAATTTTATGCGCGGATATTACAACGGACGTTTTAGGGACAAAAACCTAATGGCTACTCAGGCGGAATTTCGCAAAACTGTTTGGGGCCCTGTTTCTGTTACGGCCTTTGGTGGCTTTGGAGGAGTAAGCGCAAATGCAAGAGATATTTTTAACCGGCAACAACTAAATTTAGGACTGGGCGTGCGCATGAAAGCCATACCCAGAGAGCGGATGAACATGCGTTTGGATATGGGCTGGATGGGCGATGGCAGCCGCGCTATTTATATCACTATGAATGAGGCTTTTTAAGATTTTGAAATGTGTGATTTTTATCGACATTTGCACCCGCTAAATTTTTATACCGCTGAATAATATTATTGATATAAAGCCGCTTCTGCTGGCATCTAAAGCCCCAAATGTTGTGATTACAACACATCACAAGCCAGATGCCGATGCATTAGGTTCTTCTTTGGGTTTATATAACTTCTTGCTGCAACTAAACATACGCTCAACTGTTCTAACGCCAACAGATTATGGCAGCTTTTTAAAATGGCTACCCGGAGAAAATACGGTTATTAATTTTGAAGATGACAGAATACGCGGGGCTGAATTGGTGGAGAAAGCAGATATCATTTTTTGTCTGGATTTTAATGCCCTTAAACGCATCAATGATTTAGGTGCACTGGTACAAGCCGCTGCAGCCAAAAAGGTTATGATAGATCACCACCTGGAACCTGAGGCTTTTGCTGAATTTGGTCTGCATACCATTAAGGCAAGTTCTACCTGTGAACTGGTTTTTCATTTCATTGAACAATTGGGCGAAGTTGACAAAATAACAGACGATGTAGCTTCCTGCTTATATGCCGGTATCATGACAGACACCGCATCTTTTAAACATAACAGCACCTATCCCAGCACGCACCGGGTGGCTGCTGTTTTGCTTGAAAAAGGCGCCATGCCTAATAAAATATTTGAATCCATTTATGATAATTACTCGGCAAACAGAACCCGCTTTATTGGCTATTGCCTGAGTGAAAAACTTCAGATACTTGAGGAGTATAATACAGCATTGATTTGTGTAAGTGCCGGAGAGCTGAAAAAATTTGAAATTATTACAGGAGATACTGAGGGCCTTGTAAACTATGGTTTAAGTATTAAAGGAATTAAGCTCTCTGTGCTAATAGTTGACAGGACCGTGCTGCGCAAGATGTCTTTCAGAGCCAAGGGCAGTTTTCCGGCAAATGAGTTTGCAAGGCAGTATTTTAATGGCGGAGGCCATTTTAGCGCTGCCGGTGGCGAAAGCACAGCTGCCCTAGAAGAAGTTGAGCAGCAATTTAAATCTGCACTCAAAGCATACAAACACCTGCTTGTTTAATTAACTTGCAGCCATTAATAATACAAACACGACTTATAAATACATGAAAAAATCAATTTACCTTTTGGCTGCAGCAGCAGCTTTTTTTGCCTCTTGCGGCAACAAACTGGAAACAACAGAGTCTGGTGTGCAATATCAGATTTTTGACCATAATGAAAATGAGCGCATGCCTCAAGCCGGTGAAATACTCCTGCTTAATTTCAAAATGACCATTGAATCAAATGATTCACTGATGATGGAAACTTTTACAGATAACCAACCACGTTACATTCCAGCTGATGAGGCTTCTCTCAAAGAAGTATTTGCCCTGCTTGCCAAAGGAGATAGTGCTGTTGCATATATTAATGCAGACACCCTGTATCAAAAAAGTTTTGGTATGCCTAAGCCGGCAAACCTGAAAGATGGCGAACGCGTTAAAATGATTATGAAACTGGTTGATGTGTTTAATCAGGGCGAGATGGAAAAGAAGCGCATGGAGCAAATTAATGAACTTAAAACAAAAGATTCATTAGCCCTTTCAAGCTATGTTTCAACTTTACAAAACGTACAACAAACAGCAAGCGGATTGCGTTATGTTGCAGAAAAAGAAGGCACAGGCAAACAAGCATCAAAAGGCAGTCGTGTTAATGTAAAGTACAAAGGTTATTTTATGAATGGCGAAGTGTTTGATCAGAATATGGATAGAGACGAGCCATTTGAGTTCGTGGTAGGTCTTGGCCAGGTAATTCCAGGCTGGGATGAGGGTCTGTCTCTCATGAAAGAAGGTGCACGTTATAAGCTAATTATACCATGGCCACTGGCTTATGGAGAAAGAGGTACCGGGCCTATTTTACCATGCACCAGCCTTATTTTTGATGTAGAACTGGTTAAAGTAAATTAATGCTAACTATGAAGAAAGCAGCCTTCCTGTTTTTCCTTTTTGCTGCCATTGGCGCTCATGCCCAAAAAAAAGCAGCTCCAAAAAAAGTAAAACCTTTTAATCCTGAATTAAACAAGGAGTATACCACCGCATCGGGTCTTAAGTATAAGATTATACAAAAAGGAAACGGACCAAAAGCCGAAGCCGGTGCCATGGTTTATGTGCATTATGTGGGAACGCTTACCAATGGCACCAAGTTCGATAGCTCAAGAGATAGGGGCCAGCCTTTTTCCTTTAAACTTGGAACAGGTGGGGTAATTAAAGGATGGGATGAGGGCATTGCCATGCTTAAAGTGGGCGATAAAGCAGTGCTTACCGTGCCCCCTCAGCTTGGCTATGGAGAGATGGATATGGGAACGATTCCTCCAAATTCAACCCTGATTTTTGAAGTGGAACTAATGGACATAAAAATGCCAACCCAGCCATGGAAACTAAGCAACACCGATACGGTTACTACACCAAGCGGACTCAAATATATTATAGTTAGCAAAAATGCTGATGCCAATGCCACTCAGGCACAGGCAGGCAAAACCGTAAGTGTGCATTACACCGGATTTTTACTTAATGGCAAAGTATTCGATTCATCATACGACAGGGGCCAACCCATAGCTTTCCCTTTAGGCCAAGGCAACGTAATTAAAGGTTGGGAAGAAGGCATCAGCCTGATGAAAACGGGTGATAAAATACGCCTCATCATTCCGGCTGAGTTAGGCTATGGTGCTGCAGGAAGACCACCGGTTATTCCTCAAAATGCAACCTTACTTTTTGATTGTGAACTCGTAGGTGTTCAATAGCCAATATTAATTAGGTAAACAAAACGCAACTGAGTTGATGCCTGATTTACCATTTATTGAGCAAGTATTATCTACCCTTGACAATAACTGGATACGTGCAGATAAAACTCCTTTTACTGCTTTGTTTCCTTGTATAAAGGCCCTATCAAAAGATATTTTTATTGAGTGTATTGATCTTGCAGAAATAAATAAAGCATTTCCGGATACTACCTATTTTAACAGTACAGTAGATACAAATTTTACCAGAATAAAATTATGGAGCGATGTGTGGAACAACAATCGCTCCATTATTATATCTCGCTTGCAAGCCTATGCAGGAAACGGCCGGCATATGCATGGCAGAGATACCGATTGTGTGAGGCTTGACAAACAAACAACCCAAAGTTTTCTGGAAACACATCACCTGCAAGGAGGTACATCAGCTTACTATAAATACGGACTTATACATAATGATGCATTGGTAGCTGTTGCTACTTTCGGTAAAAGCAGGGTAATGACAGACGGACCGGTGTATTACCGCTCATATGAATTAGAAAGATTTTGTGCGGCAACCGGATATCGAATAGTGGGAGGACTAAGTAAACTTCTTTCGCATTTTTTGCATCAGCACCAGGCTAAACATCTCATGACCTATGCAGATGCTGATTGGGGCACTGGACATAGTTATATAAAACTCGGCTTTTCTTATACCGGATATACTTCACCACAGCTGTTTTATTGTATAAACAATAAACGTTATGCTGCAAACCGCCTGCCCACGCATATCAATAAAAACCACTGCCTGCTTGCATACAACAGCGGTGCATTTAAATATGTGCTAAACCAATTATAAAGCTACTTTATATTATTGTCAGATAACCGCCATTCAATTATGCAGCACCTTTGTTCATATTTGGTTGCTTGTTAAAATATGCCATATACCCAATACCTTTGTATAAAATAAATTCTTCAAAACATTGCAATCAGCATCTCCTTTAATTGTTGTGCTGGGACCTACAGCTATAGGTAAAACAATATTTGCAGCGCAAATAGCCCATCTTGTAAATGGTGAAATCATTAGTGCCGACTCCAGACAGGTATATAAACACATGAATATTGGCACAGGCAAAGATTATGATGCATATGTGGTTAACGGAATACCTGTGCCTTTTCATTTGATAGATATTGTTGAGCCAACCGAGCGGTATGATGTTCATCGCTTTATGAAAGATTGCGAAGATGCCATTGAACAAGTTACTGCCAAAAACTGCATTCCAATTATGTGTGGTGGCAGTGGTTTATACATACAAGCTGTGTTAAAAAACTATCAATACACGGCTGTTCCGATAAACCATAATCTAAGAGCGGAGATTGGGGATAAACCATTGGTTGAATTACAATCCTTCTTTAATCAATTACCCGAAAATGCATACAAGGTAATTGCAGATTTAAGCACCATTAAACGCTGTATAAGAGCAATAGAGATTGCAGTCTGGCTTGAACAACATACATTGCCGAAGCCTGAAAGTATTAAAAGAAAAACCCTGGTGTTAGGGCTAAAAAATAGTGTAGAAGAGCGAAGAAAAAACATTGCCACACGCCTCAAGCAGCGGATAGAAAATGGGTTAATTGACGAAGTTCAATTACTTATGGAAAAAGGCTTAAACCAAGATCAACTCATTTATTTTGGCCTGGAGTATAAATTTATCACTTATTACCTGATGGGGCGGATAAATAAAGATGAGTTAATGATGCAACTAACAACTGCCATACAGCAATTTGCTAAAAGACAAATGACTTATTTCAGAAAAATAGAGAGAGAAGGTTGTGAAATTATTTGGGTGGATGCATCTTTGCCTGAAGATGAAAAACTCTATACGTTTACACAACACTACCATTATTTTATACAAAATTTAGCTTAATATCTTATGGCGGGTTGTGGCTATGTTTGTCCGGTATGTGAAGGCAAGGGTTATGATGAATCCGGAAACTCTTGCGAATACTGCTCTTTGGAGGCAACAACAACCATTAGCACACAAGATTGGGTAAAGCAAATACACGAAACCAATTCATGCAGCAACTAGTGCGCATGTTTTCAATTACAGAGATATTTTTCTATATTCGATTTACGATTTACTTACTTATGAAAAAATTACTTGTGTTGTTATCCTTTGCCTTAGCCCTAAATTGCAGCTTGTGGGCACAGCCTTGCACACCTAATCCTGCTATAGGTAGCGGTCTTATGCATCCCGATACGCTTCCGTTTGCAATGGTTGGTTATAAATACTATCAGGTGCTTACATTCAGGGTTCCAAAAGATTCAACACTGGTTTATAATGGGTTCCCTGTGCAAGCAACGGTAGATTCAGCCAGATTGATTTTCATGGGTGGTATACCCCCGGGATTCAGTTATGAGTGCACCCCAGCAAGTTGCACGTGGAAAGGCGGTACGCTTGGTTGTGCCACATTTTTTGGTCGCACCGACAGCCCTTCAGTAGCAGGTAAATATCCGATTAAAATATACATCCAATCATGGATAAAAGCGGCAGGAACAGATTTTATACGGGTAGACTCAAGCTCTAATTATAACTTCAGGGTCTTGGCTTATAACGGTGGCATAGAAATAGAAAAGGCACAAACATTAAAAGTATATCCCAATCCTGCCAAACATTTTGTAAAGGTTGATTTGGAGAATTTACAATCAGAACTAAGCACCCTAGAAATGCTGGATATGCAGGGAAAAGCAGTTTATAAAAAAGTATTTGATAAGCCGGCAGATTACTACATCACAGAAGAAATAGCTATCGATTCTTTTTCTCCGGGACTTTATATTATCAGGCTAAGCAGTGGTGATAAAATAGCCCTGAATAAAATTTTGGTTGAATAAAACCTGATTGGGCAAAACCTATTTGCATTTATAGGCTAATTCTTACCTGCAGGTTAATGCTTCTTGGCGGATCAAGCCGGGCAGGCCTTGTGCCAAACTCACGGTTTGCAATATTATTCACCAGCAGTGCAATTGTAATTTGTTGGCTAGCCTGATAAGATGTTCTGATATTGTGTATCCAATCTCCTGCGCCAACATTATTTAAAAAATTATCAATGCCGGGTATGAGCGTATATAATGGTGCATCTATTTTTTCATATACACTGTAGTATTGAGAATTATAACCAATACTCAGTTTTTTATACCTTACTTCAATATCCGTCTTAACCAAATGCCTGTTACGGTAGGTGAGGATGGCCGTTCTTTCGTTGGCAGAAAGTCCGTCAAGGCCATTAAAGAAAGCCCGCATGTAAGGACCAAAAGCCTTAAGGTTAGATGCGGAGTCCAAATCAACCGGAAAGGTATAGGTATAGCCGCAGAGGGTGCTAATATAAAACTCGCCTATACTGCCCTCGCCATCTATTGCAAACTCCATCCCTGCTGTGCGGGTATTGGGGAAGTTGGTGGCTTTAAAACCTATTTTACCTGGGAATGAATAGAACTGCGGAGGAATTACGCTGTAATCAATATAAAAACTATCTCTTACCCATTGCTTAAACTGAAACTGAATTAGATTTTGATACTCTTGCCAGAAAAAACAGGCATCTAACGTACCATTAAAATTACTAATTTTAAATCCACGTTTAATGCCTATTTCAGTGTACCAGCCTCTTTCGCTTTGCAGATTTGGGTTTGGCAAGACCTCCAGAGATGCTACACGATCTTCAACCAGCCTTTCGGCAATGGTTGCAAACCTAAACCCCTCGCCATAGGAAGCCCTAAAAAAAGTGTTTTTGCTGGCCTGATAGTTTAAGCCTGCCCTGAACAAAGGGCGTTGGGTTTCTTCTATCGGTCCTTGTGCATTAAACTCATAGCGTAAACCTGCAGATGTGTTCCAGCGACCATGCTGATACTCCAATTGTGTAAAGGCAGCTGCCGAATATGCTGTCTGATTGCCCGGATAAACATTGCCAACGGCCCAAACCCTTGTTATATAAACCCCACTAATGGTGTTGAAACCTTTAAACCACCTGCGATTAAAATTCACATCATAAGCCTGCAGATTGGCTACAGCATCATTCTCGCCCGGAAAAGCTACCGTATCAACAAACCGGGTAATATTGTAATGACGCATTTTTAATGAAAGGGTATATTTGTTGCCGTGCGTGTAAGTCAGATGAGGGTCTAATGACCAAATACGGTAAAAATCCTGGCCGGTTGATCCGGCAAATGGCCTGAGTATATTGCTGTCGGCATCTTCCCAAAGAAAAAACCTTCCACCTTTCTTAAGCATAAATGTGCCGTTTACACCGGTGGCTAAGCCAGGTATTTTCTGTGACCTATAGCGTGTTTTAAAATATGTTCTGGCCCTGTATTGGTCATTCTGTTCAATATAACTTCGCTCGGCATTCAGGTTCGTGCTCACCACCAAATCAAACTGACCAAATTTTTGCTTGTGTACCAAAAAGGCCCCTGTTGTAAATGGTTGAGAGGTACGCTCCCACCAAATAGCTGATTTACGTCTGGGGTTGTCAAATATACCCTGATAGGTTTGTATATAAGTTTGCGGCTTGTTGGTGGGCCACCCGGTTTGCAATGCAATGGTGCCGCTGGAAGCAGAGTTACCATACAAAACAGAGCTTGGGCCTTTAATAACTTCTATTTGCTCAGCCGCTTCAATGGGCATTAAATCCCATTGCACATCTCCAACATCTCCTCCCATCATGGGCATATCATCCAATAACACCATAACCCTGCTGCCTACATTATAGGACCAGCCCACACCTCCTCTGATTAGCGCCTGACCCTCTACTACGCTTACACCCGGCACACGGTTCATTACATCGGATAAGGTATTAGCATTGGTATTCCTGATTAAGGATGGTTTGATAATGTTAATAGATACTGCTTCTCTGGCCACTTCCTTTTCGTGCTTGCTGGCTGTAATTACAGTTCGGTTTAATTCATTAATATAAGGCTCCATATAAACCCTAACTGTTATCTGATCTTCCTCTGCAACACGCACAAACTGCTCTGTGGTTACATAGCCAACAGAATTGAACCGGAGCATACGCTTGCCGGGCGCAACCTTTATCTTGAAATATCCGTTGGAATCTGCAATTGTAGTTTTGCCATCATCAGATTTAACAGAAACCATTTTAACGGGCTCATTTGTTTTAATATCCTTTACCAGTCCACTAACGATGGCCTGCTGCCCCTTCAAGGCGGCCGGTAGGGCGAAAACAAACATGCAGAGAAGCCGTATATTCATGGTTTAAAAACCGAAATTACATAAAAACTTCAGAATAGCATAAACTCTGCATCCTTAGCAATACCCTGTTTATAAAACAAAAGAATATTGCATATTGCACGCTGTTATGAAAAACCTCCGGCAATATGAAAACCTCCACATTATTTTGTGGCTGCTTAAAGATGCGTGCTGGCTCATTAAATTTAAAGCGGGTGCAGTATTAATGGTTGCACCTACTGTTATTGTGGCTTTACATTTGGCCTGGAAAACCCGCCATAACAAGCGACTCTTTTTACCCAATGTGGCGGTATGCCTTTGGATTGCAGCTAATGGCACATGGATGCTTGGTGAATTCTTTTTATTCAACTTTGAAACCCCGGCATTAATTTTCTTTTTTGCAGGCATATTAACCATTAGCTCTTTTTTTATTCATCGTTTACTAACCTATAATAAATCAGATAAAAAGTAGGTGTTTCATTCATTGCTATGAATATTTTATATGCAATGCCGTTTTCTTAAAAACAAATACTAATTTTGGGCGGTTTTGAATATTATATTTAACCAAAACATTTAAAAAACAATTTTTTTCAATCAAACATGGATCATATTAAAAACAAATTTGCAGAAGTTGCGCTACCAAAAGCACAGGAAATTAAAGAGTTTTTAAAAGAAAATGCTGCCCATCCGCTTGGCTCCTACACATTGGATTCTGTCTCTTCAGGTATGAAGGGTATGATAGGCCTGATTACCGAAACATCCTTACTGGATGCAGAAGAAGGCATTCGTTTCAGGGGTTATAGCATTCCTGAGTTGAAAGAAAAATTACCACGCCTGGAAGGAACCGATGAACCATTGCCCGAAGGCCTGTTTTACCTGATGTTAATGGGAGAAATTCCTACTTATGATGAGATGTATGAAGTAGGCAGCAACTGGACCAAAAGAGCAGTGGTGCCTAAGCACGTTTTTAATGTAATTGATGCATTCCCGGTGAATACACACCCAATGACTCAGTTTTCTGCAGCCATTATGGCTATGCAAACAGAATCGGAGTTTGCGGCTGCTTACCGCAAAGGTGTTAATAAAAAAGATTACTGGATTTACACCTTTGAAGATTCAATGAATCTGATTGCTCGCCTGCCGCGCGTTGCGGCCTACATTTACAGAAGAATGTATAAAAATAATGAGCATATTGAGCCAAATCCAAAATTAGACTGGGCTGCAAACTTTGCTCATATGCTTGGGTATGGAGATGATGATGGATTCAAGGAGTTAATGCGTTTGTATATGGTAATTCATGCCGACCACGAAGGAGGCAATGTATCTGCGCATACCACACATCTGGTAGGTTCAGCGCTGAGTGATCCTTATCTTGCTTTCTCTGCTGCCATGAATGGTCTTGCAGGACCTTTACACGGGTTAGCCAATCAGGAAGTAATCCGCTGGGTTTTGGAATTGCAAAATGAACTGGGTGGTGGCAAACCAAGCAAAAAACAAATAGAAGATTACCTCAACAAAACAATTGAATCCGGTAAAGTAGTTCCTGGTTATGGCCATGCCGTATTGCGCAAAACCGACCCACGTTTTACTGCACAAATGGAATTTGCCAAAAAACATATGCCAACAGATGAGTTGGTGAATATTGTTTGGGATATTTATGATGTAACTCCTGGTATTTTAGGAAACATCAAAAAAATTAAAAACCCATGGCCTAACGTAGATGCACACTCCGGTGCTTTGCTGGTGCACTATGGCATGAAGGAATACGATTTTTATACAGTATTGTTTGGCGTATCTAGAGCCTTGGGTGTGTTGGCATCGCTTATTTGGGATCGTGCTCTTGGATTGCCACTTGAAAGACCAAAATCAGTAACTACTGATTGGCTTAAAGCCCAGATAGCAAAATCAAAAGCTTCGGCCTAAGCATTCATGATGCGTTCGGTCATTTATCTGATCACCATTTTTAGTGCAGCGGCTGTTTTGTCGCTAACGCTTTCAGGTTGCGGATTCTATTCTCATACCGGAGCGTCCGTGCCGCCTGATGCGAAGACTTTCTCTGTAAGCTATATTTCAAACACTGCAAGTATTGTGGCTCCAACCTTGAGCCAGATACTTACAGAAAAACTGAAAACTAAGTTTATTAACGAAACACAATTAAAACTGGCACAAGCAGACGGTGACTTGCAGTTTAGTGGTAAGATAACGGATTACCGCACTGCTCCTGTGGCCGTTCAGGGCAATCAAGCAAATGCTGTAAACAGACTAACCATTACCGCTGAAATAACTTTTGAGAACAAAAAGGATGAAACAAAGAATTTTACGCAAACCTTTACCAACTTTGTAGACTTTCCCTCCTCACAGAATTTTGCAGCCGTAGAAAACGAATTAATTACAAAGGTAACCGATATGATGGTAACTGATGTGTTTAACAAAGCTTTTATTAATTGGTAGGGCTACCTGTATTCATATTTTTTTATTTACTTCGTGGGTTGAAGCAGGCCAAAAGTGAACAAGTCAGAATTCATTACCTTAGTTGAGCATCCCGAAAATCTGGAGAAAGTGCATATACAGGCACTGAAAGGTATTATTACAGATTTTCCTTACCTGCAACAAGCACACAGCATTTTAACTAAAGCGCTTTACTCCCAAAAGCATTATGAGTTTGAAAAACAGCTAAAAAACACGGCATTAATTGTGCCCGACAGAGAGGTGCTATATGCCTATATTCATGATATTAAGGCAGAGAAAAACGCCCCCGCCATTTCTGTTTTGCCTGAGGTAAGCATACCTGTTAAAACAGAAGACCCGGTTTTAATTGAATTGCCGGTCGAGGATGCCCCTGCCAACCGAGAAGTAGAAAAGACAGAAGCCATTGAAACATTAATACCGGTAACCGAAGAAACCATTCAGGAATTAACGTTTTTAGAGTGGCTGCAGCGCAGCGAAAATCAGGAAGCGGTTACGGCAGAAGAGGTTGATGTTAACACTGATGATGGCAAACAAATCCTGCCCGAATCAGATGCGGGCATTGAAAACAACCAAATAGCTGAAGAAATAAAGGAAAGCATGGCTAGGCCGGTTTCCAATGTTCATGATTTTGAAAACATATTAGATAAATTTATTCGTGAAAACCCCAGCATAAGCCGACCTAAAGCAGAATTTTATAACCCGGTTAATGTGGCCAAGCAAAGTGTTGAAGAAGATGAAGACCTTGTAACAGAAACACTTGCAAATATTTACTACAAGCAGGGGCACTATAAAAAAGCCATCAGAACCTACGAAAAATTATGCTTGATTTATCCTCACAAAATGGCTTACTTTGCATCCCTTATTCAAAAAATAAAAACCGAAAATAAAGACTGATTATGTTTGTATTTGTATCTATAGTAATTATTGCAGCGTGTATCTTACTCACCCTGATTGTTTTAATTCAAAACCCAAAAGGTGGAGGTATTGCCGCCAACTTTGTTGCGCCCAACCAGATTATGGGAGTAAAAAGAAGTACTGATGTGGTTGAAAAAGCCACCTGGATTTTAGCAGCAACACTCATTGTTTTAGCCTTAGGAAGCAATTTCTTTCGCCCTTACGGTGAGGCAACCACAAACACGGTTGACAGCAGAATAAAAGAAAATATTGAAAACACGGTTGTTCCGGCAGCGCCACAGCAACAGGCTCCGGCAGCAGCACCTGCTCAACAGGGTGCTCAACCTGATCCAAATGCAGCGCCCGCTCAATAAAAAATAATTAAAATCCCGATAGTTAGTTATCGGGATTTTTTTTGCCTTAACCAAAATTGCTCAACGCAAGGCATTCCGATTCGTATTTTACGCAATAATATTTCCTTATTTGTTTTTTTCAGACCTGCTTATACATTTGCAGCTGTCTTTAGGGGTGGCTGTAACAAGTCTGAGATAATACCCTTGGAACCTGATCGGGGTAATGCCCGCGAAGGGATAAGACGAAAAGCATAGCTTTTCGGTGAATGCACAACAATGCGTATTCACTTCCAAGTGGTAAACAATTATCTGCAGCAACCAACCCCGGTTGCTGTTTTTGTTTAACCGTTTTGTTCTAAATTATGTTACGTTTTTCATTATTGATGTGTGTGAGTTACTTCCTTATTCAGATTGGCCACTCACAACCTGTTGCCGACACATTAACCGGTAAAACCATTCAGGAAGTAGTGCTCGTAGGTATTCGGGCCGGAAAAAATATACCTGTTACCTATACCAATATTACAGCCGCACAATTAAAACAAATTTACTACGGGGCCGATTTGCCGAATGTATTGCAAAATACGCCCGCCATACATGCATATAGTGATAATGGCACCGGAGTAGGCTACAGCTTTTTCAGGCTAAGGGGCATGGACCAAAGCCGTATTAACCTTACCGTTAACGGTGTGCCTGTGAACGACCCCGAAAATCAAGGCACTTTTTTTAACAACTTTGCTGATTTGGCTAGCAGTGCTCATTCCATTCAAATTCAACGGGGCGTGGGCACATCTACCAACGGTACGGCAGCTTTCGGTGGCAGTATTAATATCCTAACACGTACGTTGACCGATAAAGCTGAGGCCGAAATGAACATAGGCTATGGATCATTTAATACACGCAGAATAACAGCCGAAGCACAGAGCGGAAGAATAAAAGATAAATATGCCATGTATGTGCGTCTATCCAATTTGGCAACTGATGGTTTCCGCGAGCGTTCGGGCAGCCAAATAACTTCTTATATGTTTAGCGCTGCACGTTTTGGTACCAAGTCGGTTCTTAAACTGAACGCATGGGGTGGTGATGCACGGTCTCAACTGGCCTACATCGGAGCGGATGAGGCCACTTTAAAAACCAACCGAAGAGCCAACACACTCACGCAAGGCGAGCGTGATCATTTTCAGCAGCATTTTTTCCAATTGCAATATCAGCGCAGTTTCTCACTGAAGTCAGGAATCAATGCCTCGGCTTATTATGTGAGGGGCAATGCTCCACAATTTCAGGTGTATTTTCCGGCATCATCGTTATTCACTTACTCGTTTTACAATATGCCTGAGCCCATTGTTGGTGCAGATACCATACGCGAAACCAATGCATTGGTTTCTTACCGGCTTGACCAACAATTTTATGGCGGGTTTGCCAACTACTACTATCATGGCGAAAAGTTAAAAGTAGATGCAGGTATTCATGTAAACAGTTTTACTGCTGATCATTTTATGGAGGTACAACGCATGGATGTATTTCCTTCAGGTTTTTCAGGCGGACATCGTGTATATTTTAATACCGGTTATAAGCAAGAGGCATCAGCGTTTGTAAAAGCAAGTTATAACCTAACAGCCCGCGCCTCCGTTTTCGGAGATGTGCAGGTGCGTTCGGCCTTTTTCCGTTATAGCGCACAAACCATGCAATATGCGGCACCACCTTTTACTTCTGAAAATATGCAGTGGACCTTTATAAATCCGAAAGTGGGTGGTAAGTTCAGCATCAATGAGTACACAGATATTTATGCAATGGCAGGAATGACAGGGCGTGAACCTACCCGTTTTGATTATTTTCAGGATGATTATGCCACACGTAACGTAAAGCAGGATGACATAAAACCGGAGTATGTAACCGATATGGAAACCGGTGTGCGCATGAATACGCGTTCACTGCAACTGAATGCGAATGTGTACTACATGGATTTTACCAATGCCATTATCAATACCGGCCAGGTTAATGCTTTTGGTTATCCGATTACTACAAACGTGGCAGCCAGCACGCGCAGCGGATTGGAGCTTGATGTGACCTGGAAAATAAATAAGTATTTTACACTAATACATGCAGGCAACTACAGCCATAACCGCATACAAGAGATTACACAATTTTACACCGACAGTACTTTTAGCAGTGCCGGATTTACATATAAAGAAACCACGCCTGCACTTACACCTTCAGTAATAGTGAACCAAGGCATACGAGTTAACCCGGTTGAATGGTTGTATACCGAAATCAACGCACGGTATGTATCACAACAGTTTGTAGACAACAGTTCATCAAAAACGGCAGCAGTTGCGGAATACACGGTTACGGATTTACGACTGGGATTACAGCTTAAACAATGGCTAAAGCAACAAGTAGCACTTACGTTTCATGTCAATAACCTCTTCAATCAAACTTACAATGCGTGGGGTAATGCAGGTATGTTCAGCAATGTAGTGGACTACCGCCCGGACGGAACCACAGCCGGCATCATTACTCCTGTGTTTTTTGCAGCACCCCCGCGTAATTTCTTTATCACCCTTAGCTGGAAAATATAATTAGCCATAAATACACCCCATATTTGCATAGCTAAACAGGCTCATGTACATTTGCATCCCGACTTGTCGGGAGGTAGACGAAAGTTGAGTAGGGAAGTTTAATTTTTTTTGCGCGGGTGGCGAAATTTTCGTGAGTCTCTGCTTTTCGAAGAAAAACAGCTAGACGAACAATCCCGACTTGTCGGGAGGTAGACGAAAGTTGAGTAGGGAAGTTTAATTTTTTTGCGCGGGTGGCGAAATTGGTAGACGCGCTGGTCTCAGAAGCCAGTGGGGTAACACCTGTAGGAGTTCGACTCTCCTCTCGCGCACGCAGTAAGCGAGAGAAACCTGTGCGGCAACGTACAGGTTTTTTTGTGCAACAAAAAGAGTAGAAGTTTACCCCGATGCAGCAGATGTGCGAGGTACGAGCAACAGCTGCGCAATCGGGGACTCTCCTCTCGCACGGCCGAGCGTAAAGAAAT